>NZ_MJAJ01000070.1 GCF_001746365.1 Streptomyces sp. LUP30
AGAGCGCCGCCTCCGTTCGGGGCGCCGGCGCCGAGGGCGCCGCCCTGCTGGCCGTTCTGGCGCCGCGCTGGCCGGGCTTGGGCTGGGGCTTCTTGCCGCCCTGGGCGACGTCCACGGGCAGCATGACCAGCGCGGTCGTGCCACCGGAGTCGGAGGGGCGCAGCTGGATGCGGATGCCGTGGCGCTGCGACAGCCGGCCGACCACGAACAGGCCCATGCGCCGGGAGACCGACACGTCCACGGTCGGCGGCGAGGCGAGCCGCTCGTTGATCGCGGCGAGGTCCTCGGGGGACAGACCGATGCCGGTGTCGTGGATCTCGATCAGCACCCGGCCGTCGGGCAGCGCGTGACCGGTGACCTTGACCTTGGTCTGCGGAGAGGAGAACGACGTGGCGTTCTCCAGCAGCTCGGCGAGCAGGTGCACGAGGTCGTTGACGACCCGGCCGGCCACTTCGGTGGTCGGCACGGAGGACAGCTCGATGCGCTCGTACTGCTCCACCTCGGAGGCGGCGGCGCGCAGGACGTCGACCAGCGGGACCGGACGGGTCCAGCGTCGGCCGGGCTCCTCACCGGCGAGGACGAGGAGGTTCTCACCGTTACGGCGCATGCGGGTCGCGAGGTGGTCGAGCTTGAAGAGCGAGGACAGCTGGTCCGGGTCGGCCTCGCGGGACTCCAGTTCGGAGATGAGCGAGAGCTGACGCTGGATGAGGCCCTGGGAGCGGCGCGAGAGGTTGGTGAACATCGCGTTGACGTTGCCCCGCAGCAGGGCCTGCTCGGCGGCGAGGCGGACGGCCTCGCGGTGCACGTCGTCGAAGGCCGCGGCCACCTGGCCGATCTCGTCCCGGGAGTGCACACCGACCGACTCCACGGACGTGTCGACGTCCTGCGGGTCGGACTCGGACAGCTGCTTGACCAGCTCGGGCAGCCGGTCCTGGGCGACCTTGGTGGCGGTCTCCTGCAGACGGCGCAGCGAGCGGATCATGGACCGGGCGACGACGAACGCGCCGACCAGCGACACGCCCAGCACCAGCAGGATGAGCGCGCCGGAGATGATCGCCTCGCGCTCGGACGCGGCGCGCAGCTCGCGCGCCTTCTGCTCCATGTCCTCGAGCAGCGTGTGCTCGATGTTGTTCATCTGCGAGATCTTGGTCGTGCTGTCGTCGATCCAGTCCTGGTACGACCGCTTGTCCAGGGACTGCAGACCGGTCGGGGAGCTGAGCGCGCGGGTGGCGTAGGTGTCGGCTTCCTCGATGACTGGGTTGCCCTGCTCGATGGGCTTCAGCAGTTCCTCGGCGCCGTCGTCGCCGTAGATGCTGCGGAAGCTCGCGAGCTCGGAGTCCTGGTTCTCGAGCGCGGCCTCGGCGTACTGCCGGTCGTTCTCGGTGATCTGGCCGTAGACGAGGTTGGTCTTCGGCAGCGCGGCCGCGAGGGAAGCGCGCTGGACCGAGGCGTACTCCTTGGCGGAGGAGAAGGCGGCCAGCGCACGCGTGCGCTGGATCATCTCCGGGTTGCTCGTGGCCTGGGCCATGTCCTGGGACAGGTCGAGCAGGCTGGTGATCAGACGGTGGTAGGCCTCGACCGTCTGGGTGGAGTTGGTCTTCTCGACGTACGCCGTGTTGCGGATCTTGGCGAGGTTGCCGAGGTCGCTGAGGAGACCCACGAGGCTGTCGCGGACACCCTGCAGGTTGCCGTCCGCGCTGGCGGTGTCGATCTCCTCCGAGGCGTCCTGGAAGGCGATGAGCGCCTTGTCGGTCTTGTCCCGGTAGCCCTTGACGCCGAACTCGGTCGGCTTGCCGCCGTGCGCCAGCGGGCCGGCGGAGCGGTCGCGCTCGTTCTGCAGCTGCACGGCCAGTTCGGTGGCCTGCTTGGTCATGTCCGTCAGCAGCTTCATGTTGTCGAGCTGCTTGATGTCGTCCATGGACTGGTTGATGCGCACCGCGCCCAGCGTGGTGGCCGCGACCACCGGCAGCGTCAGCAGCGCCACCAGACGCGTGGAGATGCGCCAGTTGCGCAGCGCCACGCGCGGGCCGGGACCGGGGGGACCGGTCGGCGGCTTGACCGTCGGAGTCGGGGGAGGAGAACTCGGCGACGCGGACGCGCCGGGGCGCCCGGGGCGCTCACCGCCGTCGCCGGACGCGGCCGGGCCCGGGTTCTGGGCGTGCTGGGGCGAGGAGCCGACTGCCATCGGGCCAGTCCCGCCGTGCGGCTCCGGCTCGGCCGAAGCGCTGCCATCCCTCTTGAAACGTCCCTGCACTAGCGTCGCAACCTCTGGACCAGGCGCCCCTCCGCGTGAACGGAAGGACGGTGTCGGCGTGTTGAGGGGCGTCCTGAATTACGCCCCCCGAATGGTCGTGAGTACCGGCGCCGGCTCCCCCTAACCTCGCCGCCACCGGGCGCTCTGACGCGCCCTCTGTGCGCCGGCTCGATCCCGCGGCGGTCCGAGGAATTCCAGCACAGTGCAGGATCTCCAACAAGGCCCGTTGGCCAGGCTGTGACATCCGTGACACGAAGTGAGGGTCAAGTTACGGGATGTAGAAACCCATCCCACATAAGGCGGACATAAGTGGGCGAAGCCGCAGGGTGCGGGTGGTGTCCCAGTCGCGATGATCAGGAGCGGAATATGGGCTTCAGGTGGTCAATGTCCGTTTCGTTGCGGTCGATTGCTGGTCTGAATTGACCGTTTTGCCCATGGATTCGTGAGCAAACTCACACGCCGATCATGCGACCTTCACGCGTTCCGCGGGATTCACGTGTTTAGCCTGACGTTTTACAGGGATGGCAAATCCGACAAGCAGCGCCTGCGAACGGGCCCTTGAGGGGCCCTCCGGCGCCCGGAAACGACAGGGTCGACTACAACAGTGAAGACGACGACGATGTTCCACAAGATCGCCAACCCGCGGCGCACGACGCTGGCGCACCTCGCGGACGCCGACGAACTGCAGCTCCCCGAGCAGCCGGAGCACTCCGTCGACCTCCCGGCCCAGACTGCCAACCCCAAGCGCACCATCCTCATGGAGATCCCGGTCGCGGCCTCCGTCGTGCAGTAGACCCACCCCGTGGCTCCACACGATCCTCACCGATCTTCGTGGAGGGATACGGACACCGGCCGCCGAATGCTCAAGGCGGCCGTCCGCCGATGTCAAGGGCGTCCCCGGCCGGGGACGCCCTTCCGCGTTAGCCTGGAGCGTCACACTCCAGCCAGCTCAGTCAAGGGGCCAACCAACCCGTGCGCATCGCCAGGTTCTCCATCGACGGGAACGTCGCCTTCGGCGCGGTCGAGGGCGACAAGCCGGACGAGCTCGTCCTCGACATCATCAAGGGCATCCCGTTCACGGACTTCGAGCTCTCCGGCACCAAGGTGCCGCTGAGCAAGGTCCGGCTGCTCCCGCCCGTGCTGCCCAACAAGGTCGTGGCCTTCGGCCGCAACTACGCCGAACACGCGCGCGAGCTGGGCAACGAGGTCCCGGACGCCCCGTTCGCCTTCTTCAAGCCGTCCACCTCGGTGATCGGCGACGGCGACGCCATCCAGTACCCGTCCTTCTCCGCGGAGGTCCACCACGAGGCCGAGCTCGCCGTGGTCATCGGCCGACTGTGCCGCGAGGTCCCCCGCGAGCGCGTCAAGGACGTGATCTTCGGCTACACCTGCGCCAACGACGTCACCGCCCGCGACGTGCAGAAGCGCGAGAAGCAGTGGGCCCGGGCCAAGGGCTTCGACACCTCCTGCCCCCTGGGCCCCTGGGTGGAGACCGGCCTGGACCTGAAGACCGCGAGCGACCTCACCGTCCAGCTCACGGTCAACGGCGCCCAGCGCCAGCTCGGCCGCACCAGCGAGATGATCCACTCCATCGAGGATCTGATCGTCAACATCTCCGAGGCCATGACGCTGCTCCCCGGCGACGTGATCCTCACGGGCACCCCGGCAGGGGTCGGCCCCCTGGTCGTCGGCGACGAGGTCGCCGTCACCATCGAAGGCATCGGCACTCTCACCAACAAGGTTGTCAAGCGTGGCTAGCGCACCCGGCTCCCCCGTACGCGTCCGTTTCTGTCCCTCGCCCACCGGTAACCCCCACGTGGGCCTGGTCCGCACCGCCCTGTTCAACTGGGCGTTCGCCAAGCACCACCAGGGCACGCTGGTCTTCCGCATCGAGGACACCGACGCGGCCCGTGACTCCGAGGAGTCCTACCAGCAGCTCCTGGACTCGCTGCGCTGGCTGGGCTTCGACTGGGACGAGGGCCCCGAGGTCGGCGGCCCGCACGCGCCGTACCGCCAGTCGCAGCGGATGGACACCTACAAGGACGTCGCCCAGAAGCTCCTGGACGCCGGTCACGCGTACCGCTGCTACTGCTCCCAGGAGGAGCTGGACACCCGCCGTGAGGCCGCCCGCGCCGCCGGCAGGCCGTCCGGCTACGACGGTCACTGCCGCGACCTGAGCGCGCAGCAGGTCGAGGAGTACACGGCCCAGGGCCGTGCCCCCATCGTCCGCTTCCGCATGCCCGACGAGACGATCACCTTCACGGACCTGGTCCGCGGCGAGCTGACCTTCACCCCGGAGAACGTGCCCGACTACGGCATCGTCCGTGCGAACGGCGCCCCGCTGTACACGCTGGTCAACCCGGTGGACGACGCGCTGATGGAGATCACGCACGTCCTGCGCGGCGAGGACCTGCTCTCCTCCACCCCCCGCCAGATCGCGCTCTACAAGGCGCTGACCGAACTGGGCATCGCCCAGGGGGCCCCGCACTTCGGCCACCTGCCGTACGTGATGGGCGAGGGCAACAAGAAGCTGTCGAAGCGGGACCCGGAGTCCTCGCTCAACCTCTACCGCGAGCGCGGCTTCCTCCCCGAGGGCCTGCTCAACTACCTCTCGCTGCTCGGCTGGTCGCTCTCGGCCGACCAGGACATCTTCACGATGGACGAGATGACCGCGGCCTTCGAGATCGCGGACGTCAACCCCAACCCGGCGCGCTTCGACCTGAAGAAGTGCGAGGCGATCAACGCAGACCACATCCGTCTGCTGGACGTGAAGGACTTCACCGAGCGCTGTGCCCCCTGGCTGAAGGCCCCGGTCGCCCCCTGGGCGCCGGAGGACTTCGACGAGGCGAAGTGGCAGGCGATCGCCCCGCACGCCCAGACGCGGCTGAAGGTCCTGTCCGAGATCACCGACAACGTCGACTTCCTCTTCCTGCCGGAGCCGGTCTTCGACGAGGCGTCCTGGACGAAGGCGATGAAGGAGGGCAGTGACGCCCTGCTGGCCACGGCCAGGGAGAAGCTGGAGTCGGCCGACTGGAGCTCGGCCGAGTCCCTGAAGGAGGCCGTCCTGGCCGCCGGCGAGGCCCACGGCCTCAAGCTCGGCAAGGCCCAGGCCCCCGTCCGCGTCGCCGTCACCGGCCGCACGGTCGGCCTGCCCCTCTTCGAGTCCCTGGAGATCCTGGGCAAGGACAGGACGCTGGCCCGCATCGACGCGGCCCTGGCGAAGCTCGCGGCGTAACGCCGGTACACGTGTGAGGGGCGGCTCCCGGATTCCCGGGGGCCGCCCCTCACACGTTCGGTCGGCGTCGCTCTCGTCGACCGGATACGGATCCCGCGCCGGTACCCGCACGGCGCTGTCCAGGTGGGCCGGTGAACCGGACTCGGCACTCGCCCATGTCCTCGGTGTGCCGGCCCGCGCTACGGTCGGGGCATGAGCATTCGCGCCGTGGTCTGGGACGTTGACGACACCCTCTTCGACTACACGACCGCCGACCGCGAGGGCATGCGGTCCTATCTCACCACCGAGCGGCTGCTCGACCGTTTCGGCACCGCGGAGGAGGCCCTCGCGCGCTGGCGGGAGGTGACCGACCAGCAGTGGGCGCGGTTCTCCGCGGGCGGGATGACCTTCGAGGACCAGCGCCGCGACCGGGTGCGGGCGTTCCTGGAGCGGCCGGAGCTGACCGACGCGGAGGCGGACGCCTGGTTCCGTCGGTACATCACGCACTACGAGGCCGCCTGGTCGCTGTTCCCCGACGTCCTGCCGGTGCTCGACGCCCTCGCCGGCAGCCACCGCCATGCCGTGCTGTCGAACTCCAGCATCCACGTCCAGGACCACAAGCTGCGCGTCCTCGGCGTCCACGACCGCTTCGAGGTCATCCTGTGCGCCGCGGAACTCGGCGTCTCCAAGCCGGAGGCCGGCGCCTTCCTTGCGGCCTGCGAGGCCCTCTCCCTGCCGCCGCACGAGGTGGCCTACGTCGGCGACCATCCGGAGATCGACGGGCGGGGCGCCGCCGACGCCGGTCTTCTCTCGGTGTGGATCGACCGCTACGGAGGCGGGGCCACCGTCGAGCTCCCGTCCGGCCGGCACCGCATCGTCAGCCTCGCCGAACTTCCCGCGCTCCTCGGCTCGGATACCCGTTTTGGAGCGCAGTCCACCTTCGGGTAATGTTCTTCCTGCGCCGCCGGAGAGCGGGCCGAAAGGCCGGAACCGGGGGAGCGAAACTAGAACGAGATCCCCCTCGGGGCTTGCGTTCCAGTGGCCTATGGTGTAATTGGCAGCACGACTGATTCTGGTTCAGTTAGTCTTGGTTCGAGTCCAGGTAGGCCAGCTCGCAGAGCTCATCTGCGCACGTGGAGATCATCTCCACAACGCCCCCGTTGTGTAGCGGCCTAGCACGCCGCCCTCTCAAGGCGGTAGCGCCGGTTCGAATCCGGTCGGGGGTACAGATCCTTCCCGCGGGGGGAGTTCGGGTAGCTCCCGCTCGCCTCGATGCAGGATCGCTAGGGCCCCCGTTGTGTAGCGGCCTAGCACGCCGCCCTCTCAAGGCGGTAGCGCCGGTTCGAATCCGGTCGGGGGTACAAACTGGTCTAAACCACATTGGTCTATGGTGTAATTGGCAGCACGACTGATTCTGGTTCAGTTAGTCTAGGTTCGAGTCCTGGTAGACCAGCTCGGATCTGCGGAAACGCAAGATCCTCGCCCCCGTTGTGTAGCGGCCTAGCACGCCGCCCTCTCAAGGCGGTAGCGCCGGTTCGAATCCGGTCGGGGGTACATGGCAGGCAAGGCCCTCCACTTCGGTGGGGGGCCTTCGTCGTGTCCCCGCTACTCGAAGCCGTACCGCCGGGCCGACTCCTCCTCCTGGGCCAGGCGGTGCAGCGCCTGCAGCATGGGCTCGACGAGGATCGCGCCGAGCACCGCCGTCTCGACCCGCTCCGCCTCCGACTCCCGCTTCTCCACGAAGTCGAGATCGAGCGAGGCCGCCCGGTGCATCAACCGGGCGTAGGACACGAGCAGTTCGGCGTCCCACTCGTAGCCGAGCCGCCGCAGCGCCGCCACCGACACCACCAGCGAACGATAGGCGGGGGAGAGGGACGTCAGCAGCCGGGCGTTCGCCCAGCCCAACGTCCCCAGCAGGTCGTCCGCCTCCAGCTGTGCGGCGCGCACGTACTCGTCCTCCGCGTCCGGCTCGGGGACCTGGGGCAGCGCCCACAGGGCCGCGCCGAGCCGCATCGTGCGGCCCAGGGAGTCGTCGTCGACATGGCCGAGGACCTCGCGGACCGTGGTCACCGGCAGCCGGCCCACCTGGATCATCGCGCGCACCAGCCGCAGTCGGCGCAGGTGCTCCTCGTCGTACTCCGAAGTGGTCCGGTTGACCTGGCGGCCCGGCGGCAACAGGCCCTCACGCAGGTAGTACTTGATCGTCGCGGTGGACACACCGCTGCGTTCGCTCAGTTCGGCCAGTCGCATGTCTTGCGTCTCTCCTTGGGCAGCGCCACTATCCAAGCATGTCTGTCGAAGCCACTCGCACCACCGCGGACGCCCGGGGAGACGTGGTCGTCCTGCTGATCGGCATGCGCGTCAACCACTTCTGGGCCGTGCATCAATGGGGGCCGGTCATGCTGGCCATGTTCCGCATGCTGGCGGAGCTGAAGAAGGACCCGGGGCGCGGACTGCTCTCCCGGGTGCTGCTGACGGCCTCGCCCCGGACGTACTACGTCGTCCAGTACTGGGAGTCCAAGGAGAAGCTGTACGCCTACGCGAGCGCGCCCGACGCCTTCCACCACGAGGCGTGGGCGAAGATCAACCGCCTGGAGCGGCGCGGGAAGGTCCGTGGTCACGTGGGGATCTGGCACGAGACGTACGTCGTGCCGGAGGGCTCGTACGAGGCGATCTACGGGGACATGCCGGCGTTCGGCCTCGCGGCCGCGCACGGGCAGGTCCCGTTGGGGGAGCGCGGGCGGTATGCGAAGGACCGGTTCGCCCACCGGTCCACGCCGTAGCGGTTCTGCCGTGCGCCGGACGCGGGCCCGCGGCGATGTCGCACAGGGACACGGTCCGCGCCCCCGAGGTGGGGCTGTCCTGCCGTGGGGGAAAGAGCGTGCCGCGGCGTTGAGGCCCGCTCTTCCGCCCCGGCGTCAGCCGGTCCTGCGCAGGGCCTCCGAGAGGCGGCCCGCCGCGTCGATGACGGCCTGGGCGTGCATACGGCCGGGGTGACGGGTCAGGCGCTCGATGGGACCCGAGACGGAGACGGCGGCCACCACGCGGTTGGAGGGCCCGCGCACGGGAGCCGACACCGAGGCGACGCCCGGCTCGCGCTCGCCGATGGACTGGGCCCAGCCGCGGCGCCGCACGCCCGACAGGGCCGTCGCCGTGAAGCGGGCGCCCTGCAGACCGCGGTGCAGGCGCTCGGGCTCCTCCCAGGCCATGAGGATCTGCGCCGAGGAGCCGGCCTTCATCGTGAGCGTGGAGCCCACCGGGACCGTGTCCCGAAGACCGGACAGGCGTTCCGCCGCGGCCACGCAGATGCGCATGTCGCCCTGGCGGCGGTAGAGCTGCGCGCTCTCGCCCGTGATGTCGCGCAGGTGGGTGAGCACCGGGCCAGCCGTGGCCAGCAGGCGGTCCTCGCCGGCGGCCGCGGCCAGCTCGGCGAGCCGGGGGCCAAGGATGAAGCGCCCCTGCATGTCCCGCGCCACCATACGGTGGTGTTCCAATGCCACGGCCAGGCGGTGGGCCGTGGGTCGTGCGAGTCCGGTGGCAGCGACCAAGCCTGCGAGGGTGGCCGGACCGGACTCCAGGGCGCTCAGGACAAGGGCTGCCTTGTCCAGGACGCCGACGCCGCTACTGTTGTCCATGAAACGATACTCCCGTCTCACTCTGTGAAACGCAAGTTCATTTTTCCGTGAGACGCGCAACCCTTGGAGACATGGCGGCCCGCAGACCAACGGGCCTGGCGGCGGGTGCCCGGCTTACAGGGGCGAGGGCGTCGCCTCCACAAGATCTCTAGTTGGGCCGGTGCTCCTTTGCCGGCCGGAGGGAAAGCGATGGGTAGGACACTCGCGGAGAAGGTCTGGGACGACCACGTCGTCCGGCGCGCCGAGGGCGAGCCCGACCTCCTCTTCATCGATCTGCACCTGCTGCACGAGGTGACCAGCCCCCAGGCCTTCGACGGCCTCCGTCAGAACGGCCGCCCGGTGCGCCGTCTCGACCTCACCATCGCGACCGAGGACCACAACACCCCGACGATCGACATCGACAAGCCGATCGCCGACCCGGTCTCCCGCGCCCAACTGGAGACGCTGCGCAAGAACTGCGCCGAGTTCGGCGTCCGGCTCCACCCGCTCGGCGACGTCGAGCAGGGCGTGGTGCACGTCGTGGGCCCGCAGTTGGGTCTGACCCAGCCCGGCATGACCGTCGTCTGCGGCGACTCGCACACCTCCACGCACGGCGCCTTCGGCGCGCTGGCGTTCGGCATCGGCACCTCGCAGGTCGAGCACGTGCTGGCCACCCAGACGCTGCCGCTGGCCCGCCCCAAGACCATGGCGATCACCGTCGAGGGCGAGCTGCCCGACGGCGTCACCGCCAAGGACCTGATCCTGGCGATCATCGCCAGGATCGGCACCGGCGGCGGCCAGGGCTACATCCTGGAGTACCGCGGCTCCGCCATCGAGAAGCTCTCGATGGAGGCCCGGATGACCATCTGCAACATGTCGATCGAGGCCGGCGCCCGCGCGGGCATGATCGCCCCCGACGAGACCACCTTCGCGTACCTCGAGGGCCGCGCCCACGCGCCCGAGGGCGAGGACTGGGACGCCGCCGTCGCCTACTGGAAGACGCTGAGGACGGACGACGACGCCGAGTTCGACGCCGAGGTCGTCATCGACGCCGCCGCGCTGTCGCCGTTCGTCACCTGGGGCACCAACCCGGGCCAGGGCGCGCCGCTTTCGGCCCACGTCCCCGACCCCGCTTCGTACGAAGACGCTTCGGAGCGCCTCGCCGCCGAAAAGGCCCTGGAGTACATGGGGTTGGAGGCCGGACAGCCGCTGCGCTCCATCAACGTGGACACCGTCTTCGTAGGTTCCTGCACCAACGGCCGCATCGAGGACCTGCGGGCCGCCGCGGCCATCGTCGAGGGCCGCAAAGTCGCCGACGGCGTGCGGATGCTGGTCGTCCCCGGCTCCGCGCGGGTCGGTCTGCAGGCCGTCTCCGAGGGCCTGGACGTCGTCTTCAAGGAGGCCGGCGCCGAATGGCGGCACGCGGGCTGCTCGATGTGCCTCGGCATGAACCCCGACCAGCTGGCGCCGGGTGAGCGCTCCGCGTCCACCTCCAACCGCAACTTCGAGGGCCGACAGGGCAAGGGCGGTCGCACCCACCTGGTGTCGCCGCAGGTCGCGGCCGCTACGGCCGTCCTGGGCCACCTGGCCTCCCCGGCCGACCTGTCCGACGCCGAGACCCGTACGCCCGCTGGAGTCTGATCAGTCATGGAAGCATTCACCACGCACACCGGCCGGGCCGTCCCGCTGCGCCGCTCCAACGTCGACACCGACCAGATCATCCCTGCTCACTGGCTCAAGAAGGTCACGCGGGACGGTTTCGAGGACGGGCTGTTCGAGGCCTGGCGCAAGGACGCGGAGTTCATCCTCAACCGCCCCGAGCGGCAGGGCGCGAGCGTTCTGGTCGCCGGCCCCGACTTCGGCACCGGCTCCTCCCGTGAGCACGCCGTCTGGGCGCTGCAGAACTACGGCTTCAAAACCGTGATCTCCTCCCGCTTCGCCGACATCTTCCGGGGCAACTCGCTCAAGAACGGCCTGCTCACGGTCGTTCTGGACCAGAAGACCGTGGAGGCGCTGCAGGACCTGAGCGAGAAGGACCCGCAGGCCGAGATCACGGTCGACCTGGAGGCCCGTGAGGTGCGCGCCGAGGGGATCACCGCCTCCTTCGAGCTGGACGAGAACTCCCGCTGGCGGCTGCTGAACGGCCTGGACGACATCTCCATCACCCTCCGGAACGAGGGCGACATCGCCGCCTACGAGGCCAAGCGCCCGTCGTACAAGCCGAGGACGCTCCCGGTCTGATCCCGAGGCCCGGGAAGCCCCGGGCAGGTCGAGTTTCGGCCACCGCGACACCCCCGCCGTACCCCCGATCCCACCGATCGGGGGTACGGCTGCGTCTGCACCCGTTCGGCCCTGCGGGCTCTCGCCGCCGCTGTCAACTTCCCACGTTAGGAGGGGTGTTGCCGGGGTACGCGCCTGATGAGGACGTGACCGCCGGAAGTGCCCGGACGGCCGTCTGAGGCGGCAGTTGCCCCCTGGGCGGGCGACAACTCGCCCCAGATGGCACAATCTGTGCATGGAACACGACGGCCAACTCGAGCTCTATACGGCGGTCGCGAACCAACTCAAGGAAGCGCACGCGAGAGTGCGCGCACTGCAAGTCCCGGAGGGCGTACGGATGGCGCTGACCCGGAAGCTGCTGGTCATTACGGCCGCGGCCAAGCACGATCTCGCCGATGCGACAAGGCGTCTGGAGCGGTTCATGGCGGACCTCGACGAAGGGCGAACGCCCGAAGAGGGGCGTTGATCGCCTCCGGAGCAGCCGATTTCGTTGCGGCACAAGGGTGATTAGCCCGTTTCGTGTTTGATTTGCGGTATATATCTGCCTAACGTGCGAAAAAGCTTGAACAGTTTCGTTCCGGCTAATGTCTCCGAAGGGGAAGACGTGAACAAGGCGCAGCTCGTAGAAGCGATTGCCGACAAGGTGGGCGGCCGCCAGCAGGCCGCCGACGCGGTCGACGCGGTCCTGGACGCCATCGTCCGCGCGACGGTCGCCGGCGACCGGGTCTCGGTCACCGGCTTCGGTTCGTTCGAGAAGGTCGACCGGCCGGCCCGCTACGCCCGCAACCCCCAGACGGGCGAGCGGGTGCGGGTCAAGAAGACCTCCGTTCCGCGCTTCCGCGCAGGCCAGGGCTTCAAGGACCTGGTGAGCGGGTCGAAGAAGCTCCCGCGCGGCGGCGAGGTCGCCGTCAAGAAGGCCCCCAAGGGCAGCCTGACCGGCGGTTCTTCCGCCACGGTCAAGAAGGCCGCCGCGAAGAAGGCCTCCCCCTCGACGCGGGCCGGCGCCGCGAAGAAGACCACGGCCACGGCGAAGAAGACGACGGCCACGGCGAAGAAGACCACGGGCGCCGCCAAGAAGACCACCGCGAAGAAGGCCACGGCCAAGAAGGCGACGCCGGCCGCGAAGAAGACCACCACCGCGAAGTCGGCCACCGCCAAGAAGACGACGGCCAAGAAGGCCCCGGCCGCGAAGAAGGCGACGGCCACCAAGGCCCCCGCCAAGAAGTCGACCGCGCGCAAGACCACCGCCAAGAAGGCCACCGCCCGCAAGGCATAGGGCGACTGGGGCACTCACACGCCGGGCCGGACTCCCTCTCGGAGCCCGGCCCGCGGCATGTTCCAAGCCTGCTCAGAAGGTCTGCAGCGTCACCAGCGTGATCCGGGGACCGGAGCCGTCGCCGCGCTCCTCCGTCTCGATGCGCACCCGCTGACCGGGCCGCAGCAGCCTCAGCCCGCCCGCGTCGAACGCCGACGCGCCGAAGGGGATCGGTGTGCCGTCGTCCAGCAGCACCTGTCCGCTGCGCGTGGCGGGGTCGTACGTGTATGCGGTCGCCTGCATGGCGGCAGCCTACTGCCCCGGGATCAGCAGCCGCGCGGTCGCCGCGGCCGTCCGGGGCCCGACCCCGAGGGCGAGCGCCGCGCGCAGATCCTCGCCCGTGTCCACGTCCTGGCGCACGGAATCCACCGCGTCGAGACGGAGTTCCTCGGCTCCGGCGGCGCGATGGCGGGCGCGTGAATCCGTGCCGAACGCGGGCTGCAATGCGCGGCCGGGAGCGGCGGTGAGAAGAGTCGTGCCGATCGCGGCCGCGTCCGGGAGGAAAGCGCGGGGGAATTCGGCGGCCGCGTCCAGTACGCGCGCCAATTCCGACGGGCGCAGCGCCGGCAGATCGGCGTTGAGGGCCGCGAGCGGGGAACCGGGGCGAATTGCCCGTACGGCGGCCGCCCCGTGCGTCAGCGCGGCGTTGAGGCCCGCGCGCGGCTCGTCCGGGACGATCCGAGCCCCCAGCGCCGCCAGGGCGCGCGCGGCCAGGGCGTCGTCCGTGACGACGGCCACATCCCGCACGGCGGGCGAGGCCAGCGCGGCGGCCACGGTGTCCTCGGCGAACGCCAGGGCGAGGCCTGGGCGCAGCCCGTCGGCGGCGGTGTCCGCGAGCCTGCTCTTGGCCAGCGCCAAGGGCTTCAGGGGTATGACCAAGCTCCATTGCACCGGCGTACCGTCCCTCTTCTCGTCGCGGCCATTGTCACCCGGCCCGTCCGCAGGCCGGAGAGGCGGGCGTACGGTGTTCTCGACAGACCAGCGGCCCGGGGCGACACTTGTGCGGCCCCGGGTCCAGGAGCAGGCCTCGGGAAGTCCTAGAGGAAGGTGTCCGCGTGCCCCGCCGCAGAATCGGCTTCTGGTACCGCTTCGCAGCGGTCCTCTGCAAACCCTGGCTGGTGGTTCTGATCAAGCGGGACTGGCGCGGAATGGAGCACATTCCGGCCGAGGGTGGATTTATCACCGCGGTGAACCACAATTCGCATGTCGACCCCTTCGCGTACGCCCATTTCCAGTACAACAGCGGACGGGTGCCGCGATTCCTCGCGAAGAGCGGGCTTTTCAAGGAGGGATTCGTCGGCGCCGCGATGCGCGGCACTGGACAGATCCCCGTCTACCGCGAGAGCACGGACGCGCTGAGCGCGTTCCGGGCCGCGATCGAGGCCGTGGAGCGCGGTGAGTGCGTCGCGTTCTACCCCGAGGGCACCCTCACCCGTGACCCCGACGGCTGGCCCATGACCGCCAAGACCGGCGCGGCGCGCGTGGCCCTGCAGACCAAGTGCCCCGTGATCCCCGTCGCCCAGTGGGGCGCCAACGAGTTGCTGCCGCCGTACGCCAAGAAGCCCAACCTGTTTCCGCGCAAGACCCACCATGTGCTCGCGGGCCCGCCCGTGGACCTCACCCGGTTCTACGGCCACGACATGACGCCCGAGCTCCTGAAGGAGGCGACGGAGGTCATCATGGCGGCCGTCACCGCCCTGCTGGAGGAGATCCGCGGCGAGAAGGCGCCCGAGAGGCCCTACGACCCGCGCCGGGAGCGGATCGAGCAGCGTCGCCGCACCCAGGCGGAGACCGGTGCGGAGAACCACGCGCAAGCCCGTCACGAGGGGGAGAACAGCAAGTGAGCAAGTCCGTGAAGGCGGCCGTCTTCGGCGCCGGATCATGGGGGACCGCCTTCGGCTCCGTCCTCGCCGACGCGGGCTGCGAGGTGACGCTGTGGGCGCGCCGCGCCGCGCTCGCCGACGCGGTCAACTCCACGCGCGCCAACCCCGACTACCTTCCCGGCGTCGAACTCCCCGCGAACCTGCGGGCCACCGCCGACCCGGCCGAGGCGGCCGACGGCGCCGACTTCGCCGTCCTCGCGATCCCCTCGCAGACGCTGCGCGCCAACCTCGCCGACTGGGCGCCCCTGCTGGCCCCGGACACCGTCCTGGTGTCGTTGATGAAGGGCGTCGAGCTCGGCACGACCATGCGGATGAGCGAGGTGATCGAGGACGTCGCCAAGGTGGGCCCGGGCCGGATCGCCGTGGTCACCGGGCCCAATCTCGCCAAGGAGATCGCCTCCCGCAGGCCGGCCGCGGCCGTGGTCGCCTGCACCGACGAGGCCGTCGCCCAGAGGCTCCAGGCCGCCTGCCACACCCCGTACTTCCGCCCGTACACCAACACCGACGTGGTGGGCTGCGAGCTGGGCGGCGCGGTGAAGAACGTCATCGGCCTCGCGGTCGGCATCGCCGACGGCATGGGCCTGGGCGACAACGCCAAGGGCTCGCTGATCACCCGCGGGCTCGCCGAGACCACCCGGCTGGGCCTGGTCATGGGCGCGGACCCGCTCACCTTCGCCGGACTCGCCGGACTGGGCGACCTCGTGGCGACCTGCTCCTCGCCGCTGTCCCGCAACCACACCTTCGGCACCAACCTCGGCAAGGGCATGACGCTGCAGGAGACCATCGCGGTCACCCGGCAGACCGCCGAGGGCGTCAAGTCCTGTGAGTCGGTGCTGGATCTGGCCCGCAGGCACGGCGTCGACATGCCGATCACCGAGACGGTCGTCGGCATCGTGCACGAGGGCAAGCCGCCGGTGGTCGCTCTGCGGGAGCTGATGTCGCGCAGCGCGAAGCCAGAACGACGCTGAGCGAACCCGGTGGGCGGACGCTGCCTCCCGGCCCTACCACCGGGTACTCTCAAGCCGATATGAGCACCGAGAACCTCCCCCAGAGCCCTCAGCAGCCCGTCCGCAAGCCGCGGGTGGCCGTCGTCTTCGGCGGCCGCAGCTCCGAGCACGGGATCTCCGTGGTGACCGCAGGCGCGGTCCTCAGGGCCATCGACCGGACCAAGTACGAGGTCCTGCCGATCGGCATCACCCGGGAGGGCCGCTGGTTCCTCACCGCCGACGAACCCGAGCGCATGGCGATCACCGACCGCCGTACGCCCGACGTCGACGAGCTCGCCGAGTCGCGGGACGGCGGAGTGGTGCTCTCCGTCGACCCCGCCAACCGCGAAGTCGTCTACTACGAGCCGGGATCGGTGCCCAAGGCGCTCGGCGAGGTCGACGTCGTCTTCCCGGTGCTGCACGGCCCCTACGGCGAGGACGGCACCCTGCAGGGCCTGCTGGAGCTCTCCGGCGTCCCGTACGTGGGTGCGGGCGTGCTCGCCTCGGCCGTCGGCCAGGACAAGGAGTACATGAAGCGGGTGTTCACCTCCTTCGGGCTCAAGGTCGGCCCTTACGTGGTGATCCGGCCGCGTGAGTGGGCACAGGACGAGCCGGGCGCCCGCAAGAAGATCATCGACCTCGCCGGTGAGCACGGCTGGCCGCTCTTCGTGAAGCCCGCGCGCGCGGGTTCGTCCATCGGCATCACCAAGGTCGACGACCTGTCCGGACTCGACGAGGCGATCGCCGAGGCCCAGCGCCACGACCCGAAGATCCTGGTCGAGGCGGCGCTGCGGGGCCGCGAGATCGAGTGCGGCGTCCTGGAGTTCGAGGACGGTCCCCGCGCCTCCGTCCCGGCCGAGATCCCGCCGCCGGACGCGCACGCCTACTACGACTTCGACGCCAAGTACATCGACTCCACCCCCGGGATCGTCCCGGCCCCGCTGACGGACGAGGAGACGGCGGAGGTCCGCAGGCTGGCGGTGGACGCCTTCGACGCGGCGTCCTGCGAGGGCCTGGTGCGCGCCGACTTCTTCCTCACGGAGGACGGCGAGTTCGTCATCAACGAGATCAACACGATGCCGGGCTTCACGCCGATCTCGATGTACCCCAAGATGTGGCAGGAGACCGGGATCAGCTACCCGGAGCTGGTGGACCGCCTGGTGCAGGCCGCGCTGCGCAGGTCCACGGGTCTGCGGTGATCCCCGGATGAACCGGAGCACCCGCTAGTCGGCGATCCCCTCGGGGATCGCCTTCTTGATGGCCGGGGCCAGTTCGATCAGGACCGAGGAGTTGTCGGCGTCCTTCGCCACCGTCACCTCGACGTAGGCGCTCCGACCGGCCGTGGTGAAGCGGTTTCCCCCACCGTCCCGCTTCTCCATCAGCCAGTCGACGCCGTTCACCCCGCCCGCCACCGCGTCCGGGTCCGCCCCCTCCGGGACCTTCGGGTCGATCATCTTCGGCGGCCGCGTGACACCGCAGCGCAGTATGATCGCGGAGCCTCCCCAGCCCGCGGTCAGCGCGGAGGCGGGCTCGGGATCGTGGCGGCTCTCACCGTCCACCTTCGACGGCAGTACCTTGTCCAGGTTCCGGCACAGCTGCGTGGCGTTCACGCCGGGGCTGGGAACCGCCGTCGACGCGCTGTCGTCTGCTGAGGAGCAGCCTGCGGTCGTGATCAGCAGGACGAGGGCGCACAGCCCGAGGACAGGGCGGTACCGGTGACGGAAAAGGTTCACCGGCCAAGGTTAGACGGGGGCTACAGATGGACCACCGGGCAGGTCAGGGTGCGGGTGATCCCGTCCACCTGCTGGACCTTGGCGACCACCAAGCGGCCGAGGTCGTCCACCGTGTCCGCCTGGGCCCGCACGATCACGTCATAGGGTCCCGTCACGTCCTCGGCCTGGACCACGCCAGGGATTTTGCCGATCTCCTCGGCGACGGTCGACGCTTTGCCGACGTCCGTCTGGATCAGGATGTACGCCTGTACCACGGAACCTCCAGGGCGGCCACGAGGATCATGTGGGGAAAAGGAACGCCACGGTATCGCGTCGCCGCGCGCCGCGGGGAGACCTACGAGGACCACGGCTCGCGCGCCGGGGTGCGGGGGCACGACAGAAGTCGACGGCTGTCTCGACCGTATCGAGGACACTGGGTATGCGCGACCGGGCACGGACAGGTACAGAAGGGGCCAAAGGGCAAATGAAGGGCACTGTTGGTGAACTCGGGGAGTTCGGGCTCATCAGGGAGCTCACCTCCCGTCTCACCACCACCCCCGCGGTCCGGGTCGGCCCCGGCGACGACGCCGCGGTGGTCGCCGCGCCCGACCGCAGGGTCGTGGCCAGCACCGACATCCTGCTGGAGGGCCGGCACTTCCGCCGCGACTGGTCGACGGCCTACGACGTGGGCCGCAAGGCCGCCGCGCAGAACCTCGCCGACATCGCCGCCATGGGCGCGGTGCCGACGGCCCTGCTGCTCGGCCTCGTGGTGCCCGCCGAACTGCCCGTGACGTGGCCGTCGGAGATGATGGACGGCCTGCGCGACGAGTGCCAGGTGGCGGGCGCCTCCGTGGTCGGCGGCGACGTCGTGCGGGGCGACATGATCATGGTGTCGATCACCGCGCTCGGCGATCTGCGCAACCAGGAGCCCGTCACCCGGGGCGGCGCCCAGCCCGGCGACCTCGTCGCGGTGACCGGCTGGCTCGGCTGGTCCGCCGCCGGGTACGCGGTCCTCTCCCGCGGCTTCCGCTCGCCCCGCGCCTTCGTGGAGGCCCACCGCCGCCCCGAACCGCCCTACCACGCGGGCCCGGCGGCCGCCGCTCTCGGCGCGACGGCGATGTGCGACGTCAGCGACGGGCTGATCGCCGACCTCGGGCACATCGCCGAGGCCAGCAAGGTCCGCATCGACATCCGGTCCGGCGCCATAGACATCCCCACGCAGATGCACGACATCGGGCAGGCCGTCGGCGTCGACCCCATCCAGTGGGTGCTCACCGGGGGCGAGGACCACGCCATCGTGGCGACCTTCCCGCCGGACGTGAAACTCCCCGCCCGCTGGAAGGTGATCGGCGAGGTGCTCAACCCCTCCGCGCTGCCCCAGGTGACGGTCGACGGGGCGCCCTGGACCAGCAAGGGCGGCTGGGACCACTTCGGGGACATGGAGTCATGACCGCCCGCGGGATCCCGCCCCGGGTGCTGACCGTGGCCGGCTCCGACTCCGGCGGCGGGGCCGGGATCCAGGCCGACCTGAAGACGATGCTCGCCCTCGGTGTGCACGGCATGAGCGTCGTCACGGCCGTCACCGCGCAGAACTCCCTCGGCGTGCAGGGGGCTTGGGAGCTGCCCGCGGAGGCGGTCCGCGCCCAGTACCGCAGCGTCGTCGACGACGTCGGCGTCCAAGCGGTCAAGACGGGCATGCTCTCCTCCGCCGAACTCGTCGAGACCGTCGCCGAGTTGCTGGCCGCGACGGACGCCCCCGTCGTCGTCGACCCGGTCGGCGTCTCCAAGCACGGCGACTCCCTGCTGGCGTCCTCCGCGCTGGACGGCGTGCGGACGAGGCTGCTCCCGCTGGCCACCGTCGCCACCCCGAACCTCGACGAGGTGGCCCAACTGACCGGCGTGCGGGTCGAGTCGGAGGAACAGCTCAGGGACGCGGCGGCCGCGGTGCTGGCGTACGGGCCGCGCTGGGCGCTGATCAAGGGCGGCCATCTGCCCGGCGACGCCGTGGACCTGCTGACCGACGGCGTCGAGGAGCACTGGCTGCGCGCCCCCCGGCACGACAACCGGCACACGCACGGCACCGGCTGCACCCTCGCGTCGGCCATCGCCGCGCAGCTCGCGAAGGGCCGGTCCGTGCCGGAGGCGGTGACGGCGGCGAAGAGCTACGTCACCGGGGCCATCGCCGCCGGGTTCGCGCTCGGCGAGGGCATCGGGCCCGTGGACCACGGCTGGGCCCTCACCCGGGGTACTGCGGCAGCGTGATGTTCGTCGCCGACCTCTCGGTGATCCGCTTGAGGAAGGCCGACATCGGGCGGGAGGCGAGCAGCCGGTACATCCGGTCCCGGCTGCGGATCCGCCGCTCGGTGGGCGGCGCGAGGAACGGGCCCGCGTCGCCCGAGGTCTTCTGGCAGCCCCTGGCGAAGTCCCGGATCCGGTTCTCGTACGCGGCGAACGCCGTACGGTGACCTCCGCCGGCCAGCGCGAGCTCACCGGCCAGGACATACGCGCCGACGACCGCCACCCCGGTGCCCATGCCGCCCGTCGTGGCCCCGTAGCCCGCGTCCCCGAGCAGCGCCCCCCGGCCGCGGCCCCGATCAGGACGCGAGCGGCGGGGCGGACATCCGGGCCGCGTCCTCGACGAGGTGTTCGCGGCGCGGGGCCGCGGGCCGCCGGGGCGACGGGGCGACGGGCGTGCCGTCGTCGGTGCGGAGGTCGAGGCCGCCCAGGATGCCGAAGCGCGTTCACCGGGGTCTGGCAGGCGCGCAGATCCCGGGCACCGCGACGAAGACCACGAGCGCAGCAAAAAGCCGGCCCACACCAGGTGGACCGGCTCGATGCAGCGAACCAGCAGTGGCCGCGCGCGATGGGGGTCCCCCCAGCTCGAGCGGACTCGAGAGCAGGGGGATGTGCGTCAGCGCGAGACCTTGCCGGCCTTGATGCACGAGGTGCAAGCGTTCACGCGCTTCGGCGTCCCGCCGACCACGGTACGGACGCGCTGGATGTTGGGGTTCCAGCGACGGGACGTACGGCGGTGCGAAAACGAGATGTTGTTGCCGAAGCTCGGCCCCTTGCCACAGACGTCGCAGTTGGCAGCCACGGGTCACTCCAAAGACTTCAGATGCACTTACGGATGATCCCGGCATGCCGGAATCAGGATCTAGGATCTGAGTGGCGGTGCCAGGGGGACGGCCCGATGCGGATCGGGCAACCGGAGCAGCATACAACGGCTGCGCCGGTACAACGAAACTACCATGGCTGCTCAGGGGCCCGGCCCCCGCCCGGTGCGGCCCCCGTCCCCTCAGGACCGGCCCGGCCCGCTTTCCGCCGGACCCCCGCCCGGGGTCTACGCTGCGTCCAGTCCAGCAGCCAGGGAGGCGCAGGTGGCGCAGGTGCCGCAGACATTCTTCGATGCTCTCGCGGTGCGCACCTGGTGCGGCCTCGCCCTCGCGGCGCTGGGGCGGGCGCGTGAGGAGATCGACGCGATCAACGTCTACCCGGTCGCGGACGGGGACACCGGCACCAACCTGTATCTGACCGTCGAGTCCGCGGCGACCGCCGTCGAGGCGGTGTTCGCCGGGTACGAGGCCGGTGCGGGCGCCGGTTCCGCGCCCGCCGGGAAGCCGGCCCTCGCCGACGCCGCCCGCGCGATGGCGCACGGCGCGCTCATAGGCGCGCGCGGCAACTCGGGGACGATCCTGGCCCAGCTGCTGCGCGGCATGGCCCAGGTGCTCGCCGCCGAAGGTGAGGCCTCTCACACCGACGGACGTGGACTGCGGCTGGCCCTTCGGCGTGCGGCCGACTCCGCCCGCCAGGCCGTCGCCCACCCCGTCGAGGGCACCGTCCTGTCGGTCGCCTCGGCCGCCGCGGACGCCGCCGAGACGGCGGTGGGAGCACAGGGCACGGAGGGCGACTGCGGGATCGTCGCCCGGGCCGCCTACCAGGGAGCCTGCGCGGCGCTTGCCGCGACCCCGGGCCAGCTGGCCGTCCTGGAACACGCCGGGGTCGTCGACGCGGGCGGCCGGGGACTGGTCGCGGTGCTCGCGGCGCTGGTGGAGACGTTCACCGGGGAGGCGCCCGGGTTCTCCGCGGTCGCGTCCGGGGGCCCCGCGCGCGAGGGGCGCGAGGGGACGGTCCCGGGCGGCGACGGCGAGGGCCGCGCGGAGGACTGCGGCGACGGGCCGCAGGACGGGGACGGTCCCGCCTTCGAGGTGATCTACCTGCTGGAGGCCGAGGACGCCGCGGTGGGGCGGCTGCGCCGACGGCTGGACGCCCTGGGCGACTCGCTCGTCGTGGTCGGCGGCGACGGCCTGTGGAACGTCCATGTGCATGTCGACGACGCGGGCGCCGCCGTGGAGGCCGGCGTCGACGCGGGCCGGCCCTACCGGATCCGCATCACGCACTTCGGCGTCGGCGACGCGCACACGCGCGGGAGCGAGCGTCCGCCCCGCGAGCGCGTCCAGCGCGCGGTCGTCGCCGTCGTGCCCGGCGAAGGCCTGGCCGGGCTCTACGCCGAGGCGGGCGCGACCACCGTGCTCGCGCGCCCCGGAGAGCCGCCCGCCAGCGGCGAGCTCGTCCAGGCCGTACGGCGGGCCCACGCGCGCGAGGTCGTCCTGCTGCCCAACGACGCCGACCTGCGCCACACCGCCGCCGCGGCGGCCGAGCAGGCCCGCACGGAGGGCATCCGGGTCGCCCTGATCCCGACCCGCTCGGCGGTCCAGGGGATCGCCGCCCTCGCCGTCCACGAGCCCGACCGCCGCTTCGACGAGGACGTCGTCTCGATGACCTCGGCGGCCGGCGCGACCCGCCACGCAGAGATCGTCGTGGCCGAGCGCCAGTCGTGGACCATGGCCGGCATCTGCCAGGCCGGCGACGTCCTCGGACTCGTCGACGGCGACGTGGCCGTCATCGGGTCCGATGTGACCGCCACCGCCGAGACGGTCCTGAACCGCATGCTGTCGGCCGGCGGCGAACTCGTCACCCTCGTGCTGGGCGACGAGGCCCCCGAAGGCGTCGCCGAGCACCTGGAGGCACGGGTGCGGGAGGCGTACCTCGCGGTGGACACGGTGGTGTTCCGGGGTGGCCGACAGGGGGCCCTGCTGCTGATCGGCGTCGAGTAGCCCCGCCCGCCCCGCGAGCCGGTGCCCACGGGGACGGGGGACAGGGGGCAGGGGGCAGGGAGGCAGAGGGACAGGGGGGCCTTCAGTGGCCCTTCTGCTCCTCCGCCACCTGCAACAACTGCTCCGCCTCGGCCCGCCGGGCCCGCGCCGTCTCGTCCTCGCCCTGTCCGGCCCGGTCGCCGCCGTGTCCACCGAGTTCACCGAGTTCACCGTGTTCACCGTCCCGGCCGTGTTCGGCGTCGGCGCCCGCCCCGGCGCGCGTCTGCGCGTCCGCGTAGGAGCGCAGCACCGCACGCGCGCGTGCCGCCGCCTCCGCCGGGCGCCCCAGGTCGCTCTCCAGCCAACCGGCCGCCAGCTCCGCGCCGGTCCGGGCGTGCAGGGCGCTGTCGCCCAGGGCGACGAACACCGCGACGGCCTCGGCCATTTGGGAGAGCGCCTCGTCCAGGGCGGCCCGGATCGAGTCGTCGTCGGCATCCTCGGAGGCGGAGCGGGCCAGCAGATCCCCGAACTGGCGGTGGGTGTCCCCCAGTTCGGCGACGAGCCGCCGGCGCACCTCGTCGTCGCGCGCCGCGTCGAACGCGTCCGCGCACTCCTCCAGGGCGGCCGCCATCAGGTCGCGCGCCGTGCCCGTGCCGTCCTCGGCGCGCAACGCCAGCCACGCGCGGGCCCGCAGCGAGCGGACCAGGCCGTGGACGTTGCCGAGCTCGCGCCACAGTGCGCCCGCGCGCGCGTAGGCCCGGTCCGCCTCGGCGTGCAGGCCGGCCTGGCCGAGCGACTCGGCGGCCAGGTGCGCCAGGGTCGCGTGGTCGTGCTGTTCGGGCCAGTGCCGGGCGATCTCGGCGGCCTGCAGCCGCCGCTCCGCGGCGTCCCGGTGGTCCCCGAGCTCGCTGAGACAGTCGCCCAGCCACCACTGCGTCTGGACGACCGCGCCGTCGCCGTGCGTCTCGGCGCTCAGGTCCACGAGCGCCGACTCCAGCACCTCCGCGGCCTCGGCCCAGCGGCCCTGCCGCACCAGGTATCCGCCGAGCTGGTGCCGCGCCCACGCGCCGAAGGTCGGGCCCACGCCCGCCTCGTCGGCCCAGTGCGCCGCCTCCAGGGCGTGTTCCGCGGCCTCGGCTGCCTCTCCCCGGCCCCCGACCACCTCGGCGAGCTGCAGATGCAGCTGAGCCCGGCCCACCGCCTCCAGGAACGGTCCGCCGTGCTCCAGCGCCGCCCGCAGCGCCCGCTCCGCCTCCACCATGTCGTCCAGCTGGTGGGCGATACCGGCCAGCCGGGCCTCGTACTCCACGGCGAACCACGGCAGGCCCGCCGCGACGAACTCGTCCGCGGCCCGAGCGAACAGCTCCACGCCCTCTTCCGGATCCTCCGACCGCACCGCCAGCTCGGCGAGCATCGCGTGGCCCTCGGCGACCCGGGCGGCGAGTCGTACGTCGTCTCCCGCCCGGCCCTCCACCAGCGCCAGCAGCTCCCGCACGGCCGCCTCCGCCGCCGTCAGGACGGCGTCCTGCGCCGGTCCCTCGGCCTCGTGGACGCGCCGCATCAGGATCCGGGCCCGCGCCATCAGCACGCCTGCCGCCTGCGGCACCTGCGTGCCGCCGTCGGCGTACAGGGCGAGGACCCGGTCGTAGGGGCCGGCCACCGCGGCGACCGCCTCGTCGACCTCGCCGGCGAGCGCCCGCACGTAGGCGGCACGCGCGCGTGCCGCCAGAGCCTCCCCGGGGTCGCCCGCCCGCGCGTACAGCTCGGCCGCCCGCTCGAACCTCTCCGCGCCCTCCGCGCCGAGACCGATCGCCTCGTGGTCGGCGATCTCCGCGCGGTCACGCGCCTCCAGCTCCACGCCCTCCGAACCCGCGGCCGCCTCGGCCACCCGCGCCCATGCCTCTACGGCGTGCGGCTGGAGGGTGTCCGACAGCCGCCGGGCCTCGACCAGCAGAGCCGCCAGCTCCGGCTCACCGGACTCCACAGCCGGAGCCGGAGCCTGCGCCGGGGGCGTCGCCGCGGCCGCGGCGGACACCGGGCGCGCGGCCCGTACCCCCAGGGGAAGCCGTTCCACCAGGGGCCGCTGCGCCATCCGCGCGCGTGCCCGCTCGCTGACGTGCCGCGTGCCGTTGCGCTCGTCGAAGCGCGCGGCCAGCGCGAGCGCCTGTGCGCGCGCATGGTCCGCGAGTTCGGCGGCGGTCCACTCCCGGCCGGCCGGCCCGGGCACCCGCTGACCGCCCAGCCCGAGCTCGGCCAGCCGCTCCATGAGCAGCACCACCACGCTCAGGAACTCCAGCTTGCTGCGCGGATGCCCCTCGTCGGTGAAGTACGCGGGCCGCTCCGCGAGCAGTTCCAGACCACGCGCCTCGTTACCGGTCAGCGCGCAGAACTCGACGTGGTCGGCGTAGGCGCCCCGCATCGACTCCATGGGCCGCACCAGCCGGAACCCGCGCAGATGGTGGGCGCGGGCCTCCTCCGGGCGGCCCAGCCGCAACAGCGGCACCAGGGACGAGGCGAGCACGGTGTGCGGCTCGTGCGCGCACGAGTACTCGCCCTCCAGGACCGGCGCCCACACCCTCAGCGCCTCGGCGTCCCGGCCGCGCTCCGCCTCCCACCAGCCCTGCCCGTGCAGCTCGCACGCGTGGCAGTCGGCCATGGTGTCCCGGTCCGCGGCCAGCCAGGCGGCGAAAGCCCGCTCGGCCCGCTCCACGTCCCCCACGTGCGCGGCGACGCTGAACTCGGCGCTGCGCACCGCCCGCTCGGAGTGCCCGGCGAGGCGGTAGCGGTGCTCCATCTCGCCGAGCCACTTCTCCACCGACGCCAAGGGCACGTGCGGCTGGTCGAGCATCCCCGCCGACATCCACTTGAAGACCCAGTGCAGCGAATGCGTCTCGTACGCGTCGAAGTCCTCGGGCCGCTCGTCCCACATGCGCAGCAGCCGCGCGAACGGGACGAACATCTTCGCCTTCTCGGAGCTGTAGTTGTAGACCTTCAGCTGGTGCCCGAGCGCCTCGATCACGGCCAGCGGGATCTTCAGCTTCTCGGCCTCCAGCAGCAACTGCTCCGCGCGCGCGTTGCGGGCCGGCCCCTCCGGCTGCTCGCCGTTCTCCGCCATCGCCCGGCGCAGGGAGTCGAAGTCGGTGATCTCACTCATCGTCGGCCGCCCGTCCCTCCGTCGGCTCCCGTTGGGCCGACTCCCCATGTGTGGCCCATTCCAGAAGGCCGATGAACGCCCGGTTCAGCAGCGCCGAGTCCGCCGGGCGCAGGGGCCGCTGCGCCATCAGCAGCGCCTGCCCGTACAGGGACTCGGTGGCCGTGCCGATCAGCTCGGGATCGTGCAGCGAACCGATCCGCCGGATCAGCGGGTTGAGATGGTTGAGGACCAGACGCGCGCGCGGGGCGCTCCCGCGCAGCGAGCCCAGGATGCCCGCCCACAGGTCGTCGGCCTGCTCCTCGGCCTGCGCGCGCGCCTGCTCGTGCCGGGCCGCCCGATCGTCGAGATGCAGCGCGGGCACCGACAGCGGGTGGAAGGCCCGCAGGACGACGTCGCAGCCCAGCGGGTGCAGTTTCGCCCGCGCGGCCGCCAGGAAACCCGCCAGCGCCAGCTCGTCGGCCGGGTCGACGCCGTCCAGGTGGGCGGTCACGGTGTCCGCGTCCAGCTCGGCGACCACGGTCCCCGGCCGCACCGAGGGCAGCGCCTCCACCAGCTCGCTGTCGTACGTGTAACCGCCGTTGACCACCCCGACGCCCTGCGCCGACGCGATCGGCGCGACCTGCCGGTACTCCTCCACGGTCCGGGTGAAGTGCACCACCGGGTGGCGCTGGGCGAACTCCTCCAGCGACAGCCGCCCGTCGGTGGTCTCGAAGGGCAGCCACGGCAGCATCGTGCGCAGCATCTCCTGGTCGTGCCGCGCCAGGGACTTCACACCGAGGTGGTGCACCGCCAGGAAGGCCGCGAGCCGCTCCGGATCGCCGGCGGCCAGTCCCGTCAGCCAGGACCGGATCCGCCCGCCGAGCGCCTCGCGCACGGCGGCCAGCGTCTCGTCCTCGTACAGCGACTCCCGCGAGGCCGTCGGGCGCAGGCTGTCGGTGTCCAGCACGCAGCGCACGAAGAACGCCCAGTCGGGCAGGAGCTGTTCGCCGCGCTCGGTCAGCAGCATGCCCTTGAGATGCACCCGGTGACCGCCGCGCTGCGCCGGGCTGACCGCCGACGGCAGCACGTACGCCACGCCGCGGATCCCCGCCAGCGGCACGTCCAGCTCGATCGCGTCCAGCGGTGTGAAGCCGAACAGCTCGTGACAGTGCCGGGCCAGCGCCACGCGCCGGTTGGCGGGGGAGGGGTACGCGCGGTCCCAGGGCGCGGGCAGATCGGTGACCGCCTCGTCGCCGACCCGGACGTCGTAGGGCAGCAGCGACCCGAAGTCCCGGGCCAGCGCCAGCACCCGCGGCTCGGCGAGCCACTCCGCGGCGCCGGCCCGTGCCACCAGGTGGACGGTGGTGCCCGGCTCGGGGCGCTCCTCGTGGGGCAGCGTCCGCACGGTGTACGAGCCGTCGTCGCGCGCCGTCCACTCCACGGGCGGCGCGTCCGGCGTACGGGCGCTGCGGCTGACCACCCGGATCCGCTCGGCGACCACGAAACAGGCCAGCAGCCCGATGCCGAACTGCCCGAGGAAGTCCGAACGCACGTCCTGCAGACCCTCGGCCCGCTTGGAGCTGCGCCCGATGGTGGCCAGCAGGCTGTGCACGTCGGCCTCGGTGAGCCCGACGCCGGAGTCCTCCACCCGGAGCCCGCCGTCCGCCGCGAACAGCCGCACCCGCGCCGGGGCGTCGGGCTCCTCGGCCCGCCGGGCGGTGATGGCGTCCACCGCGTTCTGCAGCAGCTCGCGCAGGTAGACCTTCGGACTGGAGTAGAGGTGATGGGACAGCAGGTCCACCAGGCCACGCAGGTCGACCTGGAACGTATGAGGCTGCTGGGATGCCTGGGATGACTGTGAGGTCTGGGAGTCCATCGCTGCAGCGCCGCGGGCTGGGGAAGGAGCACGGCGCGGGGTCGGGCGGTCCCGGTGGGGCGGTGACCGCGGATGATGGCCGGGCGCGCCATCCTAGGGCCCGAACGAGCCGTCTGACCAGGGGTTTCGGGACACCTGTACGGCAATGTCAGTGTCGTGGTGTGCAATGGATCTCGTGCCCGCGCTGAACGAACCACTGGAACGACCGCTGAAGTCAGTGCTCGGCCCCGCCACCGCGAAGGTGATGGCCGAGCACCTCGGCCTGCACACCGTCGGCGACCTCCTGCACCACTACCCCCGCAGATACGAGGAGCGCGGTCAGCTCACACACCTCGCCGACCTCCCCATGGACGAGCACGTCACCGTGGTCGCCCAGGTCGCCGACGCCCGGCTGCACAGCTTCGCCTCCGCCAAGGCCCCCCGGGGCAAGGGCCAGCGCCTGGAGGTGACCATCACCGACGGCAGCGGCCGCCTCCAGCTGGTCTTCTTCGGCAGCGGCGTGCACAAGCCCCACAAGGAGCTCCTGCCCGGCACGCGCGCGATGTTCTCGGGCAAGGTCTCGGTCTTCAACCGCCGCCTCCAACTGGCCCACCCGGCCTACGAACTGCTGCGCGCCGACACCGAGGAGTCCGTCGAGAGCTGGGCCGGCGCCCTCATCCCGCTCTACCCGGCCACCGCCAAAATGGAGTCCTGGAAGATCGGCAAGGCGATCCAGACCGTCCTGCCCGACGCGCGGGACGCCGTCGACCCCCTCCCCGACTCCCTGCGCGAGGGCCGCGGCCTGGTCTCCCTCCCCGAGGCCCTGCTGAAGATCCACCGCCCGCACACCAAGGCCGACATCGCCGACGCCCGGGCCCGCCTGAAGTGGGACGAGGCGTTCGTCCTCCAGGTCGCCCTGGCCCGCCGCCGGCACGCCGACGCCCAACTCCCGGCCGTCCCCCGCAGGCCCGCCCCCGACGGCCTCCTCACCGCCTTCGACGCCCGCCTCCCCTTCACCCTCACCGAGGGGCAGCAGAAGGTCTCCAAGGAGATCTTCGACGACCTGGCCACGGACCACCCGATGCACCGGCTGCTCCAGGGAGAGGTGGGTTCGGGCAAGACCCTGGTCGCCCTGCGCGCCATGCTCGCCGTGGTCGACGCGGGCGGACAGGCCGCCCTGCTCGCGCCCACCGAGGTCCTCGCCCAGCAGCACCACCGCTCCGTCGTCGAGATGATGGGCGACCTCGCCGAGGGGGGCATGCTCGGCGGCTCGGAGCTGGCCACCAAGGTCGTGCTGCTGACCGGCTCGATGGGCGCGGCCGCCCGCCGCCAGGCCCTGCTGGACCTGGTCACCGGGGAGGCCGGCATCGTGATCGGCACGCACGCGTTGATCGAGGACAAGGTCCAGTTCCACGACCTCGGCCTGGTCGTGGTCGACGAGCAGCACCGCTTCGGCGTCGAACAGCGCGACGCCCTGCGAGGCAAGGGCAAACAGCCCCCGCACCTGCTCGTCATGACGGCCACGCCCATCCCGCGCACCGTCGCCATGACCGTCTTCGGCGACCTGGAGACCTCCGTCCTCGACCAGCTCCCGGCCGGCCGCTCGCCCATCGCCAGCCATGTCGTCCCGGCCGCCGACAAACCCCACTTCCTGGCGCGCGCGTGGGAGCGCGTGCGCGAGGAGGTGGCGGCCGGCCACCAGGCCTACGTCGTCTGCCCGCGCATCGGCGACGACGGCGACGAACCGGCCGACGCGAAGAAGGCCGGCCGCGGGAAGTCCGCCGAGGACGAGGCGGAGAAGCGCCCGCCGCTCGCGGTCCTGGAGGTGGCCGAGCAGCTGGCGAAGGGCCCGCTGAGCGGGCTGACCGTGGAAGTGCTGCACGGCCGGATGCACCCCGACGACAAGGACGCCGTGATGCGCCGCTTCGCCGCCGGGGACACCGACGTCCTGGTCGCCACGACCGTCATCGAGGTCGGCGTCAACGTCCCCAACGCCACCGCGATGGTGATCATGGACGCCGACCGCTTCGGCGTCTCCCAGCTCCACCAGCTGCGCGGCCGGGTGGGCCGTGGCTCGGCCCCGGGCCTGTGCCTCCTGGTCAGCGAGATGCCGGAGGCGAGCGCGGCCCGGCAGCGGCTCACCGCCGTCGCCACCACCCTCGACGGCTTCGAGCTCTCCCGCATCGACCTGGAACAGCGCCGCGAGGGCGACGTCCTCGGCCAGGCCCAGTCCGGCGCCCGCACCTCGCTGCGCGTGCTCGCCGTGATCGAGGACGAGGAGGTCATCGCGGAGGCCAGGCAGGAGGCCGTGGCGGTGGTCGCGGCGGACCCGGAGCTCAGCGCCTACCCGGGCCTGCGGACGGCCCTGGACGCCCTCCTGGACGAGGAGAGGGAGCAATACCTGGAGAAGGGCTGAACGGCTGCGGCCGACGGGGGCCGCAGGGCCGCGTCCGTCGCCCGGCCGCCGTCGCGACCGGCCCGAGGGTGCGCGACCGCGGTCGTCCACGACCGGCACGGCCCCTCACGCCCGCGCCTGCCAGACTGGACCCGTAACCGCTGCCGAACAAGGACCCGAGATGACCCGCGTGATCGCTGGCGCAGCAGGCGGACGTCGCCTGGCCGTGCCGCCGGGGAACGGCACCCGTCCCACCTCCGACCGCGCCCGCGAAGGTCTCTTCTCCACCTGGCAGTCGCTTCTCGGCGGCCCCCTGGACGGCGAGCGCGTCCTCGATCTGTACGCCGGCTCCGGCGCCGTCGGTCTGGAGGCCCTCTCGCGCGGCGCGAGCCACACCCTCCTGGTCGAGGCGGACGCCCGTGCCGCCCGCACCATCCGGGAGAACGTGAAGGCCCTCGGCCTGCCCGGCGCGGAGGTCCGCGCGGGCAAGGCCCGGCAGGTCGTCCAGGACGAGCCCGCCGCACCGTACGACCTCGCCTTCCTCGACCCCCCGTACGCCGTCTCTGACGACGATCTTCGCGAGATTCTGCTCACACTCCGCTCGGGGGGCTGGCTAGCGGCCGATGCCCTCGTCACCGTGGAGCGCAGCACCAGAGGCGGGGAGTTCCACTGGCCGGACGGCTTCGAAGCGCTCCGGGCCCGTCGTTACGGCGAGGGAACGTTTTGGTACGGTCGCGCCGCCTCTACGTGCGAAGACGCGCGATGACCGGACCGGAGAGCGAGGGAACACAAGTGCGCCGTGCCGTCTGTCCCGGGTCGTTCGACCCGATCACCAACGGACACCTCGACATCATTTCCCGCGCCTCCCGTCTGTACGACGAGGTCTATGTCGCGGTCATGATCAACAAGTCGAAGAAGGGCCTGTTCGAGATCGACGAGCGGATCGACCTGATCCGCCGGGTCACGGCCGAGTACGGCAACGTCCGCGTCGAGGCCTTCCACGGCCTCCTCGTCGACTTCTGCAAGCAGCGCGAGATCCCGGCCATCGTCAAGGGACTGCGCGCGGTCAGCGACTTCGACTACGAGCTGCAGATGGCTCAGATGAACAACGGCCTCTCGGGCGTCGAGACGCTGTTCGTGCCGACCAACCCCACCTACAGCTTCCTCTCCTCCTCGCTGGTCAAGGAGGTCGCCACCTGGGGCGGCGACGTCTCCCACCTGGTGCCCCCGCTGGTCCTCGAGGCGCTCGGCGAGCGCCTTCGGCGGGACTGACGTCGAACGGGGTCTCCTGACGGTCCGTCATCCGGTGTCCGCCGGACACCCCGTGGCCGTACAGTCGTCCCGTCCGTCTCCAACCCAGCTGTAGAGAGTGGCGAGCAACCGGTGGACGTGCAGAAGAAGCTCGACGAGATCGTCACGGCGGTCTCCAGTGCCCGGTCGATGCCGATGTCGGCCTCGTGCGTGGTCAACCGCGCGGACCTGCTCGCCCTGCTCGAAGAGGTGCGCGCGGCCCTGCCCGACTCGCTGGCCCAGGCCGAGGAGCTGATCGGCGGCCGTGAGCAGATGGTCGAGCAGGCCCGCCAGGAGGCCGAGCGGATCATCTCCACCGCGCACGCCGAACGCGGCTCCCTGATCTCCGACACCGAGATCGCCCGCCGCTCCCAGGCCGAGGCCGACCGCATCCTCGCCGAGGCCCGCAAGGAGGCCGAGGAGGTCCGCGCCGAGGCCGACGACTACGTCGACTCCAAGCTCGCGAACTTCGAGGTCGTCCTCACCAAGACGCTCGGCTCGGTCGGCCGGGGTCGCGAGAAGCTCCTCGGCACCGGCCCGGGCGTCGACGAGAACGGCTATGAGGACGAGGACGCCCCCGAGCGCAGCCACGACCCCGCCACCCTGCGCCGTGACGCCGACGCCTACGTCGACACCAAGCTGGGCGCCTTCGAGGCGGTCCTCGCCAAGACCCTGGAGGCGGTCGGCCGCGGCCGCCAGAAGCTGCACGGCCGCATCGCCACGGACGACCTCGGCGCCCTCGCCGGCGACACGACGACGTTCCAGCACTCCTCCGACGCCGACTACCTCGCCGACCTGACCGCCCTCGCGGAGCAGGACGCGATCGCCGGACAGCCCGTCCAGCAGCCGTACGAACAGCGGGAACCGCAGCCGGTCTACGGCTACCAGCAGGCGGCGGACGGCTACGCGCAGCCGACGGACCCCTACGGCTACCAGCAGCAGGAACAGCAGACCTACGGTCAGCAGGACGCCTACGGCTACCAGCAGGCGGACCCCTACGCGTACGGCTACGACAACAGCGCGCAGGCCCCCTACGACCCCCACCAGGCCGCCCAGCAGACCCAGCAGGCACAGCAGCAGCCGCAGCAGCAGGCTCAGCAGGGGTACGCCCTGGACGAGACCAGCCTCTTCGACACCGGCATGATCAGCGCCGAGCAGTTGCGCGCGTACGAGCAGGAACGCGGCCTGTAGGAACCCTGGAGGAACGTCGTCGCGCCCACCCGATTGGGCTGTGGACGAAAGCTTTAGTATCCTGGCTCTTCGGTCGCGTGTGCGCTTCGCTGTCTTCGTATACGCCCGCGATCGCCGCTGCCCGCAGCACCGAGGGCAGCGGCCCTCATTGAGCTCGAAGATCGAAAGCAGGAATGGCCCTGAACGCCCGCCTCGACCACCGCAACCCTCTTGTGTTCGACACACACGAGCTGGGGCGGCGTCCTGGCGCGCTGCAGCGCCTGACCCGTGAGATCGACGCTCCCAAGGATCTCGGGATCCTGGGAGTCATCGGCGTGCCGGAAGGCGCTCCGGTGGAGCTCGAACTCCGACTCGAGTCGGTCATGGAAGGGGTGCTCGTCACAGGCACCGCCCGTGCACAGGCCGAGGGGGAGTGCGTAAGGTGTCTGGAGCCGCTCGAGCTTGATCTCGAAGCGGAGTTCCAGGAGATGTTCTCGTACCCTGACGCCGACGACCGGGGCCGTGTGAAAGCGGAGCCGGCCGACGACGCCGAGGAAGACGAGGACAGGCTCTTTCTCGAGGACGGCCTGTTCGACCTCGAGCCCGTGCTGCGTGATGCGGTGGTGCTCGCACTGCCGATGCAGCCGGTGTGCCAGGACGACTGCCCCGGCCTGTGCTCCCAGTGCGGAGCCCGGCTGGCGGACGACCCGGGGCACAACCATGACGCCACCGACATCCGTTGGGCGGCACTGCAGGGACTCGCCGGTTCACTCGAAGACGGCGAGAAGGACGAGATGAGCGGCGGCGTGCCTCGATCAGCGCCCGCCGACGAGAAGCAGGAGAAGTAGCCGTGGCTGTTCCGAAGCGGAAGATGTCGCGCAGCAACACGCGCCACCGCCGGTCGCAGTGGAAGGCTGCGGTCCCCACCCTGGTTGCGTGCGAGCGCTGCCACGAGCCCAAGCTGCAGCACATTGCGTGCCCGTCTTGCGGCACCTACAACAAGCGCCAGGTCCTCGAGGTCTGAGCGGCTGGTGAGAGGCTCCATGTCTGACGCCAAGGCGGACACGACCGCCAAGAAAAAGGCGGACACCACAGCCTCGTCCCACACGCTTCTGGAAGGGCGGCTCGGCTATCAGCTCGAGTCCGCCCTTCTGGTGCGTGCACTGACCCACCGTTCCTACGCGTACGAGAACGGCGGTCTGCCGACGAACGAGCGGCTGGAGTTCCTCGGGGACTCCGTGCTCGGCCTCGTCGTCACGGACACGCTGTACCGCACCCACCCCGACCTGCCCGAAGGCCAGCTGGCCAAGCTTCGGGCCGCGGTGGTCAACTCACGTGCGCTGGCGGAGGTCGGCCGTGGCCTCGACCTGGGCTCCTTCATCCGGCTCGGCCGGGGCGAAGAGGGCACGGGCGGCCGGGACAAGGCGTCCATCCTCGCCGACACCCTGGAAGCGGTGATCGGCGCGGTCTATCTCGACCAGGGCCTCGAAGCGGCCTCCGAACTGGTGCACCGCCTGTTCGACCCGCTGATCGAGAAGTCCTCCAACCTCGGTGCCGGCCTGGACTGGAAGACCAGTCTCCAGGAGCTCACCGCGACCGAAGGGCTCGGCGTCCCCGAGTACCTGGTCACGGAGACCGGTCCCGACCACGAGAAGACCTTCACTGCTGCCGCCCGCGTCGGAGGCGTCTCGTACGGCACCGGCACCGGCCGCAGCAAGAAGGAGGCGGAGCAGCAGGCCGCCGAGTCCGCGTGGCGGTCCATCCGGGCCGCGGCGGACGAGCGCGCCAAGGCGGAGCAGACGGCTCAGGCCGTCCAGGCCGCCGAAGGCAGCACGCCGGACCCCGAGTCCGCCTCCGCCTGACCGGCACAGCAGCAGCGACACAGTAGAACAGCAGTACGAGACGAGCGCCCGCCCCCGCAGGGAGGCGGGCGTTCCGTACGGGGGATCCCATGCCCGAGTTGCCCGAGGTCGAGGTCGTCCGGCGCGGTCTGGAGCGGTGGGTCGCCCATCGCACGGTGGCCGACGCCGAGGTGCTGCACCCGCGCGCCGTGCGCCGGCACATCGCCGGCGGCGACGACTTCGCGCAGCGCCTCACGGGCCATCGCGTCGGAACCCCCAGCCGGCGCGGCAAGTACCTGTGGCTGCCGCTGGAGGACTCCCCCCTGGCGGTGCTGGCCCACCTCGGCATGAGCGGTCAGCTTCTGGTCCAGCCGCACGAGGCCCCCGACGAGAAGCATCTGCGCGTCCGGGTGCGGTTCGCCGACGAGGTGGACACCGAGCTGCGCTTCGTGGACCAGCGCACCTTCGGCGGCCTGTCCCTGCACGACACCACCCCGGACGGCCTGCCGGACGTCATCGCGCACATCGCCCGCGACCCCCTCGACCCGCTGTTCGACGACGAGGCGTTCCACCAGGCCCTGCGACGCAAGCGCACCACGATCAAGCGGGCCCTGCTCGACCAGTCGCTGATCAGCGGCGTCGGCAACATCTACGCGGACGAGGCCCTGTGGCGGGCCCGGCTGCACTACGACCGCCCGACGGGGAACCTCACCCGTCCGCGCACGCGCGAACTCCTGGGCCACGTCCGGGACGTGATGAACGCGGCGCTGGCCGTCGGCGGCACCAGCTTCGACAGCCTGTACGTCAACGTCAACGGCGAATCCGGCTACTTCGACCGGTCGCTGGACGCCTACGGGCGCGAGGGACTGCCGTGCAAGCGGTGCGGCACGCCCATGCGCCGGCGTCCGTGGATGAACCGGTCCAGCTACTTCTGCCCGAAGTGTCAGACGCCGCCGCGCATACCGTCGTAACGCTCGCGGGCCGCGAGGACGTCGTCCATCCGCCCTTCCAGGTGGTGGATCAGACTGAGCAGCCGTTCGGCCACCTCGCGCCCGAGCGGGGTCAGTTCGTAGTCCACGCGGGGCGGGTTGGTGGGCTGCGCCTCGCGGTGCACCAGCCCGTCGCGTTCCAGGGCGTGCAGCGTCTGGGACAGCATCTTCTCGCTCACGCCGTCGACCCGGCGACGCAGCTCGTTGAACCGGAGCGAGCCCTCGTACAGCGCGCCGAGCGTGAGCCCGCCCCAACGGCCGGTGATGTGCTCCAGCGTGCCGCGCGAGGGGCAGGCCTTGGCGAACACGTTGAACGGGAGGTCGCGGTCCTCCGCGCCCACCTGGGTGATGGTCATAAGCGGGAGCGTACTCCAAGGCAGCGCTAACCGGTAGGTTGCACTAACTAGAAGTTAGTGCTTTCCTTCAGTCACTGCCCATGAGCTGGCTCGCAGCTCTGTCCACGAGGAGTGAGCATGTCCCCCTCTGCCGTCCCGGCCGTCCCTGTCATCTCGGTCGCCTACCACTCCGGCTACGGCCACACCGCCGTCCTCGCCGAGGCCGTGCGCGCGGGAGCCGTCGACGCCGGCGCCGAGGTGCACCTGATCAAGGTCGACGAGATCACCGAGGAGCAGTGGACCCGGCTCGACGGCTCGGACGCGATCGTCTTCGGCTCGCCCACCTACATGGGCACCGCGTCGGGCGCGTTCCACGCCTTCGCGGAAGCGACCTCCGCCCGCTGGGCCACCCAGGCCTGGAAGGACAAGCTGGCCGCCGGGTTCACCAACTCCGGTTCCAAGAGCGGGGACAAGCTGCACACGCTGCAGTTCTTCCAGATCCTGGCCGCACAGCTCGGCATGCACTGGGTCAACCTCGGTCTGCTGCCCGGCTGGAACAGCTCCACCGGCTCCGAGAACGACCTCAACCGACTCGGCGTGTTCCTCGGCGCGGCCGCGCAGACCAACGTCGACGAGGGTCCGGACGCCGTGCACAAGGCCGACGTCGCGACGGCGGAACACCTGGGCCGCAGGGTCGCCGAGACGGCGAGGACCTTCCTGGCCGGCCGCACCCAGGCCGCTTGATCGTTTCTGCTGCAGAACCGGCCGGCGCGGGGCGGCGGGAGCCTCAGTAGCCGAAGTCCTGCGTCCACCAGGGGCCGCCGGGGCCGAGGTGGACGCCGACGCCGAGGGTCTTGAAGTCGCAGTTCAGGATGTTGGCCCTGTGGCCGGGGCTGTTCATCCAGGCCGCCATGACCGCGGCCGCGTCGGCCTGGCCGCGGGCTATGTTCTCGCCGCCGAGGTCGGATATGCCGGCCTTGGCCGCCCGGTCCCAGGGGCTCGCCCCGTCCGGGTCGGTGTGGTCGAAGAAGCCTCGCGCGGCCATGTCGTCGCTGAACTTCTCGGCGAGGTCCGACAGCGCGCTGTTCGCCGAGAGGGCGCTGCAGCCGACCTTGGCCCGCTCCTCGTTGACGAGGCTCAGCACCTCGGCCGCCGCCTGGGTCTCGGCCGAGACCGTCACCGGCGTCTCGGCGCGCTGCGGCGCCTTGGTGGCCGGCTTCGACCTGGACGGCGTGCTCTGCGGCTTCTGCGCCGGCTTCGAGGGCGTGGCCTGCGGCTTCTCGGTGGCCGTCTTGCTCGGCGAGGCCGAGGCCGAGGCCGAGGGCGCGGAGGTGGAGGCGGAGGGGGACGCGGAGGCCGTGGAGGCGGACGGCGACGCGGGCCGGCCGGCGTGACGGCTGGTCGACGCGGAGCCGCGGTCGGACTCGGCGGAGCCGGACGTGCCGCCCTGCTCGGCGGCCGAGTTGGTCGGCGAGCCCGCGGCCTGCACCTTGTCGGCGGGGCCGTTGCCGCCGCCGAGCCGGTAGCTGTCGAGACCCGGCACCACGCCCGTGGCCACCGCGACGGTGCCCAGGGCGACCGCGGCGGACACGCCGAGCAGGCCCGTCTTCACCGGCGTGACGACCCGCTTCTTGCGACGGCGGCCCGAGCCGTCCCGGCCCGAACCCGGGCGCGGGACCCTGCCGCCGGGAGCGAAGCCGCCGGCCGGGAACACGGCGGTGTCGGCACGCGCGTGCTCGTCGTGCATGGCGAACAGGTACTCCTGGCTGCGGGCCACGGAGTCGGCGTAGGCCTCGGGGTTCAGGTACGGCGCGATGCCCATCGTGGGGCGGTCGCTGCCGTAACGGTCCTGCGGGGTGTGACCGTCCGCGTGCGAGCCGTGCGTCTGTGTGACCCCCGTGGCGCGGCTCGTGGCGGCGCGGCCGGCGGCGGAGCGTCGGTGGCGTCCCATGTCCTTGCCTTCCAGTCCAAGCGGTGTTTCCCCACGGTCGGCCGGGGCCCGGGGCGTCGCGCGCCTCCTGCTCCCTCTGGTCGACCGGACTCACCCGATCGAGTGAGTTTCATCTGAGAATCGTTGGGTGGGGACGGTACCTCATGGCGCCCGGGGAGGAAGTGCCCCGAGAGACTTTGCCCGGTTAGGTTGCACCCATGAGCGAGGATGTACGGCTGGTCGCCTGGGTGCGCGGACACGTCCAGGGCGTGGGATTCCGCTGGTTCACGCGGGCGAAGGCGTTGGAGATCGGCGGCCTGAGTGGTTTTGCTCTCAATTTGGCCGACGGACGGGTCCAGGTGGTCGCCGAGGGCCGCCGCGAGGGCTGCGAGGGACTGCTCGGCTGGCTCCTCGGCGACGACACGCCCGGGCGCGTCGACGGCGTCACCGAGATATGGGACACACCGCGCGGCGGCTACGACGGCTTCGCGATCCGCTGAGGAATGCGCGTGAGGCAGCCCGCGGAAGCGGGGGGATGTGCCACCGGCAGTTGCCGGAAAGGGAAAGCGGCAGGTGGTTGCCAAGAATCGCTTGCAGTGGCAGGCTCCGCACGCAAGGATGATCGCCACGCCTCCAGGGCCCCGCAGGAGCCGCAGCGCCGCCGTGACGGCCGCGTGCCACCGGGTTGCCCGCCAATACGGGGCGTGATCGTGTTGACCGTCAAACTTTTTGGTGAGACGCTGAAAGCACCCCGCGCACCTCAGCTGTTTGGCATGGATGAACAGCAGGACGAACAAGATCCCGCCAAGCACCGCGGGTGCGAATCCCTCACGACCCACACCGCTTCGGTCGGTCACTCATTGTGGAGGACCATCCATCATGGCAAAGGCGCTTCTCGGTTACGTCGGCGGCTCCGACCCGCGGCTCCTCGCCGAGATGCGACGGCTCCAGCAGCGTGTACAAGATCTGGAATCCGAGCTCGGACGGATCCAGGCCGAGAACGACGCGCTGACGGCTGCCGCTTCTCACGAATCGCTTCTGGAGAGCATCGACGCACGCCAGGCGGAGCCTGCGCTCACCTGATCGCTGCACCGCTGTACAACGGCATCGCAGTGGTCGGGCGGCACACACCAACCGCGTCGGACCGCTAAGTTGTCAGAGTTTGCAAGGGACGCCGATTCGGCGTCCCTTCTTTCTTTCCTGCCGCTTCCGTGGCCCCCGCCGATGGTTCCCCCACGCACCCTTTCAGTCTCTTAACGTTTGGTGTGCCCTGCGCGTTCATGGGTGAAACCGCGGGTTCATGGAGTGAGACACCCCCGGAAGGTAGAGTCCAGCGCCGTGCACCTCAAGGCCCTGACCCTCCGGGGATTCAAGTCGTTCGCCTCGGCGACCACGCTCCGGTTCGAACCGGGCATCACCTGCGTGGTCGGTCCGAACGGCTCGGGCAAGTCCAATGTGGTGGACGCGCTCAGCTGGGTCATGGGGGAGCAGGGCGCCAAGTCGCTGCGCGGCGGCAAGATGGAGGACGTCATCTTCGCGGGCACCACCGGGCGCCCGCCGCTGGGCCGCGCCGAGGTGTCCCTGACCATCGACAACTCCGACGGGGCGCTGCCCATCGAGTACGCCGAGGTCACCATCACGCGGATCATGTTCCGCAACGGCGGCAGCGAATACCAGATCAACGGCGACACCTGCCGCCTTCTCGACATCCAGGACCTGCTGTCCGACTCCGGCATCGGCCGCGAGATGCACGTCATCGTCGGCCAGGGCCAGCTCGACTCCGTCCTGCACGCCGACCCGATGGGACGGCGTGCCTTCATCGAGGAGGCCGCGGGCGTCCTCAAGCACCGCAAGCGCAAGGAGAAGGCGCTGCGCAAGCTGGACGCGATGCAGGCCAACCTCGCGCGCGTGCAGGACCTCACCGACGAACTGCGGCGTCAGCTCAAGCCCCTCGGCCGGCAGGCAGCCGTCGCCCGCCGGGCCGCCGTCATCCAGGCCGATCTGCGCGACGCCCGGCTGCGTCTCCTCGCCGACGATCTCGTACGGCTGCGGGAGGCCCTGCGCGGCGAGATCGCCGACGAGGCCGCCCTGAAGGAGCGCAAGGAGGCCGCGGAGCAGGAGTTGCGCAAGGCGCTGCAGCGCGAGGCCCTCCTGGAGGACGAGGTCCGCCGGCTGACGCCACGGCTGCAGCGCGCCCAGCAGACCTGGTACGAGCTGTCCCAGCTCGCCGAACGCGTCCGCGGCACGATCTCGCTCGCCGACGCGCGGGTGAAGAGCGCCACCTCGGCGCCCCCCGAGGAGCGGCGCGGTCGCGACCCCGAGGACATGGAGCGCGAGGCCGCCCGGGTCCGTGAGCAGGAGGCCGAGCTGGAGGCCGCCCTCGAAGCGGCCCAGCACGCCCTGGACGACACCGTCGCCCACCGTGCCGACCTGGAGCGGGAGCTCGCCGTCGAGGAACGCCGTCTGAAGGACGTGGCCCGGTCCATCGCCGACCGCCGCGAGGGACTGGCCCGGTTGAACGGGCAGGTCAACGCCGCCCGCTCGCGCGCCGCGTCCGCCCAGGCCGAGATCGACCGACTGGCCGCGGCCCGGGACGAGGCGCAGGAACGCGCCGTGGCCGCGCAGGAGGAGTACGAGACGCTGAAGGCGGAGGTCGACGGCCTCGACGCCGGCGATCACGAACTGGGGGAGCGGCACGAGACGGCCAGGCGGCAGCTCGCCGAGGCGGAGGCCGCCCTCACCGCGGCCCGGGAGGCGACCACGGCGGCCGAACGCAGTCGCGCCGCGACCCAGGCCCGTCGTGACGCCCTGGCGCTGGGGCTGCGGCGCAAGGACGGCACCGGCGCGTTGCTCGGCGCGCGCGACCGCATGAGCGGTCTGCTGGGCCCGGCCGCCGAGCTGCTCACGGTGACCCCGGGACACGAGGTCGCCCTCGCGGCGGCCTTCGGGGCGGCGGCGGACGCGATCGCGGTGACGACGCCCGCGTCGGCGGCCGAGGCGATCCGCCTGCTGCGCAAGCAGGACGCGGGCCGCGCCGCGCTGCTGCTGAGCGGTGCTCCGGAGGTTCCCTCCGGGGAACAGCGCGGCGACGGGCCGCCCCGCGCCGCCGACCTGGTCCGGGGTCCCGCCGAGCTGATGCCCGCCGTGCGCCGGCTGCTGCGCGGCATCGTCGTCGTCGGCACTCTGGAGGACGCCGAGGAGCTCGTCTACGGCCGTCCCGATCTGGTCGCCGTCACGGCCGAGGGTGATCTGCTGGGCGCGCACTTCGCGCACGGCGGGTCGGCCGGGGCGCCCAGTCTGCTGGAGGTGCAGGCGTCGGTCGACGAGGCCGCCGCCGAGCTGGAGGAGCTGGCGGTGCGGTGTGAGCGGCTGGCGCGGGAGCAGAGCGCGGCCGGGGAGCGGCGCAAGGAGTGCGCCGCGCTCGTCGAGGAGTTGGGGGAGCGGCGGCGGGCCGCCGACCGGGAGAAGTCGTCCGTGGCCCAGCAGTTGGGGCGGCTGGCGGGACAGGCGCGGGGCGCCGCCGGTGAGGCCGAACGGTCCACGGCGGCCGCGGCGCGGGCGCAGGACGCGCTGGAACGGGCCGTCGAGGAGGCCGAGGAACTGGCCGAACGGCTGGCCGTCGCCGAGGAGATGCCGGTCGAGGAGGAGCCCGACACCTCCGTGCGGGACCGGCTCGCGGCGGACGGGGCGAACGCCCGGCAGACCGAGATGGAGGCGCGGCTGCAGGTCCGCACCCACGAGGAGCGGGTCAGGGGGCTGGCCGGGCGGGCCGACTCGCTGGACCGGGCCGCGCGGACGGAACGCGAGGCACGCGCGCGTGCCGAGCAGCGGCGGGCGCGGACTGCGCAACTCGCTCATCGGGCGCGCCGCGTCCGTCGGCACCACCGGCCCGGGCACGGGCCATCACTGCCTGGTCGTGGGA
>NZ_MJAJ01000071.1 GCF_001746365.1 Streptomyces sp. LUP30
GCCACCGGCTCCCGCGGCGGACGCCGTCGAGGGCGTACGGCGCGTGCTGGCCGGCGGCGGCGCACCCGAGGCGCTCGCGCCGCAGGCCGCCGCCGTGCTCGGCGAGGGCGCCGAGGACGTCCTGCGCGAGGATCCCTGGCAGTTGCTGCGCGTCCCCGGTGTGCGCCCCGAACAGGCGGACGGGTTCGCGCGGGCACTGCTCGGCCCGGAGTGCGCCCCCGACGACGAACGGCGCGGCCGTGCGATGACCGTCTGGCTGCTGGAGCAGGCGGCGCTGGCCGGGCACACCGCCCTGGAGCTGCCCACGCTCACCGCCGCTCTCGCCCGCCAGGCCGTGCCGGACGCCGACGCGGCGGTGCAGGGCGCCCTGGCGGAGGGAGAGGCTCTCGTCTTCCAGGACGCCCTCGACGCGCCCGCGGGGGGCCGGCCGACGGCCGACGCCGAGACGGGCGACGAGGGCGAGGAGGAAGCGGCCCGGCCGGTCCGTGTCCTGGTCGGCCTGGAGCGGTACGCGCTCGCCGAGGAGAGCCTCGCCGACGCGCTGGCCCGGGTCGTCAACTCCCTGGCCAAGGAGGCGTCCGCGCCGTGGGAGCCCGTGGCCGCGGCCGCGTCCGGCAGCGCCGCCGAGCTGGTCCGCGCCGTCGCCGGGCACGGCCTGGTGCTGCACACCGGGGGCGAGGCCGCCCGCGCCGAACCCGCCGCGCTGCTCGCCGCGGCGCGGGAGCTGGGGCTGCGCGCCGTCGCCGCCTGTCACACCCCGGACGGCCGGCGCGCGTTCACGGAGCTCCTCGGCGAGCGGGCCGCTGACGGCACGGTCGTGACCGTCCCCGGTCTCCTCTCCGGCGCCGAGGGTCCCGGACGGGACGGCGACGGGGCCTTCGCGCTCGACCTGCTGATCGTGCTCGACGCGCCGCAACTGGACGTGGAGAGCGCCGCCATGCTGGCCGAGTCCCTGCCGGACGGGGCGCGGCTGGTGCTCAGCGGCGATCCGGCGGTGCTGTGGTCGGCGGGGCCCGGCCGGGTCTTCGCCGACCTGCTCGCGGCGCGCGCCTGCCCGCAGATCGCCTCGCGCACCCCCGACCCGGGTCCGCTCGGCGAGCTGGTGTCCGGGGTCGGCGTCGGCGAGCTGAACCAGGTCGACGCACCGGGCAAGGAGATCGTGATCGTGCCGGTGCGCGACGCGGGCGAGGCCGTCCACCGGACCGTGCAGCTGCTCGCCGACTCGGTGCCGCGGGCCTTCGGGATCACGTCCGACGAAGCGGTGGTGATCACCCCGGGTCACGGGGGCGCGGCCGGTACGCGCGCGCTGAACGCCGCGCTGAAGGAACGGCTCAATCCCGGCCCCGGCCGCTTCGGCGGCTTCGACCCCGGCGACCGGATCGCCTACTCCCCCGCGCCGGGCCGCACGGTGGCGGGCCGGGTGGTGACGGCCGACGCGGACGGGCTGCACCTGACCTGCGCGGACGTCTCCGTCGTCGTCCCGAGGGAGCGGGTGGAGCAGACCGTGCGCCACGGCTGGGCGCTCACCGCGCACCAGGCGGTGGGCAGCCGATGGCCGGCGGCGGTCGTGGTGCTGCCCGGGGACGCGGCGCAGGCCCTGTCCCGCCCCTGGGTGTACACGGCCTTCGGCCGGGCGGAGCGCCATCTGTCCGTGGTGCACGGAGTGGAGCAGGCCCTGCCCCGAGCGGTCGCCGGGGTCCCCGCGAAACCGCGCACGACCCGGCTGCCGGTACTGCTGCGCGCACAGCTCCCGGCGGCGGAGTAGCACGAACGGAGGCGGTCGCGAACGGGTCTCCCCCTCCGCGACCGCCTCCGTCCTACCGCAGTCCTGCCGCCGTCCGACGGCCGTCCGCACGCGGACGACACCGGGCTCCGGTCCCCGACCGCCGGTGGTCGGGCACCGGTCGCCCGTCCGTCAGGCGCGGGCGACCGGGCTTCGGCGCCGGCCGCCGCCGGCCGTGGTCCGTGGGCTAGCGGTCCGCGTCCAGCGTCTCCAGCTCCTCGTCCTCGATGTCGTCCGCGAGATCGTCGTCGGCGTCGTCGTCGAGCTCGTCGAAGACCGAGCTCACGTCGAAGCGGCAGACCACCCGCCCGGCGTCGACGTCGTCGAACGGCGCCTCCAGCCACTCCCCCGGCTCGGCCGGTTCGTCGGCGGCCAGCACCCACAGCGTGGAGTCGCCCTCCTCCAGGCCGAACTCCTTGTGCCGGGAGGCGATCTCGTCCGCTTCGAACTCGCCGAACAGGACGCCCAGAGCCCCGTGCACGGTGCTCGCGACCTCGGTCCCCGCCGCGTCGCCGTCCGCCGCCTCCACCCGCTGCGCCTGCGCCAGCAACCGCTGCGGCTCGGCGACGGCGTAGTCGCGGCGGATCAGCACGCTCAGCCCGTTCGGCTCCTCGGGTCCCTCGTAGGGCGGCAGGGAGTCCTCCGCGCCAGGAATCTCGAAGGGCGTGACCTCGTCGTACCGGTCGTAGAGCAGTTCGTCGTACACCTCGGCGGCCGCGGCCAGCTCGTTGAACGCCTCGTTGACAGCCGGGTCGTCCTCTCCCGTCCTGCGTTCGACCGCGGCCAGGTGGCGGTCGAGCGCGGTCTTGACCGCCTCGGCGGCGGCGCGTACCTCGGCAGCGGTGGGCTGCGCAGCATCAGACATAGTGCAGACGCTATCCGTACCGGGCCCCAGCCCGCACAATAGATGCGATGCCGGAATACGAATTCGTCGACGTCTACGTGCCGCGCGGGGTCTCCCGCAAGGAGGCGACGCGACTGCTGACCGACCATGCCGAGTACGGACACTGGGAGTTGGACCGCCTGAGCCTGCTGCGTGACGGCAGCCGCCGGGTGCGGTTGCGCCGGCGGATCATCCGCCAGGTGCGTGCCACGTGGTGAGGTGAGAGACGGAAAACGGAGCGGGCCCCGCCGAGGCGGGGCCCGCTCCGTTGTGGGCGCCCTTCGCGCTTACGCGGAGGGACGCGCCTTGCGGTAGAGCACCGCGCCCGCCAGCAGCGCGCCCGCGCCGACCGGCAGGACGAGGCCCATCGGCATCTCGCTGCCCGTGTGCGCGAGCTGCGCGGCGTGGGCGGCGGGCCGGTGGACGGCGGAGGCGCCGACCGGCGTCATGTGATGCGAGGTGGAGGGCACGCCGCCGGGACGGGACGGGCTGGACTGGCCGTGGTCGCCCGGGGTGCCGTGGTCGTGGCCACCGGGCTTGCCCGGGGTCTCGTGGCCGCGCGACGGCGGCGTGTGCATGCTGGAGCCGCTGTCGTTGGCGCAGTCGTTGCCGAAGCTCGGGTTGAGGATCCCGACGACGTCGGCGCTGTTGCCGCACACGTTCACCGGCACGTCGACCGGCGCCTGGACGTGGTTGCCGGAGCCGACGCCGGGCGATCCGCCGGTGTGGCCGCCCGCCTGCGCGCCCCCGGACCCGCCGTGCGCGCCGGAACCGCCGTGGCCGCCGTTGTGACCGCCGCCGTGGCCGCCGTTGTGGTTCCCGCCGTGGTTCCCGGCGTGGCTGCCGCCGCCCCGCTGCTCACCGTATCCGCGCGACGGAGCACCGCCGCCCTTGTTGACGCAGGAGTTGCCGAAGGTCGGGTTGAGCGCCCCGACGACGTCGACGGTGTTGCCGCACACGTTGACGGGAACGTTGATCGGCGCCTGCACCGAGTTGCCCGACAGGACGCCGGGCGAGTCGGTGGCGTAGCCGTTCGCGCCGGAGTCGGCGTGGGCGTAGCCGCCGGCGGCGGCGATCACCCCCGTTGCCGCCGCCACGGTCATGAGGCTTTTGCGGGTGACCTGTCGCATTGCTGAATCCCTGCTTTCCATTCCGTCCGCGTCCCGAATTGCTCGCATCATTGCAGCTGTTCGATTTATCCGGGATTTTCGAAGTCTTCGGCCTTTCCTTCGGGAAAAGACCGGTCGGCCCCGGAGCGCATGGGGTGCGCTCCGGGGCCGACGGTGTGGACGACCCCTCAGCGGGTCGACGTCAGTCGTTGACGCAGGTGTTGCCGAAGGCGGGGTTCAGCAGCCCGATCACCGAGATCGTGTTGCCGCAGACGTTCACCGGGACGTGCACGGGAACCTGGATGACGTTGCCGGACACCACACCCGGGGAGCCCACCGCGGCACCCTGGGCGCCCGCGTCGGCGACGGCGAGGCCCGCTCCCGCGAGAACCAGCCCACCAGTGGCAGCCGCAGCAGCGACGACCTTCTTGATCATTATTCCTCCTAGTTGGCAAAGCGACCCCAAGCAGCGGATCGCATGTCACCAGTAACGAGGCGGAATTAATGGGGCTACGCGCTTATCGGCGCATTCACTCTTCCCAGTCGCGTCCGTACAGACGGTCGATTTTTCTCCGCCCGGCGAAAGCTCGTTTCACCGGGACATTTCAGGACGCGTCGATGAAGCGGTCCAGCACGCGCACCCCGAACTTCAGCCCGTCCACCGGCACCCGCTCGTCGACTCCGTGGAACATCCCGGCGAAGTCGAGCTCAGGCGGCAGCTTGAGCGGGGCGAAACCGAACCCGCGGATGCCGAGATCGTCGAAGGACTTGGCGTCGGTGCCGCCGGAGAGCATGTAGGGGACGGCCTTCGCCGTCGGGTCCTCGGCGAGCAGCGAGGACTGCATCGCCTCGACCAGCGCTCCGTCGAAGGACGTCTCCAGGGCCTTGTCGGAGTGCACGTCCTCGCGGCGCACGTTCGGGCCGAGGATCCGGTCGAGGTCGGCCAGGAACTCCTCCTGGTGCCCCGGCAGGAACCGCCCGTCGACGTGCGCGGTGGCCTCGCCGGGGATGACGTTGACCTTGTAGCCGGCGCCCAGCTGGGTCGGGTTGGCGGTGTTGCTCAGCGTCGCGCCGATCAGCTTGGCGATGCCGCCGAGCCGGACCAGGGTCGACTGCATGTCCTCGGGGTCCAGCTCGGTGCCCAGCGCGTCGCCGAGCTCGTCGAGGAAGGCCCGGGTCGTCTTGGTGACCCGCACGGGGAAGGTGTGCCGGCCGAGCCGCGCGACGGCCTCGGACAGCTCGGTGATGGCGTTGTCCCGGTGGATCATCGAGCCGTGCCCGGCGGTGCCGGCCACGGTCAGCTTCATCCACTGCATGCCCTTCTCGGCCGTCTGGATGAGGTAGAGCCGCCGCTCCTCGCTCACCGTGAACGAGAACCCGCCCACCTCGCTGATCGCCTCGGTGACGCCGTCGAACAGGTGGCGGTGGTTGTCGACGAGGTGGCGGGCGCCATAGACGCCGCCGGCCTCCTCGTCGGCCAGGAACGCCAGCACGATGTCACGCGGGGGCCTGCGCCCGGACCGCAGCCGGTCGCGGACGACGGCCAGCGTCATCGCGTCCATGTCCTTCATGTCGACCGCGCCCCGGCCCCACACGCAGCCGTCGGCGACCTCGCCCGAGAAGGGGTGGTGCGTCCAGTCGGCCGCGTTGGCCGGGACGACGTCGAGGTGGCCGTGGATGAGCAGTGCGGGCCTCGAGGGGTCCTCGCCGGCGATGCGGGCCACCGTGGAGGCGCGGCCCGGGTGGGACTCGAAGATCTCCGGTTCGAGGCCCACCTCGGCGAGCTTCTCGGCGACCCATTCGGCCGCCTTGCGTTCACCCGGCCCCGAGTGGTCGCCGTAGTTGCTGGTGTCGATCCGGATCAGCTCGCGGCAGAGGTCCACGACCTCGTCCTCGCCGGTGACGCCCCTGGCCGTGTCGTCCGTCGCGCTCACGCTGGTTCCTCCCGCTGTCGCTGCTGGTGGGTCTCCCTCATCCTCCCCTCCCCCGGGCCCCGGCCCAAGACGGGTCCCGGCCCGTCACACGCAGTTCACGCCGGACCGGACGCCGGGCGGTCGGCCTCCCGTGATCGGGCACCCCGGAAAGCCTGGTAATGTTTACGACGTCGCCGCGGGGTAAACCCCGCACGACAGACACCTTGTCCGGGTGGCGGAATGGCAGACGCGCTAGCTTGAGGTGCTAGTGCCCTTTATCGGGCGTGGGGGTTCAAGTCCCCCCTCGGACACAGAAACCAGAGAGGGTGGTCCCGGTCGGGACCACCCTCTCCGGCGTTCGGTGACGGCATGCCGAAAAAGGACATCGGGGCCACAGGGCGGTGGTTTCCCTTGATGTGGGGCAAGTCTCCCCCTCGCCGTGACCGCCCAGGTCAGCGGCGTGTCGATGATCTTCCCCGGATCCCCGGACGGCCGTCCCGGGTGGCCGTCACCGGCGGGCGTGCCTAGCGTCGTACTAAAATATCCGGCTTGTTACGGAGCTGGACCGGACAACCCCAGGCAGACCTGCGGGCCCGCCGGCGCCCCGGAGGCTTCCGGGATCGAGACGCGAGGACCGATGGCAGCCACACACGAGAGCAGTGCTCTCGGCCTGCTCGACGAAGAACTCCGCGCACAACTCGGCGACACCGCCCGCTTCTCCGGCGGCCCCGCCGCCTCCCCCCGCACCCTGGTCGACGTCCTCGACGCGACGGTGCGGTCGTTCCCGGACGAGCCGGCTCTGGACGACGGCGTCGTCTGCCTGACCTACCGCGCCCTGGCCGTCGAGGTGGAGAACCTCCGGCGCCGGCTCGCCGCCGCCGGGGTCGGGCTCGGCGACCGGGTGGGCGTGCGCGTCCCGTCCGGCACCAACGATCTCTACGTGGCGATCCTGTCCGTCCTCGCCGTCGGCGCGGCCTACGTCCCGGTGGACGCCGAGGACCCCGACGAGCGGGCCGAGCTGGTGTTCGGCGAGGCCGAGGTGCGGGCCGTCGTCGGCGCCGGGCACGGGATCACCGTCCACGGCACGTCCCCGACGGCCCCCGCCGCGCGCCCCGGTCCCGAGCACGACGCCTGGATCATCTTCACGTCCGGCTCCACCGGCAGACCCAAGGGCGTCGCCGTCAGCCACCGCAGCGCCGCCGCCTTCGTGGACGCCGAGGCCGCCCTGTTCCTCGCCGAGGAGCCCATCGGGCCGGGCGACCGGGTCATGGCCGGGCTGTCGGTGGCCTTCGACGCCTCGTGCGAGGAGATGTGGCTCGCCTGGCGGTACGGCGCCTGTCTGGTGCCCGTCCCCCGCTCCCAGGTCCGCAGCGGCGCCGATCTGGGGCCCTGGCTGGTCGAGCAGGAGATCACGGTGGTCTCCACGGTGCCGACGCTGGCCTCGCTCTGGGAGCCCGAGACCCTCAACGACGTCCGCCTGCTGATCTTCGGCGGTGAGGCCTGCCCGCCGGAGCTGGTGCAGCGCCTCGTCACGGAGGGTCGGGAGGTCTGGAACACCTACGGTCCGACCGAGGCGACCGTCGTCGCCTGCGCCTCGCTGATGTCGGGCGAGGAGCCGATCCGGATCGGGCTGCCGCTCAGGGGCTGGGAGCTGGCGGTCGTGGACGAGGCCGGGGAACCCGTGCCCCTGGGCGGCAGCGGACAGCTCGTGATCGGCGGAGTCGGGCTCGCGCGGTACCTCGACGCCGAGAAGGACGCGGAGAAGTACGCGCCGCTGAAGTCGCTGGGCTGGGAGCGGGCGTACCGCAGCGGCGACCTGGTGCGCGCGGACGCCGAGGGGCTCGTCTTCCTCGGCCGGGCCGACGAGCAGATCAAGCTCGGCGGACGCCGCATCGAGCTGGGCGAGGTGGACGCGGCGTTGCAGGCCCTGCCGGGCGTGGCGGGCGCGGCCGCGGCGGTACGGACCGCGCGCAGCGGCAACCAGCTGCTCGTCGGGTACGTCGTCACCCAGGACGGCTGGGACCAGACGGCGGCGGTGGAGCGGCTGCGCGCCGAGCTGCCCGCGGCCCTGGTTCCGCTGCTGGCGCCGGTGCGGGATCTGCCGACGCGCACGTCGGGGAAGGTCGACCGCAACGCGCTGCCCTGGCCCCTGGAGGGGCTGGAGACCGGCGGCCGCGCCGAGCAGCTGTACGGCACCGAGGCCTGGCTCGCCGAGCAGTGGACGGAGGTGCTGGGCATCCCGGTGGCCTCCGCCTCCGACGACTTCTTCGCGATCGGCGGCAGCAGTCTGGGCGCGGCCCAGCTCACCACCCGGCTGCGCACCCGCTATCCCGGCGCCGCGGTGCTGGACGTCTACCAGCGGCCGACCCTGCGCAAGCTGGCCCGGCGGCTGGAGGCCTCGGCGCAGGACGACGTCGGCACCCGCACGATCGCGCCCGTGCCGAAGCGGACGCAGTTCCTCCAGCTCCTGCTGCTCCTGCCCCTGTTCACCCTGCTCGGGCTGCGCTGGACGGTCGCGCTGACCGCGCTGGGCGATCTGCTGCCCGCCTACGGCTGGCTGCCCACCGCCCCGTGGTGGCTGGTGGCCGCCGGAGCCCTGCTGTTCTTCAGCCCGCCGGGACGGCTCGCGCTCGGTGCGGGCGGGGCGCGGCTGCTGCTGCGGGGCGTGCGGCCCGGCCGCCATCCGCGGGGCGGCTCGGTGCATGTGCGGCTGTGGGCGGCGGAGCGGCTGGCCGACTTCAGCGGGGCCACTTCGCTGACCGGGGCGTGGCTGCAGCGGTACGCCCGGGCGCTGGGCGCGAAGGTCGGCCCCGACGTCGACCTCCACGCGCTGCCGCCGGTCACCGGACTGCTGAAGCTGGGCCGGGGCGCGGCCGTGGAGTCCGAGGTGGACCTGTCCGGCTACTGGCTGGACGGCGACCGGCTGGAGATCGGCACGGTGAAGGTGGGCGCGCACGCGGTCGTCGGCACGCGCAGCACGCTCTTCCCGGGCGCGCGCGTCGGCAAGCGGGCCGAGGTGGCGCCGGGCTCGGCGGTCACCGGCCAGATCCCGACCGGGCAGCGGTGGGCGGGCGCGCCCGCGGCCAAGGTCGGCAAGGCCAAGCGCAACTGGCCCAAGGAGCGGCCGCCGCAGAGCCGCTACTGGCGGGCGATGTACGGCGTCTCGGGGCTCGGGCTGACGCTGCTTCCCGTGCTGTCGGGCGCGGCGGCACTGCTGGTGGCCTCGCTCTTCGTGACGCCCGGCGACGGGCTGGGAGCGGCCATGCGGGGTGCGGCCGTCGCGCTCGTGCCCGCCACGCTGGCCTACGGGGCGGCGTACGCGCTGCTGGTGCTGGTCGCCGTCCGGCTGCTGAGCCTGGGGCTGCGGGAGGGCACGCACCCGGCGCACGGGCGGGTCGGCTGGCAGGCCTGGACGGTCACCCAGCTGATGGACCGGGCGCGCGAGACGCTGTTCCCCCTGTACGCCGGGCTGGTCACGCCGGTGTGGCTGCGGCTGCTGGGCATGCGGATCGGGCGGGGCGCCGAGGTGTCGACGGTGCTGGCCCTGCCGAGTCTGACGACGGTCGGCGAGGGCGCGTTCCTGGCCGACGACACGCTGACCGCACCGTACGAGCTGGGCGGCGGCTGGGTGCGCGTCGGGCGCGCGGAGATCGGGCGGCGGGCGTTCCTCGGGAACTCGGGGATGACCGCGCCCGGCAGGTCGGTGCCGGACGGCGGGCTGGTGGGCGTGCTCTCGGCGACGCCGAAGAAGGCGAAGAAGGGCACCTCGTACCTGGGGCTGCCGCCGGTGAAGCTGCCGCGGCACACGGCGGACGGCGACGACAGCCTCACCTACGAGCCGCCCGCGCGGCTGCTGTGGGCGCGGGCGCTGGTGGAGCTGTGCAGGATCGTGCCGGTGCTGTGCTCGACCGCGCTGGGCGTGGCCACGGTGGCCGCGCTGTGCGCGCTGGGGGTGTGGGCGCCGCTGCTGTCGGGCGTGGTGCTGCTGGGTGCGGGATTCGCGGCGGCGGCCGTGTCCGTCGTCGCCAAGTGGCTGCTGGTCGGCCGGCACCGTGCCGGGGAGCACCCGCTGTGGAGCGGTTTCGTCTGGCGCAACGAGCTGGCGGACACGTTCGTCGAGGTGGTGGCCGTGCCGTGGCTGGCGGGCGCGGTGCCGGGGACGCCCGTGATGACGGCGTGGCTGCGCGGCCTCGGAGCGCGGATCGGCCGGGGCGTGTGGGTGGAGAGCTACTGGCTGCCCGAGTCGGACCTGGTCACGCTGGAGGACGGTGCGACGGTCAACCGTGGGTGCGTGCTGCAGACTCACCTCTTCCACGACCGGATCTTGCGGACGGATACTGTGGTCCTCCGTGAGGGCGCCACGCTGGGCCCTGGCGGGATCGTGCTGCCCGGCAGCACGATCGGGGCCCGGACGACCCTGGGCCCCGCGTCGCTCGTCATGGCCGCGGAGTCCGTTCCGGACGACACCCGCTGGCTCGGCAACCCGATCGAGGCATGGCGTCCCTGAGGAGGGGCTACTCGGAGTCGGTGAGCGGTGTACCGGCGATGGGTGGTTCGAGCACAGGTCAGGGAGCGGACGGGGACGTGGCAGTTCAGCAGACGGTCGGGCCGGATCCGTATTTCCCGGCCAACGGTGACTCCCGGTACCGGGTGCACCGTTACGAGCTCACGCTGGACTACCGGCCCGGCCCCAACCGGCTGTCGGGCGCGGCGCGGATCAACGCGATCGCGGGGCGTACGCCGCTGGCCGAGTTCCAGCTGAACCTGGCCGACTTCAAGATCGGCCGGGTGCGGGTGGACGGCCGGCAGCCGCACTACACGCATCGGGGCGGCCGGCTGCGCATCCGCCCGGCCAAGCCGATCCGCGCCGGGGCGGCCTTCACCGTGGAGGTGCACTGGTCGGGCAATCCCAAGCCGGTGAACAGTCCGTGGGGCGGCATCGGCTGGGAGGAGCTGGACGACGGGGCGCTGGTGGCGAGCCAGCCCGTGGGCGCGCCGTCCTGGTACCCGTGCAACGACCGGCCCGCGGACAAGGCGTCGTATCTGATATCGGTCACGACGCCGTCCGCGTACTCGGTGGTGGCGGGCGGGCGGCTGCTCACCCGGACGGCGAAGGCCTCGACGACGACCTGGGTCTACGAGCAGTCGGCGCCGACGTCGAGCTATCTGGTGGGCCTGTCCATCGGCGAGTACCAGACCGTGCTGCTGGGCGATCCGGGGCTCGGCGGGGTGCCGCAGCACGGCCACATCCCGGCGCATCTGCTGGCGGAGTTCTCGCGGGACTTCGCGCGCCAGCCCGGGATGATGCATCTCTTCCAACAGCTCTTCGGGCCCTACCCGTTCGACGAGTACGCGGTGGTGGTGACGGAGGAGGAGCTCGACGTCCCCGTCGAGGCCCAGGGGTTGTCGCTGTTCGGCGCCAACCACGTGGACGGGGCGCGGGGTTCGGAGCGGCTGGTGGCGCACGAGCTGGCGCACCAGTGGTTCGGCAACAGCGTGTCGATCGCCGACTGGCGGCACATCTGGCTGAACGAGGGGTTCGCCAAGTACGCGGAGTGGCTGTGGTCGGAGCGGTCGGGAGGCCGCAGCGCACAGCAACTGGCCGCCGTGGCGCACCGGTCGCTGTCGGGGCAGCCGCAGGATCTGCGCCTGGCCGACCCGGGCCGCAAGTCGATGTTCGACGACCGCCTCTACGAGCGCGGCGGCCTCACCGTGCACGCGGTGCGCTGCGCGCTGGGCGACGAGGCGTTCTTCCGGATGCTGCGCGCCTGGCTGTCCCTGCACCGGGGCGGGGCGGTGACGACGTCGACGCTCACCGCGCATGTGGCCCGGTTCGCTCCGGAGCCGGTGGACGCCCTGCTGGACGACCTGTTCGAGGCCTGGGTGTACGGGACGGCGCTGCCCCCGCTGCCGGTGCTGACGGCGGTCCGGGGCGCGTAGCGCTCCGCCGGGACGCGGCGACGCGATCCGTCCGGGGTCGCCCCCGCGGGCCGGTGAGGGCCGGTGGGGATCGGTGGGGCCGGTCGCACTTCCCCGCGTCCCTCCGGGGCGAGGGGGCGGGCACAATGGGGGCATGGTCCGACGTACCGCCCGTCCGCGGCAGCGCGCCTCCGCCGCCGTCTCTGTGCCCGCCGGCTGCCCGTGCGGTCTGCCCTCGTCGTACGAGGCGTGCTGCGGGCGCTGCCACGCGGACGGCGGCATGGCCGCCCCCACCGCCGAGGCGCTGATGCGTTCGCGCTACAGCGCGTTCGTCCGGGGGAACGTGCCCTATCTGCTGCGGACCTGGCATCCACGGACGCGGCCGGAGCGGCTGGAGCTGGACCCCGGGATGCGGTGGACGGGTCTGGAGATCCTCGCCACGTCCGACGGCACCGCGTTCCACACGTCCGGCGTCGTGGAGTTCCGGGCCTCCTACCGGGGCGGGACGCTGCACGAGCGCAGCCGGTTCGAGCGGGTGGGCGGGGCCTGGATGTACGTGGACGGGGAGTTCCCCGAGTAGCGGGACAGGGCGCGTCAGGGCGCCAGGATGTCGAGTTCCTGGAGGGCGCCGACCGTGATCTCGCGGGTGAGCCGTTCCGCGCGCACCGGGTCGCCCTCGCGGACCGCTTCGGCGAGCTGGACGTGCAGCGTGACGGCGGCCGGGTCCGGGTCCTCGAACATGACCTCGTGATGGGTGCGGCCGGCCAGCACCTCCGCGACGACGTCGCCGAGCCGGGCGAACATCTCGTTGCCGGACGCGTCGAGGATCACCCGATGGAAGGCGACGTCGTGGAACAGGTAGTCCTGCAGGCGGTGGCCACGTGAGTTGGCCACCATGCCCAGTGCGCACCGCGTGAGCTCGGCGCACTGCTCCGCCGTGGCGTGCGTGGCCGCGAGGCCCGCCGCGACCGGCTCGATCGCCGAGCGCAGGACGGTGAGCGAGCGCAGCTGGTGCGGACGGTCGGCGCCGGCCAGCCGCCAGCGGATGACCTGCGGGTCGTAGACGTTCCACTCGGCCTTGGGGCGCACCGTGACGCCCACGCGGCGGCGGGACTCGACGAGGTGCATGGACTCCAGCACACGGACCGCCTCGCGCATCACGGAGCGGGAGACGTCGAAGCGCTGGGCCAGTTCGTCGGTGCGCAGGACGCTGCCCGGCGGGTACTCACCCGCGGTGATCGCGGGGCCCAGGGCGTCCAGTACTCGGCCGTGCAGACCCCGGCCCGGAGTGGTCATGCACACAGAGTACGCGGTAGATCACGAAGCCAAAAAGTCAGACTTATTCATCACAGCCTCTTGAATTCGTCGTACCTAATCGGTTTCAGTGTCGTCGGCGTCCGTTGGCGTCAGGTGTCGAGGAAGACAGCGAGGCGAAGATGCGCACCCCTCAGGTCGTCGTGGTGATGGGCGTCGCCGGCACGGGCAAGACCACCATCGGTCCGCTGCTCGCCGCCCGGCTGGGCGTCCCGTACGCGGAGGGCGACGACTTCCACCCGCCGGCCAACATCGCCAAGATGTCGGCCGGCACCCCGCTCGACGACGACGACCGGTGGCCGTGGCTCGACGCCATCGGCGCCTGGGCGGACGAACGGGCCGGGCTCGGCGGGGTGGTCAGCTGCTCGGCGCTGAAGCGGTCGTATCGCGACCGGCTCCGGGCCGCTGCCCCGGGAGTCGTCTTCGTGCACCTGGCCGGCGACCGGTCCCTGATCGAGGACCGCATGGCGCACCGGCAGGGTCACTTCATGCCGACCGCTCTGCTGGACTCCCAGTTCGCCACGCTCCAGCCGCTCCAGGCCGACGAGGCGGGCGTCGCCGTCGACGTCTCCGGCAGCCCGCAGGCCATCGCAGGCCGGGCCGTGACGGCGCTCGCCGCCCTTCCCGACCCGGCCGCGTAACCCCCTCACCCTCCCCCGTCCCGATAACCGCAAGGGAACCCCCGTGACCAGATTCACCGTCGAGATGCTGGCGGCGGACACGGTCGAGCCGATCACCTCGGCCGGCCACGCGCAGCTGGGCATCGCCGTCCTGGCGGGCATCGCCGTGATCGTCCTGCTCATCACCAAGTTCAAGCTGCACGCCTTTCTGGCGCTGACCGTCGGCTCGCTCGCGCTCGGCGCGTTCGCCGGGGCGCCCGTGGACAAGGCCATCGCCTCGTTCACCGCCGGGCTGGGCGCGACGGTCGCCGGGGTGGGCGTGCTGATCGCGCTGGGCGCGATCCTCGGCAAACTGCTCGCCGACTCCGGGGGAGCCGACCAGATCGTGGACACGATCCTCGCCAGGGCCGGCGGGCGCTCCATGCCGTGGGCGATGGTGCTGATCGCCTCCGTGATCGGACTGCCGCTGTTCTTCGAGGTCGGCGTGGTCCTGCTGATCCCGGTGGTGCTGATGGTCGCCAAGCGGGGCAACTACTCGCTCATGCGGATCGGCATCCCGGCACTGGCCGGCCTGTCGGTGATGCACGGACTCGTCCCGCCGCACCCCGGCCCGCTGGTCGCGATCGACGCGGTCGGCGCCAACCTGGGCGTCACCCTGGCGCTCGGCGTGCTCGTCGCCGTGCCGACGGTGGTCATCGCCGGGCCGCTGTTCTCGAAGGTCGCCGCCCGCTGGGTCGACGTCCCCGCCCCCGACCGCATGATCCCGCAGCGGCCCTCCGAGGAGCTGGAGAAGCGTCCCGGCTTCGGCGCCACGCTCGCCACCATCCTCCTGCCGGTCGTGCTGATGCTGTCCAAGGCACTCGTCGACGTCGTCGTGGACGACCCCGAGCACACCGCGCAGCGCGTGTTCGACGTGGTCGGCTCGCCCCTGATCGCGCTGCTCGCCGCCGTGCTCGTCGGCATCTTCACCCTGGGCCGGCCCGCGGGCTTCAGCAGGGAGCAGATCTCGCACCTCGTGGACAAGGGGCTCGCGCCCATCGCGGGCATCCTCCTGATCGTCGGCGCCGGCGGCGGGTTCAAGCAGACGCTGATCGACTGCGGCGTGGGCCGGATGGTCCTGGACGTCTCCAAGGACTGGTCCATACCGGCCCTGCTGCTGGCCTGGCTGATCGCGGTGGCGATCCGGCTGGCCACCGGCTCGGCGACCGTGGCGACGATCTCGGCGGCCGGTCTGGTCGCCCCGCTCGCGGCCGACATGACGACCGCGCACACCGCCCTGCTGGTCCTGGCCGTCGGCGCCGGCTCGCTGTTCTTCAGCCATGTCAACGACGCCGGCTTCTGGCTGGTCAAGGAGTACTTCGGGCTGAGCGTCGGACAGAACATCAAGACCTGGTCGGTCATGGAGACCATCATCTCGGTGGTCGCCGGCGGCCTGGTCCTGCTGCTCTCGCTCGTCGTCTAGGTGCCTCGCCGGGATCGCCGACGTCGAGAACGGGTCGGTCCGCTCGGCATCCCGCCCGGGCGGTGACGGCCCGGCACGGCTCGCGTCGGTTTGGCGCATGCGGGCCGTGCGGAGCGCCCCGCGGGTGACCGACGGCGGTCACGGCCGCCACAGGCGGTGTTCCCGCTCCGCCCACTCCCGGCTCACCGATCCGGTGCGCATGCCGCGCCGGGCCTCCGGGTCGCCCAGGGCCATGCCGATGTGACCGGCCAGGACGACGCCGATGGTCAGGGCCAGCCAGTCGTGGACGAAGGTAGCGCTGGTGCGCCACATGATCGGGGTGAGGTGGGTGAACCACATGAGCAGGCCCGTGCCGAGCATGACCAGCGTCGCCCCCGCGATCCAGGACGCGTACACCTTCTGACCGGCGTTGAACTTGGCCGCCGGACGCGACTCCCGGCGCTTGTCGCGGTGCAGGGCGGCCCGCAGCCAGCGCCGGTCGTGCGGGCCGAAGCGGTTGAGGTGTCCGAGGTCGGCGCGGAACGCGCGGGAGACCAGGCCCGCCAGGACGGGCACGGGCAGAGCCAGCCCGGCCCACTCGTGGACGCGGACCACCAGCTCACGGCGGCCCACGAGCTGGGCGAACTCGGGGATGTAGAGGAAGGACGCGGTCACCACGCACACGCCCATCAGCAGGGCCGTGGTGCGGTGCACCCACCGCGCGGCGCGGGTGAAGCGGCGCACTTCCGTGGCGGGCGGCGCCTCAGCTCGTAGGATCATCGTCCCGTCCGTTCGAACGGCCGACCCAGGCGTCGACGTCATAGCCGCGGTTCTCCCAGTAGCCGGGGCGCACCTTCTCGGTGACGGTGATGCCGGACAGCCACTTGGCGGACTTGTAGAAGTACATGGGGGCCACATAGAGGCGGACGGGTCCGCCGTGGTCGTGGCCGAGGTCCTTGTCCTGCATCCGCAGCGCGACCAGGACGTCGGCGCGGCGGGCCTGGGCCAGGGTGAGGCTCTCGCTGTAGGCGCCGTCGAAGCAGGTGAAGCGGATCGCGCCGGCCCTGGCCTGCACGCCGGCCGCGTCCAGCAGCGCGGACAGCCGTACGCCCTCGAAGGGGGTGCCGGGCACCCGCCAGCCGGTGACGCACTGGACGTCCTTGACCATCCGGGTCTGGGGCATGGCCCGCAGCTCGTCCAGCGTGTAGGTGCCGGGCCGGTCGACCAGGCCGTCCACGGTGAGGCGGTAGTCCGCCGCGTTCTTGTGCGGCACGGACGAGGTCACCGAGTAGTAGCGGAAGCCGCCGCCGTTGGGGAGCAGCCCGGTGAGACCGGTCGGGTCCTTGTCGGCGGCGCTGCCGAGGAAGGCCTCGAGGCCGCGCTGGAGCGGGGGCGCGGCGATCACGCCCACGGCGCCCAGGGCGAGCGTGCCGAGGAACACGCGCCGGCCGACGGGCGCACCGCGTCCACCGGGCGGCGGCTGATCGCGTTGTTCGGACGCTCCGGACGGCTCAGGCCGGTCCGGTCGTCCGGTCCGGTCCGGCCGCTCGGGTGCTCCCGGCGGATCGGACGGTCGCGGCCGTTGGGACGGTTCCGGCCGTTCCGGTGGTGCGGGTTGCTCGGGTTGCTCGGACGGTTCGGGGTTCACCCTTCCATTCGAGCACCCGGGGGGCCGCCGGGGCCAGGGATCCAGAACCGCCGTCAGACTTCCGTCACACTTCTCACCCGCCTCTCAGCTGCGGGCGCTCCCGCCGGTCCGGAGCGCGGCGGCCCGGGCCGTCCGGAAGGCCCGGCCCGGCTCGCGGTCCGGGTACGCCCAGGGACGGCGGGTGACATGCCGGCCGATGCGCCGGAACAGGGCGGCGGCCTCGGCGCCCCGTCCCTCGCACGCCTTGGCGTGGGCGAGGAAGTTCAGGTCGACCGGATACCGCGGGTGGCCGTCGTGCTCCCACTCCAGCCACCGGTCGAAGGCCGGTCGCGGCCGGGACCGCCCGTCGCCGGTGTGGCGTACGCCATGGCGCTGCCCGGCCCGAGCCCACACCATGGCGATACGGCCACCACGGCCGTACGGTCGCGCCCCGGCCCTCGGGCCCGGCGCCGCGGGCGAGTCAACAGCCCGGTCAGGGGCACTCCCGGGATCGTCGTCCCGGGGCGGGCCCGAAGCGAAGGTTTCCGGCACTCCCAGGGGCACCCTGGGCGCTGGGACGCTACAGTCGGCCACACGCACCCCCGTCCGTGGTCCGACCGGATGATCGAGGTACGCAGCGTGTCGGTACTGGTTCTGGTTCTCGCCGTGAGCGCCGCCTGCTGCCTGGGCTTCGGGTTCGTGCTCCAGCAGAACGCGGCCCAGAGGGCGCCGCTCGGCGACTTCCTCTCGCCGCGGCTGCTGCTCGACCTGATGAAGGTGCCCCGCTGGCTCGGCGGCATCGGCCTGATGGTGGTCGGCATGGCGCTGGGCGCGGTCGCGCTCGGCCAGGGCGAGATCTCCCTGGTGGAACCGCTGCTCGCGACGAACCTGCTCTTCGCCCTCGCGCTCTCCCGGCACCAGACGAAACAGCCGCTCGGCCGCCAGGGCTGGGCCGGTCTGCTCCTGCTCGCCGGCGGGGTGACCGCCTTCATCGTGGCGGGCCAGCCGCGCGGCGGCAGCGCGGTCGCGGACCCGCTGCGGCACTGGCTGATCATCGGCGTGATGGTCGGGGTGGCGCTGCTGCTGACGACGTACGCGAAGCGGTCCCGGCTGAGTTCGGGCCCGGTCCTGCTCTCCCTCGCGGCGGGACTGCTGTACGGCGTCCAGGACGCCCTGACCAGGGTCAGCGGTCAGCGTTTCGGCGCGGGCGGCCTCGGTGAGCTGTTCACCGGCTGGCAGCCGTACGCGGTGCTCGCGCTCGGCGTGACCGGGCTCGTGCTGGTGCAGAGCGCGTTCGAGACGGCGCCGCTGCGGATGTCGCTGCCCGCGCTGACCGCCGCCCAGCCGCTCGCGGGGATCCTCTGCGGCGTCGGCTTCCTCGGCGACCGGCTGCACACCGACACCGGCGCGCTGGCCTGGGAGGCGGCGGGACTCGCGGCGATCGTCGCGGGCATCGTGCTCCTCGGGCTGCATCCGGCGATGCCCCGTGGCGCGGCGCCGCGCGAGCGCGTGCCGCACTTCCAGCCACAGTGACCGGCCGGTCGCCGCGGGCCGCCCTGCGGTGACCGCGCCCTGCCGTGACCGCGCCCTGCGGTGACGGCGGCCTGCTTGGATGGGCGCATGAGCGCTGCTGACGAGATCCTCGACGTCGTCGACGAGAACGACCAGGTCGTGGGGCGGTTTCCACGGGGGCGGGTGTACGCCGAAGGAATGCGGCACCGCTGCGTCTTCATCCAGGCCCGGGACGCCGACGGCCGGCTCTTCGTGCACCGCCGGACCGCGGCGAAGCTGGTCTTCCCCTCGCTGTACGACATGTTCGTGGGTGGGGTGGTCGGCGCGGGCGAGGCCTACGACGACGCCGCCCTGCGCGAGGCCGAGGAGGAGCTGGGCGTGAGCGGTCTGCCCCGGCCGGAGTTCCTCTTCAAGTTCCTCTACGACGGCGGGCCCGCCGGGAGCTGGTGGTCGGCCGTCTACGAGGTCCGCTGCGAGCTGCCGGTGAACCCCCAGGTGGAGGAGGTGGCCTGGCACGCGTTCCTGCCGGAGGAGGAGGTCGAGCGTCGTCTGCCCCTCTGGGAGTGGGTGCCGGACGGGCTGGCCGCGTACCGGCGCCTGAAGGAGTTCCGGCCGACGGGCTGAGCGGGGCCGGCCGGCGGGCTCGGGGCGGGGCGGCGGACGGCGGGTAGGGTCCGTCGGGTGATCGAGTTCGTGCAGAACGTCAGGCTGTGGTTCGCGCCCGAGCAGGTCCGGGAGGAGGGCAGCACGCCCGACTACCGGTTCTCGCTGGCCAACGAGCGCACGTTCCTGGCCTGGATGCGCACCGCGCTGGCGCTGATCGGCGGGGGTTTCGCGGTGGACCAGTTCCTGCCGGACCTGCGCTGGGGCTGGCGGGTCGGGCTGGCGCTGGCCCTGCTCGGGGCGGGTGTGCTGTGCTCGTTGCGCGCGGTGAACCACTGGATGCGCTGCGAGCGGGCGATGCGCCGGGGCGAGGACCTGCCGGCGTCCCGGTTCCCGGCGCTGCTGGGCGTGGTGGTCGCGGTGGTGGCCGTGGCGATGGTCGTGGTGGTGCTGGTGGGGTGGGAGGGGTGAGCGGCGAGCCGCTGTCCGTGCGCGATCCCGGGCTGCAGCCGGAACGCACCCGGCTGGCCTGGCGGCGTACGACGCTGGCGAGCACCGTCACCGCCGTGCTGGCCGTGAAGGCGGGGCTGCACGGCGGGGCCTCGCCGTTCGGGATCGTCGCCTGCGCCCTGTGCTGCGGCCTGTGGCTGGCCTTCCTGCTGCTCGCCCACCAGCGGATCCGGGCCCTCGCCGCCACGGCGAGTCCGGCGCCCCTCGCTCCGCGGCACGCCACGTCGGTGGTCCTGTGCACGATCGCGACGGCGGCCTGCGCCCTGGCGCTGGTGATCTAGGTCCGACCCGGGCGTCCCGGTCGGCGCGTGCCCCTTCCCGGCGCCGGCGTCAGCCCTCGCGCTACCCGGTGCCGACGTCCGCGCCGACGCCGTCCGCGCCGTCCGTCGTGTCCCAGGGCACCGTGACGACGATCTTGCCGCGAGTGCGGCCCTCCTCGTTCCGGCGGTGGGCCTCCGCCGCGCGTTCCAGCGGGAACGTCTCCGAGACGTGCACGGACACCACGCCCTGTTCGGCCAGTTCCGCCACCCGGGTGAGGTCCTCGGCGTCGGGCCGGACCCAGTAGTAGCGGCCGCCGTAGCCGACGACCTCGCCGTCGGCGATCGACACCAGGCGCCCTTCCGGGGCCAGCAGGTTGGCGGAGACCTTCAGGGTGTCCCCGCCGACCGTGTCGAAGGCCGCGTCCACGCCCTCGGGGGCCAGCCCGCGCACCCGCTCGGCCAGTCCCTCGCCGTAGGCGACCGGCTCGCCGCCCAGCGAGCGCACGAAGTCGTGGTTGGCCTCGCTCGCCGTGCCGATCACCCGTGCGCCGAGGTGGCGGGCCAGCTGCACGGCGATGGAGCCGACCCCGCCCGCGGCCGCGTGGACGAGGACGGTCTCGCCCCGCTTCACCTGGAGGGCCCCGGTCAGCACCTGATAGGCGGTGAGGCCGGTCAGAGGCAGGCCGGCGGCCTCCTCCCAGGTGAGATTGCGCGGCTTGCGGGCGAGGGTGCGCACCGGCGCGGCCACGTACTCGGCGAAGGTCCCGCGGGAGAGGAAGTCCTCGCGGACGTAGCCGATGACCTCGTCGCCGACGGCGTACTCCGCGACGGAGACCCCGAGCTGGACGACGACCCCCGAGACGTCCCAACCGGGGACCACCGGGAAGACGGCGTCGAGCATCGGGTCCAGATATCCTTCGCGGCACTTCCAGTCGACGGGGTTCACCGCAGCCGCCCGGACCTTCACCAGCACCGAGTCGGGGCCGATCTTGGGCTCGCGGACGTCCCCGTACACGAGCGTCTCGGGGCCGCCGTAGCGGGAGTAGCTGATGGCCTTCATGGGTTCGACCCTCCGGCGTCCCCGGACGCCACGCAAGCGGAATGGCCCGATACGGGCGGTCGGCGTGGCAGCCTGTCCGACGTCGTCGCCCGCGGTGTCGACGGCACGGCGAGGACTGCGGGCACGCGCGCGTGCGGCACGGCGACCACGTGGACCACCTGGACGACGGCCACCGCCACGCCGAGCACGAGGGCTCCTGGGACGATCACTGACGCCGCTGGGGACGTCCGGCAGGAAGGGCGAGCGGGCGGCCGGCGGTCGGGCGTTCACGGCTCCCCGGGTGCCGCTCGGGGGGCCGTCGTCCTATCGTGGCCCCGATCACGTTGGGCGTGACCACTGGACGGCATACCGACCGGTCGGCATCATGGGGCGAGTCCTGTTCACCCGTCCCGCCCACAGGAGCGACGCATGAGCCCCGACCACCCGCCCGGCCTCGACCTCGACCGGCTGCGCGCCCTGTTGGAGCGCGAGCGTCCCGGCCTGGTCCACGGCCCCCTGACCGGCCGGCTGATCGAGGGCGGACGGTCGAACCTCACCTACGCCGTCTCCGACGGCGAGGCGAAGTGGGTCGTCCGGCGTCCTCCGCTCGGGCACGTCCTGGCCACCGCGCACGACATGAGGCGCGAGCACCGGGTGATCAGCGCGCTCCATCCGACGAGCGTGCCGGTGCCGCGACCGGTGCTGCTCTGCGAGGACGAGCAGGTGCTCGGGGCGCCCTTCTACGTCATGGAGTTCGTCGAGGGCACTCCGTACCGGACGGCCGACGAGCTCGTCCCGCTCGGCGAGCGGCGCACCCGGGACGCGATCCTGTCGCTGGTGGACACGCTCGTGGAGCTGCACGCGGTGGACCCCGCCGAGGTGGGCCTGGCCGACTTCGGCCGCCCCGAGGGCTTCCTGGACCGGCAGCTGCGCCGCTGGGGCAAGCAGCTGGACGCCTCCCGCAGCCGCGAGCTGGCCGGGGTCGACGAGCTCCACGCCGCCCTCGGCCGCGAGCTGCCCCGCTCCCCCGCGCCCGCCGTGGTGCACGGCGACTACCGGCTCGACAACGTGCTGATCGGCCCGGACGACACCATCCGCGCCATCCTCGACTGGGAGATGTCGACGCTCGGCGATCCGCTGACCGACCTGGGCCTGCTGGTGATGTACAGCGTGCCGCTGCGGCTGCCGGACTCCCCGATCTCCACGACGGCCTCCGCCCCCGGGCACCCGTCGCCCGCCGAACTGATCGAACGGTACGCGGCCCGCTCCGGGCGGGACGTCTCGGCGGTCTCCTGGTACACGGCGTTCGCCTGGTTCAAGCTCGCCGTGATCCTGGAGGGGATCCACTACCGGTACACGCTGGGCCAGACGGTCGGGCGCGGGTTCGACCGCATCGGGGAGCTCGTCCCCGTCTTCATCGAGCACGGACTGACCACTCTCCAGGAAGGCTGACCGGCATGGACTTCACGTTCGACGCCCGCACCGAGGAACTCCGCGCCAGGCTGCTCGCCTTCATGGACGAGTACGTCTACCCGGCGGAGTCCGTGGCGGAGGAGCAGCGGGCGGCGCTGGCCTCGCCCTGGGACACCCCGGCCGTGGTCGGGGAGCTGAAGGCGGAGGCGCGCCGGCAGGGCCTGTGGAACCTCTTCCTGCCCGACGCCGAGCACGGCGCGGGCCTGACGAACCTCCAGTACGCGCCCCTGGCCGAGATCACCGGCCGTTCCCCGCATCTGGCGCCCACGGCCCTGAACTGCGCCGCGCCCGACACCGGGAACATGGAGGTGCTCGCGCAGTTCGCGGACGAGCCGCAGAAGAAGCAGTGGCTGGAGCCGCTGCTCGCCGGGGAGATCCGCTCGGCGTTCGCGATGACGGAGCCGGAGGTGGCCTCCTCCGACGCCACCAACATCACCACGCTGATCGAGCGCGACGGCGACGACTACGTCGTCACGGGCCGCAAGTGGTACATCTCCGGGGCGATGAACCCGGACTGCGCGATCTTCATCGTGATGGGCAAGACGAATCCGGACGGCGACGACGTCCGCCGTCAGCAGTCCATGGTGCTCGTGCCGCGCGACACCCCGGGCGTCACGGTCAAACGGGCCATGAAGGTCTTCGGTTACGAGGACCACTCCCACGGCGGCCACGCCGAGGTGGTCTTCGACCACGCGCGCGTGCCGGTGACGAACCTGATCGGCGAGGAGGGCGGCGGCTTCGCCATCGCGCAGGCCCGGCTCGGCCCCGGCCGCATCCACCACTGCATGCGGCTGATCGGCATGGCCGAGCGGGCCATCGAGCTGATGTGCCGCCGGGCCGTGTCCCGTGACGCCTTCGGCAAGTCGCTGGCCCAGCAGGGCGTGGTCCACAACTGGATCGCGGACGCCCGGGTGACCGTCGAGCAGCTGCGGCTGCTGGTGCTGAAGACGGCCTGGATGATGGACACCGTCGGCAACCGGGGCGCCCACACGGAGATCCAGGCCATCAAGATCGCGACGCCCCGCGCGGTCGTCGACATCATCGACCGGGCGATCCAGCTGCACGGCGCGGGCGGCGTCAGCCAGGACTTCCCGCTGGCCGAGCTGTACGCCAGTGCGCGCACGCTCATGATCGCGGACGGGCCGGACGAGGTCCACCAGCGGTCGCTGGCGCGCCGGGAGCTGAAGAAGTACCTCTAGGGACCCGGCGCCGGGTACGCGTGAGGGGCGGTCGCCGTGGCGACCGCCCCTCACGCGTACCCGCCTCTCACGGGCGCGGGGCCTACGGCCGCAGCGCCCGCAGCAGCAGGTCGGCGAGGTGGTCGGCGACCTCCTTCGCGCCCATCGGCCCGTCCGGGCGGTACCAGGTCGACAGGTGGTGGACGGACCCGAAGTGGTAGTCCACGACCAGGTCGGCCGGGGTCGCCGTGGAGAAGACGCCGGCCTGCTGGCCCTCCTCGACCAGCGCGCGGAAGCGTTCGTGGTAGCGCCGCCGCTCGGCGCGCACCTGCTTGTTCTTCTCGGGGCTCAGATGGTGCATCGAGCGGAAGAAGATCATCGCGTCGTCGAGGTTCTCGATCGTCGTGACGACGACGTCGGCCGCCGCGCCCCGCAGCCGCTTCTCGATCGGCTCGTCCGCACCCGCGAAGGCGTCGAGCCGCTCCTGCTGGACGCGCAGCACGCGCGCGTAGACCTCGTGCAGCAGGTCGTCCTTGGAGCCGAAGTAGTGGTACAGGGCCCCCTTGGTGACGCCTGCGGCCTCCACGATCTCCTGCACCGAGGTGCGGTCGTAACCCTGCTCGGCGAAGAGCCGGGTGGCGGCGGCGAGCAGCCGCTGCGGCACGGGCGTCCCGTCGCCGTCCGTCGTCCTGGGCACTGCCGCCACCTGCCTTTTTCCTCGATGCGTCACTGGCCGTCGTGTGTGCGGGAACGCAGTTCCCGACGGAGGATCTTGCCACTCGCCGTCTTGGGCAGGTCGGGCAGGATCTCCACCTGACGCGGATACTTGTACGCCGCCAGCCTGTCCTTGCAGTAGGCCGCGAGCGTACCGGCATCCGCGTCGGCGCCGGGACGCAGGCTGATGTAGGCCTTGACGGTCTCGCCGCGGTAGCCGTCCGGCACCCCGACGACGGCGGCCTCGCGCACCGCCGGGTGCGTGTACAGCACGTCCTCGACCTCGCGCGGCCACACCTTGAACCCGGACGCGTTGATCATGTCCTTCTTGCGGTCGACGACGTACAGCCAGCCCTGTTCGTCCATGAACCCGATGTCGCCGGTGCGCAGCTCGCCGTCGGGGAAGGTCTCGGCGGTGGCCTCGGGCCGCCGCCAGTACCCGGGCACGACCTGCGGCCCTCGGACGACGATCTCGCCCTGCTCGCCGAAGGGCGCCTCGGCGCCCTGGTCGTCGACGATGCGCACGACCGTGTCCGGACCGGGCACGCCGACGGCGAGGGTCCCCGAGGCCGGGTCGACCGGCGCCTCCAGCTGGGGCGGGACGGAGGCACAGGGCGCGGTGCACTCGGTGAGCCCGTAGCCGTTGCGGATGTAGGGCCCGAAGCCGGCCCGGAACTTCTCCACCAGGGCCGGCGGCAGCGGTGCTCCGCCGGAGGAGATGTGCGCGAAGGAGGCGAAGTGGTCCCGGGTGCAGGCGGGGTGGGCGGCCAGCGCCATGAAGGCGGTAGACGGGCCGACCGTGTAGTGCGGCCGGTGCTCGGCGAACGCCTCCAGCACGACGCCCGCGTCGAAGCGGTACGTGATGGCGAGCGTGCCCGCGCTGTTCAGACAGGCGACGAGCTGACAGACCATGCCGGTGATGTGGAACAGGGGCGCGAGCGCGTAGTACACGGGCGCCTCGGGCAGGCGCAGCCCGGTGCGCTGCCGCTCGGCGTTGTGCATGATGTTGCCGTGCGTGTTGGTGGCGCCCTTGGGGGCTCCGCTCGTGCCGGAGGTGTAGCTGATCAGCGCGATGTCGTCCGGGGCGGCCTCGCGGCCCTCGGGCGCCTTGTGGCCGGCGCGGGCGACGGCGGTGAGGTCGTCGGCGTCGGGCGCCTGCGGGAGACGTTCGAAGGCGAGCACGCGCGCGTCGCCCCGCGTCTGGAAGTCCAGCTCGCAGCCGGTGAGCGCGATCCGCACGGGCGAGTCGGCGGCCGTCTCGCGCAGATACGCCTCCCACGCGCGGTCTGAGCAGATCAGCGCCGCGACCTCGCCGTCCCGCAGGACGTGGGCGACCTCCGCGGACTTGTACATCGGGTTCACCGGGACGACCGTCGCGCCGGCCTTCCACGCCCCGAGCAGGGCGAGGACGAAGAGCGGGGAGTTCTGCAGCAGGACGGCGACCCGGTCGCCGGCCGCCAGGCCGCGGGCGGCGAGGTACCCGGCGACGGAGTCGCTGAGCTCGTCGACCTCGCGGTAGCTGAGCCGGCCGTCGAAGTAGGCGAGGCAGGCGCGGTCGGGCGCCTCGGCCACGGACCTGCGGAAGGCGTGCACGGGTGAGTCGGCGGGCTCGATCGGGGCGCGCTGGGCGTCGTCGAGGAGGGCCAGCCAGGGCTTGGCGGCGTACCGGGAGGCGGACGGGGTCATTCGGCGGTCTCCCACTTCTGCTGCAGGTGGTTCATGTTGGTCAGCCAGCGGTCGGGGTCGCCGGCCCGCACCTGGTAGTACCCGGCGACCTCGGGGTGCGGCAGGATCAGGAAGCGGTCCTCGGCGATGCCCTTGAACAGGGCGTCCGCGACGTCCTGCGGCTCGATCGCGGTCGGCTTGAGCACCAGGTCGCCCGCGCTGCCGGTGGCGTCCAGCATGTCGGTGCGCACGCCCTGGGGGCAGATCGCGTGGACCTGGACGCCCCGGTGGCGGTAGGTGAGCGACAGCCACTCGGCGAAGGCGTACGCGCCGTGCTTGGTGACGCTGTAGGGGGCCGCGCCGATCATGGTGAGCAGCCCGGCGGCGGACACGGTCGAGACGAACCGGCCGCGGCCGCGCTCCAGCCAGTGCGGGAGCAGCGCGTGGGCCGCGCGGACGTGGGCCATGACGTTGACGTCCCAGGCCAGCGCCCAGACGGCCTCGTCGGCCGCCTCCGTGCCGCCCGAGGCGACCCCGGCGTTGGCGCAGTACACGTCGACGGCGCCGCCGAGCGCCTCGCGGGCCCGGTCGACGATCGTGGAGGCGTCGCCGGGCACCGCGATGCCGCCGATCTCGGCGGCCACGGCCTCGGCCCGCCCGGCGTCCAGGTCGTTGACGACGACCCGGGCGCCCTCGGCGGCGAAGCGGCGGGCCAGCGCGGCCCCGATGCCGCCTCCCGCTCCGGTCACGACCACTCCGGCATCCTGCACGGCTTCCACCATCGGTCTCCTTCGACGCGACTGCGGCACGAATCGGCTCTGCCTGTCAGACTAACCAGTCGGTATGTTGCGGCGAAAGGGTTACCCGGGGATCGCCGCGGAGTCCGGCGGCCGTGACGGGGACACCCTTCCGTCTCCTTCCGTCTCTCTCCGTCTCTCTGCCCGCATGCATCGTGGCCTACGGCGCCGGGAGGCCGCTCGGGAAGGCGCCGGGGGACGGCGGGCGCGATGGGGCACGGCGGGATGCGGGCCGTGCCGGGCGCGCGGGCGCGCGCTCGTCGACATGCCGTGCGGGTCGCTCGACGGCGGCGGACGCGAGCGCGAGACGCCGACGGCGGGCCGCATCCGTGAGGACACGACCCGCCGTCGCGGGGACTACCGGTGCGAGGTGAACTCCACCACCTGCTGGAAGGTGGGGCGGTTCTGCCAGCTGATGTTGCCGTGCTTGATGCCGCCCAGCGTGCGCTGGACGATCGAGTCGGCGCACCACTGGTTGCCCGCCGCGCACAGGGTGTCGCCGGGGTAGACCTGGGCCGCGGTCTTGCCGGCCGCCGTCTTCAGGGTGCTGATCAGGACGTCACGGCAGCCGCTGAGGGTGCCCCCGCCGCAGTACTTCTGCGTCAGCCCGCCCTGCACCGACTCGCCCAGCACTGCCCGGACGTCCTTGTCCACATAGCTCCACCAGCCGTACTGGAAGGAGCTGCCGGCGTGCGCCCCGGTCGGGCCGTGGGCGGCCGAAGGGGCCTCGTCCACCGGCAGGTTGGCGGTGATCGCGCTGTACAGGCCGGAGCCGAGGCCGGGTTCGAACTCCGCCTTCACCAGCAGCGGCCACCACGCGTCCAGTATGCGGATCGCGTCGGCGTCGGCGTATGTCTTCGAACCGGCCGTGGTCTCCGTGCGCCTGCCGCCCGCCGTCAGCCAGGCCTGGAGCTTGGTCACCGCGGCCGCGGCCGTGGAGTCGGTGACGGTGGAGCTGTTGATCACCTTCAGCAGGTCGGGCAGGACGTCCTCGGCCCGCAGGTCGACGAGGGCCGCCTCGGCCATCGCCTTCGCCAGGGACGCGCGCGTGACGCCGCCGGCCGCGACCAGCTTCTTCACCCGGTCCTCCAGCAGGTTCCCGCGGTGCACGGACCCGTCGCCCCAGGAGGCCGCCGCGTAGTCCTTGGCCTGCTTGTTGTTCCAGGAGATGTAGTAGTCCTGGTCGACGGAGTTGGGGTGCGCCGAAGCGGGCGTGTACGCGGCCGTGTTGGTGGCCGGGACCCAGTCCTTCCACTCGTACGCCGCCTGCGCCCAGACCGGGAACTCGGCGTCGACGCCGCTCGCACGCACCGGGTTGTCACCGCTGTTGTAGTAGGCGGTGTGGGAGGAGTCGGCGTAGAACCAGTTGAAGGTGTAGTTGATGTGCTGCGCCGCGCTCTGGAAGGTCTGCGGGCTCTTGACGTAGTCCGGGTCGTTCAGCATCTGGAAGCCGATGATCGAGTCGGCCTCGTGCATGAAGGACGAGCGCAGGGTGGTGTATGCGACCTTCTTGCCGCCGACGGTCGCCCGGTACTGCACGGGGCCGTACTTGGTCCGGTAGACGCGCATGGTGTACGAGCCGGCGGCCGTCCCGTCGGCGGTGGTCGGCTTCCAGGCGTTCTTCTGCTCGACGACGTCCATGGCCGTGCAGGCGCCGTGGTACAGGTAGTGATAGTCGTCCTGGCACAGTTCGACCGCGTAGGAGTCGATGATGTCCTGGCCGGAGGTCGTGGCGCTCCACGCGTAGTCCTGGCCGCGGCCGAGCTCGACGTACATGCTCAGGCCCGCGAAGGAGGCGCCGCGGGCGCTGATGCCCGGGCCCTGGATCTCCTGGAGCATGAGCAACTGGGGGGCGAAGTAGCCGGTCTGCGGGCCGAAGACGGCGATCGGGTGGCCGCTCGCGGTCGCTTTGCCGCTCACCACCAGGGCGTTGGACATGCCGCGCCGGGCCGAGCTGAGGGCGGACGCGGTGGCCGCCGCGGCGGTGGCGGAGGCGCTCTGGTCACCGCCGGTGCCGGTGGCGTCGTAGACCAGCGGCTGCGTGGTCACCGAGCCGCCGTCGGGCAGCGCCTCGCCCTGGGGGCTCGCGGGCTTGGCGGCGTACGGAAAGCTCTCGCCGTTGTGGACGGTGAGGACGGCCTCGGGGTCGTTGCGCTCGCGGAACGCCTCCCAGACCTGGGTGCCCTGCTCCACGCCGTACTTCTCCTGCGCGGCGAGCAGCGACACGGCGTTGTTGACCTCGCCGCCGCCGCCGGAGCCGAAGAGCGCGCCGATGACCGAGGCCAGCGCCACCAGGTCGGTGATCTTGAAGTGATCGATGGTGCCGGCGTTGGTGATTGAGTCCTTGTGGCCGGTGAGGACGTATTCACCGGGGAAGTAGCGGCCGCTGTCGGAGGCGTCGATGTACGCGTTGATACCGGCCAGGTAGGCGCCTGCGTCGGCGAGGGCCTGCTGGCCGCGGGCGCCGTTGGTCGCGACGGCGTTGTCGATCTGGGCCTGGAGGTCTGCCTCGGTGTACGGAGCGTTGCGCCAGAACTGCTGTTCCAGGCCCTGGTTGGAGGCGGCGCCGCCCGCGAAGGCCGTGAGCTGGCCACGGCCGACATGACGGAAGACGTCCATGAGCCAGAGCCGGTCCTGGGCGGCGGCGTACCCGGCGCCGAACTCGGTGCCGTACCGGGTGGTGCCCGTGATGTGCGGAACGCCCGTCTTCTTGTCGCGGACGATCGTCACGTCACTGCGGCCCGCGGGGCTCAGGGTGGAGGCCACCTGATCGGAGGGAACGCCGAAGGAGGCGTCGTTGAAGAAGGTGTTGACCGTGGCGTTGGTGAGCGTGGGGTAGCCCTTGGCGAGGTTCGCGTAGGGGCCCAGCTGGTCCTCGGCGTGGTCGGGCTGGGTCCCGAACGCCTGGTTGAGCAGGACCTGGGCGAGAGTGGCGTTGCCGTTCTCGCCCGGCGGCAGGATGTCGGAACACTGGCCGCCGCAGTAGTCGTTCGAGGCCGTGGCCTCGGCGGCGGCCGCGACTTGGGTGATCGGCGACAAAAGACCTGCGATCAGCGCGCATACGGAGGCTGTCTTCAGGAACCCGGGGAATCTGCCGGGAGTTCTCAGTCTGTCGAGAGTGGTGCGTGGGGTTCGCCGTGGCATCGGCTGCTCCTAGCGATGGGGGTGGCCGGAAGGTTACCGCCGGTAGCCCCAGGATTTGAAGATGAACATGCGTCAAGTTTTCGGCTTGTGGAGGTCATCGGAGATCGGATGGAGCCGAATCGCATGTCGATACGTCTATTCGACGACGTCCGTACGACGACGCCGAAGTGACCGAAGTACAGGTGCAGATGTGACGGAGGTGCAAGGCGATGGCCGGTTTCCGGAGTCTGGCGAGACAGGTGCGAGACCCGCGTTGCGATCTGGCGCTGCGGCGGTACTCGCTGCGCAAGTGCCTTGAGAGGTTCGCCCCCTACGGACACAGGGCGACCTGGGACCACCTGTGCTCCCGGGCCGGGTTCGGTCCGGAGGACCGCTCCCCCGACCCGGCGCGGCTCGTGGCCGCGTTGGACGAGCTGGAGGAGGCGCGGGCCGTATGGCTGGCCTACGAGGTCGAGTTCGCCGAGCGTCGCAGGAAGGAGAAGCACGACGGACTGCGCAGGCCCGGTACCGTCGACGACTGGCACCGGCTGACCTGGGGCGGTTTCGGCGTCGCCTGGTGCGACGACCCGCGGGTCCACCCCCGTGAGCCGATGGCCGAGGTGCTGCGCAGGCTGATCGCCGCGCTGGAGCGCGAACCGGGCGCCGAATGCCCGGTGTGCGGCGGCGAGGAACTGCCCTGGAAGTACGAACTGGACCACGAGCCCTCGGCGGGTCCGGTCTGCGCGGACTGCGGGATCCTCGTGCCACGCCCCGTCCTCACCCCCGAGGCCCTGGCGTACGCCAGGCGTGGACGACTGCTGATGTCGGCCTGAGAGCACGGCGCGGCGCGGACGCCGGGGGCGGACGCGGAGGCGCGGCGGGGTGGTGCGCCGGGGATGCCGCACCCCCCTGTTCCGCTGCTCCGCGGGCCCCGCGGGCCGGCGACGGTCGCCCGGTCCGTTGCCGGTGGCGGATGTCACCCTGGGGACATGGTGCAGGTCTGTCTGAACGGAACGCGCGGCGCGGCGGACGGCGCGAAGGTCCCGCTGACACCCGAGGCGATGGCCGAGTCCGCGGCGGAGGCCGTCGCCGCGGGGGCCGCCGACGTCCATGTCCACCCCAGGACGCCGTGCGGACGGGACTCGGTCTCACCGCGCGTGGTCGCCGCGACCCTCGACGCGATACGGGCGCGGGTGGCGGTGCCGGTCGGCGTCACCACGGGCGCCTGGGCGGAGCCGGACCCCGCGCAACGGCTGGCCCGGGTGCGCGATTGGACGGTGCTGCCCGACCACGCCTCGGTCAACTGGCACGAGCCGGGAGCGGAGGAACTGGCGGCGGCCCTGATGGAACGGGGCGTCGGCGTGGAGGCGGGCATCTGGTCGGGGACGGACGGAGCGGCACGGTTCGCGGCGTCTGCGCTCGGCCCGAGGGTGCTGCGCGTGCTCGCGGAGGTGACCGACACCGCCGGGCGGACGGCCGTGGCGACCGCGCGCGCCCTCCTGGCCGAGCTGGGCCCCGCGTTCGGCCGGCCCGTGCTGCTGCACGGCGAGGACGGCGGAGCCTGGCCGGTCCTGCGGCTGGCGCAACGCCTCGGACTGGCCACCCGGATCGGCCTGGAGGACACGCTGCACCTGCCGGACGGACAACGGGCGCTGTCGAACGCCCAGTTGGTGGCACAGGCGGTGAGCCGGCACCCGAGCGGGCGCGGATGAGCGCAGGGCGGGGCCACCGGCACGCGGACCGCACCGCGTGCCACGCGCGTCGGGCGACCGGGCTTGCGGGTGCGGGAAGGCCGAGCAGCGGGTGAAGTGGCCGGTGCCGCAGCGGACTTGGGCAGCGGATCGCCACCGACGCTAGCAGCCGTCAATCCGGTCGCTCCACCGGTTTCCCGCGGGGACAGTAGAGGCCGACGAAACACGACCGAGGACCCATCGAGTCCCTGAGGAGCCCCTGATGTCGACGCTGCGCGTCACCGCCGAAGTGCTGACCGTCCACGAACACCCCAACGCCGACGCCCTCGAACTGGCCCAGGTCGGGTTGTACCGGGCCGTGGTCGCCAAGGGCGCCTACCGGACCGGCGAGGCGGCCCTGTACATCCCCGAGCAGTCGGTGCTTCCCGCCGCGCTGGTCGAGGAGCTGGGACTCACCGGGCGGCTGGCGGGCAGCGGGTCGGACCGGGTCAAAGCGGTGCGGCTGCGGGGCGAGCTGTCGCAGGGGATCGTGTGCCGGCCCAGGGCGCTGGCCGACGTCGACCTGGTGCGGGCGGCGGCGGAGGGCGTCGACTTCGCGGAACGGCTCGGCATCGTCAAGTGGGTGCCGCCGATCCCGCCGACCATGAGCGGTGACGTCGAGGCCGCGCCGGATCTGCTGCCCTGGGTCGACATCGAGAACATCCAGCGTTACCCCGGCATCTTCGAGGCCGGCGAGCCGGTCGTCGTGACCGAGAAGCTGCACGGCTCCGCCTGCCTGCTGACGTACGTGGCCGACCAGGAACGGGTGTACGTCTCCTCGAAGGGCTTCGGGGCGAAGTCCCTGGCCCTGACGGAGGATCCCCGCAACCTGTACTGGCGGGCCGTGCGCGGTCACGGCGCCCCCGAGGCGGCGGCGCGCCTGGCCGACCGGCTGGGCGCCCGCCGGGTCGGCGTGTTCGCGGAGGTCTACGGAGCGGGCGTGCAGGACCTGACGTACGGCGCGGACGGGCGGCGCGCCACTCTCGGGTACGCGGTGTTCGACGTCTGCGCGGACATCGACGGCACGGTGCGCTGGCTGGACGCGGCGCAGCTCCTGGAGGGCGAACTGCCCCTGGTGCCGCGCCTGTTCGAGGGCCCGTACGACAGTGAGCGGATCCTGGAGATCGCGACCGGCCGTGAGACGGTGTCGGGACGCGGGCTGCACCTGCGCGAGGGCGTGGTGATCCGGCCGGCCGTCGAGGGCCACAGCCCCGTGACCGGGGGCAGGGCGATCGCCAAGGCGGTCAGCGGGGCCTACCTGACCCGCAAGGGCGGCACCGAGTACGAGTGAGACCGAGCACCGGTGGGACCCGGTACGGGTGGGACCGAGCACCGGGGGTCCGCGTGCCGGGGGGCGGATCAGGGGGAGGGGGGAGGGGGGAGACGGCTCAGCCGTCCCCGCGGGCCTGGTCGCCGGGCTCCTTCCGGCCCGCCATCAGCCGTGAGCCGGAGGCCCGTCGGCCGAAGACGTCGTCGGGGTTGGACAGGACGCAGGTCGCCAGCGACAGGCAGCCGCAGCCGATGCAGTCGGTGAGGTGGTCCCTCAGACGGTTGAGCTGCTGGATCCGCTCGTCCAGTTCCGCGCGCCAGGCCCGTGAGAGACGGGCCCAGTCCTCCCGGGTCGGGGTCCGCTCCTCGGGGAGCTCGGCCAGGGCGTCGCGGATCGTGGCCAGGGGGATGCCGACCCGCTGCGCCGCGCGGACGAAGGCGACCCGGCGCAGCGTGTCACGGTGGTAGCGGCGCTGGTTGCCGGCCGTGCGACGGCTGCTGATCAGACCCTTGGACTCGTAGAAGTGGAGGGCGGAGACGGCGGCGCCGCTGCGCGCGGCGAGCTGACCGACCGTGAGCTCGTGGACCTTCTCGGGAATCTGCGGCACCCCTCGAACCCTACCCAGCCCGCTCGCCGCCGGGTCCGTTGACATCGACCCGACGGCGGACCATGCTAAGCAGTCGCTTAGACCTATGGCATGGTGACATGGGCAGCTAGTGACGCGAGAGGGCCGCAGACATGGCAGAGCCGAGGATCTTCACGTCCGCCGACGACCTGAAGGCGGCGGTGGGCGAGCAACTGGGGTACACCGACTGGGTGGAGGTCGACCAGAAGCGGATCGACCTCTTCGCGGAGGCCACCGGCGACCACCAGTGGATCCACGTGGACCCGGAGCGGGCCGCCGCCGGCCCCTTCGGCACGACCATCGCGCACGGCTACCTCACCCTCTCCCTGCTGCCGCTTTTCGGGCCGCAGCTGATCACGGTCGAGAACGTGAAGATGGGCGTCAACTACGGGACGAACAAGGTCCGTTTCCCGGCCCCCGTGCCGGTCGGCTCCCGGCTGCGCGCGACCGCGGCGATCACCGGCGTCGAGGACGTCACCGGCGGCGTCCAGGTCGCCGTCGCCTTCACCGTGGAGCGTGAGGGCGGGGACAAGCCGGTGTGCGTGGCGGAGTCGGTGTCCCGGTACTACCTCTGACCCGGGGCGGCGGACGCCATGGCGCGGCTACTCGGCCGCGCCCACCATCCGCAGCACGAGCTCGGCGTACAGCGCGCCGACCTCGTCGGGCGTGCGGGGCCCGTCCACGTTGAACCAGCGGGCCACGTCGATGCAGAGGGACAGCACGGCGAGGGTCGTGCCGTGCACGTCCGGCACGTCGAAGTCGCCCGCGGCCACCCCGTCCTCGATGATGCCGCGCACCTCGGCGTCGACCTGCCGGCGCAGGTCGAGGATCTCGGCGCGGGCCTCGGGGCCGAGTGCGTCCAGTTCGTACTGGACGACCCGCGCCGTGGTGCGCCGCCCGGCATGCCAGCGGACGAAGGAGCTCACGGCCTCGGCGAGGCGCCCGGTGGCGTCACCCTCGCCGGCGGCCGCGGTGCGCAGGATGTCCAGCGCACGGTCGTGGCCGATCCGGCTGATGCGGTGGAGCAGCTCTTCCTTGGTCTTGTAGTGGATGTAGAGGGCGGCCGGACTCATACCCGCGCGGCCCGCGATGTCCCGGGTCGTCGTCGCGTGGTAACCGCGCTCGGCGAACGCCTCCACGGCGGCGACCAGCAGTCGCCGGGCCGCGTCAGGGGTGACCTCGTCCCACGGCTCGATCTCGCCGCCGGCCGTCTCCTCCGCCGCACTCATCGCTGGTCCGCCCCTCTCGCTGCAGGAGCTACACCATACAGCCGAAACTGAGCGCTCGCTTAGAACGCCCGCTCAGAGCTTTTCGAAGGGGCTGTACACGCGGGCCGCGGCGTCCTGCCGGTCCCGGATCACCTTGGCCAGGGTGAAGGCCGATGTCACGAGGTAGAGGACGGCGATCGCGAGGAAGGCGCGCACCCAGGCGTCGGCGTTCAGTTTGAAGATGCCGATGGCGGTCGCCGCCATGGCCACGGCGAAGGACGCGACCGCCTGGCCGTAGAAGGCGGCGGTGTTCTGCTTGACCGGTGTGTCGCTCATGGCGACAGCATCGCCGCGGGACGGCCCGGGCCGCATCCGTCCCCGTACTCAGGACGTACTCAGAACGCCGAGACCCCCGTCAGCGACCGCCCGATGACCAGCTTCTGGATCTGGCTCGTGCCCTCGTAGAGGGTCATCACCCGCGCGTCGCGCAGCAGCTTGCCGGCCGGGTACTCGTCGATGTAGCCGTAGCCGCCGAAGACCTGAAGGGCGTTGTTGGCGGCGCGCACGGCGGCCTCCGAGGCGAAGAGCTTGGCCTTGGAGGACTCGGTGGCGAAGGGCAGGCCGCGGTCGATCAGGTCGGCGACCCGCCAGGTCAGCAGCCGGGCCGCGTCCACGTCGACCGCGATGTCGCTGATCAGCTCCTGGATCAGCTGGTGATGGGCGATGGTCCTGCCGAACTGTTCGCGCTCCCCCGCGTACCGTACGGCCGCGTCCAGGGCGGCCTGCGCGATGCCGACGCAGCCCGCGGCGACCGACATCCGCCCCTTGGCCAGCGCCGACATCGCGACGGAGAACCCCTTGCCCTCGGGCGCCAGCAGCGCGGAGCCGGGGACACGGACGTCCTCCAGGACCAGTTCGGCGGTCGCCTGGCCGCGCAGTCCGAGCTTGCCGTGAATGGCGCGGCGGGTCAGGCCGGGGGTGTCGGCCGGGACGAGGAACGCGGAGACGCCCTTGTGGCCCGGGGCGTCGGTCGAGCGGGCGAAGAGCAGGACGACGTCGGCCCAGGTGCCGTTGGTGATGAACGTCTTCGCGCCGTTGATGACGAAGTCGTCGCCGTCGCGGACCGCGCGGGTGGCGAGGTTGCCGGCGTCCGAGCCGGTGCCGGGCTCGGTCAGACCGAAGCAGCCCACGTACTCGCCGGATGTCAGGCCCGGCAGCCAGCGGCGCTTCTGCTCCTCGCTCCCCCAGGCCGCGACGGTCTTGGCGACCAGGCCCAGGGAGACGGACACGATCCCGCGCACGGACGAGTCCCCGCGGCCCAGCTCCTCCGTGACCAGGCAGTAGGCGAGATGGTCGCCGCCCGAGCCGCCGTACTCCTCGTCGACGGTCAGGCCGAGGAAACCGATCTCACCGAGTTTCGCCACGATGGACCGGTCGACCTCCTCCGCCCGGTCCCAGGCGACCACGTGGGGGGCTATCTCACGGTCGACGAAGTCCTTGGCGAGCCGCTGGACGGCCACCTGCTCCTCGCTGAGCCCCAGATTCACCACGAGATCACCCCACCGACGAAGTCCGACTTTAAATTAGCACTGCTAGTTTCCATGGTGCAGCCCTACTATGTGCGCCATGGCCCGACCGCGCAAGCCCCTTCTCAGCACCGACCGGATCGTCCAGGCCGCACGGGCGCTCGTGGACGCGGAGGGGCTCGCGACCGTCTCCACCCGTCGGCTGGCCGCCGAACTGGGGGTGAGCGGGCCCTCGCTGTACAACCACTTCCGCACGAAGGACGAGATCCTGGAGGCCGTCGCCGACTCGGTCAGCGCCCAGGTCGACCTGTCGATGTTCGAGGACGACCGCGACTGGCGCACCGCGCTGCACGACTGGGCCGTCTCCTACCGCGCCGCCCTGCGCGACCACCCGAACATCGTCCCGGTGCTCGCCCGGGGCCCCGGCCGGCGTCCCGCCGGCCTGCGGCTGGCCGACGCGGTGTACGGCGCGATGGTCCGCGCCGGCTGGCCGCCCGCGCAGGCCACCTCCATCGGCGCGCTGATGCGGTACTTCGTCATGGGGTCCGCCCTCGGCTCGTTCGCGGGCGGTTTCGTCGACGACGTGAGCGCGTACGACCCCGCCGACTATCCGCACCTCGGCCAGGCCCACCTGCTCGCCGATCAGCAGGAGAAGATCGACGAGCGGGCGTTCGAGACCGGCCTGACGGCCCTGCTGGACGGACTCGCCCGGCAGTTCGAGCAGCTGCCCTAGCACGGCGGGCGAGCACGGTTCGGTGCGGGCCGAACTGTTCGCCGCGCATGCTGGACCACGTGAGCGACACACACACGGGTGATCATCGGGACGCACGGGCGCCGGGGCTGGCCGCGCTCGCCGGGCTGGTCGCGGACGAGACGCGGGCCGCCTGTCTGCTGGCGCTGCTCGACGGGCGGGCCTGGACGGCCGGTGAGCTGGCCCGGCACGCGGGCGTGGCCGCGTCGACGCTGAGCGAGCACCTGGGCAAACTGGTCGCGGGCGGGCTGCTGGCCGAGGAACGGCAGGGGCGGCACCGCTACGTCCAGCTCCTCGACACCCGGGTCGCACAGCTCCTGGAGGACCTCGCCGCCCAGGTCGCCCCGGACCCCGCCCGCAGACCGCGCGGCCTGCGGGCCACGACGGCCGGTTCGGCGATGGCCCGGGGACGCACCTGCTACGACCACTTCGCCGGGCGGCTCGGCATCGCCCTCACCGACGGGTTCACGGCGCGTGGACTGCTGAGCGGGGCGGGCCGCCGCGAAGAGCGGGCCGCCGGTTTCGTGCTGACCGAGGCCGGGGCACGCTGGTTCGCGGGCAACGGCATCGCGCTCGACCGGACGACCCGCCGCCCGCTCGCCCGCGCCTGCCTCGACTGGACCGAGCGCCGCCCTCACCTCGCCGGCGCGGCGGGAGCGGCCCTGTGCCGGCACGCGCTCGACGCGGGCTGGTGCGTGCGCATCGGCTCGCAGCGGGCGGTGAAGGTGACGCCGGCCGGCGAGCGGGCGCTGGCCGAGCTCCTGGGCATCGAGGCGGCGGCACTGCGCTGACCGCCGCCGACGACGCGGCGAGGCACAGCGAGACGGGCAAGGCCCGCTCGTGCGCGGCGCCGCCGGTTCCTCGTCCGAAATCCGCGAGACCCCGACCCTCTTCCTTCCTAGCCTGGAGACCATGATGAACAGTCCACGGCGTGCGGGACGTCGTACGGAATGGGCGGCCGCCGGAGCGGCCGCGGTCAGCGTCGTTCTGTGGGCCTCCGCCTTCGTCTCGATCCGCAGCGCGGGGGACGCCTACTCGCCGGGGGCGCTGGCGCTCGGGCGGCTGCTGTCCGGCGCGGCGGTGCTGGGCGTCGTCTGCGCGATACGGCGTGAAGGGTGGCCGCCGCGGTCCGCCTGGCGCGGGATCGCCGCGTCCGGGGTGCTGTGGTTCGGCATCTACATGGTGGTGCTCAACTGGGGCGAGCAGCAGGTGGACGCGGGGACGGCGGCCCTGGTCGTCAACATCGGGCCGATCCTCATCGCCCTGCTCGGCGCGCGGCTGCTCGGCGACCTGATGCCGCCGCGGCTGCTGGCGGGGATGGCGGTCTCGTTCGCGGGCGCGGTCGCCGTGGGGTTGTCGATGTCCGGCCGGGGCGGATCGTCCGTGCTGGGAGTGGTGCTGTGTCTGCTCGCCGCCGTCGGCTACGCGGGCGGGGTCGTCGCCCAGAAGCCGGCCCTGGCCCGGGCGAGTGCCCTTCAGGTGACGACGTTCGGGTGCGCCATCGGGGCGGTGGTGTGTCTGCCGTTCGCGGGACAGCTGGCCCACGAGACGGGGAGCGCGCCGCTCTCCGCGACGCTGAACATGGTCTACCTGGGCGTCTTTCCGACCGCGCTGGCGTTCACCACGTGGGCGTACGCGCTGGCCCGGACGACGGCGAGCCGCATGGGGGCGACCACGTACGCGGTGCCCGCGCTGGTCGTCGGGATGTCGTGGCTGGCGCTGGGCGAGGTGCCGGGGCTGCTCACCCTGGCGGGCGGGGCGCTGTGTCTGGCGGGGGTGGCCGTGTCCCGGTCGGGGTCGCGGACAGCGCCGCCGGACGCGACCGCGGAGGCCGCGACCGCACAGACCGCGGCCCCGGGGGCCGTGACCGGCGACACCGCGGCCGGGGCGACTCCCCCGTTGACGACCGCCGGCGCCGCCCCCGAGCCGGGCCCCGAGCGGACGCCGCACTCCGCCTGACCGGCGGCGCGGCGGCCCGGCACCCGGGCCCGCCCGCCGTCAGAAGATCACCAGTGCCCGTCCGCCCTTGCCCGCCAGCATGGTCTCGAAGGCCGCCGGGATGTCCGCCAGCCCGATGCGTTCGGTGACCAGCGCACTCAGGTCTAGGCGGCCGGACCGGACGTGGTCGGCCAGGACCGGGAGATCCTTCGCCGGGTCGGAGTTCCCGTAGACGCAGCCCGAGAGGGTGCGGCCCCAGTGGAAGAGCTCCAGGGCGTTGAAGGTGACCTGCTGGTCCTTGCCGCCGATGCCGACGACCGTGGTGCGGCCGCCGCGCCGGGTGGACTCCCAGGCGGTCCGGATGGTGACGGCGCGGCCCACGCACTCCACGGCCACGTCGACGCCCTGTCCGCCGGTGAGTCCGCGGATGTCGCGGGCCGTGCGGTCGGAGGCGACGACGTACTCCGTGGCCCCCGCCGCGCGGGCCAGGGCCTCCTTCTCGGGGGAGACGTCGACGGCGACGATCGTCGAGGCGCCGGCGATGCGGGCCGCCTGGAGGGTGGCGAGACCGACCCCGCCGACGCCGAACACGGCGACCGTCTCACCGGACCGGACCCGGGCGCTGTGGTGGACGGCGCCGTAGCCGGTGAGGACGGCGCAGCCGAGCAGGGCCGCGTCGGTGAGGGGGATGCCGTCCGGCAGGGGCAGGGCGCAGGAGGCCGGGACGACGGTCTCCTCGGCGAAGGCGGCGACGTTCAGGCCGGGGTGGAGGTCCGTGCCGTGCGTCGTGCGGGCGTAGACCTCGGCGGACCCGGCGAGGGCGTTGGCGCACAACCAGACCTCGCCGAGGGAGCAGGCGTGGCAGGCGCCGCAGGACGGGGCCCAGTTGAGGACCACCTGGTCGCCCGGGGCGAGGCGCTCGACGCCCTCCCCGACGGAGACGACGGTGCCGGCGCCCTCGTGTCCGAGCACGGCGGGGACCGGCACCCGCATGGTGCCGTCGGACAGGGACAGGTCGGAATGGCACACGCCGGCGGCGGCGAGCCGGACGCGGACCCGGCCGGGCCCCGGCTCGGGCAGCTCGATCTGCGTGATCTCCAACGGGGCCCCGACGGCGGGGAGTACGGCGGCGCGGACAGCCATGGTCGACGACTCCCTTAGAACTGGAGGGACTTGGTCTGGAGGTACTCGGCGAGACCGTGCGCGCCGAGCTCGCGGCCGACGCCCGACTGCTTGTAACCGCCGAAGGGGGCCAGCGGGTTGAAGCGACCGCCGTTGACGTCGACCTGGCCGGTGTCCATCCTGCGGGCGAAGGCCACCGCCTCCGCCTCGTCGCCGGCCCAGACGGCGCCGGCGAGCCCGTAGACCGTGCCGTTGGCGATCCGCAGGGCGTCCTCCTCGTCCTCGTAGCGCAGCACGCACAGCACCGGGCCGAAGATCTCCTCCTGTGCGACCGTCATGTCGGGGGTGACGTCGGCGAAGACCGTGGGACGGACGAAGTAGCCCTGTCCGCGGGGGGATTGCGGGCCGCCGGCCACCAGCCGGGCCCCCTCGGCCAGCCCCTTCTCGATGTACCCGAGCACGCGCTCGCGCTGCCGGGCGCTGACGACCGGGCCGATGCGGTCGGCGTACTTGGCGGCCGCCGCGGCGGCGAGCTCCACGGCCTCGTCGTAGCGGTCGCGGTGGACGAGCATCCGGGTCCACGCGCTGCAGGTCTGGCCCGAGTTGGACATCACGTTGGCGACGCCCACGTTGACGGCCCTGGCGAGGTCGGCGCTCGGCAGGATGACGTTGGCGGACTTGCCGCCGAGTTCGAGGGCCGCCTTCTTGACGGCCGCGCCCGCGGTCGCCGCGATCCGCCGGCCCACGGCCGTGGAGCCGGTGAAGGAGACGAGGTCGACCTCGGGGTGTTCGGCCAGGGCCTGGCCGGCGACCGGGCCCAGCCCGGTGACCAGGTTGAACACTCCGGCCGGAACGCCCGCCTCGTGAACCGCCTCGGCGAACAGCTGGGCCGTGAGCGGGGTGTCCTCGGCGGGCTTGAGGACCACCGTGCAGCCCGCGGCGAGCGCCGGCGCGACCTTGGCGACGATCTGGTGGAGCGGGTAGTTCCAGGGGGTGATCGCGCCGACCACGCCGATCGGCTCGTGGAAGACGGTGGAGTTGCCGACCTTCTCCTCGAAGGCGTGGGTGGCGGCCAGCTCGGCGTAGGACGCCGCTACCGCGATCGGCACGGCCGCGTGGACCGCCTGGGAGAAGGCCGGCGGGGAGCCGAGTTCGGCGGTGACGGTCTCGGCGATCTCGTCCTTGCGGGCGGCCAGGACGTCGCGCAGCGCGGCCAGGCGGGCCGCGCGCTCGGCGGGCGGCGTGGCGGCCCAGCCGGGCAGGGCGGCCCGGG
>NZ_MJAJ01000072.1 GCF_001746365.1 Streptomyces sp. LUP30
CGGCGCGCCCCGCCCCGGCGGCGGGCGGCCCGCCCGGTGTGCTGACCACGGGACGCGCCGTGCCGCTGCCGCACCAGGGCGCACCGGAACCGGCCTACGCGCTCGTCGGGCTTCGCACCGACCTCCTGCGGGCGGCGCGGGAAGCCGCCCCGGGGCGCACGGCGACCACCAACGAGGTGTTCCTGGCGGCGGTCTCCGGAGTCCTGCGCTCCCGGCTCCCCGACCGCGACGCCGGTCCCGTCGCCCGCCCGGTCTGGCTGTCGGTTCCCGTCGACGAACGCCCGGACGACTGCGGGGAGTTCCTGGGCAACGCGTTCGCCAACGTGCGGGTCCCCGCGCCGGTGACGCTGGCCGACCCCGCGGCCCGGCTGACCGCCTGCACCGGCCTGCTGACGACCGTCACCCGGGCCAGGAGCACCTCGGAGAGACTCGTCGAGGGCACGCTCGCGGTGCTTCCCGGGGCGACCATGGCACTGGCCGGCGGCAAGATCTTCGCCCCCGCCTACGCCCCGGCGGCCTGCTCCTACGTCCACCTGCGCGAACAGGGGCAGACCCTGGCCGGACGACCGCTGCGCAGCCTGAACATCGTCCCCATGGTGCCCCCGGCCGGCACGGCCACCTTCGCCCTGGGCGGCTGCACCCAGGGCCACACCCTGAGCGTCGCCACCAACTCGGGAAGCCAGGACGCGACCCTCCTGGCCGAAGCCTTCCTGACCGAACTGGCCTCGCTGGCGGAGGGGGGCCGGGCGCGGACGGCGGACGACGCCGGACGGGGGTGACCGCCGTCAGGCCCGGCGGGCGCGGGACGCGAGACGGTCGGCGAACGCGATGACGAGGTCGCGCAGTTCATCGGGGCGCTCGACGACGAACGGCCGGTCGAGCGAGGCCAGTACGGGCGGCAGCCAGTCGAGCCGCTCGGCCCGCAGTTCGACGCGCAGCCAACGCTCGGCCGCCGGATCGGTCCCCGGACCGGCCGCCGGCCCCTTCGCCGGATCGTCGGCGTCTGCCACGGAGTCCGTCTCCTCCAGGGTCGCCACGGTGGCCGGGAGACGGGTGCGGATCCCCTCGACCGTTCCGTGGATGCGCAAGGTCACGTGGTGGCGGTAGTCGGCGGTGGCGAACCCCGACACCACGCGCCGCGCCGGATCGAGTCCTGCGGGCGTCTCGAACGAACCGGACAGGGTCCGCGCGGCCGCGATGCGATCGAGCCGGAACGTCCGGTCCTCGCCGACTTCGGGGTCCGTGCCCGTGACGTACCAGCGGCCCGCGTGGGCGACGATCCCATAGGCGTGCAGCGGGCGTTCGCCGCGGCGGCCCTCGCGGTCGGTGTATCTGATCGAGAGCGGACGACGATGGCGTACCGCGTCGGCGACGGTGAGCAGGACCTCGGCGTCCGGGCCGGCGGACTCCCCGGGCGCGGCCGTGAAGGCGAGGGACTCCAGGACGGTGTCGAGGCGGCGGGCCAGGCGGTGGGGCAGCACCCTGCGGATCTTGGCCGCCGCCGTCTCGCTCGCCGTGTCCGTCGTCGTCAGCCCCGACCGGCGGCCGGCGAGCAGGCCGAGCAGCACGGCGAGCGCCTCGTCGTCGCTGAACATCAGCGGGGGCAGACGGTACCCGGAGGCGAGCCGGTACCCGCCGTAGCGGCCTCGCACGGCCTCCACCGGCACGTCGAGGTCGATCAGCTGGTCCACGTACCGCCGCACGGTCCGCCCGTCCACGCCGAGCCGGTCGGCGAGCTCGGCCATCGTCCGGACGCCGCCCGACTGCAGCAGCTCCAGGAGAGTCAGCACGCGCCCTGTGGGTCGAGACATGTTGCCGACCCTAATGCCGATAGTGGACCGATTCTGTCCAGTATCCGTCCTAGCCTGCGACGTACAGCGCTCCACCGACCTGGGAGAACCCCATGAACTTCGTCTCGACCCGCATCATCACCGGTGACGTCGCCCGCCTGGTCGCGTTCTACGAGAAGGCCACGGGGGTGGCGGCGACCTGGGCCACCGAAGACTTCGCCGAACTGACCACCGCGAACGGCACCCTGGCGATCGGGGGCGTGCGCACCGTCGCGATGTTCGCTCCGGGGTCCGCCCGCCCGGCGGCCAACCACAGCGTGATCATCGAGTTCCTCGTCGACGACGTGGACCGCGTGCACGGAAACCTGTCCGGCTTCGTCACCGACTTCGTCAACGAGCCCACCACGATGCCGTGGGGCAACCGGTCCCTCCTCTTCCGCGACCCCGACGGCAACCTCGTCAACTTCTTCACCCCGGTGACTCCGGCCGCCCTCGAGAAGTTCGCCCACTGAATCCGCCTCCTACGCGGGCATCACGCTTTGGACGCGGGAGAGAGTGAAGACGCGTTCCGCTTCGCGCAGGTGGCACCAGGCGTCGAGGCAGGGCGGGTCGAGTCGGTGTCGGTGGGCATCTCCGGCAGGTCCGAGGCGCGGGTCGCTGTGGTCCGGGGGCTTGGCCGCCAAAGGTTCCTGCGCGCGGCCGGGACGGCAGCGGCGGCCTGCTGCGGCTGGTGCCTTTCGATGCGGACCGTTCCCCCGGCGGTCTCGGCGACCGGGGCGTAACCCGCAGTACGGAGCGTCGCGAGAGTCGTCGCGGGTGGGCTGCCGCTGACCAGGACCGTCGGGGCGAGCTGCCGCAGACCGAGCTCGGACAGTGCGCGGTGGGCGGCGAGTTCGGCCAGGAGCGCGGGTTCGTCGCCGTGGATGACACAGGCCGCGGGGCGATGCGCACCCGTCCACGACCTCGTGCGGTGTCGGCGACGAGATAGGCCAGCGGCTGTGGCAGAGCCGTGGCGGAGCAGGTGACCAGGTCGGCCGTGATGGCGTCCGCGGTGCGGCCGGCGTCCGGGGCCCGGCGGACACTGCCGGCGCTGAAGCGCCACACCGACGCCGTGCCCGGTCCGCCAGCTCACTCACCGAGCGCGGTTCCGGAGAGCCAAGTCGCAAGCGGCGATCGGGACTTCACGAGGGTGCATCTCGACAGAGAGGAAACATCACAGGCGGGCCCAGGCCGCTCCGCCGTATCGACGACCGACGAAGGGCCCCACCGCGAACGGTGGGGCCCTTCGACATCGTGCCCGGTGAGGCACTGGCGGAGGGTACGAGATTCGACCCGTGAGGGGTTGCCCCCAACACGCTCTCCCACTGTCCGCATGGCCGTTCCGGGCCGTCCGTGGACGTTCGCGCGGCAGGTCGGGCGGCTCGCTTGAACGGGTGTGAACGGTGGTGTACGTCCACGCACTGGACAAAGACCAGGACAATGGCCCGATCGGGTCCGGTCAGAACTTCAGCACCTCGCGGTCGAGCGGATACCGCGCGCGGTGAGGGCCGTCGTACGGCGAGGGTGTGATCGGCAGGACGCCGGTCGGCTGCAGGCCCAGGTTGTCGTCCCAGATCCGCGGTACGACCTGTCCGAGGACGCGGAACTGCCGGAAGGTGAACGGCGGGCTGTCGGTGGGGAAGAACTGGGCTGTGGTCATCACCTGGAAGTGCAGGTGCGGCGTGGTGGAGTTGCCGCTGTTGCCGATCAGCCCGAGGACCCGGCCGGATGCGACGCGGTCGCCCTCGCGGACGCGCAGCGAGCCGGGTTCCAGGTGGGCGTAGAGCAGATAGCGGCCCGGTGCGACTTCCACGGTGACGTGGTTGCCGACGGTGTCCTCGATCGGCGGGACGGGCGGCGTGAGGGGCGGCCGGTTGTCCGGGATGCCGTCCCGGACCTCCACCACCCTGCCGCCGGCCGCGGCCACGACCGGCTGCCGGTAGCTCAGGTAGCTGGTGAGCCTTGAGGGGTCGCCTTCCCAAGCCTGCCCGCGCCTGCCGACCCGGTACCAGTCGATCGCGAAGCGCTGCGGCACGTCGAAGCGGCCGTTGATCGGGGCGAGGCCGCGCCGGTGGTGGGTGTTGCCGCAGCACGACTCGCTGGAGTACCAGGTGCCGGGACGGACCGGCGGGTCCAGGTTCAACGGCGGGCGGCCGGAGGTACGGGTGGGCTGCACCGTCTCCTCGAAGGCGGAGGGGCCGGAGGGGGACAGGACCGCACCCGCGAGATGGTGTTCGAGGACCTTGGGCACCGCCCGGCGGCCGCGGTCGAGGATCAGGTCGAGCCAGATGATCCACTTCTGGGAGCCCTGGATGACGGTCGGCGTCGGCGCCGGGGGCGGCGGGGTGTACCCGTCGGCACCCGGCAGGGGGTCGCCGACAGGATTGGCGGCCTCGGCCAGCGCCTGCCCGCTCAGCGAGCCGACGACCCGGTGCGTGCGGGCGTCCCGGACGTCGACACGGTCGAGCCGCAGCGGCGTGCCGGTGGACAGAGCGCTCGCGGTGAGCAGCTCGTACGAGAGGTGCGTCCTGCCGTCCGTGGCGACGAACGGCGTCGGTTCGGTCATCACCGCCGCCGTCAGCGGTGTGAACTGGGGGCCGGGTGCCGGGGCGGCCGCGCCGGTCCCGTACCCGGGTCCCGCCGCGGTCACCAGCATGCCGGCCGCGAGCACGGCGGCGGCGAGCCCGCGAAGTAGCGGGCGGCGGCCAGTGCGGTTGCGAGCGTCGCGCTCTGCCATTGCGCTCTTTCCTTCGTCGGATCCGGGACCGTGAAGGACACCGGCACGCCCCGCGCCGAGGCGCAGGCCCATGTAATCCGGCGGTACGCCGCTTCGGGCGGAGGGCGCCGGAGGCGGGTGCCGAACTACACCCGTCCAGCCGCACCGACCACCGAGCCGTCGCCGCCAGGCCAGCTTCGCGGCGTCGTAGGCAGGGACAACGAGGTCGGCGAAACGACGAAGGGCCCCGCTGCGAGCAGCGGGGCCCTTCGACTTCGTGCCCGGTGAGGCACTGGCGGAGGATACGAGATTCGAACTCGTGAGGGGTTGCCCCCAACACGCTTTCCAAGCGTGCGCCCTAGGCCTCTAGGCGAATCCTCCGCGGCAAACAATACAAGACGTTGAGGAGTGCTCGCGAACTCGTTCCCCCCGCTCAGATCCTGTAGCCTGTGCGAAGCCCCTCACGCGGCGCTATCTGACTGAACTCCCCCAGGGCCGGAAGGCAGCAAGGGTAGGTCGGCTCTGGCGGGTGCGTGGGGGGCGCTTGCGTTCACGGGGTCGGGCGGGGGCCGGCGGGAACCGGGCGTGGGTCCGATGTCAGCGGTCGCCTATAACCTCGTATGCGTGTCGTCTCTCGCGCTGTACCGCCGCTATCGCCCGGAGTCGTTCGCCGAGGTCATCGGGCAGGAGCATGTCACCGACCCGCTGCAGCAGGCGCTACGGAACAACCGGGTCAATCACGCGTACCTGTTCAGCGGGCCGCGTGGATGCGGGAAGACCACCAGCGCGCGGATCCTGGCGCGGTGCCTGAACTGCGAGCAGGGGCCCACGCCGACGCCGTGCGGAGAGTGCGAGTCGTGCAAGGACCTGGCCAGGAACGGCCCGGGATCCATCGACGTCATCGAGATCGACGCCGCTTCGCACGGCGGTGTGGACGACGCCCGTGACCTGCGGGAAAAGGCGTTCTTCGGGCCTGCCCGCAGCCGCTACAAGATCTACATCATCGACGAGGCCCACATGGTCACGTCGGCCGGTTTCAACGCGCTCCTCAAGGTCGTCGAGGAGCCGCCGGAGCATCTGAAGTTCATCTTCGCCACCACCGAGCCCGAGAAGGTCATCGGGACCATCCGGTCGCGGACGCATCACTACCCGTTCCGGCTCGTGCCGCCGGGAACGCTGCGGGAGTACCTGGGCGAGGTGTGCCAGCAGGAGGGCATCCCCGTCGACGAGGCGGTGCTGCCGCTCGTCGTGCGCTCCGGCGCGGGATCCGTGCGTGACTCCATGTCCGTCATGGACCAGCTGCTCGCCGGCGCGAGCGACGCGGGTGTGACATACGCCATGGCGACCTCCCTCCTCGGTTACACGGAAAGCTCGCTGCTCGACTCCGTCGTCGAGGCCTTCGCCACGGGAGACGGGGCCGCCGCCTTCGAGGTCGTGGACCGCATCATCGAGGGGGGCAACGACCCCCGGCGGTTCGTCGCCGACCTGTTGGAGCGGCTGCGGGACCTCGTCATCCTCGCCGCCGTCCCCGACGCGGCGGAGAAGGGGCTGATCGACGCCCCGGTCGACGTCATCGAGCGCATGCAGGCCCAGGCCGGAGTCTTCGGCGCCGCCGAGCTGAGCCGCGCCGCCGACCTGGTCAACGAGGGCCTCACCGAGATGCGCGGCGCCACCTCGCCCCGCCTCCAGCTGGAGCTGATCTGCGCGCGCGTGATGCTGCCCGCCGCCTACGGGGACGAGCGGTCCGTCATGGCCCGCCTCGACCGCATCGAGCGTGGCGTGAACTTCTCGCCGGGCGGCGCCGTCGCCGGGCAGGGGCCCGTGCAGGGGATGCCCGCCATGCCGGCGATGGGGTACGTGCCCGGGCCCGAGGCGCACGGCGGGGCCGCCATGGCCGACGGAGCGTCGATCCCGCCGGGCGGCGGGGCCGCCGCGGCCCGCGCGGCGGTGCGGGGCCAGGGGCCGGGTCAGGCCTCCGGGCCTGTCCCGGCCATGACGTCCGTGGCGCCCACCCCGCCCGAGCAGCCCCCGGCCGCTCCCGCCGCGGCCCCTCCGACGCACCCGTCCACACCCACACCCACGCCGGCTCCCGCGCCCGCGCCCGCCGCCGCCCAGGCGGTCCCGCCCGCGGAGGAGCCTCCCGCTCAGCCCGCTCCAGGCGCCTGGCCCACCGCCACGGCGGTCGGCGGCGGGCGGCGACCCGGCGGCTGGCCCACGGCCGCACCCGCGGGCGGCGGCGGGCGGCCCCCGGCCGGCCCCGCACCCACCCCTCAGGCGGGCCCCGCGGCCTCGGCTCCGGCAGCCGCCCCACCCCCCGCCCCCTCGCCGGTGTCGGCGGCCGCGCCCGCCGGGTACGCGCCCCCCTCCGGCGGTCCCGACCCCCGCATGCTCTGGCCCAACATCCTCGAAGCCGTCAAGAACCGGCGCCGTTTCACGTGGATCCTGCTCAGCCAGAACGCTCACGTCGCCGGGTTCGACGGCACGACCCTCCAGATCGGCTTCGTCAACGTCGGCGCCCGCGACAACTTCGCGAGCAGCGGCAGCGAGGAGGTGCTGCGGCAGGCGCTGGCCGAGCAGTTCAACGTCCAGTGGAAGATCGACGCGGTCGTCGACCCGTCCGGCGGTTCGGGCCCCTCGCCGTCCGGCGGCTTCAGCGGCGGCGGTGGCGGCGGCTTCGGCGCCGGCGCTCCCGGCGGCTACGGGGCGCCGGGCGGGTCCGGCGGCCCCGGCGGCCCCGGCGGGTACGGCAACGCGGGGGGCTCCGGCGGTTCCGTCGGCTACGGGGGGCACGGCGACGGCGGGACGGCGAACCCGTCGGCCTCTTCCTATTCCTCGGCCTCGTCCTCCGGGCCGGCCGGGGGCGGTCCGGCCCAGCACAGACCCTCCTCGGCATCGACGCAGTCCTCCGCCCCCGCCGGTTCCGCGCCGGGCCCGTCCCGTCCGCCGGCCCCGGAGCCGGTGGCCCCCGAGGACGACACCCCCGAGGACGACGATCCCGACCTCAACGAGTCCGCCCTCTCCGGCTACGAACTGATCGTGCGGGAGCTGGGAGCGACCGTGGTGGAGGAGTTCACCAACGAGTAGCGCAGGCCTCCTCGGCGGCCGGACGCGCGGAGGACCCCGTGCTCCGGGGAACGCCGGGCTTGGAGGAACACACAGCGTCCCCGGCTTCCGTCTCTCGGCGGCCCGCACAAGGCGAGCCGCCCGCGGCGGTTAGGCTGATCCTCGTGAACGTCCTCGTCATCGGCAGCGGCGCCCGCGAACACGCCCTGTGCCGCTCACTGTCCCTCGACCCCGCCGTCACCGCGCTGCACTGCGCGCCCGGCAACGCCGGCATCGCCGAGGTCGCCGAGCTGCACCAGGTCGACGCCCTGGACGGCGCGGCCGTCCGTGCGCTGGCCGTCGAACTCGGCGCCGAACTGGTCGTCGTAGGCCCGGAGGCGCCGTTGGTCGCCGGGGTCGCCGACGCCGTGCGCGAGGCGGGCATCCCGGTGTTCGGCCCCTCGAAGGAGGCCGCGCAGCTGGAAGGTTCCAAGGCGTTCGCCAAGGACGTGATGGCGGCGGCCGGTGTGCCGACCGCCCGCTCCTATGTGTGCACCACCGCAGAGGAGGCTGCCGAGGCCCTGGACGCCTTCGGTGCGCCGTACGTCGTCAAGGACGACGGTCTGGCCGCCGGCAAGGGCGTCGTCGTCACCGACGACCCGGAGGCCGCCGCGGCGCACGCGGCCGCCTGCGACCGGGTCGTCATCGAGGAGTTCCTCGACGGCCCGGAGGTCTCCCTCTTCGCGATCACCGACGGTGTGAGCGTCGTCCCGCTGCAGCCCGCCCAGGACTTCAAGCGCGCCCTCGACGGCGACGAGGGCCCCAACACGGGCGGCATGGGCGCGTACTCGCCACTGCCGTGGGCCGACCCGAAGCTGGTCGAGGAGGTCATGGAGACCGTTCTCCAGCCGACCGTCGACGAGATGCGCCGCCGCGGCACCCCGTTCTCCGGGCTGCTGTACGCGGGCCTCGCGATCACCGGCCGCGGTGTCCGGGTCATCGAGTTCAACGCCCGCTTCGGCGACCCCGAGACGCAGGTCGTCCTGGCCCGGCTGAAGACCCCGCTGGCGGGCGTCCTCGCGGCGGCCGCCACCGGCGAGCTCGCCGACCTGCCGCCCCTGCGCTGGAGCGAGGACGCCGCCGTCACGGTCGTCATCGCCTCGCACAACTACCCCGGCGACCCGCGCACCGGCGATCCGATCACCGGCCTCGCCGAGGTGGCCGCCGAGGACGCCCCGCACGCCTACGTGCTGCACGCCGGCACGAAGCGGGACGGCGACGCGGTCGTCAGCGCCGGCGGTCGCGTGCTGTCCGTCACCGCGACCGGCGCCGGCCTCACCGAGGCCCGCGACCGCGCGTACCGGGCGGTGGCGCGAGTCGGGCTGGACGGCTCCCAGCACCGTACGGACATCGCCGCGAAGGCGGCGGCCGAGGCGTAACAGCGGCCGGAACCGCTTCTCATCAGTTGTTTCCCAGGCCCCGGGGCACCAGGGACCTCCGCACGGAGGGTCCAGGGAACCCGGGGCCTGATCGTTGCCCAGCGTCATACACCTTTCCCCAGAGCCATTCCATCGAGTGACGCTGAAGCATCCGGCTGACGGGGGCCGGACCGCCAACTAGGGTGCGGCGCAAGCCTCCCGGCCCTCGTTCCGGCACTTGGCCCACCGGCATTGCGATGTCAGTGGTCGGTGCCACAGTGGGGGAGTGAGCACTGCGAAGACAGCCGGGGGACACAGGACTGCAGGGAGGGGGTGACGTCCGGTCGTGACCGGTATGGGTGTGGAGGTGGGCGCGCAGGCAGCCCGCGCTCGGGCACTGGCCGTGCTGCGCGTCCGCAGCCGGGCGCTGGCCGTCGCGCTGCTGCCCGCGGCCGCCGCCGTGATCCTGGGCGCGGGCGGTGCCACCGGGCACCTCACGGGCCCGGGCTGGGGCGACGCGCGCGTGGTCGTGTACACCGTCGCCGCCGTCGTGCTGCTCGCCGCCGCGGTGATCGCGCTGGTCATCGCGCGGGCCCGGCCCGCCGTCAGCCCCACGGTGGCCGTCGCCGAGGGAGCGGCCCCCGATCTGTACCGGCTGGTCCGCGACCTGGCCGACCGCCTCGACGTCCCCGCGCCCTCGTCGATAGCCCTCACCCCGGACTGCGACAGCTGGCTGGAGGACCGCACCCATCCGGCCCACGGCTCGCCCCCGCCCCGTGACGGCGACGAGATAGCCGGTCCGGGCGGCGCCCACGGACCGCTCCACCGCCGTACGGCGGCAGCGCCCGTCCTCGTCATAGGCTCCCCGTTCCTGTGGTGGATGCGCGTCGGCGAGCTGCGCGCCGTGCTCGCCCCGGTCGTCGCCGGTACGGGCCCTTCGGCGCACCCCGACATAGCCGCGGCCCGGCGCTTCGTGCGGGGTCTGGACGCGGCGGTGGCCGTCTGCGTCCAGCAGGGCGGCAGGCACCCCGTCCTGCGGCCCGCGTGTTCGGGCATCGGCTGGGTCGCGCGCCTGATGCTGCGCGGCTGTCAGCTGCACGCCGGCGAGATGGAGCGCGGGGTGGCGGCCGCGGCCGCCGAACGCGCACAGGCTGTGGACTACGGGCTGCGCATCGTCGCCCAGGAGCAGGTGGGCCTGGCGTACGCGGGCTGGGACCGGCTGCTCACCCGCGTGGCGCTGCCGGCGTGGCGCATGGGCCGCTGGCCCTCCCGGCTGGACGCGGGAGTCGTCGCGGCGCTCACCGAGCTGTCCCGGCGCGACAGGCTGGCCGAGGGCTTCGCCTCCCGCCTCGGCGAACGCCCCGCCTGTGACCTGCTCGAAGAGCCCGGCACCGTCGACGAGGCCGCCTCGCTGCTCGCCGCCCGTCTCTTCCACGGCGGCCCCCCGGAGCCCGGCCCGGAGTGGTCCCCGGTGGCCTGGGAGGACTACCCGGACGAGGTCGTCGACCGCAAGTGGCGCACCGACGCGGCCCGCCTCCACCGGGTCCTGGACGCCCTCGGCGTCCGCCGCGCCCCCGACCCCACGACCGTCCGCCATCCCGGCGGCCCCACCCTGGCCCGAGTCCTGGACCACCTCACGGACGGCCTCCCTCCGGCGCCTGCGGTGACGTACGGCCCGTCGGACCCGGGCCACCGGCCGACGGAACAGCCTGCGACGGGCACGGGCCCCTTGCCCGGCACGGCCCCGGCGGCGGACAAGCCCCGCCCGACGAACCCGAGCCAGAACCCGGGCGTGAGCCCGAGTCACCATCCGAACCCGAGCCAGAACCCTGGCCCGGGCCAGGCCCTCGGTCCGGGCTCGGCCCCGTCCGCCGACTCCTCGCTCTCCTCCGCCGCTCAGGGTGAGCCCCTCGTCCCCCTTGAGGCCGGTCCCGGCCCCGCCCCCGCGGCGGTCCCCGTCGACCACCCAGAGACCCCCGACCTCGCACACCTGGTCTCCGCCTTCGTCCCCGACGGCGACGACGATCCACCGCCCGCCAACCCCCGCAGCGCCGCGCTCGCCGCCCGGCTCGGGGCCGAGGTCGGCCGGGAGGAGGCGGCGGTCGTGCCCACGGACGGCGCCGGGCCGCTCGCCGCCGGTCAGGGGCCCGACTCGGCCCTCTGGGACGACGCGGCGTTCCCCCTGTTCCCGCTCCAGCCTCCGCGCACGGACCGGGAGCTCCTCGCCGACCACGTCACGGCGATGGTCTGCTGCGCCGCGATGGACACCGTCGGTGCGACGCCGGGCCTCGACTGGCTCGACGGACCGACGCTCCTGGTCGACGGCGAGCGGGTGCCCGACCTGACCCCCCGGGTCCTCAGCCTCGTGGAGGACGGCGACGCGGGCCCTCTGCGGACCTGGCTCGTGGAGCTCGGCATACGACCGGAGAAGCCCGTGCGGCTGGGCTGAGCACGCCCCGGCCCCTCCGCCGCACCCCCGCACCACCGCCCCGATCAGGGCCCGCAGCCACCCGGGGCCCGGAGCCCGGAGCCCCGAGCCCCGGAACCGCGCGAGCCGGAGCCCCGTGCTCACGCGGTCCGGCCGCCCGCCGTCCCGCGCGCGTCCTGCCGGCGTCCCGTCCGGCGCCGGTGCCAGGGCTAACGGAGGAGCGAATTCCACTTTCGGCCAATTCACAACGAATAGTGACTGCCTGCGCGCGTTATGTGATGTGCTGGGACCGATAGAGCCCATGGCAAGGGCTTGCGACATAGGACAGGCGGCGCAAGACCGAACACACGGGGCGGTCACGTCCGTACGAGCCATCACGGGGGCACGAGGGAGGGGAGCACCATGGGACCCGGACCAGGACCGGAGCACATCCGCCGATGGGAGTCGGGAGCACTGGCCCACGCCGTGACCGACCCCTTCGGCCAGGGCCCGGTGCCCTGGCTGCGCGGCAGCGAGACGTACTTCGACGACACCGGCCAGGTGGTCCCCTGGTACGTGGACCCGGCGGCGTCCGTCTCGGCGCAGGGCGCCCCCCGCATTCCCGGTCCCCGCTCCGCCCCCGGGGCCGGCGGCCCCCGCTCGGCCGACGACGTGCGCCGTCAGATCAAGGGCTTCGTCTCGACGGGAACGGTCGCCCCCGGGGACGCCCTGGACTTCCACGTCACCGTCGATCCTCCCCAGGAATTCAGCGTCGACGTCTACCGCATCGGCCACTACGACGGCGACGGCGCCGCCAAGATCACCACCAGCCCGCGCCTGTCCGGCATCGTCCAGCCGCCGCCCCTGACCGCCGATCGCACGGTCTCCTGCCACCACTGGTGGCTCTCGTGGCGTCTGCAGGTCCCGTCGTACTGGAACGTGGGCGCGTATGTCGCCGTCCTCACCACCGCCGACGGCCACCGCTCCCACGTGCCCTTCACGGTCGGCGACCAGCACCCCGCCGACCTGCTCCTGATCCTGCCCGACATCACCTGGCAGGCCTACAACCTCTACCCCGAGGACGGCCGCACCGGCGCCAGCCTCTACCACGCCTGGGACGAGAAGGGCCGTCTCCTCGGCGAGGCCGACGCGGCGACCACGGTCTCCTTCGACCGGCCGTACGCGGGCGCGGGCTTACCCCTGCACGTCGGCCACGCCTACGACTTCATCCGCTGGGCCGAGCGCTACGGCTACGACCTCGCCTACGCCGACGCCCGCGACCTGCACGCCGGTCACGTCGACCCCACCCGTTACCGGGGCCTGGTCTTCCCCGGTCACGACGAGTACTGGTCCACGAACATGCGCCGGACCGTGGAACTCGCCCGGGACAGCGGCACCTCGCTCGTGTTCCTCTCCGCCAACTCCGTCTACTGGCAGGTGGAGTTGGGTCCGTCGCCGTCCGGCGTGCCCAGCCGTCTGCTCACCTGCCGCAAGCGCAAGGGGCCCGGCAGGCCCGTGCTGTGGCGGGAGATCGACCGCGCCGAGCAGCAGTTGGTGGGCATCCAGTACGCGGGCCGGGTGCCCGAGCCGCATCCGTTGATCGTCCGCAACGCCGACCACTGGCTGTGGGAGGCGACCGGCGCGGGTGAGGGCGAGGGCATCGAGGGTCTGGTCGCGGGCGAGGCCGACCGCTACTTCCCGCGCACCCCGCTTCCGCGGCACGAGGACCGCATCCTCCTCGCCCACTCGCCGTACCGCGACGGCGAGGGCGTCCCGCGCCACCAGGAGACCTCCCTCTACCGCGCCCCCTCGGGCGCCCTGGTGTTCGCGTCCGGCACGTTCGCCTGGTCGCCGGCCCTGGACCGCCCCGGCCATGTGGACCCCCGGGTCCAACGCGCCACGGCCAACCTCCTGGACCGCATCTGCAAGCGCGACTGATCCCCGTCCGACCTCGTGCGACGCCCTTTCAGGCCCCTTCAGACCCCGTCCCACCCGTCGACCCGGCCCGTCCCGCCACCCGGCGTCCCAGATCAATCCTGAACTGAGGGACAATCGATCCTCCAGGTCAGAACCACGGGGAGGAACCGTGTCCGGATTCGTAGAAAAGCCCGAGCCCCTTCAGGTGCCGGGCCTGGTGCATCTGCACACCGGCAAGGTGCGCGAGCTGTACCAGAACGAGGCGGGCGACCTCGTGATGGTCGCCAGCGACCGCACGTCCGCCTACGACTGGGTGCTGCCGACCGAGATCCCCGACAAGGGCCGCATCCTCACGCAGCTCTCCCTGTGGTGGTTCGACCGGCTCGCCGACCTGGCCCCGAACCACGTCCTGAGCACGGAGCCGCCCGCCGGCGCCCCCGCCGACTGGGCCGGTCGCACGCTGATCTGCAAGTCGCTGCGGATGATCCCCGTCGAGTGCGTGGCCCGCGGCTACCTCACCGGCTCGGGCCTCGTCGAGTACCGGGAGTCCCGCACGGTCTGCGGCCTCGCCCTCCCCGAGGGCCTGGTGGACGGCAGCGAGCTCCCGGCGCCGATCTTCACCCCGGCCACCAAGGCAGCCGTCGGGGAGCACGACGAGAACGTCTCCTACGAGGAGGTCGCCCGCCAGGTCGGCGCCGACACCGCGGCCCAGCTCCGCCAGGCCACCCTGGCCGTCTACGGCCGGGCCCGCGACATCGCCCGCGACCGGGGCGTCATCCTCGCCGACACCAAGTTCGAGTTCGGCTTCGACGGCGAGACCCTGGTCATCGCCGACGAGGTCCTCACCCCGGACTCGTCCCGTTTCTGGCCGGCCGACCAGTGGCAGCCGGGCCGCGCACAGCCCTCGTACGACAAGCAGTTCGTGCGCGACTGGCTGACCTCGGCCGAGTCCGGCTGGGACCGCCACAGCGAGCAGCCTCCGCCGCCGCTGCCCCAGCACATCGTGGACGCGACCCGCGCGAAGTACGTCGAGGCCTACGAGCGTCTGACGGGCACCGCCTGGGCGTGAGCGGCCCACGCGAAAGGCCCCGGTCGATGACCGGGGCCTTTCCGATGGAGCGGACGACGAGGCTCGAACTCGCGACCTCAACCTTGGCAAGGTTGCGCTCTACCAACTGAGCTACGTCCGCACTGCGCCGTGGTGAACGTGCCGTGGCGCGAGGCCAACTATACCCAACCCCGCTCCCGCGCGATCCGCACCGCCGTGTGCCGGTTCTCCGCCCCGAGCTTGGAGACGGCCGACGACAGGTAGTTCCGCACGGTGCCCTGCGACAGCGCGGCCCGCTCGGCGATCTCCGCGACGGGCGCCCCGTCGGCGGCGAGTTCGAGCACCTCCGCCTCGCGCGAGGTCAGCGGCGAGTCGCCGGCGGCGATCGCGTCGGCCGCCAACTCCGGGTCCACGTACCGGTTCCCGGCATGCACCGTGCGGATGATCTCGGCGAGCCGCTGGGCGCTCACCGTCTTCGGGACGAACCCGCGCACACCGGCCGCAAGCGCCCGTTTGAGATGTCCCGGACGCCCGTGGCTGGTGACGATCAGCGCCCGGCAGCCGGGCAGTTCGGCCCGCAGGGATGTGGCGACCTTCACACCGTCGGCGCCCGGCATCTGCAGATCGAGGACGGCCACGTCGGGTTCGTGGGCCCGCGCCATCGCCAGCGCCTCCGGCCCGGTGGCCGCCTCGGCGACGATCACCAGGTCGTCCTCCAGGGACAGCAGCGCGGCCAGGGCGCCCCGGATCAGGTGCTCGTCGTCCGCGAGCAGCACGCGCACCGTCATGAAGTGACCTCTCTCACGGCCGTTCTCTCACTCAGCGGCACCTCGGCGACCACGCGGAACGTGCCCGTTCCGACGAGTCCGGCCTCCAGCGTCCCGTCGACCCCGCGCAGCCGCTCCCGCAGCCCGGCGAGCCCCGACCCGCCGCCCGCGCCGGTCGGCCCCTCCGCCCCGTCGTTCTCCACCGTCAGCACCACGCCTTCCGCCGTCCTCCGCAACGCCACCGAGCATCGGCCCGCGTCGCCGTGCCGCAGCACGTTGGTGGTGGTCTCGCGCACCACCCAGCCGAGCGCGGACTGCACCTCGGCGGGCAGTCCGCCGGGCTCCCCGCTCACCTCGCAGGCGATTCCCGCGGCCGTCAACACGCCCTGTGCGCCCGCGAGTTCGATGCCCAGGTCGGCCTCCCGGTAGCCGCGTACGACGTCGCGCACCTCACGCTGCGACTCCCGCGCGATGCGCTGCACCTCGATCATCTGCTCCACGGCGTCCGGCCGCCCGCGCCGGGCCAGCTGCACGGCCAGCTCGCTCTTCAGGGCGATCACCGCCAGGTTCCGGCCCATCACGTCGTGCAGATCCCGCCCGAACCGCAGCCGCTCCTCGGCGACGGCGAGCCGGGCCCGGGTGTCGCGGGCCTCGTCCAGCCGGAAGACGGTGTCGAGCAGCCAGACGGAGAAGACCGAGGTGAAGGCGAGGAATCCGCCGCCGAAGAACACCGCTGCCATCGTCGCCAGGATGGCCGCGCCGGGCAGTCCGACCGGGAGCGCCATGACCCCGGCGCCCAGGGCGAAGCCGGTGACGACCGCCAGCACCCGCCGCCGGCTGCGCACGCCGAGCGCGGTGAAGCCGGCCCCGAAGGCCAGGACGACGCCGAAGACGGCGCCCGCCACGGCGTGGACGCCCTCGTGGTCCGGGCCGCCCTCCGCGACCGCCGACGCGGCGACGGCGACCGTCGCGGTGACGGCGGCGAGGGTCCACAGCAGCCGGACGGGCTGGGGCCGGCGCCCGCGCGTCCAGTCCAGCGCCCGTGACGCCGTCACCGCGCCGAGCGTGCAGTGCGCGAGCGTCAGCGCCTGCAGCCCCAGCCCGGCGGGCAGCCCCCCGGCGGGCAGCCCCCCGGTGGAGGGCAGCCCCGCCGCCATGAACTCCGCCACGGCGAAGAAGTGGAACGACCACCGTGTGTACGTCTCGACCTTCGCGGGCGTGCTCTTGCGCCGCCACCATCCCCACGGCCCGCGCATCCGCGCCCCCGTCTCCCCGTGTCCGCGCTCCCGGCGCTCCGTGTGTCCGTGCTCCGGGCGCCCCGTGCCCCTCAACGCCGGGGTTCCCACCGGAACCACCGCCGTACAGCAAACACCGCCAACGCGGTCCAGGCCAGTGCGGTTCCCACGGCGCCCAGCGCGTCGTGCGTCGACAGGGCTCCGGTCCAGCCGCCGCGGATCAGGGTGATCACCGGGGACAGCGGCAGTGAGGCGCAGGCCGAGGCGAGCCCGTGGGGCAGCAGCTCCAGGGGGACGGCCACCCCGGACCCGGCCATCGACACGAGCACCACCGGCGCCGTGGTGACCTGCGCGCTCTCCACGGACCGGGTCGCCGCCGCCGTGACGGCCGCGAGCGCCGCGCACATCACCAGGCCGGACAGCAGGCCCAGAACGGCGAGAAGTGGCGCCTTCGGAGCCGGCACGTCCAGCAGGGCGGTGGAGCCGGCCACCAGCACCGCCGACTGCACCAGCCCCGTCACGAGGACCGGCAGCGCCGTCCCGCCGAGGATCTCTACGTCCCGCAGCTCGCCGGTGCGCAGTCGCTTCAGCACCAACTCCTCGCGCCGGGCGGTGTAGATGACCGTCAGCGCCGAATACACCCCGAACAGCAGGGAGAAGCCGATCGCGGCGGGCAGCAGCACCAGGCCGGCGGTGAGCCCCACGTCCCGGACGTGCATGCCGTCGACCGTCGGGGCGAGGCTGACCGGCAGCGCCAGCGGCACGAGCACGGCCATGAGGAGCGTGCTCCGGCTGCGGCCGAGCAGCGTGAGTTCCGCCCGCGCGAGGGCGGCCATCCGGCGTGCGGTTGTCGTGACCGCTCCCGCGGTCGCACGGCCGGCCGTGTCCTGCATCGTCGTCCCGCTCATGCCGCGACCTCCTCGGGCTCGTCGGTCGCCGCGTTGTCCGACGCCTCCCGGGCGATTCCCAGGAACGCCTCCTCCAGTGAGGCCGACCGCACGTCGAGCCGGCGCAGCTCGATCCCGGTCCGCTGCGCCCAGACCAGCAGTCCGGTCGCGGCCCGCTGCAGTTCCCGGGTGCGCAGCCGTATGACGCGCCCGTCGATCTCGTGTCCGCACACGCCCAGCTCGCCCAGCGGCGGCAGGTCGCCCGGGAGATACCCCTCGGGCAGTTCGAAGGAGATCCGGGACGGCTGGGCGGCGGTCACCTCGGCGGGCGTCCCCGCGGCGGCGATGCGGCCCCGGTGCAGGATGGCCAGCCGGTCGGCGAGCTGCTCGGCCTCTTCCAGGTAGTGCGTGGTCAGCAGCACCGTGGTGCCCGCGCCGCGCAGGGCGCGCACCAGGTCCCAGGTGTCCCGCCGGCCCTCGGCGTCCAGACCGGTCGACGGCTCGTCCAGGAACAGCACCTCGGGTTCGCCGAGCACCGCGAGCGCCAGGTCCAGGCGCCGCCGCTCGCCCCCGGACAGCTGCTTGACCCGGACGTCGGCCCGCGCGGTGAGCCCGACCAGTGCCAGCGCCCGCCCGATCGGACGGGCGCCGCTCACGCATCCGGCCCACATCCGTGCCGTCTCGGCGACGGTCAGCTCGGAGGGGAAGCCGCCCTCCTGGAGCATCACGCCGGTGCGCGGCCGTACGGCGGCCCGCTCGGTGTACGGGTCGTGGCCGAGCACCGAGACCCGTCCGCCGTCGGGCCGCGCGAGCCCTTCCAGCAACTCGACCGTGGATGTCTTTCCGGCGCCGTTGGTGCCGAGCAGCGCGAAGATCTCGCCGCGGCCGACGTGGAAGGAGATTCCGCGGACCGCTTCGAACCCGCCCCCGTACACACGCCGGAGGCCGGTGACCTCGATCACGTGTTCATTCGTGTTCATGCCTCCAGACTCCCGGCGGCCCGAGGCCGGCAGCAGTGCGAGGTGTCACCACTCCGTATGACATATGTCAGACGATGCCGTGCGGCGCCCGTGCCTTCGGGGCGCACGGGTTCGGGGCGCACGGGTTCGGGAGGGACGGGTCCACGAGGCACGGGTCCAGGGCGCACGAAAAGACCCCGGTCCAGTGGACCGGGGTCTGATTCCCGAGCGGACGACGAGGCTCGAACTCGCGACCTCAACCTTGGCAAGGTTGCGCTCTACCAACTGAGCTACGTCCGCATTGCCTCCGACCGGCTCTCACCGATCGGCGCGAGCACCAGCCTACCTGATCCAGAAGACTGGTCAGACCGGCGGTGCAGAGCGGGTGACAGGAATTGCACACTGCGCCTTCCCCCTGGAAGGGGGATGTTCTACTACTGAACTACACCCGCATGTACTCCGTGAGCTGGGCTTTTCGGCCTCGCCCCTCGGCGTGCTCCAGACTCTAGCCGACCGGGAGGGGTGCAGCGCAAGTCGGTTCGTTCGAGGGGCGGGTGACCGGCCGTCGGCCCGGGCCCGCGGGGAGGGCGCGAGGGCGCCGCTCTCCGGGTGCCGTTCACCGGGGATCGCTCACTGGGCGTCGGTGAACGCCTCGTAGACCTTCTTGGGGATCCGGCCGCGGGCCGGCACCTCCATCTTGTTGGCCTGGGCCCAGGCCCGGACCGCCGCCGGGTCGGGGGCGACCTCCGTCTGCTTGTAGGCCTTGCCCGACTTCGACCGCTTGCGGCCGGCCTCGACGTAGGGCTCGAGCGCCTTACGCAGTTTCTCGGCATTGCCTTCATTCAGGTCGATCTCGTACGACTTGCCGTCGAGCCCGAAGGCGATCGTTTCCGCCGCTTCTGAGCCGTCGATGTCGTCAAAGAGAGTGACCACGACCTTCTGCGCCACGAATATCGGTCCCTTCGTCCGGCGCCACAAACGGTTCAGCCGTGGCGTCGTGCCGAGTCTCGGCTATTTCTAATTCATTTGTACAGTGCGCGGCAATGCATTGTGAAGCCCGACTAAATCTGTCCGCGTGTCCGGGCGCAATAGGTATCCGCGCATGGCCGGGGATCTTTCCCGTAACTTTTCGTGAACGTCCCCCGCCGATGCGGGATCGTGACGGCCACCGTGATGGCCGTCACGTAGCTTCCTCCAACTCTACTCGCGTAGAAATTTTGTGCGGGTAGTCTGAAGCCACCTGTTGGAGACACCTGCAGGAACCTGCTCAGCACCACACCACCGGGAGTGCCAGTGGCGCGCGTCGTAGTCGACGTCATGCTCAAGCCGGAGATCCTCGACCCCCAGGGCCAGGCGGTGCAGCGCGCACTGCCGCGGCTGGGTTTCGAAGGCATCTCCGACGTACGTCAGGGAAAGCGATTCGAACTGGAAGTTGACGGCCCGGTCGACGAGGCCGCCCTCGCCCGCATCCATGATCTTGCGGAATCCTTCCTCGCCAACACCGTGATCGAGGACTTCACGGTCAAGGTCGAGTCGGAAGAAGCGGTCGCGGGGGCCGCGAAGTGACCGCTCGTATTGGCGTCGTCACTTTCCCGGGCAGCCTTGACGACCGGGACACCCAGCGCGCGATCCGCCTCGCGGGGGCCGAACCCGTCGCTCTCTGGCACAAGGACAAGAACCTCCACCAGGTGGACGCCGTGGTGTTGTGCGGTGGTTTCTCCTACGGCGACTATCTGCGCGCCGGAGCGATCGCGCGCTTCTCGCCGGTGATGGAGCCCCTGATCGAGCAGGCGAAGGCCGGCCTCCCGGTCCTCGGCATCTGCAACGGCTTCCAGATCCTCACCGAGGCCCACCTCCTCCCGGGTGCGATGCTCGGCAACGACCACCTCCACTTCATCTGCCGCGACCAGAAGCTGCGGGTGGAGAACGCGGACACCGCCTGGACGACCGACTACTCGGCCGGCCAGGAGATCCACATCCCGCTGAAGAACATGGACGGCCGGTACGTCGCCGACGAGCACACGCTCGACGAGCTGGAGGCGGAGGGCCGGGTCGCCTTCCGCTACCTGGACGTCAACCCCAACGGCAGCCTCCGCGACATCGCCGGCATCACCAACGAGGCCGGCAACGTCGTGGGTCTCATGCCGCACCCGGAGCACGCCGTCGAGCCGCTCATCGGCTCCGGCCGCACCGACGGTCTCCCGTTCTTCACCTCGATCCTCAAGAAGCTGGTCAACGCATGAGCCGGACGCCTCTGGACACGGTCGAGCACGCGGCCGAGACCCCCGACGTCGAGCTGCCCTGGGCCGAACTCGGTCTGAAGAAGGACGAGTACGAGCGGGTCGTGGAGATCCTCGGCCGCCGCCCGACCGGCGCCGAACTCGCCATGTACTCGGTCATGTGGTCCGAGCACTGCTCGTACAAGTCCTCCAAGGTCCACCTGCGCCAGTTCGGCGAGAAGGCCCCCCAGTCCGACGCGCTGCTCGTCGGCATCGGCGAGAACGCCGGCGTGGTCGACGTCGGCCAGGGCTACGCGGTGACCTTCAAGGTCGAGTCGCACAACCACCCGTCCTACGTCGAGCCCTACCAGGGCGCGGCCACCGGCGTCGGCGGCATCGTGCGCGACATCATCGCGATGGGCGCACGCCCGGTCGCCGTGGTCGACCCGCTGCGCTTCGGTGCGGCCGACCACCCGGACACCAAGCGCGTGCTGCCCGGCGTCGTCGCCGGCATCGGCGGCTACGGCAACTGCCTGGGCCTGCCGAACATCGGCGGGGAGGTCGTCTTCGACGCCTGCTACCAGGGCAACCCGCTGGTCAACGCCGGCGCCATCGGTGTGATGCGACACGAGGACATCCACCTCGCGAAGGCGTCCGGCGCGGGCAACAAGGTCATCCTCTACGGGGCCCGGACCGGTGGCGACGGCATCGGCGGCGCGTCGATCCTGGCCTCCGAGACCTTCGACGACGCCAAGCCCTCCAAGCGTCCCGCCGTGCAGGTCGGCGACCCCTTCCAGGAGAAGCTCCTCATCGAGTGCACCCTGGAGGCGTTCAAGGAGAAGCTGGTCGTCGGCATCCAGGACCTCGGCGCGGCCGGTCTGTCCTGCGCCACCTCCGAGCTGGCCTCCAACGGCTCCGGCGGCATGCGCGTGACGCTGGACGACGTGCCGCTGCGCGACTCCACGCTCTCGCCCGAGGAAATCCTCATGAGCGAGTCGCAGGAACGCATGTGCGCGGTCGTCGAGCCGGGCAAGGTCGACCGGTTCCTGGAGATCTGCGACAAGTGGGACGTCATCGCCACCGTCATCGGTGAGGTGACCGACGGGGACCGGCTGGAGATCTTCTGGCACGGCGGCAAGATCGTCGACGTCGACCCGCGCACGGTCGCCCACGACGGCCCGGTCTACGAGCGCCCCTACGCCCGCCCGGACTGGCAGGACGCCCTCCAGGCGGACGACGCCAACAAGCTGCCCCGGCCGCAGACGGGCCAGGAGCTCAAGGACCAGGTCCTGAAGCTGGTCTCGTCCCCGAACCAGGCCTCGAAGAAGTGGATCACGTCCCAGTACGACCACTTCGTGCAGGGCAACACGGTGCTGGCCCAGCCGGAGGACTCCGGGATGATCCGCATCGACGAGGAGACCGGCCTCGGCGTCGCCATCGCGACCGACGGCAACGGCCGCTACGCCAAGCTCGACCCGTACGCGGGCGCGCAGCTGGCCCTGTCCGAGGCGTACCGCAACGTGGCCACGACCGGCGCCAAGCCGCTCGCCGTCTCCGACTGCCTGAACTTCGGCTCGCCCGAGGACCCGGCGGTGATGTGGCAGTTCGCGGAGGCCATCCGCGGCCTCGCCGACGCCTGCCAGCAGCTGGGCACCCCGGTGACCGGCGGCAACGTCTCGCTCTACAACCAGACGGGCGAGGCGGCCATCCACCCGACCCCGGTGGTCGCGGTGCTGGGCGTCATCGACGACGTGGCCCGGCGCACGCCCGTCGCCTTCCGGGAGGAGGGCCAGCTGCTCTACCTCCTCGGCGACACCCGTGAGGAGTTCGGCGGCTCGGCCTGGTCCCAGGTCGTCCACGACCATCTGGGTGGCCTGCCCCCGAAGGTGGACCTGGAGCGGGAGCGGCTGCTCGCCGAGATCCTGATCTCCGCCTCCCGCGACGGCATGATCGACTCCGCGCACGACCTGTCCGACGGCGGCCTGATCCAGGCGGTCGTCGAGTCGGCGCTGCTCGGCGGCAAGGGCGCGCGGCTGATCGTGCCCGACGGCCTCGACGCCTTCACCCTCCTCTTCTCCGAGTCGGCCGGCCGTGCGGTCGTCGCGGTGCCGCGCTCCGAGGAGCTTCGTTTCAACGACATGTGCGGGGCGCGCGGTCTGCCCGTCACCCGCATCGGCGTCGTCGACGGTGACACGGTCGAGCTTCAGGGCGAGTTCGAGCTGTCCCTGGAGGAGCTGCGCAGGGCTCATGAGGACACGATCCCGGCGCTGCTCGCGTAAGCACCTGGACGCGTCCGCGGTACCGAAGGCCCCGCCCGTACCCACGGGCGGGGCCTTCGCCGTGGTTGCCCCTCGCGAACCGTTGCCGCACCGCGGGCGTCGGACGTGCCCACCGCCATGCCGCCGCCGGCCCGCAACGCCCTGGTCGAGGAGCACCGCCCCGCATCGACGCCGGCGAGAGCGTGGGCGAGGTCGCCGCCGACGCCGCCGAGCGGGCCCGCAAAGCCTTCGCCCTGGTGGAAGCAGGCCCTGGGCGACTGCGGCCCGCAGAACCTGACCGCGCCCCGCCGTCTAGGCTCACCGCCATGCCTCCGGCCAAGAAGCGCACCCGCGCCTACGACCCCGTCAGGATCCGTGCCGCCGTCCTCGCGCAGTTCGTGAACGTGCGGCGGGCCGTGAGCACGCTCACCCCCGGGCAACTCGCCCTGCCCACGCGGCTGGCGGGCTGGACCGTGCGGGACCTGGCCGCCCACGTGACGACGGCGGTGGAGACGGTCAGCCGCAACCTCGACCGGGACGAGCCCCCGAAGGCGGACCTCGCCCTCCTGGACTGGCCGTTCGCCACGGGGGCGCGGGCCGCCGACATCTCCGACGGCACCCTGGCCCTGGCCGCGGCCCACCCCGACCTGGACGCCCTCTACGCACGTACCGAGGAACGCCTGGTCGCCGCCCTCGCCGACGCCTCCGGCGACCGGATCCTCGCCGCCCGCACCGGCGCCATGACCCTCGCCGACTACCTGGTCACCCGGACCGTCGAACTCGTCGTCCACACCGACGACCTCAACGACGCCGTCGCCGGCCTGGACGTCCCCTACGACCGGCAGGCCCTCGCCGCCGCCACCCGGATGCTGGCCGACGCCCTGGCGGTGAAGGCCCCCGGCGGCGCGACCGAGGTGCGGATCCCGCCGTTCGCCGTCGTCCAGTGCGTCCAGGGCCCCCGGCACACCCGGGGCACCCCGCCCAACGTGGTCGAGACGGATCCGCTGACCTGGATCCGGCTGGCCACCGGCCGGGTGACCTGGCAGGAAGCCGTCGAGGCGGCGAAGGTCGGCGCGAGCGGGGAGCGGGCGGACCTCGCCGCACTCCTGCCGCTCATGTCCTGATCCGGCCCCCGCGGTGGAACCGGCCACCCCACCTGTCCCGTCGAACCGGCATGAACCGGCACAGGCACAGCCCCGAGCGCACGGATGCGCGGCGCGCGAGGTCGACGCCGGCCCTGGTGGCCGTCCTCCTGCTCGCCGCGCTCGCCGCGGCCTGCGGCGACGAGCAGGCGGACGGCCGGCGGCCCGGCAGCGGCGCGGTGAGCGCCGAGCCGCCGCTCACCGGCGTCCGGTGGAACGTCGACAGCGTCACGGTGGACGGCGCGACCCACCGGGCGCCCGACGGCGCCCACCTGACGATCGAGGACGGCAAGGCGGCAGGCAGTTACGGCTGCAACGAGTTCACCGCCAAGGCCGTGGTCGAGGGCGGCAGCGTCCGGTTCAGCGGCGCAAGGGCGACCAGGATGGCCTGCGCGGGCCGGATGGCGTTCGAGCGCACACTGGCCGGCACCCTCGCCGCCGGCGCTCTGACCACCGAGGTCAAGGGCGGCACGCTGACGCTCGGCACGGCCCACGGCGACCGGGTGAGTCTGACCAGGAAGTGAGACCGGCCCCCGCCGCCGGTCCGTTCGGTGTGCGACACCTCACTTGCACCCGTACGACGTCTCCCTGCGACACCGCGGCAGTGGCGCGCACCGCCTGCCGGTGGATCATGCAAATCACTGGCTGACCTGCGTAAACGAAACGACCACGACGGCGGTTGCCGGCGAGTGATCCAGTTACCCGCGGGTATCCCCAATTCGGACCAGTGGTCGACCTCGCCTACACTCGGAGGCGTGCCACGTGGTGACGGTCGACTCAGTCATGATCTGCTCCCCGGCGAGAAAGGCCCCCAGGACGCTTGCGGCGTCTTCGGTGTCTGGGCTCCCGGTGAAGAGGTCGCCAAGCTCACTTACTTCGGGCTCTACGCCCTCCAGCATCGGGGCCAGGAATCCGCGGGGATCGCGGTCAGCAACGGCTCCCAGATCCTCGTCTTCAAGGACATGGGCCTCGTGTCCCAGGTCTTCGACGAGACCTCGCTCGGTTCGCTCCAGGGTCATATCGCGGTCGGACACGCCCGCTACTCGACCACCGGCGCCTCCGTGTGGGAGAACGCGCAGCCGACGTTCCGCGCCACCGCGCACGGTTCGATCGCGCTCGGTCACAACGGCAACCTGGTCAACACCGCCCAGCTCGCCGAGATGGTCGCCGACCTGCCCAAGCAGGAGGGCCGCTCCCCGCGTGTCGCGGCGACCAACGACACCGACCTGCTCACCGCGCTGCTCGCGGCCCAGGTCGACGAGGACGGCAAGCCGCTGACCATCGAGGAGGCGGCCCACCAGATCCTCCCGCAGGTCAAGGGCGCCTTCTCGCTCGTCTTCATGGACGAGCACACCCTCTACGCCGGCCGCGACCCGCAGGGCATCCGCCCGCTGGTCCTCGGCCGCCTGGAGCGTGGCTGGGTGGTCGCCTCCGAGTCCGCCGCCCTGGACATCTGCGGCGCGGCCTACGTCCGTGAGATCGAGCCCGGCGAGTTCATCGCCATCGACGAGAACGGACTGCGCACCTCCCGCTTCGCGGAAGCGAAGCCCAAGGGATGTGTCTTCGAGTACGTCTACCTGGCCCGCCCCGACACCGACATCGCCGGCCGGAACGTGTACCTCTCCCGCGTGGAGATGGGCCGCAAGCTCGCCAAGGAAGCGCCGGTCGAGGCCGACCTGGTGATAGCGACCCCGGAGTCCGGCACCCCCGCCGCCATCGGCTACGCCGAGGCCTCGGGCATCCCCTTCGGCGCGGGTCTGGTCAAGAACGCCTATGTCGGCCGGACCTTCATCCAGCCCTCGCAGACGATCCGCCAGCTGGGCATCCGCCTGAAGCTCAACCCGCTGAAGGAAGTCATCAAGGGCAAGCGTCTGGTCGTCGTCGACGACTCGATCGTGCGCGGCAACACCCAGCGCGCCCTGGTCCGCATGCTCCGCGAGGCGGGCGCGGCCGAGGTCCACATCCGGATCTCCTCGCCGCCCGTGAAGTGGCCCTGCTTCTTCGGCATCGACTTCGCCACGCGCGCGGAGCTCATCGCCAACGGCATGACCATCGACGAGATCGGCACCTCCCTGGGCGCCGACTCCCTCGCCTACATCTCCATCGACGGCATGATCGCGGCGACCACCATCGCCAAGCCGAACCTCTGCCGCGCCTGCTTCGACGGCGAGTACCCGATGGATCTCCCCGACCCCGAGCTGCTCGGCAAGCAGCTTCTGGAGACGGAACTGGCCGCCGGGCCCGCCGCCACGGCCGCCGCCGACGCGATCCGTCGCCCGTAGACGGCCCGCCACACCTGCCGTACGACACGAAGGTTCTCACTAGCCATGTCTGAGACAACTGGTGCCAGCTACGCAGCCGCGGGCGTCGACATCGAAGCGGGCGACCGCGCCGTCGAGCTGATGAAGGAGTGGGTGAAGAAGACGCAGCGCCCCGAGGTCCTCGGCGGCCTCGGCGGTTTCGCCGGACTCTTCGACGCCTCCGCCCTCAAGCGTTACGAGCGCCCGCTCCTCGCCTCCGCCACGGACGGCGTGGGCACGAAGGTCGACATCGCGCGCCGCCTGGGCGTGTACGACACGATCGGCCACGACCTGGTCGCCATGGTCATGGACGACATCGTGGTGTGCGGCGCCGAGCCGCTGTTCATGACCGACTACATCTGCGTCGGCAAGGTCCACCCCGAGCGGGTCGCCGCCATCGTCAAGGGGATCGCCGAAGGCTGTGTGCTGGCCGGCTGCGCCCTGATCGGCGGCGAGACGGCCGAACACCCGGGACTGCTGGGTGAGGACGACTTCGACGTCGCCGGCGCCGGCACGGGCGTCGTGGAGGCCGACCGGCTGCTCGGCCCGGACCGTATCCGCACGGGTGACACGGTGATCGCCATGGCGGCCTCCGGACTTCACTCGAACGGATACTCGCTGGTCCGGCATGTCCTGCTGAACCAGGCCGGTCTCTCCCTGGACGCGCGCGTCGAGGAGCTCGGCCGCACGCTCGGCGAGGAACTCCTGGAGCCCACCAAGATCTACTCGCTGGACTGTCTGGCGCTCACCCGGACGGCGGACGTCCACGCCTTCTCGCACATCACCGGCGGCGGTCTCGCGGCCAACCTGGCCCGCGTGATCCCGGACGGGCTGCACGCGCGTGTGGACCGCTCCACCTGGACCCCGGGGCCGATCTTCGACCTGGTCGGCAGGACCGGCTCGGTCGAGCGCCTGGAGCTGGAGAAGACGCTCAACATGGGTGTGGGCATGATGGCGATCGTGCCCGCGGAGTCGACGGACGTCGCTCTGGCCACCCTGGCCGACCGAGGCGTCGAGGCCTGGGTGGCCGGCGAGATCACCGACCGCGGCGAGCACGCCACAGGAGCCGAACTGGTCGGCGACTACGCGAGCTGACCCGACCGGCCGGACCGGTCCGGCGAGCCGCCGGGCCGGACCGAGCAGGCAGCACAAGACCCGGTCGGTGACCGAAGTCACCGACCGGGTGAGTGCTCAGTACAAGGTCAAGCGCCGCGACGGTGTTGCGAGGAGTCCTCGCCGTCATCCTCGTCATCGTCCCCGTACAGCTCGGCGTACCGTGCGTACGGGTCGTCGTCTTGCTCATCGTCATCATCCTCGAACGGTTGACCGTTCGGCGGAATATTCGATGGCGATGCGCCCAGCTCTTCGGCCAGGCGTGAGAGATCAGTCCCGCCGCTGTTGTACTTCAGCTGGCGGGCGACCTTCGCTTGCTTGGCCTTGGCCCGGCCGCGCCCCATGGCTCGACCCCCTCAACGACGGGGCTCGACGGCCCCAGGTTGACACGCGTTCATGATCCAGGACGGCCTCTCCGTGGAGAGCCCGTCGTAGGGCTCCCACGGTACCTGAGCCCACGCCCGTACGGTACGTCGCCCGTACCAGGCGCGTGTGCGCAGCCCCTTGGGAACGCCCCGTCCTCGCTGGTCAGTGGCGATTTTAACCACTTATCTACGGGCGACCCGCCCGGAGGAGTGAGAGTTCTCTCTAACTTTCCACCGGCCGGTACCGCCGAAACCCGGGGACGGGGCGTCATGGAGCCCCCGTCCGGACGTCAGCCGACGCGCGTGCGGGCCGCCTCATGCATCCGCTGCTCGGCGATCCGGTCGGCCGCCGCGGCCGGCGGAATCCCGTCTGCCTTCGCACGTGCGAAGATCGCGAGCGTCGTTTCGAAGATCTTCGCCGCCTTCGCCCTGCACCGGTCGAAGTCGAAGCCGTGCAGTTCGTCGGCGACCTGGATGACCCCGCCGGCGTTCACCACGTAGTCGGGCGCGTAGAGGATGCCGCGGTCGGCGAGGTCCTTCTCCACGCCCGGGTGGGCGAGCTGGTTGTTGGCCGCACCGCAGACGATCTTCGCGGTGAGCACCGGCACGGAGACGTCGTTCAGCGCTCCGCCGAGCGCGCAGGGGGCGTAGACGTCGAGCCCGTCCAGCGTGATCAGCCGCTCGGTGTCGGCGACGACCTCCACCGAGGGGTGCCGGTCGGCGATCCGGCGCACCGCCTCCTGGCGGACGTCCGTGATCACGACCCGGGCGCCCTCCGTCAGCAGGTGCTCCACCAGGTGGTGGCCGACCTTGCCCACACCCGCGACGCCGACCGTGCGGTCGCGCAGCGACGGGTCGCCCCACAGGTGCTGCGCGGAGGCCCGCATGCCCTGGTAGACGCCGAAGGCGGTCAGCACGGAGGAGTCGCCCGCGCCGCCGTTCTCCGGCGAGCGCCCGGTCGTCCAGCGGCACTCGCGCGCCACGACGTCCATGTCGGCCACGTAGGTGCCGACGTCGCAGGCGGTCACGTAGCGCCCGCCCAGCGAGGCCACGAAACGGCCGTACGCGAGCAGCAGCTCCTCGGTTTTGATCACATCGGGATCGCCGATGATCACGGCCTTGCCGCCGCCGTGGTCCAGACCGGCCATGGCGTTCTTGTACGACATCCCGCGCGCGAGGTTCAGCGCGTCGGCGACGGCCTCCGCCTCGGTCGCGTACGGGTAGAAGCGGGTACCGCCGAGAGCGGGGCCCAGAGCGGTGGAGTGGAGGGCGATGACGGCCTTGAGGCCGGTCGCGCGGTCCTGGCAGAGCACGACTTGCTCATGGCCGCCCTGATCCGAGTGGAACAGGGTGTGCAGGACATCAGCAGGTGCGCCGGATACGTCGGTCACTGTGGTGACTCCAGGGTAACTAGCGGCGGTTCGGGTGGCAGGCGCCGTAAGGGTGGCGGAGCCTGTGGGACGAGCGTAGGGCCTGCACGCCCCGTTGATCCCGCAGTGTCGGGGATCACCCCCTCGTGGAGTACCGCCGTGGGACGATCGCAGGGTTTCCCGGTCGGCCGAAGGGGGAGGGAGCAGGCGTGCCCAAGGTGTCGTCGGTGATCGTTCCGTACGCGGTCTATCTGCGCGTGTACGAGCCGCTGGCCGCCTTCCCGGAGCCCGAGCGCTCCCACTGGGCGCGTTACGCCCGCCGGGAGGAGCTGCCCTCCTGCCAGGACGAGCTGCGCCGCTCGCTGGCCGACCTGCTGCCCACCCCGCCGGTCGCGGTGCCGGTGCAGGAGAGCGGCGACGCGTTCGTCGCCGAGGTGGACGGTGTGCTCTGCGTCTGCCCCTGGCGCACCCGGCTGCGCGGCTGGCTCGCCCTGGCAGAGCTGGACGAGGAGCTGCCCGGGCCGGTCCTGGACGCGGCGGTCCCCGAGGTCGTACGGCTTCAGGCCGCCAAGGACCACGAGCGGTGGCTGGAGCGCAACCCGGACGCCCGCCCGTGGATCCGCACCGCGGTCTGGCAGGTTCCGCTCAACTGGTTCGTGCTGGTCTCCGACGAGGAGCGCGAGTACCAGAAGGGGACGGCGGAGGTGGCCCCCGTGCTCCGCTACCGCACGCCGATGGTGCAGGCCCGCCGCCGGGTGGCCCGGTCGCTGCGCACGCTGAAGGACGCCGTCGAGGAGGGGCCGCTCATCGACGGGCTGGTGGACGTCGGCCGCTGGCTGGAGGAGTTCCACCCGCGTTCGCTGGTGGAACTGGATTACGGCGGCCTGGTGCATGTGCTGCCGGCCGGTGATCTGGAGGACGACCGCTCGGCGAAGGACGTGGCCGACAGCGTCGAGGCGCTGCGGGTGGGCGACGGCGAGGCGGCGGGCGAGGCGTACGGGCGGCTCGTGGACCGGTGGCGTTCGGTCCGGGACCGACGCTCGGCGAACTGAGGCGCAGGCTTCGCTGTGGCACAGCGGCTCCGCGGTGGCCTGCTGACCCACCCCCGGGGTGGCGTGGCGGCTCCCGGGGTGGCGTGCTGACTCCCGTGGTGACGGCCGATGCCGTGAGCTGACGATGTGACAGATGTGACAGCGCTTTCCGAAGTGACGTGCGTCACGGCCATGAACCGCTCGAACAGCGTACGGTCAGCGGCACTTCACGGAACTCACGGGACGTTGGTCCCGATCCGGGCTTATGCCTCAAGGGTGACGGACCGCACGTACGCGGCCCTTGCGTCGCTTGCCCCTCCTCGTGCCAAAATAGGACAAGGAGTCCGGGGAGGGCTCCGTCCGCCTACTTATGCTCCATGGTGGGGGGAATCTCGGCATTGCACCGCTTTGGGGGTTCTGGTGACTCCTGAGCGCCCCTGTGACTGATCGTCACAGGGGCGTGACTGTCCGCTATGGCATGGTCCATCGGGTTCCGTCGCCGATGAACACCTGGGGGGCAATTCCATCGGTTTGGCCGACGCGGCTGGACGGATGGTGTAGTTGTAGTGCCGAGGACAAGCCGTTCGTCCTATAACCGACTCGACTCGCGTCCGCCATTTCGGGCAACGCGGGTCAAGGTGCAGAATTTAGAGGAAAGAACCGAGAAGGTTCGGTTCTCCCGAGGAGGCCGCTCATGACCGCTCGCACCCCTGATGCTGAGCCGCTGCTGACCCCGGCTGAGGTTGCCACGATGTTCCGCGTCGACCCTAAGACGGTCACGCGTTGGGCGAAGGCCGGCAAGCTCACGTCGATCCGCACGCTCGGCGGACACCGCCGTTATCGCGAGGCTGAGGTCCGCGCACTGCTCGCGGGTATCCCGCAGCAGCGCAGCGAGGCCTGAACAAGTGAATAACCGGGCAACACGTCAGGTCCCCCCATCTGTGCGGACGCCCGAAACCTAGCTCCAAGCGACGTGGGTCCTGCCCCAACAGGCCCCTCGCCCCCTGGGAACGTCGTCGATCGCGCTGGACTCCGCCGGGTCCAGCGCGATCTTTTTTGTGCGCTTGAGGGCATCTCGTGAGCGGTATCAGGTGGCTCTGTGAGCACCCTTGTCGGAGTCTGGGGAGGCTCTGGGAGGGTTCCGGGAGGCATCCTCCGGAGTGGTGCAATTGCACATATAAAATTGACCAGTTGTAGGAGCGGGGTAAGAACCTGCTTTTCTAAAACTCATGCAGTGACACCCGTCACATGCCGGGAGCCTTGTTGCCGTCGGCTCGGGTGGGCTAGTGGAAGCTTCCGTTCCCTCCCGCTCGCTCCCGCTCCAGTGCCCCGCGCGGTCGTGGCCGTTGGCGCCGCGGGCGGTCCGGTGGCCACGGCCGGGCCGCGCCTGCCGGGTCGGCGCCTGCCGGACCCCCTCTGCCGGGCCGCCTCTGCCCGGCCGCGTCTGTCAGGCCGTCAGGCCGCCGGCGTGGCTCTCGCCTTCCTCTGCGACCCCCACGGCCTCCACGGCCTCCCCGGGGGCCTGGACGCCCCGTGTGCCGCCGTCCATCGCCAGCCGCTGCAGGCGGTGGCAGATCGGGCAGTGGCGGGTCAGGTGCCGATAGGACGACGCGGCCGACAGATGTGCGCGGAGCAGCGCCCGCGTCTCGTGCCTGACCGATGCCGTCATGCCCCACCTCCGCCGGGACGCCGCGCGGAACGGGCCCTGGGTTCTGGGGTACCGGCCCGAGGGGACGCCGTCAAGAGCGCCGCGGGAACGCCGCGGGGCCCGGATCCGGCGATCCGGGCCCCGCGGTGTGCGCCTCCCGGCACGCGGAAGGCCCGCATCCCTTGCGGGATGCGGGCCTTCCGTCTTCACTGCGGTCCTGACGGGATTTGAACCCGCGGCCTCCACCTTGACAGGGTGGCGAGCACTCCAAACTGCTCCACAGGACCAGGTTTTCGCGGCACTTGATGTTGCGTTGTGCTGCGAGAAGGACTGTACAGGAGGGTGAGCCCACTGGTCGAACTCACCCTGTGTGCCGGTCCCGTCACGGAGCGGCCGCGTCGATCGCCTTCACGATCCGCTTGTCGGACACCGGGTACGCCGTGCCCAGCGCGTGGGCGAAATAGCTGACCCGGAGCTCCTCGATCATCCAGCGGATGTCCAGGACCTGCTGGGGCACCGGCCGGCCCTGTGGCAGCTGTTCCAGCAGCCACGCGTACTCGTCCTGCATCTCGTGGACCTTCTCCATGCGGCTGGTGTCGCGCTGCACACCGGTCGGCATCTGCTGCAGGCGCCGGTCCACGGCCACCAGATAGCGCATCAGGTCGGGCAGCCTGCGCAGGCCCGCCCAGGTCACGAAGCCGGGCTTCACGAGGGCGTCCAGCTGCCTGCGCACGTCCGCCAGGTTCGTGAGCAGCACGGGGCTGCGCACGCCCTTCAGACGGCGTTCACAGGCCTGCCAGGCGGCCAGCACCTGCTGCACCTGAGCGACCGTCCGCACCGTCGTGTCGACGATCTCGGCGCGCACCTTCTCGTAGAGCTTCCGGTACGACTCCTCGTCCCACGCCGGGCCGCCGAAGTCGGCGATCAGCCGGTCGGCCGCCGCCATCGCGCAGTCGTCGAACAGCGCCTGGATCGAACCGTGCGGATTCGCGGACAGCGCGAGCTTCTGGGCGTTCGTCAGCTTCTCGGATGCGAACTTCGCCGGGTTGACCGGGATGTTGCGCACGATGAGCCGGCGGGTGCCCTTCCACATCGCCTCCGCCTGCTCCGCCTCCGTGTCGAAGAGGCGCACCGAGACCGTGTCGCCGTCGTCGACCAGCGCCGGGTACGCCTTCACCGGCTGTCCCGCCCGGCGGGTCTCGAAGACACGGGTGAGCGTGCCGATCGTCCAGTCCGTCAGGCCCGAACGCTCCAGGGACTCGCCGCCCTGCCGTTCGGCGGTGGCCGCGGCCGCCTGGGAGATGGCCTGCCTCGCCTTCGGCCTCAGCCGGAGCTTCAGCGCCTCCAGATCCTTGTCCTCGGCCAGCTTGCGACGCCGCTCGTCGACGATCCGGAAGGTGATCTTCAGATGGTCGGGGAGCCGCGACCAGTCGAAGTCGTCCGCCTCGAAGGGAACGCCCACCATCCGCTTCAGCTCACGGGCCATGGCCGTGGTGAGCGGTTCCTGCGAAGGCACCGTCCGGTCGAGGAAGCGCTTGGCGAAGTTCGGGGCCGGCACGTAGTTGCGGCGGATCGGCTTCGGCAGGGAACGGATCAGCTCCGTGACGACCTCTTCCCGCAACCCCGGGATCTGCCAGTCGAAGCCCTCGTCAGTGACCTGGTTGAGCACCTGGAGGGGGATGTGGACGGTCACGCCGTCCGCGTCCGCGCCCGGCTCGAACTGGTAGGTCACGCGGAACTTCAGCGGGCCCTGCCGCCAGGAGTCCGGATAGTCGGCCTTGGTGACCGCCTCCGCCGACTCCCGGATGAGCATCTCGCGCTCGAAGTCGAGGAAGTCGGGCTGCTCGTGCCGCTTGTGCTTCCACCAGGAGTCGAAGTGCGCGCCCGACACCACGTGGTCGGGCACCCGCTGGTCGTAGAAGTCGAACAGCGTGTCGTCGTCGACCACGATGTCCCGGCGCCGGGCACGGTGTTCCAGCTCCTCGACCTCGCTGAGCAGCCGGCGGTTGTCGGAGAAGAACTTGTGGTGCGTGCGCCAGTCGCCCTCGACCAGCGCGTTGCGGATGAACAGGTCCCGGCAGGTCTCCGGGTCGATCCGCCCGTAGTTGACCTTCCGCTGGGCGACGATCGGCACGCCGTACAGCGTCACCTTCTCGTCGGCCATCACGGCCGCCTGGTCCTTCTCCCAGCGCGGCTCGCTGTACGTCCGCTTCAGCAGGTGCCCGGCGAGCGGCTCGACCCACTCCGGCTCGATCCTGGCGTTGACGCGGGCCCAGAGGCGGCTCGTCTCCACCAGCTCCGCGGACATCACGAACCGTGGCTGCTTCTTGAACAGGGAAGAGCCCGGGAAGATCGCGAACTTGGCGCTGCGCGCGCCCAGGTACTCGTTCTTGTTGCCGTCCTTCACGTCCTTCATGCCGACGTGGGAGAGGAGCCCGGCGAGGAGGGAGACGTGGACGCTCTGCTCGGGCGCGTCGTCCTCGTTCAGATGGATGCCCATCTGCTTGGCGACCGTGCGCAGCTGCGTGTAGATGTCCTGCCACTCCCGGATACGCAGGAAGTTCAGGTACTCCTGCTTGCACATCCGCCGGAAGGAGGAGGAGCCGCGCTCCTTCTGTTGCTCGCGGACGTACCGCCACAGGTTGAGGTAGGCGAGGAAGTCGCTGGTCTCGTCCTTGAAGCGGGCGTGCTGCTGGTCGGCCTGGGTCTGCTTGTCGGCCGGGCGCTCGCGAGGGTCCTGGATGGACAGCGCGGCGGCTATGACCATGACCTCGCGGACGCAGCCGTTCTTGTCGGCCTCCAGGACCATGCGGGCCAGGCGGGGGTCGACGGGCAGCTGGGCCAGCTTGCGGCCGGTCTCGGTGAGCCGCTTGCGCGGGTCCTTCTCCGCCGGGTCCAGCGCGTTCAGCTCCTGCAGCAGCTGGACGCCGTCCCGGATGTTGCGGTGGTCCGGCGGGTCGATGAACGGGAACTTCTCGATGTCGCCGAGGCCGGCCGCGGTCATCTGGAGGATGACGCTCGCCAGGTTGGTGCGCAGGATCTCCGCGTCCGTGAACTCCGGGCGGGCCAGGAAGTCGTCCTCGTCGTACAGCCGGATGCAGATGCCGTCGCTGGTGCGGCCGCAGCGGCCCTTGCGCTGGTTGGCGCTGGCCTGCGAGATCGGCTCGATGGGCAGCCGCTGGACCTTGGTGCGGTGGCTGTAGCGGCTGATCCGGGCGAAGCCGGGGTCGATGACGTACTTGATGCCGGGGACGGTCAGGGACGTCTCGGCGACGTTCGTCGCCAGCACGATCCTGCGGCCCGTGTGCTGCTGGAAGACGCGGTGCTGTTCGGCGTGCGAGAGCCGGGCGTAGAGGGGCAGCACCTCGGTGAACCTGAACTTCTTCTTCTCCAGCGCGTCGGCCGTGTCGCGGATCTCCCGCTCGCCGGAGAGGAAGACGAGGATGTCCCCCTTCCCCTCGGCCTGGAGCTCCTCGACCGCGTCGCAGATGGCGGTGATCTGGTCGCGGTCGGCGTCCTCGGCGTCCTCTTCGAGGAGCGGCCGGTACCGCACCTCCACCGGATACGTCCGCCCGCTGACCTCCACGATCGGGGCGTCGCCGAAGTGCCGGGAGAAGCGCTCCGGGTCGATCGTCGCGGAGGTGATGACGACCTTGAGATCCGGGCGGCGCGGGAGCAGCTGGGCGAGGTAGCCCAGCAGGAAGTCGATGTTGAGGGACCGCTCGTGGGCCTCGTCGATGATGATCGTGTCGTAGGCGCGCAGCTCGCGGTCGGTCTGGATCTCCGCGAGGAGGATGCCGTCCGTCATCAGCTTCACGAAGGTGGCGTCCGGGTTCACCTGGTCGGTGAAGCGCACCTTCCAGCCGACCGCCTCGCCCAGCGGCGACCGCAGCTCCTCCGCCACGCGCTCGGCGACCGTGCGGGCGGCGATACGGCGGGGCTGGGTGTGGCCGATCATGCCCCGGACGCCGCGCCCCAGCTCCATACAGATCTTGGGGATCTGGGTGGTCTTGCCGGAGCCGGTCTCACCGGCGACGATGACGACCTGGTGATCACGGATGGCGGCCGCGATCTCGTCCTTCTTCTGGCTGACCGGCAGCTGCTCGGGGTAGGAGACGGCGGGCACACGGCCGCGCCGGACGGCCATCCGTTCCTCGGCCTTCGCGACCTCCGCCTCGATCTCGGCGAGGACGGCGTCGCGGGCCTCCGGCTTGCGGATCTTGCGCGCGCCTTCGAGCCGGCGCCCGAGCCGGTGCGCGTCGCGCAGGGAGAGCTCGGCCAGGCGGGGGGCGAGGGCGCCGAGGGCGGGGGCGGGGTGCGTAGACATACGGGAACCAGGATCGCACCTCGGCGAAATACGTGGCGAACCCTTTTGCGCCGGGGTGGACAACACCGGACATACAACAAGGCCCCGATCTGGGATCGGGGCCTTTGTTGTGGCTGGGGCCGGGGTCGAACCGGCGACCTACCGCTTTTCAGGCGGTCGCTCGTACCAACTGAGCTACCCAGCCGAGGAGTCCTCGAGGAACTCCGGCGGTCCTGACGGGATTTGAACCCGCGGCCTCCACCTTGACAGGGTGGCGAGCACTCCAAACTGCTCCACAGGACCAAGCTGTGTGTACGACAGTGTCGCACACGGTGTTGCGTGCCCCCAACGGGATTCGAACCCGTGCTACCGCCTTGAAAGGGCGGCGTCCTAGGCCGCTAGACGATGAGGGCTATCGGCCCGCCTGGGCGCTTCGCAGCGCGTCGGGGACGTCATGAGCATATGGGATGGCGGGGGGTATCGCCAAAACGGTTTACGGGGACCTCCTGGAGGCGGTCCCGGAGGGGCCCGCGGACGGACTCGCGGACGGGCCGGCGGGTGAACCGGTGGGCGATCCGGTGGGTGAACCGGTGGGTGAACCGGTGGGCCCGCCGTCCGTCGGCTCGGGGGACGGGCTCGGCGACGGGGCGGCCCCCGGCTGGTTCTCCTTGGGGAGGTGACGGCTGACCTCGGCCGTCGTCAGACCCAGGCCGCCGAGCTTGATCTCGTCCCAGGCCTGCAGGCGGCGGGTGTCGCGGTCGAGGTAGAGGATCGACGCCTGGATGGGGTCGGGGTACTTGCCCTCGACGGCGCGCAGGCCGCTGCCGCCCGTGGAGCCCTCGATCCGCAGCCGGGTGCCCTGCTTCATGACCTCCGACCCCTCGTGATGGAGATGGCCGGCCAGGACGAGGGGCACCTCGCCGTCCGTGCCGCGGGCGGCGGAGGGCTCGTGGGCGATGGCCACGTCGACCGGGGCGCCCTCGGCCTTCTGCTTGCGCAGGGCCTCCGCCAGACGGGCGCCGGCCGCCTCCTCGCTCTGCTCCGCGCCCGGCACGCCGGAGCGGTCGGGGGTGAACTGGGGGTCGCCGATGCCGGCGAAGCGCACCCCGGCGACGGTGACCGCGCGGCCGTCGTCCAGGACGTGCACGTTCTTCATGCGCTCCAGGTAGCGCTGGGTGACGCGGGAGTCGTGGTTTCCCCTGACCCACACGTACGGCGCGCCCAGGGTGGCGATGGGGTCCAGGAAGCCGTTCTCGGCGGCCGTGCCGTGGTCCATGGTGTCGCCGGAGTCCACGATCACGTCGACCTTGTACTGCTCCACCAGCGAGGCGATGATCTTCCAGCTCGCGGGGTTGAGATGGATGTCGGACACGTGCAGGACGCGGACGGTCGTCGGGTCCGGCTGGTAGGCGGGGAGCGTGGAGGTGACGTCGTAGAGCTTGGTCACATTGGTGACCAGGCGGGCGAGTTCCTGCTGGTAGACGTCGAACTCGGTGACGATGCTGCGGGCGTTGCCGACGATCGAGGGCGCCGAGGACAGCAGGCCCGAGAACCGGGGTTCCAGCACCGAGTTGGGGTTCCAGGTGGCGAACGCCGTGGCTCCCGAGGCGGCCAGCAGGGCGAGGGCCAGACCGCCGGCGGCCAGGGCCCTGCGCGGACGGCGGTACACGGCGAGCCCGAGGGCGGTGGCCCCGGTGACGACGGCCACGCAGGAGCGCAGCGCGAGGTCGAGGGTGCCGTGCTCGACGTCGCGGGCGACCTCCTCCTGGAGGCCTGAGAGACGCTCGGGGTGGTCGACGAGCGCCTGGGAGCGGACGGGGTCGAGCTGGTCGACGTTCACGTCCAGACGGACCGGTGCGCTGTGGCTGTCGAGGGTGAGCGCGCCGAGCGGCGAGACGTTGATCTTCGTTCCGCCGGTGACGGACGGCCGCAGGGTCATCGTCGTGTCCATGGGGCCGACGGGGACGCGCACGTCGCCGACCACCAGCAGGCCGAGCCAGGCGCCGAGAAGGACGACGGCGGTCAGGCCCAGGGCGCGGACCCAGGGGTTGGGGCGGGCGGCGAGTTCGGGGACGTGGCGGGTGCGGTCTCTGCGCGGGGCGGGCTTGCGGCGGGAGGGCTTGAGGCGGTTCAGGGCTGCGGCGGGGACACGGGCGCGGGCCATTGGTGCCCTATGCCCCGGTCCTGGCGCTGGTATGCGGACGTTCGTGCCCTCCGCCCGGCGGCTTCTTGCCGGACAATGGGGCCTGTGCTGGAGATGACGCGCGAGGAGTTCGAAGAACTGGTGGCCGAGGCGCTGGACCGGATTCCGCCGGAACTGACGCGGTTGATGGACAACGTCGCGGTGTTCGTCGAGGACGAACCGCCGGCGGACGATCCCGAGCTGCTCGGGCTGTACGAGGGGACTCCGCTGACCGACCGCGGGGAGTGGTACGCCGGGGTGCTGCCCGACCGGATCACGATCTACCGGGGGCCGACGCTGCGGATGTGCTCCTCGCGCGAGGAGGTCGTCGCGGAGACCGAGGTCACGGTGGTGCACGAGATCGCGCACCACTTCGGCATCGACGACGCGCGGCTGCACGCCCTCGGCTACGGCTGAGCCGTCCGGCGCCGGGCGCGCGAACCGCGCGTGTCTTCTTGCGGGCGGCGGGAGTTGGACACGTCGACTCTTGCGTCTGCCCCGGAGGTGGCCCTGTGCGCCCCTTGTACGTACCCGTTCGTCTGGTCGCGACGGTCATGGCCGTCGCCGCGGCCTCCGGTTGTATGAGCGTGGGGGACGAGGACGGCGGCCGGGCCCGGCCCTCGCACTCGGCCGGTCAGCGGGCCGGTGAGGCGCCCGAGGGGGGCTCGGCGGGCGCGGGCGGCGGCTTCGGGATGGGCCCGGCGGGCGGGGACGGCAGGCACGGGCACGGCAAGGGCGCCGGCGG
>NZ_MJAJ01000073.1 GCF_001746365.1 Streptomyces sp. LUP30
ATGCCGATGCGGCGGTCCATGCTGTTGCTGGTGGCCCGGCTGCCCTGGCTGGACCGCCGCATCGGCATGGACCGGCTGACCAACTGGCACCGCTGGACCGGCTTCGGTCTGCTGTGGACGCTGGTCGGACACGTGGTCTTCATCGCCTTCGGTTATGCCGAGTCCTCCTCGATGAACCCCGTGAGCCAGATCGTCGACCTCGCCGAAACCGTCGAAGGCGTTTTCCGCGCGGTCGTCGCGATGGGACTGATCCTGGTGATCGGCGGCGCCTCGGCCCGCTGGGCCCGCCGCCGGCTCGCCTACGAGACCTGGCACTTCATCCACCTGTACGCCTACGTCGCCGTGGTGCTGGCCTTCACCCACCAGGTCGCGGCGGGGACGACGTTCACCTCGTCGTCCGCCGCCACGGCCTACTGGTACGCGGTGTGGGGCGTCGCCCTGGGCTCCGTCCTGCTGGGCCGCCTCGTCCTGCCCCTGTGGCGGAACTGGCGGCACCAACTGCGCGTCGAGGCGGTCGTACCCGAGGCCGGCAACGTCGCCCTCGGCGGAACCGACCGTCGCGGAGCCGTCGGCGTCGGCGCACGACGACGGCGGCGGGACGGCGCCGCAGCTGGCGGACCGGGAGCCGGCGCCGGAGGTGGGCTGGCCGGCCGGGTGACGGCGCCCTGGGGCCGGGGCGGCCGGTGAGCCTGTCGCATCAGGCTGCTGAGCTGCGACGATGAGCTCAGTTTGCCTTCCCCGGACAGGGTGCGTATGGTAGTAGATCGTTTGATCCCATTTGCCCGGCGCCACCGCAGAGCGCGCCGTGTGGCGCGTACTCTCCCTTGCCGTGGCTGACCGCATAGAGGCGGTCGTAATGCAATGCGAACACGGAGTTGACGGGCGCGTGCCGAGGAGACTCCGGAAGGTTTCGCATTCGCATGTCCATTTCCAGTACTGATCACTCCGTCGTGTCCGAGAACAACGACGAGCCGATCAACCTCGAGGCGATCGAGGCCGTCGAGACCGCTGACGCCGCGCAGGCCCTGGCGGCCGTCGACGAGACCCCTGAGGTCCCCGAGACCCCCGAGACCCCCGAACTCACCTTCGCCGACCTCGGGCTGCCCGAGGGCGTCGTGCGCAAGCTCGCGCAGAACGGCGTGACCAGCCCCTTCCCGATCCAGGCCGCGACCATCCCGGACGCCCTGGCCGGCAAGGACATCCTCGGCCGTGGCCGCACCGGTTCCGGCAAGACCCTCTCGTTCGGTCTGCCCACCCTGGCCACGCTGGCCGGCGGGCACACCGAGAAGCGCAAGCCGCGCGCCGTCATCCTCACGCCGACGCGTGAGCTGGCGATGCAGGTCGCGGACGCGCTCCAGCCCTACGGCGACGTCCTCGGCCTGAAGATGAAGGTCGTCTGCGGCGGTACGTCGATGAGCAACCAGATCTACGCCCTGGAGCGCGGCGTCGACGTCCTCGTCGCCACCCCGGGCCGGCTGCGCGACATCATCAACCGCGGCGCCTGCTCCCTCGAGAACGTGCGCATCGCCGTCCTCGACGAGGCCGACCAGATGTCGGACCTGGGCTTCCTGCCCGAGGTCACCGAGCTGTTCGACCAGATCCCGGCCGGCGGCCAGCGGATGCTGTTCTCCGCCACGATGGAGAACGAGATCTCCACGCTGGTCAAGCGCTACCTGACCAACCCGGTCACGCACGAGGTCGACAGCGCCCAGGGCAACGTCACGACCATGTCGCACCACATCCTGATCGTGAAGCCCAAGGACAAGGCGCCGGTCACCGCCGCGATCGCCTCCCGCAAGGGCCGCACCATCATCTTCGTCCGCACCCAGCTCGGCGCCGACCGTATCGCCGAGCAGCTGCGCGACTCCGGCGTGAAGGCGGACGCGCTGCACGGCGGCATGACCCAGGGCGCGCGCACCCGCACGCTGGCCGACTTCAAGGACGGTTACGTCAACGCGCTCGTCGCGACCGACGTCGCCGCCCGCGGCATCCACGTGGACGGCATCGACCTGGTCCTGAACGTGGACCCGGCCGGCGACCACAAGGACTACCTGCACCGCGCGGGCCGCACGGCGCGCGCCGGCCGCACCGGCACGGTCGTCTCCCTGTCGCTTCCGCACCAGCGTCGTCAGATCTTCCGTCTGATGGAGGACGCGGGCGTCGACGCCGGGCGGCACATCATCCAGGGCGGCGACGCCTTCGACCCCGAGGTCGCCGAGATCACCGGCGCCCGGTCGATGACGGAGGTCCAGGCCGAGTCCGCGGGCAACGCGGCCCAGCAGGCCGAGCGTGAGGTCTCCGAGCTCGCCAAGGAGCTGGAGCGCGCGCAGCGCCGGGCGGCCGAGCTGCGCGAGGAGGCCGATCGTCTGGTGGCCCGCGTGGCGCGTGAGCGCGGCGAGGACCCGGAGGCGGCCGTCGCCGCGGCCGTCGAGGCGGTCGTGGAGCAGGACGCCGTGGCGGAGACGCCGGTTCAGGCCGTTGTCGCCGAGCAGCCGGTGGAGCGTCCCGCGTACGAGCAGCCGCGTCAGCGCCGGGACGAGCGGGGCAACTACGAGCGCCGTGACGACCGTGGCGGCCGTTCCTTCGAGCGTCGTGACGACAACCGCGGCGACCGTGGCGGCTTCAACCGTGACGACCGCGGTGGCTTCAACCGCGACCGTCGTGACGACCGTCCGTCGGGTGGCTTCCGCCGCGACGACCGTCGTGACGACCGTGGCGGCCGTTCCTTCGAGCGTCGTGACGACCGTCCGTCGGGCGGCTTCAACCGCGACCGTCGTGACGACCGTGGCGGCCGTTCCTTCGAGCGTCGTGACGAGCGTCCCTCGGGCGGGTTCCGCCGCGACGACCGTCGTGACGACCGTGGCGGCCGTTCCTTCGAGCGTCGTGACGACCGTCCGTCGGGCGGCTTCAACCGCGACCGTCGTGACGAGCGCCCCTCCGGCGGCTTCCGCCGCGACGACCGCCCCTCGGGCGGGTTCAACCGCGACGAGCGCCCCTCGGGCGGCGGCTTCCGCCGCGACGACCGTCCGTCGGGTGGCTTCAACCGCGACCGTCGTGACGAGCGTCCGTCCACCCACCGTGGCAGCGACCGTCCGTTCAACCGTGACCGTCGCGACGACCGCCCGGGCTTCCGTTCCGGCGGTCACGAGCGCCCGTACGGCCGCCGTGACGACCACCGCGGCACCGGCTCCGGCACGACCGGCCGTCGTGACGACAAGCCGCGCTGGAAGCGCAACGGCTGACGCACCCGCTGACGCCGGCTCACCTGAGTGAACGCCGTGGCCCCCACCGACCGACCGGTGGGGGCCACGGCGTTTTCGCGTGTCCGACCGCTGGAAACCCCTTTCTCCAGCTTCCCCGGATGACTGTAGGATCAGCCGACTTGTGAGACGGATGTGAAGGCCGGGGGGCCGGGGACCGTGGACGCCGAAGAACGTCCGGTCCCGCCCGTCTCCGTTCCCGGGGAGGGACCCTCTTGCCTCGTCATGGCTTCACCCGTCTGCGTCTCGTCGCCGCCTCCGCCGTCCTGGCGGCAGGACTGACCCCGCTGCTCCCGTCGACGGCGGTCGCGGACACACCGCAGGAGACGGTGGTGCCGGCGGCGTTGCGCTCCACCAACGTCACGGCCACCCTCTACGGCGGCCCGTCGTACGCCGGACGCGACGGGGCCGGCGCGCAGGGCGTGTTCCACTCCCTCGAGGGCTCCGGGCTGGTCTGGACGCGCTACGCGGACGGTACGTCCGTCAAGGTGGTCCACCCCGCGGGGATGACGAGTTGGTCCACGACGGGCGGCGACGTCCTCGCCTACCGCTTCGCCGATGGCCGGGTCGACCTGTGGAGTCCGGCCGACGACGTCACGCGGACGATCCGGACGCCTGAGGGGATGACGCTGCTCACCGTCTACGCCGACCTGGCCGTCGCCTACCGGGCGGTGCGGGACGAGAGCGGCACGACGGTCGGGCGCGAGATGCACCTGCTGTCCCCCTGGCCCGACGGCAGTACGCGGGACGTGCCGGTGACCGGCCTGCCCGAGGGGTACGTGCTCGGACAGCCCTCAGGCGGGGACGCGGACGGGCTGCTCTTCGGCGCCGGGACGACGGGCGGGTCGTACCTGTCGGTCATGGTCGACCGGCGAACGGGTGAGGTCCTGAGCTCGACTCCGCCACGCGCCAAGCCCTATGCGAACGCCCGGGTCACCGCCGCTCACGTGGTCCTCTTCGACGTAGGGGACCCGGTCGTCCAGGTCTTCGCACGCCACGACCTGTCCGGGGCCCCCGCCGAGGTCACCCTCGCCGACAGCTCGCGGAGCCCTGCGACGGACCTCACCGTGGTCGGCGACTGGCTGGTGACGCGGCCCGGCGCCGAGACGGTCGCTCAGCCCATCGCGGGCGGTCCCAGGAAGGCCCTGCTGTCCGCGTCGCACCTGCATGTCGTCGCCGGGGCCGACGGCAGCGCCCTGGCCATCGGACGCACCGCCGCGGCCCAGGACGACTGGGGCATCCAGCGCGTCCTCCCGGGCCCGGACGGCAGCCCGGTCGTGACCCAGGTCAAGGCGCTGCCCAAGCCGCTGAACCGGATTCAGGGGCTGTCGCTGAACCAGGGACGGCTCGTCGTGGCCCAGGACGAGTACGGCGCCACGCGCACCACGCTCCTGCGGACGGTCGCTGCGACCGGCACGCCCACGTTCGGCGATTCCTCCCGCTTCCTCGACACGCGGAACACCATCGACCACTGCCCGGACGACGACGCGGGGTGCGGTGCGATCCACGGCATGGGGGACGGTGAGATCGCCTGGCTGAACCGCAACGCGGAGGCGGGCTACGACCGGTTGCGGGTCGCCGCGCAGGGTTCGGCCGTCTCCGCCGCCTTCGAGGTGCCCGAGGGCGGCCGGATCGCCGACGTCTCGAGCCGCTATCTGCTCTACACCACGCCCGACGGGCAGTACGTCCACCGGTTCCGCAACGCGTCGGCCCCGGTGCTGACGCGGGGCCCCGGCGTGTCGGCCCTCGACGGCGACACCCTGTGGAGCGTCACACCGACCGCGGGCGCCGTGGTCCCCTACAACCTGACGACTCAGAAGAGCGGGACGGCGGTCACCACGGATGCCGGTTGCGCCCCCACCGAGCTGCAGGTGCTGGGCCGCTGGCTCTACTGGGCGTGCGACGGCCGGGCCGGCGTCTACGACCGCACGGCCGGCAGGTCCGTGTCCGTGCCGGCGGACGAGGCCGAGCTCGGCGACGGTTATGTCGTCACCCACGACAAGCGGGCCGGAAAGCTGGTCCTCACCACGGTCGCGAACGGGACGCCCGCCAGCCGTGTCGTCGGTGACCTTCCGGACACCGGGACCTCACAGCGGGGCGTGCGCTGGACGGTCGACGACTCCGGCCCCGACCTCGCCTATGTCGACGACGAGCAGCGGGTGCACCTCGTGCCGTCGGGCGTGCCCCAGCAGGCACTGCGCCTGCTGGACCCGGTGGACGTCGCGAGCCAGGTGGTGGGCGGGCAGGAGAACTCCCTCGCCCGGGTGCTGCTGTCCAAGCCGGCCGGGAGCTGGCTGCTGACCGTACGCGACGCGACCGGCAAGGTCGTGGACACCCGTCAGGGGGGTCCCGCGCGCGGCCGACTTCAAGTCAACTGGACGGGCGTCTCCACCGGGCGGGGGCTGCTGCCCAACGGCCGGTACAGCTGGGCGCTCTCGGTCGCCCCCGCGGACGGAGTGGGCGCGCCCCTGGGGGTCGCGGGCTCGACGCAGCTCCTGCACGGCAGCCCCGCGCGCCACGACTTCGTGGGCCGCCCGACCGGCTGGGTGGAGCCGGACGGCATCGGCGACCTGCTCACCCTCCACCCCCTCGGCCGGCTGACGTTCCATCACGGCACGGGCACGGGCGCGTTCTCCTCGGAGGCCACCGGCACCGGCTGGCCGACGAGCGTCACTCCGGTGCCGTTCGGCGACCTCAGCGGCGACGGCTGCAACGACGTCGTCGTGCGGCTGAGCAGCGGGGCCCTGCGCCTGTACAAGCCGGCCTGCGGTGCGGCGCCGGAGGCCACGACGCCGTACACCACGCTCGGCACCAGCGGCTGGAAGCCGTTCGACGTGCTCGCCTCTCCCGGCGACGTGAGCGGCGACGGCCGCCCCGACCTGCTCGCGCGTAACGCCACGACCGGCGCGGTGTACCTCTACCCGGGAACCGCCGCGGGGCGGCTCGCGAGCCCCGTGAAGCTGTACGCGAACTGGAAGGCGTACAAGAAGGTGGTCGCGGCCGGTGACCTGAACGGGGACGGCGTCGGCGACCTGTTGACCCAGGACAGGGCGAACAACCTGTACCGGTTCTACGGGACCGGCAGGGGGACGTTCGGGCCGGCGGTGAAGGTGTTCGCCGGCTGGGGCTCCGCGTACGACACGTTCGTCGGCGTCGGCGACATCACCGGGGACGGGAAGGCGGACCTGGTCGCACGGGACACGGCCGGCGGGCTGTACCGGATTCCCGGCGACGGCAAGGGTTCCTTCACCGCCCGGGTGAAGATCGGCACCGGCTGGCAGCGCTACAAGGGCATTTTCTAGCCAAGTTGTGACGTGTGTCACGCCCCCGGCTGGGGAATTGCTGGGGGCATGACAGATGACGGCACAGTGGGCGCGGGCTCTCCCGGGAACCTCTCGGACGAAGAGCGGCTGGCCCAGCTCGGCTACACCCAGGTTCTCGCCCGCCGCATGTCGGCGTTCTCCAACTACGCGGTCTCCTTCACGATCATCTCGGTCCTGTCGGGCTGCCTGACGCTGTACCTGTTCGGGATGAACACCGGCGGCCCGGCGGTGATCACCTGGGGCTGGGTCGCCGTCGGCCTGATGACGCTCTTCGTGGGCCTGGCCATGGCCGAGATCTGTTCGGCCTATCCGACCTCGGCCGGCCTGTACTTCTGGGCCCACCGGCTCGCGCCCCCGCGATCGGCCGCGGCCTGGGCCTGGTTCACGGGCTGGTTCAACGTGCTGGGCCAGGTCGCGGTGACCGCCGGGATCGACTTCGGGGCCGCGTCCTTCCTCGGCGCGTACCTGAACCTGCAGTTCGACTTCGAGGTGACGCCGGGCCGCACGGTCCTGCTCTTCGGGGGCATCCTGGTGCTGCACGGCCTGCTGAACACCTTCGGGGTGCGGATCGTCGCCCTCCTCAACAGCGTGAGCGTGTGGTGGCACGTGCTGGGCGTGGGCGTCATCGTGGGGGCCCTGGCCTTCGTCCCCGACACGCACCAGTCGACGTCCTTCGTGTTCGGCGAGTTCGTCAACAACACGGGCTGGGGCAGCGGGGTCTACGTCGTCCTGCTCGGCCTGCTGATGGCCCAGTACACCTTCACCGGCTACGACGCCTCCGCCCATATGACCGAGGAGACGCACGACGCGTCCACCGCCGGCCCGAAGGGCATCGTGCGGTCCATCTGGACCTCGTGGATCGCCGGCTTCGTCCTGCTGCTCGGCTTCACGTACGCCATCCAGTCCTACGACGCCGCGCTCGGCTCCCCGACCGGCGCACCGCCCGCGCAGATCCTGCTCGACGCCCTCGGCGCGACCGCCGGCAAGCTGCTGCTGCTCGTGGTGATCGGCGCCCAGCTGTTCTGCGGCATGGCGTCCGTCACCGCCAACAGCCGCATGATCTACGCCTTCTCCAGGGACGGCGCGCTGCCCTTCTCCCACGTCTGGCACACGGTCAGCCCCCGCACCCGCACGCCCGTCGCGGCGGTCTGGCTGGCAGCCGGCGGCGCGCTGCTGCTGGGGCTGCCGTACCTGATCAACGTGACCGCGTACGCGGCCGTCACCTCCATCGCCGTCATCGGCCTGTACATCGCGTACGTCATCCCGACGCTGCTTCGCCTGCGCAAGGGCGAGGCGTTCGAGCGGGGGCCCTGGCACCTGGGCCGCTGGTCCAGGGCGATCGGCGTGGTGTCGGTGGCGTGGGTGGCCGTCATCACCGTCCTGTTCATGCTGCCGCAGGTCTCGCCGGTCACCTGGGAGACCTTCAACTACGCCCCCGTCGCCGTCCTCGTCGTCCTGGGCTTCGCGGGAGTGTGGTGGCAGGCGTCGGCCCGGGACTGGTTCCTCAACCCCGAGCACGAGAAGACCCTCGCCCGAGAGGCGACACGGGCCGCCGCGCCCGCGAAACTGCCCGATCTGTGACCGATCCCGGTCACTTCCCGTCCTCCGACGCGGCCGTGTCCCCGATACCCGATCGGAGACACGGCCGCGTCCGGCTATGCTCGGGGAGGCAACATCACGCACCACCGCCTGGGCCCTTAGCTCAATTGGCAGAGCAGTGGACTTTTAATCCATTGGTTGTGGGTTCGAGTCCCACAGGGCCTACTGGTGCGGGAAGGGAACACCCCTTCCGACCTGCAGCGCCCGCCCCGGCTTCGGCCGGGCCGGGCGCTGCGGCGTTTTCGGCGGTCTGCGCGAGCGAACTGGGGTGGGCACAGGGGTGGGTGCTCGATGTAGGGGCGCTGCTCGAAGCACGCGTGCAGAACCACCGCTGCGCCACGACGGGTTGGGGTCGGAGTTCCGGTGCTCTGTGGGCCTGGGCCGGCGTGGAGTGGGGTCCCGGCTCATTCCTCGTTCAGGAGCTCAGCCGCGGCTTTCGGATCCATGAGGGTCGACCAGGCTTGCTCGGCGGGAAGAAGCGGGCGGCTGGGGAGGGCGTACTCGGGGTACCAGGCGGCGGGATCGCAGCCGGGGACATGGCGCAGGATCACCGCGATGAGGCCGTCGGGTACGGAGCCGGTGATGCGCACGGCGGCATAGGTTTCGTGGCCGTCGTCGGCGCGTACGAGGATGCCGAGGCGGAAAGCGGGAAAGTCGGCGGCGTGTTCATGCCCGTCGTGCAGTGATCCACGAGCCAGCTCCCGGACAGCCGCGGCGAGATCGCGGACAAGCCGGGCCCCGGCCTCGAGTTGGTAGCGATCACGGTCGTTCTGGTCGGGGAGGAGATGCCCGACGTGCGTTGTGGTGCTCAGGGGCTGGCGGTTGTCGGCGTTGTAGCGGGCTCGTGCAGCCCTCGCGGCCGTCTCGAGGGCTGAGTAGAAGTCGTCCGGCGACCCGTCCTCGCGTTGCCCGGCAGCGATGAGCCAGGGCAGATCTCCGTCGGTCCAGACCGCTCCGCGCCAGCGTTGGACCTTGACTTTGAAGAGCACCTCATCATCGATCGAGCGAATGCGCTCACGCCCGGCCCCCTCGTCGGCGAAGTGTTCCCGGGCCTTGGCCAAGACGGGGTGATCCAGTTCGTCGAGCGGTTCCCGGGCTGACGGCAGCGGTCGTTTCAAGTCCTCGCGGAGCGCGCGGAGGGTAGGTCGAGCGGGGCGCACGGATCAGTCGTCCTCGCCCACTCCGCCGAGTTCCTTGATGCGTTCCGGTGACAGGCCGGTCAGCAGCGAGACGCTCGATTCCACGGATCCGTCCAGCTTGCGCATCTTCTCGAACATGCTGGCCCGAACCTCTTCACGGCGGATCTCCAAGTAGGTTCGGACGGCCTCCGCGACCAAGTCCTTCTTCGTCATTCCCAGAAAGTGGGCGCCGTCCGCGATCAGCTCGTCTATGGCCGCGTCGACCTTCAACGGCGCGGTTGTCCGGGTTGTGCGACTCCGGGCTTCCTCTGTGGACCTCATGCTCACGTCCTCCCTGGTACCAAAAGGTACTCCTATTCTTCTCTCCTCGCGCGATGCAAGGTGAAGGGAAGTGTCTGCCGGAGCTGTTTTTCAGGAGGTCCAGGGCGTCGCGATGTGCCGGGGCATGCGCCCGCCCGTACCCGGCGCCGAAGGCATCAGCCCACGCCGATCCCGGTGAGGTCGGCCAGGGGCAGGGTGTGCTGGGTCTGGAGGACCTTCGCGCGCAGGTAGCGGACGTTGTGCGGGGTGGTGAACACGCCGGTGGGGACGCGGTCGTGGACGTCGATGCCGAGCCCGCGCAACTGGTCTGCCTTGTCGGGGTTGTTGGACAGCAGGTCCAGGCTGGTGATGCCCAGGGCGCGCAGCATCTGGGCGGCGGCCGTGTAGTCCCGGTCGTCCTCGGGCAGACCGAGGGCGGCGTTCGCCGCGTAGGTGTCCAGGCCCTGGTCCTGGAGGGCGTACGCGTCGAGCTTGTTGTAGAGGCCGATGCCGCGGCCCTCCTGGCGGAGGTAGAGCAGCACTCCGCCCGTCACGGCTATGCGCTCGACCGCCTCGCGCAGCTGCGGTCCGCAGTCGCAGCGGGCGGAGCCGAAGGCGTCGCCGGTGAGGCACTCGGAGTGCAGCCGGACCAGCGGGGTGACGCCGGGCGCCGGCTCGCCGAGTACGACGGCGACGTGCTCCTGGCCGTCGGTCAGACCGTGGAAGGTCACCAGCTCGGCGTCGGCCGAATAGCCGTCGGGGAAGCGCAGAGGAACCCGGACGCGGGCGCGCGGGGTGGCGGCGGGGGTGTCGGGCATGCGGGTCTCCCGGGTCCAGGGGCGGATGACGTGGTGGTGCCGGGCCGAATACTGCTTCAGATTTGAAGCAGATCCGACGAGACCAGACCCTACCCCATGCTTGAAATTTGAAGCAACTACTCTGTGACGCGGCTCACGGCGTCCCGGAACAGGGCGACGACCGTCGGCGCCAGGGGAGGTCCTCGGGCGCGGTCTCGCCCTCCCCGTCTCCCTGGAACCCTCGCGCGACCTGCGTGAAGATGTCCTCCAGCTGCCCCACCTGCTCCGGGGTGAGCCGGTCGAACAGGGCGGAGCGGACCGTCGCGACATGGCCGGGCGCCGCGTCGCGCAGGACGGCCATCCCCTCGTCCGTCAGCACGGCGACGCTGCCACGCTTGTCCCAGCGGCACTCCTCGCGCCGCACCAGCCCGTCCTTCTCCAGCCGAGACACCGCGTACGTCAGCCGGCTGCGGGTGACCTTAAGCCGCTCCGCGAGATCGGTCATCCGCAGCCGTCGTTCCGGAGACTCGGACAGGTTGGCGAGGATGGAGTAGTACGGATGGGGCATGCCGGCGTCCTGCTGGAGCTGCCGGTCGATCGCGTCCTCCAGCAGGAGGTAGCCGGCAACGTACGCGCGCCAGGCACGCTGCTCCTCGGGGGTGAGCCAGCGGGTCGTCATGCGCCCAGTGTAGGTTTGTTTCAAACTTGAACCAAGACCGCCGACGCCTGAAACCGCTGGAACCGACTCCGACTCCGACTCCGACTCCGACTCCGACACCGACACCGACACCGAGACCGAGACCGAGACGGTCGCCGTTGTCGTCGCTGTCGGACATAGCCCGGGGAGCATGCCGATGCCGTACCCGTACGTCCTGCTGTCCGCCGCCGTCTCCCTCGACGGTTTTCTGGACGACACCACCCCCGAACGCCTGCTGCTCTCCAGCCCCGCCGACTTCGACCGCGTCGACGAGGTGCGGGCCTCCGTCGACGCCATCCTCATCGGCGCCGGCACGATCCGCGCGGACAACCCGCGGCTCCTGGTGAACTCCCCGCAGCGCCGCGCCGCCCGCGTCGCCGCCGGGCTGCCGCCGTACCCCCTCAAGGTCACCGTCAGCGGCTCCGGCGAGCTGGACCCCCGGGCGAACTTCTGGCACACGGGCGGCGCGAAGGCCCTGTACACGACGGACCGGGGCGCCGAACGGGCCCGCGCGCTCGGCATCGCCGCGGACGTCGTCCCGCTCGGCCCCGCACTCGACTGGCGCCGCCTCCTGGAACACCTCCATGACGAGCTCGGCGTGCGACGCCTCATGGTCGAGGGCGGTGGAACCATCCACACCCAGCTGCTCCGGCAGGGCCTCGCCGACGAACTCCAGCTCGTCCTCGCCCCGCTCTTCGTCGGCGACCCCGGCGCGCCCCGCCTCTTCGGGCCCGGCGGCTACCAGGGCGGCCGCCTGCGGCTGGTGGAGACACGGCGTATCGAGGACGTCGTCCTCACCCGCTACCAGCCCACCGCCCCCGGCGTCGGAGCGCTGCCCGCCGCGGCCGACCGGCACTGGCTGGCGCTCGCCTGCGAGCTCGCCGAACGCTGCCCGCCCTCGGAGACCGCCTTCAGTGTCGGCGCGGTGATCGTGGCCGCCGACGGAACGGAGCTGGCGCGTGGTCACTCCCGTGAGGACGGCGACCCGGTCGTGCACGCCGAGGAGGCGGCCCTCGCCAAGCTCGACCCCGCCGACCCGCGACTGCGCACGGCCACCGTCTACAGCAGCCTCGAACCCTGCGCCCGCCGCTCCTCCCGCCCCGCCCCCTGCGCCCGGCTCATCCTCGACGCGGGCGTGCGCCGGGTGGTCACGGCCTGGCGCGAGCCGGACACCTTCGTGACGGAGGCGGACGGCACCGGCCTGCTGACGGCTGCGGGCGTCGACGTCCTCGTCCTCGCGGAGTACGAGGAGCGGGCGAAGGCCCCCAACCGGCACCTGGCGTGAGGGGCCGGCGGACCGTGGTCATTCACGCCCCGGAAGTAGCGTAGACTGGAGTCACAACGACGCGGGGTGGAGCAGCTCGGTAGCTCGCTGGGCTCATAACCCAGAGGTCGCAGGTTCAAATCCTGTCCCCGCTACTGAAGGCCGAGGGCCGGAATCCGAAAGGGTTCCGGCCCTCGGTGCATTTCCCCCGCACCTCCCCGAGGCGCCCCCCGGAGCTCCCCGAGTCCTGCCCTGAGGCTCTCCCTCACGGTCGGTGACCGTACGGCCGCTCTGTGCAGGAAAACTGAGTCGTCGTCAGAGCGTCTGTGGCTGCCGGGGCGTGCGTGGCCGAGGTCAACTCGCCCGTTTTCGACCGCAGGTGGCCCGAAAGTCCAGGCCGGAAATGTTATTGATCAAGCAGAACAGCTTGGAAACCCACCCCTGGGTCTATTAACGTTCGATAACGCAGCGCGGCCGTCCCAGCCGGCAACAGAGCCGTCTCCGTGCGCACGCGCCGAATCCCGCAAGGGAACCGGGGAACCACCACCTTGGGGTGAATCACGCGGAAGCCGTCGTGAACTCGCAGAGTCCACGACCGGTATACGCGCGTAGGAGACCTTCCCGCTCCGAACCCGTCAGCTAACCCGGTAGGCGACGGAAGGAAAGGAGTGCGCCCGCGTGGCGTCCAACCCGTCTGCCCCCGAGGCTCCGTACGCGCCGAGCCAGCGGTCCACCGAGATCTTCGGCTACGGCGACTACCGCGCCGACGAGGGCTCCTGGGAGGAATGGAACCCCACCGCGGAGTCCGTCCGCCCGGTCCGGGGCAAGCACCGGGTCGCCAAGCAGCGCGGCGGCGGGTTCGCCCGCAGCTCCACCGTCCTCGGGGTCGGCGTCATAGCCGCCGTCAGCGCGGGCGGGATGGCCAGCGCCAACACCGGCAAGGCCCCGGTCTCGATCTCGATACCGGACCTGCCGAACGTGGGCTCGCTCATCTCCGACGACGACCCCGCCCCGGAGGCCGCCTCCGCCCTGGCCGGCTTCGGGTCCGAAGCGGCCGTCGACACCGACGAGAGCGCCGCCGACGCGGGCGAGGCCCTGCGCAGCCGGATCATGGCGCAGGTCGAGTCGCAGCACACCCAGTACGAGGTCAAGGCCGCGGCCGCCGCGAAGAAGGCCGAGGCCGACGCCGTCGTCAAGGCGGAGAAGGAAGCGCAGGCCAAGGCCGCCGCCGCCAAGAAGAAGGCCGCCGAGGAAGCCGCCGAGAAGGCCGAGGCCGCGCGCCTGGCCGAACTGGCCAAGCAGTTCACGCTGCCGACCTCCTCGTACACCATCACCTCGACCTTCGGTCAGGCCGGCTCGCTCTGGTCCTCCGGCTACCACACCGGTCTGGACTTCGCCGCGCCCACCGGCACCCTCATCAAGGCCGTCCACAGCGGCACCGTCACCGAGGCGGGCTGGGCCGGTTCCTACGGCTACCGCACCATCCTCACGTTGGACGACGGCACCGAGCTGTGGTTCTGCCACCAGTCGTCGATCAACGTCAGCGTCGGCCAGAAAGTCTCCACCGGCGAGGTCATCGGCCGCGTGGGCGCGACCGGGAACGTCACCGGCGCCCACCTCCACCTGGAGGTGCACCCGGACGGCAACCCCACCGGCATCGACCCGGCGGCCTGGCTGCGCAGCAAGGGCCTCAACCCCTGAGACGTCCCGGGTCCCCCGGAGCACGCCCTCTCGGGGACGGACCGCAGGACGCCCCAGGGAAACCCTGACGCGTGGGGTGTGCCACGCCCTGTTCACACGTTCTTCGCGGGCCGCGTGGAATGAGCGAGCCGTGGGTGACCGTTGAGTTGAACCATGACTGTTCTTCGCGCACTCGGCTCCTCCGACCTCGAGGTCTTCCCCCTCTCCCTCGGCGGCAACGTCTTCGGCTGGACCGCGGACGAGGCGGCCTCCTTCGCCGTGCTCGACGCCTACGCGGCCGCGGGCGGCAACTTCGTCGACACGGCCGACTCCTATTCGTCCTGGGCCGAGGGCAACTCGGGCGGTGAGTCCGAGACCGTCATCGGCAGGTGGCTGAAGGCCCGGGGCAACCGCGACGACGTGGTGATCGCCACCAAGGTGAGCCAGCACCCCGAGTTCCCCGGTCTGTCCGCCGACAACATCAAGGCCGCCGCCGACGCCTCGCTCCGCCGTCTGGACACCGACCACATCGACCTCTACTACACGCACTTCGACAAGCCCGAGGTGCCCGTAGAGGAGATCGTCGGCGCGCTCGACGAGCTGGTGAAGGCGGGCAAGGTGCGGCACATCGCCGCGTCCAACATCTCTCCCGAACGCCTCCAGGAGTCCCTGGAGTTCTCCGACCGCGAGGGCCTGGCCCGGTACGTGGCCCTCCAGCCGCACTACAACCTGGTCTCGCGCGACACCTACGAGGGCGGCCTGCAGGACGTCGCCGCCCGCTTCGGTCTCGCCGCCGTCCCGTACTTCTCGCTGGCCTCCGGCTTCCTCACCGGCAAGTACCGGCCCGGTGCGACGGTGGAGAGCGCCCGTTCCGCCGGCGCCGCCAAGCACCTCGACACGGAGCGCGGCCGCCGGGTCCTCGCCGCGCTGGACGAGATCGCCCAGGCCCACGACACGCAGGTCGCCACGGTCGCCCTGGCCTGGCTCGCCGCGCAGCCGACGGTGGCCGCGCCGATCGCCTCCGCCCGGACGCCGGAGCAACTGCCCGCGCTGCTGGCACTGGCGGACCTGGAACTGACGGGCGCCGAGATCGCCGCCCTGACCCGGGCTTCGGCCTGACCCCCGGGGCCGCCCCCACCTCTCCGGATGACCCGCCGCGCAGACCCTAGCGGTACGGGTAGGGGTGCGGGCGCGGGCCCGCGGGGTGTCCAGGGCCGCCCTGGCCCGTGGGATACCCGGAGCCCCCGTGATCCGTGGGGTGTCCGGGGGCCGCTCCTGCCGGGCCTCCGTACGCCGGGCCCGGCGGATACCCGTACCCGTAGCCGTACCCCGGGTCGGGGGCCTGGCCGTACGGCTGGAGCGGCCCGTGACCCGGGCCGTACCCGTACGCCCCGTACACCGGCCAGGGCGGCGGAACAACCCGTACCGGAGGCGCCGTCACCCGGGCCGCGTGGTCCAGCGCGGGCCGGGCCACGTCCTTGCGGCGCCACAGCTCGTTCAGCAGCTCCCTCTCCCGTACGACGAAGTCCGCGTTCGCGCGTCCCCGCCGGCCCCGGTGCCGCAGGAACGCGAGCGACGTCGCATACGCCTCGTAACGGGCCACCTCCCGCGCCGCGGCCTTGCCCAGGTGGCGGCCGGCGTGGTCCCTGGCCATCCGCCGGGCCTTCATCGAGCCCAGGGCGAACGGCTCGGCCGGGGTGAGCCAGCCGGCGGCCGCGTAGGCGGGCAGCTCCTCGCGGACGGTGCGCAGCTCCCGCTGCCGGGTCCATACCACCAGCCAGGTCAGCAGCCCGAGCGCGGGCAGCATGAACGCCGCGTACACCGCGAAGAAGCCGAACTCGCCGAACGTGGACGAGCCGTTCCACAGGGCGTGCATGCCCATCGCGAGCAGCAGTCCGCCCAGCGGGAGCAGCACGCGGCGCAGGTGCTGACGGGGCCCGGAGAGGGCGGCGACGCCGAAGCCGATGCCGGTCAGCACGGTGAACAGGGGGTGCGCGAACGGCGACATGATGACGCGGACGAAGAAGGTCGCGACGGTGACCGAGGCGATGCCGGTGTCGCCCGTGAGCTGGTCGGTGCCGAAGGCGGTGCCGAGGTAGAGGATGTTCTCGGTGAACGCGAAGCCGGTGGCGGTGATCCCGGCTATGACGACGCCGTCGACGATGCCGGTGAAGTCCCGCCTGCGGAAGAGGAACAGGAGCAGGACGGCCGCGGCCTTGGCGGACTCCTCGACGATCGGCGCTATCACGGTCGCCCCCAGCGTGTCCGCGCTGGACGGGTCGGCCGTGGCGGTGGCTATCCAGCGGGTCGCGAAGCTGTTGGCGACGATGGCTATCAGCGCCGCCGCGCACGCGCCCCAGGCGAAGGCGAAGACCAGGTTCCGCCAGGGCCCCGGCTCGACCCGGTCGAGCCAGCGGAAGGCGGCGACGAGCAACGGCACCGGCAGCACCGCGAGACCCAGCCCGACCAGGAAGCCCTCGGTCCCGGTCTGTTCGCGCACCAGCGCGAGGATGACCAGCCCGGACAGCGTGAGCAGGGTGATCAGCGCCCCGTACCGCACCCACCTGCGCTGCCACCAGTGCGCGTGCCTGAGCACGCCGTCCTCGGGCGCGCCGCCGGGCGGATGCGGCGGGTAGGGCGGGAACGGAGTACTGATGGCCACGGCATCGACCCTAACGAGGGAGGGGACTGTGGTGCAGGGGGCGGTCGGTCGGCGGTGATCCCTTGACCGGTCAGCAATCCCCGGGCCGGACGCGATGCTGTACGCGACGGAAGAGCAGATCGTTCACCACGTGACCCTTGTCCAGCCCCTGGCCCTCGAAACGGGTCAGCGGACGGAACTCGGGCCGGGGCGCGAACCCGCCCTCGGGCCGGGTGTTCTCGAAGCCGGGGTGCGCGGTGAGCACCTCCAGCATCTGCTCCGCGTACGGCTCCCAGTCCGTGGCGCAGTGCACGATCGCGCCCGGCTTCAGCCGCGTGGCGGCCAGGTCGAGGAACTCCGGCTGGATGAGACGCCGCTTGTGGTGGCGCTTCTTGGGCCACGGGTCGGGGAAGTAGACCCGCAGTCCGTCGAGCGAGTCCGGCGGCAGCATCTCGCGCAGCAGGATGATCGCGTCGCCGTTGGCGACCCGGACGTTGGTGAGCCCGTGGTGCTCCGCGAGGTTCAGCAGATTGCCCTGGCCGGGCGTGTGCACGTCCACCGCGAGGATGTCGGTCCCCGGATCGGCCGCCGCCATCTGCGCGGTGGCCTCGCCCATGCCGAAGCCGATCTCCAGCACGACCGGGCGGTCGCCGCCGAACAGCTCGGCGAGGTCGACGGGGTGACCGTCGATGTCCAGCCCCCACTTGGCCCACAGCCGCTGCAGCGCGTCCGCCTGCCCGGCCGTCACCCGGCTGCGACGGGGCTGGAAACTCCGGATCCGCCGCTCGAAATGCGAACCGGCGGGATCGGCCTTCGGCCCGTCGGGGAAGCGGGGCTCCCCCTTGGCACGGGTGTGCCGAACGGACTCGCCCGGGTGGTGGTGCTCACCGCCCGGGGAGGGCTGAGGGGCTGCGGGGGTGTTCACGGAATCAGACACAGTGAGGACGATTTTACGGGGGCGCGGCAGGTGGGTACGGCGCGGTGTCGAGCGCGCGGAGCCGGGCGCGCGCCGGGCGACGCCCCGACTCACGCGCTCGTCAGCGCGTCCAGCGCCCGCCGGGCCACCTCCCGGCCGATCGGCAGCGAGGCCGTGGCCGCCGGGGAGGGGGCGTTCAGCACATGGACGGCCCGCGGGCCCTCCCGGATGAGGAAGTCGTCCACCAGCCCGCCGTCCCGCAGCACCGCCTGCGCCCGCACTCCGGCCGCCGCGCGCACCAGGTCCCTCTCCTCCACCGCCGGCAGCAGCCGGCGCACCGCGTCGACGAACGCCGCCTTCGACACCGACCGCCGCAGCTCGCCGAGCCCGTACCGCCAGTGCCGTCGCCCCATCCGCCACACCCCGGGCCACGCCGCCGTCGCCAGGGCCTCCCCGGGCCGTACGACGCCCCACCCGTAGCCCTCGCGGGCCAGCGCCGGCACGGCATTGGGTCCGACGTGCACGCCACCGTCGATGCCCCTGGTCAGATGCACCCCGAGGAACGGGAAGGCGGGATCGGGCACCGGGTACACCAGCCCGCGCACCAGGTCGGGCCGGGCCAGCTCGTAGTACTCGCCCCGGAACGGCACGATCCTCACCTCGGGCTCGTCCCCCGTCAGCCGGGCGATCTCGTCGCAGTACAGTCCCGCGCAGTTCACCAGCACCCGCCCCCGTACGACGTCCCCGCGCGCGGTGAGCACGGCGACCCCGCGCTCCGGGCGCCGGTCGATGCGCACGACCTGCGCGCCGTAGCGGATCTCCGCCCCGGAAGCCGCCCCCAGCTGCTGGGCGACGGCCGAGTAGTCGCAGATCCCGGTGGTGCGCACGTGCAGGGCGGCGAGCCCGCGCACCTCGGGCTCGTACTCCGTGATCTGGGCGGCGCCCAGTTCCCGCACGGGGATCCCGTTCTCCCGGCCGCGCTGCGCCAGCGCGTGCAGCCGGGGCAGCTCGGCCCGCTCCGTCGCGACGATCAGCTTGCCGGTCACGGCGTGCGGGATGCCGTACTCCGCGCAGAACTTCGTCATCTCGGCGGCTCCGCGCACCGCGTACCGCGCCTTCAGCGAGCCCGGCCGGTAGTAGATCCCGCTGTGGATGACGCCGCTGTTGCGCCCCGTCTGGTGCCGGGCCGCTCCGGGCTCCTTCTCCAGGACCGTCACCCGCGTGCCGGGCGCGGCCCGCGTGATCGCGTACGCCGTGGACAGCCCGACGATGCCCCCGCCGACCACGAGCACGTCGCAGTCGTGAGCGGTCTTCGACACGTGCACACCACCTCCCGGCATCGATAGTGCACTGCGCCACTGACAACGCGTTCAAACCCGGGACGGGGCCCCGCGCGGTTCCAGGGGCGCGGGGCCTTCCCCCGCCTGCTGCGCCCACCTATGTAGGGCTCACCGTTTCACGCCGGAGTCATGAGCAGCGGCCGGGCCCGCTCCCGCAGCTCGACCACGCGCGGCTCGTCGCCGTAGGGCTCCAGCCTGTGCAGCAGATCCTTGACGTACTCCGTGGTCCGCGCGGACGAGATGCGCCCGGCCACCTCCACGGCCCGCACTCCCTGCTCGCAGGCCGCGTCCAGGTTCCCCGACTCCAGCTCGGCGACCGCCGAGACCACGAGGCGTAACCCGTGCGACCGCACGAACTCCTCCGTCGGCTGGGACAGCGCCTGCTCGGTGAACCTCCGCACCTGGCGCGGGGCCTTCAGGTCGCGGTAGCACTCGGCGGCGTCGGCGGCGAAGCGGTCGTAGGAGTAGAAGCCGAGCCAGGACGGGTCGTGGTCGCCGTCACGGGATCGCTCCAGCCATCCCTCGGCGGCCTTCAGCGCGGCGCCGGCGGCGTGCGCGTCCCCCGCACGCGCGTGGGCGCGTGCCTCGACGAGCCGGAAGAAGCTCATGGTGCGCGCGGTCGCCAGCCCCCGGTTGCGCTCCAGGGCGGCCTGCGCGAGGTCGACGCCTTCGTCGCCGAAGCCGCGGTAGGTGGCCTGCAGCGACATGGAGGCCAGCACATAGCCCCCGAGGGGTACGTCGGCGGCCGCGCGGGCCAGCCGCAGCGCCTGGATGTAGTACCGCTGGGCGGCCTCCTGCTGACCGGTGTCGAAGGCCATCCAGCCCGCCAGCCGGGTCAGCTCGGCGCTCGCCCCGAACAGCGCGCGTCCCACCTCGTCGGAGTACGAGCCGAGCAGCAACGGGGCCGCCTCCACCCGCAGACACTCGGGGACCATGGACGAACGCCAGTCGCCGCCTCCGTACTTGGAGTCCCAGCGTCTGGCGTCCTCGGCGGCCTCCCGCAGCTTCTGCACATCGCTGTGGCCGACTTTGAGCGGGGCGCCGGAGTCCTCCACGAGGTGGACCTCGCGCGCCACCGAACTGTCGGCCGGGGTTATCAGCCACCGTGAGGCGGGCGTGGCGTACGCGCTTACTGCGAACGATCCGGCCAGTGACTGCCAGATGCCTCCGGAGCCGGCCCGGCGGCCCGCGAGATCGAGGCGGTAGAGGTCGGTGGCGGAGCGCACGGCCTGGCCGACGTCCCTGGGGAAGGCGAGGCCCACTTCGGGCGCGGGATCCGCGTCCGCCAGGCCGATCTCGTGGAGCGGCACCGGACGGCCGAGCTTCTGACCGATGGCGGCCGCGATGAGGTGGGGCGCGGCGCCCTGCGGCACCATGCCCTTCGACACCCAGCGCGCCACGGACGTCTTGTCGTAGCGAAGAGTCAACCCGCGTTGAGCGCCAAGGTCGTTGACGCGTCGCGCGAGTCCTGCGTTGCTGATTCCCGCGAGGGCGAGAACGGCGCCGAGTTTTTCGTTCGGCCCGCGTTGCTCCCTGGACATTGCGCCACCCCTCGACACAGACGGCTGCCGCGCTGGCATAACCATGCGGCATTCGTAAACCCAGCGTAGTTCGCCGCATCCCAAGCGTTAAGGGGCATTCTTCCGGTTGGCGGGATTGTGGTCCGTACGAAAGTGCGGGCGCAGGTACGGACCGTCGCGGTGTGCTCCCGCCCGTGTGGCCGTGCGCCCGGCCGTGCGCTCTTCTCCGGCCATCGGCAGAACGGTTCCATGGGCCGTGCGTGGGTCGGCCCGCTGTACTGGATCCAGTGGGCTGGGGGACACCGCCGCCTTCATCCCCGCGGGTGGCGGAGCGGTCCGGGGGGCGGAGTCCGCCTCCCGGACCGGCGCGGGCCTTCGAGGCACGCGCGTGTGTACGGAGCGTGTGCGAAGCCTGCTCGGCGCGCTTTCAACGCCCGACGTACGCCCGGGATTTGGCCGAAAAACGACCCCGTGTCCGGTGGGTGACAACGCCTCTCACCACGGAAATCGAGGGCGCGCAGGGCGTTCTGGGGGAGCGTACCGGGGGCGCATTCAGGTCGCAGACACCGGGGTGCACACGGTCGCAGGGGTCGGCGCCGCCGCGTTCGCGCGAGCACGCCCCCAGGATCACAAGCGGTGCCGCCTCCCTCTGCAGTGCGCTCTTCGTGGCAGCATGGTGAACCGTTCGTACGGTGCACTCGGTTGTCCACAGCCTGTGGAGGCGTCGATGCGGTGGTTGGTGGGGTGGAGCAGCACCGCCGCGGGTGCGCTCGGCGGGCCCGTCGGCCACGACGGCCGCCAGGGCGACGGCGCGTCCTACGGGGGCCAAGTCGGCTACGAGGGCGAGACCTTGCAGCCCGTCGGCTCCCAACTCCTGTGGGGAGACCCCGACCCGCTGTGGGCGGTCGGCGACTGGCGTCCCGACGAGGTGCGCGTGGTGAAGGCCGACGCGCAGACCCGGATCGCCGTCCTCGGCACCTGCGGCGCGACCGACGAACAACTGCGCGTCGGGCTGTTCGCCGCGCGCGGAGGCGCACTTCGGCATCTGACGGCCTGGGCGGGCAGCTACACGGCGATCGTCCAGGTCGGCCGGCGCATCACCGTCTGCGGCGATCTGGCGGGCGCCCGCCCGGTGTTCCACACCCCGTGGGCGGGCGGCACGGCCTACGCCACGGCCGCGCTGCCGCTCGCCGACCTGATCGAGGCCAACCTCGACTTCGGCCACCTAGCGGCCCTTCTCGCCGCCCCCGACGTGCCGGCGGCCCTGCACGACTCCACCCCGTACGACGGCGTGCGTCGCATTCCGCCCGGGCATGCGCTGATCCTGCGCGCCGGGGCGCGCGAGATCGCCGGGTACGAGCCGGTCGCCTCCCTCGCCGTGGCCGCGCCCCCGGCCGACCCCGACAGCGCCGTCGACGCCGTACGCGACGCGCTCGTCGAGGCGGTGCGCGCACGACTGTCCGCGCCCCGGCACGTTCCCGACATCGACCCCGGCCCCGTCCCCGGCATGGGACCCGCCGAGCGGCGCGCCGCGCGCGGAATGCCCGTCCCGGGCATCGGCGCGGACCTCTCCGGCGGCCCGGCCTCCGGCACGCTGGCCCTCCTCGCGGCCGGCCTGCCCGGCAGACCGGGCACACTGCTCGGCCACGGCACGGGCGCGGGGGAGCGGCTGCTGGCCGTCACCTTCAACGACCTGGCCGTGGGCGGACGCGAGGCCGAACTGGAACGGGCCGGCGCCCTCGCGGCCAACCCCCGCCTGCACCACGTGGTCGTGACCGGCGGCGAGGAGGCCCTGCCGTACGCCGACCTGGACGGCCCGCTCACCGACGAACCCGGCCAGAGCCTGGTCACGGCCGCCCGCCACCGCGCCCGCCTCGCCTCGGGCAGCGCCGACCACTTCACGGGGTACGGCGCGCGTCAGGTCCTGGACGCCCACCCGGCCCGCCTGGCGGACCTGTTGATGGACCGCAAGCGCCGCCACCTGGTCCGCCCGGTCGCCGCGCTCACCAAGGCGGACGGCTCCGTGCTCGTCCCCGCGCGCGTGTACGGCGCGGCCCGCCGACTGGCCCGTACGCCGTACCGCGCGGGCCTGGAGGGACTCGCCGACCGGCTGCTGCACCGCAGCTTCAGCTTCGACGACCCCTCCGGCGCCGTCGGCGCCTCCCTGGCCGCGCTCACCTGGGGCGGCGCGGGCCCGGCAGCACGCTGGCTGACCGGAGAGGCGCTGGCTGAAGTATCGGTTCGCCTGCAGGGCGCGGCGCACCGCACCGGCGGGGGCCCCGGGCAGCGTCCGGGCGACTACCGCGCGCGGGCGGCCCTCACCCGGCACGCCGTGGACCTGCGCGTCCTGGAACAGGCCGCCGAGATCCGTTCGCAGCGCCTGCACGCCCCGTTCCTCGACAACCAGGTCGTACGGGCCTGCCGCGCGCTCCCCGAGACCCTGCGCGTGCAACCCGGGGCGCGCGCCGCGATCCTGCGCACCGTGCTCAAGGGCGCCGGCGTCACCGAGCTCCCGCACGGCTGGGGCGCCCCCTCACAGGCCTCGGCCACCGCGGCGGCCCGGGCCGGCCTGCGCATGGCCATGGATCCCCTCCTCACCCTCTTCGAAGCCCCGCTCCTGGCGGAGGCCGGCCTGGTCGAGGCCAGAGTGGTCCGCAAGGCCCTGCGGGCCGCCGCGGCAGGCGAACCCCTGCCCCTGGACGGACTCGCCGACCTGATCTCCCTGGAACTCTGGCTCCGCCGTCTCCTGTCCCGCAGAGGCACCTGCTGGACCGGCACCCCGGCCCGCGCACGCGCGGTGCCGGCAGGAATCGCTCCCCAACGCCGGGCGGTCTCGTCCGGGGGGTGAGGGTCCTGGCGGGGTGATCCGGGACGGCCGGGGCGCGGGGCGGCGGGGGCGGGCGCACGCCGTCCGGGCGCCCGGTTCAGAAGACCGGCACGCGCGCGTCCGGCCTACGAGTGTCCTGCCACGCGCGTGTGCCGTGTACGAACGTCCTGCCACGCGCGTGTGCGGTACCGGCGGGCATCGGGCCCGGACCCGGTGCCACCTCGTCACGGAAGGCGAAGTCCCCGCTCCTGGACGCCCTGCGCGCGACCGCGGACCCGCCGCCCGAAAATCCGTGCCCCGCGGCCCGCCTCCGGGCGACAATGAGCCGGTGCGGTACAGAATCCTGGGCGTCACCCAGACAGAGGACGACCAGGGCAGTGCCGTCTCCCTTCCCGGCGCCCGTCTGCGGACCCTGCTCACGGCCCTGGCCCTGCGTCCGGGGCGCCTCACCGCCCCGGAGACCCTCATCGACGAGGTCTGGGCCGACGACCCGCCCCAGGACGCTCTCGCCGCCCTCCAGGCCCTGGTCGGCCGGCTGCGCCGTGCCGTCGGCAAGGACGTCGTCGTCTCCGCGCCGGGCGGATACCGGCTCGCCGCGACCGAGGACGACGTCGATCTGTTCGTCTTCGAACGGCTCATACGCCAGGGCGTCGAGGCGTTGCGGCACGGCGACGCCCCCACCGCCGCGCGTACCTTGGACGACGCCCTCGCCCTGTGGCGCGGGCCCGCCCTCGCCGACCTGCCCGACCGCACGGCGGCCGTCCGACCCGAGGCCCTGCACCTGGAGGCGGTCCGGGCCCGTGCAGAGGCCGACCTGCTCCTCGGGCGGGCCCGCGAAGCCCTCCCGCGCCTGACGGAACTGACCGCCGCGCACCCGTACGACGAGCCGTTGCACGCCCTCCTCATCCGCGCCCTGCGCGACACCGGCCGCGACGCCGACGCCCTCGCCGCGTACGAGTCCGCCCGCCGCACCCTCGCCGACGGCCTCGGCGCCGACCCCGGGCCGCAGCTGCGAGCCCTGCACGCGGAGCTCCTGACCCGGCCGGAAGAGACGAGCCCCGGATCGACGAGCCCGACGCCGACCCGCTCGGAAGAGGCCCGTTCCGACCCCGACCGCCTGGCGACGGCCCGCCCGGCCACGCCTCTCTCGCCGCCCCGGCCTCCCGAACGCACGGGCAACATCCGTCCGCGTCTTACCTCGTTCGTGGGCCGGGAACCCGAACTCGACGCCATCCGTTCCGAATTGCACAGGGCCCGGCTGGTCACGCTCACCGGACCGGGCGGCTCTGGGAAGACCCGTCTCTCCGAGGAGGCCGCCGCCGGGCTTCCGCAGGCGTGGCTGGTCGAGCTGGCGCAGCTCGAGCGGCCGGAGGCGGTGCCGGACGCGGTGGTCAGTGCCCTCGGTCTGCGCGAGACCGTGCTGCTGACCACCGAGCTGTCGACCCCGCAGGACGACCCTGTCGCCCTGCTCGTCGAGCACTGCGCGGCGCGCAGCCAGCTCCTGATCCTTGACAACTGCGAACATGTGATCGGCGCGGCCGCCGCCCTCGCCGAGACCCTCCTCACCCGCTGCCCCGGGCTCACGATCCTCGCCACCAGCCGTGAACCCCTGGGCGTCCCCGGCGAGTCGGTCCGCCCGGTCGAGCCCCTCCTCCCCGACCAGGCGCACCGGCTCTTCACCGAGCGCGCGGCCGCCGTCCGCCCCGACGCGGGCGCCGTGCTGCGGGACGAGGAGGCGGTCGCGGAGATCTGCCGGCGGCTGGACGGGCTGCCGCTGGCCATCGAGCTGGCCGCCGCCCGGCTCCGGCTGCTCACCCCGCGCCAGATCGCCGACCGCCTCGACGACCGTTTCCGCCTCCTCACCTCCGGCAGCCGCACGGTCCTGCCCCGTCAGCAGACCCTGCGAGCCGTGGTCGACTGGTCGTGGGATCTGCTCGACGAACCGGAACGCATGCTGCTGCGCGAGCTGTCCGTGTTCGCGGGCGGCTGGGACCTGGAGGCCGCCGAGGCCGTGTGCACCGGCCCCGTGGCCGACGGCGTGGGAGCGCTCGTCGACAAGTCCCTGATCGTGGCGGCCCCGTGCGAGGGGTCCGGCGGCGCCGGCATGCGCTACCGCATGCTGGAGACGATCCACGAGTACGCCGTCGAGCGCGCCGCCGAGCTCCCGGAATGCCGGGCGGCGGCCGAGCGGCGGCACCGCGCATGGGTGCGCGCGCTCGTCGAGCGGGCCGACCCGCTGCTGCGCTCCGCCGAACAGCTCCCCTGGATCTCCCGTCTGGAGACCGAGCTGGACAACATCCGCGCGGGGCTCCAGCGCGCGCTCGCTGCGGGCGACGAGGAGGAGGCGGCCGCCGTCTGCCTCGGCGCGGGCTGGTTCTGGTGGCTGCGCAACCACCGTCGTGAGGGCGCCGAGTGGACCGACCGCGCCCTGCGCCTCGGTGCGGTCCTGGACACGCTGCCTCTCTCCGGGGAGGAGGCCGTCCCCGCCGATCTCGCCGCCCGCATGGCCGCCACCGACCCCGTCGACGCCTTCCTCGACGCTGACGCAGAGGACGACGGACACTGCGGGCGTGCCCAGCGGATGAACCTGCGGATGCAGCACACCTTCCTGCTGTCCGAGTCCGAGCCGACGGGCCGGGCGGTGAACGCGCGCCGCGAGGAGTACCTGGCCCGGCTGCGGGCCGTGTACGAGCCCGGGGGCCCGCAGGCGGCCCGGATGCCCGGTCTCATCTGGCCGATGACGGCTTTCCCCGCGCGCGACACGGTGGACGTCCGCGGACTGCTGGACGGGGCAGTCGCCAACTGCCGCGAGTACGGCGGCGACTGGGAGCTGGGCTGCACCCTGATGTTCCGCAGCCACATGGTCGTCGACTCGCCCGGAGGACTGCACGGTCTGGACGACGACCTGGGGGAGCTGCGGGCGCTCAGCCGCCGCCTCGGCGACCGCTGGATGCGGGCCCAGGTGTGCGGGGTGGCGGGCGAGGTGGATCTGGCGCGCGGCCGCTTGGCGGACGCGGAGCGGGAGTACCGCGAGGCGCTGCGGTTCGCCCACGAGGTCGGGGCGTACGCCGAATCGCCGTTCCTCATCGTGCGGCTCGCGGAGATCGCCTACCGGTCGGGCGACCTCGAAGGGGCCACTGCCGCGCTGGACGAGGCGAACGACGCCGCCGACCGGTACGGCGTCACGGACGTGCGTGCGTTCGCCCTGCTGCTGCGCGCCCGCATCGCCCTGGACCGGGGCGAACTCGCCCGCGCGCGGGTGCTGTGCGACGAGACCCGGGTGGCGATCGGGCAGGGCTCCCCGCCGCCGCAGGTCGCGGCGCTGGTGGGAGTCCTGGACGCGAATCTCACGGCTGCCGAGTCCCGGCCGGAGCGCGGTCTGTCGATGCTCGCCGAAACGCTCGGCCAGGCGGTGGCCGACCAGTGCGCCGAGGCGGTCACCTCGGCGATCGTGGACGGCGCGGCGGTCCTCCTGGTCGAGATCGGGGACTTCCCGCGCGTGGCACGTCTTCTCGCCGCCGCCGACGGGCTGCGCGGCCCTCACCCGCGGCCCGCTCCGGAGCGCGCCTTGGCCGAGCGGGCCGAGGCCGTCGCCCGCGAGTCCCTGGGCGCGCAGCGCTACGCGACCGAGCGCGCCCTGCTCCCGCACCCGACGGTGGCGGACGCGCTGCACGAGCTCACGGAAGCGGTACGCGTCCATCCGGCCCCGCCCCGCCCCCGGGCGGCTACGAGCAGGTGAACCCGGACTCCGCCCAGTCGGCGAGCGCCACCGGGCCGAAGGGGCCGTGCGGTTCGACCACGAGCCGCACACGGGTGAGACCGGCGAGGTCCACATGGACGGGCACGGCCGGGTCGCCGCCCGCGAGCACACCGGACGACCAGAGCCGGTTCCCGTCGGCGTAGACGGCGAAGGAGACCTTGCCGAGCTTCATCGTCAGATCGTCCACGCCGACGAGCGCGTCGTAGGAGGTGCACCGCCGGTTGAGGTCGACGGTGACGGACGAGTCGCCGCGCACGGTCACCCCGCGCTCGTAGCGGCGGTCCGCGATGGACGGCGCGGAACGCGGCCACACCCAGCTGCTGTCGCGAAGCCGGATCTCGGGCCCGGTTCCGTCGCCGGTGACGTCGAAGGCCAGCTCGTTCAGCCGGTAGACGGTCTGAGCCGGCGGAGGAGTGGGCGCGGGCGTCGGGGCGGGCGCCGGCGGCGGCGCCGACGGGGTCGTGGGAGCGGGGCTCGGGGTGGGCGTCGGGGACGGCGTGGGCGAGGGGACCGCTCGGGGGGCCGGCGTCGGCGTCGTGGGGGCCGCCACGGGGACGATCACCGCAGGCCGCGGCCCGGGCGCCTCGGCGCGCGCGGACGGGGGCGTGGGCGTCGGCTCCTCGGGGCGCGCGACCGGCGCGGGCGCGGAGGCCGGAGGTCTCGCCTCGGGCGGCCTGGCGGGGTGGTCGTGGCCGACGAGCGCGAGGGCGATCGCGGCCGCCGCCACCGCGACCACCCCTGCCGCGATGCCGGCCTTCACGGGCGCTCCCAGCCCCTCCGAGACCACCGCGCCGCTCCCGGCGCCGGTCCCGCCGGAGGAGCCGCTCGCCGCGGCGGCCGCGCCCGCGACGCCCGCCGCCCCCGCTCCCGTGCCGCCGGCGACGAGCGCGAGCGCCTTGGCGTACCCGGCGGCGCCGAACCAGCCGATGACCGCGACCGGCACGACGGCCGGGATGCTGCCGGCCACCTCCTCGATCTGCAGCGCTGCCAGCCGGCACCTGGCGCACTCCTCCAGATGCTTGCGCAGCCCCCGTTCGGCGCGGGTGCGCAGGCGGCGCCGGGCGTAGGTGCCGAGCTGGTCGGCGTAGCGGGCGCACTCCTCGTCGCTGGTGAGGGTGGCGCTGACGTGCGCCTGGAGGTAGGCCTGCTTGAGGCCCTCGCGGGCCCGGCTGGCCAGCACGCGCGTGCCGTTGGCGTCGAGGCCGAAGAGCATGGCGACCTCGCTCGGCGACTCGTCCTCGACCTCGGTGTGCCACAGGACCGCCTGCCAGCGCTCGGGCAGTGAGCGGAATGCCTGCATGGCCATCGACTGCTCGGCGTCGTGCATCGCGCGTACGTCGGCGCCCAGCTCCAGTCCGGCTCCGAAGGAGCCGATGGACGCGGTGTCGTCGGCGGCGTCCGAGGAGCGGGCGGACTGCGTGGCGAACACGGCGAAGTCGTCGACGAGTTGTTCCCGCTTCGCCGATCGGGTCCAGTCGGCGGCCACGCGCCGCACGCAGGTGAGGAGGTAGGCGCGGACGGCGTACTCGGGCCCGGAGCCGCCGCGCACCGCCTGCAGCATGCGGGCGAAGACCTCGGCGGTGAGATCGTCGGCGGTGTGCGCGTCCCGGCAGCAGGTGCGGGCGTAACGGCGCACGGCGTCGGCGTGGCGACGGTACAGCTCCTCGTACGCCGTGTCGTCGCCCGAGCGCATCCGGCCGATCAGGTCGGTGTCGGCGGGCGGCAGGTCGCGCGGCGGGGGCAGGACGCCTTCGGCACGTCCCTCGCGCTGTGCCGGAACCGTCTCCCAGGGCTCGCCCGGCGGAGGGGCGACCGGTTCGCCGGCCGGGCCGCGTGCGCGGCCGCCCTGGCTCGGCACCTGCTCGTCCCGACCGTCAACGCTCATTGCGGAATGCCCCCGCCTGACCCACCAGTCCCGACCACCGGGTCAGAGTGCCATATCGGCTTTCGGCCAGAACCCCGTGCGGCGGGCCGTCCACCCGTCCGTGGGGACCTGCCGCAATCCAGTACTACCTTTCACTCGATCGAGGTAGGTTCAACTCCCGCTCTGACGAGTGGAGTTGAGCGACGACGATCGCACGATGCCCGGTATGTGTCGGGCGGCGGAGCGGGGAAGGGAGCCGTGCGGCCCCCGCCCCCCCTCACCCCTACGAGGCCCACCCCACGAGATTGACCCCACGAGATTCACCCCTACGCGGGGCTGCCCCGGCCGGTCCCCCAGGCATGCCTCCCTGAGGGACCGGCCTGGTCAGGAGGACCGCGAGCGCAGGCCCTCCAACAGGATGTCCAGCAGCCGCGCCGAGGCCGCCGCCTGCTGAGCCGGGTCGGGAAGCGAAGGCGCCGCCGTCGCGATGACGAGCAGCACGTCCGACACCGACACGTCGGCGCGCAGCGCGCCCGCCTCCCGTGCCCGCTCCACGAGCCGGCCCACGACGTCGAGCAGCGCCGCTGCCCCCGCGTCGTCGACCGCGGCCGTGACGCCGCCCTCCGGGGCGAGCCGCAGCTCGCCGCCGCCCGACTGGGTCCGCTGCTGCGGCACCCGCGCCGCGTCGGCCGGCGCCGCCTCGGCGTCGTCCTCCGCGACCCCGACGCGCAGCACCTGCGGCGGCAGCAGCCGCCCGGCGCCGGACGCCACGGACGTGCGCAGGAAGCGCGACAGCGCCGACCACGGCTCGTCCTCCTGGCCCAGCGCCGCCCGCGCCTGGTCGGTCAGCCGGGAGGTCTCCTCCTCGGCTATCCGACGCACCAGGACGTCCTTGCTCGGGAAGCGCCGGTACACGGTGCCGACGCCGACCCGTGCGCGCCGCGCCACGTCCTCCATCGGCGCGCCGTAGCCCAGCTCGCCGAAGACCTCGCGGGCCGCTCGCAGTACGTGTTCCAGATTGCGCTGTGCGTCCACGCGCAGCGGTGCCGTCCGCGCGCTGTCTCCTCGTCCGCCGCCCACCGCGGCGCCGATCGCGCCACCTGGTGCGAGGGCCGACGCGGTCGACCAATGCGAGTTCTGAATGGTCATGATTGATCCCCCGGTAATGACGTCTCCCCCCGGAGACTCTCCCCGCAATCGAAAGCCGGGGCGTGCAACACAAGGGGACGTCTCCGTGGACCCGCCCGTCGCAGACCCGCAGAGCGCTTCCCCCTGACACCCCGTCGACACACGAACATAGTTGAGTGGGAGTCAATTCAGAAGGGGCAGGTTCCGCACGGAGCGCCCCCCGATCGGAGTACGGGTCGCATACGTCCCGATTGCGCCCCTTCCCGCACCCCGGCGCACGCCGTCTGACCTGCGCGTCTGCTGCTCACTCCGGTGTTTCGGCCAACCCCGGGCCCGCGCGACTCGCGGTCACACAAATTGTCGGGGCTGTGGACAAACTCCGATGACCGGTGCGTCATGGGATGGTGAAGGAACGTGCGCGCATTCTCGTTGTCGGCGGCGGCTACGTCGGGATGTACACGGCCCTGCGGCTCCAGCGGAAGCTCAAACAGGAACTCGGCCGGGGCGAGGCCGAGATCACGGTCGTCACACCCGACCCGTACATGACCTACCAACCCTTCCTCCCCGAGGCGGCCGCGGGCTCCATCTCCCCCCGGCACGTCGTGGTGCCCCTGCGCCGCGTCCTGCCCCACTGCCGGGTCGTGGTCGGCGAGGTCACCGCCGTCGACCACGCCAAACGCACCGCCACCCTCACCACTCTCGCCACCGAGGAAGAGGGCACCGGCCCCCAGCAGCTGACGTACGACGAACTCGTCCTCGCGCCCGGCTCGATCTCCCGCACCCTGCCCATCCCCGGCCTCGCCGACTTCGCCATCGGCTTCAAGACCGTCGAGGAGGCCATCGGGCTGCGCAACCACGTCATCGAGCAGATGGACATCGCCTCCTCCACCCGCGACCCCGCCATCCGCGACGCCGCCCTCACCTTCGTCTTCGTCGGAGGGGGCTACGCAGGCGTGGAGGCGCTCGGCGAGCTGGAGGACATGGCCCGCTACACCACCCGCTACTACCACAACGTCCAGCCCGACGACCTGAAATGGATCCTCGTCGAGGCCTCCGACCGGATCCTGCCCGAGGTCGGTGCCGACCTGGGCCGCTACACCGTCAGCGAGCTGCGCCGCCGCAACATCGACGTACGCCTGAACACCCGCCTGGAGTCCTGCGCCGACCGCGTCGCCGTCCTCAGCGACGGCGCCCGCTTCCCGACCCGAACGGTCGTGTGGACCGCCGGCGTCAAACCCCACCCGCTCCTCGCCGCCACCGACCTCCCGCTCACCGAACGGGGTCGGCTGAAATGCACCCCCGAGCTGACCCTCGACGGCGTCACGCACGCGTGGGCGGCCGGGGACGCCGCGGCCGTCCCCGACGTCACGGCCGACGAACCCGGCACCCAGACCGCCCCCAACGCCCAGCACGCAGTCCGCCAGGCCAAGGTGCTCGCCGACAACATCGCCCGCTCCCTGCGCGGCGAGCCCCTGGAGACGTACTCCCACAAGTACGTCGGCTCGGTCGCCTCGCTGGGCCTGCACGAAGGCGTCGCACACGTGTACGGGCGCAAGCTCAAGGGCTACCCCGCCTGGTTCATGCACCGCGCGTACCACCTCAGCCGCGTGCCCACCTTCAACCGCAAGGCGCGGGTGCTCGCCGAATGGATCCTCGCCGGACTCTTCAAACGGGAGATCGTTTCCCTGGGATCACTCGAACATCCCCGCGCGGAGTTCGAACTCGCTGCCGGTGGAAAGCCTTCTGACGAGCCTTCCGGCGACCCGAAGGGGTCGTCCTGACCCGATCCAGGAACTCCACCGGCCGCCCCCACGTCTGACGAATGTCGGCCCGGACGGCGGCCACACTGCCAGACTGCTCCCTGCTCATAGCCCCTCCCGAGCCCCCCTTCCGAGCCGGGGCGGACCGAAACCCGCCCCCGCCAGACCCACGAGGCTGTTCCCACGCGCCCCACACCCCGGGTGCGGTAACAATGTGCGGCCACCGCCGCGCGGCCCCCGGAGTCCAGACCGGGCCCGGAGCCGGCCGACGACGACTACACGAGGCAAGGATTCGTGAACTTCACGCGCTGGAGCGCCCGGCTCCCCGGAACGCAGCGCCGCGCCGCCGCGCGAGCCGACCACCCGGTCACCACCACGGACCGACGGAGCGAGGGCTCCGTGCCGGCGGCCCGCGCCGAACAACTCACCGACGAACCGCCCCCGGTGCCCGCCGTCGACGAACTCCCGGTCCGTGAGGTCCTCGACCGTGTCCCGGCCCTCGTCGCGCTCGTCCACGGCCCCGACCACCGCCTCGCCTACGTCAACGACGCCTACAAGGCCGCCTTCGGTGCCCGCCCCTGCGGCGAACCCGCCGCCGACGCCCTGCCCGAACTCCGCGACCTCGGCCTGCTGCCCCTCCTCGACCAGGCCCTGCGCAGCGGCAAGCCCCGCACCCTGAAGTCCCGCAAAGCCCCGGACGGCCGGCATTACACGTTCACCTGCACCCCGGCCGCCGAGAACAACGGCAAGGGCGCCGTCCTGATCTTCGCCACCGACGTCACCGACCACGCCGAGGCCGCCGAACGTCTCAGAACCAGCGAACGACGCCAGCGCGAGACCGCCGTCACCCTCCAGCGCTCCCTGCTGCCCCAGGAGCTCGAAGAGCCCGACGACCTGCGCATCGCCGCCACCTATCAGCCCGGCGGCACCGAGGCCGCGGTCGGCGGCGACTGGTACGACGTCATCACCCTGGGCGGCGGCCGCACCGCCCTCGTCATCGGCGACGTCATGGGCCGGGGCGTCCGCGCGGCCGCCGTCATGGGCCAGCTCCGCACGGCCGTCCGGGCGTACGCCCGCCTCGACCTGCCCCCGCACGAGGTCCTCCAGCTCCTCGACGGCCTCGCCGCCGAGATCGACGCCAACCAGATCGCCACCTGCGTGTACGCCATCCACGACCCCAACGAGGGCAGCCTGGTGTACGCCTCGGCGGGCCATCTGCCCATCCTCGTCCGCGACGACAACGGCACCGTCCTGCGCGCCGACGAGCCCACCGGCCCCCCGCTCGGCACCGGCGGCTGGATGCACGCCTCCGGCTCGATCCCCCTCGGCCCCGGCTCGACGGCCGTCCTCTACACCGACGGCCTGGTGGAGCGCCGGAACGAGGACCTCGACGAAGGCATCGCCGCCCTGGAACGCGCCCTGGCCGGCGCGACCGGCACCCCTCAGGTCGTCTGCGACCGCCTGGTCCGCTCGGCCGGCGTCACCGCCGACCACGACGACGACGTCGCCGTCCTCGTGCTGCAGCACCCGGCCCGCACCGGCCCCGACGGCGAACTGTTCCGCAACGCGGCCCTGGAGCTCCTCGGCGGAGTGGAAGCCGCACCCCGCGCGCGTGCCTTCGCCTCCGGGGTCCTGACCAGCTGGCGCTTTCCGGCCGACCTGCACGATCTCGGCGTCCTCGCCGCCAGCGAACTCGTCGCCAACTCCCTCCAGCACGGCATCCCGCCCATGCGGCTGCGCCTGCGCCGCACCGACCGCCGCCTGATCATCGAGGTCACCGACGGCGACGACCACCTCCCGCGCCGCCGCCGAGCGGAACCGGGCGACGAGTCCGGCCGGGGCATCGCGATCGTCGCCACCATCGCCTCGACCTGGGGCAGCAGACGCACCCCGGGCGGCGGAAAGGCCGTGTGGTGCGAGTTCGTCCTGCCGAAGCCGTCCGACTGAGAACAGGCCGGGAAAAGTCCCGAACACCCATTCCCCCGCGCGCGGCACCTAGGCGAACACGTCCCCCGGTGCTAGTAGCTCCCCATGGCAGACGCAACGGGCTTTGACCTCAAGGGAAGCGCCCCCGAGCGCTACGAACACTACGTCGCGCCCCTCATGGCGCCCTTCGTCACCGCACTCGTGGACGCCGTGGACCTCTACCCCGGCGCCACCGTCCTCGACCTCGCCTGCGGCACGGGCTTCGCGGCACGCGCCGCCGCAGCACAGGCCGGCCCCGCCGGGCGGGTCGCCGGGACGGACCTCAACGAGGGCATGCTCAAGATCGCCGTGGCATGCCACCCACGCCTCTACCCGGACATCGAGTTCACCCCGGCCCCCGCCGACGACCTCCCCTACCCCGACGCCGTCTTCGACGCCGTCCTCTGCCAGCAGGGCGCCCAGTTCTTTCCCGACCTCGACGCGGCCCTGGCGGAGACCGCCCGCGTCACCCGCCCCGGAGGCCGCTTCGCCGCCACCGTCTGGGCCCGCCTGGACGACTCCCCGTACTTCCTCGCCCAGCTCCGCGCCCTCGAACAGTTCGACGGCCCGGACGCGGCGGCCACCTTCCGAGCCGCCTTCGGTGCCGCTGACCGCCTGATCGCCGCCCTCGACCGCGCCGGCTTCCACTCCACGACCCGCCGCGACCTCACCTTCGCCGTCGACCTCCCCCCTCTGGAGGACTACGTCGCCGGCCACCTCTCCGCGATCCCCTGGGGCCGCTCGCTCCTCGACTCCGGAGGCGACGGTGCCCTCGCCCGCGCCGCAGAGACGATCCGTGCCCACCTCCCCGCCTCGACCACGACGTTCCCGTTCACCTCGACCCTGGTGACCGCGACCCGCTGACCACGTCACCCCGCGCCGCACGGATACGCCGAAACAGCCACGCCGGCACAGAAAGGCGGGACAAGAGAGGCGGGGACAGGGGGGGCGGGAACAGAGAGGCGGCCGTCGTTCCGAAGAACGACGGCCGCCTCCCCGGGCCACGACCCGGTTGCGCACCAGCCACGGCTGATCCTGGACGGCGGTCAGCCGCCGCCCCAGCCGCAGCGCCAGGTAGGTGATCCCGAGCGAGAACAGCAGGAACGTCACGATGTACGGAGCGGGCAGGGAAGCCCCCAAGGGCCCGCCCACCGCCGGACCGACCGCCAGCGCCAGCTGCTTCACCAGGGCGAACGCCGAGTTGTACTGACCCGCCAGCCCGGCCGGCGCGAGATCCGCCACCAGCGGCGCGACCGTCGGCGACAGCATCGCCTCACCCAGCCCGAACAGCGCGTACGTCGACACGAACGCGGCCGTCGCCATCGCCTGACTGCCGTGTCCGAGACCGGCGTACCCGGCCACGACCCAGGCCACCGCCCAGATCAGCCCGACAGCGGCGATCACCCGGGACCGCTTCTGCCGCTCGACGAACTTCAGCACGGCGAACTGCGCGACCACGATCATCGCCGTGTTGGCGGCGAGCGCGGACCCGAGGGCGGACGTCGAGATCCCGGCGGCCTCGATCCCGTACGCGCTCAGCCCCGACTCGAACTGCCCGTAACAGGCGAAGAACAGGACGAACCCGAGCACGCACAGCTGCACCATGGCCCGGTTCCCGAGCAGCTGCTTCCAGCTGCCTCGGGCGGACTGCGGAACATCCCCCACACGCGGGGCGTGCGGCAGCCGCACCGTCGACATGACCACGGCCAGCAGCAGGAACATCGCCGCCTCGATGGCGAACAGCAGGGTGAAGGAGGACACGCGCGTGGCGTCGACGAGGTGCCCCCCGATCAGCCCGCCCACGCCCAGCCCCAGGTTCTGCAGGAAGAACTGAGTCGCGAACGCCCGCGAGCGGGTCTCCGAGGTCGAGCTGTCCACGATCATCGTCGCCAGCGCCGGCTGCATCACGGCCTGACCGGCCCCGAGCGCGGCCGCGGCGGTCAGGACGGCGGTGGCGCTGCCCGCGAGCCCCAGGCCCAGCGAGCCGACGGCAGCGGTGACCAGGGCGGTGAGCAGGACCGGCAGAGGACCGCGCCGCACGATCGCCCGGCCGGCGAACGGCAGCACGATCAGCGCGGCCACGGCGAACACGGCGAGGACCAGCCCCGCCGTCATCGACCCCAGACCCCGCACCTGCGCCACATAGACGTACAGGTAGGGGACCGTGAAGCCCAGCCCGAACGCGCTGAGCGCGTTGCCCACGTGGATCCGGCGCATCGCTGCGCCCATCGCCCTGGTCACGTTCACCTCTCTCAGACAGTGCCGGCGCACCTTCAGCGCAACGACACCTTGGGAAGCTTCTACTGCCTCAGTACTTAGTGCCGAAGACTTCAAAGCTAAAGTTCGAGGTTGAACAGTACACCTTGAAGCACTTCGATGCGAACGGGTCCCGTGCGATACTTGCGCCCATGGGCGACACCCCCGGCACGATCGGCACCGGCCTCGGCGGCGAGCCGACCCTGGAAGAGCAGATCGCCGCCTACCAGCGTGAGTTCCAGGACCTCGACCCCCAGGTCGAGAAGATCGTCTCGGCGCTCTCCCGCCTCAACCGCCGCATGAACGTCGCGTACGGCCGCCAGACGGCCGACCTCGGCATCAGCAACGCCGAGTGGGAGGTCCTCAAGGCCCTGGTGCTCTCCGGGGCCCCCTATCGACTGGGACCCAGCGACCTGGCCAAGCGCCTCGGCCTGACGCCGGCCGCGATGACCCATCGGATCGACCGCATGGTCGCCGAGGGACTGGTGACCCGTGAGCGGGACGAGTCCAACCGGGTCCGCGTGATCGTGGAGCTCACACCGGAGGGCCGCGAGAAGTGGCTGCAGGCGATGCGGATGGCGACGGTCTTCGAGGGGGACCTCCTTCAGGACCTCACCGCCGACGAGCGCACCAGCCTCGGCGAGGTCCTGACCAGGCTCCTGCGCAGGGTGGAGCACGCCCAGCCGGACGCCGGGGGCAGGCTCAGCGACCTCGACTGACCCGCAGGAAAAGATCTTGACAGGGGGTTCTTGACACCGTCCCGCAGGATCAGTAAAGTTCTTCGGGTTGCCACGGAGCCGTAACGGTTCTTCGGTAGCACCTCCGCCGCAGCAGCGGCACAACCAAACCACAGCACGATCTCCCGACAGGGTTGAATTTCGGCGTGCCCGAATTCAATTCGAATAGGGGCCGGCAGCCCGATTAGGAACTGCCAACCGGATCCGCTAAGGTTTGAGACGTCGGAACGGCCCAACAGCCGGGAAGGCAACCCGCTCTGACCGGGAATCAGCGCCGAAAGGATCTGATAGAGTCGGAACCGCCGGAAAGGGAAACCGCGAAACAAAAGCGGGAACCTGGAAAGCGCCGAGGAAATCGGATCGAGAAAAAGATCTGATAGAGTCGGAAACGCAAGACCGAAGGGAAGCGCCCGGAGGAAAGCCCGAGAAGTTCGGGTGAGTACAAAGGAAGCGTCCGTTCCTTGAGAACTCAACAGCGTGCCAAAAATCAACGCCAGATATGTTGATACCCCGTCCCCGGCCGTGAAAGCCGAGGATGAGGTTCCTTTGAAGTAAACACAGCGAGGACGCTGTGAACGGCCGGGCTTATTCCGCC
>NZ_MJAJ01000074.1 GCF_001746365.1 Streptomyces sp. LUP30
CGGGTGGTGGCGGGCGGACCGCGCCGGGCGCTCACATCGCGGCCCACGGGTCCCCGGCCCGCACCGCACCGAGGCGGTGGCCGAGGCGTTCGCGGGGCTGCCGGACTTCCTCTCCGGGCGCGGGCCGGCCGACCGTGTCGCCCACGCCCAGGCGCCCGGCGCGGCCTCGCCCCGGCACCGCGCGATCCGCCGGTGTGGGCGATGCGACCCCCGGTGTTATTCAATGAGGTGTGCGGTGAGGGATCTCGGGGCCCACGTCGCACGGGTCCGAGTAACGACCCCGGTGCTGTGCCGGGGATTGCTGAGAGAGCCGCATGGACTCCACGCCCTCCTCCTCGCCCTCGTCGCCGTTCGACCTGGTCAGCAGCGCTCTCGGGCGCTACGTCCCGGGCGGCGGATCAGCAGCGGCCGCCGCTTCCGAGAACACGCGGGGAAACGACGCGCGGGAGGACCCCACGACCGGTCGTCCCGTGCCCGACGGCCCTGCGGCCGACCGGCAGGACCAGATCCTCGGCGTGGTCAACCTGGACAGGGAGCTGAGGATCACCCGCAGCAACCTGGACGCCGCCGTCTTCGCGGGCCTGGACGCCGGCGCCGGCAGCCCCTTCGCCGATCTCCTGCCGCCCGGGGACGTGCCGACGGTCACCCGGCGGTTGCGGCAGGTCCTGGAGATGGGCGAGGCACACGTGGCCCGGATCCAGCGTCTGCGGCGCGGCGACGGGTCGGAGCTGGTGGTCTCGATGAGCATCCTGCCGGCCGCGGCACCCCAGGAGGGCCTGACCGTCTCCTTGATCGCCATGGCCCGAAGGCTGCATCTGTACGCGGCCGAGACCGCCATCGGCACCTCCCTGGACATCGGCGAGACCGCCCAGTCCCTGGCGGAGTCCCTGCTGGCCTGGGGAGACGTGGCCGCCGTCGACCTCGACTTCGCCGTGTGGACGGGCGAGGGAGTCACCGAACGGGCGCCGGGGCGCATCCGGCTGCGGCGGGCGGCCCTGGTGCCGGAGCGGGCCTGGCCCGAGGGCTACATCACTCCCGGCGGCGACCTTCCGAGCGACGCGAGCCGTCTGCTGGCGCAGGCCGTGCGGCGCAACGACGCCCCGCAGGCCATCGTCATACCGGACCGGACGTCGGTCGAGCGGCTGCTCGGCAGTCCGCGAGTGATCCGTGCCCTGGTCCCCGGCGACCGGTCGGCGAGCGTGGCGTGCATACCCCTGGTCCTGGACGGCGAGCCGCCCGTCGTGCTGGGGGTGGCGGAGGTCTGGCGGAGGGCGGACCGCCCCTTCCACGACAGCGAGCTGTTCGATCTGCAGGAACTGGTGGCCAGGACCGCCCATCACGTCGACCTGGCCCGTCAGCACCAGCGCGAGCACACGCAGGTGCTGGCGTTGCAGCGCCGGCTGCTGCCCCGGACCGGCGGCCGCACCATCGACATCGCCAGCGTCTACCAGCCCGCGACCCCCGACAGCGCGGGCGTCGGCGGCGACTGGGTGAACAGCTTCCCGCTGCCGGACGGCCGTACCGCCCTGGTGGTGGGCGACGTCGTCGGGCACGGCCTGGGAGCCGCGGCGACCATGGGCCAGCTGAGCATGGAGGCCCGCGCGCTGCTGTCCGCGGGGCTGGCCCCCGACGAGGTGCTGGAGCACCTGGACGAGACCGTCACCCTGCTGGACGACGCGGAGTCCGGGCTGGCGGCCGGCTACAGCGCCCTGGGCTCGACCTGCTGCATCGCGCTGTACGACCCGGTCGGCCACCATGTGACGCTCTCCAGCGCCGGCCACCTCCCTCCGGTGCTGGTGCTTCCGAACGGCGAGGCGGGCCCGCTCGCGCTCCGCCCGCATCCCGGGCTGGGCACCGAGTTCGCGCTGCGGGAGCCGTTCGACGTGCACACGTTCGGGGCGCCGCCGGGCTCCCTGCTCGCCCTCTACACCGACGGTCTGGTGGAGGATCCGGCCCTGTCGATCGACGAGGGCATCGGCAGACTGGCGGACGTGGTGTCCACGGTGCATCCCTGGGACGCCCTGCAGCAGGCCGCCCGGCATGTCGTCTCCACGCTGGCGCCCGCGCGCCAGCGCGACGACGTGACGCTGCTGCTCGCGCGCATGATCGGTTACCGCAAGGGCGACACCGCGACCTGGCGGCTGCCCGCCCGCGACGACGCGCCGGCCCGGGCCCGCGCGCACGTCTGCGCCCTGCTGCGGCAGTGGCGCACCAGGGACGACACCCGGGACGACGTGCGGCTGCTGGTCAGCGAGCTGGTCACCAACGCGGTGCGCTACGCGGCCGGCCCCATCACGGTACGGCTGATCAGGGCCGGTCACGGTCTGCTGTGCGAGGTGGGCGACACGGGCAACGGCAGGCCGCGCCTGAGCGCGGGCCGCCTCCTCGACGACGGCGGGCGCGGCCTGAACATCGTGCACCGGCTCACCACCCGGTGGGGGGTGCGGTGGACGGACACCGGCAAGGTGGTGTGGGCGGAAATCCCGGGGTGACGTGCCCGTCAGCGGACCGGGGCGAACCTGGGGCACCGGGGCACCGGTGACGTGGCCGGGAGGGGCGTGATCGTGATCGATGATGCGGCGGGCCGCTCGCCTGCGGGGACGGTGTGGGCTCGCGCTACAGCCACTCCCCCGCCAGGGCGGTGGCGGTGAGGCCCGGCGCCGCGGCGTACAGGACGGCGCGATCGCCCGACTTCTGCCCGGCGTCGTGCGCCCGCCTCAGGATGTCGAAGACGGCCGCGCCTCCGCGGTTGCCGCTCGTGTAGCTCTGCCGGCTGTACTCCAGCAGGCCCGAGGGCCACGTGTCGGGCATCGTCTGCTCCATGTACTCCAGCACCCGGGTGCCGCCGGGGTGGGCGAGCAGCAGGTCGGGGTGCCAGGAGTCGGGGTCGTCCTGGTACCGGACGCGCAGCCATTCCCACATGGCGGTGACCGTCTCCTGCACGGCGCGCGGCCCGCGCCGGTCCATGACGAAGTGGGCGCCGTCCGCCCGCGTGTCCAGGCGGTGCAGGTCCTGGGTGCCGGGCAGGGTGTGGTGCCAGGCGCCGTCCAGCCGGAGCACCGACTCGCGTCTCGGACGGCCGGTGACCACCGCGGCGACCGCGGTGTCCGCGAACAGCAATCGGACGATCAGGGACTCGAGGGTGTCGTCCGCGGGCTGGTAGGTCGTGCTCAGCGCCTCCGCGATCACTACCAGGACCACCCGGTCGGGGTCGGCGGCCACGAGGTCCGCCGCTAGGGCCAGGGAGCGGGTCCCCGCGACACACGCCCACTGGGTGGCCGGCAGCAGCATCACGTCGTTGCGGAGCGGGAGCCTGTTGGCCAGGGCGAGGTCCAGACCCGGCAGGGCCGGGGTGGTGGAGTGACTGGTGATCAGACAGTCGACGTCCGCGGCGTCCAGGCCGGCGATCTGCAGGGCCCCGCGCGCCGCGCGCTCCCCGTAGGACTGCACCGCCTCCCAGGCCGGGGCGGTGCGCTCCTGAACGGTCTGGGGCGCGGGTATCGCCTCGAGGGCGGCGATCACGCGGTCCACGTCCTGCTGGGCGAACCCGTCGCGGGCCAGAGCCTCTTGGGCGGCCCCGACGCCGACCTCCCGCAGGCCGCCGCCGGCGCCGGGCGCGACGGCGGTCTCCAGCGGGAGCATCCAGCCACGGGTCTCGATGCCCGTGCTGGCCGCGATGCCGTCGACCCGCGGCGCCCACGCCGCATGCGGGTGCCGGTCGCGCACCTCCGCCACGATCTGGCTGGTCTCCACGGCGTGCTCACCGTGTATCACGGCAGGGGGACAGAGGTAAGCGGCCATCAGGGGCACCTTTCCAGGGGGAGCAGGGAAGAACGTCACGAGGGCTGCGCCATGGGCCTCTTCGGAACTTCGCGCCCATGCCGACGGGCTCCGCGTCGGGAGCCGCTGTCCGTGTTGCGTGTCGAGCATGGACGCCAAAGGGACATTTCCGCTGTGACTCAGACAACTTGGGCGACACCAAGAGGGGTGATACGGCACACATCGCCGAAGCGGGGGCCTGCGGACGGTCCCACAGGGCCGAGGCTGACAGCCCGTCGGTTCCGACCGCCGTCAGGCACGCAGACCGTCCGGGGGACGGCCGTCGAAGGGCGATGCGACGTGCGATCTACGTGGTTCCACCGATGCCCCGCGGGCACGGCCCTGCCAGACTCCTGCGGCAGCCGCGGGGCCCGACGATCGCCCGTCGGCCGCCGAGCGTTCGGAGAGAGGCCGTGAGGTGAGCAGGTTCCTGCCTCTGCTGGAGATGTGGGCCGCAGTGGTGGCCCTGGCGACGGCAGCGGCCGCGGTGGCGCGGACGCACGCCGGGTACGTGCGGCCCCACCTGAGAGCCACCACCGGCGTGGTGGCCGGGCAGACATACGTCCACGGGGACGAGTACAGCGCCGGAGGGTATGTGCCGACACTCGAATTCGCCATCGAGACCGGCCAGTCGGTGCGTGCCAGGGCGCGAGGGAAGCCGCTGGGCGAGCCGTTGGAGGAGGGGGCCGAGGTCGCCGTGGTCTACCGGCGGGACAATCCCAGCAGATGCTACGTCGGCAGCTTGGACGACCACGCGCCGGAGACGGACGTCAGTGTCTGGGCGACGTGCCTGGGCGTCGGCCTGGTGGGCGGCTTGTTCTTCGGGTCGGTCGCGCTGGTGATCATGCTGTAGTCGCTCGACCGGAACCGGACCGGCGCCGACCGCCCGCGCAGGGTCCGCCGCCGCTCCCGATCAGACGCGGCGGGAGAGACGGTCGCGCACCCACCCGGGGTCGGGGTTGGTGTGCGCCCTGCCGGCCACGACGACGGTCGGCACGGTCTCGTCGCCGTCGTTGACCGCTCGCACCGCCGCCGCGCCGGCCGGGTCCCGCCAGATGTCGACCCAGTACAGTTCGCGGGCTCTGCGACCCAAGCGGATGCGCAGGCGCAGACAGTACTGGCAGCCGGGCCGCCAGTAGACGATCGGGCGGCCGTCGGCCGTGCTGCGGCGTCGTGCCTCCAGCGCATCGATCGATCTCGGGAAGACCAGAGGCGAGTTCACGCCCGCGAGCAGCGCGAACACCACGAGGAGTGCTACGGCGGCGACGGGGGCCCCGCTGGACGCGAGCCGGGCCCCGACGGCCGAGCCGCAGAGCATCAGCAGTACCGGCAGGATCCAGGCGCGGGTCATGAGGGCGAAGGCTACCGAAGGGGCGAGTGGCCGACGGCAGCAGGTCCGCTCCCCGGGGCGGGTCGGGCGGTGAAGCGGGTCAGGCGGTGGGGCGGGCGTGCACGCTCACGGCGTAGCCGCCGCCCGGACGGTAGGGGTCGCCGGTCCAGGTGGCACAGCGTTGCCGCAGCGTCAGTCCGGCCTCGGCGCACCAGTGGTCGAAGTCCGTCAGCGTCACCGTCGGTTCCGGCAGCGGCAGGTGTTCCGCGTCCAGCCCCATGCCGGTGACCAGCAGTCCGCCGGGGCGCAGCACGGCGGCGAGTTGCCGCACGACGGCCGGTTCGGTTCCGGGAGCCAGCAGGGGGACGACGTTTCCGGCGGCGAGAGCCAGGTCGAACCCGGGTTCCAGGCCGAGGCCGTCCAGGTGCGTCAGGTCCGCGTGGATCCATTCCTGCGTGGGGGCCTCGCGGCGGGCGACGGCGAGCATGGAGCGGTCGACGTCCACGCCCGTGCAACGGTGCCCCAGCTCGGCGAGCCGGATCGCCACCCGCCCGGTGCCGCAGCCGGCGTCGAGGACCCGGGCGGCAGGTGCCAGCAGAGCGTCGCAGAAGGCGGCCTCGCCGTGGACGTCCTGACCCGACTCGGCGAGCTGCGCGAACCGGCGGGCGTAGGCCTCTCCGTCCTGTCCGCCGGTCAGTTCGGCCCAGCGGTCGCGTCGGCTGTTCATGGTCTGCGTGCCTTCCGGTGGTCGGGACGAGGGCGGTGCCTTCACGCATTCTCGCTTCTCGCCGCCTCCGGCGCGGTGGAGAGCGCGACGCCGGCCGCGACGGGACCCCGACAGCGGCCGCCCGGTCTACAGCGAGCGGATGAGCAGCAGGGCGATGTCGTCGCTGTGCGACGCCGACGGCCCGGTGTGCTCCACCAGATGGTCGGCGAGGTCCTCGATGCTCGCGGTGTCGGCTCGGGCCAGTCTGTCGGCGAGGCGGTGGATGGCGTCCTCGAGGTCGACGCCGGGTGCTTCGACGAGTCCGTCGGTGTACAGCGCGAGCACCGCGCCGGGCGGCAGGGAGATCTCGGTGGTGGGGTAGTCGGCCGTCGGGTCGATGCCGAGCAGGAGCCCGGGCGTGAGGTGCAGGACGTCGGTGCGGCCGTCCGGGTGGCGCAGGAGGGGCGGCGGGTGGCCCGCGGTGGCCAGGCAGGCACGGTGGCGGGCCGTGTCGAGGGCGATGTAGGTGCAGCTGGTGAACAGGCCGGGGTCGAGGTCGGTGAGCAGGCGGTTGGTGCGGGCGAGGACTTCGCCGGGAGGCGCGCCGGCGGTGGCGTGGACGGCGGTGCGGACCTGCCCCATGAGGGTGGCGGCCTGGACGTTGTGGCCCTGTACGTCGCCGATGGCCGCGGCGGCGGTGGTCTCGTCGAGCTGGATGAAGTCGTAGAAGTCGCCGCCGATGCCCGTACCGCGCGCGGCGGGGAGGTAGCGGGCCGCCACCTCCAGGCCCGGGACGCGGGGCAGGGCGTGGGGCAGCAGTCCGGCCTGGAGGTTGCGGGCGAGGTGGTGCTCGGCGTCGTAGAGATGGGCGCGGTCCAGGGCCTGGGCGATCAGTCCGGCCAGAGCGGTCAGGACGGAGCGTTCCTGCGGGGGGAACGGGTGGGGCCGGTGGTAGGCGAGCACCATGGAGCCCACGGGGCGGCCGGTGGTGATCAGCGGCAGGAACGCCCAGGAGGCCATGCCGTCCTGGAGGACGGCCGGCGGGTGTGCCCGTTTCAGCTCCGCGAAATCGGCGAAGAAGCACGGGTTGCCGGTGGTCAGCACATGGACGGCCGGGGTGTCGGAGGTCAGGGGGACGGCGTCGAAGCGCTCCATGAGGTCGGCGCTGTAGCCGCGGTGGCCGACGATCCGCAGTCGCCCCTCCTGCGCGGTCATCAGCGCGATGGCGCGGGCGCCGAAGGCGGCCAGGACCTGGTCGGCGACCCGGTCCGCCACGTCCGACACGCCCACGGCCTCGGTGAGGGCGACGGCCAGGTGCGTCAGGGCGTAGAGGGCGGTGGCCCGGCCCGGTTCGGCGGGCGGCGCCGGATGGACCAGCCGCGGAGGACGCGAGGTGTGCGTCGGCCCGGCGGGGACGACGCGCACGCTGATGCCGGTGGCGTCCGGGTACAGGTGGAAGGACAGCCAGTGGTCCGGGGGACGGTGAGCGGTGAAGGACGTGGGCTCGCGGCTGAGCGCCGCGGACCGGTAGCGATCGTCGGCGACGGGGGTGTCCAGCCAGGGCAGAGCCTCCCAGGGCCGTGCTCCGAGCAGCTCCGAGACCCCGACGCCGAGGAGGTCGGCCGCGGCGGTGGTGATGAAGGTGATGCGCCCGTCGACGTCCAGCGCGCAGCAGCCGTCGGGGAGACGCTCGGCGAAGCCGACCGCGGCCTGCGCCTCACCCTCTCCGACGGTACGGACCGGCCGCGGAGGCAGTGTCAGAGGCTCGGTCCCGGGCCGCACCCGGCGTCCGCTCTCGGCGGCCTGCCGCAGGATCAGGCCCAGGCGGTCGCAGACGTCCTGGATCGCCTCGCGCTCGTGCGGGCTCAGGGCCGGCGGGTGTGAGGCGGGCCAGTGCAGCACGAGGCCGCCCCATACGGTCGGTCCCGTCGTGATCGGGGCGGCGGCCAGGGCGAAGGGGTGGGGCAGGACGAGCGCCATTTTGGGGTAGCAGCGCGCCCGTTCCTCCTCACTGCCGATCCACACCAGCCGGCGTTCCCGGACGGCGTCGGCGACCGGGGTCGACTTGTCCAGGGACACGCGTGCCCAGGGGACGGCGATCCGCCACGACACCCCGCTCAGCAGCGCCACCTGCAGCACGGGTTCGTCCGGCGCGAGCAGGTACACCGCGATGACGCTGGCGCCGCTCTCCCCCGCGAAGTCGAGCGCGATCGACTCCATCGCCTGCGGCCCGAGGCCCTCGGCGGAGTCGGTGGACGCGGTGCCGGTCACCTGCTCGCCTTCCTCCGCGGCCACGGGACGACTGCGCACCGCGCGCCTTCGCGGCGACGTCGCGCCGTTCCGGCGCCCATGACCGGACCGGCGCCCGTCTGCGCCCGGACGGCACCGCCGTGCCGGGCGGTGGGGGCCGCCCGGCGGATCGTCCGGCCGGCCGGTACCGGCGGGTGCGGCGCGACTGCGCCCGGGCGGCCTCCGCGGTCCCTGTCGGAACCGTGTCGCAGCGGGGCCGTGCACCGGCAGCGCCGACTTTCTCCCATATGCGGACAATATGCGCACCAGGCGGTGATGTCACACGGGTGCCGACGGCGTTGCGGTCCTCGTCAGCCCTGCTTGCCGCGCCCGGTGAGCATGTCGCGCAGGCGGTCGACCAGGCCGGCGCCGGGCGCCAGGAGCTTGTTCGCGGGCGGGGTGTCCGGCGCGGACGGGTGCGGGCGCGTCGGAGCATGCCGCTTGGCCGAGCGGACCTTCTCGCCGAGCTCCTCCAGAGCGTCGGCGGAGCAGACGTCGGCCAGCATCGGGAAGAGCCGGTTCTCCTCATCGCTGACATGGGCCGTGACGGAGTTCTTCAGCCGCATGATCAGCGTGTCGAAACGCGCGTCCCCGGGCTGGCAGCCCTCGAGCTCCTTGAGCATCTGCTCGACCTCGGCGTGGTCGGCGAGCTCCTTGTCGGCGAGATCGTCTCCCCCGTCGACGTACCGGCGCACCGTCGGGTACAGGTGCTCCTCCTCCGCCACCGAGTGCCGGATCAGCTCCATGGTGAGCCGGTCGGCCAGTTCGCGTCGCTGCTGGTCCGGCCCCGGGAGGGCTTCGATCTGCGCGAAGAGCTCGTCCACCTCCCTGTGGTCCGCGGTCAGTTCCTGGATGACGTTGCCGCCGTGTCCCATGCGTTCTCCACTCCTTGACGCTCCGAGGCCCGGGCGACCGGCTTCGTCCGGCCCTTCGCCGACTCGGCCGCCCAGCACCGATACCTGCCACGCGGGCACGGGCGGCCTCACGCCGCTCGGACACTTCACTCCGGTGGCGGACGGGTTCCGGCCTCTCGCGGGAGCGTCTGGCGCAGTGGCCGCCCGCGGGCGCGGTGGCCGCGGCCTTGACACCTCCGCCTTATCGGTAACACTGTATCCATTATGAGTTCCCGGTCTGGGCCGCAGCCCGATTCCCGGTTCGTCGCGGTGCGGTCTGCGCACGAGCGCCGGCCCGCGCTCGACGATCGTGGACGACGCCATGGTGGACCGGGCCCGCCGGCTCATGAGCCGGCCCGGCGACCGCTCGGCCTTCATCGACCTCTGCAACACCCCGAACAGTCTCGCCACGTCGCCGACCAGATCGCCCCGTTCGTGGCCGCACCCGCCGAAAGGCTCGACTCATGAGCGACCCACAGATCATCGACGTCCTGGTGGTCGGCGCGGGCCCCTCGGGCTCCGCCCTGGCGATCGACCTCGTACGCCGCGGACTCGACGTCCGCATCGTCGACCGGTCACCCCACGCCTTCGACGGCTCCCGCGCCAAGGGCGTGCAGCCCCGCAGCCTCGAAGTCCTCGAAGACCTCGGCGCACTCGACGACGTGCTGGCCGGCGGCAGCGTCTACCCCAGGCTCGGGCTCCACGCGGGCCCGCTCGCCGTGCCATGGAGGATGTTCCCCCACAAGGAGGCGACCCCGGACGTCCCCTACCCGAACACCTGGCTCATCCCCCAGTTCCGCACGGACCGCGCCCTGCACGCCCGCCTCGGCGCGCTCGGCCGCGAGATCGAGTTCGGCCGGGCACTGACCGGGCTGACGCAGGACGAGCACACGGCCGTCGCCGAGGTGACGGGCGCGGACGGCACGGAGGAGATCGCCGCCCGCTACGTCGTGGGCGCCGACGGCGGCTCCAGCGCCGTGCGCAAGAAGCTCGGCATCGGCTTCGTCGGGACGACGCACGAGAGCGACCGGGTGCTCGTCGTCGACGCCTCGGTGACCGGTCTGGCCCGTGACCGGTGGCACATGTGGCCCGGCCGGGGCGGCAGGCTCATCGGCGCCTGCCCGCTGCCCGGCAGCGACCTGTTCCAGTGGATGATCCGTCTCACGCCGGACGAGGAACCCCCTGCGGAGAAGGACGGCATCCTCCGGCGGATCCACGACCACACCCACGACCGGCGCATCCAGCTGCACGACATCCGCTGGAAGTCGGTGTTCCGGCCCAACATCCGCCTGGCGGAGCGTTACGGCCGAGGACGAGTCCTCCTCGCCGGCGACGCCGCGCACGTCCACCCCCCGGCCGGGGCCCAGGGCCTGAACACCGGCATACAGGACGGCTACAACCTCGGCTGGAAGCTCGCCCAGGTCCTCGCCGGAGCGGACGCCGCCCTGCTGGACACCTACGAAGCCGAGCGGCAGCCGATCGCCGCCGGGGTCCTCGGCCTGTCCACCGAGAAATGGGGCGGCATCGCCAAGCTCGACCCGTCGAGCATGAAGCGGGGCAAGGACGAGCAGCAGCTCGCCCTGACCTATCACGGCGGCCCGCTCGCCCCCGCCGACGGGATGCGCACCGAGACGCTGCGGGCGGGCGACCGCGCCCCGGACGCCGAGCTGCTCGGCGCCGACGGCGTCGGGACCCGGCTGTTCGACGTCTTCCGCGGGCCGGACTTCACCGCCGTCGCCTACGGCCCCGGCGCCGCCCGGGATCTCGACGGCCTCGACTGGCCCACGGCGGGCGCCCGGCTCAGGCGGCTCACCGTCGGGCCGGCCGCCGCCGGCGGCCTCGCCTTCTCCGACCCCCGGAACACGCTGCGGCGGGCCTACGGCCTGACCGGCGACACGCTGCTGCTGATCCGCCCCGACGGCTACATCGGGCACATCGCCACCCGGGACTTCCTCACGTCCACACAGACCGCCGTACAGGCGATGACACCGCGGGCAAGGAGCCGCACCATGCCCCGTCAGAGCCGCGTCCAACCCGGTCCAGGAGCCGCCGGATGAGCCGCCTCCTGCTGCGCGACCTGCGGCCGGCGCACGACCCGGTCGCCACGGTTCTGCCCACCGGCATCGCGAACATCGAGGCCGTGACGGTCGCCGGCAGCTGCCGCAAACGCGATCACGCCCTGCTCACGTCCGGCCTCGACGAGGTCCGGGACCGGCTCCGGGAGTCGGGAGAGCGGCTGCTGGGCACCATCGGGCCTGCAGGCTCCCCCGCCTGACCCACCGTCACGGCCCGGAAACGGGACCCTCGCGCCGACGCGCCCCACGCTGCCTCCCCCCAGTCGGCGCGAGGGCCGCAGGCCCGCATCGCCTGCCCGGTCAGACGTCGTCGCGCAGGCGGGCGAGTCCGCTGAGGAGAAGGTCGAGGCCGAAGGAGAACTCGTCCTCGATCGGAACGGGCATCGACCCGGCGACGGCGAGGGTCGCCGGGAACAGGTCCGGATCCACGGCGTGGAAGGCAGCGGACAGGTCTGCGTCGCCGAGTCGCCCCGTGCCGTCCTGTCCGGGTCCGTCGACCTGGACGGCGAATCCGAGGACGTAGCGGGCCAGCGTCGCGTATGCGTGCGCGGCCACCCGCTGCGGGAAGCCACTGCCGAGCAGCACCGCGACGCAGTGCTCCCGCAGTGCCATCGCGTTCGGCCCCAGGGGAACCCGCTCGACCATCAGGCGCGCCGCGTTCCGGTGTCCCGCCAGGGCTTCGAACATGGTGTGCGCGACGGTCCGCAGCGCCTGCTCCCAGCCCAGCGCGAGGAGTTCGTCGCCGTCGAGCTGCACGGCGCCGAACATCCGGTCCACGACATGGGCGACCAGCGCGGCACGGTTGTCGAAGTGCCGGTACAGCGTCGCCGTGCCCGACCCCAGACGCTGGGCGAGCGTCCGCATCGAGAGTGCGTCGGCGCCCTCCTCGTCCACGATCTGCAGGGCGGTGGCGACGATGCGCTCCAACGGGACCGGCGGCCGTCCCGGAGAACGCCGAGCCGGTCGCGCGACCGCTCGCGCAGGGTCGGCTGCTGCCACGGACGTTGCACCTCCTCGGCCGGCACCTTGACAGCTACACCGTATCCGGTAGGGACATGGCGGGCCTGGCGGACTCCCTGTTCTCGCAGGTGTTCGACACGACCCGCCCGGTCGGCGCTCGCGCTCACCCTGTTCATGGACGTGGTGCCTTTCGGCCCGGGAGTGCGGACGGCCGGTCGCCCCCCTCCGGAGTCACGGGAGCCGGGACGGCGGCGGCCGGACTCAGCGCGTCCGCGAGGGACTTGACGCCGCCGTGCGCGGTGAGTCCGCCGTCGACGGGGATCTCGGCGCCGGTGATGAAGGACGACTCGTCGGACAGGAGGAAGACCACGAGCGGGGCCACCTCGTCCACGGTCCCGGTGCGGCCGAGCGGGGTCTCGCGGATGTTCGCCTCGCGGAAGGCGGACGCGGCGGAGGCGGTCATCTCGGTCTCGATGAAGCCGGGGTGAACGGTGTTGACGCGGATGCCGCGCGGGCCCAGCTCCGTGACGGCGGCCTTCGACAGCCCGCGCAGCGCCCATTTGCTCGACGTGTAGGCGACCGGGTAGTGACCGGTGAGCGCGGCGGTGGAGCCGACGTTGACGATGGACGAGCCGGGCGGCATGAGGGGCGTGAGGTGCTGGATGCCGAGGAGCGGGCCGATGACGTTGACGGCGTGCACGCGGGCGACGTCGTGGGGGGTCACCTCGCCGAGGCGGGCGCGCCAGGTGACGCCCGCGTTGTTGACCAGGCCGTGCACCTGACCGTAGGACTCCCGCAGTTCGGCGGCCAGGTGCGTCCAGTGCTCCTCGTCGGTGACGTCGAGTCGACGGCAGCCGGGCGCCGGGGTCGCGTCGACGGCGACTACGCGAGCCCCCTCGCGGGTCAGGGCCTCGGCCTCGGCGGCGCCCTGGCCGCGCGCGGCGCCGGTGACGACGACGACCTTGCCCAGGAGCCTTCCGGGGCGGGGGTCGTTCACGGCCGCTCCCGGGTGCGGCGGCGGGCGGTCGGCAGCGGCGCCGGGTCCTCGCCCGCGACCACGGTGTTGGAGACGGCGCCGATGCCCTCCACGGTGAGCGTGACGGTGTCGCCCGGCTTCAGCGGCGGCGGCCACTGCTCGCCCCGGACGCCCCAGAGCTCGGCGAGGCAGCCGCCGTTGCCGCACGTGCCCGAGCCGAGCACGTCGCCGGGGCGGACGACGGTGCCGCGTGAGGCGTAGGCGACCATCTCCTCGAAGGTCCAGCTCATGTTGGACAGCAGGTCCCGGCCGACGACCTCGCCGTTCACCGAGGCGGTCAGCGCCAGGCGCAGGAACCCGTCGGCGTCGCGACAGGGCTCCAGCTCGTCGGCGGTGACCAGGTACGGGCCCAGGGTGGCGGCGGTGTCCTTGCCCTTGCACGGGCCGAGGCGGACCTGCATCTCGCGGGACTGGAGGTCGCGCGCGGACCAGTCGTTGAACACCGTGTAGCCGACGATGCACTCCCGGGCCTGCTCGGGAGTCAGGTCGCGCCCCTCCCGGCCGATGACGGCGGCGACCTCAAGCTCGAAGTCGAAAAGCTCGCTGCCCGGCGGCACCGGTACGTCGTCGTGGGCCCCGATGACCGCGTACGGGTTGGTGAAGTAGAACGTCGGGGCGTCGTACCAGGCGTCGGGCACCCCGCCGGCGCCGTCCACGGAACGCCGTACCCCTTCGACGTGCTCCTCGAAGGTGACGAAGTCCCGCACGGTGGGCGGCTGCAGCGGCGGAAGCAGCCGCACCTCGGACACATGGGGGCCCGGCGGGGCGTCGAGCGCGGCGGCCCCGGCGCGCAGGAGGGCGTCGAGTCCCCCGCCGGACCCGATCAGCTCCGTGAGCGAGCGCGTCCCGGGGAGCGGGAGGAGGACGCCGTCCTCCTCCACGACGGCGACCCGGCGTCGGCGTCGGTGTTCATAGGTGGCGAAACGCATGCACGGCTCCTGGCTCCGTGGTCGGGTGAGGCGGGCGGTGCGAGGGGTCAGACCGGCGGGGCGACGAAGCAGCCGCGGTCGACGTCGTTGAAGGACTCCTTGGCGACCAGCTCGTTCATGGGGTTGGCGGTGCCCCACTGGTCGGTGACCTCGGGCTGGGAGAAGTCGTGGATGTGCGGGTGCCAGGTGTCCTCGTCCAGCAGCTCCAACTCCGTCGTGTACTCCACGGTGTTGCCGTGCGGGTCGAGGAAGTACGTGAAGGTGTTGTCGCCCGCCAGGTGCCGGCCGGGGCCCCAGATCTTCCGGACGCCGGCCCGCATCACCCGGCCGGAGCCGCGCATGTACTCGTCCAGACCGCGCATCTCGAAGGACACGTGGTGCAGGGACGTGTGCGGGCCCTTGGCGATGGCCATGGAGTGGTGCTGGTTGCTGATCCGCATGAAGTGCATGACGTCGCCGACGTACGGCGAGCTGAGCGTGTCGGAGTGACGGAAGCCGAGGTGCCGCTCGTACCACTCACGGGTCCGGTCGAGGTCCGGCGAGTTCAGCACGACGTGCGACAGCTTGACCGGGATGGACTCCTTCTCCTCGATCCTGCGGTGCTGCCGTGCGTCCACGTCGGCGGAGACCTCGATCGAGCGGCCGTCGACGTCGAAGAAGCGGAAGCCGTAGCCGCCTCCGGGCGTGTCCACCTTGCCCGGCCGGGAGATCAACCGGACTCCGCCGGTGAGCAGTCGCTCGGCGAGGGTGTCCACGTCCGCCGCGCTCGCGGCCCCGTAGGAGACCAGGTCGAGGCGCTTCTCCTGCGCCTTGCGCAGGCGTACGACGTACTGTTCGGGGCTGCCCTCGGCGGCGAGGAAGGAGATGCCGGAGTCCTCGGCGACCTTGGTCAGGCCCCAGACGCCGGAGTAGAAGTCGAGCTGCCTGTCGTAGTCGGGCACGGCGAGGTCGACGTGCCGCAGATGCGTCAGCAGACGTGCGCTCATGGTGGGGGTTCCTTCTCTGTGAGGTTCAGGTCAGGCGCAGCAGGGCCGCCGCGTTCCCGCCGCGGACGGCGTGGAAGTCGGCGTCGAGGAGCATCGCGGCGCGCAGTGCGCCGACCGGGTCCTCGGTGCCCATGTCGAAGGGGAAGTCGGAGCCGAGCAGCACACGGTCCGCACCGGCCGCGCCGATCAGCGCCCGCAGGACGTGCGGGTCGTGGACGAGGGAGTCGAAGTAGAGGCGCCGGAGGTAGCTGCTGGGCCGATGGAGGCAGCCCGTGCCCGCGTCGGAGCGGACGGACCAGGCGTGGTCGGAACGGCCGATGTGAGTGGGCAGATAACCGCCGCCATGCGCGGCGAGCAGCTTCAGCTCGGGGTGCCGGTCCAGGACCCCGGAGAAGATCAGGTGCGAGAGCGCGACGGCGTTCTCGGCCGGCTGGCCCACGGTGTTGGACAGGTACCACCGGTCCAGACGCTCGTCGAGCGTGCAGCCGAAGGGATGCAGGAAGAGGATCGCGCCGGTCGCCGCGGCCCGGGCCCACAAGGGCTCGTACGCCGGGTCGGACAGTTCCCGTCCGGGGGCGTGGCTGGAGATCTCCACGCCGAGCAGCCCCTGTTCCAGGGCGTGGTCGAGGGCGCGCACCGTCTGCCCCGGGTGCTGGAGGGGGACCAGTCCGAGCCCGCGCAGCCGGTCGGGCGCGCCGGCGCAGTGGGCGGCCGTGGCTTCGGCCGCGAGCCGGCAGACCTTCTCGGCCGTCTCCTCGTCCGCCCAGTAGTGGTAGTGCGACGGCGAGGGGCTGACCAGCTGCACGTCCACGCCCTGCGCGTCCATCGCGGCCAGTCGCAGGCGCACGTCGGTGGCTCTGGGGAGGACGGCGCGGACCATGGGCCCGCTGACCGCGAGCGACGCGGGGCCGTTGCGGCGCGCCTCCAGGTCCCTGGCCGCGGCCAGTCCGGGCAGGCCGGACACGAGGGCCTCGGCCTCGGGGACGAGGAGGTGGGCGTGGACGTCGACCGTCGGGGAAGGGCGCGTGTCGGCGGTCGAGGAAGGGCGGTGGCCGGGCAGGGGGCCCGGCCCGGCAGCGGCCTGCGGGGGCGGGGCCGTCACGGCAGTTCCCGGAGCGCGGTCATGGTGGCGCCCATCAGGCGGGGCACGTCGCCCTGCACACCGTCGAGCTGCCACTGCCCGATCTGCACGGACGCGTCCACGACCATGCGGACCCGGTCGATCCGCCGCTCGTGGTAGCGCGTGAACAGCTCCGTGTCCCAGGCGGACCCGCTGGTCAGGAGCCGGGACAGCACCCAGGCGTCCTCCAGGGCCATGGCCGCGCCCTGGGCCATCGTGGGCGGGCAGCAGTGCGCGGCGTCGCCGACGAGGACGACCCGCCCGCGGTGCCAGGGCCCCTCGACCAGCATCCGGTCGAACCGGGTGTAGTTCACCTGGGCCGGGTCGGTGATCGAGTCACGGATCTCGTCCCAGGGGCCGCCGTAGCCCTCGGCGAGGCGGCGCATCTCCTGAGCGTAGGACTCGGGCGGGATCGTGGCGCGGTCGCGGCTGGGCTCCACCAGGTAGGCGTAGACCGTGTCCTTGCCGGTGGGCGTGTAGCCGGCGATGTAGCAGGGCCCGCCGTGGGAGAGGTCGCTGCGCTCCACGCCGGCCGGGCGCGGCGCCGGGACGCGCCAGATCGCCATGCCGGTCGGTTCGGGTTCGGCGTCGATGCCGATGGCGGCCCGGGTCGCGGAGTGCAGGCCGTCGGCGGCCACGACGAGGTCGTAGCAGTGCTCGGCGCCGTCGCTGAGGCGGACGGTCACCGTCGTGTCGTCCTGGGTGAGGATCTCGGCGGTGGCGCCGAGGCGGACGTTCGCGCCGGACGCCCGGACGGCGTCGACGAGGATGCGCTGGAGCACCGGGCGCTGCATGCCCAGGGTGGCGGGGAGGTCGTCCCCGCCGGTGCGCAGGACGTCGCCGACGTGGAGCACGGCGCCGTCGGGCGCCGTCAGCCCCAGGGAGTCGAAGGCGAAGCCGTGGTCGCGGACTTCGTCCCACACGCCGAGCTCGCGCAGCACGCGCAGGGCGTTGCCCTGAAGGGTGATGCCGGAGCCGCGTACGTTCCCGTCCGGCCTCGCCTCGACGAGGTCGACGTCGATGCCCGCCCGCCGCAGCAGCACGGTCACGGCGTTGCCGGCGGTGCCCCCTCCGACGACCAGGACTCTCTTTCTTCGCATCGTTGTCTCCATGGCCAACTCCTTTGTCGGACAGGTCACTTGACGGCGACCGGGTTGACGGGGGAACCGACGGCTCCGGTGATGGGCAGGGGCGCGGCGGTGAGCCAGAACTCGTACACGCCGTCGCGGGCGCAGTCGTCCGCGAGGGCGTCGGGGTCCCACATCTCGCCGATCAGCAGGCCCGTGTTGGGGATGGCGACCTGGTGCAGCGGCTGGAAGGCGGCGTCGAACTCGTTCGGCCGTACCTCGAAGCCCCAGGTGTCGGTGGCGATCGCGGCGATCTCGCTCGCGTGCAGCCAGCCGGCCGTGGTGAAGGACAGCCCGGGCGAGTCGCCGCCCGCGTAGTCGCCCCAGCCCTCGCGGCGGGCGCGCGACAGCCGTCCGGTCCGGACGACGACGATGTCACCGCGGCCGACGGCCGTGCCGTGCGCCGCGGCCGTCGCGGTCAGGTGCTCCTCGGTGATCGCGAAGCCGTCCGCCAGTTCTCCGCGCCGGTCGCCGATCACCCGGCCGACGTCGAGGAGGACGCCGCGTCCGGCGACGTGCGGGGCCATGTGCTCGATGCCGGTGACCAGGTCGCCGTCGGAGGTGACGACCTTCTCGGCGTCCCGCCCGTTCCACGCCTTGCCGTGGTCGAAGATGTGCCCGAGCCCGTCCCACTGGGTGGAGCACTGCAGGGGCATCGCGATCACGTCGTCGGCGCCGCCGATGCCGTGCGGGAAGCCCTGGTTGCCGAGGGCCGCGTCGGTGCCCGTGTCCAGCATGGTGTGGACGGGGTTGGTGCGGCGGCGCCAGCCCTTCTGCGGCCCGTTCATGTCGAACCGCTGCGACAGCGAGAAGCTGACGCCCCGTCGGACGAGTGCCGCGCCCTCGCGGCGCTTGGCCTCGTCGAGGTGGTTCAGCGTGCCGAGCACGTCGTCCTCGCCCCAACGCCCCCAGTTGGAGTACGCCTTGGCGGCCTCGGCGATCGCGCCTTCCGGGTCGCGCCGGTCAGGGCTCATGACGTCGCCTCCCGCAGACACCGCGTGCGCTGCGCGCCGAGACCGGTGATCGACCCCTCCATGACGTCCCCGTCGCGCAGCAGCCGCCCCCAGTGCATGCCGTTGCCGGCCGGACTGCCGGTCAGCACCAGGTCGCCGGGCAGCAGACGTGAGGTCCGGGAGATGTACGACACCAGTCGCGCGATGCCGAAGAGCATGTCCGCGGTGGACTCGTCCTGCATGGTCTCGCCGTTGAGCTTCAGGGTGACGCGCAGGCCGCCGGGGTCCGTGATCGACGCGGCGGGCACGATCCAGGGTCCGAGCGGGGTGAATCCGGGGGCGTTCTTGCTGCGCAGCCAGTCGGTGCCGATGGCCTTCATGTCGCGGCGGAAGACGGTGGCGCGGTCGGTGAGGTCGTTGGCGACGGTGTAGCCGGCGATGTGCTCCCCTGCCTCGTCCACGTCGACCCGATAGGCGGGCCGCCCGATGACGACCGCCAACTCGAGTTCCCAGTCCGGCTGTTCGGCCCAGTCCGGGAGGACGACGTCGTCGTAGGGGCCGGTGATCGCGCTCGGCAGGCCGATGAACACGTACGGCAGGTCCTCGGCGGCCCTGCGGTCCATGACCGCGGCGATCTCCGCGCGCGCCTCCTCAGGGGTGCGGGGGTCGTCGGGGGCCCGGTGGGCCACGTCCAGGTCGATCACGTGCTGCCGGTAGTTGGCGCCGGACTGGAAGACCTGGCGGGGCTCGACCGGGGCCCGCACCCGCAGCCCCTCCAGGGGGCGCCAGTCGGCGCTCTCGTCGGCTGCGAGTTCGTGCAGGCGAAGGAGCAGTGCGTCCCAGCGTTCGAAGATCTGCCGGGTCGTCAGGGCGGGCTCTGCGAGGGCCGCGCGCAGATCCAGCACGCGCCCTCCAGGAGTCACGAGACCGGGGAAGGAAGCCTGGCCCGGGACGGAGAGGGAGCCGAGGGCGAAGGGTCCGGAGAAGGACGCGGAAGCGGCTGCGGGTTTCACGGGAATGTCCTCCAGATTGCGGTGGAACCAATCTGACCCCCCGGGCGTAATCTGGGAAATAGATTCTTCGGATGTTGATCATCCGCCGTGCAGATGCTCCTGTCCCCCGGCGGATCCGCTCTTGGAGGCGTCGTGTCCCTCTCCGGCCTCGATCTCAACCTCGTCCTGTCCCTGCGGGCCCTGCTGGAGGAACGCAATGTCACCCGCGCCGGGCGGCGCGTCGGGCTCAGCCAACCGGCGATGAGCGCCGCCCTGGCCCGTCTGCGCCGCCACTTCGACGACGACCTGCTCTCCCGCGTCGGCAAACAGTACGAACTGACCGCGCTCGGCCGCGCACTGCTGGACCGCACCGCGACCGCGTGCGACCTGCTGGAACGGGTCTTCACCAGCAGGGCCGACTTCGCGCCGGGCAGCGAGGAGCACGAGTTCACCCTGCTCACCTCCGACTACGCCCTCAGCGTCTTCGGCGCCGAGCTCGCCCGGAGGGTGCACGCCGAGGCCCCGGGGGTACGGCTGCTCTTCCGGCGGACGCCCGGCGACGTCACCGAGGACACGGAGGCGCTGCTCAGCACGGCCGACGGGCTGCTGCTGCCGCACGGCGTCATCGGCGGGTTCCCCGCCGTGGAGCTGTTCGCCGACCGGTGGGTCTTCCTCGTCGCCGAGGCCAACGACGAGGTCGGCGACCGGCTCACCCTGGACGACCTGGCCCGGCTGCCCTGGGTCACCTACCAGCGCCTCTACGATGCCCCGGCCGCCCGGCAGCTGAGCATGCTCGGCATCGAACCTCACGTGGAGGTCTCCGTCGACAGCTTCCAGGCGCTGCCCTTCCTGGTCGCCGGCACCCGGCGGATCGCCCTGGTGCAACAGCGGCTGGCCGAGCTGCTGAGCGGGGTGGCGGCCGTACGCCTCATGGAGGCGCCCTACGGGGCGGTGCCTCTCCAGGAGGCGCTGTGGTGGCATCCGGTGCACACCCACGACGCGGCGCACATCTGGCTGCGCGAGACCGCGGCCCGGGTGGGAGCGGAGCTGGCCGCGTCCGAACCCGGCCGGATCGCCGCGCCGTCACCGTGACCACCGGGCCGCGGGGCCCTCGAGCGGGTCGTGCCGTCCGGTATCCAAGCCCTGGATGATCCGCATCTTCGATATCGATCGGATGAGGGCTAGGCATGACGTGCCCGTGGGCCCATAGTCGTCTCAACCCGGCACCGGAGCCGCACCCTCACACGCCGCCGGGACCGCGCGGGAGCCCGGCGCGCCGGGCCGCCACGACGCCGGGCGCCCGTGGCAGCCGTCGCCTTTCCGCCGCCGGGCCGCCCCGCAAGCCGGGCGGCCCGACCACGACGGCCGTACCGTCCCGTTCCCCTCCCGACACGCCACGTGGAGTTCCCGCATGCCTGCATCCGTGTCCCCGCTCCCGTCGCCGCCGTCCCGCGCGGTCACGGACGCCCAGCCCGAGGAGACCGTGTCCGGCCCCGGCCACCGGCTCCGCCTCACCCTGCTGATGGCCGGCGCCTGTCTGCCCATTCTCGGCGCCGTGCTCATCGCTCCCGTCCTGCCGCAGATGCAGGACCACTTCGCCGACGTGCCCGGCGTCGACGCGCTCGTCCCCATGGCGCTGACGATCCCCGCCCTGTCGCTGGCGCTGCTGGCCCCCTTCGCCGGCGTCCTCGTGGACCGCCTCGGCCGCACACGCCTGCTCGTCGTCGCGACCGTGGTGTACGCGATCCTCGGCACCGCCCCCCTGTGGCTGGACTCCCTCGTCGCCATCGTCGCCAGCCGCGCCCTCGTCGGCGTCGCCGAAGCCGCCATCATGACCTGCTGCACCACGCTGCTCGGCGACTACTACTCCGGCCGGCAACGCGACCGCTATCTCGCGATGCAGACGATGTGCGCCTCGATCTCCGCGACGGCCTTCTTCGTCCTGGGCGGCGCGGCCGGCTCGGCGGGCTGGCGCACGCCGTTCTGGGCCTACGCCGTGAGCCTGCTGCTCGCGCCCGCCATGGCCGCCTTCCTGCCCCGGCCCCGACCGGACGGCCTCGCGGGCGAGCCCTCCCCCGTCCGGGAACCGGTCACCCAACGCTCCTTCCCCTGGCGCCCGCTGGCAGGCACCTGCGCGCTGACCGTCCTCGGAGCCGTCCTCTTCTACACCGTCCAGGTGGAGATGGCGTTCCTCCTGGACGACATGGGCGTGAGCGACTCCGCGGTGATCGGACTCGCCGGCGCCGGCTCCAGCGCCGCGATCGTGATCGGCGCCTTCGTCTTCACCCGGGCCGGCCGGCGCGCGCAGGACTGGCTGCCCATCGCCTTCGGGCTGTGCACCCTCGGCTTCGCGGTGATCTGGCTCGCCCCCGACCCCGTCGTGCTCACCCTCGGCGCCGTGATCAACTGCCTCGGCGGCGGCATCATGCTGCCCAGCCTGCTCACCCTCGCCATGTCCCGGCTCGACTACGCCGACCGGGGCCGGGGCACCGGACTGTGGACGGGCTCCTTCTTCCTCGGCCAGTTCATCTGCCCGCTCGTGGTGCTCGCCCTCGCCTCCGCCGTCGGCACGAGGGCCGACGCCCTGGGCGTACTCGCCCTCGCCGGGGCCGCCGCCACCGCAACGCTCGGCCTTTCCGCCCGTCGGCGCCGGACGGATACCGCCCCGCGACCGATCCGGCAGACGGCGGCCTGACCCGACGCGGCACGCCCCCCCCCACGCGAACCACCCCCCGCCCCTGTCCCCTGCCCCCGTCCACTGCCCACCACCCGTCAGTCGCGCTCGGGCGGCGCGGACGTCCCCGCTGCGCCGAGCGCTTTCCGTCCCACCGGAGAGACATGCCGACCCTGATCGCCGCCATCCGCCGCACACCGGGCATGACGCACCGGGCGTTCCGGTACGCCTTGGGCTCGAGGTGCGCGTCCTCGAAGGCGTTGTGCTCGCTCTGGTGCGAGACCGGCGACGGCCCCCACGACTCGGCCCAGATCTGCGGGTGTTCGTCGAGCAGTCCGCCCCGTCGGGCGAACGGCGGGGCGAAGGGCGGGGGGACCGACGAGAGCCCGCGGCCTCGCGAAGGGGTTCCGAGCGGTCGGGGCCCCTGGCGGACGCGGGCTACCGGACGAAGGTGATCGGGTACTTCGACGCACCGCCGTCCAGCAGGTGGTCGTCGCGCCCCTTAAGGAACCGGTCGAAGAACGAGGCCACCAGCGCCCGGTTCGCGGCCACCGCACGGTGCGGGTCGACCGTCCCGACCGCCTCGGCCAGCGTCGCGGCCGGCACCCGGTCGGCCAGCTGCGGCAGCAGCGCCTCGGCGTCGGTGAAGGACGCGTGCGCTGAGTCGTCCAGCGTGACGTCGGCCTTCCAGCCCCGCTGGTGCTGCCAGAACGACGCCCAGGACGACTCGCGGTGCACGTCGCTGCCGTTGGCCGCGGAGCTGTTGCCCATCAGCAGGAGCGGGCGGTCCAGCCCGTGCAGCGCGACCTCGCTCAGATTGCTGCCGTCGGGCTTGACGGAGTACTCCAGGGTGCCGTCCATGTCGACGCCGGCCTTGATCCGCGGATCGCCGTACATCGTGTTCGCCGCCGTGAACCCGCCGGCGGAGTGCCCGAGCATGCCGATCCGGTTCAGGTCCATGGCGCCGGTCAGGCGGCCCGGCAGGCTCGTCAGCCGGTCGAGCACCAGCCGGGTGTCGGCGGTGCGCGCGTCCATCAGCTTCGTGAAGAACGCCAGTGTCGTGCCGTTCTCGAACGCCTGGGCCCAGGCCGCCGTCAGCGGCCCGTTGCCGACCATGTGGCCGTCCGGGAACTGCACCCCCGGCGCCTCCCCGGTGTGGTCGACGGTGACCACCACGAAGCCGCGCGAGGCGAGGTCCTCGACCAGCGACACGTTCCAGTCCCGCGGGTCCCCGGCGCCGGGCGAGTACAGGACGACCGGGAAGCGGCCCGGCGCCACCGCGGCGTCCTTCGCCGAGTGCGTCCTGGTCGCGGCCCAGTCCACCAGGCCCGCGGGCAGTTCGTCTCCCTCCTCGACCGCCGACCCGACGGCCGCGGCCACCGCCGGCGGCAACTGCCGCGTGAACGGCCGGTCACCGGTGTGCCCCGCCGGATAGAAGACGCTGACCATCAGCTCGCGGTAGGGCGTGTCGGGCGTCCACGGGTCCGGCCGCTCGTCGTCGACGAGCCGGAAGGCCGACTCTCCGGTGGCGTAGCGGCCGCGCGGCGCCGGAAGCGTGAGCGTCCGGCGCTTCGCCGGGCTCGACGACACGGACGGCCCGGCCGCGGCGTGCGAGGCCGACCCCGCCGAAGCCGGGACCGCGGTCGAGACGGCGAGACCGGAGACGACGACGCCGACCAGGGAAACGGCGGCGAGGCGAGAGCTGCGCATGGGAGGTTCCTTCGGGTGCGGCGCTGCGGTGGGCGGACCCCTCGACCTTCGCAACGCGACTCCCCGCGAGCCATCGTGCCAGCAGGCCTTTCACTCCTGGGGCAAGCCGTACCGCCGTCGGGCGGACAACCGCCGCCGACCGTGACCGTCCGGCCGAAAGCGGTTGCCATCACGCCAGGGAGCCAAAAGTGACGCAAACTCGCGCGCATACTTCGCGAATAATCCGACACAAAGCGACATCAACGCGGTCGACCGCACCCCTGCATCCCCCCTGCGTCCCCGCGTTTACCAGTCACTTCAGCAGCCGGTCCACCCCTTGCGCCCCACCGGACACAAATCGGAATTAATTATTCCACGGAATTTGCCGCACTGCGCCGCGACGTCCCATCAGGTTACGGTCAATTGCAGCCAACCTGGACCCTAGCCCTACCCCTGTCTGGGTCCGATGTCTTAGATTCGGCGCAGGAATTCGATCACGACTAACGGTTTTCACCAGGAGCTTTGCCGACCGAAGTCGATCACCGGGAGCAGAATGGAATCCTTCTGTAACGCCGAGCGCACCCTGGCCGAAGCACTTCAGGAAGCGGCTGGGAGAGGAGCCCTCAGAGGGACGCGGATAAAGGTCGGCCGCCGAGAACACGTCTATAATCTGGGACAGCCCGACGCACACGTCTATCTCGTCGAGAGCGGCCAGATCAAAACACTGACGCACACCCGTGACGGCAAGCAGTGCCTCCTGTCCATACACGGACCCGGTGACGTGTTCGGGGAGTCCAGCGCACTGGCCGCCAACCGCACCGAGACCGCACAGGCCATGCAGGTCACGGTGTTGATCCAGGTCCGCGTCGCACAGATCGTGAACGACTGCGGCCCGCCCCTGCGCGAGGCCCTGATCCACCATATGGCGAACCGCCTGCTGGAGCAGCAGCAAGTAATTGCCAATCTGGTGACGATGGACAGCGAACACCGACTTGCGGCACTTCTGGTGAACCTCGGGAAAAAATTCGGGAACCGCAGGGCCCAGACCGCCCTCATTCGCGACCGGATAACGCAGGAGGAGCTTGCGGAAATGGTCGGGACGACGCGTTCCCGCGTCGGGTACTTCCTCAAGAGGTTTTCCGTGGCCGGCGTGGTGCATCGCACCGAGGACGCGCATCTGTGCATTCACATAGCCGAGCTGACGGATTATCTGGAGAATTCCTCGTTGTCCGCCGGTCTATAAGACCCGCACACCGGCGCGGGATATCCCGGAACACTTCGCGGTGGCGCCCCACCGGCGCCACCTGAATCGGGGGCCTCCTCCCGCACCGCCTTCTCCATGCGGCGCACCATTTCCTCCAGCAACCGCTGGGACGTACCGAAGTTGAGCCTGATGAAGCCCTCGCTCCCGTACTCCCGGCCGTCACTGAGGGCGACCTTCCCCCGGGCGAGGAAGAACCCCGCGAGATCGCCGCTGCCCAGCCGGTCCGCCAGCCGCCGGCCGTCGAGCCAGGCCAGATAGCTCGCCTCGGGCGGCACCAGCACCAGGTCGGGACCGAAGGACTCGAACAGTTCGACGAGCATCCGCCGGCTGCCGTGCAGATAGTGACGTACCGTGCGCAGCCACGGATCGCCCCGGGTGAAGGCGGCCTCACTCGCGCTCACGCCCAGGATGCCGACGCCGTCCCGTTCCCTGGGCCGCATCTCCATGAGCCGCTCGTGGTCCCGGGGCCGGCCCGCCACCGCCATCGCGCACTTCAGGCCGGACAGGTTCCAGCCCTTGCTCGCCGAGGCGGCCGTGACCGTCGCCACCCGGGCCGCCTCGGGCAGCGAGCCCAGCGGCACGTGCCGGCGCCCCGGATGGGTGAGGGGGGCGTGCACCTCGTCGGAGATCACCGCGACGCCGAACTCGGCCGCCAGTGCCAGCACTTCGCGGAGCTCCTCGACGGTCAGGACGCGCCCCGTGGGATTGTGCGGATTGCACAGGAAGTACGCGGCGGCCCCGGACCGGAAGGCGCGGGCCAGCCCCTCCAGGTCGAGCCGCCAGCGGCCGCCCCGCAGCCGCATCGGCTGGGCGACCACCTGACGGCCGGCCGCGGAGATGGCCTCGAAGTAGGGCGGATAGGCCGGCACGTCGACCACGACGCCGTCGCCCGGCTCGGTGAACCGCTCCAGCGCCACCTCCATCACCCGCATGGTGTCCGGGAACAGCACCACCCTGCGCGGCTCCACCCGCCAGCCGTACTGCGCCCGCGCCCAGGCCGCGAACGCCCGCTGCACGGAGGCGTCGGTGGTGTAGGCGTAGGCGTAGCCGAGGTCGCCGCCCTCGACCAGGTGCGCGCGGACGGCGTCGATCACCGGTTCGGCGACGGGGAAGTCCATCTCGGCGATGAACGCCGGGAGGATGTCGGGCGGGTAGCGCCGCCACTTCTCGCTGCGCCGCGTGGACAGCGAGGCCGCACGCAGCCCGTCGAACCGGTGGACCAGCTCCTGCTGTGCCTGTACCTCCGACAACGACTCCTCCTGCGTCGGTTGGACGGGGCCGCGGATGCGCCCGGGCCGTCCGGCGCCGCGGGCGACGGACGACGCGGGTTCACCAGGTGACGCGCAGCTCCCTGACTCCGTGGATGCCGAACAGGTGATGCCAGAACGGCACGTCGGCGGCGGGGACGGCGAGCCGCAGTGCGGGCAGCCGGGTGAACAGCCGCTCCAGGACGACCTGCAGCTCGACCCGGGCGAGGGACTGGCCGGGGCACTGGTGGGGACCGTGGCCGAAGGCCAGGTGACCGCGGGCGGTGCGGGTGACGTCGAAGCGGTCGGGGCCGGGGAAGACGTCGGCGTCCCGGTTGGCGGACGCCAGCTGACACACCACGCCCTCCCCCGCGCGCACGGTCTCGTCACCGATGGCGACGTCCTCGGTCGCGATCCGGTTCATGCCGATCTGCATGGCCGTCTGATGCCTCAGCAGTTCGTCCACCGCGCCCGGGACCAGTGCCGGGTCGGCGCGCAGGGCGGCCAGCTGCTCCGGGTTCTCCAGCAGCAGCATGGTGCCGGTGCCGATCATGGTCGCCGTGGTGTGGTGGCCGGCCGCGAGCAGCAGCCAGGCGATGACGGCGACCTCCGCGCGGTCCAGCAGTCCGGGAGCCACCTGCTCGACCAGCAGCCGGCTGATGAGGTCGTCGCCGGGCTGCTTCTCCTTGGCCGCCACCACCCCTTCGAGGTGATGGAGGATGTCGTCCTTGGCCCGCTGCGTCTCCTCCGGACCGCTGCGGCCGTTGATGAGGACCCGGGTACGGGACTCGAACAGCGGGCTGTCCTCGGGCGGCACCCCGAGCAGCTCGCACACGACGGTGGACGGCACGGGGTAGGCGAGCGCCTCCATCAGGTCCAGTGGGCCGCCCGTCTCCTCCATCAGGTCCAGGCGCGCATCGACGATCTGCTCGATCCGGGACCGCAGTTCCTCGGCCCTCCGGCCGGTGAAGTCCCGGGCCAGCATGCGGCGGTAGCGCAGGTGCTCGGCGCCGTCGAGCCGGGGGAAGGTGCCCTGGAGGACCTGGGGCACCGGCCGGGGGAACATCCGGGGGAAGTCGGGGCGGGAGCTGTCGGCGCTGAAGCGCGGGTCGTCCAGCACGGCCCGTACGTCCCGGTGCCGGGTAACCAGGCGCGCCCGCTGACCGCTGGGCAGGGTGACCCGGGCGAACGGGTCCTCGGCCTGGAACCGGCGGTAGGCGGGAGGCGGGTCGAAGGGGCAGCCCGGCGCCTTTTCCTGCGGGAACACGGGGGGTTCGGCCCCGGGGTCCCGCGCCGGTCCGGTGGTGTCGGTCGTGTCCGTCATAGGAAGCCCTTCCTCGTCGCCCCGCGCGTCCGCACCCGGCACGGAGCCCGACGCTATGTCCCGGCGACGCCCCGGTTCTGTTCACTACTGAGCATCGGCGGACTCCAACGGCCCGGTTCAGGCCTGCGGGTGGGACAGGACGACCGCCGAGTTGATGCCGCCGAACCCGAATCCGTTCGACAGCACGAACCCGCCGCGCGCCCGCCGCGGTTCGCCGCCGGTGAAGCGCAGGCCGGCGTCGACGGGCCGGCGCAGCCCCGGATCGGGGTGCACGAAGCCGGCCCGCAGTTGGAGTACGGCGGCCACGGCCTCGACGACGCCGGCCGCGCTGAGGCAGTGGCCGGTGAGGGACTTGGTCGCGTTGACCCAGGGGCCGTCGTCGCCCGTTCCGAAGACCTTGCGCAGGGCGTCGGCCTCGGTCCGGTCCCCCAGGGGCGATCCGGTGCCGTGCGCGCTGACCCAGCCGACGTCGGCCGCGCTCACACCCGCCTGCGCCAGCGCGCCCTCCATGGCCCGGACCTCGCCGTCCACCGACGGGTCGGCCAGGTGGTTGCCGTCCAGGACGACGGCGGCGCCCGCGAGCCCGGCCAGCGCCTGCGCGCCGCGCAGGCGCGCGGACGCGGCGGTCTCCAGGACCACGCAGGCCGCCGCCTGCCCGGGATGGAAGCCGCGGTGCCCGGTGTCGAACGGCGCCGGCGGACGGGCGGGTGCGCCGTGCGCCGGCGCCATCGCACCGAGGGTGAGGTAGCCGCGGGTCTGCAACTGTGACAGCCGGGTCATGGCGCCCACGACGAGACACACGTCGGCCGCCCCGGCGGCGAGCATCCGGGCGCCGTGCACGAGGGCGAGGTTGCCGCTCGCCGAGGCCCCGCCGACCGTGCAGCCCTCCCCGCGCACGCCCAGGACGCGGCTGAGCGTGGCCACATGGTCGGTGTCCTGGTGGTGCAGGGCGTAACGAGCGGGCAGATAGACCGGGTTGCGTTCGGCGCGGGTCCGGCCGTCCTCGGTGACCCGCTCCGTGAGGTTGTTTCCGGCCACCACGACGCCGATGCGCTCGGGCGGCGGCGCCGTGCGGTCGAGCCCGGCCTCCAGCCACGCCTGAAGCGCGGCGACGACGGCCGCGCACACCGGCGCAGGCGCCCGCAGCGCGGTCCGCCGCGCCGCGGTCCGCAGGTCCTGCGGCAGACCGGGCAGGGCGTCCAGCGCCCGTCCGGGGACGTCGTCCGCCGCCAGCTCGGCCGTGAACGCGGGCCAGGACACGCCGGGTCGGTCCGCGTCGGCGGGGGGCTCCGGCGCGGTGAGGGCGCAGCGTCCCGAGCGCAGCGCGACGGTCAGGTCCTCGGGGTCGGCCGCGACGGCGCCGAGCACGCCGAGCCCGGTCACCACCACCGCGCGGCCGTCCGCGGCGGGTCCGCTCACAGCTGCTTGCGCATGATCGCGGCCAGGGTGCCGAGGTCCATCCCCTGGTGGAACTCGTGCACGGGCACCGCGATGTCCAGCTCCTCCATGGTCAGGGTGACGATCTCCGCCCGGTCGATGCTGTTGCAGCCCAGGTCGGAGAGGGTCCGGTCGGGCGTGAACAGGGCCGCTTCCACCTCCGGCACGATCTCCAGGGTGGTGCGGCGCAACACCGCCAGGACCCGTTCCTCGGCATGGTCCGTCGCGGGGACGCTCTCGGCCGATCCGTTCACTGGGGGTACCTCCGGTTCGTCAGATCCATGCGTACTGGCGGTGGTGATCGCGCACGCCGGTCAGCGCGAGCAGTTCGGGACGGTCCACGGCCCGGCTCAGCAGGGCGTCGTAGCGGACGGGGTCGACGTCGCGGTGCGATGCGGGTCGCAGGCATGCGGCGTTCTCCGCGAGCAGCGCCGTGTACTCCGCGAAGTCGAGGTCGGCGCGGGCCCGCAACCGGGCCCCGATCCGCGCCTCGGCGACGGCGGCGGCCGACTCCGGCCCGACGACGCCGCTGAAGAACTCCGAGGAGCAACCGGAACCGTAGGAGAACAGGCCCACGCGGGCGGGCCCGTCGAGCTCGGCGTGGTCCAACGCGCTGGCCAGCGCCAGGTAGAGCGAGCCGGAGAACAGGTTGCCGGTCTGGCCGGGGTGGACCAGCGACGGGGCGACCCGGCGTTCGAAGTCCTCGGCCACGGCGTCGGCGGGGCTGCGGTACAGCTCGCGCATGAGCCTGCGGTGTGCGGCCCTGACCATGCCGGAGAACGGGGTGTGCAGGGCGAGCAGATCGAAGGTCGTCGCGAAGTCGGCCCCCTCCACCCGGGAGCGGTAGTCGGCGAAGCTGCGCGAGAAGCACTCCAGATAGGCCATGAGCGATCGGTCGGCGTCCGCGATGTCGAGGTCGGGGCGGGGCCGGGCGGAGTCCAGGGTCTCGAAGCTGTGCACGCCGAACGCCCCCAGGTCGGCGGTGAGGACACGGGGACGGTCGCCGACGAGCAGGGCCACGGCTCCCGTTCCGGTGACCGGCTCGGCGTACTGGGCGCGCTCGTCGGCCAGGGACATGTCGGTCGAGACGATGAGGACCTTCGCACCGGGCGAGAGCCCGGCGGCCAGGTAGGCGACGGCGAGCTGCAGCGCGGCGGTGGCCGCGTAGCAGGCCTGTTTCATCTCCACGAGCCGGCAGGTCGGCGGCAGGCCGAGGTGTTCGTGCACATAGGAGGCGATGGACTTGCTGTAGTCGATGCCGGACTCGCTGCTGGTGACGAGGAGTTCGATCCGGTCGCGGTCGGCGGGGGCCAGCCGGTCCAGCAGCGGGCGGGCGGCGTTGACGGCGTGCGTGACGGGGTCCTCGAAGGGCAGGGCCACCGAACGCCGGTCGGAGGCGACGTTGTCGAAGCGGCGGGCGTCGAGGTTTCGTCCGTCGAACACCGCGCGGGCACTGACGGCGGCGCTGCCCGCGTACACGTCCAGGGCTTCGATCCCGTACCCGGCGGGCGTGGCGCTCATCGGGCCTCCCCGGTGGCGCCGAGGTCCGCGAGGAAGGCCGCCAGGGCCGCGGTCACCCCGTCGGGGTCGGTGACGGTCGGGAAGTGCCCGGCCAGCGGCAGTTCGTGGTAGCGGGCGTCGGGGATGGCGCCGTGCATCAGGTGCGAGGTCTTGCGCGGTACGACGGCGTCGACGCCGCCGGCCACGACGAGGGTGGGCACGGCGATGTCGCCGAGCCGTCCCAGCAGGTCGGGTTGCTGGGCGAAGACGTCCAGGTAGCGCAGCCCGATGTGCGGGGCCATGCTCTCGCAGCGCAGCAGCCGTGCCGTGTACAGGCTCCGGTGCCGCGCCACGTCCTGGGCGCCGGCCGCGACGATCCGGTCCAGGTCCTCGGCGACCAGGTCCTCCAGGCGGTTCACCTCGCCCACCCGGTTGGCGTACTTGTACGAGCTGCACACCAGGGCCAGCGACGCGGCCCGGTCGGGGTGGGCGAGGACGAAGCTCTGCGCGAGAAGGCCGCCGAAGGAGGTGCCCATCACGTGCACGGGGCCGGTCACCCCCAGCCGGTCCAGGACGTCGCGGTACAGGTCGGCGATGCCGGGCAGCGAGATGTCGTCCGCGCCGGTGGTGGCGCCGACGCCGGGGTGGTGGACGACCAGTACCCGGTAGCGGTCGGACAGGCCCGCGACCTGGTCGGCGAAGACGCCGCCGCCGACGTTGAAGGGCGGCAGCATGAGCAGGACCGGGCCGCTGCCGCAGTCGAACACCTCCACCGCGCCGCCCGCCATGGGCAGCAGGTGCCGCCGCGTCCCGGGGGCCCGCTCCCGCAGCAGGTCGTAGTTCTCCGACACCGGGACGGCGGGCGCGGGCTCCTCCTCGAAGGCCTGGCGGATGTCGGCGGGCAGCGCGTCCGCCGGGTGGTAGGAGCGCAGTGCGGCGGGGCCGGGGGCGCCGGGCACCTGCGTGAGGTCCGCCACCGACGCCGGATCGGCGACGAGCACCGCGAGCCGGTCGGCGGCCCGCTCCAGCGTCCCGCGGTCCATGCCCAGCGGTACGGCGAGCCGGATCAGGCGCCGCTCGGGCGGCGCGGAACCGTCGGTGAGACGTGCGGCCGGGCCGAGATGGGGGCCGCCGCGTACGCCGGTGGCCGCGTAGATCGCGGCCAGGTAGGAGGCGACGGGGTGGCGGAGTGTGACGCCGTCGGCGGCCTTGTCGACGTCGAGCAGCACGCAGTGCGCCGAAGGGCCGGGCACCAGAGGCACCCCGCCCAGCTCCAGGCGCTGCCGGAACGCGGCCACGTTGGCCACCCGCTCGGCCACCAGCCCCCTCGTGTGCTCCTGGTCCAGCAGGGCGGCGGACAGCAGTCGGCGTGCGGTCAGCCCCGGTTCCCGGCCGCGTTCCAGCATCCGCTCCGTGAGCCGCTCGGCCAGCCGCTCGTCGCCGGTGGCGATCAGGCCGCCCCCGTCGACCCCGAAGTCCTTGGACAGGCTGAACGTCACCGCCTGGGCGAGGCCCAGCATCTCTGCGGCCACCTCCCAGGGGTCGCGGCCCGGCCGGCCCGGTTCCGCGCCGGCCACCAGCACCGCGTTGTCGAGCAGCCTGGTGGCGTCCAGCACCAGCGGCACGTCCCGGGCCCTCGTCCGCTCCGCGACGCCGCGCAGGTTCTCCAGGGACGACGGCGCGCCGCCGTGGGCGTTGGCGGCGGGTTCCACGAGGACGAAGGAGACGTCCCCCGCGTGCCGATCCAACGCGTCCTCCAGCGCCGCCAGATCGAGGTCCGCCGCGAAAGGGCCCTCGCCGGCCACGGGCAGCGCGGCCGAGGGATCGAAGCCGTGCTCCACCAGAGCGGCCAGCCAGGTCGGGAAGGCGGATCCGTGCAGGACCCGGCCGCGGGGCCCCGGCCAGGCCCGGCACAGCCGGTCCTCCGCCGTGCGGCCCGACGCCGCGAAGAACCGGTGGGCGAACGGCAGCCAGGACACGGCCGGCGGCTCCTCCCCCGTGACCCCGGCCGCGTCCGCCAGCTCTGCCAGGGCTTGCCTGCGCTCCCGTTGCCACGGGTCGGCACGGTCCGCCCAGGAGTCGGTCACGAGGTCCAGCTCGACGGCCACGTGCGGCAGCCGGACGGGATTGTGGCCGTGCGCGGCCAGTTGGGCCGCACGCGGGGCGCGGTCGGGCGCGGGCTCCTCGGGCGCGGGCGCGGCAGCCGTCGCGGGCGTCGCGGGGTCCTCCGGCGCGGGGACGACGGCGGTCGCGGGCGTCGCGGGGTCGGCGATCATCAGGATCACGTCGCTGACCTCGCTGGCGGCCTCGCCCTCGGGCTGCACCAGGTACAGGGTCTGGTTCTCGGGCCGGAACTTGTTCTTGAACTGGTAGTTGCCCCCGCCGAAGACACCGGCGTCACGGAGTTCGGCCAGGGCGCGTACGGCGGTCTCGGACGCGTTCGGCGACGTGCCCATCTCGCCGCCGAAACTGGCCCCGAAGCTGAAGACCTCGCAGCCCTCCTCACGCAGTCGCTCCAGGATCCGCACGAGCGCGAACTCCAGTCCGCCGAGCGGCATGCGGTCCGGGTAGAACTCGACGTCGAGGAGGTAGCCGTTCTCGGACGGGATCCGGGTGATCACGACAGCGTTCACCGTGACGCCGTCCACGGTGGTCAGGAAGAGCCGGTGGCGCTCGTCGAGTCGACCGGCCGCCAGCTCCTCTCGCACCCGCCGGACGTACGGGTTGACCATCTGCTTGGTCGCCGCCCAGCCGTCCACCAGGGTGGCCAGCTCCGCGTCCACGCCCGGGTCGTCGCCGCTCCGGTACTCGGCCGTACGGCAGGTCCCGGCCTTCTCGAACCGTTTGACCATGTAGCGCAGCCGGCTCATCCGCCCGCCGGACAGCGTGAAGGCTCCCACGTCCTCGATGCGCTGGAGCGCGCCGAAGGGCGTCGCGGTGACCCGGGCGCCGCCCACCTCCTCCAGCCGGACCAGGGACAGGAGGTTGGGTCGCAGTCCGGCGCGCCGGGCCTGGTCGAAGTACTCGGCGGCCAGCTCGGCGAAGTGGTCCTCGGGACCGGTGTAGTTCCACACGAGCATGGCGCGGTCCCGCTTCGACAGGGCGAAGAAGCCGCGGCGTTCGGCGCCGAGGAAGAGGTACGGGGCGATGTCACGGCCGCCGAGCCCGCTCTCCTTGCCGTGCTTGCGCTCCAACTCGGCTATGACCGGGCCCAGTTCGGGGTCGGCGGCGGCCTCGGCACGGACGAGCGTGCCGGCCCGGCCGACGGGGCCGGGGGCGGGGTCGGGTGCGGAGGCGGGTGCGGGGGTGCGTTCCCGCGCCGGGGCCCGTACCCGCGCGACGGCCGCCTCGCCGTGCGTCTGACAGAGGGCGTCGGTGAGTCGGTCCAGGGTGGGCCGCTCGAACAGCAGGGCCTTGGGCAGGGCGCCGAGGCCGGTCTCCAGGGCGCTGACGCCGCGGAGCATGTCGAAGGAGGTGAAGCCGTTGTCCTCGAAGGTGACCGCCGGGTCGAAGGGACGGCCGAGGACCTCTTCCAGAAGGCGCCGCAGCGCGTCTCGGGCGTCCTCGCGGGCATCCGGCGCCTCGCTGTTCGCCGCCTCGCCGTTCGGTGCGGGCTCGCTCGGTGCGGGCTCGCTCGGTGGCGGCTCGTGCCGTGTCCGCTCGTGCCTCGTCCGCTCGTTCGCGGGGGTCGACGGCGGGATCTCGCGTGGCGCAGGCCGGGGCGCGCCGGCCCCGGCGGCTCCCAGCACATGGGCCGCGAGTGCGGTGACGGAGTCGTGCTCGTAGAGGTCGGCGCCCTGAAGGTCGAGGCCGTGCAGGTCGTTCAGGGCACGGGCCACGTCCATGCGGAAGATGGAGTCCAGGCCCAGGTCCGCGAAGGGCGTGTCGTCCGCGAGGTCGGCGGCGGGCAGGCCGAGGACATCGGCGACGAGGCCTCGTACGGTGGCGCGGATCTCCGTCGCGGAGGGCCCGGAGTCGCCGCGCGAGTGCGCTGCCGGAGGTGCGGTGGCCTCGTCCGCCACGGGCCGGCCGGGACCTGGTGGGATCGGCCGGGTGGAAGGGGTCCCGCTCGCGGTGGGGGTCTCGCTCGGGGTGGCCGGCTCGGCCGGTGTCGTCGTGCCGAGGGGCTGCAGCCGCACCCGGGGGCGAGGTGGCGAGACCGGGACCGTCTCCGTATCCGCGTCCGTCTCCGGCTGAGCGGTCGTGGCTGGCTGCTGGTAGGGATGCGACACGGGGGACTCCGTCTTCGCTGGCCGGGGTGCGGTCGGGGCGGTGAACCAGTGGCGGCGCGGCCGGAACTCGGTCCGCGGCAGCTCGTGGGCGCGCGCGGCGGCCCGGGGTGCGCCGTCGGGCGCTGTCCAGGCCTCCAGGACGACATGGGCGTTGGTGCCGCCGAACCCGAACGAGCTGACCCCGGCCCGCCAGGAGGGCCGCCCGTGTTCGTCCTTGGCCCCGTCCCACGGGGTGGACGTGGTGCCGATGCGGAAGGGGGTGCCGTCCAGCCGGAGGTAGGGGTTCGCCTCCCGCAGGTGCAGATGTGCGGGCAGCGTGCGGTGCCGCATGGCCAGCAGCACCTTGAGCAGTCCGGCGATCCCGGCAGCCGCCTCCAGGTGGCCGATGTTGGTCTTCACCGAGCCGAGGGTGATGTGCGGCTCGGCCGGTACGGGCTCGCCCGTGTCGCCGTACAGGCGGGCGAAGGCGTCCTTGAGGCCCTCGGCCTCGATCGGGTCGCCGAGCCGGGTGCCGGTGCCATGGGTCTCGATGTAGGTGACGGTGGCCGGGGAGACGCCGGCGACCCGGTGGGCGCGGACCACGACGTCGGCCTGGGCGCGCGGGTTGGGCGCGGTCAGGGAGGGCGAGCGGCCGCAGTGGTTGACGGCGCTCCCCCGGACGACGGCGAGGATTCGGTCGCCGTCCGCCTCGGCCCGCTCCAGCGGCTTCAGCAGGACCGCGCCGACCCCCTCCCCGCGGACGTATCCGTCGGCGTCCCTGTCGAAGGTGCGGCAGCGTCCGGTGGGGCTGAGCATGCCGGAGCGGTCGAACACCTGGAACAGCCCCGGGCTCAGCGCCAGGCTGACGCCGCCCGCGATCGCCGCGTCGCACTCGCCGTCGGCCAGGGCTCCGACCGCACGGTGCAGGGCCACCAGGGAACTGGAACAGGCCGTGTCGACGGTCTCGCTGGGGCCGCGCAGGTCGAGCAGGTGGGAGACGCGGTTGGCGACGAGGGAGCGGGCGACTCCGGTCGCCATGTGGGCCTCGGACTCCACGCCGGACCGGGTGATCAGCTCGCCGTAGTCCGAGGTGGCCATGCCCACGAACACGCCGGTCGAGGTGCCCGCGCGCTCCTGCGGCCGGTATCCGGCGTCCTCGAAGGCGCGCCAGACCGTCTCCAGGAACAGCCGGTGCTGGGGGTCCATCAGCCGGGCCTCGGCCGGGGAGATCCGGAAGAAGGCGGCGTCGAAGTCGGCCACGTCCGCGAGGAATCCGCCGCGCAGACCCGCCGTGGCGGGGTCCGCCAGCAGGTCGGCGCGGTCCGGGGGCACCGGACCGACCAGGTCGTCACCGGCGCTCAGGCGTCGCCAGAAGGCGTCCAGGTCCGGCGACCCGGGCAGCCGCCCCGCCATGCCGATCACGGCCACGTCCCGGCGACGGCGTGCGGGGGCGGAGGGCGGCGACGACGCGGCGGGCGCCGGGGCGAAGGCGTTCCCCTCGCCCCGGGGCGCGACGGGCGCGGGCGCCGG
>NZ_MJAJ01000075.1 GCF_001746365.1 Streptomyces sp. LUP30
CGCGGACGCCGGCGCGGCCCTGACCGGGGAGTGGATCCCCCGGCCGGTGCTCGGTGCCGTCCCCGCCCCGCCGGCTGCGTCACCGCAGGTGCTCGCCGCGCTCGCCGGACGCCATGACGCCGGCCTCGGCCTGGGACGGCTCGGCCGCTGGGCCGAGGCCGGGGACGTGCACCGCGCCGTCGGGGCCGAACGCGCGCACCTGCTCGGCCCCGACCACCCCGACACCCTCGCCAGCCGCTACGAGGCCGCCTTCAGCCTCAGCCGCACCGGCCGTACCGCCGACGCGCTGCACGAGTACCGGCAACTGGTCGCGGACCGCACCCGGGTGCTCGGCCCCGACCACGCGGACACGCTCGCGGCCCGGCAGGAAATGGCCTACGAGCTCGGCCGGTCGGGCCGTCACGTCGAGGCCCACCAGGTGTACGCGTCGGTCCTGGCCGTCCGGGAGCGCACGGTCGGCCGCGACCACCCCGACACCCTGCGCTGCCGCCACAACCTCGCCTTCAACCTCAGCAGGCTCGGCCGGCTGGAGGAGTCGTACCGGACGGCGCGCGAGGTGGCCGCCGCACGGGCCCGCGTCCTGGGCCCCGTCCACCCGGACACCCTCATCACCCGTCACGAAGTCGCCTACATAGCAGGCCAGTTGGGGCGCTGGCCGGAGGCTCTGCAGACCTACCGCGAGGTCGCCGAGGCCCGCGCGCACACCCTCGGCCCCGACCATCCCGACACCCTCGCCGCCCGCTACGAGACCGGCATCGCCCTGGGCCGCCTCGGCCGCAGCGCGGAGGCGCTCCAGCTCTACCGCGACCTCGTCGAGGACCGCACCCGCATCGACGGCCGAGCAGACCCCGAGACCCTGCGCGCCCGGCACGGTCTCGGCGTCAACCTGGGCCGTCTGCGCCGCTGGGAGGAGGCCCTCGCGGAGTCCCGGGACGTGTGCGCCATCCGTGAGCGGGTCCTCGGCGACGACCACCCCGACACCCTCGTGAGCCGCAGGGAGGTCGCCGTCGCCCTGGGGTGGCTGGGCCGCTGGTCCGACGCCCTGACCGAGTACCGGCGGGTGGCCACGAACCGCGAACGTGCCCTGGGCGCCGACCATCCCGACACCCTCGCCGCCCGCGACGACGAGGCCCACTGCCTGGAACAGCTCGGCCGCGGCCAGGAGGCGGCCGAGCTGTACCGCAGGGCGTCGGTCCTGCGCCGACGCCGGGTCGCGGACGGCGCCTAGACCGAGCCCGCGCCGTGCGCCGGACCGTCCGGCCGTGCGGCGACTCGCGGGCGCCCGCGACTCGCGGTCGACGCCCGCGGACACGACACGACCCACCGCACCGCGGCTTTTCCGGCGGTCCGGCTCCGGAGGCCGTGAACGACCGCCTCTGGCCGACCTTGATCGGCTCGTGTTACGAAGAACCATGCCTGCACGCGAGGGACACCACGGACAGGACCGCGCCTACGACGTCGTCGTCGTGGGCGGCGGCCACAACGGTCTGGTCGCGGCCGCCTATCTGGCCAGGGCCGGGCGGTCGGTGCTGGTGCTGGAACGGCTGGACCACACCGGCGGGGCGGCCGTCTCCACCCGCCCCTTCACCGGCGTCGACGCCCGGCTGTCCCGGTACTCGTACTTGGTCAGCCTGCTGCCGTCGAAGATCGTGCGGGATCTGGGGCTGCGCTTTCGCGTCCGGAGCCGCACGATCTCCTCGTACACGCCCGTCGAGCGCGCCGGACGGCCCACCGGGCTCCTGGTGGGAGGGGGCGGGGAACGCACCCGCGAGGCGTTCGCGCGGCTCACGGGCGGCGAGCGCGAGTACGCGGCCTGGGAGCGTTTCTACGGCATGACCGGACGCGTCGCCCAGCGGGTCTTCCCCACGCTCACCGAGCCGCTGCCCACTCGCGAGGAACTGCGCCGCACGGTCGGCGACGAGGAGGCCTGGCGGGTCCTGTTCGAGGAGCCGATCGGCGCAGCCGTCGAGGAGCGCTTCGCCGACGACCTCGTGCGGGGCGTGGTCCTCACCGACGCCCTCATCGGCACCTTCGCCGACGCCCACGACCCCTCCCTCCGGCAGAACCGCTGCTTCCTCTACCACGTCATCGGCGGCGGCACGGGGGCGTGGGACGTCCCCGTCGGTGGGATGGGCGCCCTCACCGACGCCCTGGCCGCCGCGGCCCGGGACGCGGGCGCGGTGCTCGCCACCGGACACGAGGCCGTGCGGATCGACACGGACGGCCGTACCGCCGAGGTCGCCTACCGCACCGCCGACGGCGAAGGCGTCGCCGCCGCCCGGCACGTCCTGGTGAACGCCTCCCCTCAGGCGCTGGCGGCCCTCGCCGGCGACGAGCCGCCCGCCCCTGCGGAGGGCGCCCAGCTCAAGGTGAACATGCTGCTCAAGCGGCTGCCGAGGCTGCGCGACAGCTCGGTCGACCCGCGCGAGGCGTTCGCCGGGACCTTCCACATCGCGGAAGGGTACGAGCAGCTCGCCGCCGCCCACGCCCAGGCCGCCGCCGGCGAGCTGCCGGCGGCCCCGCCCTCCGAGATCTACTGCCACTCGCTGACCGACCCGACCATCCTCGGCGCCGACCTCGCCGCGCAGGGATACCAGACGCTCACGCTGTTCGGGCTGCACACGCCGGCCCGACTCTTCCGCGCGGACAACGACGGCGTGCGCGAGGAACTGCTGCGGTCGACCCTGGCCCAGCTGGACGCGCACCTGGCCGAACCCCTCGCCGACTGCCTGGCCCTCGACGCCGACGGCCGCCCCTGCATCGAGGCGAGGACCCCGCTGGACCTGGAACGCGACCTCGGGCTGCCGGGCGGCAACATCTTCCACCGCGAACTGTCCTGGCCCTACGCGGGCGACGGCGCCGGTCGCTGGGGCGTGGAGACCCGGCACGGCAACGTGCTGCTGTGCGGGGCCGGCGCGGTGCGCGGGGGAGGGGTGAGCGGCGTGCCCGGGCACAACGCGGCGATGGCCGTGCTGGAGCACGCGGCGGCGGACGAGGGACCCCAGGCGCGCCGCCCGGGGAGCGGAGACCGCGGTCCCCGCGTGAGGTGACGCCCGTGACCGGCGAGGCGTGACCGATGACCGCTGAGCGGGTGCGGGTGCGGGTGCGGGTGCGGAGCCGGAGTCGGACCCGGCCTCGGCGCGTGTCCCGCCCAAGAATCTGACGGTCTATCAGAAAAAGCCTTCCGTCGTCCGCGCCGCTGCGGCATCCTGCGCCCATGCAGACGGAGCTGAGCACACAACTGGGAGTCGAGCACGCCGTCTTCGGCTTCACGCCGTTCCCCGCCGTCGCCGCGGCCATCAGCCGCGCGGGCGGCTTCGGCGTGCTCGGCGCGGTCCGGTACACCGCCCCCGACGACCTCAAACGCGACCTCGACTGGATCGAGGCCCATGTCGACGGCAAGCCGTACGGACTCGACGTCGTCATGCCCGCCAAGAAGGTCGAGGGCGTGAGCGAGGCCGACGTCGAGGCGATGATCCCCGAGGGACACCGGCACTTCGTGCGCGACACCCTCGCCAAGTACGGCGTCCCCGAGCTGGCCGAGGGCGAGGCCTCCGGGTGGCGGATCACCGGCTGGATGGAGCAGGTCGCCCGCAGCCAGCTCGACGTCGCCTTCGACTACCCGATCCGGCTGCTCGCCAACGCCCTCGGCTCGCCGCCCGCCGACGTCGTCGCCCGCGCCCACGAGCAGGACGTCCTCGTCGCCGCGCTCGCCGGGAGCGCCCGGCACGCCCGCAAGCACCAGCAGGCCGGCATCGACATCGTGGTCGCCCAGGGCTACGAGGCGGGCGGCCACACCGGCGAGATCGCCTCCATGGTGCTCACCCCGGAGGTCGTCGAGGCCGTGGACCCGCTCCCCGTGCTCGCCGCGGGCGGCATCGGCAGCGGACGGCAGGCGGCCGCCGCCCTCGCGCTCGGCGCCCAGGGCGTATGGCTCGGGTCCGTCTGGCTGACCACGTCCGAGGCCGACCTGCACTCGCCCGCCCTCACCCGCAAGCTTCTCGCGGCCGGCTCCGGCGACACGGTCCGCTCCCGCGCGCTGACCGGCAAACCCGCCCGGCAGCTGCGCACCGAGTGGACCGACGCCTGGGACGACCCCGACGGACCCGGCACCCTCCCCATGCCCCTGCAGGGCCTGCTCGTCGCCGAGGCCGTCTCCCGCATCCAGAAACACGAGGTCGACCCCCTGCTCGGGACGCCCGTCGGCCAGATCGTCGGCCGGATGAACGACGTCCGCAGCGTCCAGGCGGTCTTCGACGACCTCACCCGCGGCTTCGAACAGGCCGTGGACCGCGTCAACCGCATCGCCGGAAGGAGCGGCCAGTGACCAGCACACCCCCCGCGGGCTTCTGGGTCCAGGCGGCCCAGGACCCCGACCGCACCGTCCTGATCGCCCCCGACGGCCAGGAGTGGACCGCCGGCCGTCTGCACGCCGCCGCCAACCGGCTCGTGCACGGCCTGCGCGCCGCCGGACTGGAACGCGGCGACGCCTTCGCCGTCGTACTGCCCAACTCGGCCGAGTTCTTCACCGCCCATCTGGCCGCCACCCAGGCCGGGTTCTACCTCGTGCCCGTCAACCACCACCTCGTCGGCCCCGAGATCGCCTGGATCGTCTCCGACTCGGGGGCCAAGGTGCTCGTCGCCCACGAGCGGTTCGCCGACCAGGCGCGCCGGGCGGCCGACGAGGCAGGCCTGCCCGCCACCCACCGCTACGCCGTCGGCGACGTCGACGGCTTCCGGCAGTACGCCGAACTCCTCGACGGGCAACCGGAGTCGGCGCCCGCCGACCGCACGCTCGGCTGGGTCATGAACTACACCTCGGGCACCACGGGCCGCCCGCGCGGCATCCGGCGCCCGCTGCCCGGAAAACTGCCCGAGGAGTCCTACCTCGGCGGCTTCCTGGGCATCTTCGGCATCAGGCCCTTCGACGACAACGTGCATCTGGTCTGCTCGCCGCTCTACCACACGGCGGTGCTGCAGTTCGCGGCCGCTTCCCTGCATCTGGGCCACCGGCTGGTCGTGATGGACAAGTGGACCCCCGAGGAGATGCTCCGTCTCATCGACGCCCACCGCTGCACCCACACCCACATGGTCCCCACCCAGTTCCACCGCCTGCTGGCCCTCCCGCAGGACGTACGGGCGCGCTACGACGTGACCTCCATGCGGCACGCCATCCACGGAGCGGCGCCCTGCCCCGACCATGTGAAGCGGGCGATGATCGACTGGTGGGGCGCCTGCGTGGAGGAGTACTACGCGGCCAGCGAGGGCGGCGGCGCGTTCGCCACGGCCGAGGAATGGCTGAAGAAGCCCGGCACGGTCGGAAAGGCCTGGCCCATCAGCGAGTTGGCGATCTTCGACGACGACGGGGACCGGCTGCCGCCCGGCGAACTCGGCACGGTGTACATGAAGATGACCACCGGCGGCTTCGCCTACCACAAGGACGAGGACAAGACGAGGAAGAACCGCATCGGCGACTTCTTCACCGTCGGCGACCTCGGAGTGCTCGACGAGGACGGCTACCTGTTCCTGCGGGACCGCAAGATCGACCTGATCATCTCCGGCGGGGTCAACATCTACCCCGCCGAGATCGAGTCCGTGCTGCTCGCCCACCCCGCGGTGGCCGACGCCGCCGCCTTCGGCATCCCGCACGACGACTGGGGCGAGCAGGTGAAGGCCGTGATCGAGCCCGCCCCCGGCCGGGAGCCCGGCCCGGACCTCGCCGACGAGCTCCTCGCCCACTGCGAGGAGCGGCTGGCCAGCTACAAGCGGCCCAAGTCCGTCGACTTCATCGCCGAGATGCCCCGGGACCCCAACGGCAAGCTGTACAAGCGGCGGTTGCGCGAGCCGTACTGGGAGGGACGGTCCCGCCAGGTGTGAGCGGCCGCCCCGAACGGGCGCGGGACCTGTCCGGCCCCGCCCGGTCCGTACGCGCGCGGGGCGATCGGCGGCCTCGGCCCCGCCCCGGGGACGCCCCGGACCCATGCCCGCGGCAGCGAGACGTTCCCGGGCCGGGAGCGAGCGGCGGCGGTGGCGGTGGCACTCGTGGTCGTCCGGTCAGGTCAGGTCGGTGGGCCCGGCGAAGGACGTACGAGGTCAGGGCGCGCGGCGGGGGCTGACGGCGTCGGTCGCAGCGTCGCAGGGCGGCCGACGGCCCGCGCCCACGCGGCGCGGGGCCCCGGGCGGGGCGACGGCGACCTTCTGACGTTCCCGCCCCGTTCCTGTCTCCGTTCCCGTCGCCGGTCCGTCGAAGTGCGGGTGCGGGTGCGGGTGCGGGTGCGGGCGGGGCGGGTGGCGTGGGCCGAGGCGGCCGTGGCCGCGCCTCGGGCCGTTCGACGCCTCGCGGCGGCGACGAACTTGACCTGCTCCGGTCGCCGTCCCAGGATCATGAGCCATGACGCCCGGACATGGCAGCACGGTCGACGGGGTGCTGCGGCGCAGCGCCCGTCGCACCCCGGCACGCGTGGCGGTCGAGTACCGCGACCGCACCTGGACCTACGAGGAACTCGACGAGGCGGTCTCGCGCGCGGCGAGCGTCCTGCTCGCCGAGGGCCTCGCCCCCGGCGACCGGGTCGGGGCCTACGGCCACAACTCCGACGCCTACCTCATCGCGTTCCTGGCCTGCGCCCGCGCGGGACTGGTCCACGTCCCCGTCAACCAGAACCTCACCGGCGACGATCTTGCGTACATCGTCGACCAGTCGGGCAGCTCGCTGGTCCTCGCCGATCCCGGCCTCGCTGACCGGCTCCCCGAAGGCGTGCCGACGGCGGCCCTTCGCGACGCCGACGACTCGCTCCTGGCCCGGCTGGCCGCCGCCCCCGTCCACGACGGGCCCGAGCCGCGCACCGACGACCTGGTGCAACTGCTCTACACCTCGGGCACCACGGCCGTGCCCAAGGGCGCGATGATGACGCACCGTGCCCTGGTGCACGAGTACCTGAGCGCGATCACCGCCCTCGACCTGAGCGCCGGCGACCGTCCCGCGCACTCCCTCCCGCTGTACCACTCGGCACAGATGCACGTGTTCCTGCTGCCCTACCTCGCGGTCGGCGCCACGAACATCGTCCTGGGCGCCCCCGACGGTGACGAGATCCTCGACCTGGTCGAGGCCGGCCGCGTCGACAGTCTCTTCGCGCCGCCGACCGTCTGGATCGGTCTGGCGAACCGCCCCGACTTCACGACACGTGACCTCAGCGGCCTGCGCAAGGCCTACTACGGGGCGTCGATCATGCCGGTGCCGGTCCTGGAGCGGCTGCGCGAACGGCTGCCCCGGCTGAGTCTGTACAACTGCTTCGGGCAGAGCGAGATCGGCCCGCTCGCCACCGTCCTCGCCCCCGACGAGCACAAGGGGCGCCTGGATTCCTGCGGTCGCACCGTCCTGTTCGTGGACGCCCGTGTGGTCGACGAGGACGGCGCGGACGTCCCCGACGGCACTCCCGGCGAGATCGTCTACCGGTCCCCGCAACTGTGCGAGGGGTACTGGGAGAAGCCCGAGGAGACCGCCGAGGCCTTCCGGGACGGCTGGTTCCACTCCGGCGACCTGGCCGTGCGTGACGCCGACGGCTACTTCACGATCGTCGACCGGGTGAAGGACGTCATCAACTCCGGGGGCGTGCTGGTCGCCTCCCGGCAGGTCGAGGACGTCCTCTACACCCACGAGGCCGTCGCCGAGGCCGCCGTCATCGGCCTGCCGGACGAGAAGTGGATCGAGGCGGTCACCGCGGTCGTCGTCGCGCGGGGGGAGACCTCCGAGGAGGAGCTCATCGCCCATGCGCGCGAGAAGCTGGCCCCCTTCAAGGCCCCCAAGCGGGTGCTCTTCGTGGACGAGCTGCCCCGCAACGCCAGCGGCAAGATCCTCAAACGGGAGCTGAGGGACCGGTTCGGCGGCTGAGACCGGGCCGTCATGACGCGCGGGCAGTCACGGTGCTCGGGCCGTCATGACACCGAGGCCCTCATGACGTGCGGGGGCGCTCGTCCACGATCCGCCTGATCTTGCCGACCGACCGCTCCAGCGACTCCGGGTCGACGATCTCGACGGTGACCGACACGCCGATGTCGTCCTTCACGGCCGCCGCGACGGCGCGCGCGGCCGTGTCGCGGTCCGCGGGCGTGGCGTCGGGGCGGGCCTCGGCGCGGACCGTGAGGGCGTCGAGACGGCCCTCACGCGTGAGGCGGAGCTGGAAGTGGGGAGCCACGCCCGGGGTGCGGAGCACGATCTCCTCGATCTGGGTGGGAAAGAGGTTCACCCCGCGCAGGATGACCATGTCGTCGCTGCGCCCGGTCACCTTCCGCATCCGCCGGAAGGCGCGAGCCGTGCCCGGCAGCAGGCGGGTGAGATCACGGGTGCGGTACCGGACGACCGGCATGGCCTCCTTGGTCAGCGAGGTGAAGACCAGCTCGCCCTCCTCGCCCTCCGGCAGGACCTCGCCGGTGATCGGGTCGACCACCTCGGGGAAGAAGTGGTCCTCCCAGACGTGCAGCCCGTCCTTGGTCTCGACGCACTCCTGCGCCACGCCCGGCCCGATCACCTCCGACAGCCCGTAGATGTCGACGGCGTCGATCGCGAAACGCTCCTCGATCTCCTGGCGCATGCGCTCCGTCCAGGGCTCCGCGCCGAAGACCCCCACGCGCAGGGAGGTGGAGCGCGGGTCCACGCCCTGGCGTTCGAACTCGTCGAGCAGCGTGAGCATGTAGGACGGGGTCACCATGATGACGCGCGGTTCGAGGTCCAGGATCAGCCGGACCTGACGGGAGGTCATGCCGCCGGACGCGGGGATCACCGTGCAGCCGAGGCGCTCCGCCCCGTAGTGGGCGCCGAGGCCGCCCGTGAACAGGCCGTACCCGTAGGCCACATGGACGGTGTCGCCGGGGCGCGCGCCCGCGGCGCGGAGCGAGCGGGCCACCATGTCCGACCACATGGACAGGTCGGCGTCCGTGTAGCCGACGACCGTCGGCCGGCCGGTCGTGCCGCTGGACGCGTGGATGCGGCGGATGCGGTCCCGGGGGACGGCGAACATCCCGTACGGGTAGTGCGCGCGCAGGTCGGCCTTGGTGGTGGGGGAAGCGGGCCAGGTCGGCGAGGTCGCGGCAGTCGTCGGGGTGGACGCCGGCCTTGTCGAAGGCCTCGCGGTAGAAGGGCACCCGGGAGTAGGCGCGACGCAGCGAGGTCCGCAGTCGCTCCAGCTGCAGGGTGCGCAGGGCGGCCTCGTCGAGGCGCTCGCCCTCGTCCAGCGGGTTCCGCACATCCGTCATGGGACTTCTCCCTACGACCTGTCTCGACACCGGGCGATCCCCGGCTTTGAAGGATCCCGGCACCGAAACGTCTCAATACGGGCGACCGATCATTCGGTTGCTCTTCTTGTGGATCAGTAATCCAGGCTCGCGGGCGTCAGGCAAGAGGCCGGTGGTGACTTTCGCCGGAGAACCCCGTTGCGCGCGGCCGAGGTCCCTGCCGAGAATCAGGGCATGCCGATGTTCACCGCGCCGGACGGGACCGAGCTCGCCTACCGGGTGTCGGGCGAGGGCGAGCCGCTCGTCGTCCTGCCCGGCGGCCCCCTGCGGGCCTCCGTCTACCTCGGCGACCTCGGCGGTCTCGCCGACCGCCGCCGCCTGATCCTGCTCGATCTGCGGGGCACGGGCGACTCCGCGCGTCCCGCGGACCCGGCGACCTACCGCTGCGACCGGCAGGTGGACGACGTCGAGGCGCTGCGCGTGCACCTGGGGCGGGAGCGGATGGACGTGCTGGCCCATTCGGCGGGCGGCAGCCTCGCCATGCTGTACGCGGCGCGGTACCCGCAGCGGGTGTCCGGGCTCGCGCTCATCACCGTCAATCCGTGGGCGCTGGGCCGTCCGGCCACGGCCCAGGAGCGGTTGGCGGCCGCACGGCTGCGCCGCGGTGAAGCCTGGTTCGACGACGCGTTCCCCGCGTTCCGGGCGTGGCTCGGGGGCGAGGGCGAGCCCGACCCGGCGGTCGTCGGCGCCTTCTTCCACGGCAGGTGGGACGATGCCGCCCGCGCCCACGAGGCCGCCGTGGACGAGCAGACCTGCGCCGAGGGCGAGGAGCGCTTCCTCGACCCCGCCGCCTTCGACCCGCCGGCCCTGCGCAGCGCGCTGGCCGAGGTGACCGCCCCGGTGCTCGTCCTGGCCGGGGAGCTGGACGGCGGGCCCCGGCCGGACCGTGCGCGGCTGGTGGCCGACGCCTTCCCGAACGCCGAGTTCGCCGTGCAGCCCGGCGCCGGCCACTACCCGTGGCTGGACGACCCCGGCCGGTTCGCCGGCCGGGTCGGCGACTTCCTGGCGCGGGCCGGTCGCCCGGGTGCGGCCCACCGGGGCTGAGGACGCGCTTCCCCGGCGGACTGTCGGCGTGAGGGCGCTGCGGGCGAGGTCAGCCGCTCTCCGCGACGGCGACCTCGCGCGCCCACCGGTAGTCCGCCTTGCCGCTCGGCGAGCGGCGGATGGCTTCGGCGAGCACCAGCTGACGCGGGATCTTGTAGCCGGCGAGCCGGGTGCGGCAGTGGCTCTGGATGTCCTGCAGCGACGGCGGCGGGGCGCCGTGGCGCACCTGGACCACCGCCGCCACATGATTGCCCCACGTCGGGTCCGGCACCCCCGCCACGAGGGCGTCGTACACGTCCGGATGCGCCTTGAGGGCCTGCTCGACCTCCTCGGGGTACACCTTCTCGCCCCCCGTGTTGATGCACTGCGAGCCGCGCCCGAGGACGACGACCACACCGTCCTCGTCGACGGTCGCCATGTCGCCGAGCAGCACCCAGCGCTCGCCGTCCTTCTCGAAGAAGGTCTCGGCGGTCTTCACCGGGTCGTTGTAGTAGCCGAGGGGGACGTGACCGCACTGGGCGACGCGGCCGATCTCGCCCGCGGCGACCGGCTCGCGGGTGGCCGGATCGACCACCCGGGTACGGGGGTTGACCCGGACGCGGAAGCCGCGCTCGGGCCCGGAGTCCTCCGTCGCCGTGCCGTTGAAGCCGGACTCGGACGAGCCGAAGTTGTTCAGCAGCATCGCGTTCGGCATCAGCGCCCGGAACTGACGGCGGACCGTGTCCGACATGATCGCCCCGGACGAGGAGACGCTGAACACCGACGAGCAGTCGGTGCCCTTCATGGGTCCTTCGAGTGCGTCGATCAACGGCCGCAGCATCGCGTCGCCGACCAGGGAGATGCTGGTGACCTTCTCCTTCTCGATGGTCCGCAGCACCTCCTCGGGCACGAACTTGCGGTGGATCACCACGCGCTGGCCGAAGTTGAAGCCGATGAAGGCGGTCAGTGTGGAAGTGCCGTGCATCAGCGGGGGAGTCGGGAAGAAGGTGATCCCCGTGCCGCCCGCCGCGACCCGCTCGGCGATCTCCTGCGGCTTCCTCACCGGCTCACCCGTGGGCGAGCCGCCACCCAGTCCCGAGAAGAACAGGTCTTCCTGACGCCACATCACCCCCTTGGGCATGCCGGTCGTGCCGCCGGTGTAGATGATGAACTGGTCGTCGCCGGAGCGGGCGGGGAACCCGCGCCCGGGAGAGCCGCTCGCCTCGGCGTCGGCGAACGAGGTGATGCCCTCGACCGCCGGACCGACCCGGATCAGGTGCCGCAGGGCCGGCGTCTGCGGCAGCGCGGCCGCCACCCGGTCGGTGAACTCCGCGTCGAAGGCGAGCGCGGCCAGGTCCGCGTCCCGGTAGAGGTAGACCAACTCCTCTTCCACATAGCGGTAGTTGACGTTGACGGGCACGATGCGCGCCTTCAGGCAGCCCAGCACCGTCTGCAGGTACTCCACGCCGTTGTACAGGTGCAGCCCGAGGTGCTCGCCGGGGCGCAGACCGCTGTCGAGGAGGTGGTGACCGATGCGGTTGGCGGCCGCGTCGAGCTCCGCGTACGTCAGCCGGCGTTCCGCGCCCGTGCCGGGATGGTCGACGTACACGAGCGCCTCGCGGTCCGCCGCCACGTCGACGACCGACTCGAACAGGTCGGCAAGGTTGTACTCCACCGTTCCTCCTGACCGGGTCCCTGGTTCCCAGACGGTTCGCCGGTCATCAGAGCAAAGGGCGCGGTAAGTGGGAAGGGCCCGTGCCAAGAAATCTGACTGTCTGTCAGAAAACCCTTGAACTGCCATCACGCCTACTGCAACCTGTTCTCGTTCTTTCCGAGGGGAGATGTGCGATGGGCGGTACCGAACACCTCACCGTGCGGCGCGAGGGCGCCACGCTCGTGCTCACGCTGAACAGGCCGGAGGCCAAGAACGCCCTCTCGCTCGCCATGCTGGTCGGCCTGTACGACGGCTGGCTGGAGGCCGACGAGGACGACTCGGTCCGCTCGGTCGTCCTCACCGGCGCGGGCGGCTCCTTCTGCGCCGGCATGGACCTCAAGGCCCTGGCGGGCAAGGGCATGGAGGGCGAGCAGTACCGCCACCGGCTCAAGGACGACCCCGACCTGCACTGGAAGGCGATGCTCCGCCACCACCGGCCGCGCAAACCGGTGATCGCCGCCGTCGAGGGGTACTGCGTCGCGGGCGGCACCGAGATGCTCCAGGGCACCGACATCCGCGTCGCCGGCGACTCCGCGACCTTCGGACTCTTCGAGGTCAGGCGCGGACTGTTCCCGATCGGCGGCTCCACCGTCCGGCTGCAGCGCCAGATCCCGCGCACCCACGCCCTGGAGATGCTGCTCACCGGACGCCCGTACAGTGCCCGGGAGGCCGCGGACATCGGCCTGGTCGGTCATGTCGTGCCGGACGGCACGGCCCTGGAGAAGGCCCTGGAGATCGCCGAGCGCGTCAACTCCTGCGGCCCGCTGGCGGTCGAGGCCGTCAAGGCGTCGGTGTACGAGAGCGCCGAACTCACCGAGACCGACGGGCTGGCCGCCGAACTCGCCCGGGGCTGGCCGGTCTTCGACACCGCCGACGCCAAGGAAGGCGCCCGCGCCTTCGCGGAGAAGCGCCCGCCCCGCTACAAGCGCGCGTGACGCTCCGCCCGGCGAGCGGGCGGTGCGGGCCGTACGCGGCCCGCGAGGCCGTCGTGGTCGCTCGCGCCCACAGGGCGCAGTCGCACAGGTGATCGCCCCGCGCCCTTCACCGGGCGCTCCCCTTGACGTCGGCTTCCCGAGGAGGCAGCCCCGATGCCCGAAGTGCTGAAAGCCCCCCTTGTCGTCGAGTTCCCCTTCACCCGGTCCCTCGGTCCCGTGCAGAGCGCCTTCCTGACCGGTCTGCGCGAGCGCGTCGTCCTCGGCGTGCGCACCGCCGACGGCCGCACCCTCGTCCCGCCCGTCGAGTACGACCCCGTGACGGCCGAGGAGATCCACGACCTCGTCCCGGTCGCGCCCACCGGCACCGTCACCACCTGGGCCTGGAACCACGCCCCCCGCCGCGGACAGCCCCTCGCCACCCCGTTCGCCTGGGTCCTCGTCCGCCTCGACGGCGCCGACACCGCCCTCCTGCACGCCCTCGACGCCCCCGGCCCCGACGCCGTCCGCACCGGCATGCGCGTCCGGATCCGCTGGGCCGCGGAACGCACCGGGGCCATCACCGACATCGCCTGTTTCGAACCGCACGCCGGCGCCGGCGCACCCGCCGACGGCGATCCCGACGCGCTCGCGGACGACCGGGTCACCGGCATCGTCGCCCCCGCCCGCCTCGACTACACCTACTCGCCCGGCCGCGCCCAGTCCGCCTACATCGCCGCGCTCTCCACCCGGCGCACGCTCGGCGAACGCTGCCCGTCCTGCCGCAAGGTGTACGTCCCGCCCCGCGGAGCCTGCCCCACCTGCGGCGTCCCGACCGCGGAACAGGTCGAGGTGGGACCGCGCGGGACCGTCACCACCTTCTGCATCGTCAACATCAAGGCGAAGAACCTCGACATCGAAGTGCCCTACGTCTACGCCCACATCGCCCTCGACGGCGCCGGCCTCGCCCTGCACGGACGCATCGGCGGCATCCCCTACGACCAGGTCCGCATGGGCCTGCGCGTCGAACCCGTCTGGACGGAAGGCGCCCGCTACCCCGACCACTACCGGCCCACCGGCGAACCGGACGCGGACTACGACGTCTACAAGGAGCTGCTGTGACCCGCGAGGAACCCTCGGACAGCCGCGACATCGCGGTGGTGGCCTTCGCCCAGACCGACGTCCTGCGCACCACCGACGAGCTCTCCGAGGTCGAGATGCTCATGCCGGTCCTGCACAGCGTCCTCGACCGGACCGGCCTGAAGACCGCCGACATCGACTTCACCTGCTCCGGTTCCAGCGACTACCTCGCCGGCCGCGCCTTCTCCTTCACCCTCGCCCTCGACGGCGTCGGCGCCTGGCCGCCCATCTCCGAGTCCCACGTCGAGATGGACGGCGCCTGGGCGCTGTACGAGGCGTGGACCAAACTCCTCAGCGGCGACGCCGACACCGCTCTCGTCTACTCCTACGGCAAGTCCTCGCCCGGCTCCCTGCGCGACGTCCTCACCCGCCAGCTCGACCCGTACTACGTCGCCCCCCTGTGGCCCGACTCCGTCGCCCTGGCCGCACTCCAGGCGCAGGCGCTGATCGACGCCGGCGACACCGACGAGCCGTCCCTCGCCGCGATCGGCGCCCGCAGCCGACGCACCGCCACGCTCAACTCCCATGCCCAGCTGCGCGGTTCGGTCCCACCCGGCGACTACGCGGTGCAACCGCTGCGCACCGGCGACTGCCCGCCCATCGGCGACGGGGCCGCCGCCGTCATCCTCGCGGCCGGTGAGCGGGCCCGCGAGCTGTGCTCCCGGCCCGCCTGGATCAGGGGCATCGACCACCGCATCGAGGCCCACTCGCTCGGCGTCCGCGACCTGACCGACTCGCCCTCCACCCGCCTCGCCGCCGAGCGGGCCGGCGCGTTCGACCGGCCCGTCGACACCGCCGAGCTGCACGCGCCGTTCAGCTCGCAGGAGGTCGTCCTGCGCAAGGCGCTGCGACTGGACGACAGCGTCCGGGTGAACCTCTCCGGCGGTGCGCTCGCCGCCAACCCGATGATGGCCGCCGGCCTGATCCGCGTCGGTGAGGCCGCCGCCCGCATCCACCGGGGCGAGTCCGACCGCGCCCTCGCCCACGCCACCTCCGGCCCGTGTCTCCAGCAGAACCTGGTCGCCGTACTCGAAGGGGAACCGCGATGAGCAAGGAGCCCGTGGCCGTCGTCGGGATCGGTCAGACCAAACACGTCGCGGCCCGCCGGGACGTCTCGATCGCCGGGCTGGTCCGCGAGGCCGCCCGACGCGCTCTCGACGACGCCGAGCTGACCTGGGCCGACGTCGACGCCGTCGTCATCGGCAAGGCCCCCGACTTCTTCGAGGGCGTCATGATGCCCGAGCTGTACCTCGCCGACGCGCTCGGCGCGGTCGGCAAGCCGATGCTGCGGGTGCACACGGCCGGGTCGGTCGGCGGATCCACCGCGCTGGTCGCCGCGAACCTGGTCGCGGCCCGTGTCCACGGCACCGTCCTCACTCTGGCCTTCGAGAAGCAGTCCGAGTCCAACGCCATGTGGGGACTGTCCCTGCCCATCCCCTTCCAGCAACCCCTGCTCGCCGGGGCCGGCGGCTTCTTCGCCCCGCACGTGCGCGCGTACATGCGGCGCAGCGGCGCCCCCGACACCGTCGGCTCGCTCGTGGCGTACAAGGACCGGCGCAATGCGCTGAAGAACCCCTACGCCCACCTCCACGAGCACGACATCACGCTGGAGAAGGTCCAGGCCTCGCCCATGCTCTGGGACCCGATCCGTTACTCCGAGACCTGCCCCTCCTCCGACGGGGCCTGCGCCATGGTGCTCACCGACCGGGCCGGCGCCGCCCGCGCGCCCCGTCCGCCCGCCTGGGTGCTCGGCGGCGCGATGCGCAGCGAACCGACCCTCTTCGCCGGCAAGGACGCCGTCTCACCGCAGGCCGGCAAGGACTGCGCCGCCGACGTCTACCGGCAGGCCGGCGTGACCGACCCGCGCCGGGACATCGACGCCGTCGAGATGTACGTGCCGTTCTCCTGGTACGAGCCGATGTGGCTGGAGAACCTCGGCTTCGCCGACGAGGGCGAGGGCTGGAAGCTCACCGAGGCGGGCGTCACCGAACTCGACGGCGACCTGCCCGTCAACATGTCGGGCGGTGTCCTGTCCACCAATCCGATCGGCGCCTCCGGCATGATCCGCTTCGCGGAGGCCGCGCTCCAGGTGCGCGGCCAGGCCGGGGAACACCAGGTGGAGCGGGCCGGGAAGGTCCTGGGGCACGCCTACGGGGGCGGCTCGCAGTTCTTCTCCATGTGGCTCGTGGGGGCGCGGCCGCCGATGTCCTGAAAGGTCCCCCTCGCGTGCTCTGTCGGCGTCCCGGGCCGGTCGCTAGGCTGGCCCGCGGACGACGAACCGGGAGGAGCACGGACGTGGCCGAGAGCACCATCCAGCAGCAGCCGCTCACGGGCTGGGACAAGCCGGAGCTGGACCTCAGCAACGCCGAGTGGCAGTCCAGCAGCCGGGGGCGGGGGGATGTCCAGATCGCCTTCGTCGAGGGCTTCATCGCGATGCGCAACAGCGGCAGCCCGCACAGCGCTTCGCTGATCTTCACACCTGCCGAGTGGGGGGCGTTCGTGTCGGAGGCGCGGGCGGGAGAGTTCGATCTGACCTGAGCGCGGCCCGCCGGCCGACGGCCGCACCGCGGGGGAGCGGGCCGGGCACGCCCCGCCGGTCGCGAGGGTCGGGCCGACGGCGGCGAGGACGGCCGGCGTGCCCTCGGCCGACGGTGTCCACGGCCGGCGAGGGCGCTCGGCCGACACCGGACACCGGATGCCGCACCCGGGCGCCGCACTGCGCGCGCGGGCCGCGGAAGGGGCGGGGGGAACGCCGGGAAGCGGTGCGGCGCGGAGCGGTTCGCGCGCGGCGGGGCCGCGTCCCGCCCACGCGCCACCGGAGGGCGTCGGCCACGTACCATGGCCGCATGTCGTTCCTCCGCCGCCGCAGCGCCACGCCCGCCGGGCCCGACTTCGACGTCCTGGCCATGGATCCGGGCGACTGGCCCGGCAACCTGGGCGCCGGTCTCCTGCCCGCGCCCGACGGCAGCTGCCAGGGCGTCTTCCTGCGCTACGACCTCTTCGGCGGCCGCGGCCCCGCGATGATCATCGGCAATCTGCCCGAGGGATCCCCGGCCCGTGAGGTGGAGGAGGGCGAGGTCCCGTTCGAGGTGGCCCAGCTCCTGCTCGCGCTGGAGAACGACGAGGAGGTCACCGTCGTCGGCACCGAGGACATGCCGGTGATGCAGGGCGACAACCTCCTGATCGTGCGCCGTCTGAAGCTCTCCGAGGGGCGGATCTCCTGTGTGCAGTTCGACCGCAGCGACAACGTCCTGGTGACCATCGCCGCCTGGGACCGCCCCATCACCGACGACCTGTACGCCCTGCTGAAGCCGCTCCCGGCGGAGCTGTTCCAGCAGGGCTGAGGCCCGGCCACGCCGTTCGACGCCGCCGACCGCACGGGCCGGGTTCGCTACGTCGCCGGGGTGGCCTTCACGTCCGCGGCGCGCACGAACGCCACCCGGTGGCCGTACTGGATCTCGTAGTACTGGTCGTCGCCGACGATCAGCCGGTGCGAGTCGCCGGCGAAGGTGACGGCGTAGTAGTACTCGCCCGCAACCTTGTCGCCGACCACGTACTTCTGACCCTTGGGCAGCGTGTACGGCAGCGGTGAGAGCGCCTGGGCCGGGACGCCCGCAGGGTAGGCCCCGGCCTCGGGGTAGGCCCGGCCGTACAGGGCGACGCTGTCGCGGCCGTCCTTCGGGGTGACCACCTGGCCCGTCGTGGGGACGGCGGTCGGCTGGGCCTCGGGGTTCCTGAACCAGGCCTTCCGGCCGAGGTACCAGATCGCCGTCCAGTCGCCCCACCGGTCGGCGACCGCGTACTGCTGGCCGGTCGACGCCCGGGAGGCGACGTCGTTCACGCCCGTGGTGGGGGCCGAGCCGTCGCCGACGTCCTTGACCAGGGCGGACTTCTCGTCATGGTCGGAGTACAGCCGCACGTCGCCGGAACCGTGGACCGCGCACGCCAGGCCCTGGCCGCCGCAGTCCGTGTACGCCGGCCGGTTGGCGGCGTAGTCCGGCCGGATCGTCACCACGGAGCCGCTGCCACCGGCCGTCGCCTCGAACGGCCGGCCCAGCAGCTCGAAGTAGTGCCGCCAGTCCCAGAACGGCCCGGGGTCGGTGTGCATCCCGGGGATGCTCGCGGTGGTCGGGCCGGGCACGTTGTCGTGGCCCAGGATGTGCTGCCGGTCCAGCGGGATGCCGTACTTGGCGGCCAGGTAGGTCACCAGGCGCGCAGAGGCCCGGTACATCGCCTCCGTGAACCAGGAGTCGGGCCGGGCGAGGAAGCCCTCGTGCTCCAGGCCGACCGACTTGGCGTTGACGTACCAGTTGCCCGCGTGCCACGCCACGTCCTTGGCCTTGACGTGCTGGGCGATGTGGCCGTCGGTGGAGCGCAGCGAGTAGTTCCAGGACACGTAGGTCGGGTCCTGGACCGAGGACAGCACTCCTTCCCAGCCGCCCTCGGTGTCGTGCACGACGATGTACCTGATGTCGGGCGAGGCGGGCCGGTCGGCGACGTCGTGGTTGCCGTAGTCGTCGTCGCCGAACCGCTCGTGCGGCGCCGGGATCCACTCGCAGGACACCGTCGTCGGGCACTCGGCGCCCGCCGCCGAGAGCGTGCGCAGACCGGCCCGGTGCAGCGGGGCCGTCCGCGGGACCAGGCCCGGCTGCGCCGCCAGCGCGACCGTCTGCCCGTCGTCCGTGGTGCGCTCCTCGCCGCTGCGGAGCACCTGGTAGACGTCGTCGGCGTAGGCGGCGGCCGTCGCGGTGTCGTCCGCGCCCGAGAACCGTGCCACCGCGCCGTACCAGTCCGCCGGATCGGCGCTGAGGGGCTCGCCCAGGGTGCGCTGTGCGGCGGCGAGGAGCGCCGCGCCGCCCGCGACGTTGGCCGCGGGGTCCGTGCGCAGGGCCGCAGGACTCAGTCCCGTCAGCCGCGCCGCCTTCGGCAGGGTCTTCAGCCGGGCCGGCAGCTCCGCGCTCGACGGGAGCCGAACGTCCGGGACGCGCGCCGGTCGCGGCTCCGGGCGGACGGAGTCGCCCCGGAGGGCCTGGGCGTCCCGGCGGTGGTGCGAGGCGACGCCGAGCGCCGTGCGCGCGTCGGTGAGGTGCATCGGGCCGTAGCCGCCGGTGACGCTCGGCGCTCCGGCGTGCGCGTCCCATCGGGACTGGAGGTAGGAGACGCCGAGCAGCACGCTCTGCGGCACGTGGTACTGCGCGGCCGCCGCGGCGAAGGCCCGCTGCAGGCCGGTCGCCGAGGTGGGCCGGGCGTCCGCGGCGTCGGCGGGGGACGCCGCGGCGCACAGCGGGAGCAGCAGAGCCGCCGACGCCATGGCGCCTGCGGCTCTGCGGGAACGTCTGCGGGGTCCGGTGGGAGTGACGGGTTTTCGCACTGCGGTCTCCTGGGGACGAGCGGGCGGCGGCGCACGGGCCCGACGGGGCCCGGTGGATTCGCCTTTTGCCGACAACCCGTCAATCATGACCACGAATCGGGCATTTACCCCGTCAAGACACCGCCCGCACGCCGAGAGGCCCGTGGCGCGCCGCCGAAGCGGCGCGCCACGGGCCTCTCGGCCCCCCTCAGCGAGTGCCGACCGCCGCGCGCACGGCCCTGCGGGCCAGCTGGCAGTCGTCGTGCAGCCGCCGCAGCAGCAGGCGCTGTTCCTCGCCTGACGGCGCGCCGCCCGGGTGACCCGTGGTCGGGGCCGTGTCGTGCATCGAACGCTGCACGGCCGTCTCGTAGGTACGGATCTCGCGGGTCAGCACCAGCATCAGGTTCACCAGGAAGGCGTCCCGTGCGGCGGGTCCCGCCGACTGGGCGATCTGGCTGATCTGACGGCGCGCCACCGGAGCGTCGGCCAGTGCCGACCACAGGGTCGCCAGGTCGTAGCCCGGCAGGTACCAGCCCGCGTGCTCCCAGTCCACCAGCACTGGACCGGCCGGTGACAGAAGGATGTTCGACAGGAGGGCGTCGCCGTGGCAGAACTGGCCCATGCCCTGCCGGCCCGCGCCGGCGGCGATGCCGTGCAGCAGCTTCTGCAGGTCGCCCATGTCGCGGTCGGTGAGCAGACCCAGCTCGTGATAGCGGGAGATGCGGGCCGCGTAGTCCAGGGGCGCGTCGAACGTGCCCGCCGGCGGCCGCCAGGCGTTGAGCCGGCAGATCGCGCCGAGCGCCGCGCGGACGTCGGCCCGCGGCGGAGCCTCGGTGGGGTGCCGCTGCAGCGCCGCCACCCGCCCCGGCATCCGCTCGATCACCAGGGTGCAGTTGTCCGGGTCCGCCGCGATCAGTCTCGGCGCCCGCACGGGGGGGCGGTGCCGGACGAACGTGCGGTACGCGGCTATTTCGTGCCGGATCCGCTCCGCCCACACGGGGGAGTGGTCCAGTAAGCACTTGGCGACGGCCGTGCTGCGTCCCGTGGTGCCGACGAGGAGCACCGAGCGTCCGCTGCGGCGCAGCACCTGGACCGGAGCGAACTCCGGGCAGATCCGGTGCACCGAGGCGATCGCCGTGCGCAGTTGGGCCCCCTGGGGGCCGGACAGGTCGAGTCTCCCGCTGAGCGGTTGCGTGCCGAGCCCCGCGGGGCGCCGGACCGGCCCCGCGCCGAGCGCGGGGCCCGCCGACCGTGCGGGGTCCAGATAGGGGCCGCCGCCGCCCGGGCGGGTGTGCAGCGACCGGGGCGGGGCGGACACGGAGGACGATGCTGCGTACATGGGAGAAACAGATCCCTTCGTGTGCCGGACGTCAGTGCGCTGCCCCGACCGGCCCTTACGGGTACACCCTGGGGAATGTCCCTCGGCGACCGGGTCGGGGTGGCGCTTTCCTACCTGACACCCGTGGCCCAGTGGCACACCATCTGGCGAACCCTGGCGAACCCTGGCGAATAGTCGCCCGGCAACTTTCACCGGGCTACTGTCAACTCAGCCGAGAACCTGGGGGCTTGACGTGAGCGGACAACCCAACACGCGTCTGACGGACCTGTTCGGCCTGGCCGGCTGGTCCAAGGGCGAACTCGCGAGGCTGGTCAACCGGCAGGCGGCGGCCATGGGCCACCCCCAGCTGTCGACCGACACCTCCCGGGTGCGGCGATGGATCGACACGGGAGAGATCCCGCGCGATCCGGTGCCGCGGGTGCTGGCGGCTCTGTTCACCGAGCGTCTCGGCCGTGTCGTGACCATCGAAGACCTCGGTCTGGTCCGGCACGGGCGTACAGGGAAACGGCCGGGCGGCGGGAGTGCTGAACATCCCGACGGCGTGCCGTGGGCGCCCGAACGGACTGCCGCGGTCCTCACCGAATTCACGGGAATGGACCTCATGCTCAACCGACGCGGCTTGGTGGGCGCGGGTGCCGCGCTCGCCGCGGGATCAGCACTCAGCAGTGCCATGTACGAGTGGCTGCACACCGACCCCACCCTCTCCGCCGACGCTCCTGTCATCGACCATCCCCTCCTCCACCACGCCGACCCGGCCGGGTTCGACCGCTACGAGGCCGCTCCCATCGGAGCGGAGGAGGTCGACGAACTGGAGCTCTCGGTCGAGGTGTTCCGGGCCTGGGACGCGGCCCGCGGTGGCGGGTTGCAGCGCAAGGCTGTCGTGGGACAGCTCAACGAAGTGGGCGGCATCCTCGCCTACCGTCACCCTGCCCATCTCCAGCGGCGCCTGTGGGGCGTCGCGGCCAACCTCGCGGTCCTCGCGGGCTGGATGTCGCACGACGTCGGACTGGAGCCGACGGCCCAGAAGTACTTCGTCATCGCCGCCCATGCCGCGCGTGAGGGCGGCGACCGGCCACGGGCCGGCGAGGCGCTGTCGCGGGCGGCCCGTCAGATGGTCCACCTCGGACGGCCCGACGACGCCCTCGACCTGATGAAACTGGCCCAGTCCGGCTCCGGCGACGACGTGCTGCCGCGCACCCGGGCGATGTTCCACACGATCGAGGCCTGGGCGCAGGCGTCGATGGGCAAGGGACAGGCCATGCGCCGCACCCTCGGCCGGGCGGAGGACCTCTTCGTCTCCGACCCGGGCGACGTCAGGCCGCCGTCGTGGATGCAGACCTTCAAGGACGAGGATCTGTACGGCATGCAGGCCCTGGCGTACCGCACGCTGGCCGAGTTCGAGCCGCAGGCGGCCGCGCACGCCCAGTACTACGCGGAGAAGGCTCTCGCGCTGCGCGTCGACGGCCGTGAGCGGTCGAAGATCTTCGATCATCTGTCCATGGCGTCCGCCTGCTTCATCGCGAACGATCCCGAACAGGCGGACCGGTTCGCACGGTTGGCCCTGATGTCGATGGGGTCGAACTCCTCCCGGCGCACCTGGGACCGGCTGAGCCAGATGTACCGGCTCACCGCGCAGTACGCCGACTCCCCCCGGATCAGCGAGCTGCGCGAGGAGATCGTGCTGGCGCTGCCGAGGCAGAAGGGGGTGCGGCCCGGCAACGACGCCCAGGCGTGAGCGGGATGGAGTCCGTCGTCTCTTCTCGACCGAATGTTGTGGGCCGTCAGCGGGTGACGCGGGCGACGAGCAGGCAGGCGTCGTGGTCGCGTCCGGACTCGCCGCACTCCTCCACGACGGTCCGTACGCAGTCCTGGGCGGTGCGCGCCCCGCCCAGACGGGGGGCGAGGCCGAGAAGGCGGTCGGCGGACGCCAGCCCCTCGGTGTGCAGCAGAAGCAGATCGCCCTCTTCGAGGGTCTCCTCGGCCTGCCCGTAGGCGGCGCGTGAGGTGGCCCCGAGGAGCACGCCCTCCGGCGCGCCCAGCCGGCGTCCCAGCCCCGCCCGGAACAGCAGCGGGGCGGGATGTCCGGCCTGCGCCCATGTCAGGGTGCGGGTGTCCGGCCGGTAGCGGCAGCACAGGGCGCTGCCCAGAGCGGGTTGGACGGTGGCGTCCAGCAACTGGTTCAGCCAGGCGAGGAGCTGGCCGGGCTCGGTGCCTGCCATGGCCATGCCCCGCAGGGCGCCCAGCATCATCGCGGTGTGGGAGGTGACGGCCGGGCCCTGTCCGGTGAGATCGCCGACGCCGAAGACCGTCCGGCCGTCGGGGAGTTCGACGGCGTCGTACCAGTCGCCGCCGATCAGCGAGGTCGTCGCGGCGGGCAGGTGGCGGGCGGCGAGGTCGAGGGAGCCTGCGTCCCGGCTCGGCAGGCTCAGGGGGCCGCGCCACGACGGCAGGACCGCCTCCCGCAGTTCGGCCGCGAGCCGGTGTTCGGTCTGCGCGCGGTGTCGCTGCCGCTGGAGCGAGTCACGGCTCTCGCGCACCGCCCGCTGGCTGCGGCGCAGTTCGCTGACGTCCCGCAGCACGGCCCACATCGAGGCGGTGCCGCCCTCGGCGTCGAGCACGGGCTCGCCCATCATGTGCACGGTGCGGGGCTCGCCGTCCGGGCGGACGACGCGGAACTCCCCGTCGATGGGCCGGGCGTCGACCAGGCAGTCGGTGACCATCGAGGTCAGCTTCGGCCGGTCCTCCTCCAGGACGACCGAGGGCAGTTCGTCGAGGGTGAGGGGAGGGACGGCGGGGTCGCGGCCGAGGATGCGGTAGAGCTCCTCGGACCAGACGGCCTCGTCCGTGAGCAGGTTCCATTCGGCGCTGCCGACCCGGCTGAGCAGTGACTCGCGCCGGTCGGCCGCCGGTGCGGCGGGCGCGGTGCGGACGGCCGTCGCGGACGGCGGTCCGTCCCGTAACTGGGCCAAGTGTGCGTCGAGGTCGTCGAGTTGGTGCCGTGCGAGGTCGTAGAGCGCCCGCTGCCAGCGGCCCTGGGGGTCGGCTTGGTCGCTTTGCGCGCCCAGCCGGACGGCGTCCATGTCGCCCTTCAGCCGTCGTGTCTGCGTGATCAGCGCGTCGACCGAGCCGCGTCCTGGCGGCTGGGTGGCTGAGCGGTCCGCGGAGACATGGGGCGGCATGACGCACTCCGATACGGGACGGTTCGACGAGGGCTGACACGAGGGCCGTCACGACTGTTGCACAGCGCGCGACGACGTGTAAGGGCTTTGGCAACACCCGATTCGGTGGTGCTTCTGGCATATGCCACTGTCTCCCGGAAGGGGGCCGGGGGCGTGCTCGGGACGGAGTGGTGAGGGGTCAAGTCGTATGAGGCGTACGTGACTTGAGGGACCAGTGGGGAGGCCGGGAAGACCGTCAGTCATGCGTTCGACGGCTCTGTGTTCCATGGTTCTGCGGCTGTGATGCAGGTCACAACAATTGGACCGCGCTTTCCCGTAATGCGAAAGGCCCCTGCGAGGTCGTACATGCATGGACATCACGCTGGAACAAGCCGTCCGCGCCCGTCTGATCACCGCGGAGGACCAGGAGCTGCCCGTGCCCGCCACGCTCCGCTACGACTCCGCCGATCCCTTCGCCGTGCACGTCGACTTCCCTGCGGAGGTATCCCTCGAGGGCGAGGCGGTCACGTGGACGTTCGACCGAGGCCTGCTGGAGGAGGGGGTGCGCGGTCCGGCCGGGAGCGGCGACGTGCACATCTGGCCCTGTGGCCGGACCCTCACGGTGATGGAGTTCCACTCCCCGCTGGGAATGGCCCTGCTCCAGTTCGACACGGGCGCCCTGCGCCGCTTCCTGCTGCGCAGCTACGCGGTCGTCGCGGCGGGACGGGAGGACGTCGGAGCCGCGCTCGACCGGGGGCTGCAGGCCCTCCTCGGCAACGTCTGAGGCCCGGCGTCAGTGACCGGTCCCGGCGTACAGGCCCGGACGCGGGGCGAGTTCGACCGTGGTGCGCGTGCCGCTCTCCAGCGCCGCGACCCCGGCCTCGGCGACGACGGAGGCCGCGTAGCCGTCCCAGACGGTCGGGCCGGTGGCCTCGCCCCGCCGGGTCGCGTCGACCCATGCCTGTACCTCGCGGTCGTAGGCGTCCGCGAACCGGACCAGGTAGTCCTGGGGCACGTCCGCCCCGGCAGCGCCCCGCGCGGTGACGAGCATCCCGTGGTCGTCGCCGATGCGTGCGGCGCCCGCCTCGCACACGGCCTCGCAGCGGACCTGGTACCCGAACCCGCAGTTGACGAAGACCTCCACGTCCACCAGGGCGCCGCCCTCGGTCTCGAAGACCACGAACTGCGGGTCCTGCAGGCCTCGGGGCGCGCCCGAGGAGGCGGGCGGGCGCAGCACGGTGACCGCGGTCAGCTCCTGGCCGAGCAGCCAACGGGCCGCGTCGATCTCGTGCGACACCGAGCTGTCGATCAGCATCGCGCTGGTGAAGTCCGGCGGGGAGGAGACGTTGCGGTGCACACAGTGCAGCATCAGCGGCCGTCCGAGGCGTCCGTCGTCCAGCAGCGCCTTGAGCCGTCGGTACCCGGCGTCGTAGCGTCGCATGAACCCGATCTGCGCCAGCCGGCGTCCGTGCCGGGTCTCCGCCTCCATCACCCGCAGCGCCCCGGCCGAGTCCGGCGACATGGGCTTCTCGCACAGCACCGGAAGGCCCCGGGCGAACGCGGCGAGCAGGGCTTCCTCGTGCGCGGGCCCCGGCGAGGCGATCAGCACGGCCTCGACGCCGGGCGCGTCGAGCGCTGCCTCCGCGTCCGGGTGGACCGTCGCCGCGTCGATCCCGGCGACGGCCTCCTTCGCGCGTGCGGTGTCCGGATCCGCCACGGCGGCGACCCTGGCCCCGCTCACCACGCGATCGAGACGGCGTATGTGGTCGGCGCCCATGTGTCCGGCGCCCAGCACGGCGACGCCCAGCGGATCGGCCACGCGTGATCTCCTCCCCGGTCGACGATCACGCCGAAGCGTACGCCGCCGGGGAGGCGACCGGAGGGGCCCTCGGTCAGTAGCGCAGCACGCCGGCGAGCCCGTCCGCCGCGCCCAGGGCGCCGTCCGGGAGGAAGCGCACCTCGGCGCCGGTCTCCAGGCACTGCTCGACGAGCTCGTCCACGATGTCCTCGCGGGCGTCGAGGTCGCCGCTCGTGGCGGGGACGAGGTGCTCGCCGTCCTCGCGGACCGTGACGCGGTAGTTCTCCTCGACGGCGAGCAGCCGGACCCGGCCCTCCCGTGCGCTCTGCCAGAGCTCGTCGACGCCGGCCGCGAACGTCTTGCGGCCCCGGGCGGAGTCGAGTTCCAGGACGACGGCCTCGGCGTCCCGGCGGGACTGCTCGTCGAGCACGGGACGCACCGCCTGCCACACCGCCTCGGGAGCGCCGTGGGAGAGGCCGCCGTGCGGGATGTGCACGGCGTCCCGGGCGGCCGGGCCCTGCTCGTCGAGGAGCGCCAGCGCCGCCGGTTCGCCGGTGACGTACAGGGGCAGCGGGTCCTCGCGCTGCAGCCTGGCCACGGCGGCCTCGGCGGCCCGCAGGAAGTGGCGGGTGTCCTCGTCGCGGAAGGTGCTGGGCTGGTCGCCCATCCGCTGCTGTCGCTCGGCGTCGAAGTTCTCCCGGCTCCTGGTCAGCGGGAAGCCGCCGCCCCGCGCCTCGGTGACCCGGCCGGCGCCGCCGTGCCACAGCGTGACGCGGTCGGCGGAGACCGACAGCACCCGGAACGGGCGTTCGGAGGCCTGCGCCGAGACCAGGTTGCGGGTCAGGAACGTGTCGGAGAAGACGACGCGTTCGGGCACGGCCCGGGCCAGGGACCACACCTGGTGCTCTCCCGGGGCCGCGTAGATGACCAGGCCGTCCTCGCTGTGCGCCAGGTCGACCTCGGCCAGTGCCCGGTCCAGCTGGCCGGCGACGTCGGCGCGCCGCTCGCGGGTGACCGCCGGGTCGTGTTCCAGCTGCTTCTTCGCCTCGGCCACGACATTGCGCAACCGGACGCGGTCCTGGGAGTTCTCGGGTTCGCGTCGATGGGTCGGCGTCAGCACGGACACCGCCGGATAGGGGCGGGGGCGGCGCAGTTCGGAGAGGGTCGCGGGGCTGAGTGCGTGCTCCATACGAGCACGATAGGACTGATTCGCCTGTCGGGCATTCGGGGCAAGATCGGCATATGCGTACAGTCCGTCGCCGTCATCGCGAAATCCTCCGGGGGCGGCCGGTGACGGCGACCCCGGCCGCCGGTTACCGTACGCGTCAGTAACCGGGACAGCATCGCAGGAGGCACGCATGCCGCAGCTCGAAGTCGACGGCGCAGCCCTGACGTACGACGACGAGGGTCCGCGCGACGGCGACGGCGTGCCCCTGGTGTTCGTGCACGGCTGGACGGCGAACCGGCATCGCTGGGACCACCAGGTGGCCCACTTCGCCGTGCGGCGCCGGGTGATCCGGCTCGACCTGCGCGGACACGGCGAGAGCGGCGGCGCGGGCGTGAAGACGGTCGCGGAGCTGGCGGCGGACCTCCTCGCCCTCCTGGACCACCTCGACGTGCGGCGGTGCGTGCTCGTGGGCCACTCGATGGGCGGCATGATCGCGCAGACCGTCGCCCTCTCCCACCCGGAGCGGGTGGAGCGCATGGTGCTGGTGAACTCCATCGGCCGGATGACCTACAGCCGGGGCAGAGGCCTGTTGATGGGCGCCTCCACGCTCGTCCCCTTCAAGATGTTCGTCGCCGCCAACATCCAGCGCGCCTTCGCCCCCGGCTACCCCAAGGACGAGATCCGCGCCTACGTCAGGGCGTCCGCCGACACCCCGCGCGAGGTGGTCATGACGCTGTACGGCGCCATGCGCGCCTTCGACGTCCTCGACCGGGCCGGGGAGATCCAGGCCCCCACCCTGATGATCCACGGCTACCACGACATCCAGCTCCCGGTGCGGCAGATGCTGCGGATGGCGATGGCCTACCCGGACGCCGTCGTCCGCATCATCGACGCCGGCCACGAACTCCCCGTCGAGAAGCCGGCCGAGCTGACCGCCGCGATCGACGCCTTCGTGACCGACAAGCTCGCGTAGCGGGTGCGAGGGCGGCCGTCAGCCGAAGCCGTCCGGGTCGGCCGCCTTCCAGTCCGCCTCCCACGACGGCGGCGGCCCCGCGAGCAGCTCGCCCGGCGCCAGCCACTCGTACAGGTCCGCGTACGAGCGTTCCACGCCCGAAGAGAGCCGCCGCACCAGGTGTGCGGGGGTGAGCCCGCCCGGCTCGCGCACGCCCATCGCCGCCATGATCCGCACGGCGTCGCGCACCGTCTCCCGCTGATAGCGCTCGACCTGCCGGGCCTTGTCGGGCACGTGCAGTCCACGGGTGCGCAACGGGTCCTGCGTCGCCACACCGGACGGGCAGCGGCCGGTGTGACAGAGCCCGGCCCGCACACAGCCGACGGCCAGCATCATCGCGCGGGCCGCATTCGTGTAGTCGGCGCCCTGGACGAGGCGCGCGACGATGTCCCGGCCCGTGGCCACCCGGCCGCTCGCGCCGATCCGGACCCGGTCCCGCAGCCCGACGCCGACCAGCGCGTTGTGCACGGTGACGAGTCCCTGGGTGAGCGGCAGGCCGAGCCGCCCGGCGGACCCCGACGGCGGGGCGCCCGTGCCGCCCTCCGCTCCGTCGACCACCACGAAGTCGGGGGCCACCCCCTCCGCCAGCATCGCCCTGCACACCGCCAGGAACTCCCGCCGCGCCCCCACGCACAGCTTGAGCCCGACCGGCTTGCCGCCCGCCGCCTCGCGCAACCGGGCCACGAACAGCACCAGTTCCCGCGGCGACGAGAACATCCGGTGCGAAGGCGGCGACACCACGTCGACACCCTCCGGGACCCGTCGCTCGCGAGCGATCTCGGCGCTCACCTTCACCCCCGGCAGCACCGCCCCCATGCCGGGCGCCGCCCCCTGCGACAGCTTCAGCGACACGCACTTCACCTCGGGCAGCGCCGCCTTGTCCGCGAACTCCCGCCAATCGAGGCCGCCGTCGTCGGTACGGCAGCCGAAGTACCCCGTCCCGATCTCCCAGACGAGGTCGCCGCCGCCTCGCAGATGGTGGTCCGACAGCCCGCCCTCCCCGGTGTCCTGCGCGAAACGGCCCAGCGCCGCGCCTCTGTTGAGGGCGAGGACCGCCCGAGCCGACAGCGCCCCGAAGCTCATCGCCGAGACGTTCAGCAACGCCATGTCGTAGGGCTGCGCGCAGTCGGGCCCGCCCACCTGCACCACCGGCGGCTCCTCGGCCGCCTCGGTCGGCCGCAGCGACGGCACCAGGAACTCCGGCTCGTCCCACGCGTCGGCCTGCGGCTCCCGCACCACGCCCCGACGCGGGCGGGGCCCTTCGGCGGGGCGCCTCAGGCGTCCGACCAGCGGATGGTTGCGCCGCACGGAGTGACGCCGCTGCACCAGGTCCGCGCCGCCCACGCAGGTCAGCGCCAGCGCCGGGGCGGCCGCCCACCACCATCGGCCGGAGACCAGGAACGCGGCGGGCGTCGACACGGCGGCGGTCAGGGCGACGAGCAGCAGCGGCCAGAACCGGCCCACTCAGTCGGCGTCCTCGTCGGGGCCGCACGAACTGCCGCTGGGCGGGAGGGAGCCGTACAACAGGAAGTCGTCGACCTTGCGGTGCACGCACTTGGACGATCCGTACCCGGTGTGCCCCTCGCCGCGGTTGTCGAGCACCACGGCGGACGACCCGAGCCGCTTCGCCGTCTCCACGGTCCAGCGGTACGGCGTCGCCGGGTCACCGCGCGTGCCGACCAGGAGCATCTTCGGCGTACTCAGGTCCTTCACCTCGTCGCGGATGAAATCGGTGCCCTTCGGGCGGCCGTAGCACATCAGGACCTCCGCCAGCCGGTAGCGGCCGAACACCGGCGACGCCTTGTCGTAGGCGGCCCGCAGCCGCTGGAGGTCCGCGGTGACCTGCCGGGCGTTCGGGCGGTCGGGGTCGTCCGCGCAGTTGATCGCCATCAGCGCGGCGGGCAGGTTGTCCGGGGGCACGTCCTCGGCGTCGACGAGCGCGCCGGGCGAGGGCCCGCCGCCCGGCGACCGGAGCGGAAAGGGGAGCGGAAGCGCGATGCCGCCACCGGCGAAGCCCAGGACGCCACTGGCGTCGCCGCTCTCGGTCAACTGGGCCAGCGCCCGCTCCAGCAACGGCCACAGCTCCTTGCTGTACAGCCCCTGGCCGAGGGCTCCGACCAGGTCCTGGCCGGTGAAGTCCGCGCCGAAGTCCGTCGGCAACGGGTCCTCGTCGAGCGAGCGGACCAGCCGCACGACCGCCTCGCGGGCCACGCGCGGATCCTGTCCGAAGGGGCAGGCGATGTCCTTCACGCACCAGCCGACGAAGTCGTCCAGCGCCACCTGCTGCCCCCGCGCGCTCGCGACGCCCTGCTCGGAAAGCGGCTCGGTCAGCGTGTCGACGCCGTCGAGGACCATGCGCCCCACCTTGTCGGGGTACTGGGCGGCGTAGACCGCGCCGAGCCTGCTGCCGTAGGAGAAGCCGAGGTAGTTGAGCTTCTTGTCGCCGAGCGCCCGGCGCATCACGTCCATGTCCCGGGCCGCGTCGACCGTGCCGATGTGCGGCAGGACCGGCCCGGAGTGCTCGGCGCAGACGGCGGCGGCCTTCTTCAGCCGGGGCAGCAGGGTCCGCGGATCCGCGAGGGCCGCGTCGTCGTCGAGCGAGGCCAGTCCGCTGTCCTGCCCGCTCCCGCAGCTGACGGGGGAGGAGCGGCCGACGCCCCGCGGGTCGAAGGCGACCACGTCGTAGCCGTCCGTGAGGTCCATGAACTCCTTGCCGCTGTGGGCGAGTTCGGGCACCCCCGCGCCGCCGGGGCCGCCGAAGTCGAGCACCACGGAGCCGCGCTTGTGTCCGGTGGCCCGGTAACGGGCGATCGCGAGGTCGAGCGTGGCCTTCTCGGGGTGGGCGTAGTCGAGCGGGACGGTCACCTTGGCGCACTGCAGGTCCTTGGGCATGCCGTCGCCCTTGCACGCCGACCAAACGACCTTCTGACCGTCGAACCGGGACAGGTCGGGACGGTCGTCCGCGTCGGCGTTCCGGTTCGCGGTGATCGTCGGCAGGCCCGCGCCCATCAGGGTCAGTGCGGCGGTGGCGGCGAGCGCACAGCGTCGCAGCCCGGGCCGCGTCGACAGCTTGGCCAGCATCAATGCCTCCAGGGACGCCCGCAGCGGTCCGGGGACGGCGCCCTCGCTCACGATAAGCGGCCGCCCGGCGACCCGCCTCCGGGCGGAGAGTCCGGCCCCGCGCCCGTGCGGTGAGCGGCGCGCGGACGACCCGGGCGGGCCGTGCGGCTATCGCGACCTGCGGCCCAGGGCGCCCGCGGGGCGGGCGCGACACCAGTTCGAGCAGGGCGCGTCCGACCGGGTGAAAGGGCGCTCACGCATAACCCGGAGGGTCCGCCGGCGTTCTACCCGGTGCGGGCGAGTGCCCGCGACACATGTCTGGAAGGCAGGGACCCCATGAGACGGGTTACCCGAACCGGTGTGATGGCCGTCGCCGCAGTCTCCGGCGCGATGGCCGTGACACTGCCCGCACACGCCGACTCGGCGGCGAACGGCACCGCGGCGGGCTCGCCCGGGCTGATCTCCGGCAACGGCGTGCAGCTGCCCGTGCACCTCCCGGTGAACCTGTGCGGGAACACGGTGAACGTGGTGGGCGTGCTGAACCCCGCCGCCGGCAACACCTGCGCCGAAGCGGGCGCGGCCGCCGCACACGCCGGGCGTCGCGCCCCGTCCGGCGGCGCCACCGCGCAGGGCGACGTGAAGGACTCCCCGGGCGTCGTCTCGGGCAACGGGGTCCAGCTGCCGGTGCATCTCCCGGTGAACGTCAGCGGCAACAGCGTGAACGTCGTCGGCATCGCTGACCCGGCCTTCGGTAACGAGTCCGTCAACGCCTCCGGCGAGGGTCCCGTGGCGCCCGCCGAGCCCGCGACGCAGCCGCCGGTCCGGCACAACCCGCCGTCGCAGTCCCAGCAGCCGGGCCCGCGGGCCATGCCCCCGGGTGCCGCCCTCGCCCCGCAGGCCGCGGCGCCCGTCGCC
>NZ_MJAJ01000076.1 GCF_001746365.1 Streptomyces sp. LUP30
CCGCCGCGGTGGCCGCCGCGGTGGGACTCGGTGAGTGCGGAGCTCGCGAGGACGTGGACCTGGTCCGGGCACTGCTCGCCCACCCAGTTCCCCGGGTCCGCGCCTGCGCGGTGGCGGGACTTCGGGCGTTGGAGGCGGTGCGCATCGACGACCTGCAACCGCTTTGGGACGGGCGCGTCGTCGGGCGGGCGCACCCCCGTCGCGGCGCGCGCTCCCGGGACCGCCGCCCCCGTGGCGGCGGGCGGCGCGTCGAGATCCGGCGGCCCGCTGTTCCAGGTGAGGGTGACGGTGATGCCTGCTTTGGCCTCGCCGTCGGCGAGCAGGCCGACGACCTTCCCCGCCTTGGCGGTCAGCTCGATGCCGAACTCGACGCTCACCTCGTCGGGCCGCACCGCGCGCAGCGGCTCCGCCAGGGACCGTGCGACCCCCGTGACGAGCGCGTGCAGGCTCTCGACGCTCGCCTCCACCCGCTCGGCGAACCCGGTGTCGCTGTACGACAGCCGCCCGGGCGGCGCCGACAGCTCGCCTGCGCCCGAGATCCGGGCCCATACGGGCGTCCCGTCCGGCAGCGCGATGCGCGCCACCCGTGTCACGTCGTCACCGCTCATGGCACTCCCCCGCTTCCCCTGTCCCCCTGCGCCTATCCTTTTCCTGTCCCCTCCGCACCGGAGAGCGACCCCTTCCTCCCCTCACAGGAACAAGGGTCCTTCCCCCGAGGGGGGATCCCTATCCCTGCGACCCACCCACGGAGCACGATCCATGTACTTCACCGATCGCGGAATCGAGGAACTCGAGAAGCGGCGCGGCGAGGAAGAGGTCACCTTCGAGTGGCTCGCCGAGCAGCTGCGGACGTTCGTCGACCTGAATCCGGACTTCGAGGTACCGGTGGAACGGCTGGCGACGTGGCTGGCGCGGCTGGACGACGACGAGGACGACGAGTAGGGCGGCCCCCGGCGGGCAGGGGGTGGGCCGGTTTCCGGCCGAGGCGGCCGGGCAGGGCCGTTCACGACAGGCTGTGCGAAGAGGGGCGTCGCGAGACGCCCCTCTTCGCGTTCCCTCCGCTTCCCGGACAGAAGCGCTCACCGGATCGGGTGTCTTGACTTTCGACGCCCGCGATATATCGTGTTTCACGGAAGACGCGATATGGCGTGTCATGCCGTCACCATGAAGGGGGTCCGCACCATGTCCGAGTGGTCCGTCGCCGAGCCGAGGAAGCTTTCCTTCGACGAGCCCGTGCGCGAGCTGCACGTGCGTATCGTCGACGGCACCGTGAACGTGGTGGGCACCGACGAGAGCACCGCCCGCCTGGAGGTGTCCCGGATCGAGGGGCCGCCCCTGGTGGTGAGCCATCGCGACGGGAATCTGACGGTGGCGTACGAGGACCTGCCCTGGAAGGGCTTCCTCAAGTGGCTCGATCGCAAGGGCTGGCGGCGCAGCGCCGTCGTCTCGCTCGCCGTGCCGGCCGGCACGCGTGTGGAGGTGGGCGTGGTGAGCGCCGGGGCGGTGGTCTCGGGCATCGACGGCCCCGCCGAGGTGAGGGGCGTGAACGGCGACACGACCCTGGTGGGGCTCGCGGGCCCGGTGCGCGCGGACACCGTCTCGGGGAGCGTGGACGCCCAGGCCCTCACCGGTGACCTGCGCTTCAACTCGGTCTCCGGAGACCTGACGGTGGTCGAGGCGGGCTCCTCGGTGAAGGCCGACTCCGTCAGCGGGTCGATGATCGTCGACCTTGATCCGACCAGCCGGCCGACGAGCATCGACCTGACGAGCGTCTCCGGCGAGATCGCCATCAGGTTGCCCCAGCCGGCGGACGCACAGGTGGAGGCGAACACCGCGAGCGGCTCGGTCTCCAACGCGTTCGAGGACCTCCGGGTCAGCGGCCAGTGGGGCGCCAAGCGCATCACCGGCCGGCTGGGCGCGGGCAACGGCAGGCTGAAGGCCACCACGGTCTCCGGCTCGATCGCCCTGCTGCGCAGGCCCGCGGTGGACGAGTCGTCCGTCGACGCGCAGGGCGAAAGGCGATCCCGGCCGCGCTCCGACTCGGGGGACAATGCCGCTTCCGGTCCGGTCGGCGAGAACGTCTCCGGCGACCAGGCCGACAGCACGACCGACAAGAAGGTGCTCTGAGATGCCTCCCGTCTTCGCCCATGGCCGCCTGCGCCTCTACCTGCTGAAACTGCTGGACGAAGCGCCGCGCCACGGCTACGAGGTGATCCGCCTCCTGGAGGAGCGCTTCCAGGGGCTGTACGCGCCGTCGGCCGGCACCGTGTACCCCCGGCTGGCCAAGCTGGAGGCCGAGGGCCTGGTCACCCACACCACCGAGGGCGGCCGCAAGGTGTACGCCATCACCGACGCGGGCCGGGCCGAACTGGCCGACCGCAGCGGCGAACTGGCGGATCTGGAGCTGGAGATCCGCGAGTCGGTCGCCGAGCTGGCCGCGGAGATCAGGGCCGATGTGCGCGGCGCGGCGGGCGATCTGCGGCGCGAGATGCGGGCGGCGGCCTCCCAGGCCCGCAAGGGCGACGGCGCGGCCTCCGCGGATCGCGGCGAGCCCGGGGAACCCGGTGAGTACGGCGAGCACGGGGACCGGGAGGCGTGGCAAGCCGCCAAGGAGGAGATGCGCCGCGTCAAGCAGGAGTGGAAGGAGCAGGCGCGCCGGGCCAAGGACGAGAGCCGCCGTGCCCGCGACGAGGCCCAGCGGGCTCGCCGCCAGGCCAAGGAGGCGCAGGACCGGGCGCGTTCCCAGGCCCAGGAGGAGGTCCAGCGCATAGCACGCCGGGTGCAGGAACAGGTCCAGGACCACTTCACGCGGGGCGACTGGCCGACCGGCGTCCGAGAGGGCCTGACGGAACTCGCCAAGGAGTTCGGGGAGTTCGGAAAGGACTTCGGACGCGAGTACGGCAGGGACTTCGGCTTCGGCCGCCCCGGCGCCCCGGGCCCGGCGGCGTCCGCGGAGTCCCCTTCGTCCGCGAAGCCGGCCGGCTCCACGGAGACCTCGGCGGACGCGCGTCCTGAGTACTCCCGCACACCGGAGGACTTCCCCGCGGAGTACGAGCCGAGCTGGGCCCACGAGGACTCCAGCGGCGACCCGGCCCGGGACCTGGACCGCCTCCTCGACCGCTTCCGGGACGACATCCGCGACGCGGCCCGCGACCACGGCGTCACCGGCGAACAGCTCCGCGAGACGCGCCGCCACCTGTCGACGGCGGCGGCGCACATCGGAGTGGTGCTCCGCAACCCGGGCCCCTGATCGGGCGTCAACCGGCCTGGGCGGCGACGCCCCCGTCGCCACCGCCCTCCGCCCCTCCCTCGTCGCCGTACAGCACGCGGGCGAGGGCGGTGTAGGTGACGCCGTGGTCGGCGAGGACCTCCGCGGGGGCGCCGCGGCGGGCGGTGAGGGCGAGCAGCAGATGTTCGTCGCCGATGTGCCGTTCGCGGCGGGCGAGGGCGATGCGCAACGTGTCGGTGAGCAGCTCCCTTGCCCCGCGGTCGAAGGGCCGCCCGCCGAAGAGGCGCGCGCCGGAGCTCACCTTGCCCTCGGTCGCCAGCGCGCCCTCGCCGTGCGCCTCCTCCACCCGCGAGACGATCTCGCGGACGTCGATGCCCAGCCCCGACAGGGCGTCCGCGTCGGCCCTGGAGAGACCGCCCCGGCGGCGCACCTCGCCCAGATCCCGTACGAGCCCCCCGCGTCCGCCCGGCGGCAGCCCGAGCGAGGTCAGCGCGAGCGAGCAGCGGCCGCTCTCCCCGTCGAGGAGGGCGAGCAGCACATGCGCCTCCTCGACCCGCTGCGCGCCCGCCCGTTCGGCGTGCACCGCCGCCGACCGCACCGCGACCCGCGCGTCCTTCGTGAACCGCTCGAACATCACTGCCTCCCGTACTTCTTGTGCACGGCCTGTCTGCTGACCCCGAGTTCCGCGGCGATCTCCTGCCACGACCAGCCCTGATTGCGCGCGCTGCGCACCTGCACCGCCTCCAGCTGCTCCAGCAGCCTGCGCAGTGCCGCGACGGCGCGCAGCCCGATCCGTGGATCGCGGTCGCCGGCACGCTCGGCGAGATCCGTTGCTTCGGTCATGACGTCAACCTACGTTGACAATGGGCATCTGTCAATCAAAGTTGACATCAGGATGCGGAAAAGGCGGGCCCGGGATCCCGGACCCGCCTTGCGACCGTGCGCGCCGGACCACCGGCAGGCCGGTCAGCCGTTGGTGAGCACGATCTTGCCGAACTGTTCGCCCGACGCGAGCCGCTCGAAGCCCTCGCGCGCCCGGTCGAGCGGGAGCACCTCGTCGATGACGGGGCGCACGCCGGTGAGGGCGCAGAAGGCGAGCAGGTCCTCCAGCTCGTCCTTGGAGCCCATGGTGGATCCGACGATCTTCAGCTCCAGGAAGAAGACGCGGGTCAGCTCGGCACGCGAGGGCGCGTCGCCGCTGGTGGCGCCGGAGATGACGAGCGTGCCGCCGGGCCGCAGCGACTTCACCGAGTGCGACCAGGTGGCCGCGCCCACGGTCTCGATGACGGCGTCCACCCGCTGCGGCAGCCGGGCGCCCGGCTCGACCGCCTCCACCGCGCCGAGCTCCAGGGCCCGCTTGCGCTTGGCCTCGTCCCTGCTGGTGGCGAAGACCCGCAGACCGGCGGCCTTGCCGAGCACGATGGCCGCGGTCGCGACCCCGCCGCCCGCCCCTTGGACGAGAACGGAGTCACCGGGGCGCACACCCGCGTTGGTGAAGAGCATGCGGTAGGCCGTCAGCCAGGCCGTGGGCAGACAGGCGGCCTCCGCGAAGGAGAGCTCCTTCGGCTTGGGCAGGACGTTCCAGGTCGGCACGGCGACCTGCTCGGCGAAGGTGCCCTGGTAGCGCTCGGTCAGGATGGAACGGGGCTCGTCGGGCCCGACGCCGTGTCCAGTCTGCCCGATCACGGAGTGCAGGACGACCTCGTTGCCGTCCTCGTCGACACCGGCGGCGTCGCAGCCGAGGATCATCGGCAGCCGGCCCTCCGGGAGACCGACGCCCCGAAGCGACCAGAGATCGTGGTGGTTGAGGGAAGCGGCCCGGACGTCGACGACACTCCAGCCGGGACGGGCCTCGGGGGCCGGGCGCTCCCCCAACTCCAGGCCGGAAAGCGGCTGGTCGCGGTCGATTCGGGCGGCGTAGGCGGCGAACATGATCCCGACCCTAGGGTCCGGCGACGTCGAGCGAAACCGGACGGCACTGTGAGACACACCCTCTTGCGCTCCGCGCCTTTGCCGTACGGAATGCGGCCCCCGGCCCGCGACCGAGCCCAGGCCGGGACGATTCAGCCCGTCCGGCGACCGTGGACGAGGCCCGTTCCGGACCGAAGCGCCGGTCCGGGGGCTGCAGCCCCCGGACCGGCGCCCTCGTCATCACCCGGACGGGCTGACGGGTGGACAGCAGAATGGCCCCGCCCTCACGGACGGGGCCATTCGGGCGCACGTCAGCGACGAGCGACCCCTTCCGCACGAGCGGCCGCGGCGACCGCCGCGGTCACCGCGGGAGCGACCCGCTCGTCGAACGGTGAGGGGATCACGTAGTCCGCCGCGAGATCGTCCCCGACGACGCCCGCCAGCGCCTCGGCGGCCGCGATCTTCATGCCCTCGGTGATCCGCGACGCCCGCACCTGCAGCGCGCCGGCGAAGATCCCCGGGAACGCCAGGACGTTGTTGATCTGGTTCGGGAAGTCCGACCGCCCGGTCGCGACGACCGCCGCGTACTTGTGGGCGACGTCCGGGTGCACCTCGGGGTTCGGGTTGGCCATGGCGAAGACGAACGCGCCCTTCGCCATCGAGGCCACGGCCTCCTCGGCCACCGTGCCGCCGGAGACGCCGATGAACACGTCGGCGCCGGCGAGCGCGTTCTCCAGCGAGCCGGTCAGCCCGGCCTTGTTGGTGAAGGAGGCCAGCTCGCGCTTGACGTCGGTCAGGTCCTCCCGCTCCGCCGAGACGACGCCCTTGCGGTCGGCGACCGCGACGTCCCCGATGCCCGCCTCGACCAGCATCCTGGCGATGGCGACCCCGGCCGCGCCGGCGCCCGAGATGACCGCGCGCAGCTCGCCGATGCCGCGTCCGCTCAGCCGCGCAGCGTTGCGCAGCGCGGCCAGCGTCACGATCGCGGTGCCGTGCTGGTCGTCGTGGAAGACCGGGATGTCGAGGGCGTCCTGGAGGCGGCGCTCGATCTCGAAGCACCGCGGCGCCGAGATGTCCTCCAGGTTCACGCCGCCGAACGAGGGCGCGAGGCGCACCACCGTCTCGATGATCTCGTCCACGCCCGTGCAGGCGAGCGCGATCGGAACCGCGTCCACCCCGCCGAACTGCTTGAAGAGGATGGCCTTGCCCTCCATCACGGGGAGGGAGGCCTCGGGACCGATGTCCCCGAGGCCGAGCACGGCCGTGCCGTCGGTCACGACGGCGACGACGGAGGACTTCCAGGTGTAGTCGTTCACCAGGTCCGGCTGCTCCGCGATCGCGGTGCACACGCGCGCGACGCCGGGGGTGTAAGCGAGGGACAGGTCGTCCTTGTCGCGGACCGGGACGGTGGCCTGCACGGCCATCTTTCCGCCCCGGTGCAGCGCGAACACCGGGTCGAACGAGTCGAGGGGCTCCGCACCGCCCTCCCGGCCCGTCTGGTCGGCGCTCTCGCTGCGAGGATTGACGATCTCCGCTGCCACTGTGTTGTACCCCTTAGGTCTGCATGGTTTGAGGGTGGCCACTCCTGATTGAGAAGTGGGCGGGCATCGCACAGGGCCCTGAGGTGATGCGTACGGGCGCCTGGCGTCGGGCGCGCCGCACACGCGCCCTGAGCCCCGGATGAGGGGTGTAAAAAACCTTCTTACCGGACGGAGACCACAGCCGACGAGTCCATTCGGTGCAAGGTCACATCCCTGGAGCTGTGGACCTTCGACAGAGATCACCGCGAGTGACGCGACTCATGCGCGAGGACCCGCCAGGCTCCGGGAAACCCTTGACAACGCTTGACGCCGCCTTGACGTGGGGTCGCGTCGACGGCGGGACAGTCGGCAGGTGATCACAGCATGAGAGGAACCGGAGATCTTTCGGCCGGAACGGGAGATTCCCGCAGATGGTCCGGCTCCGTCCGGTCGTGATGTACCGGACTGATGCGGTTCGGGGGTCGCCCGTTATCCGATTTTGACATGGCTGGCCCCCTGAATGGCGTCGTCCGAATGGCAAGATGCCGTAATCACACGAGGTCGCGACACCCGAAGGTCTGTGTTCTCGTCGACCCATCGGCATCTGTCGAGCCATCGGCATCTCCATCCATCCGCCGGAGGAACCCACCATGACCGCACGCTCCACCCGACACACGACCGCCGCGCGCACCCGCCTGGCAGCGGTCGGATCTCTCGCGGTCGCGGGCGCCTTGCTCCTCTCCGCCTGCGGCGACCAGACCAACAGTGGCGGCAGCTCCTCCGAGTCGTCGAGCAGCTCCGGCAAGGCCCCCCTCTTCTCCAAGCTCCCGGCCGACATCCAGAAGGCGGGCGTCATCAAGGTCGGCACCAACGCCGAGTACGCCCCGATGGAGTCCGTCGAGGGCGGCAAGATCGTGGGCGTCGACCCCGACATCGCCGCCGCGCTCGGCAAGCAGCTCGGCGTCGAGTTCCAGTTCACCTCGGGCGGCTTCGACACCCTGATCACCGCGGTGAACACCGGCCGCTACAACGTCGCCATGTCGTCGATCACGGACAACAAGCAGCGCCAGGAAGGCCTGGACGACAAGGGCAAGAAGCTCGGCGAGGGCGTCGACTTCGTCGACTACTTCACCGCCGGCACCGCCCTCTACGTGCAGAAGGGCAATCCCAAGGGCATCAAGACCCTGGACGACCTCTGCGGCCAGACCGTCGCGGTGCAGCGGGGCACCACCTACGAAGAGGCCCTGCAGGCGCAGTCGAAGAAGTGCACCGGGGGCGGCAAGAAGGCCCTCAAGATCGAGTCGTTCGAGAACGACACCGAGGCCCAGACCCGCGTGAAGTCCGGCGGCGCCGTGGCCGGCGTCAACGACTACCCGGTCGCCGTGGACATGGCTCGCAAGGCGGGCGGCGGCAACACCTTCGAGGTGCTCGACAAGCAGTACGAGGCCGCTCCGTTCGGCATCGTCGTCGACAAGAAGAACACCCAGCTGCGCGACGCCCTCAAGGAGGCCGTCGACGCGATCATCAAGGACGGCTCGTACCAGAAGGTGCTGGAGAAGTGGGGCGCCGAGAGCGGCGCGATCAAGTCCGCCTCGGTCAACGGCGGCAAGTGATCTCCGCACCTCCTGAAGCCTTCGAAGGGCAGTCCCCATGACTGACAAGTTCGACAAGTCCTCCGCGGGCGTGCCACCCGAGGACACCCCGCCGGCCGGCGAGACGCCGGCGTTCTCCGGCCCGCCGGAGGCCATCAAGGCCATCCCGGTGCGCCACTACGGCCGCTGGGTCAGCGCCGTCGTCGTCCTCGCGCTCCTGGCGCTGCTGGTCAACGCCTTCGCGAACGGCGACATCCAGTGGAAGACCGTCGGCGACCAGCTGTTCGACTCGACGGTCATCGCGGGCGCCGGACGCACGCTGCTGATCAGCGTCCTGTCCATGGTGCTGGGCGTGGTCCTGGGCGTCCTGCTGGCCGTGATGCGGCTGTCGAAGAACCCGGTGACCAGCACCGTCGCCTGGGTCTACATCTGGTTCTTCCGCGGCACGCCGGTGTACGTACAGCTGCTGATGTGGTTCAACCTGGCGCTGATCTTCCCCGTCCTGAACCTCGGTCCGATCTACAAGGACGAGATGACGGACGTCATGACGCCGTTCATGTGCGCCCTGCTCGGACTCGGTCTGAACGAGGCCGCCTACATGGCGGAGATCTGCCGGGCCGGTCTGCTGGCCGTCGACGAGGGCCAGACCGAGGCCTCGCACGCGCTCGGCATGAGCCACGCCAAGACGCTGCGCCGGATCGTCATCCCGCAGGCCATGCGGGTGATCGTGCCGCCGACCGGCAACGAGTTCATCAACATGCTGAAGACCTCGTCGCTGGTGTACGTGGTGACGTACAACGAACTGCTCCGCTCGACCTCGGTGATCGGCTCCTCGTCGTTCGCCGTGATGGAACTGCTCTTCGTCGCCTCCATCTGGTACCTGGTCATGACCAGCGTCTTCAGCGTCTTCCAGTACTACCTGGAGCGCTACTACGCCCGCGGTTCGAGCCGTAGCCTGCCGCCCACGGTCTTCCAGAAGATCCGTGCCAACCTGCGGATCGGCCGCGAAAGGAGTGCGGCATGACCGCGATGGTGAAGGCCGAGGGTGTCCACAAGTCCTTCGGCGCGGTCGAGGTCCTCAAGGGCATCGACCTGGAGGTCAAGAACGGCGAGGTGTTCTGCCTCATCGGCCCGTCCGGCTCCGGCAAATCGACGTTCCTCAGGTGCATCAACCACCTGGAGAAGATCAACGCCGGCCGCCTGTACGTCGACGGGGACCTGGTGGGCTACCGCCAGAAGGGCGACAAGCTGTACGAGCTCAAGGACAGCGAGGTCGCGCTCAAGCGCCGGGACATCGGCATGGTGTTCCAGCGGTTCAACCTGTTCCCGCACATGACCGCGCTCGACAACATCGTCGAGGCGCCGGTCCAGGTCAAGGGCGTCAGCAAGGCCCAGGCCCGGGAGCGGGCGCGGGAGCTCCTGGACCGCGTCGGCCTCGCCGACAAGGCCGGCAGCTACCCCTCGCAGCTCTCCGGCGGCCAGCAGCAGCGCGTCGCGATCGCCCGGGCGCTCGCCATGGACCCGAAGCTGATGCTGTTCGACGAGCCGACGTCGGCCCTCGACCCGGAGCTGGTCGGCGATGTCCTCGACGTCATGCGCGACCTGGCCGAGTCCGGCATGACGATGATCGTCGTCACCCATGAGATGGGCTTCGCCCGCGAGGTCGGCGACAGCCTGGTCTTCATGGACGGCGGCGTGGTCGTCGAGTCCGGAAATCCGCGCGAGGTGCTGACCAACCCGCAGCACGAGCGGACGCAGGCGTTCCTGTCGAAGGTGCTCTAGCGACACGCGGCGGCACGTGAGGAGGGGCGGTACGGAGATCTCCGTACCGCCCCTCCTCGTTCGTGGTCCGTGCCGGGCCGGCCGGCCCTCGGCGGCTACTTCAGGGCCAGCACCAACGCGTCCGACGGGGAGCACCACACCGTACGGGCCTCGCCGAAGCCGCGGGCGAGCAGCTCGCGCGCGTGCCACCCCGGGGAGGGCGTGTCGCCGTCGGCGTGCTCGCCGTAGATCTCGAAACGTCGGGCGGTCGGCTCGGCGAGGACGGGGTCCTCGGCGGCGAGCCGCCACCACTCGGCCCAGTCGAGGGCGCCGCCGCGCCGGGCCCGATCCATCCGCGCCCGGCGCTGCGCGCGCTCCGCCGCGTTGATCCGGGGCGTCGATTCGTCGATCATGTGATCCGCGTTCATGAAGACACCGCCGTCGCGGACGAGTTCCGCGACCTGACCGTAGAGGGCCGCGAGGGGTTCGCTGTGCAGCCAGTGCAGGGCCGTCGCGGTCAGGACGGCGTCGTAGGAGCCGTACGGCAGCCGGGTCGGCCAGTCCGGGTCCTTGAGGTCGGCGGTCACGAAGGCGACGCGGTCGTCGCCCGCGAAGGTGCCCTCGGCGATGGCGAGGAGCGCCGGATCGAGGTCCACGCCGATGCCGGTGGCGCCGGGCAGGCGGGCCAGCAGCCGGGCGGTGATCGTGCCGGTGCCGCAGGCGAGGTCGAGAACCCGCGGGGCGGGCCCGACCAGCGCCTCCACCATGTCGATCATGACCCGGAAGCGCTCTTCGCGATCGGGCATGTACCACTCCTGCTGGCGATCCCAGCTCCGCTGCCACGCCGCCCAGTCACCACCGGGCCCGGATCCGCCCGCGGCGCCGGATGTGGATCCAGCGACGGCGCCGGCCCCGATGTCGGCTGCGCTGTCGGCCCCGGTGTCGGACGTGGTGTCCGTGGTGGTGTCCATCGTGCTCGTCCGCGCGTCCGTCATCGCCATCCCGCCCATAGGTCGCGTAATACCCTGGAAGCACGAACGGCCGTTACTCCGCCCGCATGCCGACCATAGAGCGCCCCCGTAAGGACTACAAGTGGAACTGGCCTATTACTCGGATTACGCCGTGCGGCTCGTCAACAGCGAGGAGCCGACCCGGGGCAAGGACTCCCTGACGTCCGTCGAGGCCGTCCGGGGTCTCTTCGGCGGCAACCAGTCGGCCGCCCGCCGGGCCACCGACGCGGACGTCACCCGGTTCCGCTCGGTCCGCGGCCGGCTCCGCGCGGTCTTCGAGGCGGCCGACGGCGGCGACGAGACCCTCGCGGTGGACCTGCTGAACTCCCTGCTGCTGGAGTTCCCGGTGAGCCCGCAGATCTCCGGCCACGACTTCCGCGACGACGACGGCCACCCGCTGTGGCACATGCACCTGGCCGACCACCCGTCCAACGCGACGGCGGGCTACGCCGCCATCGCGGCCATGGGACTGGCCTTCCACCTCACCGAGCACGGGGTCGACCGGCTGGGCCTGTGCGAGGCGAGCCCCTGCCGCAACGCCTACCTCGACACCTCCACCAACCGCTCCCGGCGCTACTGCTCCGACCGCTGCGCCACCCGCGCCAACGTGGCCGCCTACCGCGCCCGCAAGCGCCTGGAGGCGGACCGCACCGGCGACAGCGGCCTGGCCGCTGACAGCGCCCAGCGCACCACCGCCAGCGGCGAGCGCTGATCCGGCTTCAGCGGACGGTAACGCAGCCGCGCCCTGCCCAGGATCAGCTCGTCGGGCACGGTCCCGTAGTCCGTGCTGTCGCCGCCGGCGTAGGCGTTGTCCCCGAGGACCCACCAGCCGCCCTCCCGGCGCTCCGCGGCCCGCTTGACGACGAGCAGGTCCTGCTGGAAGGGGTGTCGCAGCACGACCACGTCACCGGGCCGGACCCGTGCGCCGTACTGCACCAGCAGCCGGTCGCCGTGCTGGAGCGTGGGCACCATGGACGGACCGGTCACCTCGGCCAGCCCGAAGGGCGCGGCGGCCCCGCCCCGCTCGGTGTCCTGCGGCAGTTCCGGCATCCCCGGCACCTCCCCGTCCGTTCCTCCACCAGTCTCAGTCTGACCCCGGACTTTTGTCCTAAGCCCAAGGGGGCACCCGCCAAAAGCCCTCCCTCAGGGAGTAATGTCCCACCTGAGAAGACGATCACGAGGAAGGAATGCTCCATGCTTTCCCGCCTGTTTGCCCCCACGGTCAAGGTCAGCGCACACTGCGACCTGCCCTGCGGCGTGTACGACCCGGCCCAGGCCCGCATCGAGGCGGAGTCGGTGAAGGCCGTGCAGGAGAAGATGGCCGCCAACGACGACCCGCACTTCCAGGCGCGCGCCACCGTCATCAAGGAGCAGCGTGCCGAGCTCGCGAAGCACCACGTCTCCGTGCTGTGGAGCGACTACTTCAAGCCCCCGCACTTCGAGAAGTACCCCCAGCTGCACCAGCTCGTCAACGACGCCCTGAAGGCCCTTTCGGCCGCCAAGGCCTCGACGGACCCGAAGACCGGTGAGAAGGCCCTGGAGCTGATCGCCGAGATCAGCGACATCTTCTGGGAGACCAAGAAGGCCTGACCTGCGGGTCCCCGTCCACGGCCTGCGGTCGGCGCACCCTCGCGGGTCGTGGGGAACGCTCGTCGCACCTGCGTGAGGGGCCCGGTCGGACAGCCGACCGGGCCCCTTCGTCGTGCCGTGCGGGGTGACGTTCAGACGCCGTCCACCGCGTCGCCCTCGCCCACCTCCAGCAGCCCGGCCGCCGCGCCGACTATGCGCGGGTCGGGGGTGCCGACGACCTCCTCGTCCTTGTCGTCGTAGTCGAACCGGGCGAGCACGCTGCGCATGGCCTCGACCCGGGCCCGCTTCTTGTCGTTGCTCTTGACCACCGTCCAGGGCGCGTACGCCGTGTCCGTCTCGCGGAACATGGCGACCTTGGCCGCGGTGTAGTCGTCCCAGAGGTCCAGCGAGGCCAGGTCCATCGGGCTGAGCTTCCACTGCCGTACGGGATCGATCTGACGGATCGTGAAGCGGGTGCGCTGCTCGCCCTGCGACACCGAGAACCAGAACTTCACCAGGTCGACGCCGTCGTCCACGAGCATCCGCTCGAACAACGGCGCCTGGCGGGCGAAGCGCTGGTACTCGTCGTCGCTGCAGAAGCCCATGACCCGCTCGACGCCGGCCCGGTTGTACCAGGACCGGTCGAAGAGCACGATCTCGCCCGCGGTCGGCAGCTGCTCGACGTACCGCTGGAAGTACCACTGCCCGCGCTCGCGCTCGGTGGGCTTCTCCAGGGCCACGACCCGGGCGCCGCGCGGGTTGAGGTGCTCGGTGAACCGCTTGATGGTGCCGCCCTTGCCGGCCGCGTCCCGGCCCTCGAAGACGATGACGAGGCGGCGTCCCGTCTCCTTGATCCAGCTCTGCAGTTTCAGCAGCTCGATCTGCTGGAGCCGCTTGTGCCAGTCGTACTCCTTGCGCTCCATGCGCCGCGCGTACGGGTAGTTCTCCCGCCAGGTGTCGACCGGGCTTCCGTCCGGCCGGATGAGCACGGGGTCGTCCTGGTCGCTGTAGTCGACCCGCAGGTCGGTCTGTTCGGACAGCAGGGGCCGTGTGGTCATGGCGTCCGCCTCCCGGTCTCGGATCTCAACTCGCGTGTCATGTCCCATGTCTCAGGTGTCGGGGGCCCGGCGCCGGGGCCCGGCGCCGGGCGTCGGGCGTAAGGCGTCAATGGAACTGCGGGACGATGAGGTAGATCCCGTACGCCACCACGGCTGCGCAGGCGAGGAAGCACAGGCCTGCCTGCGCCCGCCCGGCGACGGAGGCGCCCGCCGGTTCCGTGCGCCCGCCCTCCGCCCGGGCCAGCCCCAGGACCCCCAGGGTGAAGACGGCGACCACGGCGACGGTGACGCCGACGCTCACCACGGCGACCTGGCCGAGTGCGGTCCAGTCGATGCTCATGAGGGAACTCCCGGTGGTGTCTCAGGCGGCCGTTCGGACGTCGGTCGGCGACGCTGCGCCGAGGGTGATCTCGTGGGTGTCGTTGACGTTGTGGGCGTGCACGGGGTTGCGGCGGGAGATGACGACGATGCCCGCGGCGAGCGCGATTCCCACCAGGGCCACCACCGTCGTGCCGGCGTTCCCGCCGTGCGTGACCGCGCTCGCGGCGAGGCCGCCGGCCAGGGCCGCCGCAGGCAGGGTGACCAGCCATGCGATCACCATGCGCCCGGCGACACCCCACCGCACCTCCGCCAACCGCCTTCCCAGACCTGCGCCGAGGATGCTGCCGGAGGCCACCTGAGTGGTGGACAGGGCGAAACCGAGGTGGGCCGAGGTGAGGATGACGGTCGTGGAGGCCGTCTCGGCGGCGAAGCCCTGCGGGGACTGGATCTCCGTCAGGCCCTTGCCCATGGTGCGGATGATCCGCCAGCCGCCCAGATAGGTGCCCAGGCCGATGGCGAGCCCCGCGGAGGCGATCACCCAGACCGGCGGTCCGGCGTCGGGCCCGAGCGCCCCCGCGGAGATCAGGGTCAGGGTGATGACGCCCATGGTCTTCTGCGCGTCGTTGGTGCCGTGCGCGAGGGAGACCAGCGAGGCGGAGGCGATCTGACCGATCCTGAACCCCTCGGCGACCGGCTTCTGCCGGGCCCGCGCGGTGAGCCGGTAGGCGAGATAGGTCGCGATCAGCGCCGCCCCGCCCGCCACCAGCGGCGAGGCCACGGCCGGGATGAGGATCTTCTCGACGACCTTGTCGAAGTGCACCCCGTGGGAGCCGGCTCCCACCCACACCGCTCCGATCAGCCCGCCGAACAACGCGTGCGACGAACTCGACGGCAGGCCGACGAGCCAGGTCAGCAGGTTCCACAGGATCGCGCCGACCAGCCCCGCGAAGATCATCCCCGGGGAGACGAGACGGTCGTCGACGATGCCGCCGGAGATGGTCTTCGCGACCTCGGTGGACAGGAAGGCGCCGACGATGTTGAGGGCCCCGCTCACCAGGACCGCCGTTCTCGGCTTGAGCGCGCCGGTGGCGATGGAGGTCGCCATCGCGTTCGCCGTGTCGTGGAACCCGTTGGTGAAGTCGAAGGCCAGAGCCGTGACGATGACGACCGCCACGAGGAACGTGATGTGGTCCATGACCTCATGGGAACAAGCGCTTACGTACGCCGGGCGAACTGGAGGCGAAGCCTGTTCCTCGTCCCCGCGCCCGGCGGGTGAGGATCGTGCGATCCTGGCGTGATGAATCGGGAGGACCTGGTGAGGCTGCGGCAGGCGCGGGACCGGATGGACCGCGAGTACGCCGAGCCGCTCGACGTCGCCGCGCTCGCCTCAACGGCGTTGATGTCCCCCGGCCACTTCCAGCGCAGCTTCCGCGAGGCCTACGGCGAGACGCCCTACGGCTATCTGATGACCCGCCGCGTCGAGCGCGCCAAGGTCCTGCTGCGTCGCGGCGACCTGACCGTGACGGAGGTCTGCATGTCGGTCGGCTGCACCTCGCTCGGCTCGTTCAGCTCCCGTTTCACCGAGCTGGTCGGCGAGACCCCGAGCGCCTACCGGGCCCGGTCGCACGAGGAGAGCGCGGTGATCCCGCCGTGTGTGGCCAGGACGTTCACCCGCCCTAGGCGGGGCCGGCCCGCCTAGGCTGGGTGCATGGACCTCAAACTCCACCAGTGTTTCGTCGCCGTCGACGACCATGACAAAGCCCTGCACTTCTATGTCGAGGTGCTCGGTCTGGAAGTCCGCAACGACGTCTCCTACGAAGGGATGCGGTGGGTGACCGTCGGGTCGCCGCTGCAGCCGGACGTGAACATCGTGCTGGAGCCGCCGGGCGCCAATCCGGACTTCTCCCCGGCCGACCGGGAGGCGATGGCCCGGCTCCTCGCCAAGGGCGTGCTGCGCGGCGTCATCTTCACCACCGCCGACTGCGACGCGCTGCACGCGCGCGTGCGGGAGGCCGGCGTCGAGGTGCTCCAGGAACCGACGGACCAGCCGTACGGGGTCCGCGACTGCGCGTTCCGGGACCCGGCCGGGAACATGCTGCGGTTCCTGGAGCGGAAGGCGTGAGCGGAGCGGTGCGCTGGACGTACGCCTTCGTCGACCGGCCCGCCGCCCTGTGCGAGCGGGCCGGCGCCTTCTGGGCGGCGGTGACGGACACCCGCCCGTCCGTGCCCAGGGGTGAGCAGAAGGAGTTCGTCACCCTGCTGCCCGAGGGCACGGACCCCTGCGTGAAGGTCCAGGGCGTCGCGGGCGGCGCCGGCGGCGCGCATCTCGACTTCGCCGTCGAGGACGTGCCGGGCTTCGTCGAGGAGGCCCGCAGGCTGGGTGGGAAGCCGGTCGCCGTCCACGACGGCTGGACCGTGCTGCGCTCCCCGGCCGGGCAGGCGTTCTGCGCGGCGCCGTGGCACGGGGAGGCCGTACGGCCTCCGGTGGTGGCCGGCAGTCGTCTCGACCAGGTGTGCCTCGACCTGCCGCCGTCGGCGTTCGACGCCGAGGTCGCCTTCTGGAGCGCGCTGCTGCCCAAGTGGTCGGCCCGGCCGGGATCCCGGCCCGAGTTCCATGTGGTCGAGCCGCCGGCCGGACTGCCGATCCGCATTCTGCTGCAGCGGCTCGACGAGGAGCGGAGCGCCGACGACGGTGACGGCGCCCCGGTCTCCGCCCATCTCGACCTCGCCTGCGGTGCGGACGTGGACGCCGTGCGCGTCCGGCACGAGCGGCTGGGCGCCCGCTTCGTCGCCCGCCACCCCCACTGGACGGTGCTGCGCGACCCGGCCGGCGGCCTGTACTGCCTGACCGGCCGCGACCCGGAGACGGGCGGACTCCCCCCGGCCGGTACCTGACTGAGCTGTCGGCCGCATCTCGCGACCGGCCCGGGCGGGACAGGGCACGGGCACCACCTGGCACGTGCGGAGCATGGCGCGGGCGGACAGGTCCAGGGGGTACAGGTCGCGGACGACAGCGGTTCGTCGCGCGCGCCCGGCCGTCGTCCCCGGGCCGGGTGCGCGTGCGCGGCCGCGGGGCGAGTGCGGAAGGCTCCGCTACTGCCGCCCCCGCCGGTCACGAGGTCCGGGCGGCGGGGGCGCCGGGCTCCTCCTCGGATTCGGCGGCGTGCTCGGGTCCGGCGAGGTGGGGCTGGGCTCCCGGCTCGACGTACGCCTCGCACTCGGGGTTGTGGCACGGCCCCGGCGCCCAGCGCGGCACCCACGCGCCCAGCGTCTTGTGCCGCCGGACGACGGACTGCACGGGCTCCCCGCAGGCGGAACAGACGCGTTGTTCCCTGTCCATGTCCTCAGAGTAGGGCGATCGCCGCCGGAGCGCTCCCTGCCGTGCACCGGTGTTCTCGGCGGTGCACCCGCACCACCGCTCCGACGCCGAAGCGGCGCACCCCCCGCACCCCACCCCGCCCCGCACCCCGCCAGGAGGGCGGACCGGTGCCCCGGTCGGCCGGTCGTCGACCGGGGCAGGGCGGTGAGGGTGCCGGGGACGGGGGTGGGGCGGGGCTAGGCGCTGCGGCGGGTCACGAACTCCGCCAGACACAACAGGCCGCCCGCCGACTCCGGCTCCGGGATCGCCCGGGCCAGTTCCTGCATCGCGCGGGCCATCCGGTCGGCCGCCTGCTCCTGCGCCCACGCGCGGCCGCCCGCCCGCTCGACGGCCAGCGTGGTGCGGTCCAGGTCGGCCGCCTCGTAGGGCGCCGCGTACAGCGCGGCCAGTTCGTCGGCCGCCGGGGTGCCGGAGGTGAGCGCGGCGACGACCGGGAGGGATTTCTTGCGGGCGGCGAGATCCGCGCCGGCCGGCTTGCCGGTGTGCCGCGGGTCCCCCCATATGCCGATGACGTCGTCGATGAGCTGGAAGGCGAGCCCGGCCTCCCGGCCGAACGCGTCCAGCGCGTCGACGTCCTCCTCGGCCGCTCCCGCGTACAGCGCGCCGACCGCACAGGCACAGCCGAGCAGCGCTCCCGTCTTGGCCTCGGCCATGACGAGGACCTCGTCGAGGGTGATGTCGGCGGGGCCGCGCTTCTCCATGGCGGTGTCCGCCTGCTGGCCGGCGCACAGTTCGACCACGCAGGCGGCGACCCGGGCCGCGGCCGCCCGGGAGGCGGGGTGCGGGTCCGCGGCGAGCAGGCCGAGTGCGAGGGCCTGCAGGGCGTCCCCGGCGAGGATCGCGTCGGCGTCGCCGAACACGGTCCAGGCAGTGGGACGGTGGCGGCGGGTGGTGTCCCGGTCCATCACGTCGTCGTGCAACAGCGTGAAGTTGTGGACGAGTTCGACCGCGGCGGCGGCCCGCACCGCCGCCGCGCGGGCCGCCGGGCCACCGAGCGCGGTGGCCGCGGCGAGCACGAGAGCCGGCCGGATCGCCTTGCCGGCGTTGTCAGCCGCCGGCCTGCCGTCCGCGTGTTCCCAGCCGAAGTGGTACAGCGCGACCCGGCGCATCGAGGCGGGCAACGAGTCGAGCGCCGCCCGCAGTGCGGGGTCGACCGACGCCCTGGACCGCTCCAGGATCGCCGCCGCCTCGTGCCCGTCGGCCGCCCCGGAGCCGTCCTCGCCCTGAGTCCCGATGGACGTCCGCCTTTCCCGCGTCTCGCCCCGGTGCCGCCTGACGGCGGAGGTCACCGCCAGCGGCCGATCTCGACGTTCTCCAGGACGCCCAGCGCGTCCGGCACCAGCACGGCGGCCGAGTAGTACGCCGTGACCAGGTACTTGATGATGGCCTGTTCGTTGATGCCCATGAACCGTACGGACAGACTGGGCTCGATCTCGTCCGGGATGCCCGACTGGCGCAGACCGATGACGCCCTGCTCCTGTTCGCCGAGACGCAGCGCGATGATCGAGCTGGTCCGCGCCTCGGTGACGGGGATCTTGTTGCACGGGTAGATCGGGACCCCGCGCCAGGTGGGGATGCGGTTGCCGCCGACGTCGATCGTCTCGGGAACGAGCCCGCGCTTGTTGAGCTCGCGGCCGATCGCGGAGATCGCGCGCGGGTGCGCGAGCAGCATCTTCGTGCCGCGCCGCCTGCTGAGCAGTTCGTCCAGGTCGTCCGGGCTGGGCACGCCGTCGTGGGGCTGGAGCCGCTGGTCGTACTCGCAGTTGTGCAGGAGACCGAATTCCCGGTTGTTGACGAGCTCGTGCTCCTGGCGTTCCTTGAGCGCCTCGACCGTCAGCCGCAACTGCTGCTCGGTCTGGTTCATCGGCTGGTTGTACAGGTCGGCCACGCGCGAGTGGATACGCAGGACGGTCTGCGCGATGCTCAGCTCGTACTCGCGGGGCCGGGCGTCGTAGTCGACGAACGTGTGCGGGATGTCCGGCTCGCCGGCGTGGCCGGCCGCGAGGTCGACCTCCTTCTCGCCGTACTTGTTGGTGCGCTGCTCGGGGATCGCGCGCAGCTGCTGGAGGTGTTCGCGCAGGGAGTCGGCGCGCTCCGCGACCTGGTCGACGTCCTGCCGGGCCAGGATCAGCACCGTGCAGGCCGTGTCGGCGCGGGCGGTGTACTCCCAGATGGCGTCCGCGTCGAGCAGCGCCTGGTCGCCGAAGTAGGCGCCGTCGGCCAGGACTCCGAGCACCTGGTCGTCGCCGTAGGGGCCGGTGCCGACCTTCTCCACGCGGCCGTGCGCCAACAGGTAGACCTCGTCGGTCTGGCTGCCGAAGGAGGCGATGACCTCGCCGGGGCCGAACTCCCGCTGCCTGCAGCGCTGGGACAGCTCTCCCAGCACCTCCTCGTCCTCGTAGGAGCGGAGCGCGGGCAGTTCGCCCAGCTCGGCCGGGATGACCTCGACCCGGTCGCCGGTCTTGAAAAACGTGATGCGGCCGTCGCCGACCGCGTACGTCAGACGCCTGTTGACCCGGTACGTACCGCCCTGCACGTCGACCCAGGGCAGATTCCGCAGCAGCCAGCGGGAACTGATCTCCTGCATCTGCGGTGCGGACTTGGTCGTGGTGGCCAGGTTCCGCGCGGCCGCGGTGCCGAGACTCTGCTGCGGCTTGCCCGACTCCGAGCGGACCTCTTCGCCTACCGACATGAGAAATTGCCCTCCCGATTCATGCACGGGCGCCGAACTGCGCCGATGCACTGTTCACGTGGCCAGCCTTCCATTACGGAATGTGCTCGTGCTATTACCCGAACGAGCGGGAATGGATCATCGCGGGTCTGGGAAGCGACACGTTCACCCGAACGGTGTTCGACAATGAGTGGGTGACCGATCTGCGCCCGAGTCTGCCCTCACCGCTCCAGGAGGTCGCCGACGACCGGTTCGCACGGCACGGGGTACGGCTGCTGCTGAAGCGGGACGACCTGATCCATCCCGAGCTGATCGGCAACAAGTGGCGCAAGCTCGTGCCCAACCTGGAGCGCGCGGCGGGGCGGACGCTGCTGACCTTCGGCGGCGCCTACTCCAACCACCTGCGGGCGACGGCCGCGGCCGGCCGTCTGCTGGGGCTGCCCACGGTGGGTGTGGTGCGCGGCGAGGAGTTGGCCGGCCGGCCCCTGAACCCCTCCCTGGCCCGCTGCGCCGCCGACGGCATGCGTCTGCACTTCGTGGACCGCTCGGCCTACCGGCGCAAGTCCGAGCCGGGGGTGCTGGCGCAGATCCTGGGCGCGGCCGGGGCCGAGGGCGCGTACGTCGTCCCCGAGGGCGGCAGCAACGCGGCGGCCGTGCGCGGCTGCCGGAAGCTCGGCGAGGAGCTGCGCGGACGGGCCGACGTGGTCGCCCTCGCCTGCGGCACCGGCGGCACGCTCGCGGGCCTGGCCGCCGGTCTCGCGCCGGGCGAGCGGGCCCTGGGGATACCGGTCCTCAAGGGCGGCTTCCTGGACGACGCCGTACTCGCTCTCCAGGAGGACGCCTTCGGTGGCCGGCAGGGCGAGTGGCGGCTCGACGAGCGCTTCCACTTCGGGGGGTATGCGCGGGTCACCCCGGAGCTGGAGGCCTTCGCGGCGGACTTCGAGCGTCGTCACGACATGGGCGTCGAACGTCTGTATGTCGCCAAGTCGCTCTACGCTCTCGCCGTCCTGGCCGAGGAGGGCGCCTTCCCGCCCGGAACCCGTCTGGCGGCCGTGGTGACGGGCGCGCCGTTCGCCGGGTGAGGCCCGCTCAGGTCGCCTCCCGGTAGGCCGCGGCCTCCTCCAGGTCCAGCCGGCGCAGCAGCGTGCGCAGCATCTCGTCGTCGATGTAGCGGCCGTCGCGCAGGCGGACGAACACCTCGCGCTCGGCGCTGATCATCTCGCGGGACAGTCGCCGGTAGGTGTCGTCGACGGTCTCGCCGGTGACCGGGTTGACCTGGCCCAGACGCTCCCAGACGGCGTTGCGGCGGCGCTCCAGGACGTCGCGCAGGCGGTCCGCGAGCGGCGGCGGCAAGGCGTTGCGCTCGTCGGACAGCAGGGCGTCGAGGCGCCCCTCGGCGACCCGGGAGGCCTGTGCCTGCGCGTTGGCCTCGGCGAGCGTCGCGGCCTGGGGGTCGGGCCCGGGGAAATCGAGCAGTCTGATCAGCGGCGGCAGGGTCAGGCCCTGCAGCACGAGGGTGCCGATGACGGTGGTGAAGGTGAGGAAGAGGATGAGGTTGCGGTAGGGGAAGGGCGCGTTCCCGTCGTCCACGGTGAGCGGGATGGAGAAGGCGATGGCGAGCGAGACCACGCCTCGCATGCCGGCCCAGGCGATGACGATGGGCCCGCGCCAGGTGGGGTTCTCCTCCCGCGCGCGGATGCGGGCCGACAGGAGCCGGGGCAGGAAGGTCGCCGGGTACACCCACAGGAACCGGGCCGCGACGACCACGAGGAAGAGCACGACGGCGTACCAGGCGGCGTCCAGGCCCCGGTAGGCGCCCAGGCCTTTGAGGACGACCGGGAGCTGCAGGCCGATCAGCGCGAAGACCGCCGACTCCAGCACGAAGGCGACCATCTTCCACACGGCCTCCTCCTGGAGACGGGTGGCGAAGTCGACCTCCCACGCCCGGTGGCCGAGATAGAGCGCGACGACGACCACGGCGATGACGCCGGAGGCGTGGAACTGCTCGGCGGCGGCGTACGCGACGAAGGGGATCAGCAGGGAGAGCGTGTTCTGGAGGAGGGGTTCCTTCAGGTGGGTGCGCAGCCAGTGCAGCGGGGCCATGAGGATCAGGCCGACGGCGGTGCCGCCGACCGCCGCCACCAGGAACTCCTCGATGCCGCCGGCCCAGGACGCGCCTTCACCGACGACGACCGCGAGGGCCACTTTGTAGGCGGTGATCGCGGTGGCGTCGTTCAGCAGCGACTCGCCCTGGAGGATCGTGGTGATCCGGGAGGGCAGGCCGACCCTGCGGGCCACCGCCGTGGCCGCGACCGCGTCCGGCGGCGCGACCACCGCGCCCAGCACCAGCGCGGCCGTCAGCGGCAGCCCCGGCACGAGCAGGTAGGCGGCCCAGCCGACGGCGAGGGTCGCGAAGAGCACGTAACCGACGGAGAGCAGCGCCACCGGCCGCAGCTGGGCGCGCAGGTCGAGATAGGAGCTGTCGGTGGCCGAGGTGTACAGCAGCGGAGGCAGCAGCAGAGGCAGGACGACGTCGGGGTCCAGGGTGTAGTCCGGCACGCCGGGCACATAGGAGACCAGCAGACCGACCGCCACCAGAAGCAGCGGCGCGGGCACCGGGGTGCGCCGGGCCGCCGCCGCGATCGCCGCACTGCCGGCCACCAGCAACAGCAGTGGCATCACGTCCATGTCGGGCCCGCCCTCTTTTTCCGCGCGGGCGTCCGCACGCCCGTCGTAATCTGGCAATCATGAAACAGTGCACGCACGCCGACGCGCTGCCCCACCCCGAGCCCGTCCCGCTGGGCGAGACATGTCCGGAGTGTCTGCGGGACGGCACCCACCCGGTGCAACTGCGGCTGTGCCTGACGTGCGGCCACGTCGGGTGCTGCGACTCCTCGCCGAGCCGGCACGCGACCGGGCACCACAAGGAGTCCGGCCACCCGGTGATGCGGACGTTCGAGCCCGGCGAGAACTGGCGCTGGTGCTTCGTCGACCATGTCCTCGTATGACGTCGCACGAGGTGTCCCGGCCCTGTCGGGCCCGGCTCCGCGGCTTCCCCGCGCCGGGCGTCGCGGCCCTGCGCGAACTTCTGAGGCGGTGTGACCGTTGAACTCATGAGACGCCCCGGCCGTCCGGCGGGTACGGTTCGACCATCTGACGCCTGGGTACGTCAACCCGGCGCGCCCTCTTCCCATTTGGGTCCTCAGACCTCTAGACACGGAGCGTGTTCACAGCTTTACTGTGAGTGACGTCGGGGGGTTGGGGTCCGGGAACAGGAAACGTGAGAGCGCGATAGCGTCACCGCTGCACCACACACGCGTTACCCGGGGGGCGACCCTCGGCCCCGAAAAGCTTGTACCACCTTGGAGGTGAGGGTGTCCCAGATCGCAGGCGAGCCCGCGACCCAGGACTTCGTGGAAGTCCGGCTGCCGGCTGCGGGTGCCTACCTGTCGGTGCTGCGGACGGCCACGGCCGGCCTCGCGGCCCGTTTGGACTTCACCCTGGACGAGATCGAGGACCTGCGCATCGCGGTGGACGAGGCCTGCGCGATCCTGCTCCAGCAGGCCGTGCCCGGCTCGGTACTCAGTTGCGTGTTCCGGCTCGTCGACGACTCGCTCGAAGTCACCGTCTCGGCGCCGACCACGGATGGTCATGCCCCCTCGCGCGACACCTTCGCCTGGACCGTCCTGTCCGCCCTCGCGGGCAAGGTGTCCTCCGCTGTCGACGAGGACAAGACCGTGTCGATCAGCCTCTACAAACAGCGCGGCGCGGGACCCGGGCCGGCGTGAGGAACGGGGACGGGCCGGTGCGGGACGAAGAGCGCGGCGCACGGGAGCTGCCGGCCGGCGACGCCGGGACGCCAGTCTCTCCGGACGGTTCCCGCCGCATGGCCGACGGCATCGACGGCATCCCCGAGCAGGCCCGGCCGCATCCGGAGGACGACTCGGCCTCCGCGCAGGCGGGTCTGCCGGACGCAGCCGTGCAGGGCTCGCCCAGGGAGAGGCGGCCCGGGGGCGAGCCCTCGGGCCGAGCAGAGGCGAGGGCTCGACAGAGGGCGACGGGCGGGACAATGAGCGAGCACGAGCGAGACGGCGAACACAGCGTGCCGGGCACGCAGCACGAACCACCGGCGCCCCCCGCGCCCCCCGCGCCGTTGCCGGCGCCGGGGGACCGCAGCGGGGCGCGGGCGATGTTCGTGGAGCTGCGCAAGCTGCAGGACGGCAGCCCCGAGTACGCGGAGATGCGCAACCAGCTGGTCCGCATGCATCTGCCGCTGGTCGAGCATCTCGCGCGCCGCTTCCGCAACCGCGGCGAGCCGTTGGACGACCTCACCCAGGTCGCCACGATCGGTCTCATCAAGTCGGTCGACCGTTTCGACCCGGAGCGCGGCGTGGAGTTCTCCACGTACGCGACGCCGACGGTCGTCGGCGAGATCAAGCGGCACTTCCGGGACAAGGGCTGGGCGGTGCGGGTGCCGCGCAGGCTCCAGGAGCTGCGGCTGGCGCTGACCACGGCGACGGCCGAGCTGTCGCAGCAGCACGGCCGCTCCCCCACGGTCCACGAGCTCGCCGAGAAGCTGGCGATCTCGGAGGAGGAGGTCCTGGAGGGCCTGGAGTCCGCCAACGCGTACTCCACGCTGTCGCTGGACGTCCCCGACACCGACGACGAGTCCCCGGCGGTCGCCGACACGCTCGGCGCGGAGGACGAGGCGCTGGAGGGCGTCGAGTACCGGGAGTCCCTCAAGCCGCTCCTGGAGGATCTCCCGCCGCGCGAGAAGCGGATCCTGCTGCTGAGATTCTTCGGCAACATGACCCAGTCGCAGATCGCGCAGGAGGTCGGCATCTCGCAGATGCACGTCTCCCGGCTGTTGGCGCGCACGCTCGCGCAGCTGCGGGAGAAGCTCCTCGTCGAGGAGTAGGGCAGCGAAGAGCGGCTACTCCGGGTTACGACCGGGTCCCCGGATCCCGAGGGCCCTGGTCGTCTCCCGGTTGACCAGCAGCACGAGCGCGGTGACGGCCACGGCCATCAGGGCGATGCCCGCCGGGATGGCCACGCTGTCGGCCTGGAGCAGGTTGTAGGCCACCGGCACCGCCATGACCTGGGTGATGACGGCGGGCCCCCGGCTCCAGCTGCGCAGGCTCAGCAGTCCGCGGGCGGCCAGCAGCGGCAGCAGCGCCAGCACGATCACGGTGACTCCGCCGGTGACGGCCTGCTGACGGTCGTCCGGGCCGCCGGTGAGACCCAGGACGAGCATCCACACTCCCCCGGCGACCAGCGCCAGCCCCTCCAGCGCGCAGAGGGCGGCGGCGTACGTCACCCGGCGCGGGCGGGACGCTGCGGTTTCCGGGGCGGCGGGGGTCTGCTCACGGCTCACCCTTGAAGGGTAGCCCGCGCACCGGGCCCGTCCTCGGACCGCCCGTAAGCCCGGCCGGCGCCCGTGTCGAGGCTCACTGCGTGATCTCTTACCCGATCCCCACCTCGGCCTGTGCCCGGTACCACCCAGTAGGTACGCTGCAACTCATGCGTGCACTTCTCGTGGTCAATCCGGCGGCAACCACCACCAGTGCACGAACGCGCGACGTCCTCATCCACGCCCTCGCGAGCGAGATGAAGCTGGAGGCGGTCACCACCGAGTACCGCGGGCACGCGCGCGACCTGGGCCGCCAGGCGGCGGAGAGCGGGAACGTCGACCTGGTGGTGGCCCTCGGCGGCGACGGCACGGTGAACGAGGTCGTCAACGGTCTGCTGCATGCCGGCCCCGACCCGGCCCTGCCCGGCCTCGCGGTGGTCCCGGGCGGCTCCACCAACGTCTTCGCGCGCGCCCTGGAGCTGCCCAACCATCCCGTCGAGGCCACCGGCGCGTTGCTGGACGCGTTGCGTGAGGGCCGCGAGCGCATGGTCGGCCTCGGTCTCGCCGCGGGCACGCCCGGCACGGAGGACGAGGCGGTGCCGTCGCGCTGGTTCACCTTCAACGCCGGTCTCGGTTTCGACGCCGGAGTGGTGGGCCGGGTGGAGCAGCAGCGCGAACTCGGCAGGAAGTCCACGCACGCCCTTTACATTCGCCAGGCGGTGCGCCAGTTGTTGGGCGAATCACAGCGCCGGCACGGAACCATCACTCTGGAGCGGCCGGGCGCGGATCCGGTGACCGGTTTGGTGCTGTCCATAGTCTGCAACACGGCTCCGTGGACCTATCTGGGTAATCGCCCGGTGTACGCGTCGCCTAAGGCCTCGTTCGATACCGGGCTCGACGTACTCGGTCTCAGCCGTCTGTCGACCGCCTCGGTTGCCCGATATGGCACCCAGTTGCTCACTTCGTCCCCCGAGCGGGGACCACACGGCAGGCATGTCGTCTCCCTGCACGACCTGGACGGGTTCACCTTGCATTCGAAGGCCCCGCTACCCCTCCAGATGGACGGCGACCACCTAGGCCTGCGAACCAGCGTGACGTTCACAGGCGTACGCCATGCACTGCGTGTGATTGTGTGAGCAGAAAGGGCTGAAGTCCTTTCACTCGAACGTTTAGGCCAGGATCCACCCCATGGAAGTACGGCTGTGACCTAGTCGACACCGAGGAATCAAAAAAAACTTTCCGGAAGGGGTTGTATCCGCCGCTGAGGTTTGCGAGTCTCTACGTGGCGATCGGGACAGCCCGCAACACCGGCATCCACTGATCACCGGAACCCCTCAACAAACTCCAGGTCCACGCCAGGGAAACCTTGCTGGTGGCCCTTCATCCGTTGAGGGATTCGTGAAAGCGTTCACATTCACAAGCAACGTGCATGTAATACCAAGGAGAGGTAGCAGCCATGGACTGGCGTCACAACGCCGTTTGCCGCGAGGAAGACCCCGAGCTCTTCTTCCCCATCGGCAACACCGGTCCTGCGCTGCTGCAGATCGAGGAAGCCAAGGCCGTCTGCCGTCGCTGCCCGGTTATGGAGCAGTGTCTGCAGTGGGCGCTCGAGTCCGGTCAGGACTCCGGCGTCTGGGGTGGCCTCAGCGAGGACGAGCGTCGCGCGATGAAGCGCCGCGCCGCCCGCAACCGGGCCCGTCAGGCCTCCGCCTGACGACACCCGCCCCGCAAGCCTGAGCTTGGCGGCGCGTGTGCCTGTCGGCATCACCGCGTTGACAGCGAGTACGCTTCTCCCGCCCCCGAGCCGCAGCGCGCAGTACCCCCGATGCGCAGCACAAGCTGGCAACGAGCATTCGAGCCCCGGACCCCTGAACGGTCCGGGGCTTCTTGCTGTGCGCACACGTCCTGCCCGACGCCCTCGCGGGCTCTCACCCCGCCGACCGCGCCACCCTTCGCCCCCGCCGCCGTCTCGCGGGCTACTTCTGCGCGCGCACCGGGATGTCCAGGATCACCTGCGTCCCACGCTCCGGCGCCGGGACCATGTCGAAGGTTCCGCTCAACTCGCCCTCGACCAGCGTCCGTACGATCTGCAGTCCGAGGTTGCCGGAGGTGTGCGGGTCGAAGCCCTCGGGCAGGCCGACGCCGTCGTCCTGGACGGTGACCAGCAGACGGGCCTCCTTGCTGGTGCCCCCGCGGACCGCCGAGACCTCGACGGTTCCCGTCTCGCCCTCGGCGAAGCCGTGTTCCAGGGCGTTCTGCAGGATCTCGGTGAGGACCATGGACAACGGGGTGGCGACCTCGGCGTCCAGGATCCCGAAGCGTCCGCTGCGCCGGCCGGCGACCTTGCCCGGCGAGATCTCGGCGACCATCGCCAGCACGCGGTCGGCGATCTCGTCGAACTCCACGCGCTCGTCGAGGTTCTGGGACAGCGTCTCGTGCACGATCGCGATCGAGCCGACCCGGCGGACGGCCTCCTCGAGGGCCTCCCGGCCTCGCTCGGACTCGATGCGCCGGGCCTGGAGCCGCAACAGGGCCGCCACCGTCTGGAGGTTGTTCTTCACCCGGTGGTGGATCTCCCGGATGGTCGCGTCCTTGGTGATCAACTCACGTTCCCGGCGACGCAGTTCGGTCACGTCGCGCAGCAGGACGAGCGCGCCGATGCGGGTGCCCTTCGGCTTGAGCGGGATCGTGCGGAACTGGATGACCCCGTCGCGGGCCTCGATCTCGAACTCACGGGGCGCCCAGCCGCTGGCGACCTTGGCGAGCGCCTCGTCCACCGGGCCGCGGGTCGGGGCGAGTTCGGCGGTGGTCAGGCCGAGGTGCTGGCCGACCAGGTCGGAGGCCAGGCCCATGCGGTGAAAGGCGGACAGCCCGTTCGGAGAGGCGTACTGGACGATCCCGTCGGCGTCGACGCGGATCAGGCCGTCACCGACGCGCGGGGCCGCGTCCATGTCCGTCTGCTGGTCGGGGAACGGGAAGGAGCCGGCCGCGATCATCTGTGCGAGGTCGGACGCGCTCTGCAGATAGGTGAGCTCCAGCCGGCTCGGGGTGCGCACGGTGAGCAGGTTGGTGTTGCGGGCGATGACGCCCAGGACGCGGCCCTCGCGCCGGACGGGGATGGACTCGACCCGGACCGGGACCTCCTCGCGCCACTCCGGGTCGCCCTCGCGCACGATCCGTCCCTCGTCCAGGGCGGCGTCCAGCAGCGGGCGGCGGCCGCGGGGGACGAGATGGCCGACCATGTCGTCCTGGTAGGAGGTGGGGCCGGTGTTGGGGCGCATCTGGGCCACGGAGACGTAGCGGGCGCCGTCGCGGGTGGGGACCCACAGGACCAGGTCGGCGAAGGAGAGGTCGGAGAGCAGCTGCCACTCCGAGACCAGCAGATGCAGCCACTCGAGGTCGGAGTCGTCGAGTGCGGTGTGCTGGCGTACGAGTTCGTTCATGGAGGGCACGCAAGCGAGCGTACCTGGGGGTATGCCCGGGGCGGGAAACACCCGCGGGCCGCGGCGCCTGAGAGGGACCCTCAACCCTCCCGGCACCGCAGCCCGGAGCAATATCGGCCGCGGGGTGTGCGGTCCCGTCGACCGAAGGTGAGGAGCCGGGGCAGTCAGGGCAGAGAGCCCGGATCCTCGGTCCGCCTTCCTGTGCGGGGAAGACGGAGGCTCAGTGTGTTGCCGGCTGTGTCACTCGCCCCCCGCCATTGTGGACTAGACCACTAAGTGTGTCCATGCGGGCGGGCTTGTTCGTTGTTGTGGTATTCGGAAGGCCCTGTCATCCACAACGCAGCCTAGCCTGTGCGGGTTCCCGCGCGGGGCCGCACTGCGAGGGCAATTTCCGCGACCGGCCGTCGCCGCGGCCGATCGGCTCCCTGCCGTACGGATCCCGGACGCCCAGCCGCCTGGGCCGGGACACCCGATTCTGTTAGATTGAGCCCATAGATTGGTCTAAACCACAGACGGTTATGAGAACGGCGGGCCAGCGTGGAAGTTGTCATCGTTCCGGACGCCCGGTCGGGCGGCGAGCTCATCGCCGAGGCCATGGCACAGCTCCTGCGGCGCAAGCCGGACGCTCTGCTCGGCGTGGCCACCGGCTCCACCCCGCTGCCCGTCTACGAGGCGCTGGCGGCCAAGGTGGCCTCCGGCGCCGTGGACGCCGGGCGGGCGCGGATCGCCCAGCTCGACGAGTACGTGGGCCTGCCCGCCGACCACCCCGAGTCCTACCGTTCGGTGCTGCGGCGGGAGGTGCTGGAGCCGCTGGGCATCGGCATGGACGCCTTCCTCGGTCCGGACGGCACCGCGCGGGACGTGCAGGCCGCCTGCGAGGCGTACGACCGCGCGCTCGCCGCGGCCGGCGGCGTGGACATCCAGCTGCTCGGGATCGGCACCGACGGGCACATCGGGTTCAACGAGCCGTGCTCGTCCCTCGCCTCGCGCACCCGGATCAAGACGCTGACCGAGCAGACCCGGGTGGACAACGCGCGCTTCTTCGACGGCGACATCGACCAGGTCCCCCACCACGTCATCACCCAGGGCATCGGGACGATCCTGGAGGCGCGGCACCTGGTGCTGCTGGCCACCGGGGAGGGCAAGGCGGACGCCGTCGCGGCCACCGTGGAGGGACCGGTCGCCGCGGTGTGCCCGGCCTCCGCGCTGCAGCTGCACCCGCACGCGACCGTCGTCGTGGACGAGGCCGCCGCGTCCGAGCTGAAGTTCGCGGAGTACTTCCGGCACACGTTCGCCAACAAGCCGCAGTGGCAGGGCATCTGAGGGCGACCGCCCCGAACCACGGCGAAGGCGCCCGGCTCCTGGACCAGGAGCCGGGCGCCTTCGCCGTCGTGGCGCTCAGCCGTGCGGGCCGGCCGCGATGACCTCCGCCGCCGCGCGGCCGCACACCCGGGCCGCGCCATGGGTGGCGATGTGCAGCGCGCCCCGGGGCGGGGCCTGAGGGACGCCCATCTCGACGACGACCGTGTCCGGGCGGGCCGCCAGCATCACGTCGAGGGCCGCTCCCATCCAGGCGTGCCGGTGCTCGTCACGGACCACGGCGACGATCCGCCGCCCCCCCGCCGCGGCCAGCGCCGCGTGCCCGGCGTCCGCGCCCGTGAAGCCGTCCGTCCGCGTCCCCGGCAGCAGCCGGACCAGTTCCGCGGCCACGCCCCAGGGAGTCTCGTCGCCGACGGCGATGTTCGCCACCGGGGTGAGCGAAGCGACGAAGGGAGGGTCGACGAGCGGTGTGAAGACCTCGTCGCCGGTGAGCCGGAGGGCGCGGCGGGCGGCGATCAGTCCGACGTCGGTCCGCGCCGCCGCGCCGTCGGGGAGCGGCGTCCGTCCGGCCCGGCCCTGCGCCGCGGCTCCGCTGGCGGGCGCCTGCCCTCGGC
>NZ_MJAJ01000077.1 GCF_001746365.1 Streptomyces sp. LUP30
GCGGCCGCACGGCTGCGCGCGGCCGCCTCCGCCCAGGACGCGGCGGCCCGCCGCTGCGCCGAACTCGACCAGCTGTCCGCGCGCGCGGACAGCGGCGTACGCCGGCTCGCCCCGGTGCGCGAGGAGTACGACCGGGTGGCCCGCCTGGCCGGCCTCACCGCGGGCACCTCCGCGGACAACGAGCGCAAGATGCGCCTGGAGGCCTACGTTCTGGCCGCCCGCCTCGAACAGGTGGCCGCCGCCGCGACCGCCCGGCTGCAGCGCATGTCGTCGGGGCGTTACACCCTGGTCCACTCCGACGACCGGGCCGGCCGCGGCCGCAGTGGGCTCGGACTGCACGTCGTCGACGCCTGGACCGGCCGAGAGCGGGACACGGCCACGCTGTCGGGTGGGGAGACCTTCTTCGCCTCGCTCGCGCTGGCCCTCGGCCTCGCGGACGTCGTCACCGACGAGGCCGGCGGGGTCCGGCTCGACACCCTCTTCATCGACGAGGGGTTCGGCAGCCTCGACGACCAGACGCTCGACGAGGTCCTCGACGTCCTCGACTCCCTGCGCGAACGCGACCGCAGCGTCGGCATCGTCAGCCATGTGGGCGACCTGCGCCGCCGTATCCACGCCCAACTCGAGGTCGTCAAGGGCCGGTCGGGGTCGACGGTGCACTTGCGGGGCTACCGGCCCAGCGGGCGGCGGGGGAGCGGCGAGGAGTAGACCACACTCGTGGTGACCGACCCGAGCGCGCCGATCTTCCCCGACACCTCCTCCAGATGACCCATCGACCGGGCGGTGACCTTGATCACGAAGCAGTCGTCGCCCGTCACATGGTGCGCCTCCAGGATCTCGGGAGTGACGGCCACCAGGTCGTGGAACGGCTTGTAGTTCCCGTTGGGATAGCGCAGCCGCACGAACGCCAGGATCGGCAACCCCAGCCGCTCGGGGTCCACGACGGCCGCGTACCCCTGGATGACGCCCGCCTCCTCCAGCCGTCGCACCCGCTCGGTGACGGCGCTCGCCGACATCGCCACGGCACGCGCCAGGTCGGCGAAACTGGCCCGCCCCTCGCGCTGGAGGACCTCGAGAATGCGCCAGTCGGTGGCGTCCGGGGAATACACGGTCATCCCCGATGACTAGCAGGAAATCACCGGTCCGACAAGGCTCCCGCCGTGAATCGCCCCTTCAGGGAGACCCGTCGGCGACCGTAGATTTCTGGTCGTCGACCACCACCACGGAGAGGCCCTGCGATGACCGCCGCCCACAGCGCGACCGGAACGAACCCCGTCCTGCGCGCCGCCCCGGCCGACCCCGCCCTGGCCGCCGCCCACTTCCGGGCGAGCCTCGCCTTCCATGCCGACGTCTCCGACGTGGCCGCGGCCCTGGCGGCCGGCGGCGACCCCGGCTTCGCCGTCCTGGACTCCCGCGCCACCGGGGCCTGGGACCAGGGGCACGTCCCGGGCGCCGTGCACCTGCCCACCGCGCTCATCCCCGAGCAGGCGGAACGGCTCCTCGACAAGGGCGTCCCCGTGGTGACGTACTGCTGGGGCCCCGGCTGCAACGGCGCCACCCGCGCCGCCCTCGCGCTCGCCGAACTCGGCTACCAGGTCAAGGAGATGCTCGGCGGGTTCGAGTACTGGGTGCGCGAGGGCTTCCCCTACGAGACCTGGCAGGGCCGGGAACAGCGCGCCGCCGACCCGCTCACGGCCCCCGCGGACGCGGCCGACTGCGGCTGCTGACCGCCCCCGGGGCCGCAGCGGCCCGGGGGCCCTGTCAGTCCCGTACCACCACCGGGGCGTGCCGCAGGAAGGGGCGGTCCGCCGTGCGGAACTCGCCCTCGGGGCGCGCCGCGTGCAGGACGACGTCCAGCGCGGCGTCCGCGTCACATGCGTAATGTCCGCTCGCCCAGGCCGCGTTGGCCTCCACGACGGCCCACCCGGCGCCGTCGGTCAGCCCGACGTCCACGACGACCGCGCTCGGCAGTCCCGTCCCGGCCAGCCGCCCGGCGAAGGCGAGCACCTCGGCGTGACGCGGGTCCCGCTCCAGCGGGACGACGTCCAGATCGCCCCCGGTCGCGTATCGGCTTCCGGTGCGCACCTCGCCGTCCCGCACGAACAGCCGGTACTCCGCGACGAACGTCACGATGTCGCTGACCAGCACCGGCTCCGTGCCGTCGACCGCGTCCGGACCGGGCAGCCCGCTGCCGTCCCGGTACACCCGCGCCGGGAAGCTCTTGTCGTTCGGCGGCTTCACGAACGCGGGCCGGCGCAGCGCACGCGCCTGCGCGATCGTGGTGAACTCGACCTTGCGCAGGGTGAGTTCGTACGGCAGCCGGGCCAGCCAGTCCGGCGGCGCCTCCAGCAGGCCGAGCCCCAGCTCCCGCGCGACGGCGTCCGCGAACAGGGGGCCGGAGTAGAGCGAGGCGGCCGGAGCCGCGCGCCACTGCGGCGGCACCCGCCAGTCGCGCAGCGTCTCCACGCGCGCCCCGCGCCGTCGGGCCGCGTCCGCGAAGGCGTGGCCCGTCGCGGTGACGCGCGGGGAGAGGAACAGGGTTCGCGAGGAGCTCATGGGAGGAGCGTGACGCACGGACGGCCCGCAGGACAGCGGATTTCCGCCGCCCCGCGGGCCGGACCACAACCGGTCAGAGCCGGGCCAGCTCGTCCACCAGGTCGTCGAGACCCAGCGAACCCTGCGAAAGGGCCGCCATGTGCCAGGACTTGAGGTCGAAGGCGTCGCCATGGCGCTCGCGGGCCTTCTCCCGGCCCAGCAGCCAGGCCCGTTCGCCGAGCTTGTAGCCGATCGCCTGACCGGGGATCGACAGATAACGGGTCAGCTCGCTCTCGACGAAGTCCGCCGGACGGCTGCTGTGCCCGCCGAAGAACTCCTGGGCCAGCTCCGGGGTCCAGCGCTCACCCGGGTGGAACGGCGAGTCGGCCGGGATCTCCAGCTCCAGGTGCATGCCGATGTCGACGATGACCCGCACCGCGCGCATCATCTGCGCGTCCAGGTAGCCCAGCCGCTGCTCGGCGTCCGTGAGGAAGCCGAGCTCGTCCATCAGCCGCTCCGCGTACAGCGCCCAGCCCTCGGCGTTGGCGCTGACGATGCCGACGGTGGCCTGGTAGCGGGAGAGGTCACCGGCGACGTGCGCCCACTGCGCCAGCTGGAGGTGGTGGCCGGGGACGCCCTCGTGGTACCAGGTGGAGACGAGGTCGTACACGGGGAAGCGGGTCTCGCCCATGGTCGGCAGCCAGGTGCGGCCCGGCCGGGAGAAGTCCTCCGAGGGGCCCGTGTAGTAGGGGGCGGCCGCACTGCCCGCCGGGGCGATCTTCGACTCCACCTTCCGTACCCGCTCGGCGAGTTCGAAGTGGGTGCCGTCGAGCGACTCGATCGCCTGGTCCATCAGGCCCTGCAGCCAGTCCCGGACCTCGTCCACGCCCTCGATGTGCCGGCCGTGCTCGTCGAGATGCGCCAGCGCCACCCAGGGCGTCCGGGCCCCCGGCAGAATCTTCTCGGCCTCCTTCTCCATCTCGGCGAGCAGCCGGTGGTACTCCGCCCAGCCGAACGCGTACGCCTCGTCGAGGTCGAGGTCGGTGCCGTTGTAGTAGCGCGCCCAGCGGGCGTACCGCTCCCGGCCCACGGTCTCCGGCGCGCCTTCGGTGGTCGGCGCGTACACGTCGCGCAGCCAGTCCCGCAGCTCCACGACCGCCGCGGTGGCCCCGTGGGCCGCCTCGTCCAGTTCGGCGCGGCGCGCCTCGGGGCCCGTGGCCACGAAGCCCTCGAACCAGGCACGGCCCTCGCCGTCCGGGTCCGACCACTGCGTGAGCTGCTCGACGAACGTGGCGGTCGGCCGCGGCGCCGCGTACAGCTTGCGCTCCAGACCGAGCGTCAGGGACTCCCGGTAGCCCGCGAGGGCCGCCGGCACCGCGCGCAGCCGTTCGGCGATCGCCGCCCAGTCCTCGTCGGTCTCGTTGGGCGTCACCGTGAACACCTCGCGCACATGATGCGCGGGCGTGGCCATGTTGCCGACGGCGCGCAGCCCCTCGTCGGCCTCGTGCACACCGAGTTCCGCGGTCAGGCGCTCACGCAGCAGACGGGCGCACCGGCGCTCGATGTCACTGTCCGCGCCGGGCCTTCGCTCCGCCTCGTCGAGCTTCGTCAGGGTGTCCCGCGCGAGCCTCGCGAGAGCCTCCTGACCCCTGGGCGAGTAGTCGGGCAGGCGGCTCGAACTCTCCGGCACGCCGAGGTAGGTGCCGGTCACCGGGTCGAGGGCGATGAGGTCGTCGACATAGGCGTCGGCGACCTCGCGGGGCAGCGGGTTGTTGGTCTGTGACATGCGCCCCATCCTCGTACGGGCCGGCGGCGCGCGTCACGGCGTTTGTCCTGAAGCCGTCGGCGGGGGCCTCACGGCGTGGGCCCCGGGGGCGCGGGCGGCAGCAGCGGCCCGCACTCCCACTGCTGGAATATCAGCCGGGTCTCGACGCGCGCCACCTCCCGCTGTGACGTGAACTCGTCGAGCACGAGCCGCTGCAGATCGGCCATGTCCGCCACCGCGACATGGACGAGATAGTCGTCGGGCCCGGTGAGATGGAAGACCGTCAGCGCCTCCGGCAGTGCCCGGATGCGCTCCACGAACGGTCCCACCAGCTCCCGGCGATGCGGCCTGACCTGCACGGACAGCAGCGCCTGCAGACCGCGCCCCAGCTTGGCCGGATCGAGCCGCAGCTGATGCCCGAGGATCACGCCGCTGCGGCGCAGCCGCGTCACCCGGTCCAGACACGTCGAGGGCGCGACGCCGACCTGCGCGGCGAGGTCGCGATAGGTGGTCCGGGCGTCGTTCTGCAGCAGCCGCAGCAGCTGGAGATCGACCGGGTCCAGTACGACGGATTCGGACATCGACCGAACGTAGCACGGTCTCGACGCCATACGACCCGTGTGATGTTCACCCTGCCGTCCATGGACTCATCCGCTGCGAGCACGCACGCGTACGACGGCGTACGCACGCCTGGAGCACCCCGCGCACTGGCCACCGAGGCCGTGCACGCGGGCCGGGACGACCTGGCCCGCCAGGGCCTGCACGCCCCGCCGATCGACCTGTCCACCACGTACCCCTCGTACGACAGCCGTGCCGAGGCGGCCCGCATCGACGCGTTCGCCGCGACCGGCGCGGAGCCGGACGGACCGCCCGTCTACGGCAGGCTGGGCAATCCGACGGTCGCCCGGTTCGAGACGGCGCTGGCCCGGCTCGAAGGCGCCGAGAGCGCGGTCGCGTTCGCCAGCGGCATGGCGGCGCTCAGCGCGGTGCTGCTGGCGCGCGCCTCGACGGGTCTGCGGCACGTGGTCGCCGTGCGCCCCCTCTACGGCTGCAGCGACCATCTGCTGACCGCGGGACTGCTCGGGTCGGAGGTCACCTGGACCGACCCCGCCGGGATCGCGGACGCGCTGCGCCCGGACACCGGGCTGGTCATGGTCGAGACACCGGCCAACCCGACGCTCGCCGAGGTCGATCTGCGGGCCGTCGCGCACGCCTGCGGCTCGGTCCCGCTGCTCGCCGACAACACCTTCGCCACGCCCGTGCTGCAACGCCCTGTGGAGCAGGGCGCGCGGCTCGTCCTGCACAGCGCCACCAAGTACCTCGGCGGTCACGGGGATGTGCTGGGCGGCGTGGTCGCGTGCGACGAGGAGTTCGCCGGGCTGCTGCGGCAGGTACGGTTCGCGACCGGCGGCGTGCTCCACCCGCTGGCCGGCTATCTGCTGCTGCGCGGCCTGTCGACGCTGCCGGTGCGGGTGCGGGCCGCCTCCGCGACGGCCGCCGAACTGGCCCGGCGGCTGACCGCGGACCCGCGCGTCGCACGGGTCCACTATCCGCGCATCGGCGGCGCGATGATCGCCTTCGAGGTGCACGGCGACCCGCACGAGGTGATCGCGGGCGTACGCCTGATCACCCCGGCCGTCAGTCTGGGCAGCGTCGACTCGCTCATCCAGCACCCGGCGTCCATCAGCCACCGCATCGTGGACGCGGGGGAACGCAGGGGCGCGGGTGTGAGCGACCGGCTGCTGCGCCTGTCGGTCGGGCTCGAGGACGTAGAGGACCTGTGGCGGGACCTGCGAACGGCGCTCGGCGCGGGCGGTGCGGCGGTTGTGGCCGATGCGGCGGCTTCCCCCGCCGTGGCGGGCGGCGCCGAAGCGACCGGTGCCCCCGATCCCCTTGCCGTCGCCGGGGCGGCCGGTGCCGTCCGCTCGGCGGAAACGATTCCCTCACCCGGTCGCGGAGTAGCGGCCGTCTGACCGGCACCCCGTACGGGGAAGGCCGAGCCGTGGACGGCCCGGCGTCCGGGTCCGAGGAGGGCCGAGGCCCCGGCGGTCGGCGTCCGCGTCCGAGGAGGGCCGGCCCCGGCGGCCTGATGTCCGACCGTCCGGTCGCCCGGTGGCCTCGTGCCTCGGCGGTCTGGCGTCCGGCTGCTTTGGTGGTTCGGCGGCCGGGCGGTCCAGTGCGCTGGTTGTCTCGTGTCTCGGAGGTCTGCGTCCGGTTGCCTTGGTGGTTCGGCGGCCGGGTGGCCCGGTGCCCAGACGGACCGGTGCTCCGGTGCTGCGGTGGCCTGGTGCGTCGGTGGTCTGGCGTCCGGCTGCCTCGGTGGTTCGGCGACCGGGCGGTCCAGTGTGCTGGTGGCCCGGTGTCTCGGCGGTTTGGCGTCCGGTTGCCTTGGTGGTTCGGCGGCCGGGCGGCCCGGTGCCCAGACGGACCGGTGCTCCGGTGCTGCGGTGGCCTGGTGCGTCGGCGGTCTGGCGTCCGGCTGCCTCGGTGGTTCGGCGACCGGGCGGTCCAGTGCGCTGGTGGCCCGGTGTCTCGGAGGTCTGCGTCCGGTTGCCTTGATGGTTCGGCGGCCGGGTGGCCCGGTGCCCAGACGGACCGGTGCTCCGGTGGCCTGGTGTGTCGGCGGTCTGGCGTCCCGCTGCCTCGGTGGTTCGGCGGCCGGGCGGTCGAGTGCGCTGGTGGCCCGGTGTCTCGGAGGTCTGCGTCCGGCTGCCTTGGTGGTTCGGCGGCCGGGTGGCCCGGTGCTCAGACGGACCGGTGCTCCGGTGGCCTGGTGTGTCGGTGGTCTGGCGTCCGGCTGCCTCGGTGGTTCGGCGGCCGGGCGGTCGAGTGCCCTGGTGGCCCGGTGTCTCGGAGGTCTGCGTCCGGCTGCCTTGGTGGTTCGGCGGCCGGGTGGCCCGGTGCCCAGACGGACCGGTGCTCCGGTGGCCTGGTGTGTCGGTGGTCTGGCGTCCGGCTGCCTCGGTGGTTCGGCGGCCGGGCGGTCCAGTGCTCTGGCGGCCTCGTGCCCCAACGGCTCGGCGGCCGGGGGGTTTTGCCCTCGCGGCCTCGCGGCCTCGCGGCCTCGCGGCCTCGCGGCCTCGCGGCCTCGCGGCCGGACGGCCGGCGCCCCGGTGGCTCGGTGGCTCGGTGCTGGGGCGGCCGAATGCCCCGGCGACCCAGGCGGGGCATACCGCCGGGGCCGTAGGGGCATTGGGTGCGTCCAGGCTCTCGTCCTCCGGGCCGCAGGTCCTGCTGGTCCCTCGTCTCAGTCGCGCGCGGCGCGTGCGTCCTGGCGCGGGGACGCCGGCTGCGCCCCGGCGGTCGCCAGCCGGGCGGTGATGACCAAGGTGCCCTCCTCGATCTGGTAGTCGAGCGGGAGGCCCAGTCCGCGCATGGCGGCGACCATGCCGGTGTTGGAGGCCTGCGTCACGGCGTACACGCTCTCGCACCTCGCCTCGACCGCCATCGCCACCAGCCGGCCGAGCAACTCGGCGCCGATCCCGCGCTGCTGCCACTGGTCCTCGACCAGCAGCGCGACCTCGGTCTCGTCGCCGTCCCACAGCAGATGGCCGAGGCCGACGATGCGGCCGGACGTCGTCTGCACGGCGAGGGTGCGGCCGAAGCGCGGGCTGAGCAGGTGGTTGAGGTAGCGGTCCGCGTCGCGGACCGGTCCGTGGTAGCGCATCCCGAGCGTGCGCGCCGAGCACCGGTCGTGCATCGCCTTCGCCGCTTCCAGATCGCCGGTGTCGGCCCGGCGCACGGTGATGTCGCCGCCCTCGGGCAGCGTCAGCATGTCCTGCCCGCGCGGGATCCGCGGTCCGAGCCGGGCGTCGAGCTCCACCAGGGCCCGCGCGCGGGCGAACTCGGTCGGGGTGAAGGGGAGATAGGGACGCTCCACGGTGATCACTCCGCCTTCCGGCGCCCGCAGCCGCATCACGGTGTCCTCCAGCACGCCCTCCACGGGCACGCTCTGCGCCCCACGGCCCCCGAGGCCCGACGCGGCGGGCAGCGAGCGGATCGTGCACCTGCCGAGCAACTGCCTCAGTGTCAGGGGGAGTTCGGCCGCGTCCAGCGCGGTGCGGGTGGCCAGACCGAGGACCCGGGTGGGCGCGTCCACCAGATCGTGGGCGTCGGCGCGCTCGATCCAGGTGCCGTTGCCGCCCGCGAGGGAGACGGCCCGGCTGATCTCGGCGGCCGCGAGGGCGCCCGGGGCGCGCAGCAGGAACTCGTCCACCGTGTCCTCGCCCAGCGGATGCGTCTGCAGGCTCAGGATGTCCACCCGGTGGGCGGCGAGCGCGGCGCACAGCGCGGCCAGCGATCCCGGGGCGTCCTTCACCGTCGTCCGCATCCGCCACAGGGCGCTGCCTTCGTCGACGCCCGAGGGCAGCTCCGACGGCCCGGCCTGCGGCTCCTCGGAGGGCGGCCGGGCGTCGGTATCCCCGGAGGGCGGCGCGTGGCCGTGGCGCCGTGCCCACCAGGTGTGGAACCCGGCCGTGGCGACCAGCAGGGCGGCGTTGACGGCCAGCAGCACCGGGCCGTCCGGTCCGTGCCCGACGAGGTTCGCCACGCCGTCGGCCACCGCTACGGCCGTGAAGAGCGCGGCGAGTTCCACCGCGTCCCGCCGCCAGTGGTGCACCGGACGTCCGTTCTTCGCGCGCGTCACGTCGGAGATGTCTCGAGTCATGCAGCCACTGTGGAGGAACCGTGTTGCGTGATCACGAACGGTTTGTGACTGATGGGTAAAGGCTACGAATGCCCGTTTTGTTAATCCTTCTACGAGGTGGTTCCCGCCGGGCCTCACAGCAGCGCCGCGCACCGGGGGATGACGCCGGTGCGCGGCACGGAGTCGAGGGTACGGGACGCCCGACTACTGCCCGACCCGTCCGGGCTGGAGCACCTTGGTGAACAGCACGGTCCCGTCCTGCTCGCGCAGACGCACCGTCAACTCGCCGCTGTCGCCGTCGATGTCGACCTCGCCGAAGAACTGGTAGCCCCCCGCGGGCGACACGTTCGCCGCGGTCGGCGCCTTGACGAACACCCGCTCCGGACCGAAGGTGCCGTCCAGTGCGCTGGCCGGGAAGGCGCCCGCGTTGAGCGGGCCGGAGACGAACTCCCAGAACGGCTCGAAGTCGGTGAACGCGGCCCGTGACGGCTGGTAGTGCTGCGCCGAGGTGTGGTGGACGTCCGCCGTCAGCCACACGGTGCCGGTGATCCGCCGGTGCTTGACGTACCGCAGCAGCTCGGCGATCTGCAGCTCACGGCCCAGCGGGGCGCCCGGGTCGCCCTGCGCGACGGCCTCGATGTTCGGCCTGCCCTCGGTGGCGTCCGGCACGACCAGTCCGAGCGGCATGTCGGCGGCGATCACCTTCCACACCGCGCGCGAGCGCGACAGCTCCCGCTTCAGCCACTCCAACTGCTCGGCGCCCAGGATGCCCTGCGGGTCCGTCCTCTGGTCGTCGGGCGAGTTGGCGTTGCGGTACGTGCGCATGTCCAGCACGAACACGTCCAGCAGCGGGCCGTGGTGCACGACCCGGTGCACGCGGCCCTCCTTGGCGCCCGGGCGCAGGGTGGAGATCGGGAAGTACTCGCTGAACGCCCGCCGGGCGCGCCCCGCGAGCACGTCGACGCTCTTCTCCGTGTAGCGGGCGTCGGAGTCGGCGATCACCTCGCCCGGGTACCAGTTGTTGCGGACTTCGTGGTCGTCCCACTGGATGACGGACGGCACCTGGGCGTTGAACCTGCGCAGGTTGTCGTCGAGCAGGTTGTAGCGGAAGTTGCCGCGGAACTCCGCGAGCGTCTCGGCGACCTTCGCCTTCTCCTCGGTGACGACGTTGCGCCACAGGCTGCCGTCGGGCAGCGCCTGGGTCACCGTGATCGGGCCGTCGGCGTAGATGTTGTCGCCGCTGCACAGGAAGAAGTCGGGGTCGAGCTTGGCCATCGCGTCGTAGATGCGGTAGCCGCCCAGCTCGGGGTTGATGCCCCAGCCCTGGCCGGCGAGGTCTCCGGACCACAGGAAGCGCACCCCGCGCCGGCGCCCGAGGGGCGTGGTGCGGAAGGTTCCGGCGACCGGCTCGCCGGTGCGGCGGGGGTCGTCCGGGTCGGCCAGCAGCACCCGGTAGTGGATCTGCTCGCCGGCCGGCAGACCGTGCAGCCGGGTCGTGCCGGTGAAGTCGGTGCCGGCGCCGAGCAGCGGACCGCGCCAACGGCGGGCGCCCCGGAAGGACTCGGTGGCCGCGGTCTCGACGATCATCCGGGCCGGACGGTCGGAGCGCACCCACACCAGTCCGGAGTCGGAGGTCACGTCCCCGGTCTGGACGCCCCACCCCGCCTTGGGACGCCCGGACAGTGCGAAGGCGGGGGCCGCGCCGACGGCGGCGGGCAGGGTCAGGGCCGCGGACGCGGCGAGCGAGCCGCGCAGGACGCCGCGGCGCCCGGGGAACGGGCGGTGGGACATGGAAGGGCCTCCAGGGGCGGGAACCGGCCGGTGTGCACAGCCACAACTACTGGTGCGCCGCAGCGCGCACGGAAACCACAGGTGAACAACCGCCGCGTGTCCACCTGATCGCGCGGCCCTCACTCCTCGGCGGCCTCCCCCATCAGCCGTACGGCGTCCCGGATGCGCGCGGGCGACAGATGGGCGTGACCGAGGACGAGACGTGTCCCCGCTTCTCCCTCTCCTCGGCCTCCTCGCCCGGCACGCGCGTGTGCGTAGTCGGCCGGCGCGCGCACGTCGACGCCTGCGGCGGCCGCCCGCTCCGTGAATCGCCGCTGCGGCCCGTACCGGAGCGGAAGTTCGGCGATGACGTGGAGTCCCGCGGCGATCCCCGACACCCGCGCCCCGGGGAAGTGCTCCCGCAGGGCGGCCACGAGGGCGTCACGCCGCTCACGGTAGGCGCGCCGGCAGCGACGCAGCAGGCGGCCGTGGTCGCCGCGTTCCGCGAACCGGGCGAACAGCGCCCGGGTGCCGGCCGTGCCCGTCCTGCGGACGCCGGGCCCGCGGCTGCTCTCCGCCACGGTCTGCGGGCTCGCCGCTGCCGAGTCCGCGTCGATCGGCCTGCTGCCGGCGGGCGACGGGTTGTTGCGCCGGCCCGGCGGCGCGGAGGCCGCCGCGCTGCTGTGGCAGGCGGCGGTCGTCACCGTCGTCGGCTTCGTGTGCTGGTACATGGGCATGCAACGGATCGGCGCGGAGCGGGCCACGCTCTTCTCCGGCCTCGTCCCCGTCGCGGCCGCCTGCACCGCGCCGCTCGTGGGAACGGGCTCCTACGGTCCCGCCCGGGCCGCCGGCAGCGCGCTCGTCGGGGCCGGGGTAGACCTGGGGCGGGGGCGCTGAACCGTGCCGCGGCCTCAGCGGCTGCCGTCGAGGATCACGCGGGCGACGAGCGCCGGGTCGTCGTTCATCGGGCAGTGGCCGCAGCCGGGCAGCCGCACCAGGCGCGCGGCCGGGATGACCTGCTTGACGCGGACGCCCTGGCGGCGCACGAGCAGCCAGTCGCGGGTGCCCCAGCCGACGGTGACCGGCACGCCGGGCAGGTCCTCGGTGAACTTGACCGTGATGCCGGCCTTCAGGGTCTCGTCGAACCCGGTGGCCCGGGCCAGGGCCAGCGTCTCGGCGACCACGGCCTCGGGTGAACGGCGGCCGGGGCGGGCGTAGATGGTGCTGGTCAGGGCGGTGCGGCCGGCCGCCGTGCTCGCCAGACGCTCGACGAGGGGCAGCGGCAGCCGACGGGAGATCCCCCGCATGGTGGTGAGAACCCCGAACGCGTAGCGCCGCTCCGCCTCGGACCAGAATCCGGCCGGGGACAGCGCGGTGACGGTCCGCACCAGCTTCTCGCGTCCGAGCTCCAGAGCGAGCAGGCCGCCCAGAGAATTGCCCGCCACGTGGGGGCGGTCCAGCTCCATCGCCTCGCAGAAGGCGCCGAACACCGCGGTCGTCGTGGGCAGGTCGTAGTCGAGGCCGTCCGGCAGGGCGGGGGAAGCTCCGAAGCCCGGCAGGTCCACGGCGATCACGTCGCCTTCGGCGGCGAGGATGTCCACCACCGGGTCCCAGGCCTGTCGGTGGTGACCGATGCCGTGCAGCAGGAGCAGCGGCTCGCCCTCGCCCGCGCGTCTGTAGGACACGGTGACCGGCAGTGGGCCGCTGCCGCTGGGGGAGGGGACCGTGAAGGAGACGGTGGCGGACATGGGAGCTCCTCGTCTGAACTGGCCGGTGGACGCCGTAGACAGCTTGTCAGCAATTACTACCGGCGGGTAGCCCCCGGTTGAGTGAAGCCCGCGCGGGCCCGCGCCATGCACTCCGCCCCGCGCCCGTTCGGCTCAACGGGCCCTGCGCAGCTCCAGGTTGAAGTCGGCGTGACCGAAACGGCGCATGAGGTCGAGCCACAGCGGCAGCCACATCTCCACGCTCCTCGCCGCCCGGATCCCGCCCAGATCGATCACCCGGTCCGCAGGCCAGCCGAACTCCCCGAGCAGCGCCGTGACGCGGCTCTTGGCGTCCTCGTCGTCCCCGCACACGAAGACCTGGTGCTCGCCCGGCACCCGCGCGGGGTCCACCATCACCTGGCTGTTGACGGTGTTGAGGGACTTCACCACGCGCGCCCGCGGAAACGCCCGCTGGATCTGCTCGCCCACGCTGTCCGACTCCACGGGCGACAACCGTGCCTCGCCCCCCTCGAAGGCCAGCGGGTTGGAGACGTCGAGCACGACCTTGCCGTCGAGGTGGGTTGCCCCGGCCGCCTGCAACGCCGTCAGGGACGCCCGCCCGGCCACCGCGTTCACGATCATCTCGGAGGCCGCCGCCGCCTCGGCGAACGTCCCTGTGCTCGCTCCCGCCCCTGCCTGTCGCGCCCACTCCAGGGCCGCCGCATTGTCCTTCGAGCGCGAACCCAGGACCACCGAGTGCCCCAGGCGCACCAGCGCGCCGCCCAGCGTGCGCCCGACCTCGCCCGTACCCAGCACCGCGTACCGCACAGCCGACCTCCCGTGTCCCGGACCCGACGGAGCGCCGGACCTGGCGCCACGGTAATTCCCGCCGGGCGACTCGGGCCGCCTTTGCGGCGCGAGCATGGCCGGAGTGTCACGGGAGCGAGTCCGCACGAACACCTCGTAAACGCTTTCCCCCAAGAGCCCCTTGGGGTGACAGGGTTCGAGGATTGGTCTTGACCAAGGGTGAGGCGCGTCCTATGGTCGCAGAGAAGTGCAACAACCTTTAATAAACAAGGGCGCGAAAAAAACGCTGCCGACCACGGCGAATTGCGGAGGACAGGGTGGGGACCACGCAACTGGAATCGGTACCGGAACCGAAGTACTGGCATCTCAGGACGGTGCTCAGCGAAGCGCTCGACTCCGAGTTCACCGTGGGGGAGATCCTGCCCAACGAGCGCGAGCTGGCCGCCCGCTTCGGCGTCGCCCGTGCGACGCTGCGCCAGGCCCTGGAGCAGCTCGAACTCGAAGGCAGGCTGCAGCGCCGCCGAGGCGTCGGCACCACCGTCGCGCCGCCGCGGATGGGCGTGGCCGTCGGCACCGAGCAGCAGCTGTGGCCCGGCACGGACGACGACGCCTGGCAGCCCGTCGACAGCACCCTGGCGGCTCCGCCCGCAACCGTCGCCACCGCCCTGGAGACCGCCCGCGACCAGGCCGTGCACATCGTGCGCCGCTCGCGCGTCTCGGACGGCCAGCCCGTGGCCGCGGAACTGCTGTACGTCCCCCTGACGTCGGTGCCCGGCGTGACCGGTGACGGCACTCCCTCCGAAGCGGCACGCGCGCGTGCCGTGCTCGGAGAGCTGCAGCGCCTCGAACTGCAGGGGCAGGACCGCGCGGTGGAGCTCGGCTCGGCCCGCGCGGACGACGCCCGGGAACTCGACCGGCTCCCCGGCGCGCCCGTCCTCGTGGTCACCACCCGCTTCTTCGCCGAGGGCCGCACCGCGGCGCTGTCCGTCGCGACGTACCGCGCGGACACCTGCCGGCTGACGTTCGGCGCATCGGGCGGCGTGGAGATACACCACGGTCCGGAGCGACCCGCCTCCTGACGCCCCGTCCGCGCCCGGTTCCGAGGAGGCAGGCTCCCCGAACGGCGCACCCCGCCACCGGCGGACGTCTCACGCCGCGCCCCGGAACTCCTCCGGGGCGCGACGCGTTCCCCCGGTGACCGCCCTCACCGCCGCGCCGTGACCGTGCCCTCCACCGCGAACAGCTCCTCCTCCACATGGTCGAGGGCCAGCCGCAGCGCCCCGGTCGCCACCGCCGCCTCTCCCAGCAGCGACAGGGCCACCTTGGGCGGCCGCAGACAGTAGCGGGCCAACTCGTCCCGCAACGGCTCCAGGACACCGTCCAGACCGGCCGCCCAGCCGCCGACCACGACCAGCTCCGGGTCGAGGGCCAGCACCAGCGCGGCCACATCGTGGACGAGCCGCTGGATGAACCGGTCCACCGCGGCCCGGGCCCGCCGGTCGCCCTGCCGGGCCTGCGCGAACACCCCCGCGACCGCCTGCTCGTCCAGCGGATGCAGGGGCTCGTCCGTGGTGGACAGCAGCGTCTCCGGGGTCACCTCACGGCCCAGCAGGTGCAGTGCGCCGATCTCTCCGGCCGCCCCGCCGTACCCCCGGTGCAGACGACCGCCGATCAGCGAGCCCGCGCCCGGACTCAGCCCGGCCAGCACGAAGACGACGTCGTCGGACTCGGTGGCGGCGCCCTTCCAGTGCTCGGCCACGGCCGCCGCGTTGGCGTCGTTCTCCACCAGGACCGGGCACTTGAACGAGCGGCTCAGCCGCTCGCCCAGCCGCAGCCCCGTCCACTCCGGCAGCGCGGTGCCCAGTCGCACCGTGCCGTCCGCCTCGACGATCCCCGGGGTGCCGACCCCCACCGCCCGCAGCGAGCTGCGCGGGACGCCGGCCCGGCGCAGCAGCTCCGCCACCGCGCCGCGCAGCCGCTCCAGCCGCTCGTCCGCCGGCGCCGACTCGTCCACCTCCCGGGACTGCGCGCCCAGCACTCGCCCGTCCAGGTCGGCCAGCAGCGCGGCCACCCGGTGCGAACCGATCTCCAGACCCAGCAGATGCCCGGCCTCCGCCCGGAACCGGAAGCGCCGCGCGGGCCGCCCCTGCCGTCGGGCGACGCTCTCGTCGGCCGCCTTCTCGACGACCAGCCCCGCCCCGATCAGGTCCTCGACGACTCCCTCGACGGTCGGGCGGGACAGACCCGTCACGCGGGTGATCTCCGTGAGCGTCGCGCAGTCCGCCGCACGCAGGGCGTGCAGCACCACCGCGGAATTGATCCTTCGCAACAGCGAGGGATCCCCGCCCGTCAACCGCCCCAAGGTCCGTCCTTCCAGCTCGAGCCCGTGTTGGGGCGGATCGTACTCGGCGGGGAGGACCCGGGCGAGTGCCCACTTCGTAGCGAACCCGTCACGCACCGCCGCGAACCCACGAGGAGCCGGGCGGCGGTCACCGCGTTCGGCAGCCCGCGCACCGTCAGAGCCGGCGCCTCCGTCCTCCGGCGGGCTCGCCCGCGGTCGGCTTCCGGTCGCCTCGGGCACGTGGCGGGTGCGGGTCCGGGACGCCCGAGCGGGCCCGCGGACTGACGGGCCGCCAATTGTCAGTGGCGGCCGCTTTACTGGATCTCATGGACATCGCGCGCGGTCTGGCCACCGTCGATCTGCTGAGCGTCCGAGAGCTCCCCGCGCAGGGGTATCTCGTGGCGGAGCTGCAGACCAGCGGCGACTTCCACGGCGAGGACCGCAGCGCGTGGGAGGAGACGGAGGAGCAGTACGAGGCCGACCGGGACGGGCTCACGGAGCGGTTGACCGACCGCTGGGGTCCGCCGCACCTCGTGAGTCTGGCGAGCACGCTGGAGCGCTCCATGGACGGTGAGGACATATCCGAGCCCTGGGCCTCGCTCAGCGCTCACGTCCCGGACCTGCATCTGTGGCAACTGCCCGGCACACCACGCTGGATAGCCCTCGGCGTCTCCCAGTGGGACGCGGAACTGCCCTTCCAGCTCCTGCTGGTGGTGACGGAGACCGACCCGCCCTGAGCACCGACCGACCGCCGACAGCCCTGCGCCGACATTCGTGCGCCGTCGGCTCTGCGCCGTCAGCCCTGACCGCCAGCCCTGTGCCGTCAGTTCTCCGCCGCCGCCCGCAGCCGGGCGAACTCCTGCGCCATCGTCGCCGTCGTCCAGTGCGCGTTCAGCCCGCTCGGGTTCGGCAGCACCCACACGCGGGTGCCCCCGATGAGCCGCTCCTGCGGCCCCACCACGGCCTTGCGGTCGTCGAACGCGGCCCGGTAGGCGGTCACGCCCACCACCGCCAGCCAACGCGGTTCGAGCGCCGTCACCTTCCGCGCCAGCAGCCGCCCGCCCTCGCGGTACTCCTCGGCGCTCAGCTCGTCCGCCCGGGCGGTCGCCCGCGCCACCACGTTGGTGATGCCGAGCCCGTAGGACAGCAGCTCCCGCTGCTCGGCCGGCTTCATCAGCCTCGGCGTGAAGCCGGACAGGTGCAGCACGGGCCAGAAGCGGTTGCCGGGGCGGGCGAAGTGGTGGCCGGTCGCCGCCGTCATCAGGCCCGGGTTGATGCCGCAGAACAGCACGCGCAGGCCGTCCGCGACGACGTCCGGCACGAGACGGTCGCGGGCGGCCTCCAGCTCCGCCTGGGTGAAGCGCGTCAGAGGATCGCTCCCGGGGTGTAACCGGCGGCCTCGGGCCGCTGCTTGACGATCTCCTCGATCCGGCCCACCACGACGGCGACCTGCGCGGACGCGGCGCCCGTGAAGGACAGCTTGTCGGCCATCAGCGCGTCGAGCTGCGCCCGGTCGAGCGGCAGTCGCTCGTCCGCCGCCAGCTTGTCCAGCAGCTCGTTGCGCTCGGCGCCCTGCTCGCGCATCGCCAGCGCCGAGGCCACGGCGTTCTCCTTGATGGCCTCGTGCGCGACCTCACGGCCGACTCCCGCGCGCACCGCGCCCATCAGGACCTTGGTGGTGGCGAGGAAGGGCAGGTAGCGGTCGAGCTCGCGGGCCACGACGGCCGGGAAGGCGCCGAACTCGTCGAGCACCGTCAGGAACGTCTCCAGCAGGCCGTCCAGCGCGAAGAACGCGTCCGGCAGCGCGACCCGGCGCACCACCGAGCAGGACACGTCGCCCTCGTTCCACTGGTCTCCCGCCAGCTCGCCCGTCATCGACGCGTAGCCGCGCAGGATGACCATCAGGCCGTTGACGCGCTCGCAGGAGCGGGTGTTCATCTTGTGCGGCATGGCGGAGGAGCCGACCTGGCCGGGCTTGAAGCCCTCGGTCACCAGCTCGTGCCCGGCCATCAGCCGGATCGTCTTCGCCAGCGAGGAGGGGGCTGCCGCGAGCTGCACCAGGGCCGTCACGACCTCGTAGTCCAGCGAGCGCGGGTAGACCTGGCCGACCGAGGTGAACGCCTGCGAGAAGCCCAGGTGACCGGCGATCCGGTCCTCCAGCTCGGCCAGCTTCGCGGCGTCCCCGCCCAGCAGGTCCAGCATGTCCTGAGCGGTCCCCACCGGGCCCTTGACCCCGCGCAGCGGGTAGCGCCCGAGCAGCTCCTCGACCCGGCCGTACGCGACGAGCAGCTCGTCGGCGGCGGTCGCGAACCGCTTGCCCAGGGTGGTGGCCTGCGCGGCCACGTTGTGCGAACGGCCGGCCATGACCAGCTCGCCGTACTCGCCGGCCAGCCTGCCCAGACGCGCCAGGACGGCCACCGTGCGGTCGCGGACCAGCTCCAGCGAGAGGCGGATCTGCAGCTGCTCGACGTTCTCCGTCAGGTCGCGGGACGTCATGCCCTTGTGGACCTGCTCGTGCCCGGCGAGGTCGTTGAACTCCTCGATGCGGGCCTTGACGTCGTGCCGGGTGACCTTCTCGCGCTCGGCGATCGAGGCCAGGTCCACGGTGTCGAGGACGCGCTCGTAGTCGGCGATCGCCGCGTCCGGCACCTCGATCCCGAGGTCCTTCTGTGCCCGCAGCACGGCGAGCCAGAGCTGACGCTCCAGCTTCACCTTGTGCTCGGGCGACCAGAGCGTGGCGAGCTCGGCGGAGGCGTAGCGTCCGGCGAGGACGTTGGGGATGCGGGGCTTGGCGGCAGCGGAAGTCACGTGGACGGATTCTACTGGCGATTCGTGCAGGCCAGCGCACGGTCCGGTTCGGCGGAACCTACGAGACCGTGGTCACTCGGCGCGCCCGGGGGGAGAGAGCCATGCCCGGCCCCCGGCCGGGCGCCTGGCGGTGCGCACCGGCGCCCCGCCGCCGCGGAGGCTCCGGCCGGTTCCGGGGCCCGTCACAGCGTCGGGCCCTCGTACGGCCGCAGGTCCGGCCGCTTCGGCGGCAGGCCGTCCCCGGAGGAGCGGCCGGTGAGGCGGCGGCCGATCCACGGCAGCAGATGCCGCCGGGCGAACCGCGCGTCGGCGACCCGGCGGGCGGCCCACCCCGGGGGCGGTGTCGCCGCCATCGGCGCGTGCCACTCCAGATCCTCGGGGTCGTGTCCGAGGGTCTGCCAGACGGCCTCGGCGACCCTGCGGTGGCCCTCCGCCGTCAGGTGCAGCCGGTCGACGTCCCACATGCGCGGATCGCTCAGGGACGCGGCGCCGTACAGGTCGACGACGAGCGCGCCGTGCCGCTCGGCCAGCTCCTCGATGCATACGAAGAGCTCCTCCATGCGCGGCCGGAAGCGGTCCAGGACGGGCCCCTGCCGCCCCGGGCTGCGCATGAGCACCAGCTGCTTGCAGGAGGGCGCCAGTTGCTCCACCGCCTCCGTGAGCAGGCCCTTGACCCGGCCCATGTCGCACTTGGGCCGCAGGGTGTCGTTGAGGCCGCCGACCAGGGTGACCACATCGGCGCCCATCGCGGCCGCCACCGGCACCTGCTCCTCGACGATCTGTCCGATCAGCTTGCCGCGTACCGCCAGGTTGGCGTACCGGAAGCCGGGGGCGCGAGCGGCCATCCGCGCGGCGAGGAGGTCCGCCCAGCCCCGGTAGGTGCCGTCGGGCAGCAGGTCGGACATGCCCTCGGTGAAGGAGTCGCCGACGGCGACCAGGCTGGTGTGAGTGGAGTTCGTCTGCATGGCGACACAGATGGTAGCCCGAGTCGCATACCCGACGGTCGGTCGCCTCGGCGGTCCGCCGGCCGGCCGTCTCCCGGACCGGCGCTCCGCCGCGTCCGCCGTCCGGCGCTCGGCCGTCTCCGCCGCGCACGCGTGCCCTCCGCGCGCGCGGCTCGGGCCGCTCGGGTCAGGTCCGCTGCCCGAACAGCTCCCGCAGCACGTCCTCCATGGTCACCAGGCCGGCCAGCCGTCCGTCGGAGCCGAGCACGGCCGCCAGATGCGTACGACTGCCCCGCATCGCGGTCAGGACGTCGTCCAGTGGCGTCGCCTCGCGCACCCGCGCGATGGGCCGCATGTCCCGCACCGGGAACGGGGTGTCCCGGGGTGAGGCGTCCAGCGCGTCCTTCACATGCAGATAGCCGACGATGCGCCGGCCCTCGTCCACCACCGGGAACCGGGAGAACCCGGACTCGGCCGCCAGCGCCTCCAGCCCTTCCGGAGTGACGCCCACGCGCGCGTGGACGACCCGTTCCAGCGGCAGGACGACGTCGCGCACCGGGCGGCGGCCCAGCTCCAGGGCGTCGTGCAGCCGTTCCTGGGCGCGGTCGTCGAGCAGCCCGGCCTCACCCGCGTCCCTGACGATCTGCGCCAGCTCCGCGTCCGAGAAGGTCGCCGTGACCTCGTCCTTCGTCTCGATCCGCATCAGCTTCAGCAGGGCGTTCGCGAAGGCGTTGATCGCGAAGATCACCGGTCGCAGCCCTCGTGCGAGGGCGACCAGCGGCGGGCCGAGCAACAGCGCGCTGCGCACCGGCTCGGCGAGCGTGAGGTTCTTCGGGACCATCTCGCCGAGCAGCATGTGCAGATAGGTGGCGAGGACGAGTGCGATCACGAAGGACACCGCGTGGCCGGCGCTCTCGGGCACGCCCACCGCGTGGAACACCGGCTCCAGCAGGTGCGCGATGGCGGGTTCGGCGACCACGCCGAGGAGCAGCGTGCACAGGGTGATGCCGAGCTGCGCGGCCGCCAGCAGGGCCGACACATGCTGCAGTCCCCACATCACGCTCTTGGCGCGGCGGTCGCCCTGCTCGGCGTAGGGCTCGATCTGGGAGCGGCGTACGGAGATCAGCGCGAACTCGGCGCCGACGAAGAACGCGTTGACGACGAGGGTCGCCAGGGCGATGAGCAACTGGACGGCGATCACGTGTCCGCCCCTTCCGCGGGGGTGTCGGCGAGGGGTGCGTGCAGCAGCACCCGGGCGGCCCGGCGGCCGGAGGCGTCCACGACGTCCATGCGCCAGCCGGCGACCTCCAGGGTGTCGCCGACGGCCGGTATCCGGCCCAGCTCGGCGGCGACCAGACCGGCCAGCGTCTCGTAGGGGCCTTCCGGCGCGTGCAGGCCGACGCGGGCGAGCTGGTCGGTGCGGGCGGAGCCGTCGGCCGAGTACAGGGCGCGGCCGTCGTCGTCCGAGCCCGCGGGTGCGAGGTCGGGCGTCTCGTGCGGGTCGTGCTCGTCGCGGACCTCGCCGACGACCTCCTCGACGATGTCCTCGAGCGTCGCCACGCCCGCCGTGCCGCCGTACTCGTCGATGACCACGGCCATCGTCCGCTTGCCGGACAACCGGTCCAGAAGCCGGTCCACGGTGAGCGACTCGGGCACCAGGAGCGGTTCGCGCATGATCTCCGAGACCGGCACGCGCGGGCGTCGCCCGGCCGGGATCGCCAGGGCGTCCTTGATGTGCGCGGTGCCGACCACGGCGTCGAGGCCGCCGCGGTAGACGGGGAAGCGGGACAGCCCCGTGGCCCGGGTGGCGTTGGCGACGTCCTCGCAGGTCGCCGCCGCTTCCAGCGCGATGACCTGGACACGCGGGGTCATCACGTTCTCCGCCGTCAGGTCGGCCAGGTTCAGCGTGCGCACGAAGAGCTCGGCGGTGTCCGCCTCCAGGGCGCCCTCCCTGGCGGAGTGCCGGGCCAGGGCCGCGAGTTCCTGAGGGCTGCGCGCGGCGGCCAGTTCCTCGGTGGGTTCCACGCCGAAGAGGCGCACGATCCGGTTCGCGGTCTCGTTGAGATGGCTGATGAAGGGCCGGAAGGCGGCGCTGAACCAGCGCTGGGCGTTGCCCACGCACTTGGCGACCGCCAGCGGGGAGGAGATCGCCCAGTTCTTGGGCACGAGTTCGCCGACGACCATCAGGAACACCGTCGACAGGGCCGTGCCCAGCACCAGCGCCACGGAACTCGCGGTGGTGCTCGACAGACCGAGCGACTCCAGCGGCCCGGAGATCAGCTTGGCGATCGACGGCTCGGACAGCATGCCGACCACCAGGTTGGTGACCGTGATGCCCAGTTGCGCGCCCGAGAGCTGGAAGGTGAGGTTGCGGACCGCCTTGAGCGCCCCGGCCGCGCCGCGCTCGCCGCGCTCCACCGCCCGTTCGAGTTCGCTGCGCTCGACGGTGGTCAGGGAGAACTCGGCGGCCACGAAGGCGCCGCACGCCAACGACAGCAGGATCGCGACCAGGAGCAGCAGCACTTCGGTCATCGGGTCACCTCCGTCCCAGGATCGGGCAGGGCGGGCGGCAGCGCGCGATGTCGCGTACGGGTACGCGTGCGGGTACGGGGAGGCTCGCCCATGGGCAGACGCTCACACCTTTCATGACGTCGTCGGGGCTGCGCGGTGGTCCACGCAGCCCCCCAATGGTAAAGGATTGGCAAAGGGCGCCTGGTGCGGCCCGGATCAGTCGGCGAGCGGCTTCACCCAGCGCCGCCACTTCTCCTCGGGCGCGTACCCCGCCGCGCGCCAGGCATGATGCGCCGTCTCGTTGCGGGTGAGCACCATCGCGTCCCCGCGACGGCCGCCCAGCCGTACGAACCGCTCCTCCGCGGCCGCCAGCAGCGCGGAGCCGACGCCCCGGCGCCGACGCCGCGGATGCACCGCCAGCCGGTACAGATGACACCGCCACCCGTCGAAGCCGGCGATCACCGTGCCGACCAGCTCGCCGTCCTGCTCGGCCAGGATGAGCGCCTGGGGGTCGCGGGCGACCAGCCGCTCCACCCCGCTGCGGTCGTCGCTGATGCTCGTGCCCTCGGCGGCCGTCTTCCAGAAGGCCAGCACGGTGTCCAAATCATCGGGTGTCGCGGCCCGTATCCGCAGATCAGACATGCGTCGATCCCATCACGGGCGGGCCGCCCGGACGCGGAATTCCGCCATCCGGACGGCCGCCGCCCCGCTCCGGCCACCGGCCGGGCTCCTCCTCAGTCGTGCGCGATCGCGGCCAGCACGTTCAGGCGGGACGCCCGCAGGGCGGGCAGCAGCGCCGCGACGACGCCGACGACCGCCGAGCCCACCACGACCGCCACGATCGTGCTCCACGGGACGGCCAGGGCCTTCATGCCCTGCAACTCCAGCACCTGCTGAATGCACACGCCCCACACCAGGCCGAGCGCCAGCCCCAGCACCGCGCCGAAGACCGCGATCACCACCGACTCCAGCCGGATCATCCGCCGCAGCTGCCGCCGGCCCAGCCCGATGGCGCGCAGCAGCCCGATCTCCCGGGTCCGCTCCACCACCGACAGGGCCAGCGTGTTGACGACGCCGAGCACGGCGATGACGATCGCCAGCCCGAGCAGCGCGTACACCAGGTAGAGCAGCACGGCGATCTGGTCGTGCACGAGCTTCTTGTAGTCGGCCTGGTCACGGACCTGCACCTGCGGGTACGCGGTCAGGGTCTTCTCCAGCCGGGGACGCAGCCCGTCGGCGTCGGTGCCGGAACGCGCGTTGACGTAGAGCGCGATGTCCTGTCCGCCGGGCACGTACTTCTCGACGGTCGCGATCCCGAAGAACAGCCCGCCCTGGGCGCCGAACCCGTCGGCCGCGTCCTGGTCGGTGAGCGCGCCCACCTTCAGCGACGCCGTCCGGTCGCCGGGGAACTCCACCGGGAGCACGCTGCCGAGCCGCACCCCGTGGTCGCGGGCGAAGTCCACGTCCATGCCGACGGCGCCGTCGGCCAGGGCGGCCGCGGTGTCGCCCTCGGCGTAGACGACGTGCGCCACGTCGTCGACCCGGTCGTCGTAGCCGCTGGCGGTCGTCTCCACGCGTTTGCCGTCCGGCAGCCGCACGGCGACCGGCGCGAACCGCTGGCGTACGACCAGGCCGACGCCCTCGGTGCCGCGCACCGCGTCCGTGACCTCCGAGGAGAAGGGGACGTAGTTGGAGCTCTGGACGACGTAGTCGGCGCCCAGCGTCTTGTCGATCTGCTGGTCGAACGACTTCGACATGGAGGCGCTCGCCACCGACATCCCGCCCACCAGGGCGAGACCCACCATCAGCGCGGCCGCCGTGGCGCCCGTGCGGCGGGGGTTGCGCAGGGCGTTGCGCTGGCTCATCCGGCCGACGGATCCGAACAGCGCCGGGAAGGCGCCGCCCAGGACCCTGATCACCGGCCGGACCAGGAGCGGTCCCGCGATGACGGTGGCGATCAGGGTGAGCACCACGCCCAGACCCAGCAGGGACGCCGCCGACGCCGTCTTCGAGGAGGCCGCGCAGCCCGCGAGCGCCGCAGCGCCGAGCGCCCCGACGACCGCGCCCACCACGGCGCGCACCTTCAGCGGCCGGCCGACTCCCGCGACGTCGGCGTCCGCGAGGGCCGCCATCGGCGACACGGTCGCCGCGCGCCGGGCCGGCAGATACGCCGCCACGAAGGTGACGCCGACGCCGACGACGTACGACGACACGGGGGTCGGCCAGGCGACGACCATCTCCGTGGCCTTCAGGTTCATGCCGAAGGCGCTCATCAGCTTGATCAGCCCGAAGGCGAGGCCGATGCCGGCGGCCAGCCCCAGCGTCGAGCCGACCAGGCCCAGCAGCACCGCCTCGGTGAGCACCGAGCGGCGCACCTGGCGGCGGTCGGCGCCCAGGGCGCGCAGCAGGCCCAGCTCCCGGGTGCGCTGGGCGATCAGCATCGAGAACGTGTTGACGATCAGGAACACGCCGACGAGGACCGCGATCCCGGCGAAGCCGAGCATCACGTACTTGATGACGTCGAGGAAGCCGCCGAGCGCCTCCGCGGACGACTTCGCCTGCTCGTCGGCCGTCTTGACCTCGTAGGGCCCGGCACCGACGGCGGCGGCGACGCGCTTCTTGAGCACCGCGTCGCTCACCCCCGCGGCCGCGTCGACGGAGATGCTCGTGGCCTTGTCGGCCGCGCCCAGCAGCTTCGTGGCGGCCGTCTCGGGGGCGAGGTAGACCAGGGCCGCGCCGGGGTTGGTGGTGGTGAAGGTGGCGATGCCGACGACCTCGACCTTGAACGAGCCCGGCTGGGCCATCACGGTGAGCGTGTCGCCGATCGCCACGTGCTTGCGGTCGGCCGTGCCGGAGTCCAGCATCGCCTCGCCCGCGCCCCGCGGGGCGTGCCCCGAGGTCAGCTTCACCGGGCTGCGGTGGGTGAGGAACCAGTCCGTGGCGATGGTCGGCGCGCCCGTGGTCGGACCCACGGACTTGTTGTGGGCGTCGACGACCGTGATGTTCTGCACGCTCACGTCCGCGTGGGCGGTGGCGACGCCGGGCACGCCCGCCAGTCGTGCGGCGAGGGCGGCGGGCACGGTCTGCACCGCCCCGGTCGGCGCGGACGAGGTGAGGTCCTGCTTCGGCTCCACCGTGACGTCCGCGGACGTCGACGCGAAGAGCCGGTCGAAGGTGCGGGTCACCGTGTCGGAGAAGATCAGGCTGCCCGCGACGAACGCCACGGACAGGACGACGGCGAGCGCGGACAGCAGCAGCCGTCCCTTGTGCGCGAGGAAGCTGCGGAGCGTGGCCTTCAGCACCGGGTCACTTCTCCCCGGAGCCGGCGCCGACGGCGCTGGTGCCGCTGCCCCCGCCCTCGCCGTCGAACTGGGCGCGGATCACGTCGAACCGTTTCATCCGCTCCAGCACCGCCTCGGCGGTGGGGCGCTGCGTCTCGTCCACGATCCGCCCGTCGGCGAGGAAGAGCACCAGGTCGGAGTGGGCCGCGGCGCCCGGGTCGTGGGTGACCATGACGACGGTCTGGCCCAGGGCGTCGACGGCCTCGCGCAGGAACGCGAGGACCTCCAGCCCGGCCCGCGAGTCCAGGTTGCCGGTCGGCTCGTCGGCGAAGATCAGCTCGGGGCGGGAGGCGAGCGCACGCGCGCACGCCACGCGCTGCTGCTGACCGCCGGACAGCTGCGAGGGCCGGTGCTTCAGCCGGTCCCGCAGGCCGAGCGTGTCGATGACCTGGTCCAGCCACTGCTGGTCGGGCTTGTGACCCGCGATGTCCATCGGCAGGGTGATGTTCTCCGCCGCGTTCAGCGTCGGGATCAGGTTGAAGGACTGGAACATGAACCCGATCCGGTCCCGCCGCAGCCGGGTCAGCTCCCGGTCCTTCAGGCCCGTGATCTCGGTGTCGCCCAGCCACACCTGACCGGCCGAGACGGTGTCCAGGCCCGCCAGGCAGTGCATCAGCGTGGATTTCCCGGACCCGGACGGCCCCATGACGGCGGTGAAGCGGCCGCGCGCGATGTCCACGTCCACGGCGTCCAGCGCGAGCACCGTGGTCTCGCCGGAGCCGTACGCCTTGGTCAGACCTCGGGCGCGGGCCGCGATCCCGTGGGCCGCGGTCAGGCCGGGGACGTGCTCCGCAGCAGGTGTGGACAAGGCTGCCTCCTCGCTCGGTGGACGTGCCGACTACGAAACGATGACTGTGCCTGGCCGAGCGTAGTGTGACCCGGCGCACAGCCGGTATCCCTTTTCGACCACCGACCGCACTTGCCGCTGCTAGCACCTTGGCGCTAGCTTCGAGATATGGCGAAGACCCAGCTGAACGTACGCGTGGACGAGGGCACGGCCCAGGTCGCCCGCGAGCGGGCCACAGCTCGCGGCATGAGCGTCAACCGCTACATAGAAGAGCTGGTCAGACAGGACGCCGGAGAGATCGGCCACACGTTCGTCGAGGCCGCCAGCGACTTCATGAAGCAGTACGAGGCGCTCTTCGCCGAGGAGTTCGGCGCGGAACGCGAGGGCGGGACACCCGAGGCCGGCACGCGCGAAGGTCGCCGCTGATCCCTTGAGCGACCTCCGTATCGACCTCGCCTGGCTCCTCATGCTCGCCGAACAGAAGACCCCGGGCGACCCCCAGGTCACCGACTGGGGCGCGCTGGTCGCGGCCGTGGCACGCCATCAGGCCGAGATATTCGACGTCCCCGTCTACGACGATCCGCAAGCCCGCGCCGCCGCACTGCTGCAACTGCTCATCCACGTACCGGCGTTGGAGCGCTCCAACGCGCTGTTCGCGTGTGCGGTCGCCTACGCCTACCTCGTGGCCAGCGGACTGAAGATCGCGACCTCGCCCGAACAGGTCCGCGACCTCGCCCGATTGGTCAAGAACGGAGAGGCCTCGGTGACCGAGATCGCGGGCGAGCTGCGCCGCTGGAGCCTGTAGCTCCCTCTCCCGTTCGCCTCGGGCCTCACCCCTGCTCCGGGGGGCGCCAGGCCGTTCCCGTCACGCAGTAGGAGAACGGCAGCCGCGGACCGCGCTCCGGCAGCGTCGTGCGCCGGTAGGGGCCCAGTTCGAAGCCGGCGTCCCGCAGCGCGCCGACGGTGTCACGGGTGAGCCGGCAGCCGCCGGCCAGATGCGGCCACACCGTGCGGTCCAGCGCCCGCTGGGTGAGGAGCATCGCCGGGCCGCCGCCGGGCCCGTGCTCGAAGAACCGCACCTCGCCGCCGGGCCGCAGCACCCGCCGCAGCTCGGCCAGGGCGCGCCCCACGTCCCGCACGCTGCACAGCACCAAGGAGAGCACCGCCGCGTCGAACGCCTCGCTCTTGACCGGCAGCGCCTCCGCAACCCCCGGCACGACGTCCACGGGCACCTCGGCGCGCAGCCCGGCCTCCAGCGCCGACCGGCGCAACCGCCGCTCCGGTTCGATCGCCACGACTTCGGCGACGCCGGCCGGATAGTGCGCGAAGTTCAGCCCGCTGCCCGCGCCGATCTCGACGACCCGGCCGGAGAGTCCGGCGAGCAGCCGGTCGCGCACACCGGCGAGACCCGCCCGGGTCTCCGCGGCCGCGCCCAGCCGGGCGTAGCAACGGGCGAACATCGGATGGTGGACGTCGTCGACGCGTACCTTCCCGGTTCCGGAGCCGGTTCCGGAACCGGGACGGCCGGAACCGGAGCTGGAGTCGTGGGGCCGTGACGGCATGGCGACCTCCGGGGCGGGGCGGCGACGGGCCTACCGGGATTCTCCCCCGTACGGGCCCGTCGCACCCCCGTGCGAGCGACCTGCCGATGCCGTTCGCGCCACGCCCGCGCCTCACCGGACGAAGTCGCGCACCTTCTCGTACACGCCGTGGTCGTTGTTCATGGCGTCGTGCGAGATGCAGCCGACGCCGACGTTGGCCGCCCCGCTCAGCAGCGCCGAGGAGTCCGGATCGATCGCCGCGTCGCAGTTCGACCAGTAAGCCGCGTAGTTCACGCTGCCGGGCGTCTCGTCACCGGAGTTGAGCGCGGTGAGGAACGAGCTGCCGGTCACCATCTGGGCGCAGGAGGTGTACAGCCAGCTGCACAACGAAGCCACCGAGGTGCCGTGGTTGGTGCCCGCGACGGAGACGAAGTCGTCCACGAACGCCGTCCCGCCGAGGTTCTTGAGGTAGTAGCGGGAGCTCAGCGCCCCCATCGAGTGCACGACGACGTCGACCTTGCTCGCGCCGGTTCGCGCCAGCACCTTCTTGATCTCGGTGTTCAGCTGGGCGGCGGTGGTGACGTTGGACTGGGTCCAGCTGTACGTCCACGCGTCCAGCTCGGCGGCCGTGTAGCCGTCGGCCTCGAAGTCGGCGACCCAGTCGTCCCAGCTGCTGGAGTCGCTGCTGAGACCGTGCACGAAGACGATCGGGTCGTGGGTCGCCGCGTGGGCCGTGGGGACGGAGAACGACAGAGACAGAAGGAGCGAAGAGGCCGCGGCCGTGAGGACCGCGGCGATGCGACGCTTGTGGCGCTGCATGATGCCTCCTGAAACAGGTGGGGTTGCCAGGAGTGTCGGTGGGGGTCTACGCGCGCCGCATCGGTGAAGTCGCCGGTCTTTACGGTTCAAGTAACCCGCCAGTAACGTCATGTGGGTGGTGACCCCGGTGAACCCCCCACCTCTCGGCGGCACTTCGTCACCGGCGCTCGCGGGCGCCGGTCCGCGCCCGGTCGCCGCGCTGCCCGAAGGCGTTCGCGTCCGTGTGTTGCGCCTGGTGCACGGCGACCCGAGGGCCGCCGTCGAAGCCGCGGGCCGGCTGACCGACCGGCAGGCGGCCGGCCTCGACCCGCTGCCGGCCGAACCCGTCGACCTCGCCCCTCAGCGGCTGTCCGCCCACCGCCGCGAGGTGCGGGCGCTGCCCGACGGCACCCGTCTGGTGCTGCTGCTGGCCGCAGCCGACCAGTACCCGGTGGCCACCCGCGCCTTCCTGCGGGCCGTCGCCGCCGTGCGCCTCGACACCCGGCCGCTGGAGGCCGCCGAGGCGGCAGGCGTCGCGTACGCCACGGCCGACGGGGTCGGCTTCCGTGACCCCTGGACCCGGATCGCCGCCTACGAGACGGCCTCCCCGGCCGACCGCCGCGACGTCCACCGGTTGCTCGCCCGCGTTCTGCACGGACCGGCCGAGACGCCCCGACGCGCCTGGCACCGGGGCGCGGGCGCGCTCGGCCCGAGTGGCCGGCTCGCCGCGGAGCTGACGGCGGCCGCCGCCCGGGCCCGTTCGACCGGCG
>NZ_MJAJ01000078.1 GCF_001746365.1 Streptomyces sp. LUP30
CGCCGCCCCGGCCGGACCCGGCGGCCGCCGCGCGCGCCTCGGCCGCCGCGAGCAGCTCACGCGCCTCGTCCTGGACCACCAGTGCCTGCTCCACGTCCCGCGCGGCCTGCACGGCCGCGGTCAGCGTGCGCTCGCCCAGCGGCTGGGCCGTGCGCAGGGCGCCGTACAGCACCCCGCGCACCCGGCGCCGAACCACCACCGGGATCGCCAGCACCGAACGCAGGCCCTCCTCGGCGACGGCCGCGTCGTATTCGTGACTGATCTGCCGGGACAGGGAGTAGTCGGTCACCGCACACGGCCGGGCCAGCGCGACGGCCTTGCCGCCCAGCCCGTTCCCCGAGGTCACGGCCAGCCCGCGCAACGCGAGCCCGGCCGCTCCGCTGAACTCGCTGATCCGCATCCGCTGCCGCCCGGGCTCCACCAGCCCGCCGAACGCGACCGGCAACCCGGTCGCACGCCGCAGCCGCATCAGCGCGCCGCCGATCTGAGCCGTTCCGGCTGCGTCTGCTGCCACGTTGTCGCCCTTTCCGCGCGGCGTCGTGCCGCACACCCCCGTTCGGGGGTAGTGAGACCTGCATCACGGATTACACGATGGCAGAGAGCCGCCCGGCAATGGTCCGGCGCCACGGGAGTGTCCCGCAGGGGCGCGCCGCTGTCGAGCGCGTCCCCCAGGCCGACGAGCAAGAAAGCCAAGAGAGCAAGGAGGACCGATGACGACGGCGACGGAGCGCTTCCGTGCAGCCCGCGACTTCCTGCTGGAACACCGCGAGGACTACACAACCGCTTACGAGCGTTTCGAATGGCCCCGGCCGGAGCGCTTCAACTGGGCCCTGGACTGGTTCGACGCCATCGCCGAGGGCAACGGGCGCACGGCCCTGCACATCGTCGAAGAAGACGGTTCCGAAACCCGTCTCAGTTTCGCCGAGCTGTCGGAGCGCTCGGACCGGGTCGCGAACTGGCTGCGCGCACGCGGGGTCGCCGCCGAGGACCGGATCCTGGTCATGCTCGGCAACCAGGCGGAACTGTGGGAGACCGCGCTGGCGGCCATGAAGCTGCGCGCGGTCGTCATCCCCGCCACCCCGCTGCTGGGCCCCGCGGACCTCGCCGACCGCGTCGAACGCGGCCGGGTCCGGCACGTCCTCGTCCGCTCCGAGGACACCGGCAAGTTCGACGAGGTCCCCGGCGACTACACCCGCATCACGGTCGGCGGCGCACCCGAGGGCCCGCACCGGGACGCCGAGGGCTGGCACCGTTACGAAGACGCTTACAGCGCGTCGCCCGACTTCACCCCCGACGGCCCCACCCTCGCCGACGACCCGCTCATGCTCTACTTCACGTCCGGCACGACCGCCCGCCCCAAGCTGGTGGAGCACACCCACACCACCTACCCGGTCGGGCATCTGGCCACGATGTACTGGATCGGCCTCAAGCCGCACGACGTGCACCTCAACATCTCCTCGCCCGGCTGGGCCAAGCACGCCTGGTCCAACCTCTTCGCCCCCTGGAACGCCGAAGCAACCGTTTTCATCCACAACTACACGCGCTTCGACCCGGCCCGCCTCATGGCGCAGATGGACCGGGCGGGCGTGACGACGTTCTGCGCCCCGCCGACCGTCTGGCGCATGCTCATCCAGGCCGACCTCACCCAGCTGCGCACTCCGCCCCGCGAGGCCGTCGCCGCGGGCGAGCCCCTCAACCCCGAGGTCATCGAACAGGTGCGGCGCGCCTGGGGCGTCACCGTCCGCGACGGCTTCGGCCAGACCGAGACCGCCGTGCAGATCGCCAACAGCCCCGGCCAGGAACTGAAGACCGGCTCCATGGGCCGGCCGAGCCCCGGCTACCGGGTGGAGCTGCTGGACGCCGTCTCGGGCGCGCCGGGCGCCCGGGAGGGCGAGATCGCGCTGGACCTGTCCGCCCGCCCGGTGGGCCTGATGACCGGTTACCACGGCGACCCCGACCGCACGGCGGAGGCGATGGCCGGCGGCTACTACCGCACTGGGGACATCGGCAGTCGGGACGAAAACGGTTACCTCACCTACGTCGGACGGGCCGACGACGTCTTCAAGGCCTCCGACTACAAGATCAGCCCCTTCGAGCTGGAGAGCGCGCTGCTGGAGCACGAGGCGGTCGCCGAGGCGGCCGTGGTCCCCGCCCCGGACGAACTGCGCCTCGCCGTGCCCAAGGCGTACATCGTCCTCGCCGAGGGCTGGGAGCCGGGCCCCGACACCGCGAAGGTGCTGTTCGAGCACTCCCGCGACGTCCTCGCCCCCTACAAGCGCCTGCGGCGCCTGGAGTTCGCCCCCCTGCCCAAGACGGTCAGCGGGAAGATCCGCCGGATCGAGCTGCGCGAGGCCACCGCGGCGGGCTCGACGGACGAGTACCGCGAGGAGGACTTCCGATGAGCGGCGCGGCGTCCACGCCGGAAAGCGGTTCCCCGTCCACGCCGGAAAGCGGTTCCCGCCCCGAGCCGGGGGAGGACCCGCCGGACGCGCGGGCGTCGGGGGCGCCGTCCGGCCCCGGAGCGGGCAGGTCGCCGGCCCCTGCCGCGGATCAGGCGGCCGCCCCCGCCGCGGACCGGCCGGCCGGCCGGGGGGCGACTCCCGCGGAGGTCCCGGCGGGCGCGTCCCGTCCCGGCTCGGCGTACGCGCACGGGACGAGCACGACGCCCCTGCTCGGGGACACCATCGGCGCCGACCTGGACCGGGCGGTGGCCGCCTGGCCGGACCGCGAGGCCCTGGTCGACGTGCCCTCCGGACGGCGCTGGACGTACGCCGCGTTCGCCTCGGACGTCGACCGGCTGGCGTGCGCGCTGCTCGCGAGCGGAGTCGCCAAGGGCGACCGGGTGGGCATCTGGGCGGTCAACTGCCCCGAGTGGGTGCTGGTCCAGTACGCCACCGCCCGCATCGGCGCGATCATGGTGAACATCAACCCCGCCTACCGCACCCACGAGGTCGAGTACGTCCTGAACCAGGCCGGGATCTCCGTGCTGTTCGCCTCGCTCAGCCACCGCACGAGCGACTACCGGGCGATGGTCGAGCAGGTGCGCCGCAGCTGCCCGCACCTGCGCGAGACCGTCTACATCGGGGATCCGAGCTGGGACGCGTTGCTGCGGCGCGGCACGCCCCACCTCCACGAGGAGTACCGGACGCGCAGGAGCGAGCTGTCCTGCGACGACCCCATCAACATCCAGTACACGTCGGGAACGACGGGCTTCCCCAAGGGCGCCACCCTCTCCCACCACAACATTCTCAACAACGGTTACTCCGTGGGGGAGTCGATCGCCTACAGCGAGCGCGACCGGATCTGCGTTCCGGTGCCCTTCTACCACTGCTTCGGCATGGTGATGGGAAACCTCGCGGCCACCTCGCACGGCGCCTGCGTCGTCATCCCGGCTCCGTCCTTCGACCCGAAGGCCACGCTGGAGGCGGTCCAGCAGGAGAGGTGCACGTCGCTGTACGGCGTCCCGACCATGTTCATCGCCGAGTTGAACCTCCCCGACTTCGCGTCCTACGACCTCTCCTCGCTGCGCACCGGCATCATGGCGGGCTCGCCCTGCCCGGCCGAGGTGATGAAACGCGTGGTCGCCGAGATGAACATGGCCCAGGTGTCGATCTGTTACGGCATGACCGAGACCTCGCCCGTCTCCACCCAGACGCGCCGCGACGACGACCTGGAGCACCGCACCGGCACCGTCGGCAGCGTGCTGCCGCACATCGAGGTGAAGGTCGTGGACCCGGTGGACGGCGTGACCGTGCCGCGCGGCCGCCCCGGCGAGCTGTGCACCCGCGGGTACAGCGTGATGCTCGGTTACTGGAACGAGCCCGAGAAGACCGCCGAGGTGATCGACGCGGCACGCTGGATGCACACCGGGGATCTGGCGGTGATGCGGGAAGACGGTTACGTGGAGATCGTCGGCCGCATCAAGGACATGATCATCAGGGGTGGGGAGAACATCTACCCGCGCGAGATCGAGGAGTTCCTCTACGGCCATCCGAAGATCAGGGACGTCCAGGTGGTCGGGGTCCCGCACGAGAAGTACGGCGAGGAGGTCCTCGCCTGTGTGATCCCGGGCGACGCGGCGGACCCCCTGACGCTGGAGGAGCTGCGCGCGTACTGCGAGGGCCGCCTGGCGCACTACAAGATCCCGAGCAGGCTGCAGATCTTGGACGCCTTTCCGATGACCGTCTCGGGGAAGGTCCGCAAGATCGAACTGCGCGAGAAGTACGCCCTCTAGGGCTCCCGGGGCGGCGTCCGTCGCCCTCGGCCGCGGACGCCCGGGCCGCCGTGGGCGTCCCGGCCGTCGCGGCGGTCCCGGCCGTCGCCGGTGTCTCCGTCGTCCCCGGTTCTCTGGGCGTCCCGGAGGTCCCAGGTGTCCCAGGCGTCCCGGGCGCCTGCGGAGGCCACGGCGTCGGCCGTGGCGTTGACCGGCTGCGGGGAGCCGGTGAGGTCCAGGACGAAAAGCGGCACACGGAGTTGGTCGGCGCGGGCGCGGGCGTCGTCGGCATAGCCGGCGAGGGAGAAGTACACGCACTCGGCGGACTCCGTCATGGCCGTCAGCCACAGGCACTCCACGTCCCGCAGCGAGGCCGGGTGCACGCTCGGGTCCACCTGGGCCAGCAGTCCACGGGCGGCGAGGCCGATGCCGGACGTGGGCCGCTGGTCGGCCCGCCGGATGTCCCCGTGTCCCAGCCAGTTCAGGTAGAGCGCCGCCGCCGTCACCGCGTCCCGCGCGGTACGGATGGCCACGGGCCGGAAGGCGCGCCGGGGCGGTGCCGGGACGGGCGCCGCCGTCTCCCGTCCGGGCCCGGGTCCGGCCTCCCGCGCGGCCTCCGGCCCCGGCCCGGGGCCCCGTCCAGGTACATGGTCCGGCCCGGGTATGTCGTCCGGCCCACGTACCTGGTCCGGACCGGGTACGGCCTCCCGCTCGGACTGCGGCCCGGGTCCGGGCCTTCGCCCGGGGGCGTGGTCCGGCCGGACTTCGTGCTCCGGCCCGGGTTCGTGCTCAGCGTCCAGCGCGTGCTCCGGCCCGGGGCCGTGCTCCGGTTCGGGCTCGGCGGGCTGGCCGGTCACCGGGATCCGCAGCACCCTCCCGCAGGCGCAGCCCAGTTCGGGCTGCGGCCACTGGCCCCGGCGGCCACAGGCGCGGCAGCCCAGGACGATCCACTCGTCGTCCCACGCCCGGTGTGCGACGGCCGTCGGCGCCGTGCGCCGGTCGAGGACCGGCGTGACCGGCGAACCGCACGCACACGGGTAGGACGGCACGGTGTAGAGCCGCTCGCGCCGACAGGCCGGGCAGCGCACCGGCACGCTCTCGGACATGGCCCCCATCGTCCTCCTTCGGCCCCCGCTTGTCCGTCTCTTGACGACCTTTGCGCGCCCACTTACATTGCTTCCAGATAGTAGAAAACATTTTCCGCTATACGGAAACGCGTAGATGCGTGGAAACGGGCGGAAACCGTAGGAACGGCTCACCGCGGGGCGCGACGGGAGAGCGAATCCGACAGCTGAAGCAGCTGAAGCAGTCGAAGCAGGAGTACTCCATGGCTCGTATGACCGCTGCCCGTGCGGCAGTCGAGATCCTCAAGCGCGAAGGCGTCACCAGCGCGTTCGGCGTCCCCGGCGCGGCGATCAACCCGTTCTACGCGGCGCTCAGGGACTCCGGCGGCGTCGATCACACCCTCGCCCGCCATGTCGAGGGCGCCTCGCACATGGCCGAGGGCTACACCCGCACCCACCCGGGCAACATCGGCGTCTGCATCGGCACGTCCGGGCCGGCCGGCACGGACATGATCACCGGGCTGTACTCCGCCCTCGGCGACTCGATCCCGATCCTGTGCATCACGGGCCAGGCGCCTACCGCCGTGATCCACAAGGAGGACTTCCAGGCCGTCGACATCGCCTCCATCGCCCGGCCGGTGACCAAGATGGCGGTCACCGTCCTGGAGGCGGCGCAGGTCCCCGGAGTGTTCCAGCAGGCCTTCCATCTGATGCGCTCGGGCCGGCCCGGACCGGTGCTGATCGACCTGCCGGTCGACGTCCAGCAGACGGAGATCGAGTTCGACCCGGACACCTATGAGCCGCTGCCCGTCCACCGTCCGGTCGCCACCCGCGCGCAGATCGAGAAGGCGATCCGCATGCTGAACGCGTCCGAGCGGCCGCTGATCGTCGCGGGCGGCGGTGTCATCTCGGCGGACGCCTCCGAACTCCTGCTGGAGTTCGCCGAGTTGACGGGCACTCCGGTCATCCCGACCCTGATGGGCTGGGGTGCGATCCCCGACGACCACGAACTGAACGCCGGCATGGTGGGGCTGCAGACCTCGCACCGCTACGGCAACGCGACGTTCCTGGAGTCCGACTTCGTCCTCGGCATCGGCAACCGCTGGGCCAACCGCCACACCGGTCGCATCGACGTCTACACGGCGGGCCGCACCTTCGTGCACGTCGACGTCGACCCCACCCAGATCGGCAGGATCTTCGCCCCTGACTACGGGATCGCCTCGGACGCGAGGGCCGCTCTGCACCTCTTCGTCGAGGCGGCGCGGGAGGCGAAGGCCTCCGGCGCCCTTCCGGACCGGTCCGCCTGGGCGGCCGCCGCGCAGGAGAAGAAGGCCACGCTCCAGCGCCGTACCCACTTCGACGACATCCCGATCAAGCCGCAGCGGGTCTACGAGGAGATGAACAAGGCGTTCGGCCCGGAGACGCGGTACGTCACCACCATCGGTCTCTCGCAGATCGCCGGCGCCCAGATGCTGCACGTCTACCGGCCGCGCCACTGGATCAACTGCGGCCAGGCGGGGCCTCTCGGCTGGACGATCCCGGCGGCGCTCGGCGTCGCCAAGGCCGACCCCCAGGCCCAGGTCGTCGCCCTCTCCGGGGACTACGACTTCCAGTTCATGATCGAGGAGCTGGCGGTCGGGGCGCAGCACAAGATCCCGTACGTCCACGTCCTCGTCAACAACTCCTACCTGGGCCTGATCCGCCAGGCGCAGCGGGCGTTCGCCATCGACTTCCAGGTCAAGCTGGAGTTCGAGAACATCAACTCGCCCGAGCTGGGCGTGTACGGCGTCGATCACGTCAAGGTCGCCGAGGGCCTCGGCTGCAAGGCGATCCGGGTGACGGACCCGGCGGAGCTGGGCGCGGCCTTCGAGGAGGCGAAGAAGCTCGCCGCCGAGTTCCGGGTGCCGGTGGTCGTCGAGGCGATCCTGGAACGCGTCACCAACATCTCGATGAGCGGCACCAACGACATCGGCGACGTCATGGAGTTCGAGGAACTCGCCACCGAGCCGGGACACGCGCCGACGTCGATCAGGACGCTCAAGGTCTGACGCCGCAACCGTGACACGGGGGCGGTGGCACGGAAGCGGTGGCACGGAAGTCGTGGCACGGGAGCGGTGACACGGGAGCGGTGACACGCAAGCGGTGAGGAGCCGCGCAACGGCGATGACGGAGACGCCGGCGTCGGAAGGGGCGGCCCCAGCGGGCCGCCCCTTCCGACGCCGGCGTGCCGGGGAGGTGCGCGCGACGAGTCCCCCCGCTCCGTCGCCGTCCCCGGCGGCGGGGCCCGCCGCCCCCGTGTCGGCGGGCCCCGTGTCGAGGACAATGTGCCCTGCTCCGGGGGCGGTTGAAGCCTGCTGAACAATGTTCAGAGGTTGATTTGAGGTTGGCGCGCTGTCACGTCGTTCCTGCGCGTGGCGCTACCGCTCCTCCGGGAGCCGCTCGTGCTCCTCGGACAGTCCTGGCCAGTCGTCGGGGCCGCCGCCCTGCCAGTCGATGAGGTCGCTCTCCTCCACCTCGATCCGGTCCAGGTCGGCCATGCGCAGGATCTCCACGACATCGTCGAGGTGCGAGGCGAGGCCGAGCACCGCGTCACCGGACGTGACCCGGCGGGAGCCGTCCAGAGCCGGGGGGTGGACCACGATGTGCGGAGGTCGCGTCGGATCGCCCATGTCCCCAGCCTCCTGCGGGCGGGCCCGATCCGCACGTCGGACGAGAAGGGTGTGCCGGCCGCGTGGGTGTGCCGGGCGAAACGCGCGCGGCTCCCGCCGTCGGAGGGCCGACGGGGGAGCGCTGTGCCGTGTATGGCCGTCCGACGGCGCGAGGCTGGGCGCGACAGGACGTTCGCGCCGCCGGACGGGGCTCGGTGAGGCGGGGACCGCGGCGGGTGCGACGGAACCGGGCACGCCTTCCCTCAGGTCGAGAAGGGCGGCTCGGGTCCTTCACCACCGCACTGGCTCACACGCCGCCGCGGTCCTCACCGGGCCCGCACTCCCGGGATCGGCCACCCCTCATCCGGGCCGTCCCCGTGGTGCGGGCCGCTTGTGCGGTCGGTCCTCACGCACGCGCGTGGACCGACTCCTCCACCGGGAAGCACGGAAACCACGGGAAACCGCTTGAGAAGGGAAAGCCGTTTCGAAGCGGCTTTCTGCGCGGTTTTCTGAGCGGCTTCCTGAGCAGGTCTCCGCGCGGTTTTCTGAGCGGCTTTCTGAGCTCGTTCCCCTCCGGTGGGGTCCGCTGCAGACCGTTCGGCTTTCGCCGTGAACCCGGTCAGCGGGGTGTTGCAGGGGTTTCCGGGCGGCGCCGTCGCCTGGGCGCGACAGGACATATGTCGGCGGCGGCGCCGCCCGGAAGCTTCGGGGGGGCGCGGGTCAGCGCTGTGCGCCCGAGAGCCGCTCGACGGCCCGCAGCAGTGCCGAGTGGTCCAGGCCGCCGTCGCCCTGCGCGCGCAGGCTCGCGACCAGCTGGGCGACCACCGCGCCGACGGGCAGGGCCGCGCCGACGTTGCGGGCGGCGTCCGTGACGATCCCCATGTCCTTGTGGTGCAGGTCGATCCGGAAGCCCGGCGCGAAGTCGCGGGCGAGGAAGTTGTCCTTCTTGCGCGTCAGCACGGTGGAGCCGGCGAGTCCGCCGTTCAGGACGTCCAGCGCGGCCTTCAGGTCCACGCCCGACTTCTCCAGGAAGACCACGGCCTCGGCGCACGCCTGGATGTTCACGGCGACGATCAGCTGGTTGGCGGCCTTCACGGTCTGCCCCGAACCGTGCGGGCCGCACAGCACGACGGTCCTGCCGAGCACGTCGAAGATCGGCTCGGCCCGGTCGAAGTCCGCCTGGTCGCCGCCGACCATGATGGACAGCACGGCCTCGATCGCGCCGGCCTCGCCGCCCGACACCGGGGCGTCGAGCACCCGGATGTCCTTGTCCGCGGCGGCCTTCGCCAGATCGACCGAGGTCTGCGGGGTGATCGAGGACATGTCGATCAGGAGCGCGCCCGGCCGCGCGTTCTCGAGGATGCCGTCCGGGCCGTACGCGATCGCCTCGACCTGCGGGGAGGCGGGCACCATGGTGATCACGACGTCGGCGTCCCGCACGGCGTCGGCGATCGAGGCGGCCGCGGCGCCGCCGGCGGCGGCGAGGCGCTCCAGCTTGTCCTGCTCCAGGGTGAAGCCGGTGACGTCATAGCCCGCCTTGATCAGGTTCTCGGACATGGGGGAGCCCATGATGCCGAGGCCTATCCAGGCGACCTTGGGAAGACTGCTCATGACGGGATGCCTCTCGGTGCGGGGTGTGTTCGGCGGGCTTCACGCGCGGCGCGCTCACGGGCGACGAGGTCACGGGTGACTCGGTTCACGGGCGGCGCGGATCGCGGACGGCTCGGGCCTCGCGGGGCAGCCACGCGAAGGCCTCGGCGCTGGATCGGTCGCCCGGCTTGTACTCCAGGCCGACCCAGCCGTCGTAACCGGCCTTCGCCAGCCGGTCGAGCAGGTCCTCCAGCGGGAGCGTGCCCGTGCCCGGGGCGCCGCGGCCGGGGTTGTCGGCGATCTGCACATGGCCGGTCTTCGCGGCGTGGTGCTCGATCACCGACGGCAGGTCCTCGCCGTTCATGGACAGGTGATAGAGGTCCAGGAGGAACCGCGCGTTGCCGAGTCCGCTCGCCTCGTTGACCTTGTCGACGATCCCGACCGCGGCGGCCGCGCTCACCAGGGGATACCGCGGCGACTCGAGCCGGTTCAGCGCTTCGATCAGCAAGGTCGCGCCGATCCGGTCGGCGGCGCGGGCCGCGAGGACCAGGTTCTCCAGGGCGAGCGCCTCCTGCTCGGCGGGGTCCACGCCCGCGACGCGGTTGCCGTAGAGGGCGTTGAGCGCCCCGCAGCCCGTGGACTGCGCGAAGCCTGCGGCCACGTCGACGTTGGCGCGGAACCGCTCCGACTCCTCGCCGGGCACGGACAGGGCGCCGCGGTCCGGGCCCGGGAGCCGTCCCGCGTAGAGGTTGAGGCCGGTGAGCTGTACGCCCGCGGCGTCGATCGCCCGCTCGAGGGCGTCGAGCTCGGACTGCTCGGGGGTGGGGGAGTCGATCCAGGGCCACCACAGCTCGACCGCGCCGAAACCGGCCGCGGCGGCCGCCGCGGGGCGTTCCAGGAGCGGGAGTTCCGTGAAGAGGATCGACAGGTTGACGCTGAAGCGCTGGTCTTCGAAGCCCATGGGGTTCCGCGCTCCCTTCCGTGTCGAGTGTTTCCGTATTGCGGAAGTTAGTTTCTGCTTATTGGAAGATTGCCGTCGGGGGTCAGGGCTTGTCAAGGGGGTCCGGCACCCGCGTGCCCCGGCGCGGGCTTCGCGGGCCGCGGGGGAATCCGGACTCCCGCCTGATCGTCCGCCCGGTCCGTTAAGGTCGGGGTCCGGGCAGCGACGGCCGGAACCCGTTCAGGAAGGCGTGGGGCGCGATGCGACTGAAAGTGGAGTTCACCACCGAGCCCTTCGACCTCGACGAGGCGCCCGCGCACGCGCTGGTCGCCCGTGAAGTGATCGAACGGGCCGACCTGGACGCGGTGGACGTCGGACCTTTCGGCAACACCGCCGAGGGCGCCGCCGACGCCGTGCTCGCCGCCGTGGACGCCCTGCTGCGCAGGTCCCTCGGTGCGGGCGCCACCCGTATCTCGCTCCAGGTCAACGTCGTCGGGGAGGGGCGGTGAGCGCCGGCGGCGACGCGGCCTTCATCGCGGCCGTGAAGCCGCTGGTCGACGCGATGGGCGGAGAGATGCTTCCCCCGGACGAGGCCGGCGCCGAGGACGTCGTCCTGACGTGGGAGGGCGTGGAGTCCGTGGCCGTGCGCCTGCCGCAGCTCGCCGACTCCCTCGACCACATCCTGGCCGCGATGGAGCGCAGGAAGGGCAGACCCCTGGCCGACCTGGACCGCAAGGAGAAGCAGGAGGTCGTGCGGATACTCGAGGCGCGCGGCGCCTTCTCCGTGCGGCACGGTGTGGAGACCGTGGCGAGCGCGCTCGGCGTGAGCCGCTTCACGGTCTACAACTACCTCAACCGGGACAAGGGCGCCTGACCCCCAGCGGGTCCCGGCGCGGAGGCGGCGGAAGCGGTCCCGGCGGCGAGTCCGGTGAGCCGGCGCGCACCCGCGCGCGGATCCGGGCGCGGGTTCGAGCGAGGCCTCGGGTGCGGGCGACGGATCGTCGAGGACGTGCCCGGGGCTTTCCGGCACCCTCTCTTCGAGAATTTTCAACAAAGTGTTGACGCGGTGTCGCGCGGGGGCGTTAGCTGGCCGCAGCCCGCTCACGCACGAAGGCCGTTCCGCACGGCCACGGAGGCTCCCGTGACTTCGACTTCCCCGCTCCCGGGCCTGGCCCGGTTCAACGCCCTCGAGGAATCCGCGGCCCGCGCCGTGCTCCACGAGGCGTGCGCCTCCACGGCGTGGGCGAGCCGACTGCTCGCGGCCCGCCCCTACGCCACCGTCGACGACCTGTACGAGGTCAGCGACGCGGCCATGGCCGAACTGACCGACGCCGACCTGGCGGAGGCGATGGCCGGACATCCGCCGATCGGCCGCCCGAAACCCGGCGACCCGACCTCGGCACGCGAGCAGCGCGGCATGGCCGGCGCCTCCGAGCAGCTCAGGGCGGAGATGCTCGAACTGAACCTGGCCTACCAGGAGAAGTTCGGCCATGTCTTCCTGATCTGCGCCACCGGCCGCACCGGCGAGCAGATGCGCGACGCGGTCGAGGAGCGGATCGGCAACGCGCCGGAGCTGGAGCGGGAGATCGTCCGCACCGAGCTGGGCAAGATCAACCGTATCCGCCTCGCCCGACTCGTCGAAGAGGACTGAGACACACCATGAGCACCAGCACCACCGCATCGGTGTCCACGCACATCCTGGACACCTCCGTCGGCCGTCCCGCCGCGGGCGTCGCCGTCCGGCTCGCGGCCCGTGGCGGCCGGGAAGCGGACTGGCAGGCGCTCGGCGGCTCCGCGACCGATGCGGACGGCCGGTGCAAGGATCTGCCGGCGCTGCCGGAGGGGACCACCCATGTACGGCTCGACTTCGCCGTGGAGGCGTATTTCGAGCACCGTGAGAACAAGCGAGCCGATGCGCAGCAGGACGCCCCCGCGAATCGGGACAGCGGTGCCGCCGCGGTGTTCTTCCCGGAGGTGGCGATCACGTTCGCCGTCGTGCCGGGCGAGCACTACCACGTACCGCTGCTGCTCAACCCGTTCGGCTACTCCGTATACCGAGGGAGCTAGCAGACACATGACCGACACTTCACGCCCCGCCCGCGCTGTGATGCTGGGACAGAACCAGTACGGCAAGGCCGAGAACCGGGTCGTCAGGATCACGCGGGACGGCGCCACCCACCACATCAAGGACCTCAACGTGTCCGTCGCGCTGAGCGGCGACATGGACGACGTCCACTACTCCGGCTCCAACGCCAACGTCCTGCCGACCGACACCACCAAGAACACGGTGTACGCGTTCGCCAAGGAACACGGCATCGAGTCCGCCGAGCAGTTCGGCATCCACCTCGCCCGCCACTTCGTCACCTCGCAGGAACCGATCCGGACCGCGCGGATCCGTGTCGAGGAGTACTCCTGGGAGCGGATCGAGACGCCCGGTGCGGACGAGCACTCCTTCGTCCGCCGGGGCCAGGAGACCCGTCTGGCCCAGATCACCTACGACGGCTCGTCCTGGGAGGTCGTCTCCGGGCTCAAGGACCTCACCGTCATGAACTCGACGAACTCCGAGTTCTGGGGCTACGTCAAGGACCAGTACACGACGCTGCCCGAGGCGCACGACCGGATCCTGGCGACCGAGGTGGCCGCCCGCTGGCGCTACAACTGGACGGACGACGCCCAACCGGCGCCGGACTGGGACGAGTCGTACGCCCAGGTGAAGAAGCACCTGCTGCTGGCCTTCGCCGAGACGTACTCGCTCTCCCTGCAGCAGACCCTCTACGCCATGGGCGCGCGGATCGTCGACCACCGCGAGGAGATCGACGAGGTGCGCTTCTCGCTCCCCAACAAGCACCACTTCCTGGTCGATCTGAAGCCGTTCGGGCTGAAGAACGACACCGCCGACGGAGCCGTGTACTTCGCCGCGGACCGGCCGTACGGCCTGATCGAGGGCACGGTCCTGCGGGACGGCTGCCAGGCGCGGATACCGGTGGACCTCACCAACCTCTGACGCCACCCTCCCACCGCACTCCCACCCAGCGCTCTTTCGGCACCCGCGGCCGGGGGCCGGTTCCCCGGCCGCGGCACTCAAACCTCCAGGGTCCTGCCGTGCCCGCTCCATCCGGGCCCACCGAGGGTCCACCGAGGGAAAAGGACGAAACCATGGCAGCAGACCGGCGCATCGTCATCGACAACTGTGCGATCGCGACCGTCGACGCCCAGGACACCGAGCACGCGAACGGACATGTCGTCCTCGTGGGCAACCGTATCGAGTCGCTCGGCGCGGGCCCGGCCCCCCAGGGCCTGGAGAACGTCGAGCGCCGCATCGACGCCACCGGGCACCTGGTCACCCCGGGCCTGGTCAACACCCACCACCACTTCTACCAGTGGATCACCCGGGGTCTGGCCACCGACCACAACCTCTTCGACTGGCTCGTCGCCCTCTACCCCACCTGGGCGCGCATCGACGAGGAGATGGTCCGCGCGGCCGCCGAGGGTTCCCTGGCGATGATGGCCCGCGGCGGCGTCACCACCGCCATGGACCACCACTACGTCTTCCCCCGGGGCTCCGGCGACCTGTCCGCCGCGATCATCGGCGCCGCCCGCGACATGGGCGTGCGCTTCACCCTCGCCCGCGGTTCCATGGACCGCAGCGAGAAGGACGGCGGTCTGCCCCCGGACTTCGCGGTGGAGACGCTCGACGGCGCCCTCGCCGCCACCGAGGAGACCGTCCACCGGCATCACGACGCCTCCTTCGACGCGATGACCCAGGTCGCCGTCGCCCCCTGCTCGCCCTTCTCGGTCTCCACCGAACTGCTGCGCCAGGGAGCAGAATTGGCCCGCCGCCTCGGCGTACGGCTGCACACCCACGGCTCGGAGACCGTCGAGGAGGAGAAGTTCTGCCACGAGCTGTTCGGCATGGGCCCGACCGACTACTTCGAGTCCACCGGCTGGCTCGGCGAGGACGTGTGGATGGCGCACTGCGTCCACATGAACGACTCCGACATCGAGGCGTTCGCCCGTACCAGGACCGGCGTCGCGCACTGCCCGTCGTCCAACGCCCGGTTGGCCGCCGGCATCGCCCGGGTCCCCGACATGCTGGCGGCCGGCGTCCCGGTAGGCCTCGGCGTGGACGGGACGGCGTCCAACGAGTCCGGCGAACTCCACACCGAGCTGCGCAACGCCCTGCTCGTCAACCGCCTCGGCGCCCACCGGGAAGCCGCCCTGAACGCCCGTCAGGCGCTGCGCCTGGGCACCTTCGGCGGGGCCCAGGTCCTCGGCCGGGCCCGGGAGATCGGCTCCCTCGAGCCGGGCAAGCTGGCCGACCTGGTGCTGTGGAGGATGGACACCCTCGCCCACGCCTCCATCGCCGACCCGGTGACCGCACTGGTCTTCGGCGCGGCCGCCCCGGTCACGGCCTCCTTCGTGAACGGCCGTCAGATCGTCGAGGGCGGACGGCTGTTGCACGTCGACGAGGACGCCGTCGCCCGCGCGACCCGCGCACAGGCGCAGCGACTGGCGCGGATCGCCGCGCAGGGCTGAGCGACCCCCAGAACTCCGGGCGAGGGGGACGGCCCTGGCCCGGACGCCGTGACCGGGGCGCGCGTCACCGCGCGCCCCGGAACCGGATCCCGCCGTCCCGATCCCCGCCGTCCCGTTCCCCGGTCCCTCCCCGCTCCCGGCCCGTCCGGGCACGGGACCCCCATGACCGCCGCACCACCTCCCTGACACCCACGCCGGAAACCGGCGTGCCACCGACCGGAGGAGAGCCGCCGTGTCCCCGCAGTCAGTCGACCGCCCGGTCGTCCACCCCGTGGACGAGAAACTCCCCGCCCTGAGAACGGCGACGAGCGGCCTGCAGCACGTGGCCGCCATGTACGCGGGGGTCGTCGCCCCGCCCCTGATCGTCGGCGCGGCCGTCGGCCTCACCGGCGCCGAGCTCACGTTCCTCACCGGCGCCTGTCTGTTCACCGCCGGTCTCGCCACCTTCCTGCAGACGCTGGGGGTGTGGAGGATCGGCGCCCGTCTTCCCTTCGTCAACGGCGTCACCTTCGCCGGCGTCGCCCCCATGACGGCGATCGCGGCCTCCACCCATGACAAGAAGGACGCCCTGCCCGTCATCTTCGGCGCGGTGATCGTCGCCGGCCTGCTGGGCTTTGTCGCGGCGCCCGTCTTCTGCAAGGCGGTCCGCTTCTTCCCGCCCGTCGTCACGGGGACGGTCATCACCCTGATCGGCGTATCCCTGCTGCCCGTCGCGTTCGGCTGGGCACAGGGCCCGGACCCCGCGGCGCACGACTACGGCTCGGCGACGAACCTGGGCCTGGCGGCGGCGACGCTGGTGACGGTGCTGCTCCTGCGCCGGTTCAGCCGCGGCTTCGTCAAACAGATCGCCGTGCTGCTCGGTCTGGTCGCCGGCACGCTCGTGGCGATCCCCCTCGGCGTCACGGACTTCGGCCCCGTGACGGACGCGGACGTGATCGGCTTCCCCACCCCGTTCCACTTCGGCGCACCGCAGTTCCAGCTCGCGGCGATCGTGTCGATGTGCGTGGTGATGGTGGTCTCCATGACCGAATCCACCGCGGACATGCTGGCGTTGGGCGAGATCGTCGAACGTCCCGCGGACGAGCGGACCATCGCGGCCGGGCTGCGCGCCGACACCCTGGGCTCGGCGCTCAGCCCCGTCTTCAACGGCTTCATGTGCAGCGCCTTCGCCCAGAACATCGGTCTGGTCGCGATGACGCGGATCCGCAGCCGCTATGTCGTCGCCGCCGGTGGCGGCTTCCTCGTTCTGATGGGTCTGTGCCCGACGGCCGCCTCGCTCATCGCCGTGGTGCCCCGGCCCGTCCTGGGCGGGGCCGGGGTCGTCCTGTTCGGGTCGGTCGCCGCGAGCGGCATCCAGACACTCGTCCGGGCGGGCCTGGACAGGGACGACAACCTCCTGATCGTCGCCGTCTCCCTCGCCGTCGGCATCGTCCCCATCACCGCGCCCGGCTTCTACCACGCCTTCCCCGAGACGGCGAGGATCGTCCTGGACTCGGGGATCTCGACGGGCTGTCTGGCGGCCGTGCTGCTCAACCTGGTCTTCCACCACATGGGAACGGGGAGCGACGCGGCGGACGTGACCCACCCGATGGAGGCGGGGGAGGAGATCACCGGGGCGAACCGGGCCCCGGCCACGCCATGAGGTTCGCGAACGACTCGGCCTGTTCGACGGCGTCGTCGAGCGCCTGATGGGTGTGCGGCCGCAACAGGTGCCCCGGCATCGTCCGCTTCGCCACCGCGCGCAGCGGCAGGCCGGAAGGTCCAGTCGAACGAGGCGGGGCAGGCGCACATCGCCGGTCGTGCGTCGCCGCTCACCTCGCCCACCCACCGGGTGAACCGGGCCAGGGCCAGGGCGGGTTCGAGCCCCTCCTCGACCAGGCGCTCCCGGCATCCGAAGTCAGCCGCGTCCGGCGCCGCCGGGGCGCGCCCGGCAGGGTGTGGCCCGGGGCAGCCGCCCGGTGAGGAACGCCGTCGGCGGGACGCCCATCAGGGTGCGGAAGTCGGCGCTCATGTGCGCCTGGTCGTAGTAGCCGGTGGCGGCGGCGAGTTGGGCCCATGGGGCGGATTCCGCGTGCGTGAGGAGGTGGCGGACGCGGTCGATGCGGGCGTAGTGCTTGGGGGAGACCCCGACGCCGACCGTGAACAGGTTGCGCAACTGCCTTTCGCTGATGGCGAGTTCGCGTGCCACGTCCCGGACGGTGACGGGGGCGCGGTCCGCGCGGGTGGACAGCGCGTCGACGGCCGCCCGCAGCAGACGTTCGCGGGCGCCGTCCGTCGGCGGGGGCAGCAGGGCGGCCAGGCGGGCGGTGATCTCCCGCGGGTGCGCGCCGGTCAGTTCGCGGGCCAGGCGGCGGGCGGTCGGTGCCGGCAGGTCACCGGCCGGCACCGCCCGGCCCACCAGGTCGACCGCCGGCACCCCGAGCAACGGGCCCACGGCCCCCGGGGCCAGCCGCAGTTGCACGCACGACGTCAACCGCTTGTCGGGGTCCGCGTGATAGGTGGCCCGCGTTCGGGGGCCGACGACCAGCGTGTCGTACCGGCCGTCCTCCTCGACGCGGACCACGACCTTGGTCGCCGCGTCCGGTAGGTGGGTGAAGGCCTCGTCGGCGCGGTCGACGCCGATGTCATCGATGCCGGAGATCCAGGCACGCAACGCGGAGGGGACGGGCAGGCTCTGCTCGGCGAGGGCGTTCGTCACGCCTCCACCGTAAGCGCGCGGCCGCTGCGAGGGGGCGGCCGAACCGTGCCGGAATCTCCTAGAGTCCGCGGGGTCGCCCCCGCCACCGTGGTGCCCATGATCCTCGTGACCGGTGCCACGGGCACCATCGGCAGTGAACTCGTACGACATCTCGCGGCGCGCGGCGAGAAGGTGCGCGCCCTCACCCGCGACCCTCGAAAGGCCCGGATGCCCGCCGATGTCGAGGTGGTGCGCGGGGACTACCTCGAACCCGCCTCCCTGGACGCCGCGATGTCCGAGGTGACGGCAGCGTTCCTGGTGGGCCTGCCCGGGCCGTCCGCGCAGCACGACGGGCCCCTGGTCGCGGCGGCGCGGGCGGCGGGCGTGGGCCGGCTGGTGAAGCTGTCGGCGATCGGCACCGGCGATCCCGAGGTGGGACCCACCGGTGAGTGGCATGTCGAGGGCGAGCGGGCGGTCCGGGAGAGCGGCGCCCAGTGGGTCGTCCTGCGGCCCTCCTCCTTCGCCTCGAACACGCTGAGCTGGGCGCAGGCCCTCCGCGCGGGCGAACCGGTGCCGAACATGAGCGGTGCGGGGGCCCAGGGGGTGGTGGATCCGCGCGACGTCGCCGAGGCGGCCGCCGTCGCCCTGCTCGACGAGCGCCGGGCGGACCGGACGTACACGCTGACCGGGCCGGAGACGATCAGCGTGCCCGGTCAGGCCCAGGTCCTCGCCGGCCTCCTGGGCCGCCCGGTGCCCACCCGTGACCTCACCTCGGACGAGGTTCGCGCGCACGTCCTGCAGTGGTGGCAGGACGAGGCCGTCGCCGACGGCGTCGCGGTGAGCTCCGCCTTCGTCCGCCGGGGCGGCAACGCGGTCGTCACCGAGGACGTGCCCCGGCTGCTGGGCCGGCCGGCCCGCACGTACCGGGAGTGGGCGCGGGACCACCGGGGGGCGTTCGAGGCGGAGTGAGGGAAGCAGGCGGATCGGCCGCCGGGGGCGGGCGGCCAGCCCTCGTCGTCATCGATCTCGCGGACCCGTACTTGTTCTGTCACCCGCACAGCCCGGCGATACCGCACCGTCCGGACCAGCGTCCGGACGACCTGTCACGTCCTCTCAGGGCGCGACGACGAACTCCAGGGTCGCTTGCGCGAGGTCGGTGAGGAACCGGGCATGGTCGAAGCCCTCGGCTTCGGCCATGCCCGGCGGAGGCGCATTCATGAAGCTGAAGTGACCGGCCCCCGGCACGACACGAAGGTCGACCTGGGCCGGTGCGCCCTTCAGGCGGACGGCCTGCTCGACGGGCGTGATGGTGTCCGTCTCTCCCGCGTAGACGAGCGTCGGCGCCTTCACCGCGTCCAAGGCGCCCGGAGCGGCGAACCAGCCGGTCGCGGGAGCGAACAGGACGAGACGGCTGACGCGTGGCTCACGTGCGACGTCCAGCGGCCTGCCGTCCCGTCCCCAGGGCGTCGCACCGGCGAGACAGAGGCCGGCCCATCCGCCGATCGAGTGGCCGACCACCGCCACGGGCGCGTCCTCGGGCGCCCACCGGTGGAGGGCCTCGACCAGCCCCGCCGGGCGGGCGAGAAGCTCAGCGATGGTCGCCTCTCGGGCGGCGAAGCGCTCGAAGCGGGGCGCAATGACCTGGCAGTCATGGGCTGCCAGGTGCTCCAGGAGGGGCCGGTAACGCTCCGGGTCGCCGCCTGCTCCGGTCGCGAAGAGAACGACATGCTCAGGGTTCGTGGGACCAAGTGTCAGTGCCTGCATTTCGTTCCTTCACCACGATGTCGTTTTCCGAAGCCGGACCTCGGGTCGCGCCTCGCCCATGTACGGCCTCAGGTCAGCGCGCCGCAGATCGCGGGATTCGAACGGCTCACGTTGCGTCGGCCGGGGCGGACGCTGCCTGATACGGCGCTAGAGACCGAACAGGGTGAGGTCCGTGGCGAGTTCCTTGAAGACGTCCTGCGGGTTGGCCACCATGCGGCGTTCCGTCAGGTCCAGCAGGCCTCCGACGGCGGAGAGCTCGGCGGCGACCGTGCCGTCCGTCTTGGTGACGGTCTGCTGGATGCGGAACGTCTTGCCGCCGCTCCACTCGAACACGCACGACACGTCGACCTCGTCCCCGGCGAGGAGTTCGCGCCGGTAGCGGATGGTCGTCTCCAGCGCGACCGGGCCCACCCCCTTGCCGATCAGCCCGGCCTGCGTGATGCCCGCCGCCTGCAGAAGCGACCAGCGAGCGTGCTCCGCGTAGTTGATGTACACGCTCTGGTTGAGGTGTCCCTGCACGTCGGTCTCGTAGCCGCGGACGGTGACCCGGACGGAAAACGGATCGCTCACTGTCTCCCCTTCTCGTCGACGAGCATCGATTCCTCGTCGACGGGCATCGATGTCCGGAGCATCAGTGCTCCGGGCATCGATCTTGGCACGTCCTTCACGTCCGGCGGGGGGAAGCCAGGAGATAGCGCGCTCTCGTGCGGGGCTCGGTGTGCTCGCCGACCTGCCAGCCCGCCTTCTCCAGGGTCGCCGCGCAGGCCCGCAGCGTCGCGTCGTCCGGCCCGTGCACGGCGACCGCCTCCGGCTGCGGGGTCGCCCGCACCCGGTAGCCGTCGGTCCCCCCGGGCCCGGCGGGGCGGTGGCCGGCCGCCTCCAGGGCGAGGGCGGCGGCCCGCACGAGATGCGTGCGCTCCCAGCCGCAGGGCCGGTCCGTCCCCCCGTCGGGGTTGGTCATCCGGCGCAGCTCCAGCAGTCCCTCCCATGCGCTGCGCACCTCGCGCAGCCGGGCGGGACCGCCTGCCGCCGCGTCCTCCTCGCCGCCGACGCGCGCGGCGAACACCCCGCTGTCCGCGCCTTCCGCGCCTTCCGCGCGGGCGCCGGTCTTCGGCGGTCCGGGCGCCGGCTCGGGTGCTGCCTCCCGGACGCGGTGGCCCGCCGGCGTCAGGAAGCAGTCGTGCGGCGGCCGGGGGTGCCGGAACGCGAGCCCGTGCCGGACCAGGGCCGCGAGCTGCGCCTGCGTCCCCCTCAGCCGTCCGGAGACCGGATCGGCGGTGTCGATCACCCGACGCTGCGCGGCGGTGGGCGGTCGTGTCACGGCGTCCTCCCTCCCGGCGTGGGCCGATTGCCCCGGTGCTTCCGAGGCTACGCGGGGGGTCTGACATTCCAGGCGGCGATCACCGGCCGCCCGTGCTCCGTGCCCAGTCGGCACAGCGTCCCCGTCGCCAGCTGGAACAGCGCCCCCGCCGACGGCGGAAGTCCGAGCCGGCGGGCGGTGAGCACCCGCAGGAAGTGCCCGTGCGCCACCAGCACCACGCACCCCTCGGTGTCGGCGAGCGCCGCGTCGGCCCGGGCCAGCACCCGGTCGGCCCGTTCCCCGACCTGTTCGGCGGTCTCCCCGGGGTGCTCGGGCGGCCCCGGCGCCACCCCGTCGGTGAACAGGAACCAGTCCGGCCTGGTGCGCTGGATCTCGGCGGTCGTGACGCCCTCGTAGCCGCCGTAGTCCCACTCGCGCAGGTCCGCGTCGAGCCGGACGTCGTGCAGTCCGATCAGCTCCGCCGTCTCCCGCGCCCGCTGCAGCGGGCTGACGAGCGCGGCCCCGATCCGGTGCGAGCGGATCAGCGGAGTCAGCGCGCGCGCCTGTGCGCGGCCGCGGTCGGTCAGCGGGACGTCCGTCGATCCGGTGTGCCGTCCGGAACGCGACCAGGAGGTCTCGCCGTGCCGGACGAGGAAGAGATCACCCATGGGGCACAGGCTGGCACAGGAGGCGGGCGCTACTGACGGTACCCGCTGAGGAAGCGGCCGATCCGCCCGATCGCCGCCTCCAGGTCGTCCGCGTGCGGGAGGGTCAGGATGCGGAAGTGGTCGGGGGTGGGCCAGTTGAAGCCGGTGCCCTGGACGACCTGGATCTTCTCCCGCAGCAGCAGGTCCAGGACGAACTTCTCGTCGTCGTGGATCCGGTGGACCTTGGGGTCGAGGCGGGGGAACGCGTACAGCGAGCCCTTCGGCTTCACGCAGGACACGCCGGGGATCTCGTTGAGCTTCTCCCAGGCCACGGTGCGCTGCTCGTGCAGACGGCCGCCGGGCGCGGTCAGCTCGCGGATGGACTGGCGGCCGCCGAGCGCGGCCTGGATGGCGTACTGCGCGGGCGCGTTGGCGCACAGCCGCATGGACGCCAGCATGGTCAGGCCCTCCAGGTAGTTCCTGGCGTGCTGTTTCGGACCGGTGACCACCAGCCAGCCCGACCGGAAACCGGCCACCCGGTAGGTCTTCGACAGACCGCAGAAGGTCAGGACGACCAGGTCGGGGGCGAGCGCGGCGACCGAGTGGTGCACGGCGCCGTCGTACAGGATCCGGTCGTAGATCTCGTCGGCGAAGACCATCAGGCCGTGCCGGCGGGCGAGGTCGAGGATGCCCTCGATGACCTCCTTCGGGTAGACCGCGCCGGTCGGGTTGTTCGGGTTGATGATCACCACGGCCTTGGTGCGGTCGGTGATCTTCGACGCCATGTCGTCCAGGTCCGGGTACCAGTCGGCCTGTTCGTCGCAGAGGTAGTGGACCGCCTTGCCGCCGGCGAGGGTGGTGACGGCCGTCCAGAGGGGGAAGTCGGGGGCCGGGATGAGGATCTCGTCGCCGTCCTCGACGAGCGCCTGGACGGCCATCGAGATCAGTTCGGAGATGCCGTTGCCGAGGAAGACGTCGTCGACGCCGACCTCCAGGCCCAGTGTCTGGTAGCGCCCCGCCACCGCACGGCGGGCCGAGAGGACGCCGCGCGAGTCGGTGTAGCCGTGCGCCTGGGGCAGCATCCGGATCATGTCCTGGAGGATCTCCTCCGGCGCCTCGAAGCCGAACAGCGCGGGGTTGCCGGTGTTCAGGCGCAGGACGCTGTGACCCGCCGCCTCCAGCGCGTCGGCGTGCTCGATCACCGGGCCGCGGATCTCGTAACAGACCTCGCTCAGCTTGTTCGACTGCCGGAACTCCATGCGCGCTCGCCCCTCCGGTTGATGTGTTGCTTGGTTTTACCAAGTCCCCGCTTGGAAAGTCCAACGACATGTCTAGACTGCGTGCCATGTCACCTCGCCGAAGCTACGACCAGTACTGTTCCGCCGCCCGCGCCCTCGACGTCGTGGGCGACCGCTGGACCCTGCTGATCGTCCGGGAGCTGCTCGCCGGCCCGCGCCGCTACACCGATCTGCACGCCGACCTGCCGGGCGTGAGCACGGACGTCCTCGCCTCGCGGCTCAAGGACATGGAGCGCGACGGGCTGACCACCAGGCGTCGGCTGCCCCCGCCGGGGGCGGCCTATGTGTACGAACTCACCCGGCGCGGAGGGGAGTTGCTGCCCGTGCTGCAGGCGCTGGGGGCGTGGGGCGAGGGCGAGCTCGGTGAGCGGCGGCCCACCGACGCGCTGCGCGCGCACTGGTTCGCACTGCCCCTGGCGCGTGGGCTCACGGGCGAGGGCGTCGTCGAAGTGCGCCTCGACGAGGGCGACTTCCACCTGTTCGTCGGCGCGCGCGGCGGCCCGGTGTACGGCTACGGGCCCGCGCCCGTGGTGCCCGACGCACGGCTCGACCTCGACACGGACACCTGCACCGCCGTCGCACAGGGGGAGTTGACGGTGCTCGACGCCGTGCGTTCCGGGCGGATCGCGGTGAACGGCGACGGCCCCCTGGCCAAGGAGCTGCGCGAGGCCTGAGCGCCTGAGCCGCGGGAGCCGGGCGCCTGGGGGCCGGGCGTCCGGGGGCCGGGCTCCGTGAAGCCGCGCAGGGTACGGCGAAGGCCCGCCACGCTGCCGTGACGGGCCCTCCGGCCGTACCCTGGTTCCCCGCCGCGTCGGTGACGCGACGTCAGGTAGGGGTCAGGCGCTCGGCGGCACGTGCCGCGGCCGCCCCGATCCACGCGTCAGCGTGTAGCCGCCGATACCGGCGAGGGCGGCCAGGACGGCGCCGATCGCGGTCCACACCCAGCGGTCGGACCACCAGCCGGACGACCAGCCGTCGTCGGGCTCGATGCTGGACAGGACGGCCGGGCCGGACGAGTCGTCCTTCGCGTCCGAGTCGTCCTGCCCGGCCTTCTGGACCGCGATGCCGGGCACCAACGGCCGGGCCAGCGAACCGTCCACGGCCGCGGATCCGCCGATGTCCTTCGACTCCACCCGCAGTTCGGCGCCTATCGGAAGGCCCAGGTCGGCCGCGGTGAGGCCGAGGGCCGTCAGACGGACGTAGTACGTGCCCGGCAGCGGATCGTTCGCCCACGGCTCCGACCAGGCGCGCACCGTGCGCAGCACACAGGTCAGCTCGACGGAGGCCGCGCCGGCCGCTGCGGTGCGCGTCTGCGCGCCGTACTGGCAGGCCTGGCGGCGCCGCAGCCCGTCGTACACGTCGACCTGCCAGGTCTGCCCGGTGTGGGACTTCGGCAGCTTCACCGTCGCCTTCACCGTGGGGCGTTGGCCCGAGTCGGCCGGGAACGACCAGTACAGGTAGTCGCCCGCGGAGCCGCTCGCCGTGGCCTTCTGCCCCTGGTCGATCTCCGTCGCCGTACGGAACGACGTGCCGGCCTCGGTGGGCGCGGAGGCGTCGCCCGAAGGGCTCGCGGAGGGAGAGGAGCCGGCCGCCGCCGGCGCGACCGCCGGGCCGAGGGTCAGGCCGACCGTCAGGCCGAGCGCCGGCAGTGCGCCGCTCAACACACGGGTGATTCTCATCAGTTGGTCCTCCAGACCGCGACACGCCAACGTGACAGCCAGCCCCACAGCACGCCCGCCAGGAAGCCGAACAGGACCAGGGCGCCCAGCAGCCACCAGCCGCGCCCGAGGCCGAACGAGGCCACGTCGCTCGCCTGCGAGGGACCGTCGACGACGTCCACGGTCAGCTCCAGCGGCAGGCCCGGCGTGGTCTTCACACCGGCGGCCGCCGAGTAGGAGTTGGTCACCTGAACGCACACCGTCTCGGCGGCCGCATCGTCGTCGTCGGCCTCCGCCTTCGGGTAGCGCAGACCGGTCGAGACGACGTCGGTCCGGCCGTTGCCGGCCGCCTCACCACGCACGATCTCCCGGCCGTGCGTGGTGACCGCCCGCAGCAGCACCCCGTAGTCGGGGTTCACGGCCCGGTCCGCGGCCACGCTCACCGAGGCGCGCAGCTCCTGACCCGGCTCGACGTCCACCCGGTACCAGCGCTGCCGCCCGAACTCCTCGCGGTCGGTGTACAGACCCGACTTCAGCGTGGGCGCCCCGGCGCAGGAGGCCGCGCCCTCGGTGGCCACCGGCGTGACCACGGGGTCCGCGGCCCGGTCCACCAACTGATTGACGCGGTCGGTGAGTTGGTTTGTGTGCTCGACCGAGGTGTAGGTGCCGCCGGTCGCCTCGGCGATGCAGCTGAGCTGCCGGCGCATCGTCACGTTGGGCACCAGGCCGAGGGTGTCGATGGTCAGGCCGATGCCCTTGGCCGCGATCTCGCGTGCCACCTCGCACGGGTCGAGCGGAGCGCAGGTGTCCTCGCCGTCGCTGATCAGCACGATCCGCTTGGAGCCGGTGCCGCCGTCGAGGTCGCCGGCCGCCTTCAGCAGTGCGGGGCCGATCGGCGTCCAGCCGGTGGGGGACAGGGTGGCCACCGCCGTCTTGGCCTCGGTCCGGTCCAGCGGGCCGACCGGGTAGAGCTGCGCGGTGTCCTTGCAGCCCGTCTTGCGGTCGTCGCCCGCGTATCCGGCTCCCAGGGTGCGGATGCCGAGCAGGACGTTCTCCGGGGTCGCGTCCAGCACCTCGTTGAACGCCTGCTTGGCCGCGGCCATGCGCGTCCCGCCGTCCATGTCCTTCGTCCGCATCGAACCGCTGACGTCGAGGACCAGGTCGACCTTGGGCGCGGCGGCGGTGGTCTCGTCGGCGACGGCCCCGGCCGGGAACGCGAGCCCGGCCGTGAGCGCGGCGAGCAGGGCGCAGACGCCCGCCGCCAGCCGTTGTGTTCTGATCATCGGCGGATCCTATTGATCAGACACGTCCCGCCACAAAACGAGATCAGTTTCCTTCCCCGCGCAGCGGGTTGGGCAGGAGCGCCCACCGGTCCCCGGGCGCCCCCGGCGACAACCGCATCAGCGTGAGCGCCTTCGCCGGCAACGGCTCCTCGCACAGGGCCGCCAGGTCCGGGGTGCGCGGGAGGTCACGAACAGCCGCCTCCAGGGCCGCCCGCAGGGCCGGACGGCCCCCCGCGGCCCCCGCCAGCGCGCCGGCGACCAGGGAGCCGAACAGCTTGCGCCGCAGCGCCGTCACGTCGTCCGTGCGGATCCGGGCGGGCAGGCCCTCCGGCAGCGCGACGCCGTGCCGGGCCAGCCGGGCCGGACTGACGCGGATGTCGGCCAGATCGCGGTAGACCAGCCGCAACGGGACCCCCGACGCCGACAGCACGACCAGCAGGTTCTGCCCGTGCGCCTCCAGCGCGACGCCCAGCTCCAGCAGCCGCAGTCCCACGCCGAGCGCCAGCCGCGCGAACTGCGCGAGCCAGAGCGGGGACCGCGGCAGCCCGGTCACGTCGAGGGCGGCGACCGGCACGACATGCTCGCCCGGCGCCCCGTACACGTCCGGCGGCTCGCGCAGCACCGCCGCCAGGTCGGGGGAGCGGGCGGTGGCCGCGCCCAGGCTGCGCGTCAGGTGCAGCAGGCCGTCCGTGTGCGGCGCCAGGCTCTGCGCGAAGTCGGACAGGGCGGCCGAGGCGGCGACGGAGCCGACCGAGATGTCCCGCACCGACGACGTCAGCCGGGTGCTCAGCGCCGTCTTGACGTGCGGTCCCCCGGGCACGGCGAGCGTGCGCAGCGACATCAGCGGATGCGCCGTCACGCCCTGCGCGCAGGACCGCTTGAGCACGTGTGCCGCCTGCCACGGATGCACCGGGATCATCAGCCGCGTCCCGTCCCGCAGATGCTCGGGCCACTCACCCGACACCAGGCACTCGTCGGCCGGCACGGGCAGCAGGCCCAGCCGCACGGCCGGCCGGTGCTCCGGCCCGTACGCCAGCTGCTCGGCGACCGAGAAGCCGGGCCGGGAACGGCAGTTGGGGTGGAAGGGGTGTCCGTCGACGACCCTCTGCTCCCACTCCCAGTCCCGCACCGGCCACCGCTTCGGATCGGCCGACGGGGCGTCGCGGGGGTCCTGCCCGGCCCGGGACAGCGCCGACGAGGCGACGCTGTGGTCGAGCTCGGCGGCGAAGCCCGACCCGTGCGGGACGGCCAGCGCCGTCATCAGGCGGGCGGGGTCGTCGTACGCCGTCCCGTCCAGCCACACCTGCGTCACCTGGTCGGCGCTCGCGTACGGGTCCGAGCGCGGACCGCGCAGACGGCGGCCGTCGCGCAGCCGAAGCGTGACCTCCCCCCGGTCCTGCGCGCCGGCCCCCCCGCCCGGCTCTCCACCCGACTGCTCGCGGCGGTCGATCCAGGGCAGCGGCTCATGGGCGAGCCCCCGCCACAGCCGGGTCAGCACGGCCGCCCGGGCTCCCGGCAGCGCGGCCGCGAACCGCGGGCCGAGAGCGGGGCGCACGACGGCCAGTTCCTCGGCCAGCTCGGCCTCGGCGGTGGGGGGACGATGCACGGGTGGGCTCCTGGGGGTACGGGTACCACGTCACGACAGGGCGTGCGACGACAGCGATACTGATCTTCTCCGCCCGGAAGAACCGTAGGGAACCAGGGAACCAGTGGATCGCGTGGACCTCATCCCCCCGCCCGTCGAGGCCGCACCGCCTGCGGGGGCCGCGTCGCGCGCCGAGGCCGCGGCGCGTGCCCTCGGAGATGAAGGAGGCGCCCAGCACCCAGGCGGCCTTGCCGTTCTCACGCTCGGTCGGCGTGAAGAGCTTGCCGCGGAC
>NZ_MJAJ01000079.1 GCF_001746365.1 Streptomyces sp. LUP30
GCCGAGCAGTTCGGCCTCGCCGCGGGCGCTGCTGCGGCGCAGGGCCGCGACCCGGTCGCTGACGGAGCGGGCGGCGCGGTCCGCGGCGACGGCGGCGATCACGAGGCCGACGCCGGTCACCGCGACCGCGCCGGCGAGGACCGCCCACAGGGTGGGTCCGGGCCGGACGCCGGAGGAGCGCACGGTGAACAGGACGACCGCGCACGCGCTGAGGGCGACAGCGGTGGGGGGCAGCACGGCGAGGCGCAGCAGCTGAGGCCGTATGGGTGTCTCGGCCGGCGTCGGTGCGGTGCGGGGAGCCGGCCGCCCGTGCCGCCCGCCCTCACGGCGGTCTGCGCGTGCGGCGGGTGCGCGGAGGTGAGACATCGGTGTCCTCGTACTGGTCCGTCGAGCCGGGTCGTCGGTCGGGAGAGCCGTCGGTCGCGAAAGTCGGGATTTCGGCCCGGTGTCGCCCGACGGCCACTCACAGTAGTCGGCAACCCATCATGTGCGATGGGCAGTTGACAAAGTCCTCCACACAGCGTCCCGCTCTGGTATGAGGCTTCGCACGGCAGATCGATAAGCCCGCGTGATTCCCGACGCAGTACACAAAAAGTTCGATCGACGCTGCTCAGAGGCGGTCAGAAAACGACCGTGCGGGCCGGGGAGCAAGAAGCTCCCCGGCCCGCACGGCCCGCATCGCCGAACGTCCGCCTGCCCCGATCGGCCCGCCGAGACCACCTCCGGCGCTTCGCCGCCCTCGGCGGCATCCCTCGAAATATCACTCTCCGTATCGGCTTTGGCCTTGACTGCCGCCTCGTCCTCTTCGGGTGTCAGAGGGAACAGTCGCCCGGGCGCACGTAGGTCCGTTTCGGCTGAAGATCTGCGGTCGTGGACGGCAGCTCATTGCGCAGGCACGATGACGTCGTGGAGCTGTGACCGGGCCGTGTACTGGACGGACTTGCTCAGGTCGGGACGGCCCGTCATACGGACCAGCAGGGTGTACGTGTCGAAGGCCAGGTCCGGGAAGACGAAGCCGCCGAGGCGGTCGGTGGTCGCCGCCGCCCCGGTCTCGACGACGGTGACCGGCAGACCGGGCAGCGGCGCCAGCTGGTCGTCCAGCACCCGCCCGCACAGGGCCGGGTCGTCCGGCCGCGCCGCTCTGACCTCGACGGTCTGCACTGCGGCGGCGGGCTCGGTCTCGTCGAACGCCTGCAGTCCGATGGTGACGGTGAGGGAGAAGGCAGGCCTGGGAGGTACTCCGAGGGCGGTCCAGAACTGGCCCATCCCCTGGCCCTCCTTCATCTGCGCCACCGAAACCGTCAGCGGGTGGAGCTGCGGGGGCATCGTGAGGTCGCCGCGCAGGAAGCGCTTGTCGAGCACCTCGAAGCGGCTCAGCCACAGCAGGACGAGCCCGAGCAGCCGGTGTTCCTCCGCGGCTTTGAGACCCGCGCTCTGCGTGGACCAGACGGTGACGAGGTAGGTGCAGTCGACGCGCAGCGGCCGGTGACGGCTGACGTAGCCGTCGTCCGTCCTTTCGACCAGCGGTGTCTGGTCACGCAGGTCCCGGTTCTCCTGGACGTCGTGGAGGAAGAGATCCACCGTGGCCTGGGTCGGCGTGAAGGTCCTGTCCGGGGTGTCGAAGCTGACGTCCGCGGCGCGGACCTCCGGCGGGGCGGCGGGGTCCGTCAGCATCGCCTTGAGTGTGGCGTCCAGGTCTTGGAACATGCTCACCTGCCAGGGGGCCGGCACGGGAGGGACCACTCATGCCCAGGTCGTCACGGGCCTTGACCACCTGGGTCGGGGATGGGCTCCACCTTGCCCATCTTCAGGTACTCACGCCGTGTCGCCCGGAGCAGCTCGGTCATGCCGATCCGGCCGTCCCCGGCGGCCGCCAGAAACGCGGCATGCAGAACGATGTTGTGGATGCTGCCGCCGGACAGCCGGAATTCCCGTGCCAGGCGATCGAGGTCCACGTCGGGAGCGCGGGGAGCCTCCGGGGGGATGCACACGTCCCAGATGCGACGGCGCTCGGCGTCGTCCGGGAAGGGGAACTCCACGACGAACCGAAGCCTGCGGGTGAAGGCGTCGTCGAGGTGCCCGCGCATGTTGGTGGCGAGGATGGCGAGCCCGTCGTACTCCTCCATGCGCTGCAGCAGGTACGCCACTTCGATGTTGGCGTAGCGGTCGTGCGCGTCGTGTACGTCGGACCGTTTGCCGAACAAGGCGTCCGCCTCGTCGAAGAACAGGATGGCGTCGGTGTCGGCGGCCGCGGTGAAGACGCGTTCGAGGTTCTTCTCGGTCTCGCCGATGTACTTGCTGATCACCATCGAGAGGTCGATCTTGAACAGGTCCAAGCCGACGTCATGGGCGACGACCTCCGCGGCCATGGTCTTGCCCGTACCGGGTGGACCGGCGAACAGCGCGCTGACGCCCTTTCCCTGGGACATGCGCCGGTCGAACCCCCACTCGTCCATCACCCGCCTGCGGTGGACCATCCACTCGCACAGTCCGTGCAGAAGCTCCAGCGGCTCCGGGGGCAGCACGAGGTCCTGGACGGTGCGGGACGGCTCGACGCGCCGGGCGAGCGGGGTCAGTCGGTGCCCGGTCTCGGCGCGGGCCGCGGCGAACAGTTCCAGGCGGGAGGGCGAGCCCGCCGCGGCCTCCGGGTCGTCCTCGGCGTGCAGCCGGGCGGCGGTGCGGGCGGTCAGCACGGCGTCCTCGATCTGCGCCGGGCCGAGCCGGAACCGTACGGCGAGCGCATCGAGGTCAGCCGGAGCGGCTCTGGCTCCGTGCGCCGCGAGCACCTCTTCCCAGGTGGTGCGCCGCCGGGCGGCGTCCCCGGGGACGCACGGCACGGTGAGCACGCCGAGCGGCCGGTGTGCGGTCGGCGCCCAGGGCCGGCTGCCCGACAGGGTCACCACGCCGTCGTACGCGGACAACCGGTCGGCCAGGGCCCGCGTACAGGGGGACTCGACGTCGTCGAAGTGGAGCAGCGCGCCCTGCAGGGACGCCTCACGGAAAATGAGCTCCAGGGCCACGGCGTCCCGAACGACGTCTTCGGCGTCGACGGCCAGGAGCGGGACGGCGAGCGCGCCGGCGAGCGCTTCGGCCGTGCGCCGTCGTCCCGCTCCCGGCGGACCCTGCAAGTACAGCCGCAAGGGCAGGCGTCCCCACGCGTCGCGCACCATCCGGTACAGCGCCTCGTCCTCGACGGGGCCCGGTGGCGGAGTCACCAGCTCGCAGAAGGGGGTGAGTCTGCGATCGAGGCAGCCCTGGTCGAGCAGGACGTCCACGATCTGCTCGTCGGGCACGAGGAGTCGGGCGGGGAGCGGCGCCGACTCGGCGCACGGGTCCGGGAGAAGGCGCAGGACGCGTCGGCCGAGCAGCGGAGCGTCGGCACCGAAGAACCTGCGCGCGAAGAGCCGCTCACGGGCGGTTGCCGTCAACAGGTCCAGCGCCAGACCGACCGTGGGGCGCCTGCGGTCGACGTCGTCCTGGAGGTACCCGTAGAGCCGCTCGTACCAGGGGTCGATCTCGGGCGCGAGGGCGAGGAGGACGACGTCCAGCTCGAAGTCGCAGAGTCCGTAGCAGCTGCGGAGCCACGACCAGCCACGCTCCACGGTGACGATGTTCTCCCACGGCGGCTCCCACCGTGCCGCGTCGGGGTGCCCCTCCGCGGACGGCCGCTCGCCGGGCGTACGGTGCGTGCAGCGGACGCCGGCGTCCGGGCCGCGCCGGGCGTCGTCGGTGTCCCCGGCGCCGCGCCTGCCACGGGCCGACTCGACTGCGGGGCGCAGCATGTCGTCCAGCCGCCGAAAGGCAGGGAGTCCGGGTGCTGTTCCGTTCTCCGTGCACGCCGGCACGGAGGCGGCCATGGCCTCGGACACGGGAACTCCTTGCACGGACATCGCCTTTCAGCGCTCGGGAGCGGCGCGGGGCCACGACTTCGCCGTCACGCGAGGATCTCCCGGTCGGAGCGCGGTCGAAGGGGCCTGGCCTTCTTGTTCACCTCGTCCCATTCCTGCGGGAGGCCGTCGATGATGATGAACTTCTCGCCGTTCTCTTCGATGATCTTCCCCTCCAGCTTGGCGACGTCGAGCCCGTAGTACCTCTGCATCAGGTAGCGGAAGTACTTGCGTTCATCGATGACCATGGTTCCGACGGGAGTCTCCCAAGCGCCTTTCCGGTACATCAGGATGACGTCCACCACGGACAGGACGGACATCATCCGCCCCGCGAAGCCCTCGATCGCCTGGGTCAGGCCGCCGCCACGCACTCCGGACGCGACGCCCCTGGCCGCCCGGAGCGGGATCACCGGCTCCGTCCGGGGAACGGCCTCGGCGAGTTCCCCGGCCGGCGGGCCGGACCCTGTTCGCGGCGTCGCCCCTGGTTCCGGCACCCGGGTGAGCGGCTGCGAGAGCTCCACCTTGGGCTGTCCGGCCGCGGGCGGCACGGCGGCCCCCGACGAGGGCGGGACGGCCGCCACCCGGGGCGGTGCGGTGGGCGTGACGCCCTCTCCCCTGATCTTCCCCGACGCGGTGTGGCGAGCCACGTCCGCCTCGGTCTTCAGCCTGTCGGGCTGGGGCTTCATGGGCTTCGTCGGGCGGTTGGGTGCGCCGACCGTCTGCCGTTTGGGATGAAGCACGGAGTGCGCCGCGTGGAGGTCGTGCGGTACCGGACTCGCCAGGGAACCTTGACCGACGTGGTGGTGTTCCAGGACCTGCCCCTTGTACGCGGCGTGCTGCGGGTACCTGCTCACCCAGACGTCGTCGACCACCGGAGAGCGCCCCTTCGCAATGGCCTCGAGGTTGCTCGGGCTCAGAGCACCGCCGCCACCGTAGTGGTCCCTCCAGCGCTGCCAGAACAGCCGGCTGTCGCGCAGATAGCCCAGCTGACTGGACTCCACGGTCTCTCCTTTGCCCACCCAGGGCATTTCGACGACCTCGGCGGGCAGTCGCAGCGGACTGTTCGTCGCGGGCTGCCGCATCACGCCGGGTGAAGCGGCCCCCGCGACCTTCAGCGGTGCGCCGCCGGGCAGCACCGCCTCGTGCGCGGCGGCCTCTGCGGCCCGCTCCAGCCCCGGGCCGGCGTCCGAGCCGGGCGCCTGCCCTCCCGTTCCCCGGGACTGCTGGACGGCGTGCGCGAGTTCGTGTGCGAGCAGACGGCGGCCGGCGGCGGTGCCAGGGGTGTACTGCCCGCGAGCGAACGCGATGTGATGGCCGAACGTGTACGCCTTGGCCGACATGGCCAGCGCGGAGTCCGCCGCCGTGGCGTCGGCGTGGACACGGATGTGGGAGAAGTCCACACCGAACCGTGACTCCATCGCGGTGCGTACAGGTGCCTCCAGAGCCTCACCCGGCGCCTGCAAGCCGTACCGCACGGCGGCGGGCTTCCGGAAGGTCGGTACCTGTGGCAGCGTCTCTCGTTCTGCGAACTCGTGCATGCCGCACCCCTTGGGGGACTCGCTTCCAGGCTAGTTCACGGGTTCGCATCCGGCATCCTCGCCCGCGGTCCTTGCGCGGGCCGCCACGACGGCACAAGTCCGCCCGGCGCAGGCTCTCCAGGCTGTTGACCTCGACCGTCTCGCGCTGCCGCCCCCCGGAGGTCCCGGCGGTGCGGCGCGGGGTGGAGACGGACGCCGTCAGCCTCGTCGGTCCCACCGCCGGGCACGGTGGGCGGCCCGGGCGTTCCGGAGGTGACAGGTCGTCAGCCGTCCAGGCCGGGCGACCCGGCACGGGCGCGCCGGTGAACGGTTCCTCTTCCCTGCCCGAGACGGCCTCGGCCCGTGCTGCGCACCACGGTTCCTGACGAGCCGTCCGGTGTCCGACGGGGCCTTCGCACAGGTCGCGATCCACCGGTTCCAGGCGCACGCTGGAAGCACCAGGGCACTCCACTCCCCCGCGAGGGGACACCTGCCCGCGAGGCCGGTGACCACTGTGCGGGGCCGGCCGAGGAGGTCAGTCATGGCCCACACCCCACTCCAGCCGGATGGCCTCGAATCAGAGGACCATCCGTGGCGTATCCGCCTCGTCGAACACCCGAAGCGGTTCGAATCCGCGGAGTTCCGGGCCGCCAAGAAGACGGCGCAGGCGATTCTGCTCGCCATGGACGATCCCGATCTGCCCTACGGGCCCCGGCCCGTCGACCCCGGGTCGGAGCCGGACGCGCCCGCACACTGGGAGATGCATCACGGGGGCAGCCTGTGGGTGAAGGGGCCCACGTGCTGGCGCATGTACCGCGCGCGCGTCGGCATCGAGTGGAGCATGCAGTTCTGCGCGGACCCCGCGAAGGTCGACCGCCTCCGGCAGGAAGCCTCCGATCTGATGGACGCCTTCCCCCTCACCGTGCCCGCGCTGGCGGAGCTCGGCTACGACAGGGCCGAAGAACTTCTGCGCACGCCGATCGTGGACGCGGACGGAGTGGAGGCGTGGACCGACTCCCTGTTCAACGCGTGTGTGCCGATGAGCCGGGGGAATCATCAGGGCGTCCTCCCCGGGGTGCCGGGTGAACACCACTACCCCTGGCCGGTCAAGGGCGCGGATTTCATCCGGTACGACGACTTCCAGCTCTGGGTGACCCTGCCCGACGGCACCCACGGCGCCGTCACTCCGGTGGACCGCCGCGGCTCCGGTGACGGGCATGTCCGGCTGGCCTTCGTCCCTGAGGGCAGCGACGCCGCCGAGACGATAGCCGAAGCGCAGGAACGCGGCCTGATGGCCGTACTGCCCGCCACCAGCTCGGTGGCCCGGCAGGCGTTCGCCCAGCAGATCGCCCCCGACCGGCGCACCGCCTCCGGCCCGCTGTCCTCCGACGCGGGACCGCGGCCCCACCGTTCCTCCGGCTAGCGCCGTCCCCTCCATGGGATCTCGCGGGCCGGCGTCCACCTCCCGTGCCCGAGGGCGCCGTGCTGCTTGACCGCGTCAGGGCGCGACGGGAGCGGGCCGGTGCCGCCACCCGACGGTTGATCGGCACACCACAACTCCGCTGGCACGCCGCCCTGAACAGGGCTAACGTAGAAAAGAGTCCTCGCCCGCTTCTCCCCTGACGGGGTGTGAGGTGCCGGGGAACCGGCCGTGAACCGCGACTGCCAGGACCGACTCGTCGGCGTGCAAGCCGAGTTCGAAGTGCCGGCACGGATCCGGACCCACGGTGTCGTGTCGTCCCCGGCGGACGGCCCGTGGCCGAGCACCGCTCCGTCGACCTGCTGCCGGCGGAAGGCGGGCTTCCTCCGCGGGGCACGAGCCGAGGACGCCGCTCCACGGGTTCACCCGACCATCTTCTCAAGGCCCCGACGCGATCCCCATCGGGCGAGGAGGCTCCGATGACCGAGTTCGACACGAAGCCACCAGGCATCTACCTCGAGGAGGTCGAGACCGCCGGGCCGATCGCGGGGGCCGGAACCAGTACGGCGGCGCTGATCGGCACCGTCGCCGGCGACAGCGCGAGCATCGTGCCGAACAAGCCGGTCCTGGTGACCAACTGGACGCAGTACGCGGAGAAGTTCGGCGAGTTCAAGAAACCCCTGAGCCTTCCGTACGCCGTGCGCGGCTTCTTCGAGAACGGCGGAACCCTCGCCTACATCGTGCCGGTCACCGACATGGCCGAACTCGACAACGCCCTGGCGGCGCTGACGCACACCTTGGACGTCAGCATCGTGTGCCTGCCCGGCGAGACGAATGCCGCGACCCAGGCGTCGCTGATCACCCATTGCGAGACGATGGGCGACCGCTTCGCGGTCCTGGACGGGGCGCGTACTCCCGACAACCCCGCGGACACGGCTCCCGTGCACAGCCAGCGCGACGGGCTCATGACCGACCGGGGTTTCGGTGCGCTGTACTGGCCGTGGATCGTCATCAACGACCCCGAGGCGCCGGCGAGCAGTCCGGGACGGGTGACCGTGGCCCCGTCGGGCCATATCGCCGGCGTGATGGCCCGCAGTGACAGCACGCGAGGGGTCCACAAGGCACCGGCCAACGAGGTCGTCCGCGGAGCGCTGGACCTCGAATACCAGCTCAACGACGCCGAGCAGGGCGTTCTGAACACCCTCAACATCAACGCGCTGCGCACCTTCCCCGGCGGACCGCCACTGGTGTGGGGCGCGCGGGCGCTCTCCACACTCACCGCCTGGCAGTACGTCAATGTGCGCCGGCTCGTGGCGTACATCTCGGACTCCCTTCTGCAGGGGCTGCGTTGGGCCGTCTTCCAGCCCAACAACACGGCTCTGTGGAAGGCCCTCGAACGCACCGTCACGGAGTTCCTGACGCGTGTGTGGCAGTCCGGAGCGCTCTTCGGGCGCACTGCTGCCGAAGCCTTCTACGTCAAGATCGACGAGGAGCTGAATCCCGACCCCGTACGGGCATTGGGGCGCGTGTTCATCGAGATCGGCCTGGCGCCCACCCGGCCCGCCGAACAGATCGTGATCCGACTGGGCCTGTGGTCCGGCAGCGGCCGGGTCAGCGAGGTGTAGAGAGGACGACCAGGGATGGCGCAGACAGGTGAGCGGGTCGAGCCCTTCCGCAATTTCAACTTCCTCGTGGAACTGGACGGGATCGCCCAGGCCAGCTTCCGGGAATGCAGCGGACTGGGGTCGACGACGGAGGTCATCGAGAACCGCGAGGGCGGCGACAACACGACCGTGCGCAAGCTGCCCGGCAAGACGAGCTACTCCGACATCACCCTCAAGTGGGGCATCACCGGGTCCCACGAGTTGTGGGACTGGCGCCAGCAGGTGGTGGACGGGAACGTGGCGCGCAAGAACGGCTCGATCGTCGTGTACGACCTGAGCAACCACACGGAGGTGGCGCGCTGGAACTTCGTCAGCGCGTGGCCCACCAAGTGGGAGGGCGCCTCGTTCAGCGCCAAGGGCGCGGACGTCGCCGTCGACACCCTCGTACTGGCCCACGAGGGCCTGAGCCGGGTGTGACGGCCATGCTGGTCACGGAGGTCGAGTTCGAACTGCCGAAAGGCTATGTGGACGCCGCCGGTGATCTGCACCGCGACGGCGTCATGCGGTTGGCGACGGCCGCGGACGAGATCTACCCGCTGAAGGACCCCCGGGTTCAGGGCTGGCCCGCGTACCTGATCGTCATCCTGCTGTCCCGTGTGGTGACGAGACTGGGTGGCGTGCCGGAGGTCACGCCAGGAGTGATCGAGGGTCTGTACTCGGAGGACCTGGCCCATCTGCAGTCCCTCTACAACCGGATCAACGGGCTGACCGCCACCACCCTCCTGATCACCTGTCCGCACTGCGGTCGGGAGCACGAGGCGGAGGTCCCGCAGCCGGGGGGGTGACGGGCTACCCCGTGGCACGGGTCCGCCAGGAGGTGGCCTTTCTGGGACGACATGTCCACTGGACTCTCGCCGAGTCGCTCGCCCTCGACCACGCGGAGCGGCTGCACTGGATCCGTGAGATCACCGACGCTCTGGAGGAGGAAGACGCATGACGGAGGATGGCAGCCTGCCGGCGCCGCCCCTGGGCGAGCGCCTCGACGCCCACGGGCGGCGGCACGCCGAACGCCTGCTCATCCCCCTGTCATGGGCGGGCGGGCTGCGGGTCTACATGGACCGGGCCGCCGGACTGACGGCGAGCGCGGGCCGGTTCGAGCGGATCGAGTCGACGCCGGACCGCCCCGCTCCCCTCACGGCGACCGCACTGCCCGGCAAGCTCCGTACGGCTCGGGACCCCGACCCGTACGTCGTCGACGGCCCCGCGCCCGTCGCGCGTCCCGGGCCCGCTCCGGCTCCGGCCGGCGCTTCCGCGGCGGCCCCTACGGCGCCGTCCCCGCGCCTCGGGGCAGAACCGGCGGGGACCGTCCGGCAGCACGAGGACGGCGCTTCGGCCTCGACCGGGCACCGGCAGGACGACCTGCCCGCCACGGCCAGATCGCGGCTGAGAGCTGCGGTCGGACCGGCCGCGGAGGCGATGCGCGTGCACCACGACGAGCGGGCCGACTCGCTCGCCCGGGCCCGGCAGGCGGATGCCGTGACCCTGGGGCACGACGTGTACTTCCGCCACGGCCGGCTCCGCCCCCGGGACGAGCGGGGGTTCGCCCTGCTCGTCCACGAGGCCACCCACGTCATGGCTCTGCTGCGGCCGGGGGCGTCCTGGCGTCGGGCCACCGGCGCGGGCGCCCGCGCGGAGGAGGCCGAGGCGATGGCCAACGAACGGTCGGCGCTGTCCGGGACCGGTTCCCCCCACCACCCGTCGCGCCCCGGCCCGTCGCCCCGCCGACACCCCGCCCGGTCACCGGCTCACCCGTCAGGGGCGGTGCACGGGCCGCCCGCGGCCTCCCCGGCCGACGCGGCGTCGCCGCCTGTCATGCGCGCCCCGGCCGACCGCGACGCCCCCACCACCGCCGCCGACGCCGGTCCGCCGATCGACCTGAACGCGCTGAAACGCGAACTGGTCGACGACCTGATGCGCCAGTTGCGCGACGAGTTCGAGCGCGGAGGCTGACGTGGCGAACACCCCGCTCGGTATGCCGTCGGTGTCCGGTCCCGGACCGGTGAGCGCCGCCCTGACCAAAGCCGAGATCATCGACACGACCTCGGGCGACAGCTTCACGGTGATGTTCAACCCCGAGGAACTCAAACTCGACCAGGGGAACACCTACGCCGAGATCGGCGTGCCCGGGCTGGACTCACCGCCCGTCCAGTACATCCGCGGCAAAGCCCGGGTCCTGAGCATGGAGTTGTTCTTCGACACCTACGAGGCCGGCACGGACGTCCGCGCTCACACGGGCCCCATCGTGCGGCTGCTGGACAAGGAGCCGCAGAGCCAGGCCCCGCCGGTCCTGCTCTTCTCGCTGGGCAGCTTCCAGTTCCGCTGCGTCCTGGCCGACGCCAACCAGCGCTTCACCATGTTCCTGCGCAACGGCACCCCCGTCCGCTCGATGGTGTCGGTGCGCTTCCACGAGTTCGCCACCGCGGACGTCGAGGTGCGCCGGGGCCTCTTCTTCGCCTCGCCGACGGCGTCGTCGGTGGTCAACCGGGCGGTGTCCACCGTCCGTTCGGTACTGCGCGAACAGCCCACGGTCCACACCGTGATCGAGGGCGACACCCTGAGCGGCCTCGCGGCGACCTACCTCGGCGATCCCGCACTGTGGCGCGCCATCGCGGACGCCAACCGCGTCGCCGACCCGCTGACCCTCACGCCCAACACACGGCTGATCATTCCGGGGCGCCGCCCCGACGGCACGGCCCCCCGGGGACAGGGGGGTGCACGGCCATGAGCAGCCCGTCCTGTGCGCCACGATTCGACATCCGTGTCTCCGGTCTGACCATGGCCGCCGAACTCGCCGACCAGGTGCTGGGGATCACCGTCGAGACCAGCCTGGATCTCGCAGGCACGTTCGCCCTGACCCTGCGCAACCCCGACAACCGACTGCTCGACTCTCCGTTGCTGGACCCCGGCAAGACAGTGGAGGTCCACCTCGGGTACGGCACCGACCTCAAACCGGCCTTTCTCGGGGAGATAGCCTCCGTCGAGCCGTCGTTCCCGGCCGGCGGTCCACCGACCGTGCAGGTGTCCGGCTACGACAAGTCGTACCGCATGCGCCGCGGCCAGCCCGAGCCCACCGAGTACACCTTCGTGAACGACAGCATGGTGGCCGCTCGCATCGCCGTGGAGAACGGCCTCGTCCCCGTCGTGGATCCCACCCCCGGGCTGCGGGAGAAGATCGTCCAGGTCGAGAGCGACATGGCGTTCCTCAAGGAACGCGCTCGGCGCTACCACTTCGACGTCTATGTCGAGTGGGACAGACTGCACTTCCGCTTCCCGCGTCCGCAGGCCGCCGCGTACCTGCTGGAATGGGGCCGGAACCTGTCGAGTTTCCGTCCACGCCTCTCCTCGTCGGCCGCGGCCGGGGTGCAGGTCGTACGCGGCTACAACCAGGAACTCGCCCAGACCGTCATGGGCCTGGCGCTGGCCGCGGACCTCGACCTGGGCCGGCTCACCGAGCAACTCGGCTCCTCGGCCGCCGACCTGGTCCTCTCCATGGCCCGCAAGGGGATCCGCAAGCATGTGCTCGACAACCCCCTGGACGCGAAGACACTCGCGGAGTCGCTTCTCGCCCAGTTCGTGGAGGGCATGTACGAGGGCGCCGGTTCCTGCGTCGGCATTCCGGAGCTGGCCGCCGGCCAGTACATCGAGATACAGGGCGTCGGCGAACGCTTCAGCGGCACCTACCGGCTTCGGAAGGTGACCCACCGCATGGACGACAGCGGCTTCATGACCGACTTCTCCATCGGCCAGGGCGGGGAGTCCAGTCTGCTCGGCGTGCTGCGCAAGGAGATCACCGAGGAACCGCCTCCCAACCGTGCGGAGCCCTTCTACGGGGTCGTCGTGGCGGTGGTGGAGGACAACCACGAGATGGCCGCCGTACCGCCGAAGACACCGATAGGCCGGGTGAAGGTGTCCTTCCCCGGGCTGTCCGACCGATTCACCAGTTGCTGGGCCCCGTGCGCGAACCCGACGGCGGGCGACGGCACGGGCCTCTACTGGCTGCCCGAGGTCGGGGACCAGGTGCTCGTCGCGTTCGAACTCGGCGATCTGAGCAAGCCGTACGTCATCGGCGGGCTGTGGAACACCGGGCGGCCTCCCCCCGCCACCAACGCGGACGGCACGAACAGCACCCGTGTGATCAGGAGCCGGGCGGGACACACCATCACCTTCGACGACTCCGGGGCGGGCGGGAAGCTGGTCATCGAGGACGGCGGCCCGGGCAGCACCATCGTCCTGGACGCCGCCGACGGTTCGCTGACCATCAGCGCAGCACGGGATCTGACGATCACGGCGGGTGGATCCGTCACGGTGTCGGCGGCAGGGGGCAGCACACAGATCGTCGTCGACGAGAGCCACGTCGACATCAAGTGAGGACAGGCATCCATGAGCAAGGTACTGACCACCGAGAGCACGGTGACCTGCGGGCACACGCGCGCACCTCAGCCCCCTCCCCCGCCACCCGCGCTTCCCCCACCACTGGGGCCCGGCCTGGTCACGCTCCGCAGCACACAGAAACTGCACGTCGAGGGCGTTTCGGTCCTCGTGACGGCCGACGTGGTCGGGGCCACGATCACTGGCTGCCCCAACGTCGAGTCCCCCCAGAAGCCCTGCACCGTGGTCACCAGCGCCACCGGTGAATCCGTCAAGCTGAGGACCGGCGGCGCTCCCGTCCTGCTCGACCGGCTCACCATCACGGCCGACGGCACCGTGCCGGTGCCGCTCGGGCTGGAGCCCACGGCCGGCCAGTCGAAGCTCACCTCGGTGTGACCGGAGGCCCAGATGGAATCCGACGTTCACGGTCGTGGCCTCGCCTTCCCCGTCCGGCTGGAAGCCGCCGGCTTCGGCGAGTCCGTGGGGCCGCGCAAGATCCAGGAGTCGATCCGGCTCATCCTGGGGACCCAGTACGGCGAGCGGGTGATGCGCCCCGACTTCGGCTGCAATCTCAAGCGGCTGATGTTCGCGCCCAACAACGAGGCGACGGCCAACCTCGCCCGCTACTACGTCGAGGAGGGGCTGAGCCGATGTGAGCCGCGCATCGAACTCCTCGACGTCACCGTCACGAACGACAGGGCGAGACCGGCCCTGGACATCGACGTCAGCTATCGCATACGGGCCACGGCCACCGCGGACCGACTCCTCCATCCCTTCCCGTTGGAGCGGTCGCCGTGACCGGGCGATCCGACCGCGGGCGGATCACGCCCCCCGATCTGGACGACCGCACCTGGCAGGACCTGGTCAGCCAGATGCTCGCCCTGCGGACGACGTATGCACCCCAGTGGACGGACGAGCGGCCGAGCGACATCGGCGTCACTCTCGTCGAACTGTTCGCCTGGCTCGGGGAAGGGGTGATCTACCGGCTGAACCAGGTGCCCGAGAAGAACTACATCGCCTTTCTCGACCTCATGGGCATCACCCGTGACCCCGCCACGCCGGCGGCCACGCAACTGACCTTCGGTACCACGGGACCGACGCCTGCGGACATACCGGCGGGCACCCAGGCCCACACCCTTCCCGTGGAGGGCGACGCCCCCGTCGTGTTCGAGACCGACGAGGACCTCACCGTGCTGCCCACGAGCCTCACGGCCGCCCTCCTGCTCACGCCGGACCCCGACGACGACTCCCGGCTCCTCTACGCGGACGTGTCCGCCGACCTGGTGGGCACGGGCACCGGACGCCACCCGCTGGTCGTGTCGCCGCACCGCACCGTACATCTGTGCCTGGGATTCGACGGCCCGGTCACCGGCAAGGTCGGGCTGCGGCCCCGGCTGTTCCGGCCCGCCCCCGACACTCCGGTGGGCACGGTGACCTGGGCCGCCTCCGTCGCCGGCTCGCAGCCCGGGGACTGGCCCGCGATCGGGCCCTCCGGCAGCACGAAGGATCTCCACGACCGGCACATGAGCCTTCCCGTGCCGGCACAGTGGGCCGCGCAGAACCCGGAAGCGGACTGGCAGGACGTCGGCGCCACGGACGCGCCCTTCGACGCACCGCGCTTCTGGCTGGGCCTGCGGATCGCCAACCCTGGCGACGCCCCGCTGGAGCTCGGCCTGGACCGGGTCCTGTTCAACTCAGCCCCCGCGCACACGGCCCTCACCATCCGATCCCCGGAGATGCTCGGCGACAGCGACGGCACACCCTTCCAGGTGTTCGCGCTACGCCACCGTCCGCTCTACCGGCGGCGCGATGCCGAGGCGCCGTACGCCGATCTCGAAGTCCAGGTCGGTCAGGGCACGCCGCCGGTCTGGGAGACCTGGCAGCTCGTGCCGGAACTCCTTCCGGGCCCGGGCAAGGTCTACCGGCTCAACCCCGTGACAGGCGAGATCAGCTTCGGAAGCCACGACGAACGCGACAGCGAAGGACACGGCAGCGTCCCACCGCCCGGCAGCCTGATCAGAGCGCGCACCTACCGGCATGTCGCGTCGGGAGCGGCCGGCAACCTGCCGGCCGGGCAGGTCGTCGTGGCCGGCACCAAGCCGGACGGCACCGTCCCCGCCGGACTCGTCGTCACCAATCCGACCCCGGCCCATGACGGGATCGACGAGGAGCCGACCGAGGACACGCTGCGGCGGGCGCCGGAGCAACTGAAGACCCGGGACCGCGCGATCACCGCCGACGACTTCGCCTACCTGGCACGGGAGGCGTCCAGCGAGGTGCGCATCAGCCGGTGTCTGACGCCCTGTCCGCCGCTCGGCGAGCCGTGGACCTTCGGCGGCATCGACCGCGCTCCCGGGAACGTGAGCGTCATCGTCGTACCCGACCAGGGCAGTGAGGTGGCACAGCCGGAGCCGCCTCCCGAACTGATCGACACGGTACGGGCCTACCTCGACGCACGCCGGGATCTGACGGTCCGGCTGTTCGTCCACCGGCCGCGCTACCTGCCGATCGTCACCGAGGTGTCCGTGCGAGTGTGGCGGGAAGCCGTCCTCGCGGGCGTCGACCTCACGGAGGTCCACGACGACATGCAACGGAAGATCGGCGCCTTTCTGCACCCGACTCGGGGCGGACCGGACGGCAGGGGCTGGCAGGTGGGCCAGCCGGTCTTCAGCTCCGATCTCTTCCGGGCCGTCATGCCGGCCGAGACGGTGGGCTACATCGAGCAGATCAGCGTCGCACCCGGCACTCCCGCCTATCCCGGGGGCCGGCCCTTCCCGCAGCCGTCGCCGGGCGCCTCGGTCCAGGTGGCCGACTACGAACTCGTCTGCGCCGGCCCGGCGACCGTGACGGTCGAGCAGACCGTGTGAGGGCCCGGAGAGGACCAGCAGCCATGCCCGAGAGCAGCTACCTCAGATTCCTCCCCCCCGTGGTCTGGCAGGACACCCCGGCGGGCTCGGAGTTCTCCCTCGGTGACGCCCTTCGCGTCTTCGAGAAGATCCTCACCGGCATCGACGACCAGGTGCCGATCGTGCACCACACGAACACCCGGGTCGCAGACGACGAGAGCCACGACCACGTCGCGCTCACGCAGCAAATCGCTTCGCTGCACCGGCTGTTCGATCCATGGACCACCCCACCGGAGTTCCTGCCGTGGCTCGCGTCGTGGGTCTCCCTGCGCTTTCCCGAACTTCAGGGCCGGCAGCTCTGGGACGAGTACCAGCGACGCAAGGCGACCGCCGCGATCAGCCGCACCCACCGACGCCGTGGGCTGCGCAGCGGACTCGACGCCATCCTGGACCTGTACGCGGTCGGCCGGGTACGTCCCCGGCTCGCGGTGGACGACGGATCCTGTCTGTTCTCCCTGCGGCTCGGCTCGGACCTGCCGGTTTCGGTGTCCGCGCTGCCCACCTTCCGCCCGCTGTTCGACGAGACCCAGAAGCCGCCCCGGGTCGTCCGCGAGGGTCTGATGCGACCCTGGTGCGTCGCACGGGGCCCCGACGGCAGTCTGTACGTCGGCGAACACGGTCTGCCCGACGACATGCCGCACCGGCGCCGGGTGTGGCGCCTGAACGCCGAGGCTCAGCAGGACGTCTCCGGCAGCCCGCCGCTCCCCCGCCCACTGGTGCCCCAGCAGACCCTCGGGCAGATCGTGGCCGTCGCCGTACGCCCGGCCCTGGCCGGTCAGCCCGAGACACTGTTCATTCTGGAGCGCACCGGCCGGATCCTGTCCGTCGCGGCTCCTTACACGGCCGATACGGCGACCGAGGTCACGAACCTCGCCGCCGGCAGCTCCGTCTACACCTTGGCGATGGCCGTGGACGACAAGGGCGACCTGCTGGTGCTGGACCGGAGACAGATGCCGAACGAGCCCGCGGCGCCACGAGTCTTCGTCGTCCGTCCCTCGCCCGTCGCGGTGACGTCCGAGGAACTCGATCCGGCGATCGTCAGGGAACCCCTGTCGCTGTTCATCGACCGCGACGGCGCCCTCCTCGTCGGAGACGGCGGCGACCAGCAGGCGCCTCCACAGGCGGGGACTGCGAGCGCGAACCTTGTGCGCGTCGTCCGCGGTGGCCCCGCCTGGACGCTCACCCCTCTTCTGCCGCCGGACAACCCGCTCGTCGCCCCCACCGCGGTGGCCCGCGCGAGCGACGACGTCCTGTACGTCCTGGACGCCGGGCTCAGACCCTTCTGGCCCTCGGCGACGAACGAACCCTTCATCCTCGCCGAGGCCCTGCCGGCCTGTGTGCATCGCGTGACGATGCCCCGGAACGCGGCAGAGGCACACATCGTGCGGATCACCGAGCCGGGCCAGTTCGTCAACCCCACGGGGATGACCGCGGCGGGAGGGCGGATGGTCATCTGCGACCCGGGACAGATCGAGACCGACGGGATCGGCATGGACGGCCACCGCTCCCGCATCAACGCCTTCGACATCAACGTGGTCATCCACTTCTCCGCCGGCGAGCTGCTGGCGGCTCTGCCGGATCCGGTACAGCAGCAGCGTGCGCTCAGTCAGGCCCTGGGCACCATCAACTCCATCGTCGAGCAGCACAAGCCCGCCCACTGCCGGTGCTGGGCAGTGACCATGACTCCGACCCCACAGTGAGAAGCGGTGATCGGCATGCCCGTCAAGCGCACGGAATACTTCAACTTCGACACCGGCAGCGCCCGCAGCGGTGGCACGGTCCGGGCCGAGACCCTGATGGACACGGAGGACTACGACAGGCGTCTCGACGACGCGCGCGGAGCGAGCCTCCACACCTGGGGGGTGGCTGACGGCCTGGAGGTGAGCGCGACCGCCGGACAGCCCGGCGTGACGGTCGGGCCCGGAACCGCGCTCGACGCGGCGGGCCGTACCAGCGTCCTGGAAGCAGGCGGGTTCGCCATCGTGGATCCGGGCGTCGACCCGGAGCAGCCGGTGAACATCCCCACGGTGGTGATCGGCGCCGACGGCCTGCCGCTGAACACCGCGGGGATGCCGCCCGACACCTACGCACTCACCCTGACATGGCGTGAGGTCCTCGGTGAGACGCGGCTGATCCGGCTGCACGCGCCGTGGCTGAGGCTGCTGCCGAGCGCCGGTTTCAAGGACGCGGGCCCGCAGGTGGTGCTCGCCGAAGTGTCCCTGGACGCCACGGGCGCCGTCACGGGCGTCACGTCCGGAGCACGCCGTTCGGTGGGCGTCCCGGTGGAACGGGTCGAGCTGCGCGCCCAGCGGGTGAGCACGGGTTCGTCGACGACGGTGGGCCAGGGTCCGGTCGCCGAACTGCGCGGACGTACGGACGGCGGCCTCGATCTCGTGGTGTCCGCCGACGGCGCCGGGCACACGGCCCTGTCGGCGGACGGGTCCAGCGGTCACCTCGGCATCGGAACGTCATCGCCCTCCGCGCCCTTGCACATCGCCGCGGAATCCGACGGCGGGCACGGACTGAAGGTCACCTCTCCCTCCGGTGGTTCCGGCATCGAGCTGGCCCGCGACGACGAGGGGCCTGCGTACGGGATCTTCGCCGGCGACGACGGCGCCTGGCACCTCCGCAACGAGGACGAGGAGAACGACCTCGTGACGGTGACCTCGGAGGGCGAGCTGGACGTCGGCACACTGAATGTCGCGGACGACCTGAAGGTGGGGTCCGCCTTCACCGTCGCGAGTGCCTCGAACAGCGTCGGCATCGCCGTCGACGGGGCGCCGGCGTCGGCCCTTCAGGTGAACGGGTCGGGCGTCCACTCGGGCGGTGGCGGGGGCGGCTACTCCTTCGCCGACCGGAGCCTGACGGACTTCGTCACCCGTCCCGCAAACGGGGAGCGTTGGGTCTGGTACGCCTTCCAGGGCTCGGCGCGGCTGTGGTCGGGCATCGACGTGGTCACGATCGGTCAGGGCGACGGGAACGCGCTCGACGTCCGACGGCGGATGAGGGTGCGTCAGGGCCCCGACCCCGCCGACGAGACGGCGGGCATCTGGTTCCACCAGAGGGACGTCGACGCGGACCGCGCCTTCGTCGGCATGGAGAACAGCGACAGCGTCGGCTTCTGGGGCAACACCGGCGGCCAGTGGGGCCTCGTGATGGACACCGGCAGCGGAACGGTGTCCTGCCGCAACGATCTGGCGGTCGCCGGTGAGCTGGACGCCGGGAAGCGGATGCGGGTGCGTCAGGGCCCCACCGACGACGACGCCTCGGCCGGCATCTGGTTCCACCAGAGGGACGTCGACGCGGACCGCGCCTTCGTCGGCATGGAGAACAGCGACAGCGTCGGCTTCTGGGGCAACACCGGCGGCCAGTGGGGCCTCGTGATGGACACCGGCAGCGGAACGGTGTCCTGCCGCCGGGGGCTGGCCGTGGCCGGCGAAGCAGCCTTCGACAAGCATTTCGGCCGCCGTGACGCGCCCGCCGTCCTGCACCTGTTCGGCTCGTTCATCCGGGACATCGGTGACGGCATCCTGAACCTCAGGAGCGGCGGCGGCGTCGTCCAGTTGGACGGCCGCGTCCAGTTCAGCGGCGAACTGGTCAAGCCCGGCGGCGCGTTCCGGATCGACCATCCCCTGGATCCGGCCAACAAGTACCTGTCCCACTCCTTCGTGGAGTCGCCCGACATGGCCAACCTCTACGCCGGAGTGGCGGAGACCGACGATCAGGGCGAGGCGACCGTCGTCCTCCCCGACTACTTCGAGGCACTGAATCGCGAATTCCGTTACCAGCTCACACCGATCGGCTCGCTGGCGCAGGTGGCGGTGACGAGCGAGATCAAGGGCAACCGCTTCACCGTGCGCACCGATCAGCCGGGAATCAAGGTGTCCTGGCAGGTGACAGGCGTGCGCCAGGACGCCTGGGCCGAGGCCCACCGGATCTGTGTCGAGGCGGACAAGCCGGAGGGCGAGCGCAACCACTATCTGCATCCCGCGGAACACGGACAGCCGGAGAGCGCGGGGATCGCGAACCTCAGGGAAGGAAGGCGCGATGGGTGATCAGCACAGGTCACAGACGCATGACAGGATGCGCGAACGCCTCGCCGAGCTGAAGCGCGACCGCGAAAGCGGTCAGCGTCAACTGCAGCGGCTCATGCAGGAGGAGGCGACGACGCATGACGGGCTGCTGCGTGTCAGCGGAGCGATCCAGGTCCTGGAGGAGCTGCTCGGGAACGATGCGTTCGCCGATGACCGAACGACCCGTCCGGTCGCGGCGACCGACACCGCCCCGCCGACCACGCCGACCACCGACGGGAAGCCGTCGATGAGCGTTCCGTAGCAATCTGCCCCCACCGGCTCTGACAACTACTGTCGATTATGCGGCTGACGGCCCGCTGGTCGTGCTCGTCAGCCGTGAGGCGCTCCAGCATCCGGGCCGCCTCGCCGAGTTCGTCCCCGGCCGACGTCACCGCTCGCCGGCGAGGTCGAGATCACCCCTGCTCGTCTCGGCCGCGCCCTCGGCGATCCGGGAACGCCGCCAGGGGTGAGCGATCGGGCCGGACACCGCCCGCCACCACGGCTCGACCGGCAGCTTCCCCGCCGGCTCGAACGGCTCACCCGGCCGCGGAAGCGCCACCGCCTGGCCGGCCTCCTCGGCCGCGTCCTTCGTCCACTCCCCCGGCTCCGCCCACGCGTGCAGCGCCAGGTTGAACGTCCCCCAGTGGATCGGCAGCAGAACCCCGCCAGGACTGCCTCCCTGCAGGTCGAGATGGGCCTGCACCCCCTGGGCCGGCGACATGTGAATGTCCGGCCAGGCTCCGGGCAGCGGCGTATCGTCCGTGTGGTCCTTGGGCCAGAAGTCGGAGTACGCCCCGATCTGGATCATCGTCGCGTCGAACGGGCCGTGGGCGGCTCCGATCTCCTTGAAGCCGTCGAAGTAGCCGGTGTCCCCGCTGTGGTAGATCCGGTGCTCCTCCCCTGCGACGACCCAGGACGCCCAGAGGGTGTGCTGGGTGTTGCGCAGGCCGCGGCCGCAGAAATGGCGGGCCGGGGTGGCGGTCAGGGTGAGGCCGCCGACCTTCGTCTCCTCGTGCCAGTCCAGCTCGCGCAGCCGGTCGGCGGACACGCCCCAGTGCTCCAGGTGGGCGCCGACGCCGAGCGGCACGGCGAACAGGGTGTCCGTGCCGGCCAGCGCCTTGATCGTGGGCAGGTCCAGATGGTCGTAGTGGTCGTGCGAGATGACGACGACGTCGACCGGGCCCAGTGCGGCCAGCGGCAGCGGGACCGGGTGCAGCCGCCTGGGACCGGCGAAGGGGAACGGGGAGCAGCGCTCGCCCCAGACGGGGTCGAACAGGACGCGCTGCCCGTCGATCTCCGCGAGCACGCTGGAGTGCCCCATCCAGGTCACCCTGAGCCCGGTGGCCGGCGGCTTCGCGAGGTCGGCGAGGGTGGTGGCGTGCACGGGCACCGTGCCCACAGGGGAGCGGCGGGGACGCTGCTCCTTGTCGAAGAAGTTCTTGGCGAAGTCGAGCATCGAGCCCGAGGGGCGGGTCCGCGCCGGACCGCCGGGGTTCACGAAGACCCCGTCCTTGTAGTGGGGCGATCTGCGGATGCGCGCGAGGCGCTCACCACTGGGATCCGCGCCGAAGGCCGCGGGCTGCAGAGCGCGGAGCCCGGAGCTCAGGGAACGGAAACCGGACACGGTACCTCCAGGTGGAGTCGCTGAGGCATTCCATTATGGTCGCCCCCTCCGACAACGCGTTGACAGGCCTCGCCCCGGCTCCAGATACTGACCCACTGTTCAGTAACCGTCCTGGTCGAGGAGCCCGTGTGACCTCCCCCTTCCTGTCGCTCACCTGGACCGACCACCTCACCGGCCGCCAGGGCTTCCTGGTCGTCGACCGGCTGGTGCGCGGCGTCTGCAGCGGCGGCCTGCGCATGCGGGCGGGCTGCACCCTGGACGAGGTGACCGGGCTCGCCCGCGGCATGAGCCTCAAGGAGGCGCTCCACTACGACCCCGAGGCCCGCTACGTCCCGCTCGGCGGCGCCAAGGGCGGCATCGACTGCGATCCCCGGGACCCGGAGGCCTACGGGCTGCTGGTGCGCTATCTGCGGGCGATGCGTCCGTACGTGGAGAGCTGCTGGACCACCGGCGAGGACCTGGGGCTGTCCCAGGACCTGGTGGACCGGGCGGTCGCCGAGGTCGGGCTGGTGTCCTCCGTGCAGGCGGTGCACCCGCTGCTCGACGACGAGGACGCGGCCCGGGCCCGGCTCGCGGCCGCGTTCGCCGTCGAGGTCGACGGCATCGGCCTGGACGAGCTGGTCGGCGGCTGCGGGGTCGCCGAGTCCGTGCTGACCGCCCTGGACCGGGCCGGGGTGGCGTACACGGGGACCCGTGTCTCGCTCCAGGGCTTCGGCACCATGGGCGGGGCCACCGCGCGCTTCCTCACGCGCGCGGGGCTCACGGTGGTGGCCGTCGCCGACGTCAAGGGCACCCTCGCCAACCCGGCCGGACTCGACGTGGAGGCGCTGCTCGCCGCTCGGGACGCCCACGGCGCCGTGGACCGGGCCGTGCTGCGGCCCGGCGACCGCGAGCTGCCGGGCGACGCGTGGCTGTCGACGGAGGCGGAGGTGCTCGTTCCGGCCGCCGTGTCGTACGCGATCGGGATCGAGGAGCAGGAGCGGATCGGCGCCAGGTGGATCGCCGAGGCGGCCAACATGCCCGTCCTGCCGCAGGCGGAGGCGCTGCTGCACGCGCGCGGGGTGAGCGTCCTGCCGGACGTCGTCGTCAACTCCGGTACCAACGCCTGGTGGTGGTGGACGCTGTTCGGCGACATCGCCGCGGACGCGGAGGAGGCCTTCGCGCACACGCGCCGCTCCATGCGCGCCTTGGTGGAGCTGGTCCTGACCCGCGCGGAGGCGGACGGGACGACGCCACGGGCCGCGGCGCACGCGATCGCCGGACAACGCCTCCCGGTGATCACCCACCGCTTCGGCACACACCGCCGAGCCTGAGACCCACCGCCCGGGCCCGAGCCGGGCGCGCGGGTCGAGCCGCCGCCCCGCCCGGCCCCGCGCACGCGCCCTGTCTCCCCTCCCCCCGTACCGGAACCGTGGGCTCCGACGGATGGCGTCGCGGGCGGTCGGGGCTCCCCTCCCGGTCGGCGGGGCCACGGAATAGGGTGATCGGGTGGCGAGGGTCCGGTTGAGTGTGGCCGAGCGGCGCGAGGAGCTGCTGCGGGCGGCCATCGAGCAGATCGAGGCGCGGGGCGTGGCGGCGGTCAGGATCGCCGACGTGGCCGCGGCCCTCGGGGTGAGCAACGCCCTGGTGCTCTACCACTTCTCGACGAAGGAGCGGCTGGTCGCCGAGGCGTTCGCCCACGCGGCCCAGGACGACCTGGCGCACCTGGGCAAGCTGGTCGGCCGCCGCACGACGGCGCTGCGCCGGCTGCGCGCGGCCGTGCGCTGGTACGCCCCCACGGGACAGGCCAAGGGCTGGCGGCTGTGGATCGAGGGCTGGGCCGTGTCACTGCGCGAACCCGCGCTGCGGGAGGTGGCCCGACGCCTCGACCAGGAGTGGAAGGCCTCGCTCGTCGAGCTGATCGCGGAGGGTGTGGCCGCGGGCGAGTTCCCCTGCCCGGACCCGGCCGGTACGGCCCTGCGCCTGACGGCCCTCCTGGACGGGCTCGCCGTTCAGCTGACGTCCTACGAGGGCGCGGTGTCCCGGGCACGGGCGCAGGAGTGGGTCGACGAGGCGCTCGACCGGGAGCTGGGCCTGGCCCCGGGGACGCCGGACGCCTCGACGCCCTGAGCGGCCGGAGAGCCTTGCGCGGCGGTGGAGCATGCGCGGGCGGGACCGACAGCCGGGCGGACGGTCGGCTGTCGATCGGTAGATCGGTAGATCGGCCGAGCGGTCGGCGGCCGGTCAGTCGAGTTCGTAGACCGCCGTCACCGTCGCCCCCGCCCGGATCTCGCCGGGGGCGACGGGCACCGCGCCGATGCCGGCGCCGGAGGTCTCCCCGGCCGGTGACACGGGGCGCGGGTAGGTGGAGGCGTCCTCGCTCAGCGAGACCAGCGGGCCGAGGCGGCGGCCGCTGAGGCGGGCGTACTGCTCCGCCTTGGCCCGGGCGTCGGCATGCGCGGCCTCACGGGCGCGGGCCTGCAGCGGGGCGGGGTCGGAGACGTCGAAGACGACCGAGTCGATGCGGGCCGCGTCGCCGGCGGCGTCGGTGACCGCCTGCAGGACCGCGCCGGTCCGCGCCACCTCGCGCACCCTCACCGTGAAGAACTGCGCGGCCTGGTACCCCGTCAGTCGTGAGGCGCCGTCCGTGTGGTCGTGGAGAGGGGTGAGGGTGACGCTCCGCGTGTGGATGTCCCGCTCGGCGACGCCCTGGGCGCGGACGGCGGCGAGCAGGGCGGCGGCCGCCTGGTTCTGCGCGTCCAGCGCCGACTGCGAGGTCTTGGCGGAGGTCTCGACACCGGCCTCGACCACCGCGACGTCCGGCGGTGCGCTCGCGCTGCCCTCACCGGTCACCGTCACGGTTGCAGGAGCAGAAGCCGGAGTCGGAGTCGGATCCGGAACAGGAGCGGGGGTCGGGACGGGAGCTGCCGGCGCGAGACGGGACACGGCCGCCGGGCGGGCCGGCAGCGCGAGCGCCGGCGCCGTGGCGAGCGCCGGGACGCCGAGGGCGAGCAGGAAGACGACGGCCGCGGCTACGGGCCTACGGGAAAGAGGCATACGGGACCGGTCCTCAAGGGTGTCGGACATCAGCGGTGGGTGGGTGCGGTCATCCCAGCACTCGCCTCCGCGCGCGCGGGGGCGCCACTCCCGTCCGATCACCTCACTGGTGGAGCGGCCGGCCGCACGAAATCCACGGCCGGCCGCGCCCGCTCGGACCGCGCGTCCGTTTCAGACCCGCGCCCGCTCGGACCACGCGCCCCCAGACCGCTCGCGCCGGGTCCGCGGCCGCTCAGCGGTCGACGCCGGCTCAGGCGACGGCGGAGATCCGCATCCTGATGTCGTCCGGCGACAGCGTGCCCTTGGCGACCACGTGGTCGCCGGAGGACTCCCCGCGCAGCCGACGGCCGATCCACGGCACCAGGTACTCGCGCGCCCAGTGGACGTCGTCGCGCCGCACCTCGAGGGTGCCGCGCGGCGGGAGCAGCGGCCAGGGCTGCTCCGGATCGGCCGGCACCTCCAGACCGAGGACCTGTCCGGCGCGCAGCGCCACGCGCGTGTGCCCCTCCGGGGAGAGGTGGAGCCGGTCGCCGTCCCAGGCCCTGCGGTCCTGCACGGACTTCAGGGACCACAGGTCGAGCACCGGACAGCCGTACCGGTCGGCGACGGCGCGCACGTGTCCGTTGTAGGTGGCGATCTTGCCGCGCAGATGCTTGAGCACGGGAACGCCACGAGTGTCGAAGCCGGTCGTCACCATGACGGTGCCGGCTACGGCGGTCAGGGCCGAGATCGCGCGCTCGAAGCGCTCGGCGACCTCGTCCGGGTCGGTGCCGGGACGGAGGATGTCGTTGCCGCCCGCGCAGAAGGAGACCAGGTCCGGGGCGAGTTCCACAGCCCTGGGGAGCTGGTCCTCCATGATCTGGTCGAGCAGCTTTCCGCGGACCGCGAGGTTGGTGTAGTCGAAGTCGCCTTCGGGCCGCCGGTCCGCGAGGAGCACCGCGAACCGGTCCGCCCAGCCGACGAAGGCCCCGTCCGGGCCGGGGTCGCCGACGCCCTCGGTGAAGCTGTCCCCCACCGCCACGTACGACCCGATCACTGATCTGTTGTCACTCTTCGAATCGTCTGCCACAGCAGTTCATGATTCACCTTCGAATGTGACCTACGCGACCGTAGGCAGGGATTGACGGACGGTGAGATAAGCCACTCCTAAAGAGTTGCCCAATCAGGGAATAAGAGACCACGCCCGGAAGTCGTTGATCCGGAAATGACTCCAGGTGGTGCGGAACGCGAAATGCCCGCCCGTGTACGGCTCGGGGTCGGTCCAGTCGAAGACGAGCCGCCCGTTGTTCCACCACCGCACGGCCGGGCCGTCGGAGACGATCCTGACGTGGTGCGGGGCGTTCGCCACGAGCAGCGGCTCCGTGCGGTCGCGGACCAGCGGCCGCTCCCCCGCCCGGCCGACGTATCGGCGCAGTCGGGTCGTCGTGTTGCCGTTGGCGCCGTAGCCCACGTAGTAGGTCTTGAGCTGGTCGTACTCGGCGAGGGCGCCGTCGCGCCGGGTCGCGAAGAGGTCGTCCGGAGATCGGACGTCGACGGCGTTCCAGAAGTTGTTGAGGTCGGACACCCGGTCGTTGACCCCGCCGGCGGCGACGGGCGTGGCGACGTACTCGAGGACGTACGGTCCCTCGAAGGGCCGCCTGAACCAGATCGTGGCCCCGGCGGGCACGTCGACCTCGAGGGATCCGCGGGAGGCCGTGACGGTCCCGCCCTGCTCCAGTTCCACGGCCCACCGGTCCAGGCCGTGGCAGAAGTCGTCGTGGGCGATCAGGCGGCGACGCCGGCGCGGTGCGGCGTGGGCGTCGGTCGCGGGCGCGAGGGCGCCCAGGGCCGCGCCGGCGGTGAGGGCTGCGAACGCTCTGCGCGTGGTCGTCACGGGATGCGGCTCCTTCGGTGGGCGGTTCAAGCGCGGGAAAGCGCTTGCCCTGACGGAGATCACTGTGTCCGCAGTCGCGGCCCGTGTCGATGGGGCGGCGCGGGGCGCCACAGGACCGCAACGAAGCGACGGGGAGTCCGAAGATCCCGGCGGGTCCGGCGGGTCCGACGGGTCCGGCGGTCGACCCCGCCGGGCCGCSGGGCCGCCGGYCCGACGGGTCGCCGGGCCGCCGGTCCGACGGGTCGCCGG
>NZ_MJAJ01000008.1 GCF_001746365.1 Streptomyces sp. LUP30
AGAAGTGCTCCTTAGAAAGGAGGTGATCCAGCCGCACCTTCCGGTACGGCTACCTTGTTACGACTTCGTCCCAATCGCCAGTCCCACCTTCGACAGCTCCCTCCCACAAGGGGTTGGGCCACCGGCTTCGGGTGTTACCGACTTTCGTGACGTGACGGGCGGTGTGTACAAGGCCCGGGAACGTATTCACCGCAGCAATGCTGATCTGCGATTACTAGCAACTCCGACTTCATGGGGTCGAGTTGCAGACCCCAATCCGAACTGAGACCGGCTTTTTGAGATTCGCTCCACCTCACGGCTTCGCAGCTCTTTGTACCGGCCATTGTAGCACGTGTGCAGCCCAAGACATAAGGGGCATGATGACTTGACGTCGTCCCCACCTTCCTCCGAGTTGACCCCGGCAGTCTCCTGTGAGTCCCCATCACCCCGAAGGGCATGCTGGCAACACAGAACAAGGGTTGCGCTCGTTGCGGGACTTAACCCAACATCTCACGACACGAGCTGACGACAGCCATGCACCACCTGTACACCGACCACAAGGGGGCGACCATCTCTGGCCGTTTCCGGTGTATGTCAAGCCTTGGTAAGGTTCTTCGCGTTGCGTCGAATTAAGCCACATGCTCCGCTGCTTGTGCGGGCCCCCGTCAATTCCTTTGAGTTTTAGCCTTGCGGCCGTACTCCCCAGGCGGGGAACTTAATGCGTTAGCTGCGGCACCGACGACGTGGAATGTCGCCAACACCTAGTTCCCACCGTTTACGGCGTGGACTACCAGGGTATCTAATCCTGTTCGCTCCCCACGCTTTCGCTCCTCAGCGTCAGTAATGGCCCAGAGATCCGCCTTCGCCACCGGTGTTCCTCCTGATATCTGCGCATTTCACCGCTACACCAGGAATTCCGATCTCCCCTACCACACTCTAGTCTGCCCGTATCGAATGCAGACCCGGGGTTAAGCCCCGGGCTTTCACATCCGACGCGACAGACCGCCTACGAGCTCTTTACGCCCAATAATTCCGGACAACGCTTGCGCCCTACGTATTACCGCGGCTGCTGGCACGTAGTTAGCCGGCGCTTCTTCTGCAGGTACCGTCACTTTCGCTTCTTCCCTGCTGAAAGAGGTTTACAACCCGAAGGCCGTCATCCCTCACGCGGCGTCGCTGCATCAGGCTTTCGCCCATTGTGCAATATTCCCCACTGCTGCCTCCCGTAGGAGTCTGGGCCGTGTCTCAGTCCCAGTGTGGCCGGTCGCCCTCTCAGGCCGGCTACCCGTCGTCGCCTTGGTGAGCCATTACCTCACCAACAAGCTGATAGGCCGCGGGCTCATCCTTCACCGCCGGAGCTTTTAACCTCCACCCATGCGAGTGGAAGTGTTATCCGGTATTAGACCCCGTTTCCAGGGCTTGTCCCAGAGTGAAGGGCAGATTGCCCACGTGTTACTCACCCGTTCGCCACTAATCCCCACCGAAGTGGTTCATCGTTCGACTTGCATGTGTTAAGCACGCCGCCAGCGTTCGTCCTGAGCCAGGATCAAACTCTCCGTGAATGTTTTCCCGTAATCGGGATCGCACACACGAGAGCGGAACAGCCAGGCGGAATAAGCCCGGCCGTTCACAGCGTCCTCGCTGTGTTTACTTCAAAGGAACCTCATCCTCGGCTTTCACGGCCGGGGACGGGGTATCAACATATCTGGCGTTGATTTTTGGCACGCTGTTGAGTTCTCAAGGAACGGACGCTTCCTTTGTACTCACCCGAACTCATCCTCGGCTTTCACGGCCGGGGACGGGGTATCAACATATCTGGCGTTGATTTTTGGCACGCTGTTGAGTTCTCAAGGAACGGACGCTTCCTTTGTACTCACCCGAACTTCTCGGGCTTTCCTCCGGGCGCTTCCCTTCGGTCTTGCGTTTCCGACTCTATCAGATCTTTTTCTCGATCCGATTTCCTCGGTGCTTTCCAGGTTCCCGCTTTTGTTTCGCGGTTTCCCTTTCCGGCGGTTCCGACTTTATCAGAAGTCTCAGGCCGTTTTGACCGGCCATTCGTTTTCCGACTTATCGGGAGGGCCTCGATGGAATCTGCGATTCGAGAGGCCGACTAGATACTAACCGCTGCCGACCGGACGCTGTCCAGTTCCAGGCAACTGTTCGAATCTACCTCCCCACGCGCTCCGTGTCAACGGCTTTTGTGGGGCGAAGAGGAGACTAGCAGTTCATCGGGGCCGGTCGCACATCAGGCGGCCGTCGGCACCGTGGCGCTGCGCTCGGCCTCCTCGACGTCGCCTGTGTCGCCGGCGCGGGCGGCCCTGCCGCCGAGGACATAGACGTAAGCCAGGAAGGCCAGTTCGGCGGTGATGCCGAGCGCGATGCGAGCCCAGGTGGGCAGGCCGGACGGGGTGACGAACCCTTCGATGCAGCCGGAGACGAACAGGACCAGGGCGAGTCCGATCGCCATGCCCACGGCGGCCCGGCCCTCTTCGGCCAGGGCGTTGCGGCGAGTGCGGGGGCCGGGGTCGATCACGGTCCAGCCCAGGCGGAGTCCGGTGCCGGCCGCGACGAAGACCGCGGTCAGTTCGAGCAGGCCGTGTGGCAGGACCAGTCCGAGGAAGGTGTCGAGTCGGCCCGCGGAGGACATGAGGCCGGCGCCGATGCCGAGGTTGAGCATGTTCTGGAAGAGGATCCAGAGGACCGGCAGCCCCAGGAAGACGCCCAGGACGAGACACATCGCGGCGGCCTGTGCGTTGTTCGTCCAGACCTGAGCGGCGAAGGCCGCTGCCTGGTGGCTCGAGTAGTACGTCTCGTAGAGGCCGCCCGGCCGGGTGAGCTGACGCAGCTCGTCGGGGGCCGCTATGGAGGACTGGACCTCCGGGTGGGTTCCGATCCACCAGCCGAGGAGGACGGCGACGGCGGTGGAGAGCAGCGCGGTCGGCACCCACCAGTGGCGCGCCCGGTAGACCGCGGCCGGGAAGCTGCGCGTCAGGAAGCGCGTCACGTCACGCCAGGAGGCGCGACGGGTTCCGGTCACGGCGCTCCGCGCGCGAGCCACGAGTTGGGTGAGCCTGCCGGTGAGCTGGGGGTCGGGGGCGCTCGACTGGATGAGGGAGAGGTGGGTGGCGGTGCGCTGATAGAGGGTGACGAGTTCGTCGGTCTCTGCGCCGGTGAGGTGGCGCCGGCGGCGCAGGAGCGCGTCGAGGCGTTCCCATTCCGCTCGGTGGGCGGAGACGAAGACGTCGAGGTCCATCGGTGTGCCTGCTCCTCGGCTGTTCTTCAGCGGCCGGTGGTGATGTCAGCTTGTCCTACTGCGGCGCGATGTGCCTTCAGCTTGGCAGACTGACCGTTCACGGGGGCGGGCCAGGGAAGGGACGACGGGCGTGAGTGAGCTGGTGACGGGTGAGGCGGTGGCGCTGGAGCTGCGGCCTGCCAGGCTGCCGAGCCGGGCGTTGGCCACGTTGCTCGACCTGGTGGTGGTCTTCGTGGTCTACCTCGTGGTGGGTGTCGCGCTGTTGGCTGCGACGGCTTCCCTGGACGACGCGGCGCAGATCGCGTTGTCGATCGCCACGTTCCTGCTGGTGCCGGTGGGCGGGCCGATCGCGGTGGAGACGCTGAGCCACGGTCGTTCGCTCGGCAAGATGGCGTGCGGACTGCGGGTGGTGCGGGACGACGGCGGGCCGATCCGGTTCCGGCACGCGCTGGTGCGGGGTGCGGTCGGTGTGGTGGAGATTCTGCTGACGTTCGGGGTGGTGGCCTGTATCGCCTCGCTCGTGTCGGCGCGGGGGCGGCGGCTGGGCGATGTCTTCGCCGGGACGTTGGTGGTGCGTGAGCGGGTTCCGGTGGCGCGGTCCGGTTTCGTGCCGCCGCCTCCGCCCTGGCTGGCGGGGCGTTTCCAGGGGCTCGATCTGTCCGCGGTGCCGGATGGGCTGTGGCTGGCGGTGCGCCAGTACCTGGGGCGGATGAATCAGCTGGATCCGCAGGTCGGCTGGGCGATGGCGCAGCGGTTGGCGGGTGATGTCGCGGCGCGGACGGGGGTTCCGGTCCCGCAGGGGGTGCCGCCGGCCGCTTTTCTGGCGGCGGTGGTGCAGGAGCGGCAGGTCCGGGAGGCGAGGCGGGTGTTCACTGGCGGCTCCTTCAGTCCACCGGACCCGTACCGGCCGCCGACGGCCTTTGACCCGCCGAGGCCGTACGGGTCGCCGGCGCCGTCCCCGACGGGGCCCCCGACGTCGTCGTACGAACCGTCGGCGGCCGCTGCGTCGCCGCCCGGGCGGTACGAGGCTGCTCCGGTGCGGGAGGTCGGTGATCGGCCTGAGGGGGCCGGCACCGGGTTCGTGCCGCCTGCGTAGGGCTGCCTGACCGGAAGCGGTTCAGGCGAAGGTGGACGGGGGTGTCTCCAGGTCTTCCAGCTCGACGCCGGGGGCCGCGAGGACGACGTCCCCGGCGATGTGCACGGTGTGCTGTTCGCCGGTGTCCAGGGCTGTGACCTGGTATTCGTCCACGGTCAGGGGGCCGTTGTCAGTGGCGTGTGCTTCTCTTCCCAGCAAGGCCCAGGACTGGTCCACGGTGCGCGGGGCGAGGACCGGATCCGTGAAGGCGACGAGGCGTACGCGGGTTGCCGAGGAGGAGGGGGTGAGGCGCAGGAGCCGGGTGGTCGCGACGAGGAACGCGGGGGACGTGCCGGTGAAGGCGTGGGCGGGGACGTTGCCTTCCGTGGCATCGACGCCGGTGGGGTCGGTACGGACCCAGGTGACGCCGTCCAGGGCTGCGCCGCGTACCTGCCAGCTGCTCGCGTGGAGTTCGAGGCGCAGGGGTCGGCCGAGGTCGTCGAGGGTGAGGTCGACGGAACCGGTGTGATCGCCGGCGGGGGTGGTCAGCTGGGAGACGTAGCGCCAGCCGGAGGGGCCGGGGGCGCAGTGGAAGTGCTCGTGTGCGAGGGGGGTGTGATCGTGCGGATCGTGGAGCGAATAGCGGCCGCGGGGCATCGGGGTCCTGGGGTGTGACGGGCCGGCCGGTCGGGTCCGTTGCGTCGTCCCGGTGAGCGGGTCGGGCCGGCTGACGGCCGGTCCGGCCGTGGGCCGAAGGGGCAGGCCCCCGTCACGGGGGTGCGGGGGCCTGCCTCGGAGGACCTGAGAGGGCCTGCCTGGTGCTGAGGGGCGCAGTCAGTGCACGGACGCGTTTCTCAGCGGGCGGGCTGCGGACTCAGTAGCGGTACTGGTCGGACTTGTAGGGCCCGTCGACCTCGACGCCGATGTACGCCGCCTGCTCGGGGCGCAGTGTGGTCAGCTTGACGCCGAGGGCGTCGAGGTGGAGGCGGGCGACCTTCTCGTCCAGGTGCTTGGGCAGCGTGTAGACGCCCGTGGGGTACTCGTCGGGCTTGGTGAACAGCTCGATCTGCGCCAGCGTCTGGTCCGCGAAGGAGTTCGACATCACGAACGACGGGTGGCCGGTGGCGTTGCCGAGGTTCAGCAGGCGGCCCTCCGACAGCACGATGATCACCTTGCCGTCGGGGAAGGTCCACGTGTGGACCTGCGGCTTGACCTCGTCCTTGACGATGCCGGGGATCCCGGCCAGGCCGGCCATGTCGATCTCGTTGTCGAAGTGGCCGATGTTCCCGACGATCGCCTGGTGCTTCATCTTGGCCATGTCCGAGGCCATGATGATGTCCTTGTTGCCCGTCGTCGTGATGAAGATGTCTCCCTTGTCGACGACCTCGTCCAGCGTCGTGACCTGGTAGCCGTCCATCGCCGCCTGCAGCGCGCAGATCGGGTCGATCTCCGTGACGATCACTCGCGCGCCCTGGCCGCGCAGCGACTCGGCGCACCCCTTGCCGACGTCGCCGTAGCCGCACACGACGGCCGTCTTGCCGCCGATGAGGACGTCGGTGGCGCGGTTGATGCCGTCGATCAGCGAATGGCGGCAGCCGTACTTGTTGTCGAACTTCGACTTCGTCACCGCGTCGTTCACGTTGATCGCCGGGAACAGGAGGACGCCGTCGCGCTGCATCTCGTACAGACGGTGCACGCCCGTCGTGGTCTCCTCCGTCACGCCGCGGATCTCCGAGGCGAGCTGGGTCCACTTCTGCGAGCCCTCGGTGATGGTGCGGTTGAGGAGTTCGAGGACGACACGGTGCTCGTCGTTCTCGGCGGTGTCGACCGAGGGGACCTTGCCGTCCTTCTCGTACTCGACGCCCTTGTGGACGAGGAGGGTGGCGTCACCGCCGTCGTCGAGGATCATGTTCGGGCCGCCGGTGGGGCTGTCCGGCCAGGTCAGCGCCTGCTCCGTGCACCACCAGTACTCCTCCAGCGTCTCGCCCTTCCAGGCGAAGACGGGCACGCCCTGCGGGTCGTCCACCGTGCCCTCGGGGCCGACGGCGATCGCCGCCGCCGCGTGGTCCTGGGTGGAGAAGATGTTGCAGGACGCCCAACGGACGCGGGCGCCCAGCGCGACCAGCGTCTCGATCAGTACGGCCGTCTGCACCGTCATGTGCAGGGAACCGGTCACGCGCGCACCGGCCAGCGGCTGTGCTTCGGCGTACTCCCGGCGGATCGCCATCAGGCCCGGCATCTCGTGCTCGGCGAGAGTGATCTCCTTGCGGCCGAAAGCGGCCAGGGAGAGATCGGCGACCTTGAAGTCCTGTCGGTTATCGACAGTCGTCATGGTGTGCTGCTCCTCGGGGTCGGTCGAGAGGGTGGATACGGCTGGTCTGCGCGCCGGCGGACACAGGGGTGCCCCAAGGAGGACACAGGCATGCCCGCGTACGCGTAGCGCAGTCCGTCGGAGGCCCTCTCTCCCTCGGCCGGTCCGCTCGGACCGCCCGACCGCCATCAGCAGCGACGTCTGGCTCCGTCCCAAGCTACACCGCGGGCGCGGGCCGCCCCAGTCCGCATCCGGTCGGATCAAGCCGTTTGTGGGCGGCCGGGGGGCGGCGGCAGGGCCTGCCGGTGGTGTTCGCGTGCCCTGTCGGACGGTGCGGTGGTCGCGCTCAGTGCTCAGTGCGCGGACTCAGTGCTCGGGCTCAGTGCTCGGTGGGCTGCTGGGCGGGGCCGCCCGGGGTGGCCTCGCGGTCGGGGCCCTTGGCGGCCTCGGCCTCGCTGTAGATGTCGGGTTCGAGGTAGATCACGCGGGCGATGGGGACGGCGGCGCGGATGCGGGCCTCGGCGGCGTTGATGGCGGTGGCGACCTGGGCGGCGGTGTCGTCGTGCTGGACGGCGATCTTGGCGGCGACCAGGAGTTCCTCGGGGCCGAGGTGGAGGGTGCGCATGTGGATGACGCCGGTGACGGTGTGCCCGTCGACGACGGCGGCCTCGATCTTCTGGACGTCTTCCAGGCCGGCGGACTCGCCGAGGAGCAGGGACTTGGTCTCGCCGGCGAGGACGAGGGCGATGAGAACGAGGAGGACGCCGATGCAGACGGTGCCGATGCCGTCCCAGACGCCGTCGCCGGTGAGGAGGGCCAGGCCGACGCCGCCGAGGGCGAGGACGAGACCGATCAGCGCGCCGAAGTCCTCCAGGAGGACGACGGGCAGTTCCGGGGCCTTGGCGCGGCGGATGAACTGCGACCAGGAGAGCTTGCCGCGCAGTTCGTTGGATTCCTTGATGGCCGTGCGGAAGGAGAAGCCCTCGGCGATGATCGCGAAGACGAGTACGCCGACGGGCCAGTACCAGTGCTCGATCTCGTGCGGGTGCTTGATCTTCTCGTAGCCCTCGTAGATGGCGAACATGCCGCCGACCGAGAAGAGGACGATGGAGACGAGGAAGGCGTAGATGTAGCGCTCGCGGCCGTAGCCGAAGGGGTGTTGGGGTGTCGCCTCGCGCTGGGCCTTCTTGCCGCCGATGAGGAGCAGGGCCTGGTTCCCGGAGTCGGCGAGGGAGTGCACGCCTTCGGCGAGCATGGACGACGAGCCGCTGAAGGCGAACGCCACGAACTTCGATGCCGCGATCGCGAGGTTGGCGCCGAGTGCCGCCACGATCGCCCTACTGCCGCCTGACGCGCTCATGTTTTCGCGTTGTCCCTTCGCCTTCGTGCATGCGGTTCGCCGTTCAGGCCTTTGCACGTCCTTTGCCGGTGGGTCATTCTTGCAGCCCGTTCCGGCGACGGCTGTTCAGGTATCCACAAGCGCGGTCAGACAATCACCGTGGCGCGGAAGAGAGTGCCGACGCCGGACGCCGATGCCTTGTCGGCGGCGGGCACGAACACGGACTGACCGGGGGTGAGTCGGTGTTCGCCCGCCCGTACGGTCCCCGCCGTGCAGAGCAGGATCTGCGGGGTGTCGCGGGTCAGGTCGTGGGTGGCGCCGCCCTCCGCCAGGACGTGGCGGGACAGGCGGAACTCGTCGATGGGGGTCTCGTAGACCTCTTCGCCGTCGGGTGCGGCCTCGGGGCGCAGGACGCCGGGGTCGCCGGGTTCGAAGCGGACGACGCGCAGCAGTTCGGGGACGTCGACGTGTTTGGGGGTGAGGCCGCAGCGCAGCACGTTGTCGGAGTTGGCCATGATCTCGACGCCGAGGCCGTTGAGGTAGGCGTGCGGGATGCCGGCGCCGAGGAACAGGGCTTCGCCGGGCTGGAGTCGGACGTGGTTGAGCAGCATGGCGGCGAGGACGCCGGGGTCGCCGGGGTAGTGGTGGGCGATGCCTGCGTAGGGGGCGTGCTCGCCGCCGAGGCGGTCGCAGGCGGCGGCGGCCTCGGCGACGGTGTGGGCCGTCTCCTCGCGGTCGGCGGTGAGGATCGCGGTGAGGACTTCGCGCAGGGCGGCGTCCTCCGGGTGGGCGTGCAGGAGGTCGACGTAGGGCTTGACGGAGCCGACGCCGAGGGCGTCGAGGAGGTCGGCGGCCTGTGCGGGGGGACGGAAGCCGCAGAGGCCGTCGAACTCGGTGAGGGCGCAGATGAGTTCGGGCTTGTGGTTGGCGTCCTTGTAGTTGCGGTGCGGGGCGTCGATGGGGATCCCGCGGCGTTCTTCGTCCGCGTAGCCCTGCGCGGCCTGTGTGAGGTCGGGGTGGACCTGGAGGGAGAGCGGGGCGCCGGCGGCGAGGAGTTTGAGGAGGAAGGGCAGGCGCGGGCCGAACGCGTCGACGGTGCGTGCGCCGAGTTCGCGTGCCGGGTCGGCGGCGATCACCTCGGCGAGGGTGCCCCGGCCGGTGCGTGAGGGTGCGCCGGGGTGGGCGCCCATCCACATCTCTGCCTGCGGTTCGCCGGTAGGCCGGGCGCCGAGCAGGTGCGGGATCGCGGTGGGGGAACCCCAGGCGTAGGGGCGGATGGTGTTGTCGAGGCGGTCCATGCGGTTCTCTCTGCCTGCCCTGGGTGTCGCTGCCTGCCCCGGGGTCGGTCGTCGGGCGTCCGGCCGCGGTCGGCGGACGGTCGAGGGGATCAGGCTCCTGAGGCGAGCGCCAGGTAGACGGCGGCGAAGTCGGTGGTGGCGATCAGCTCGGCGAGGGTGACGAGTGCGTCGCCCTCCTCGGGTTCGAGTTCGCTGATCGGGGTGTCGTGGCCGAGGGCCAGGTCGCGGGCGGCGGGGGCGGCGGTGAGGCCGCCGATGGGGCGGTCGCGCAGCAGCACCACGCGCGCGTGCAGGGCGGGTGCTTCTTCGACGCGGTCGCGGAAGAAGTCCTCCGGGTCGGCGCTCGCGGCGAGGGGGCCTGCGAGGAGGGCGCTGTGTTCGGCGAGGGCTTCGGGGAGCTCGGCGACGAGGGCGGGGCGGCCGGCGAGTTCGGCGAGGGCGGCGGCGAAACGGCGGCCGGCGGGCCCGGCGGAGGTGCCTTCGGTCCAGATCACGGGGAGTGCGTCGGCGAGTTCGCCGGCCAGGGTCTTCGCCGGGTTGCTGTAGGTCGCGACGGCGGGGCCGCAGCGTTCGGCGACGTGGTCGAGCCGGTCGGCGACCGCCTCCAGCGCCTCGGGTGGGGCGGAGAGCAGGGCGATGCGGTCCAGGAGGGCGAGCAGGGGGGTGAGGAGGGCCCACAGGACGCCGGGGGCGGAGGCGGCGACGGGGGGCTGTTCGTCCTGTTCGTACGGCGCGGTCGCCATGGGGACGAAGAGGCTGTGGCCCGTGGTGGCCGTTTCGGCGACGGGGGTGTTCGGGGGGGCGACGGCGACGACGGTGCAGCCGCGGCGGTAGGCGTGCTCGGCGAGGAGGGCGAGGCCGGGTTCGCCGCCGTCGGGGGTGGCGATGAGGAGGAGGTCGACGGACCCGGCCCAGCCCGGGAGTTCCCAGCGCAGGGCGCCCGCGTCGGGGGCGACGCCGGTGGGCGACAGGTGGACGACGGGGCAGGCGGCGCCGGCGAGGGTGCCGAGGAGGTCGGCGACGCTGACGGCGGCGGCGCCGGGGCCCGCGATGAGGATGGCGCGGGGGCGGCCGTCCGGTTCGAGGGCGCGGACGCCGGCCTCGGTCGCGTACCGGGCGGCGGTGCGGACGCGGGCGCCGGCTTCGGCCGCGCCGCGCAGGAGTGCCCGGTGGTCGGCCTCGGCGAGGGCCTCCGGCGTGTCGAGCAGCGAGTCGTCGAGCATGGCGGCAGTCTCCGATCGCCCGGAGGCGTCGTCGGTGTGCGGGGCCGGGGGTTGAGGTGCGCGCGGGGAGGTGGCGGGGTTCGGCATGGCCTGTGGGGGCCGTTCCCGCTGCTCCCCGCGGTGCGTGATCGCCCGGGTGGGGTCGGTGCGTGGCGGTGGGCTGGGCATCGGGCGAGCGCGCCGGTGGGGCGGGGCGCAAGGGCCGGTGCCGGGGGGTGGGGCGGTGGCCGCGGGTGGAGCGCGCGGCGTGAGGTCACGCGGGGTGGCGGGCCTCGTCGACGAGCAGGACGGGGATGCCGTCGCGGACGGGGTACGCCAGGCCGCAGTCCTGGCCCGTGCAGATCAGCTCTGTGTCCTGCTCCTCGAGGGGGGCGTGGCAGGCGGGGCAGGCGAGGATCTCCAGGAGGCCGGCTTCGAGCGGCATGGGGTGTCCCTTCGGGGTGGGCCGGTGTGCGTCCGGGGTGTGGTGCCGGGTGGTGCTGAGGGCGTGCGGTAGTGCCTGGTCAGGGTACCGCCGGTGAGGGTGGGGCGTGGGGGTTGGCCGGGATGCGGTGAGAGCGGGTGGGGAGGGGGCTCCGGCGGGCGCCGGGCCCGGGTGGCCGTCGTGGGGGGTCGTTCCCGCCGCTCACCCGGGCCCGGCGCTGGTCCTCCCTGCTCCTCACCGCCCGGATACGGGTGCCCGCGCGGGTCGTCGGGCTGCGTGCTCGGGACGCTCACGGCTGGGTTCTCCGGGCTGGGTTCTCCGGGCTCGGCGACCGGGCTGGGCGCTCCGGGCGCTCAGGCTCTGATGATCGCCAGGGCCTCGTCCCGGATCCTGGTCATCGTCGGTTCGTCCCGGGCTTCCGCGTTGAGGCGCAGGAGGGGTTCGGTGTTGGAGGGGCGCACGTTGAACCACCAGTCGGCGGACGAGACGGTCAGGCCGTCGAGTTCGTCCAGGGTGACGTCGTCGCGGTCGCCGTACGCCGCCCTGATCGCGGCGATGCGGTCGGCCTGGTCGGCGACCGTGGAGTTGATCTCGCCGGAGCCGCTGTAGCGGTCGTACTCGGCGACGAGGCGGGACAGGGGGCCGTCCTGCCCGCCGAGGGCCGCCAGGACGTGGAGCGCGGCGAGCATGCCGGTGTCGGCGTTCCAGAAGTCCTTGAAGTAGTAGTGCGCGGAGTGCTCACCGCCGAAGATCGCGCCGGAGCGGGCCATCTCGGCCTTGATGAAGGAGTGGCCCACGCGGGTGCGGACGGGGGTGCCACCGTGCTCGCCGACGACCTCGGGGACGGTCCGGGAGGTGATCAGGTTGTGGATGACCGTGCCCCGGCCGCCGCTGCGCGCGAGTTCCCGGACGGCGACCAGGGCCGTGATCGCGGACGGGGAGACCGGCTCGCCCCGCTCGTCGACGACGAAGCAGCGGTCGGCGTCGCCGTCGAAGGCGAGACCGAGGTCGGCGCCCTCTTCACGGACCCGCTTCTGGAGGTCGACGAGGTTCGCCGGGTCCAGGGGGTTGGCCTCGTGGTTGGGGAAGGTGCCGTCCAGTTCGAAGTAGAGGGGCACGACGGACAGGGGGAGGCCTTCGAGGACCGTGGGGACGGTGTGGCCGCCCATGCCGTTGCCCGCGTCGACGACGACCTTCAGGGGGCGGATGGAGGTCAGGTCGACGAGTGCGCGCAGGTGTGCCGCGTAGTCCTTCAACGTGTCGGTGTCGGAGACGGTTCCCCGCTCGGGTGCGGATTCGGGTGCGCCCGTCTCCGTCCACTTCTCGACCAGTTCGCGGATCTGGGTCAGGCCGGTGTCCTGGCCGACCGGGGCCGCGCCGGCCCGGCACAGCTTGATGCCGTTGTAGCGGGCCGGGTTGTGCGAGGCGGTGAACATCGCTCCGGGCAGGTTCAGCGCGCCCGACGCGTAGTACAGCTGGTCCGTGGAGCACAGGCCGATCCGGGTGACGTGCACGCCGAGTGCCGCCGCGCCGCGTGCGAAGGCGTCGCTGAGGGCCGGCGAGGAGGGGCGCATGTCGTGGCCCACGACGATCGCCTCGGCGTCGGTCACCTGGGCGAAGGCCGCCCCGAAGAGTTCGGCCAGCGACTCGTCCCACTGGTCCGGGACCACTCCGCGCACGTCGTACGCCTTCACGATCTGTGACAGATCAGCAGCCACGGCCAACCTTCCTGAAGTCCTGTAGGTCACCACAAACTACCCGGGCCGGTTCGGCGTCCGCTGTCGGGCCGCCGGGGAGCCGGGCAGCCGCGGTCCCGTCGGCGGCCCGGTGCGCCGAGGGAGACAGGGCGGGCTCGTCGGGCACGCGCGCGTGCGGGTCGGCCGCCGGCCCCTGAGGTGTCGTCAAGGCGAAGCTGTCGGCGTCGAGTTGCCCGAGGCGAGGGCGGGGCGACGGGTGGGGCGGGGTGGAGGCGTGCGTGAAAGACGGCGAACCGGGCATGGGGAGCGGCCGGTTCGCGGGACGCAAGCGGAACGTGCCGCTCCGGGCGAAGAATTGAGCAGAAAGCGATTTCCCGATGACGGCGCACACGGAGGGCCCGGAATGAGGCCGGGAATCAGGGACAGCGCGATACCGGGGAGCAGGGTGCCGGGGTGCCGACGACCGGTGCGCCGACGGGCGCGCATCAACCCTGGAGGCAGGGGAGCGGGAGCCGGTTCAGTTGTCCGGCGAGCGCAGCACCCGCAGGTGGCCGCGTCGGGCGACCTCCATCGGGTCCGCCCGGCGTCCGACGCCGCCGGCTCCGGCCGCGCGTTCCTGCGGGCGGGCGGCTTCGCGGACGGCGTTGGCAAGCGCTTCCAGATCGTCACCGCTCGGGCGGGCGGGCGTCGACCCGTCGAGGAGCCGGACGACCTCCCAGCCGCGCGGGGCGGTGAGGCGTTCGGAGTGCTCGGCGCACAGGTCGTAGCAGTGGGGTTCGGCGTAGGTGGCGAGGGGGCCGAGGACCGCGGTCGAGTCGGCGTAGACGTACGTCAGCGTCGCGACGGCGGGTCGGCCGCAGGCGGTGCGCGAACAGCGACGTACAGGGCTCACGACGTTGGACGGTACCGCACTCTTGAGCGGGCCGCGACGACTCTCCACCAGGTCACTCCACCGTGTCGTGTTGTGAAACGCCCCACGGGCCACTCCAGTCATACCCCGCTGACCTGCGCGAACACCAGCCCCTGAGAGGAAGTGGCCGCAGGAGCACGGTCATCACTCGGCACAAAGGGCACCAATTGCCACGAGTTCACCGGTCTCGGAGAGATACGGAATCGAGCCCGATCTTGGCTGGAACGGTCGTCCTGTGACCTGGGTGAGCGGCGGCCCGGGCAGGCCGGGAAGGCGTGTGGGGCCCAGCGGCGGGGAGCGGCGGGGACTACGCTTCAGTAGTGATGGACAGCCCCGTACCGCCCCCCGCCGCAGGCCCAGGTCCCCGTCGTCGTGATCGCCACGGCCGGGGCATGCGGGGGCCGATCGCGCCGCCGCAGGTGCCGTTGGCGGCCAGCCGCGCCGATGTGTTCGCCGATCTCGTGCAGGACTCCGTCGAGCGCCTGGAGCGGCGGTGGCCGCAGCTCGCCGACATCGACTTCATGGTGCTGGAGGTGCCGCGGCTGGACGCGGCACCGGAGCCCTGGAACGACGAGGCGGTCCCGTTGGGCGGGACGATCGCCGCTCGCGAGGGCCGGCGGGCGCGGGTCGTCGTCTACCGGCGGCCGGTCGAGATCCGCACCAAGGGGCGCGACGAGCGCGCCGCGCTGGTGCACGAGGTGGTCGTGGAGCAGGTCGCGGAGCTGCTGGGGCTGACCCCGGAGACGGTGGATCCGCGCTACGGCGAGGACTGAGCACTGGCCCCGCCCCCGCACGCCTCCGTCCGGGGGCCTGTACGGCCCTTTCGGGTTACTTCTGCAGCACCGCGACGTCTTCGTCGGCCTGCGGCACGGACACCGTCCCCCGGTCGTCCGGCAGGGTCTGGACGGTGAAGCCCGGGACGCCTTCCTGGGTGGACGTCAGGGTGCGGGAGGCGTAGACGGGGGTGGCCGTGAGGGTTTCCACGGTCAGGGCGTAGTTGCCCTTCAGGCCGCCGGGGACGGGGAGTTCGACGTCCTGGGTGGTGCCGGACCGGACCGTGTACGTCTTGGAGACGGCCGTGCCGCCGCCGCTGCCCGCGGACGCGGTGACCTTGACCTGGGCGGTGCCCTTGGGGGCGGTCAGGGAGAGGGTGGCGCCCTTGGCGCTGTTGCCGGCTGCGGACGCGCGCGTGCCGACCGGAGCGGTGGCGGGGATGAACGCGGACTCCTGGTCGGCGCCCTTGCCGCGCAGGACCCGTACGGCGGCGACGACCGGGACCGACTGGTCGGTGGGGGTCAGGACCAGGGATCCGGCCTCTCCGCGCGTGACGTCGCCCAGGTCGACCGAGATCGTCCTGCCGGCCTTGACGTGCAGCGTCTCGTGCCCGGCCGGGGTGATCAGACCTGAGGGGGAGGCGAGTTGCACTTTGAGGTCGGCGTCCGCGTCACCCGGGGCGTAGGCGACGAGGCGGACGGCCGTGGCGTCCTTGGGGATGCCCGGGACGACCTGGGTGGGCGCCGGGTCCGTGGCGGGGGCCAGCCAGTCGCCGCCGAGCTTTTCGTCCAGGGCCTGCACGGCGGCCCCGAGGCGGCCGCTGCGGACGTTGACGTGGACGGTGAGGTCTTCCTGCTTCTCGCCGGTGAGCGTGGACAGCAGGATCGGCTCGCTGGAGTGCGCGGGAACGGTGAGGCCCTCCCCCACCGTGGTCTCCAGGGCGCCGTCCTTGCCGTAGAGCGCGATGTCGACGACGGCGGCGGAGTCGTCCGGGTTGGTGAGGTGGACGTAGTCCGAGCGGTCGGCTGCCGTGCTGACCCCCGGGAACCAGAACTCCGTGTCGGGCGCGGAGCAGGCGAGGCCCTGCAGGCCGCGGCCGCTGCCCGCGGGGACCTCCGTGGTCTGCTGGACGGTCCAGCCGGGCGCGGAGCTGCCCTCCGCGGTGCCCAGGAGCGCGGGCGCGTCGCCGCCCGTGGTGGTGCCGACGGCCGGTGCGCCCGGCGCTTTGGGGGTGAGGGCGGGCTTCGCTGCCGGCTTCTTCTTGCCGTTCGTCTTGCCGTCCGTCTTGCCGTTCGTCTTGCCGTCCGTCTTGCCGCTCGTCTTGCCACCGGGCGTGGCGGTCGCCGGGTCCGCCGACTCCTCGGCGGCGGGGGTGAGTTCGGCCTTCCCGTCCGCGCCTGTGCCCTTGGTGACGGGCGTGAAGGACGTGTACGACGTCTCGGCGAGTTCGGAGGTGCTGGGCGCGGGGCAGAGCAGGCTCGTGCGCTCCACCGGCAGTTCGGCGGCAGCCCGGGCGGAGTCCGCGCCGGAGGCGTCCGGCTGGTTGAGCGTGGCGAACCCGGTGACGGCGGCCAGCGCGGCCGTGCCGGCGATCAGGGACAGGGTGGTGCGGTTCACTGCTGGCTCCCGTCGGGACGCTCGTCATCGGCGCCGCGGGGGTGCCGGTCCGGGTCGTAGGCGGGGTCGTACCCGCCTTGGCCGTAGCCCGACGGGTCGTAGCCCTGCTGCTGGTAGGTCTGGTCGTACGACGCCTGCTGGGCCTGGCCGTCATAGGCGTACGGGTCGTACTGACCGGCCTGGTAGGGGTCGTATGCCTGCTGGTCGTAGCCCTGCTGCTGGTACTGCTGGGCGCCCGGGTACTGCTCGCCCTGGTACTGCTCGCCCGTGTAGCCGCCGTATTCGGCGCCGGCGTAGGTCGGCTGGTCCCAGTCGGCATAGGGCTGCTGCGGGACCGCGACGGGGGGCTGTTCCTCCCCGGGGGCCGGGAACTCGTCGTGTCGGCCGGGTTCCTGGGGATCTGCGTCGGTTTCGGCCTCAGCCTCTGTCTCTGCCTCTGCCTGGGCGCGCAGCCGGCGGGCGCGGCGGCCCTCGCCGTCGACGGCCTGGGCGGGGATCGGCTCCTCCTCGGGGAGGTCGTCGTCGACGTCACGGCGGCGGCCGGGGAGGGCCAGGACGACGAGGACGAGGGCGAGCAGGCCCTGCGCCCACAGCCAGGCGGTGTGGGTGAACGGGTCGTCGTAGGTGACGTCCAGCCTGCCGCCGGAGGCGGGGAGTTCGAAGCCCTGGGCCCAGCCGTCGACGGTGGTCGGGGTGAGGGTCTTGCCGTCGAGGGTGGCCGTCCAGCCGTCGGCGGCGGCGTCGGCCAGGCGCAGCACGCGGCTGCCGGAGCCGTCGGGGACGGTGGTGTGGACGTCGACGGGACCCGCGGCGACCGGGGTGGCCGCGCCCTTGCCGGAGTCGGCGACGACGGCGGCGCGGGAGACCTCCTGGTCGACCCGCCACAGGGCGCTGCCGTCCTGCTGGCTGAGCCGCTTCAGGCCGGGGGTGGCGTCCAGGACGCGGGTGGCCTCGCGGGGCGCGCCCTTGTGGACGAGGACGTAGCCCACGGCGAACTTGCCGAGCTGGTCGGCCTGGTCGGCGCCGGAGCCGGCGACGAGGTTGGCGACGACCTTGTCGAGCTGCTTGTTCTCGCCGTCGGCGGCGGCGAGTTCGGCGTCGCCGAGCCGGGCGCCGGAGCCGCGGACCAGCATGTAGCCGACGTGGGCGGCGTCGCTGTCGAGGACGAGGGTGCGGGCCTGGTCGCGGTCGCCCGCCTCCTCGGCGACGAACGCGGGCACCTGGACGGGGTCGCGGCGCTCCAGCGGGCCGTCGGCGCCGCCGATCATCCAGCCGGCGGCGACGAGCAGCGGGCCCGCCGCGGAGGCGAAGGCGATGAGCGCGGCGACCGGCTGGCGCCAGCCGAAGCTCTGCTCGGCGACACGCGTGCGTGCTCCGTCGGCGCCGATGACGGCGGCCGCGAGGAGGGCGAGGCCGTAGACGAGGGTGGCGGGGCCGGCCCAGGTGGAGCTGTTGGACAGCACCGCGAAGACCAGGCCCACCAGGGCGACGGCCCAGGCCGCCCAGACGCCGAAGTGGCGTTCGGAGCGCAGCAGGGCGGCGAGCGCGGCGAGGACGACGCCGATGAGCATCAGGCCGTCGACGGTGCCGGGGCCGCCGGGGCTGGCGCCGAGCAGGTCGAGCGCGGTGGCGGTCGAGGGGCCGTAGTCGAGGCCGGCCTGGGTGAAGAACCCGAAGGGCAGCAGGGTCAGCGACCAGGGCGCGAGGATCAGCAGAGGGGTGCCCAGCTGGGCCAGGAAGCGCGGGCCGTAGGCGGTGAGGTCGCGGCGGCGCACGGCCAGCACCGCGAGGCCGAGGACGAGGGCGATGGGCCAGACGATCGGGGTGAACGCGGTGGTGATCGTCAGCAGCAGGGTGTACGCCCAGGTGGCGCGCCAGCTGCCGCGGCCTCCGGAGCGGTGTGTCAGGCCGCTCGCGGCGGCGCCCGCGCGGGCGATGAGCGGCAGCAGCACGGCCAGGACGGCGGTGCCGACGCGGCCGCCGGCGAGGGCGCCGGTCGCTGCGGGCAGGAAGGCGTAGACGACGGCCGCCCACGCGCGCAGGAGGCGTGACTCGACGAGCGGCCGGGAGGCGAAGTAGGCGGTGAAGCCGGCCAGCGGGACCGAGCAGACCAGCAGCAGGGTGACCGCGAGGCCGGTCGAGCCGAGCAGCAGGGTGGCCAGGGTCGCGATGACCGCGAGGTAGGGCGGTGCGGCGGGGGTGCCGCCGACGCCGACCGGGTGCCAGGCGTCGGCGTAGCGGGCCCACAGTTCGGAGGCGTCGGCCGGGGCGGGCAGCAGGGCGCCGCCCGCGAGGGCGCCGCCGCCGAGCAGGTTGCGGCAGGCGACGAGGGAGACGAGCAGCAGGACCAGGAAGAGCACCGGGCCGGGCTTGCGGGCGATGCGCTTGAGGCGCGCGAACTGCTCGATCTCCAGGAAGTCGGCGTCGTCGCCGCCGGGGCCGGACTCGACGGCGCCGCCGTGCCGGCCCGCTCCGGAGACGGCCTCGGGATCGGAGGAGCCGAAGTAGTCGCCGACGGCCTGCTCGACGGTGGCCCGCACGGTCGCGCCGGGCGGCGGGAACAGGGCGCGCAGTTCGTCCTTGTCGACCTTCGGCTTTCCGCGCCTGCGTCGCCCGGCGATGATCCGCTCGGGGCGCAGCAGGGTGCTCAGCAGGCCGCGGATCTCGTCGAGGGCCTGTCCGGGGACCTTGCCGACGAGGTTGGCGAGGGTGCGCACCAGGGTGCCGAGGACGAGGCGGACCAGGATCCAGGGCAGCAGCGCCGTACGGCTGTTGACGAGGAGGGTGTAGACGGCGCCGGCCTTGTCGACCTTGTGCGGGGAGGCGGTGGTGCGGCCCGCGCAGTCGACGGCGCGGCGCTCGCGGGAGGCGGCTTCCGCGTGCCGTACGACGGCTTCGGGGGCGATGAGGACGCGGTGGCCGGCGGCCTGCGCGCGCCAGCACAGGTCGACGTCGTCGCGCATCAGGGGCAGCCGGCGGTCGAACCCGCCGAGCTGCTCGAAGACGTCGCGGCGGATCAGCATGCCGGCGGTGGACACGGACAGCACGGACCGGACGTGGTCGTGCTGGCCCTGGTCCTGTTCGCGGCGGTCCAGGCCGGTCCAGCGGCGGCCGGAGTGGGCGATGGTGACGCCGACCTCGAGGAGCTGGCGGCGGTCGTACCAGCCGCGGAGCTTGGGGCCGACGACGGCCACGTCGTCACGGCCGAGTTCGAGTTCGTTCTCCACCACGCGCAGCAGTTCGGCCAGCGCGTCCGGTTCGGGGGCGCTGTCGTCGTGCAGCAGCCACAGCCACTGGACGGGCTCTCCGTGCGGGAGGTCCGGCAGGTCGTAGGCGTCGTCGCGCCAGGTGCGCGTGACGGGGTCCCAGCCGCTGGGGCGCTTGAGGTAGGGCAGTTCCTCGGGGGTGAGGACGGGGGCCGTACGGTTGGCCTCCTCGACGGCCTGGCCGAAGCCGGTGCGGCGGGCGAGGTGCAGGACGCGGTCGTCGCCGAGGGCCTCGGTGACCAGCCGCGCGGAGTCGTCCGAGCTGCCGGTGTCGGCGGCCATCACGGACTGGACGGGGCGCTCCTGGCCGAGCAGCCCGGCGAGCGCGTCGGGCAACCAGCGGGCACCGTCGTGGGAGACGATCACCGCGGTCACGACATGACGCGGGAACTCAGGTGTGGCAGCGCCGTCTTGGTGGGCTGCCGTGTGGCTGTGCACGGACATCGAGGTACGGGCCCCGGTTCGCTGGACTGCGGTGGACGCCTGCGCCGCGTGGGGGCGCGGAAGCGTCTCGGACGAGCGCCCACACTATCGGCTGGGCAGGACGACGGCCCGCCGCCTGTGGACAACCCACACGCGACGGGCCGTTCGGACCCTGGCGCCCGAAGGCGCCTCCATGTGTCTCGATATCGAGACACCGTGCCGCCGGGGCGTCGGCCGTCGCGCCCGTGCGGCGTGGGCGGTTCTCAGACCGCCGCCTTCTTCAGCCTGCGGCGTTCCCGCTCCGACAGGCCGCCCCAGATGCCGAATCTCTCGTCGTTGGAGAGGGCGTACTCCAGGCATTCGGAGCGGACCTCGCAGGCGAGGCAGACCTTCTTCGCCTCGCGGGTGGAGCCGCCCTTCTCGGGGAAGAAGGACTCGGGATCGGTCTGGGCGCACAGTGCGCGCTCCTGCCAGCCGAGTTCCTCGTCCGCGTCGTCGACGTCGACCAGCAGTTGCTGCACCAGCTCGGTCATGTGCGCCCCTCGCTCTGTCTTTCGCGTCCCCGTGACGTGGCCGTTACCGATTCCGGCTGAACGACACGAGTGAAATTACAAGTGTGCTGCTCCGGGCGAGTCAAGCCGAGATCTGCTATTGGGCCCCTTATTCACTCTGCGGAACCAAGGCCATGCAGTAAGTGTTCAAATCGCCATAAACCTTGACAAGCAGATGGAGCCCCGGAGGGCCACCGCCCCGCACAGCGCCTGTACGGGGAAAGACGCCCGGAGGTTCGATCCCGTTGCGGCACGCGCGTGGAAGCGAACCTGATCACAGTCGGATCACGGGATCACCACGACGCTCGCGCGCCCGGCATGTGCGCCATGTGTCCCGGTCACCCCATGCACAAACCTTTCACCTCGGAGATGAACCGAATGAGGTGAACCGTGTCCCACATACCGGGTGTCGAGTTGACAGTGCGGGTGTGAACCGGTGTCCTTGTGGGCATGCTCGCGAACTTGGCACTCACCTCGACCGGCTCCGCCGGGTCCCACGGTGCTGCCCTCGTCCGCTGTAGCTGTTGTCGTCGTTCCAGCTGTTGAGCCCAACGCGCTCCGGCTGCACCCGTTGAGTCCACCGCGACTCGGCTGCTGTCTCCCTCCGGCCCACACCAGGGCATCCCTGTTCCACCCGTGATCCGGGCGGACGGTCCGCGACACCCAGCAAGCCCCCCACTCCTGCCGCCCTCTCCGCCGAGGAACCACCGCATCCATGAACAGCGACAGCGACCTCCAGATCGCCGGCGACATCCTCGAAGTCCCCCACCTCCTGCAGGCCCCGCGCGAGCACCCGGCCACCGTGGCCGAGTTCGTCGGCCTGGCCCGCTCCGTCGCCGCCGACCGCGCCCAGTGGGAACACCTGGTCCGCTACGACGCGACGTCCCGCTGGTACCACCTGCTGCGCACCGGCCCCGGCTACGAGGTGTGGCTGCTGTCCTGGGTGCCCGGCCAGGGCAGCGGACCGCACGACCACGGCCGCTCCTCGGGCGTGCTCACCGTGCTGGACGGGGAGCTGACCGAGCGCACCCGACGCGGCGAGCGGACGCTCGGGGCCGGGGCGCAGAGAATGTTCGCGCCGGGATTCGTGCACGAGGTCGTCAACGACGCGCTGGAGCCGGCGGTGAGCCTGCACGTCTACTTCCCGGGGCTGACGGAGATGCCGATGCACCCGCAGTCACACGTGCGCCCGGCCGGCGCGGCCACGATGGCGTGCGCGGCCCCCGTCCCGTACGGCCCCGCGGACCCCGTCAGCGCGTAGCCGGACGCCGTCGGCGCACGGTCCGGACGTCGTCCGCCCGTACGGGTGGGCGGGATGTCCACAGGCGGGCGGTTGTCCACAACCGCCCGTCGCGCAGTCGGCGCCGCCTGCGAGACTTGCGCTCATGCGCATTGTGGTTCTGGCAGGCGGCATCGGCGGTGCCCGGTTCCTGCGCGGTCTGAAGCAGGCCGTGCCGGACGCGGACGTCACGGTCATCGGCAACACCGGCGACGACATCCATCTCTTCGGGCTGAAGGTCTGCCCGGACCTCGACACGGTGATGTACACGCTCGGCGGCGGCATCAACGAGGAACAGGGCTGGGGGCGGGCCGACGAGACCTTCCATCTGAAGGAGGAGCTCGCCGCCTACGGCGCGGGGCCCGGCTGGTTCGGTCTGGGCGACCGGGACTTCGCCACGCACATCGTGCGGACGCAGATGATCGGCGCCGGCTATCCGCTGAGTGCGGTGACCGAGGCGCTGTGCGACCGCTGGAAGCCGGGCGTGCGGTTGATCCCCATGACGGACGACCGCGTCGAGACCCATGTGGCCGTCGACGTCGACGGTGAGCGCAAGGCCGTGCACTTCCAGGAGTACTGGGTGCGACTGCGGGCGTCGGTGCCGGCGGAGGCGGTCGTGCCCGTCGGCGCGGAGCAGGCGAAGCCGGCGCCGGGGGTGCTGGAGGCGATCGCGGAGGCGGACGTCGTGCTCTTCCCGCCGTCGAATCCGGTGGTCTCCGTCGGCACGATCCTCGCGGTGCCGGGCATCCGCGAGGCGATCGCCGAGGCCGGGGTGCCGGTGGTGGGCCTGTCCCCCATCGTCGGGGACGCGCCGGTGCGCGGCATGGCCGACAAGGTGCTCGCGGCGGTCGGCGTGGAGTCGACGGCCGCGGCGGTGGCCGAGCACTACGGCTCGGGACTGCTCGACGGCTGGCTCGTCGACACCGTGGACGCGGACACCGTGGAGCGGGTGGAGGCGGCCGGGATCCGCTGCCGCGCCGTCCCGCTGATGATGAGCGACCTCGACGCGACCACGCAGATGGCCCGCGAGGCGTTGCGGCTGGCGGAGGAGGTGCGGGGCACATGAGCGGATCCTCGGAGAGCGGTTACCGGGTCTGGGCCGTGGCCGGGCTGCCCGAGGTGCGGGCCGGGGACGACCTCGCCAAACTCATCGCCACCGCCGAGCCGGGGCTCGCCGACGGGGACGTGCTGCTGGTCACGTCGAAGATCGTGTCCAAGGCGGAGGGGCGGATCGTCCGGGCGGACGACCGGGAGGCGGCGATCGACGCGGAGACGGTGCGGGTGGTGGCCCGCCGCGGGGCGCTGCGGATCGTCGAGAACCGGCAGGGGCTGATCATGGCCGCGGCCGGGGTCGACGCCTCCAACACCCCGGCGGGGACGGTGCTGTTGCTGCCGGAGGACCCGGACGCGTCGGCGCGGGCGCTCCGCGACGGGCTGCGGGACGCGCTCGGCGTCGATGTCGGGATCGTCGTCACCGACACCTTCGGGCGGCCCTGGCGGGCGGGGCTCACGGACGTGGCGATCGGCGCCGCCGGGGTACGGGTGCTGGACGATCTGCGCGGGGACACGGACGCGCACGGCAACGCGCTGAGCGCGACGGTCGTCGCCACGGCGGACGAGCTGGCCGCCGCCGGCGACCTCGTGAAGGGCAAGGCCGCCGGGCTTCCGGTGGCCGTGGTGCGGGGTCTGGGACATGTGGTCGGTTCCGAGGGCGCCGAGGAGGGGGCCCGGGCACTCGTGCGGGGGGCACGGGACGACATGTTCCGGCTCGGGACCTCGGAAGCGGTGCGGTCGGCGGTCACCCAGCGGCGGACCGTGCGGTCCTTCACCGACGAGCCGGTCGACCCCGGGGCGGTACGGCGGGCGGTGGCGGCGGCCGTCACCGCGCCGGCGCCGCATCACACGACGCCGTGGCGGTTCGTGCTGCTGGAGTCGCAGGAGGCGCGGTCACGGCTGCTGGACGCGATGCGGGACGCGTGGATCGCGGATCTGCGGCGGGACGGGAAGTCCGAGGAGTCCATCGCCAAGCGGGTGCGGCGGGGGGACGTACTGCGGAACGCGCCGTATCTCGTGGTGCCCTGTCTGGTGATGGACGGGTCGCACACCTACGGCGACGCCCGGCGGGACGCGGCCGAGCGGGAGATGTTCGTGGTCGCGACCGGCGCCGGCGTGCAGAACTTCCTGGTCGCGCTGGCCGGGGAGCGGCTGGGGTCCGCCTGGGTGTCGTCGACGATGTTCTGCCGGGACGTGGTCCGGGAGGTGCTCGCGCTGCCGGAGGGCTGGGACCCGATGGGAGCGGTGGCGGTCGGACACGCGGCGGAGGAGCCACGGTCCCGCCCGGAGCGGGAGGTCGGCGACTTCGTCGTGGTGCGCTGAGGCCGCGGCGGTTCGGTGCGGCGGTGCGCCGCGCGCGCCCGCCGCACCGAGCAGCGCCACACCCGGGGGAGGTGTCGTGCTCCGCGCGGGCGGGGGCTCGCTGTGGGGGCGAGACGTTCGGCACAGGGTGTGGCCCTCGGGGCGGATCGCGCGCTGCGGGTGACACGAGGGGGGTCGGGGTACGGAACGGCCCGCGGCTCGGGCGACGCGGGTGGTGTGGGCGGCCGTTGGGCGCGGCCGGTGTGGGTGAGGCGTCCGGTTCGGGTGGTGCGACGGGTGCCACCGGTGCGGATGATCCGGAGCGTGATGTTCGTGGTCGGCGGGGTGCGGGGTGAGCGGTGCGCCTACTCTCGTAGCAGCCGTTTTCGTATGACCCGGGACATCCATCGTGGCAGGACGCTTCTCTCCTCGGCCCACGCGCACGACCGTGCGCGGCGGGCATGTCGGTGTGCCCGCGGGCGTGCCGCGGCAGGCGTCGGCGCCCGGGCGGGTGCGCGACTGGACGCCGAAGGGCCCGCTCGACCTCGGGCTGGTGCTCGGGCCGCTGCGCCGGGGACCTGGTGATCCGACGTTCCGGGCGACGCCGGACGGGTCCGTGTGGCGGGCCAGCCTCACTCCCGCCGGTCCGGGGACACTGCGCGTCGCCGCCCGCGACGGCGCGGTGCGCGGCGAGGCGTGGGGGCCCGGGGCCGAGTGGCTGCTGGAGCAGTTGCCCGAGATGCTCGGGGCCGCGGACACCCCGGAGGCGTTCGAGCCCCGGCATCGGGTGGTGGCGCTGGCGCGGCATCGGCGACCGGGGCTCAGACTGACGCGGACCGGACTGGTGCTGGAGTCGTTGATCCCGTCGGTGCTGGAGCAGAAGGTCACCACCGACGAGGCGTATCGGGCCTGGCGGCTGCTGGTGCGGAAGTTCGGGGAGCCGGCGCCCGGGCCGGCGGCGGGCGGCCTGCTGTGGGTGATGCCGGCGCCACGGACCTGGGCGTTGATCCCGTCCTGGGAATGGCATCGGGCGGGGGTCGACGACAAGCGGGCGTCCACGATCCTGCGGGCCGTACGGGTGGCGGGACGGCTGGAGGAGGCGATGCGGATGGCGCCGGCCGAGGCGCAGGCCCGGTTGGAGGTCCTGCCGGGGGTCGGTCCCTGGACGTCCGCGGAGACCGTGCAGCGCAGCCATGGCGCGGCGGACGCGGTGACCGTGGGGGATCTGCATCTGCCGGGGATCGTGGGGTTCGCGCTGGCCGGGGACCGGGAGGCCGACGACGCCGTGATGCTGGAGCTGCTGGAGCCGTACGCGGGGCGGGAGCCGGGGCAGACGGGGCAGCGGCACCGGGCGGCCCGGCTGATCCTGCTGAGCGGACGCGTGCCGCCCCGGCGGGTTCCGAAGATGCCCCGGTGGGACATCGGGAAGCTGTGAGGGAAGGCCGGGCCGACGCCGCGCTCCGGCCCCCGTATCGGCCCGAACGGCCTCGTCCCCACTTCCCTGAAGGCGCCCGCCCGACAAGGCACTCCTCGAAAGGCACCCCCGGAAGGCACCCCTCAGAGGGCACCCCTCACGGGGTGCTCCTCGGAGGGGCCCGGGCGCGCTGAGGGCGCTTACTGGTCCGACGAGAAGCGGACCGCTCCGGCCGGGATCCTCGCGTCGCACCACACCCTCGCGCCCTCGCGGAGTTCGTTGTCCGGGCCGACGACCGCGCCGTCGCCGATGACCGTCCCGGTGAGGACGGAGCGTTCGCCGACGCGGGCCCGGGCGCCGATGAGCGAGTCGGTGATGACGGCGCCGGGTTCGATGACCGCGCCCGGCAGGATCGTCGAGCCGAAGACCCGCGCGCCCTCCGCGACGAACGCGCCCTCGCCCACCACCGTGCCGCCCGTCAGCTTCGCGTCGGGGGCGACCCGCGCCGTCGGCAGGATGAGACGGTCGCCGCAGCGGCCGGGGACCGCGGGAGACGGGGCCCGGCCGAGGACCAGGTCCGCCGAGCCGCGGACGAACGCGGCCGGGGTGCCCAGGTCCAGCCAGTACGTCGAGTCGACCATGCCCTGCAGATGCGCTCCGGCCGAGAGCAGGTCGGGGAACGTCTCGCGTTCCACCGACACCGGGCGGCCCGGCGGGATCGTGTCGATGACCGAACGGCGGAAGACGTACGCGCCCGCGTTGATCTGGTCGGTGACGATCTCCTCGGGGGTCTGGGGCTTCTCCAGGAACGCCAGGACCCTGCCCGTCTCGTCCGTGGGGACCAGGCCGTAGGCGCGCGGGTCCGTCACCTGGGTGAGGTGGAGGGAGACGTCCGCGCCGGTCGACTCGTGGGTGGCCACCAGGCGTCCGATGTCCAGGCCGGTGAGGATGTCGCCGTTGAAGACCAGGACCGGGTCGTCCGGGGCCGAGGTGAGACGGGACGCCACGTTGCGGATCGCGCCGCCCGTGCCGAGGGGTTCCTCCTCCGTCACGTACTCGATGTGCAGGCCAAGGGCCGAGCCGTCGCCGAAGTACGGTTCGAAGACCTCGGCCAGATAGCTCGTCGCCAGGACGATGTGGTCCACGCCCGCCGCTCGCGCCCGCGCCAGCTGGTGCGTGAGGAACGGCACCCCCGCCGCCCTGACCATGGGCTTGGGCGTGTGCACCGTGAGCGGGCGCAGCCTGGTGCCCTTGCCGCCGACCAGGAGGATCGCTTCAGTCACCTTTTCGTCTCTGCTTCCTGCCGGGACCGGCCGAACTGTCATTCGGCCGGCCAGTGTATGCAGACCCTTGTGTGGCGACTTCCAGGCCGTGGGCGTTCCGTCCCGGTCCCGGCAGACTGTCCCCCCCGACGGCCGCGGAATGTGCCCCCATCCGGATGCGCGCTCCGGCCGTTCGGGGCACGGGGGCCTCCGGGACCTCCCCCGGCCCCGGAGCTCCCGAAAGCGACCGGCCGGTCGAGCGCCCACCGATCGGTTCAACGCCCCTGGTAGCGCGCCGCGGTCGAACGGGCCGAGCCGAGCTTGCCGTAGAGCTGTTTGCCGGGGCACTCCGTGGCGAACCCGTCCCGGTGGCCCGAGATCACGTTCAGTCGCACGCTCTTTCCCTTCGCGTAGAGATTGCCACCCCCGGACGTGAGGTATGTCCTGCCGTTCGGGTTCGCCCCGAAGAGGCCGAGCTTCCACGCCGTCAGCCGGGCCACGGCGTCGACCGTGGCGGCGTTGGGCTTGGCGCTGCCGAAGGTGCCGAGGACGGCGATCCCCATGCTGTTGGTGTTGAACCCGAGGGTGTGGGCGCCGAGAACGGGCTTCGCCACTCCCCCGGCGCGGCCCTCGTAGATCTTCCCGCACTTGTCGACGAGGAAGTTGTAGCCGATGTCCCGCCAGCCCATGCTCTTGACGTGGTAGCGGTAGATACCGCGGATGACGGACGGGGCCTGGGCGCAGCTGTAGCTGTTGCCCGACGCCGTGTGGTGCACGAACGCGGCCTTGACCTTGGTCGTGTAGCGGAAGCCGCTCTCGCGCAGGCTCTCGTCGGCGCCCCAGCCGCGGCGTGTGACGATGGTCGGGCGCGGGCCGATGTACGGCGTGGCCCGCTGGGCCTGCGTCAACTCGTCGCCGCGCAGGGCGAAGAGTTCGCGTTCGGTGGCCGTGCGGTCCAGGCCCGGGATCTCCAGGGCGCCGGGCGGGGCGAGGGCTTCGTTGGCGGCGGAGGCCGCGGTGGCCTCGGCCGACAGGTCGGCCGCCATGTCGTTCGACGTCTCACCCGTCTTGGTCGCCCCGGCGTTCTCGCCGGTCGGCCCGTTCTCCCCGGTCGACCCGGCGTCGGTTCCGTCCATGGCGCCCGGTTCGCCCGGCGGGTCGGTCTCGGGGGACAGCGTCCGGCCGTGCGGGGGGCCCGCCGGGACGTGTTCGGGGGCGGCCTCGCCCGGGTCGACGAGGTCCAGGCGCAGGCCGGCCGGGAGCGGGAGGACGGTCGAGAGGGTGCGGGCGCCGCGGCCCGTCTCCTCCGTGCGGCGTTCGGTCTCCGGGCGGACGCGGACCTCGACGCCGTCGGAGTCGCCGACCCAGAGCGGGGCCGTGGCGCCGCGGACCCGGCCCGAGACGCTCTCGGTGGTGCCGGGGTCGGCGCCGTGGTCGGCGTTGTGGGTCTCCACGTCCTGCCAGCCGGACCAGGCGTCGGCGCCGGCCGGACGGGTGCGGACCTGGACTCGGCCGTGGAGTTCGGCGGACGGGTCGTCCCAGACGACGCCGAGGAGGGAGAAGTGGCGCACCTCCCGGCGGGACAGTCCCAGGGAGCCGCCGAGGGCACGGTCGCCGGTGAGCGGGGTGAGGGGCAGCGACTGGGTGCTGCCCGGGAGGTCAGGAAGGTCGGGCGCCCCGGGAACGCCGGGGACGCCGGGTCGGGTCGAAGTGGTCCGGGTGTCGGAGCTCGTGGCCCTGAGGGTCCCGGCGGACGCCGCCTCCGCGGCCGGTGCCGGTCGCACCGTCGCCGCGTCGGCGGGCGGCGTCAGCGGGAGGGCGAGAGCCGCCGCGCAGGTGACGCCGATCGAGGAAGCAAGCAATCCACGCATGCCAACGATCCTGGACATAGTCATACATATCTGTCCATCGGGGAATTGACGGACCGTCGGCGTCCGTTGCGCCGAACCGGTGGCTCCGCGAAGGCCCGGCGGCCGGTGCGGCGGCACGGCCGACGCGTACGCTTCTGCGGGTGACTGCCACCGATCGCACCCCTGCCGACCTGCTGCGTTCCGCACTCGCCGCGGATCCCGCGCGCCCCCTGCTGACCTTCTACGACGACGCCACGGGCGAGCGGGTCGAATTGTCCGTGGCCACCTTCGCCAACTGGGTGGCCAAGACCGCGAACCTCCTCCAGGACGGGCTGTCCGCCGAGCCGGGCGACCGGGTCGCGCTGCTGCTGCCCGCGCACTGGCAGACGGCGGTGTGGCTGCTGGCATGCGCGTCGACCGGGGTCGTCGCGGATGTGGCCGGGGATCCGTCGCGGGCGGACTTCGTCGTGGCCGGCCCCGGACGCTTCGAGGCGGGGCTGGCATGCCGGGGGGAGCGGTACGCGCTGTCGCTGGCTCCGCTCGGGCGGCGGTTCGTGCCCGCTCCTCCGGAGGGGTACGACGACTACGCCGTGGACGTCCCGAGCTTCGGGGACCGGTTCGCTCCGTACGTCCCGGTGGACCCGGAGGAGCCCGCGCTGATCGTCGCCGGGGCCGAGTACACCGGGGCCGAGATCGTGGAGCGGGCGCGGGCCGCGGCCTCGGGGCTGGGGCTGACCGGGCCCGGGGCGCGGCTGCTGTCGGGGCTGCCGTACGACACCTGGGAGGGGCTGAGCGCCGGGCTGTTCGCGCCGCTGGCGAGCGGCGGCTCGGTGGTGCTGTGCCGGAACCTGGCGCAGGCCGACGAGGAGACCGTGGCCCGGCGCGTGGAGAGCGAGCGGGTGACGGCCACGGCCCGGTAGGCGCGCCGTGGGTCGGCGGGCGCGCCTGGGTCGGCGGGCGCGCCATGGGTCGGCGGGTGTGCCATGGGTCGGTAGGCGCGCCACGGGTCGGCGGGCGAGTGCCCCCGTCGACGGGAACGGCCCCGGAGCCCGGGGCCGTCTCAGCCGTTCGGCCCACTCCCGGGCACCCCTTCGCCCCCGTTCACGCCATCGTCGTAGGGGACGGCTCCCGCGCTCCTGCGGCCGAGGCGGGGCCGCGGCGGGACCGGAAGCGGGAGGGGGATCGGACGTGACGCACTTCGCAGGGCGGGGCGGCGGGCCTCTCGGGCCGGGGACGGGGGCGTCCGCCGACGGGCGCGGGCTCGCGCGACGGCGCCGGCGGCGGTGGGCGCGGTACGGGGCGGGGGCCGTGGCCGTGATCGTCCTGGGGTCCGGGGTGGCCGGGTGGGCCGTCTACATGAAGCTCGACGGGAACATCACGCCCGACGACGCGGCCGCGGCGGAGCTCGCGCGGTACGCGAAGGAGCGGCCGACGTCGTTGGTGAAGGACGCGACGAACGTCCTGGTGATCGGGTCCGACTCGCGGTCGGGGGACGGCAACGAGGAGTACGGGCGCGACCTGGGGTCCGAGCGGTCCGACACGACGATCCTGCTGCATCTGGCGGCCGGGCGGCGCAGCGCCACCGCCGTCTCCCTGCCGCGCGACCTGATGGTGGACGTGCCGGGATGCCGTCGGCCGGACGGGACGCACACCGAGCCGATGTTCACGATGTTCAACTACGCCTTCCAGGCCGGCGGTTCGGCTTGCACGATCCGCACGGTGGAGAAGCTCACCGGGGTGCGGATCGACCACCACGTCGTCGTCGACTTCAGCGGGTTCAAGGACATGGTCGACGCGGTGGACGGGGTCGAGGTCTGTCTGTCCGAGCCGATCAGCGACAAGGCGGCCCGGCTGCGGCTGCCGGCCGGGAAGGTCACGCTCGACGGGGAACAGGCGCTCGGGTACGTACGCGCCCGCAAGTCCCTCGGCAACGGCAGCGACACCGGCCGGATGGACCGGCAGCAGCGGTTCCTGGGGGCGCTCGTCAACAAGGTGCAGAGCAACGACGTCCTGCTGAACCCGGTGAAGCTGTATCCGGTGCTGGACGCGGCCACGTCCTCGCTCACCACCGATCCGGATCTCGCGAGTCTGCGCGGCCTGTATGAACTCGTGCGCGGCCTGCGGAACATTCCCACCGAACATGTGCAATTCCTGACCGTTCCGCGGGAGTCGTACGTCTACAACGCCAATCGCGACCAACTGGTGGAACCCGAGGCGGAGAAACTCTTCGATCGGCTGCGGACGGACACACCGGTGATGGTTTCCCGGGAACTTCCCACGAAATCCGCCCCTTCGGAGTCGGTCGGCCACGGACCGTACCGGCCTCCGGCGGCGAACGGCACGGCTCACGAGGCGGTTTCGCCCAGCCCGCCCGTGCCCACCTTCCGCGGAAACACCGCCGCCGAGGACGGTTGCGGGTAAAGCGCTTGCCAAGGCAGCCCCTTCCGCCGAACAGGAGTTCAAAGAAATGGGGCGAATTGCCCGGTTGTAGGGGCGTGGAATTTGTCACGGCCGTCGCTCGACTCCGAACTGGGCGGATAGTGTGAGCGATCCGGTGCACCCGGCCGCGAGGTCCTTCCTGGGGTCGCGCACCGTGTGACCGAGACCCGAGCGCCTTGAGGGGGAAAGGCGCCGCGTGGCCCCGACGGAGGATTCGGACAACCGTGGACGCGCAAGGCCGTGGGCGGGCGGAGAACATCGACCCCGCAGACCAGTGGGTGCTCAATCCGGACACCGGCGAATACGAACTGCGACTGAGTACTTCCGCACCGCAGTCGCCGGTGCCCGGACCCCGTAGATCCGCCTCCGGCAGGACCGGCGGCGGCAACGGGGGCCCGGCGCGCTCACGCGCCGCCGAGCCGGACCGGCAGTCGCCGCCGTCGCCGCCCGGGAAGGCGACGCCGAGCGCCGACGTGCCCGGGCCGCGACGGCGCCGCGGCGCGCCGCCGGAGGAACCGGCGAGCCGGCGCGGCCGGCGGCCGGTGAAGAAGAAGTCGCGGGCGAAGAAGATCCTGGTGTGGACCGGCGGGATCATGGCCTTCGTGATCGTGGGCACGGCAGGCGCCGCCTACCTGTACATCGAGCACCTCAACGGCAACATCACGTCGGTCTCCGACGACGGCGCGAGCACCGGCGGGTTCAGCAAGGACAAGGCCATCAACCTGCTGGTGATCGGCACCGACAAGCGCACCGGCTCCGGCAACGAGGGCTACGGCGACTCCGGCAGCGTCGGCCACGCGGACACCACGATCCTGCTGCACGTCTCCAAGGACCGCACGAACGCGACCGCGCTCAGCATCCCGCGCGACCTGATCGTCGACGTCCCGGACTGCCAGACCAAGCAGGAGGACGGCACGGACAAGGTCATCAAGGGCTCGGAAGGCGTCCGCTTCAACACCAGCCTCGGCCAGGACGGCCGTACGCCGTCGTGCACCGTGCGCACGGTCACCGAGCTGACCGGGATCAAGGCGGACAACTTCATGGTCGCCGACTTCAACGCGGTGAAGACGCTGACCACCGCGGTGGGCGGGGTGGAGGTGTGCCTGGCCAAGGACATCAACGACGCCGACTCCCACCTGAAGCTGTCGAAGGGCACCCACCTCATCCAGGGCGAGCAGGCCCTCGCCTTCGTGCGCACCAGGCACTCCGTGGGCTTCGGCGGCGACCTGAGCCGGATCCAGATCCAGCAGCAGTTCCTCAGCGCCCTGATGCGCAAGCTGAAGTCGAACGACACGCTCTCCAGCCCCTCCAAGATGATCAAGCTGGCGGAGGCGGGCACCAAGGCACTGGCCGTCGACTCCCAGCTCGACAGCATCAACAAGCTGAAGGACCTGGGCATGGAGCTGGGCAAGCTCGACATCAAGAACCTGACCTTCACCACCGTCCCCGTCGTCGACAACCCGGCCGAGAAGGTCAAGGCCACGGTCGTCCTCGACAAGTCCTCGGCGCCCACCGTCTTCCAGATGATCAGGGACGACGTCTCCTTCACCGCGGTGAAGCAGCAGGCCGCGGCCTCGAAGAACGCGGCGGCCAAGGCGGCCGCGGCCCGTCTGAAGGGCGCCCAGTCCTCCGCCTCCGAGGTGCGGGTGCAGGTGATGAACGGCGGAGCGCCTCCCGGCAGCGCACAGGAGACTCTCAACTGGCTGCAGAACGACGAGGGCGTGACGAAGTCCGAGAACGCCGGCAACGCGCCCGCGGCACTGGCGAAGACGACCCTCGAGTACGCGCCCGACCAGGCCGCCCAGGCGCGCAAGCTGGCCGCGGTCATGGGGCTGCCCGGCACCGCGCTGAAGCCGGGCAGGAGCGTCCAGAACGCGCAGGGTCTGCCGACCATGACGCTGACGCTGGGCAAGGACTTCAAGGGCGCGGGCGTCTCGCTCACGGCGGCGACGAAGGTGCCCGACACGGTCCAGAAGTCCACGGCCGACAAGGTCCAGTGCGCCAAGTAGGTAACCCTTCGGGCCCGTCGTGCGTCTGACTGGACGCGGGGCGGGCCCGTGTCAGGTGCACAGCGGGGAGGGGCAGGGGAATGGCGGGGAGCAGCGGGGTGCGGGGGGATGTCCCGGCGGCCGGGGACACGACGTCTTCGGCCGAGCGGGAACAGCGCGACCAGAGCGCGTCCGACGGAGACGGCAGACGCGGCGGCGGACGGCAGGACGGCCGGGAGACCGACCGCAGACGCCGGCGTCGACGCGCGTTGCGCTGGTCGGCGACCGTGCTGGCGGTGGTGATACTCGGGGGCGCGGGGGCCGGATACCTCTACTACGAGCACCTCAACGCGAACATCAGGCACGACGACCTGAACATCGGCGACGCCAAGGACCGGGCCGCCGGCACCAAGGCCAACTCGGACGGCCAGACGGCGCTGAACATCCTGCTGATCGGCTCGGACGCCCGCGACACCGCGGCCAACCAGAAGCTCGGCGGCGCCAAGTACGACTTCGGCGGCCCCCCGCTCGCGGACGTCCAGATGCTGCTGCACGTCTCGGCCGACCGCAGCAACATGTCGGTGGTGAGCATGCCGCGCGACACGCTGCTGGACATCCCCAAGTGCACCGACCCCGACGACGGCACGAGCTACCCGGCGCTGCACGGCGGGATGACGAACGCGTCGCTCAGCCGCGGCGGCCCGGGCTGCACGGTGGCCACCTGGGAGAAGCTCACCGACATCCACATCGACCACTTCATGATGATCGACTTCGCCGGGGTCGTCTCGATGGCGGACGCGATAGGCGGCGTCCCGGTCTGCGTGGACGCCAACGTCTACTCGCACACCAGCGCCGGCAAGGGCTCCGGCCTGAAGCTGGAGAAGGGCACGCACTCCGTCAAGGGCGAGCAGGCCCTGCAGTGGCTGCGCACCCGTTACGGCTTCGAGGACGACACCGACCTCGCCCGCGCCAAGGCGCAGCACATGTACATGAACTCGATGGTCCGTGAGCTGCGCGCCAGCGCCAAGCTGACCAACCCCAACAAGCTGCGCAAGCTCGCCGAGGCGGCCACGAAGGCGATCACCGTCGACGACGGTCTGGACACCATCGGCAAGATGTACGACCTGGCGGGCGAGCTGCAGAAGGTGCCCACCGACCGCATCACGATGACGACGATGCCCAACCGCTACCAGGGCGAACGCGTGGTGCCCACGGACGACGCCGGGCAGCTGTTCCGTCTGGTGCGCGAGGACATCGCCCTGGACGGCAAGGACGCCCGGAAGGCCACCGCCGCTCCCTCGCCGACGGCGGTCGCCGATCCGGCGGCCGCGAGCGACAAGATCGCGGTGCAGGTCCACAACGGCACGTCGACGAGCGCCCAGGGCGCGGTCCGCGGACGGGCCACGGCCATTTCACAGGCGCTGGCCGGCAAGGGCTTCACCGAGGCCGTCGCGGACACCTCGGTCGCCACCGCCGTGGCGAAGACGGTGATCAGCTACCCGAGCGACGACCTGCAGGGCGACGCCCTGGCCGTCGCCAAGGCCCTCGGCGTTCCGGCGGGCCAGGTGAAGAAGTCCACCGGGGTCTCCGGCGTCACGGTCGTCGTGGGCGCGGACTGGCGGTCGGGGACGACGTACAAGGCGCCGGTGAAGAACGACAGGACGCCCGACAGCGCCGGCGCCATCAACGCCTCCGACACCAGTCAGTGCATGCACGTGGACCCGGACTACATCTGGTAGTCCGGGTCCGGCGGGCTCCCGCGGTGGTCAGCGCGCGTCGCTGAGGACCGCGGGCCGCCGCGACGCGATGACCTTCCTGGCCAGCGCCTTGGGACTGGTCAGGAAGCCGAAGCCCCACGACATGTGCATGGTGGCGAGGGCCACGGGGATCTGGAGCCGTGCCCGGAACGACAGCCCCTTGCCGGCCGGCAGCGAGCCGGCGACGATCGCCGCGAGATAGCCGGCGGGGATCACGAAGCCCAGCGGGGTGAGCGCGGCGCCCACCACGACGCCGGCGGCTATCGCGCACACCGCGGTGGGCGGGGCGAGGTAGCGCAGGTTGATGGAGCCCTCGTGGTAGCGGGCGACGACGTGCCGCCAACGCCCGTAGTCCTTGTACTGCTTGGCGAGCGCCCTGACGCTGGGACGGGGCCGGTAGGACACCTTCAGCTCGGGCGAGAACCAGATCAGCCCGCCGGCCTCCCTGATCCGGAAGTTCAGCTCCCAGTCCTGGGCGCGGATGAACTCCTCGTTGTAGCCGCCCTGTTGCTCCAGAGCCGCCCGCCGGAAGACGCCGAGGTACACGGTCTCGGCCGGGCCGGCCTGTCCTCCCGTGTGGAAGGCGGCGTTGCCGACCCCGATCTTCGAGGTCATGGCCGCGGCGACCGCGTGCTCCCAGTCGTTCTCGCCCTCGGCGTGCATGATGCCGCCGACGTTCTGCGCGCCGGTCTCCTCCAGGAGCCGCACGGCGGTGGCGATGTAGTTCGGCGAGAGCATGCCGTGCCCGTCGACGCGGACGACGATCGGGTGGCGCGAGGCCTTGATCGCGGCGTTGAGCGCGGCGGGCGTACGCCCGGTCGGATTGGGGACCGTGTGCACGCGCGGGTCTTCGGCTACGAGCTGGGCCGCGATCTCGTCCGTCCGGTCCGTGGACGGGCCGATGGCGATCACGACCTCCATCTCGCCGGCGTACTCCTGCGCGAGGATCGCTTGGACGGCTCCGCGCAGATGCCGCTCCTCGTCGAGGACGGGCATGATGACGGACACTGCGGGGAGCTGCACGTCGGGCTTGGCGTTCATAGGGGGCTCACGTTACCGCGAACGGGGGACAGGGCCCGCCCCGCCGGGTGCGCTGCACCGGTCGACAGATCGTATGGGCCTATGTTCCAACGGCTACCACCGCCCTACGGCCGCCGCCCGGAGGTGCCCCGTATGCCCATCACGCCGTCCCGGTTCCCGCGCCGCCCCCACCCGCGGCGCCGTGTGCCGCGTCCCCCCGCCCGACGCGGACGCCCGCGCTGGGCCGTGCGGGCGGCGACCACGCTGTCGGTGGTGCTCCTCGCGGCCGCCGGCATCGGTCACTCGGTGATCAGCAGCCTCGACGCGGGCATCGCCCGGGTCGACCCCTTCAAGGACATGAAGAACCGTCCGCGGGGCGGTCACGGCACGAACATCCTGCTGGTCGGCACGGACGGCCGCGACCGGATCACGCCGGCGGAGCGCCGCCGGTACCGTCTGGGCGGGGCTCCCTGTCACTGCACCGACACGATCATGATCGTGCACATCTCGGAGGACCGGGAGCGGGCCAGCGTGGTCAGCCTCCCGCGCGACTCGTACGCGCTGACGCCCCCGCACACCGACCAGGTGACCGGCAAGGAGCACGGCGGCCATCCGATCAGGCTCAACGCGGCGTACGCGGAGGGCGGTCCGCAGCTCACCGTCCGCACGGTCGAGAACATGACGCACGTGAAGATCGACCACTACCTGGAGGTCGACTTCACCAGCTTCATGAAGACGGTGGACGTCCTCGGCGGCGTGCCGATCTGCACGGCGCTGCCGCTGAAGGACGCCTACACCGGCCTGGACCTGGCGCCGGGCCGGCACACGCTCCAGGGCGGCGAGGCGCTGCAGTACGTGCGCTCCCGGCACGCGGACGCCTCCTCCGACCTGGGCAGGATGAAACGCCAGCAGCGCTTCCTGGCGGCCCTGGTGGACCGGGCGACCTCCTCCGGTGTCCTGCTGAACCCGCTGCGGTTCCGGGACGTGACCCGGGCGGTGCTGGGCTCGGTGCGGGCCGACCGGGGCTTCGGCGCCGACGAGTTGCTCGACCTCGGGCGGGCGATGCGCTCCTTCTCCCCCGCCTCCTCCGAGTTCGCCACCGTTCCCATCGGCCGGATGGGATACCTGGTGAAGGGGATCGGGTCGACGCTGATGTGGGATCCGGTGAAGTCCGCGCGCCTGTTCGCGTCCCTGCGCGACGACGAGCCCCTCGCGGCGACGGCCCGGGCGATCGGCCGCCGGGGTGCGCTGGTGCCGGTGGCGCCGCAGCAGATCCGGGTGCAGGTCGAGAACGGCACCCGCACACCGGGGCTCGGCCGGCGGGTGGACGCGGCGCTGGCGGCGACGGGCTTTCGCACCACCCGCCGGCCGGTCGCCGCGGGCGGCCCCGTCGCCCCGCGCACGGTGGTCGCCTACGACCCCCGCTGGGACCGCTCCGCCAAGTCCCTCGCCACCGCCCTGCCGGGCAGCGAGCTGCGTGCCGTCAAGGGGCTCGGGCCGACCCTGAAGGTGATCGCGGGCGCGGACTTCCGGCAGGTGCGCACGGTGCGGGCGGCGGGTGCGGAACAGGGCGGGTTCGGGGTCGTCAGGGGTGACGAGGTGGGGTGCCCACCGGAGACCCTCTGAGGGATGCCCCGTCCGGGAAGCCCCGTCCGGGAAGCCCCCGTCGGGGAACTCCCCCGGGATGTGACCCTGATGGTCCTGGGCGGTGGGTCGGCGCGAGAGCCCGGCCACGTGGGTTTCTGGTGCAAATAGTGCGAAATGGTGCCGTCCGTTCTGATGGCGCGAGCCCGCTGGAGGGCGTACGACGGGAGAGCGGGCGCCGGGGACCACCCGGCCCCTCACCCTCATGACCCCCAGGAGGAGCCATGACCCAGCCCGGAACGATGACCCCGATGAGCCGGCAGATGCAGGACTGCGTCGAGGCGTGCATGTCCTGCCACAGCATGTGCGAGGAGACCATGAGCTCCTGCCTGCAGATGGGCGGCCAGGCCCAGATGCAGGTCATGCGCGCGCTCATGGACTGCTCCGAGACGACCCGCATGTGCGCCGACATGATGATGCGGCGCTCGCCCATGTCGGCCGAGATGTGCGCCCTGTGCGCCAAGGCCTGCGACATGTGCGCCGAGGCGTGTATGGCCATGCCGGACGATCCCCAGATGATGCGCTGCGCCGAGTCCTGTCGCCGCTGCGCCGAGATGTGCCGGACGATGGCGGGCGCCACCATGTGACCGTCGCCGGAAACGCGTTCAGGGGCGCCCCGCAGGACGCCCCTGAACTCTGCCCGCGTCGGCCTCAGCTGCCGGAGACGGTCACCTTCTCGTCGTTGTTCAACTCGTTCACCAGCTGCTTCACCTTCGCCTTGTCCCAGACGAGGTTGCCGCCGGTGGAGCCGGAGATCGGCATGTTCAGCGAGGTGCCGTCGCCGCCGTTGACGCCCTTCATCGCGAAGAACATGGATCCCAGGTCGTACAGCCCCATGTCCTTGTCGACGATGAGCGAGTCGAGGCCGGCGCTCATCGTCGGGTAGAGCTTGAAGGGGTTCAGGACCGTGCCGGGGGTCGCCACCTCGTGGGCGAGGGCCGCGAGGAACTTCTGCTGGTTCTTGGTGCGCTGCAGGTCGGACGCGGCGAAGGCGTGCCGGGTGCGGACGAAGGCCAGCGCCTCCTCGCCGTTCAGCTTCTGCTTGCCCGCCTGGAAGTCGGCGCCCGAGTACTTGTCCTTGAAGGCCTTGTCGATGGTGATCTCGACGCCGCCGACCGCGTCCACGATGCTCGCGAAGCCCGCAAAGCCGATCTCCACGTAGTGGTCGATGCGCAGGCCGGTGTTGAACTCGATCGTGCGCACCAGCAGCTCGGGGCCGTCCGTGGCGTACGCGGCGTTCAGCTTGATGTGCCGACCGGTGCCCTTGTACGTCTTGCCGGACTCGGAGCCGACGAACGTCGGGAGCTCGACGTCCGAGTCACGCGGCAGCGAGACCAGCGTGTCGCCGTCGGACCCGACGTGCAGGATCATCATCGAGTCGGTGCGCTTGCCCTCGGCCGAGCCGGTGTGCAGCTTCTTCTTCTCCTCGGCGGACATGCCGTCACGGCTGTCGGAGCCGACGATCAGGTAGTTCGTGCCGTCGCCGCCCTCGGGCCGGTCGATGACCTTCGACAGGTCGACCTCGCGCTTGAGCTTGCCGTCGGCCCAGAAGTACGTGCCGACGGTCGTCACGACCAGCACGGTGACCAGGCTGATCGCCGTCCACTTGATGCGGCGTCGCCAGTTCGGCGCGGGGCGCGGGGCGCGCGTGTCGAAGTCGCCGGGCCCGCCGGAGTCGCCGCCGCCCCCGTAGACCTGGCCCGAGCTGTAACCGCTGTCGTACCCGGTCTGCTGGGCGTTGGTGTAGTCGCCGTATCCCTGGCCGTTGACGTACGACGGCTGCGGCGGGACGCCGGCTCCCTGCGGCGGGGCCGTCCGGCCACGGCGGACCTGGCGCATGACGCGGGCGCTCTCGGGCTGCGCGCTGGCGCTGCCGCCGCCGTACCGGTTGCCGCGGTCCCTGTCGGACCATCCCTCGGGCCAATCGTTCATGCGGACCAGTGTGCAGGGCAGGGCAGTGTGCCGTACAAGGGTCGTCGGAGAATCAGGGCCGCGCTGTTGCCAACCTGACACAAAGTCCCGGGTTGTCCCCCTCGGCATAAGGTGGAGGACATGACAGACCAGGTCACCGCGGCGGACTCGGGCAGTACCCCGGACATCCCGGGCAAGCCCACGTCCGCGTCCCGCACCACCCTCAGCCACATCATGACCCACGCCGACACCAACCTGCTGGGGACGGTGCACGGCGGCGTGATCATGAAGCTCGTCGACGACGCGGCGGGAGCGGTGGCCGGCCGGCACTCCGGCGGGCCCGCCGTCACCGCGTCCATGGACGAGATGGCGTTCCTGGAGCCGGTCCGGGTCGGCGACCTCGTCCATGTCAAGGCGCAGGTCAACTGGACCGGCCGGACCTCGATGGAGGTCGGGGTGCGGGTGCTGGCCGAGCGCTGGAACGAGTCCGCCCCGGCGACCCAGGTCGGCTCCGCCTACCTGGTCTTCGCCGCCGTCGACGCCGACGGCAAGCCGCGTGCGGTCCCGCCGGTCCTCCCGGAGACCGAACGCGACGAGCGCCGCTACCAGGAGGCCCAGATCCGACGCACCCACCGGCTGGCCCGCCGCCGGGCGATCATGGAACTGCGCGAGCGCCGCGTGGCCGAGGGCTTCGAGGACTGAGGCCGCGACACCCGGCTCGGTCGAGGCGGAACTCGTCGGCAGCCCCCGGCAGCACGCCGGGGGCTGTCGCCGTCTGCGCGGGCCGCAGGTCAGTGGCAGCTTCTGACCTGCAAAAACCCTGCTACGGCAGGTTCCTCGCCATCACGATGCGCTGGACCTGGTTCGTGCCCTCGTAAATCTGGGTGATCTTCGCGTCGCGCATCATCCGCTCGACCGGGTAGTCGCGGGTGTAGCCGTAGCCGCCGAGGAGCTGGACGGCGTCCGTGGTGACCTCCATCGCCACGTCCGAGGCGAAGCACTTGGCGGCCGCGCCCTGGAAGGTGAGGTCGGAATCCAGCCGCTCGGACTTGGCCGCGGCCGCGTACGTGAGCTGGCGGGCCGCCTCGATCTTCATGGCCATGTCGGCGAGCATGAACTGGATGCCCTGGAAGTCGGCGATCGCCTTGCCGAACTGCTTGCGCTCCTGGACGTAGCCCTTGGCGTAGTCGAAGGCGCCCTGGGCGACGCCGAGGGCCTGCGCGGCGATCGTGATGCGGGTGTGGTCCAGGGTCTTCATGGCGGTCGCGAAGCCCGTGCCCTCCTCGCCGATCATGCGGTCGGCCGGGATGCGGACGTTGTCGAAGTAGACCTCGCGGGTCGGGGAGCCCTTGATGCCGAGCTTCTTCTCCGGGGCGCCGAAGGAGACGCCCGGGTCGGACTTCTCGACGACGAACGCGGAGATGCCCTTGCTGCGCTTCGTCGGGTCCGTGACGGCCATGACCGTGTAGTAGTCGCTCACGCCGGCGTTGGTGATCCAGCGCTTCACGCCGTTGAGGATCCAGTGGTCGCCGTCGCGGACGGCCTTCGTCTTCATGCCGGCCGCGTCCGAGCCCGCGTCCGGCTCGGAGAGGGCGTACGAGAACATCGCGTCACCCTTGGCCAGCGGCGACAGGTACTTCTTCTTCAGGTCCTCGGAGCCGGAGAGGATGACCGGGAGCGAGCCCAGCTTGTTCACCGCGGGGATCAGGGAGGAGGACACGCAGACGCGGGCCACCTCCTCGATCACGATCACCGTCGCGAGGGCGTCGGCGCCCGCGCCGCCGTACTCCTCGGGGACGTGCACGGCGTGCAGGTCGCTCGCCACCAGCGCGTCCAGCGCCTCCTGGGGGAAGCGGGCCTCCTCGTCCACCACCGCCGCGAACGGCGCGATCTTCGCCTCGGAGAGTGAGCGGATGGCGTCTCGGAGCATGTCGTGCTCCTCGGACGGGCGGTACAGGTCGAAGTCAGCCGATCCGGCCAAGGTGTCCTCACACTCCAAAGACGCTGCGTTTACCGATGCTAATTACCGTTAAGTAACTCAAATTTTAATGGTCCCGCCGATCACAGGGATACGTGAGTTTGGCGACAGGGGTCTCCCCTCGTGATCTGCCCGGTGAGGGGCGCCGATACGCCCCGACTATGCTCGGGCGCGCAGTGACGGCAACCCCCACCAGGAGCATCCATGGCCCTCAAGATCACCGTGATCGGCACCGGCTATCTCGGCGCCACGCACGCCGCGGCCATGGCCGAGCTGGGCTTCGAGGTGCTCGCGCTCGACGTCGTGCGCGAGAAGATCGAGATGCTCGAGCGCGGTGAGACCCCCATGTACGAGCCGGGTCTCGAGGAGCTGCTGCGCCGGCACGTCGCCGGGTTCGAGGGGACGAGCGGGCGGCTGCGGTTCACCCAGGACTGGGCCGAGGTGGGGGCGTTCGGCGACGTCCACTTCGTCTGCGTCAACACGCCTCAGAAGCACGGCGAGTACGCCTGCGACATGTCGTACGTCGAGTCCGCCGTCGCCTCCCTCGCCCCGCATCTGACGCGGCCCGCCCTGGTCGTCGGCAAGTCGACCGTGCCGGTGGGCTCCGCCGACCGGCTGGCCCGCACGATCGCCGCGCTCGCGCCGGCCGGCGAGGACGCCGAGCTGGCCTGGAACCCGGAGTTCCTGCGGGAGGGCTTCGCGGTGCAGGACACGCTGCACCCGGACCGGATCGTCGTCGGGGTGCGCAGCGAGCGGGCCGAGGCGCTGCTGCGGCAGGTGTACGAGACGCCCGTCGCGGAGGGCGCCCCCTTCGTCGTCACGGACTTCCCGACGGCCGAGCTGGTGAAGACGTCCGCCAACTCCTTCCTCGCCACCAAGATCTCCTTCATCAACGCCATGGCGGAGGTGTGCGAGGCCGCCGACGGCGACGTCGCCAAGCTGGCCGAGGCCATCGGCTACGACGACCGGATCGGCAAGAAGTTCCTGCGGGCGGGGATCGGGTTCGGCGGCGGCTGTCTGCCCAAGGACATCCGCGCGTTCATGGCCCGGGCCGGCGAGCTGGGGGCGGACCAGGCGCTGACCTTCCTGCGTGAGATCGACTCGATCAACATGCGCCAGCGCGGGCGGATGGTGGAGCTGGCCCGGCAGGAGCTGGGGGGCGGTTCCTTCCTGGGCAAGCGGATCGCCGTGCTGGGCGCCACCTTCAAGCCCGACTCGGACGACGTCCGGGACTCGCCCGCGCTCAACGTCGCCGGGCAGATCCATCTGCAGGGCGGACAGGTCACCGTGTACGACCCGAAGGGGATGGAGAACGCCCGCCGGCTCTTCCCGACCCTGGGTTACGCCGACTCGGCGCTCGACGCCGTCCGGGGCGCCGACGCCGTGCTGCATCTGACCGAGTGGCGGGAGTTCCGCGACCTGGACCCGGCGGCGCTCGGCGAGGTCGCGACGGACCGGCTGATCCTCGACGGACGCAACGCGCTGGACCCGGAGCTGTGGCGCAAGGCGGGGTGGACCTACCGGGCCATGGGCCGCCCGACCGCGTAGCGGCGCCGGACGACGCCGGTTCGGCCGAGGCTCAGTCGGCCGAACCGGCGTCTTGCTGCATTCTGCACCACCGGGCTGTGACCCGGCCGGTGAACCACCCGGCGAGCTACCGGGTGGACTACTTCGCCCGGTACCGGCGCATCTTGGCGCGTGCCCCGCACACCTGCATCGAGCACCAGCGGCCCCGGCCGGCCGGGCTGCGGTCGTAGTACGCCCAGTGGCAGGTCACGGCCTCGCAGGCCTTCAGCCGGGTCCAGGTGCCCGCGACCAGCGCCTGGGCCACGGCGGCGGCCGTGCGGGAGAGCAGCGAGGCCCCGTCGGCGGGGCCGGGGGGAGCGAGGCGGGCCGAGCCGTCCTGTTCGTCGACGGTCACCACGAGGGGCGCGGACGCCAGCAGCTCGCCGAGCGGGGTCAGGTCGTCCTGGACTGTCCCGACCCGCGTGTGCTGGCCGGTTTCTACGCCGAGGTGCTGGGCGGCACCGTCGACGGCGACGGGGACTGGGTGGACGTGAAGACGCCCGACGGCCGGTCGCTGGCCTTCCAGGCCGCCCCCGGGTTCGTGCCGCCCGCGTGGCCGGCGCCGGAGCGGTCGCAGCAGTTCCACCTCGACCTGACCGTCGCCGATCTGGACGTCGCCGAGCGGGGCGTGCTCGCACTCGGCGCGAAGCCGCTGGACGCGGAGGACCGCTCCCGCGGATGGCGTGTGTACGCCGATCCCGCTGGGCACCCGTTCTGCCTGTGCCGCTGCTGAGTCCGACGCGGCGGCCCGAGGCCCGCAACACGTGCTGCCCAGGAGGGTTCCATGCCGCCCGTCGCCCGCTTCCGCTCCGTCGTGCTCGACTGCCCCGATCCGCGTGCGCTCGCCGCGTTCTACGCGGCGGTCCTGGGCGGCACGCCCGAGGCCGAGGACGGGGCGGACGACTGGCTCGTGCTGCACGTGCCCGGCGGCCCCCGGATCGCCTTCCAGCAGGTGGAGGGCTACACCCCGCCTGAGTGGCCGCGCGCCGACCGCAATCCGCAGCAGTTCCACCTCGACCTCGACGGCGGCGCCACCTGGGAGGAGATGGACGAGGCCCACGAGCGGGTGCTCAAGCTGGGCGCGCGCCCGCTGGACCTGGAGGACCGCGAGAGGAAGGACTTCCTGGTGTACGCCGACCCGGCGGGCCACCCGTTCTGCCTGTGCCGCGTCGAACAGCCGCTGGCCTGACCGCGGGGCCGGACCGCGACCGGGGCGCCTGCCCCAGGGGCGGGCCGGTTCAGTCGTCCGTCGTGTCCAGCTCGGTGATGCGTACCGTCGACGGCTTGCGGCGTTCGCGTGCCGCGCGGGCCGCGAAGTCCGCCGAGCGCAGGACGCGCTGCATGTTGCCCCAGGTCAGCAGGGCGACGTCGGTCTCCGGCCAGCCGCGGCCGAGGAGCTCGGCGACCAGGTGCGGGTAGCCCGGGGCGGCGTCGGGGCCGGCGCCGGGGTCGTGGGCGCCGGACAGCCCCACGCACTCGGGGCCGGCGATCGCGCGGACGTGGTCGAGATGGTCGGCCACGTCCTGCACACGCGGTCCGGTCCGTTCGGGCGACGACGGCACCAGGCACAGCCCCTTGGCCGCGCCGAGCTCGGCGAGCAGCGCGTCGGACAGGTTGTCGGGGTGGGCGCGCAGGGAGCGGGCGGCGGAGCGGGTGCACAGGACCGGCGTCCTGGACAGCGCGAGGGCGCGGCCGATCGTGGCGTCGGAGGCGCCGGACAGGTCGGCGAGCACACCGAGCCGGTTCATCTCCCGCACGACTTCCTCGCCGAACCGGGTCAGCCCCGCCTCGCCCGCCCACGAGGCGCCGGCCAGGGTGAGGGCGCGCAGCCCGAGGGAGTGGAGCACGCGCAGGATGCCCAGGGAGTCGTCGAGCGCGGCGGCGCCGGCGGGGCCCAGGACGACGGCGACCCGGCCGCAGTTACGGGCGTCGATGACCTGCCCGGCGCTGCGGGCCAGTCGCAGGCCCTCGGGATGCGCGGCGATCACCGACCTGACGAGGTCCAGCTGTTCCAGGGTCGCGCCGACGGCCCGCTCGCCCGCGAGACGCTCGGGCAGGTGCAGTGACCACAGCAGCGCGCCCACCTGCCCCTCGCGCAGACGGAGCACGTCCGTGTCGACGCCGCTCTCGCCGAGCTGCAGGTCGTACCAGGGCAGGTCGCGCAGCGCCCAGGGCAGGCCGCTGTGGCCGTCGATGACCGGGTGGGCGGCGAGGAGCGCCCTGGCCCGCTCCAGCTGACCGGCCGGGTCGCCCGGAGGCGGTTGCGGGGCGAAGGGGGCGGTCTGCGCCGTGTCGGGGAGCTCGCCGGCCTCGGGGAGGGCGTGCAGTTCGTCCTGGAGGTCGGCCATGACGGTCTCCGTACGTCGGTCAGCAGTACCGACACCGTCGCACGGCGGGCGGCGCGCTTCCTGGTGGACGGGGCGTTCGGGGGTACGCGTGCGGGCGGGCCGGTCGCACCGGCCCGCCCGCACGCCCCGACGGCCGGGGTCAGCCGTCCAGCGACTCGATCGTCGCGTGGGACGCCGCCCGTGTCGCCTGCAGGTCCCGCGCCACGTCCTCGGCCGCGCCCAGCACCCGCACCGCGTTCTTCCAGGTCAGCTTGGCGAGGTCGGCCTTGGACCAGCCGCGGTCCAGGAGCTCCGCGATCAGCCGGGGGTAGCCGGAGACGTCGTCGAGGCCCTCGGGGGTGAAGGCCGTGCCGTCGTAGTCGCCGCCGATGCCGAGGCAGTCGACGCCGGCGACCTCGCGCATGTGGTCGAGGTGGTCGGCGACCGTGGCGACGGTGGCGACGGGCCGGGGGTGGGTCTCCTCGAAGGCCCGGTGGACCTTCATCGCCTCGGGGGTGGTGGCGAGGTGGTGGAAGCCGTGGGCGCGCATGTTGTCGTCGGCCGCGGCCGTCCAGTCGACCGCCGCCTGGAGGACGAACTTCGGCACGAACGTCACCATCGCCATGCCGCCGTTGGCGGGCAGGCGCTCCAGGACGTCGTCGGGGATGTTGCGGGGGTGGTCGCACACCGCGCGCGCGGAGGAGTGGGAGAAGATCACCGGCGCGCCGGTGGCGTCGAGCGCGTCGCTCATGGTGGTCGCCGCCACGTGCGAGAGGTCGACCAGCATGCCCTCGCGGTTCATCTCCCGCACGACCGCGCGGCCGAACGCGGTCAGCCCGCCCGCCTTGGGCTCGTCGGTGGCGGAGTCCGCCCAGTCGACGTTGTCGTTGTGGGTGAGCGTCATGTACCGCACGCCGAGCCCGTAGAGGCCGCGCAGCACGCCGAGGGAGTTGGCGATGGAATGGCCGCCCTCCGCGCCCATGAGCGAGGCGATGCGGCCCTGCGCACGCGCCGTCTCCATGTCCGCGGCCGTCAGCGTCGGGTGCAGGTCGCGCGGGTGGCGGGCGATGAGCCGCCGTACGCAGTCGATCTGCTCCAGCGTCGCCGGGACCGCGTCGGGCAGGTCCGCGCGCACGTACACGGACCAGTACTGCGCGCCGACTCCGCCCGCGCGCAGCCGGGGGATGTCGGTGTGCAGGTGGGCGTGCTGGTCCTGGGCGACGTCCCGGGCGTCGAGGTCGTAGCGGACCTGTTCGCGCAGCGCCCAGGGGAGGTCGTTGTGGCCGTCGACGACCGGGAACTCGCGCAGGAGTTCGCGGGCCGCGTCCAGCGAGGCGGGCTCCGTCACTTCGCCGTCACTTCCCGAAGCCGAAGCCGTTCGAGCCCTCGACCTTGGCCCGCAGGCGCTTGCCCTTCTCGGTGGCCTGGTCGTTCAGCTCCTGCAGGAAATCGCGCATCCGGGCGAGGAGCTCCTCGTCCTGGACGGCGAGGATGCGGGCGGCCAGCAGACCCGCGTTGCGCGCGCCGCCGACCGAGACGGTGGCGACGGGGACGCCGGCCGGCATCTGCACGATGGACAGCAGGCTGTCCATGCCGTCCAGGTACTTCAGCGGGACGGGCACGCCGATCACCGGCAGCGGGGTCACGGAGGCGAGCATGCCGGGCAGGTGGGCGGCGCCTCCGGCGCCCGCGATGATCGCCTTGAGTCCGCGCTCGGCCGCCTGCTCGCCGTACGCGATCATCTCGCGCGGCATGCGGTGCGCCGAGACGACGTCGACCTCGTACGCGATCTCGAACTCGTCGAGGGCCTGGGCGGCGGCCTCCATGACGGGCCAGTCGGAGTCCGACCCCATGACGATGCCTACGACTGGGCTCATTCGGTGATCGTGCCTCTCAGGTATCCGGCTGCGTGACGTGCGCGTTCGAGGACGTCGTCCAGGTCGTCGCCGTAGGTGTTGACGTGGCCGACCTTGCGGCCGGGCTTCACGTCCTTGCCGTACATGTGGATCTTCAGCTGGGGGTCGCGGGCCATGCAGTGCAGGTACGCCGAGTACATGTCCGGGTAGTCGCCGCCGAGGACGTTGACCATGACCGTCCAGGGGGCGCGCGGGCGCGGGTCGCCGAGCGGGAGGTCGAGGACCGCGCGGACGTGGTTGGCGAACTGCGAGGTGATCGCGCCGTCCATCGACCAGTGGCCCGAGTTGTGCGGGCGCATCGCCAGCTCGTTGACGAGGATGCGGCCGTCGCGGGTCTGGAACAGCTCGACCGCGAGGTGGCCGACGACGTCGAGTTCCTTGGCGATGCTCAGGGCCATCTGCTCGGCCTTGAGCGCCAGCGTCTCGTCGAGGCCGGGGGCGGGCGCGATCACCGTGTCGCAGACGCCGCCGACCTGGCGCGACTCGACGACGGGGTAGGCGACCGCCTGGCCGTGCGGGGAGCGCACCACGTTGGCGGCGAGCTCGCGGACGTAGTCGACCTTCTCCTCGGCGAGGACGGGGACGCCCGCGCGGAAGGGGTCCTCGGCCTCCTCGGCGGAGTCGACGACCCAGACGCCCTTGCCGTCGTAACCGCCGCGGACGGTCTTCAGGACGACGGGGAAACCGTCGCCCTCGGCCGCGAACGCGGCGACGTCGGCCGGGTCGCTCACGATCCGGTGCCGTGGGCACGGCACGCCGAGCGCGTCGAGCCGGGCCCGCATCACGCCCTTGTCCTGGGCGTGCACGAGCGCGTCCGGGCCGGGGCGCACGGGGATGCCGTCCGCCTCCAGCGCCCGGAGGTGCTCGGTGGGCACATGTTCGTGATCGAAGGTGATCACATCGCACCCGCGCGCGAACTCGCGCAGCGTGTCGAGGTCGCGGTAGTCGCCGATGACGACATCGCTCACGACCTGCGCCGCGGAATCCTGTGGGGTGTCACTGAGGAGCTTGAACCTGATGCCGAGCGGGATGCCCGCCTCGTGTGTCATACGAGCGAGCTGCCCCCCGCCGACCATGCCGACTACCGGGAACGTCACACCCCCAGGGTATCGGCCGCGCCACCCCGGCCGAATCCCGCGCCTCTTACCGCCGGCTTTCCGGCCTCATACCCGCTGTTTCCCCTCATCTCGCCCCGTGCGGGCCGACCCATGAGCCGGACCACAGGAAACCGGGAAGAGTGGTGGTTAGCATGGCTGGGTTGACGAAACCGATTCCCGGACGGGGGCCTGTACGACCATGGCACATGGTTCCTCGGGGCTGAAGAGGCTCATTCGTGAGCTGGCCAGGTTCGGAGCCGTGGGCGGCGCGGGCCTGCTGGTGAACCTCGGCGTCTTCAACCTGGTCCGGCATCTCACCGACCTGCAGGTGGTGCGGGCCAGCGTCATCGCGACGGTCGTGGCGATCGCGTTCAACTACGTGGGCTTCCGCTACTTCACCTACCGTGACCGCGAGAAGAGCGGGCGCACCAAGGAACTGACGCTGTTCCTGCTGTTCAGCGTGGTGGGCCTGGTGATCGAGAACGGGCTGCTGTACGCGGCGACCTACTGGTTCGGCTGGGACAGCCCGCTGCAGAGCAACGTGTTCAAGTTCCTCGGCATCGGCATCGCGACCCTCTTCCGCTTCTGGTCGTACCGGACGTGGGTGTTCCGCACGCTGCCCGTGCAGGAGGCCGTGGCCGACGCGGAGGCCTTTCTGACGGTGGCGGAGCAGTCCCGGCGACCGGAGCCCAAGACCACGCAGCGCGTGAGCTGACCCCTCCCCCTGCCCGGCGGCCCTCCGGTCGTCTTCGGGCCCTCTTCAGCCCCGCCGAGCGGCGCGCCGAGCCGGCCTCACCGGACCGTGGGCTCCTCGCCCTGCGGGGTGCGCTTCTGCGGCGCCGTGCGGGACAGGAACAGGCCGAAGACCGGCGGCTGGGCCTGGAGCATCTCCAGCCGGCCGCCGTCGGCCTCGGCCAGGTCGCGGGCCACCGCCAGGCCGATGCCCGTGGAGTTGCGGCCGCTGATCGTCCGCTCGAAGATGCGGGCCCCCAGGTCGGCGGGGACGCCGGGGCCCTCGTCCGTCACCTCGACCACGGCCTGGTTGCCGGTGACGCGGGTGCGCAGCGCGACCGTGCCGCCGCCGTGCATCAGCGAGTTCTCGATCAGGGCGGCGAGCACCTGGGCGACCGCGCCGGGCGTGCCCACCGCGCGCAGATGGCGTTTCCCGGAGCTGACGATGGCCCGGCCCACACCCCGGTAGGCGGGGCGCCACTCGGCGAGCTGCTGCTGGATGACCTCGTCGAGGTCGAAGGTGACCGCGGAGCCGGTGCGCGGGTCGCGGGCGTTGGTCAGCAGGCGTTCCACGACGTCCGTCAGCCGCTCCACCTGCGTCAGCGCGATCGTCGCCTCCTCCTTCACCGTGTCCGGGTCGTCGGTGAGGGTGATCTCCTCCAGACGCATGGACAGGGCCGTCAGAGGGGTGCGCAGCTGGTGGGAGGCGTCCGCCGCCAGTCGGCGTTCGGCGGTGAGCATGCGCGCGATGCGCTCCGCGGAGGAGTCGAGGACGTCGGCCACCCGGTCCAGTTCGGGGACGGCGTACCGCTTGTGGCGGGGGCGCGGGTCGCCCGAGCCCAGGCGTTCGGCGGTCTCCGCCAGGTCGGTGAGGGGCGAGGCGAGGCGGTTCGCCTGGCGGATGGCCAGCAGCACCGCCGCGATCACCGCGAGCAGCGCCACCAGGGCGATGATCAGCAGGGTGCGGCCGACCTCCCGGGTCACCGTGGAGCGCGGCTCCTGGACCAGGATGGTCTCGCCCTCCTCGCCCTTGGCCGTCGACCGGATGACGTCGCCCTCGGGCTGGACGCCGACCTCGATGACCGGCCGGCCGGGGATCCGGATCTCGGCGTAACGGTCCTGGGTGACCTGGTCGCGCAGTATCTCGGCGGTGACGTCCTCCGCGCCGACCAGCCGGCTGTCCACGATGCTGGCCAGCCGCAGCGCCTCGGAGTCCACCCGTTCCTGGGCGCTGTTGCTGATCGTGCGGGTCTCGACGATGACGAGGGACACCCCGAACACGGCGATGACGACGAGCACGACGGCAAGCGTGGACTGGATCAGACGGCGACGCACGGCCCCTCCGGGGGATGACTTCACAGGACGGGGTGCGGGCGCCCCCGCTCAGGGGCGCGGGGAACTGCGCGAGAGGCACCACGGCCCGCGGCCGACGACGCACCGCACGTCGACGGCCGAGTCCCGCGGCCGCCCCCTCCGGGGTAACTCAGCTCTTCTCGAAGCGGAAGCCCACACCGCGCACCGTGGCGATGTAGCGGGGGTTGGCCGCGTCGTCGCCGAGCTTCTTGCGCAGCCAGGAGATGTGCATGTCGAGGGTCTTCGTCGACGACCACCAGGTGGTGTCCCAGACCTCGCGCATCAGCTGGTCGCGGGTGACGACCCGGCCCGCGTCGCGCACCAGGACCCGCAGCAGGTCGAACTCCTTGGCGGTGAGCTGGAGTTCCTCGTCGCCCATCCAGGCGCGGTGCGACTCGACGTCGATGCGCACCCCGTGCGTGGCGGGCGGCTGCTGGGGCTCGGACGCGCCGCGCCGGAGCAGGGCCCGGACCCGGGCGAGCAGTTCGGCCAGCCGGAAGGGCTTGGTGACGTAGTCGTCGGCGCCCGCGTCCAGGCCGACGACGGTGTCCACCTCGTCGGCGCGCGCGGTCAGGATGAGGATCGGGATGGCGTGGCCCTCGGAGCGGAGCCGGCGGGCCACCTCCAGGCCGTCCATGCCGGGCAGGCCGAGGTCCAGGACGACCAGGTCGACGCCGCCCTGCATTCCGGCGTCGAGCGCGGTGGGGCCGTCCTCGCGCACCTCGACCTCGTAGCCTTCCCGGCGCAGGGCGCGGGCCAGCGGCTCCGAGATGGACGCGTCGTCCTCGGCGAGCAGTACACGGGTCATGAGCTGATGGTAGTCCGCGCGGGCGGGGGCCGAAGTGTGATCGACGACGCTGTTTCTTACCTGGGGACATGCCGGACAGCCCGGGCGCCGGACCGGGGCCGGCCCGTGGTCGATCTTGGTACGGACCTGCGGTCGGAGGATGACAGGATGGCGGGGGCCTTGAAAACGCCGCCAGGGTTCCATGATCACCTGTGATTCGCGTCTCAAGTCCTTCCATATCCGGCGTTGTGCTGCCGTATGGTGAAAGAGCGCCTGTAGTACACAGGGACCTTTGGCGGTCGACTTGACGCCGAGGGTCTCTTTTGTGTGCGGGCCGGTTCCCGCCGGCCCCGAAAGGAATGACCTGTGGCCGGGCCCCCGACGCGAGGGGGCGTGGATCCCGGTGACCGCCGTCCACCGCTTCGAGACCCGGAGCGGACTCCCCCCGGGCGTAGGGGTGGACGAGGCGGCCCGCCGGTGCCGGCCGCCCCCCACCGGGCGCGCACCGCGCAAGTGCAGCGCGTCCCGAGCAGCAAGGAACGACATGGCGTCCAGCCTGACGAAGGACTCGGTCCGCCCGGACACCCCCGGCTCCGGGAAGACCTTCTTCGGCCACCCCCGCGGACTGGCCACTCTCTTCATGACCGAGATGTGGGAGCGGTTCTCCTACTACGGCATGAGGGCCCTGCTCCCGCTGTACCTGGTCGCCCCGGGCGGCCTGCACCTCAGCGCCGCGACGGCGACCGCGATCTACTCGGTCTACCTGTCACTCGTGTACCTGCTCGCCCTCCCCGGCGGCTGGTTCGCGGACCGGGTGCTCGGCCCCCGCAAGACCGTCGCCGTGGCCGGCGCGATCATCATGCTCGGCCACCTGACCCTCGCGCTGCCGAACGCCGGCACCTTCTTCGCGGGTCTCGGCCTGGTCGCGATCGGCTCCGGTCTGCTGAAGGCCAACATCTCCACGATGGTCGGTCACCTCTACGACGGTCCCGACGACCCGCGCCGGGACGGCGGCTTCACGCTGTTCTACATCGGCATCAACCTGGGCGCGTTCGCCGCTCCGCTGGTCATCGGCACCCTCGGCGAGAACGTCAACTGGCACCTGGGCTTCGCCCTCGCGGCACTCGGCATGGGTCTGGGCCTGGCCCAGTTCCTGCTGGGCAGCCGTCATCTGAGCGCCCGCTCGGACGTCGTCCCCACGCCGCTGTCGGCGCAGGAGAAGGCGGCCACACTGCGCAAGGCCGCGTTCTGGGCGGCCGTCGCGATCGTCTTCTACACGGTCGTGGGCGTCTCCGGCGTCTACACCCTGAACTGGCTGCTGGTCCCGATCACCGTGGCCGGCCTGATCATCCCGGTCCTCGTGATCGCCCGGATGAAGCGGGACGGGGAACTGGACCGCGCCGAGCAGTCCAAGCTGACGGCGTACATCTGGTTCTTCGTCGCCGCGGCCGTGTTCTGGATGATCTACGACCAGGGCGGCTCGACGCTGTCCCTGTTCGCCGAGTCCTCCGCGAAGAACAGCGTCCTCGGCTGGGACTTCCCGGTCTCCTGGTACCAGTCGGTCAACCCGGTCCTGATCATGGCACTGGCCCCGCTGTTCGCCTGGGCGTGGCTGGCGCTGGCCCGGCGCGGCAAGGAGCCGAGCACCGCGGTGAAGTTCGCGACGGGCCTCGTGCTGGTCGGCGCGTCCTTCTTCCTCTTCCTGGCCCCGCTGTCGATCGCCGAGGGCGGTCACAAGGCGGCCGCGCTGTGGCTGGCGGCGATCTACTTCGTGCAGACCGTCGGCGAGCTGACCCTCTCCCCGGTCGGCCTGTCGGTCACCACGAAGATGGCTCCCGCGAAGTACGCCTCGCAGATGATGGGCGTCTGGTTCCTGGCCGTCACCGCCGGTGACGCCACGACCGGCCTGCTCTCCATCGCCGGCGTCGACCTCAACAAGACGGGGATCGTGGCCCTGGAGGCCGTGCTCGCCGTGATCGCCGGCCTCGCGGTGTGGATGTACCGCAAGAAGGTCAAGGAACTGATGGGCGACGTCAACTGACGTCCGCCCGCCGCGGGGGAGGGCCGGCGCACCCAGTGGGTGCGCCGGCCCTCCCCCGTCCCGGCCCCGGCTCGACCGCCGGCGCCGTGGGACGCCTCAGCGGGTCCTTCTGCCCGGCAGGAACGTGAAGACCGCTCCGCCCAGCAGCACCGCCGTGCCCGCCACCAGGCCCAGGGCCTTCAGCGCGCCGTGGTCGCCGGAGCCCGTCTCCGCGAGGCCGCCGCCTCCGGAGGCGGCCCCGCCGCCGGAGGACGAGGACGACGCACCGCCGCCGCCCGACGCGCCGCCGGCCTGCTCCTCGGTGTTCAGCGTCAGCGAGACCGCCGTGCTGTCCGGGGTGCACGTGGTGGTCGTGCCCAGGGCCTCGATGACGAGGACGCCCGGCGAGAGCGTGGACTCACCCGTCGCGCCGGGCTTGTACGTGCCGGTCAGGTCGGGAATCTCGATCGGGGCGCCCTGCTTCACGGGGGCCTGGTTGGCCGGGCCCGTCACCTTCACCGAGCCCTTGTCCGAGCCGCCCAGGGTCACCTGCATCGAGGGCTTCACGGAGTTGGCCGGGATGTCGATCGGGCTGTTCATGACCGACTTCTTGAACTGCACGGTCAGGCCGTAACTCCCGCCGTTCTTCTTGGCGTTGATCTGCACCGGCGAGGTGGCCTTCTTCTCGCCGATGGGCGACTGGCAGGTGTAGGGGATGTCGACGACCTTGCCGGTGAAGTCCGTTCGGCCGGAGCCGCCGGTCGGCGACGAGGACGGGGTGGGCGACGACGACGGGGACGGCGTCCCGGACCCGCCGGGCGTGCCGGAAGGCGTGGACGACGCGCTCTGCGAGGGGCTGCCGCTCGACGAACCCGAACTCCCGCCGCCGGACGTGACCGTGATGGTCGCCGAGGGCTGGACGGCCTGCGTCGGGGTGCATCTGGTGTCCGTCGACAGCGCGTTGACGACGTACGCGTCCGGCGTCAGCGTCACCTGTCCGGCCGCCGTCAGCTTCAGCGAGCCCTTCATGTCGGACAGCGTCATCGCGCCGCCCTTGGGGATCGCCGGGTTCTCGCGCGGCCCCTGCATCGCGATGTCGGCGCTCTGCGCGCCGGCCGCCTTGAGGGTGCCGGACGGCTGGACGGAGTTCGCCGGCAGATCGATGATGTCGGGGTTCTTCGACGCGGCCTGCGTGAACTTCCAGACGACGTCGACGGTGTCGCCGACCTTCGCCGTGGCCGGCGCGGTGATCTCGACCTTCGTGGTGCCGTTGACGTCGGGCAGGCCGATGCCCGAGGGCGGCACGCACTTGGTGGCATAGGACACCTCCGCGGCCTGCGCCCGGCCGGCGGTCACGCCCAGCAGGACGGCCGCCCCGGTGAGCATGACGGCGGCGCCCGCTGCCGCGGCCCGCCTGCGCGCGGGGGCCCGTTCGGGTGGCATGGCTCTCTCACTCACGTGGATCCCTTCCTGCCGGGGTCGTGGGACTCGTACGGCTCGTGGGAGTCGTAGTGCTCGTGGGAGTGGTGGGGCTCATGGGGGTCGTGGGTCGGTCCTCCCGCGGTGCGGAGAGCCGTGCCGCAGGGCCCGGACCGGTGTCCGGGGTGAACCACGGCAGGGCCGTGCCGGGGGCCGGGGCCGGGGGCGCGGCCTGCGGGGCCCGGACGGCCGTGCTCCGCCTGCGCCGGGACACCCGGGAGGGCCCCCGGGCCGGACGGCGCGGACGCACCCGGTCCACCACCGCCAGCCCGACGCGGAACACCGCCCCCGGGACGACCACGCAGAGCAGGATCCAGAACAGGGTCACGCCCCATGGACGGCCCACCCCCCACGGCTGCTCGGCGAGGACCTTCCCGCCGTACTTCAGGGAGACCGTGTAGTCGCCGTGCGCGCCCGCGGCCAGCTCCACGGGCAGCTCGACGCGGGCCTTCCCGCCGGGCCCGATCGTGCCGCGCCACTGCCGCTCGTCCCACTGCGGGGCGAACACCCCGTGCGCGGCGCCGACCTGGAACACGGGGTCCTTCACGGCCCCGGTGCCGACGTTGCCGACGGTGAACGTCAGCGTGCGCGCGGGCGGCGCCCCGAACCAGGTCAGCAGTCCCGAGGAGCCGTCGAGCCGGGTGTCCGTGAGCACCGACAGACGTCCGCCTCCGGTCTGCGCGGGCAGTGGCCGGACCGGGTGCCCGGCCACCTGGAAGGCCGCGTCGGCCTGCGCCTTCGCGCCGGTGGCGGTCGCCACGTGCACCACACAGGGACAGGGCGCAGGCGGCTCCGTCACGGGCAGCGCCCGGCTGAAACGGCCGTCGGCGTCGGTGGTGACGGCGCGCCCGTCGGCGTTGGCACAGGAGTTGGTGCCGCCGATCACGCCCCGGTCCGGCGTCGCCTGCCCGCAGACCAGCAGCATCAGCAGCGTGCGCGGCCCCCAGCCGCTGCCGCTCACGGTGACCGAGCCGCCCGTGCCCGCCTGCGCCGCGGACACCTTCACCACCGGTCGGTCGGCGGCCGCGGCCGGGGCGGCCGACGGGACCAGGGACAGCAACAGCAGGAGGAGCAGGAACGGCGCCGTCGCCGTGATCCGCAACTCGCCTCTCACGTCAGCGCTCCCCTCGGCTCGGCTTCGGTGACGACCGGCCGGCGCCGGCGCCGGCGTAGGAACACGGCGGCTGCCGCGGCCGACAGCGCGCCGCCCGCCGCGCCCGCCGCCGCGCTCCGGGACACGAACCGCGCGGACGCCCGCCCGGTGGCCTGGGCCGCGCCGGGCGCGGTGACCGTCAGCCGCACGGTGACGGCGTCCAGGTCCGGGCGGTCGGGCCAGGGCTCGTACAGCGCGAGACGGCGGCCCGGCGACAGGCGCACGGGCAGGGTGCGCGGGGCGCGGTCCAGGACGACGCCCAGGACGCCGTCCGCGCGCACGGCGAGCCGGGGGACGAGCGCCGTGGTGCCGCGGTTGACCAGCTCGTAGGTGATGCGGTCGCCGCGCACGGCCACGTGCTCGACGGTCAGCGCGGCCAGCCGGGGACCGCCGACCCGGATCAGCAGCCGGACGTCGCTCTCCCGGCCGGTCGAGTCCCGCACGACGATCCGGCCGACGCGGTCGCCGGGCCGGGCGTCCGCCGGGACCGCCACCGTGAAGGGCACCTCGGCGCGGGTGCGGGCGGGGACGTCGAGGGCGGGTTCGGCGAAGGCGACCCGCAGGCCGGGACCGGCGGCCCCCAGCCTCACGGACAGCGGACGGGTCCCCCGGTTGGTCACGGCGACCGTGTCCCGCAGCGCCGTCCCGGGCGTGCCCTCGGCGTAGAACGACGGCCGTCCTCCGCCGGAGGGCGACGCCGACCAGCCGGCCGGACCGGCGCCGGGCACACCGGCCGGCAGCACCTGGGACAGCAGCGGCAGGGACAGCAGCAGGACGCGGGCGGTGGCGTACGGCATCGGCGGCTCCAGCGCTCCTCCGGGTGCGGTCAGCGGCGGGCGCGGGCCGGCTGGTTGCGCCTGGTCAGCCACAGGGCGCCCGCCGCGCCCGCGAGCAGCACGGTGCCGCCGAGGGTGCCGAGGGCGATCGCGGAGTCCTCGGGGCCGGTCTGCGGGAGCTGCCCGCCGGAGCCGCCGTCGCTCACCGCTCCGCCGGTCGAACCCCCGCTCGTACCGCCACCCGATGTGCCCCCGCTCGTGCCGCCGCCCGACGCGGTCACGTCGAGGGTGAGGGAGGGACCGGGGGTGTTGCTCGGTGTGCAGGTCGTGGTCGTGCCGAGCGCCTTGATGGTCAGCACGCCCGCCGTGAGGGTGACCTTGCCGCTCTTCCTCGGGGTGTACGTGCCGCTCAGGTCGTTGATCTTGATGGGCGTGTTCTCGGGGATCGCGGCCTGGTTGGCCGGGCCCGTGACGTTCACGATGCCGCTGTCGGCGCCGCCCAGCTTGATGGTGGCGCTCGGCTTCATGGAGCCCGCGCCGAGTTCGACGGGGCTGGAGGAGACGCCCTTCTGCCAGGACATCGTGATCCGGTATCCGTCGCCGCTCTTGACGCCCTTGATGTCGATCGGCGAGACGGCGCTCTTGTCTCCGATGGGCGTCTTGCAGACGTAGTTGACGTTGACGACCTCGGCCATGGCCGCCGGGGCGGCCGTCAGCACCGCCGAGCCGGCCAGGGCCGCGGCAGTCGCGAGCACGGCGGTTCGCTTCCGGTTCGACACGGTCCCGTCCCCTCACTCCCACCGCCCCGCCTTACTGACGAGGCATCAGATTGAGCCGTCAAGGTACGCCCGGGGCGATGAGGAGGGAAGAGAAGGCACGGACCGGAGTTGTGACGATCCGACACCCGCGCCCGGGCGGCGCGAAGGCCGCCCGGAACCCGTCCGCTGGCGGCCCAGGAGGGGACGCCGAGGTTCCACGGGGGACGGACCGGGGCCGATGGAGGGGAGGCCCTGAGGGCGGAGATCAAGCCCCGGGACCGAGGGGGCGCGTCGGCGCGGGGCCGCCGGGACGGCCGGGAAACCGACCGGCGAAGGCCGAAAACGGCCGGACCATCAGCCCGTCCATCGACTCGGCGCTCGGTGACCTGCGAACCCGGGAACCCGGGAACCTACGAATCCGGGAAACCACGAGGGCGCGCCGCCGCGGGCGCGGGCGGGCGCGCGGGAAGTGTGCGGGCGGGCCCCCTGCTTGCGGGCGCCGCCCGCCGGGCGGGTCGGCGACGGGGGCCGCGGTCGGGGCCCGTCAGGCCGGAGCGCCCAGTTCCGCCCAGACCGTCTTGCCGGCGATGCCCTGGGCCCGCATGACACCCCAGTCCAGGCAGAGACGCTGGACGATGAACATGCCGTGTCCGCCGGGGCGGCCGGCGCGGTGCGGGGTGCGGGGGGCCGGCTGGCCCGTGCCGCGGTCCGAGACCTCGACGCGGATCACCTTGTTGTCGCAGCCCAGGACCATCGCGTCCGGCCCCTCGGCGTGCAGGCACGCGTTGGTGACCAGCTCCGAGACGACGAGCAGCACGTCCTCGGCGGCGGCCCGCCGGTCGGCGGTGGCGGCCGGCAGCCAGCCCCATGCGTACAGCGCCTGGCGGGCGAAGTCACGGGCGAGCGGAACGACGCCGCTGGCGTCGTCGAAGCTCAGCCGGCGTACCTGACGACCGCCCGGCGACCCGGGCGCCACGGCAGCCGTGCCCCCGCCGGACGCCCCAGCCCCGCGTGCGTCCCCGTGGGACGTCCCGGAAGCGCCGCTGGGCTCCGGGCTGGGCTCCGGGCCGCGGTCGCCCGGCGAGTAAGGCCGGGTGGTGCTCATCAGCGCTTCACCTCACCGATTCCCCGATTGACCGGTTCACCATTCAAGAGTCGGATCTCTGCAGAGTCGTACGTAGCCGGACGGCGTTCGCGTCGGCGCCGCCGCCGACATGTGCGGGTTCAGGATGTCTCCTGCCCGGCGTCACGGGCGGAACACCCCCGTTCTCGCCCGTGTCGTGTCGACGCCGGGCGGACGGCGGAACTCAGCCGTCCTCGTCCTGTCCGTCGCGCTCGTCGGCCAGCGCCGCCTCGACCGTGTCGTGCACGGTGAACACGGCGTCCGCTCCGGTGATCTCGAAGACCCGGGCCACCACGGGGAGCATTCCCGCCAGATGGACTGCGCCGCCGGCCGCCTCCGCCTTCAGGCGCGCTCCGAGCAGCACGTTGAGCCCGGTGGAGTCACAGAACTCCAGGCGTGTGCAGTCGACCACCAGGCGACTGCGACCTCTGGCGAGGCAGGCTTCGAGTGGCTCGCGCAACAAATCGGCGGTGTGGTGATCCAACTCACCCGCCGGGGTCACGACGGCACTGGGGCCCTCTTCCCGCACCTCGACCAGAAGCCGGCCCGACTGTGCGCTGCCGACCGTCCCGCGGTCCATGCCGTCTCTTCTCCTGGGGTCGCGAACTGCTTTCTGACGCCCTCGAACACTACGCCCTCGACCCGCACCTCAACACCCGAACAATCGCACACAAACAGACATAAACAGACAAAGTGCACTTGCGATCGGTCAAGTAAAGCAGGTAGGCCTAGTAGGAACACGCAGACCGACACGGCCGGCTTTGGAGGCGCCGCACACCGTAGTGCGCTCACTGGCTTCGGCAGCCATACGCCGAGAACGATGGAGGACATCATGTCACCCCGGCTCGACGCACCGCATACCCGCGGAGCGACGTCGACACCCCCTCCGGACCAAGAACATCTGGAACCCATCGCACAGAACGCGGTGCCGGACGTCGACCCCACCGACGCCCTCGCCGGACTCCCGGAGATCCCCCCGTTCGACGAGGTCGGATCCGTCGACGCGCGGGCCCTGTCCAAGACCCTGTTCGCACGGCTCGAATCCCTCGAAGAGGGCACCTACGACTACTCGTACGTGCGCAACACCCTCGTCGAACTGAACCTCGCGCTCGTCAAGTTCGCCGCCTCCCGGTTCCGCTCCCGCAGCGAGCCCATGGAGGACATCATCCAGGTCGGCACCATCGGCCTGATCAAGGCGATCGACCGCTTCGAACTCTCGCGGGGCGTCGAGTTCCCGACCTTCGCGATGCCAACCATCATCGGCGAGATCAAGCGCTTCTTCCGCGACACGTCGTGGTCGGTGCGCGTCCCGCGCCGGCTCCAGGAGCTGCGGCTCGACCTGGCCAAGGCGGGCGACGAACTGGCCCAGAAGCTCGACCGCGCGCCCACGGTCGCGGAGCTGGCCGAGCGTCTCGGCCTCTCCAACGACGAGGTCGTCGAGGGCATGGCCGCGTCCAACGCCTACACGGCGTCCTCGCTGGACGCGCAACCGCAGGACGACGACTCGGAAGGCGCCCTCGCCCATCGCATCGGCTACGAGGACAACAGCCTCGAGGGCATCGAGTACATCGAGTCGCTGAAGCCGCTGATCGCCGAACTCGCGCCCCGCGACCGGCAGATCCTCTCCCTCCGTTTCGTCGCCGGCCTGACCCAGTCGGAGATCGGCGAGGAGCTCGGCATCTCGCAGATGCACGTGTCGCGGCTGCTGTCGCGCACCCTGGTGCGGCTGCGCAAGGCGCTGACGGTCGAGGAGTAGTACCCGGGACATCCGCCCGTCCGCGCCCGTCCGATCGACCTGAGCTCGATCGGCCGGGCGCGGACGTCTGCCCGCCCCCTCCTCCCGCCCCGCCGTCCAGCCCCCTCCCTCCCCCCTTCATGCCGCCGCTCTCCGGTCCCTCTCCCGTCCCCACTCTCCCGCGCGCCTCTTCGTTACCCCCGGAAACCTCCCCACGGGGCCCCGTGCGCCACTAGGGTCGCCCTCACCCCGGACTGACCAGTACGTCAGCAACCGGACGCGCGAGGGCGTCCGGCGAGGAGGCGACCCTTCATGGCCCGTGCCGACGGAGACGACGAGGCGCACGCGCCGCACGCCGACACCGCGTCCGACGCGCACCTCACCGACCTGCTCCGCGCCGCACCCGCCGCCGCCTACCCGGCCCTGCGCGCCCTGCGCGCCCGCCACCAGCCCGCCGTGCTGGCCTACGCCCGCCTCTGCACGACCGGCGAACCGGCGGCACGGCGGCTCGCGGCCGAGGCCTTCACCCTCGCCGCCCGGGAGACGGCGCGCGGCGCCGACCCCGGCGGCCCCTGGCGGCACCGGCTCCTGCTGCTGGCCGGGCAGGCGGCCGGGAGCTGGGCCGCCGACGACCGGGCGGGCGGGCTGGACGCGGGACTGCTCCTCGTCCTCAACACGACGGGCCCCGGCGGCCCCGTACCGCCCCTGCTGGTCGCGTTCCGTTCGCTGCCCTCCCGCACGCAGGGCCTGATCTGGTACGACGTCGTCGAGCGCGAGTCCGCCGAGCGCACGGCCACGCTGCTCGGTCTGACCCCCCAGGACGTGGTCCACGGCGCCGGACCCGCCCTCCAGTCCCTCGCCCAGGCCTGTCTGCGGCACCGGCTCGCCGCCTCGGACGATCCGCGCTGCGGGGACTTCCGCCGGCTGATCGAGGAATCCGTACGCCCGGACGGCCCCCGGCACAGCCCCGACCTCGACGCCCACCGGGCGCACTGCCCGCACTGCGCGACCGCCTACGAGGAGCAGTGCGCGCTGCGCGACACCCCCCGCGACGCCCTCGCGGACGGGCTGCTGCCGTGGGGCGGCACGTCGTACGCGATGGACGAGCGCGAGCCGGTGCGCGCGGCGCGGGCGGCCGCGCGCAGACCACGCCGCCGGATCGTGCTGGCCTCGGCGGTGCTGGGGGTCGCGGTGATCCCGCTGCTGATCCTGCTCGCCGCCCTGGACGACTCCTCGGACGGCGAAGCAGCGGGCGCGGTGGGCGCCTCGCCGTCGACCGCGCCGCAGGTGACCGTCACGGCGACGGTGTCGGTGTCCGCCGCCCCGAGCGCCGCCTCGCCCAGCCCGTCACCGTCGCTGTCGCCGTCCGCGTCCCGCACCTCCGCGCCGCCGGGACCGAGGCCCGCACCCACCCCGTCCGCCTCTTCCGCGCGGCCGCCCGGGGCGGTGTTCGCCCAGGTCGTGAACGTCGCCACGGGCCGCTGTCTGGAGGTGGCCGGCGACCTGGGCAACGGCACGGACGTCGTCACCGTGCCGTGCTCGGCCTCCCCGAGTCAGCGCTGGCGGGTCGACTCCGCGCGCGGGGTGCTCCAGTCCTACGCCGACCCCGGCTTCTGCCTGGACAGCCGTGGCGCGGTCGACGACGGCGTGGGCGTCTGGAGCTGCGACTCGGTCGAGGGCCGCAACGGCCGGAACCTGATGTTCACCGTGGACGAGGACGGCAGGATCCGGCCGGCGATCGCCTTCGCGTCGGCCCTGACGGTGAACGACTCCGGCTCCCTGTCGTTCGACCTGCTGGACGAGGCCGCGCACCAGGTGTGGCGGGCCGGGGCGACCTGAGGCCGCGCCGTCGTCATCGCGAAAATCCGCCGGCCGGTCTCCGTGCGGCGACTACGCTGGCCCGGCCCTCGAACCAGCAGCGCCGCTGGCCCGCGTCGTCTGCCCATGAGGAGCCCCCGTGCCCCGCTCTCCCGCAGTTCCCGTTGCCGTCGGCCGGTCCGGCCGCCCCGGTGGCCTCGGTGGCCTCGGTCGGTCGGGCGACGTGCCCGTCCTGCTGGTCGCCGTCGTGTGGGGGTCGAGTTATCTCGCTGCCAAGGGCGTCACCACGGCGGACACCGTCGCCGCCGTGCTGGTGCTGCGGTTCGCCGTGGTGCTGCCGGTGCTGGCGGCGGTCGGACGGCGGCGGCTGCGGGCGCTGAGCGGCACGCAGTGGCGCGGCGCCGGGGTGCTGGGCCTGGTCCTCGCCGGGATCTTCCTGCTGGAGACGTACGGCGTCGTCCACACCTCCGCGACCAACGCCGGGCTGATCATCAGTCTGACCATGGTGTTCACGCCGCTCGCGGAGAGCCGGGCGCGGGGCGCGCGACTGCCGGGGGCGTTCATGGCGGCGGCGGGGCTGTCGGTGCTCGGCGTGGCACTGCTCACGCAGGGCGCCGGGTTCACCGCTCCGTCCGGCGGCGACCTGCTGATGCTGGGGGCGGCGGTGGCCCGCACCGTGCACGTGCTCGCCATGGCGCGGATGGAGTCGGTGCGCGGGGCGGACGCGCTGTCGCTGACGACCGTTCAGCTGGGCGCCGCGGTCGTCGTGTTCGCGCTCCTGGCGGCCGTGCCCGGGACGGGGGCCTCGCCGTGGGCCGCGGCGGCGGACTTCGACGCCGGGGACTGGGCCCGTCTGGGCTATCTCTCCGTGTTCTGCACGCTGTTCGCGTTCTTCGTGCAGATGTGGGCGGTCCGCCGTACGTCGCCGTCCCGGGTCAGCCTGCTGCTGGGCACCGAGCCGCTGTGGGCGGCGGCCGTGGGCGTCGCGCTCGCCGGGGACCGGCCGGGCCTGCTCGGTCTCGCGGGCGCGGTGCTCGTGCTCGTCGGCACCGGCTGGGGCAGGTCGGCGGCGGACCGGGGGCGCACCGCCACCGCCGCCGCCGAGACCTCCGACGAGACGTCCACGCCCTCTCAGACCACGCGCACGCCCCTGCGCCACACCCCGGACACCAGCGGGACGCCCGGCCGGTAGGCCAGGTGGACGTGGCTCGGGGCGTCCAGCAGGGTGAGGTCGGCGTACGCGCCGGGGGCGATCCGGCCCACGTCCGTGCGGCGCAGGGCCGCGGCCCCGCCGGCCGTGGCCGACCACACCGCCTCGTCCGGGGTCATCCCCATGTCCCGCACGGCGAGCGCGACGCAGAACGGCACGGACGACGTGAAGGACGAGCCGGGGTTGCAGTCCGTGGAGAGGGCGACGGTGACGCCCGCGTCCAGCAGCCGGCGGGCGTCCGGCCACTCGGCGCGGGTGGAGAACTCGGCGCCGGGCAGCAGCGTGGCCACCGTGTCGCCGCTCGCGAGGGCGTCGACGTCGGCGTCGGTGAGGTGGGTGCAGTGGTCGGCGCTGGCCGCGTCCAGCTCGACCGCCAACTGCACGCCGGGGCCGTACGAGAGCTGGTTGGCGTGGACACGGGGGTGCAGTCCCCTCGCCCGGCCGGCGGTGAGGATCGCGCGGGCCTGGTCGCCGTCGAACGCGCCCTTCTCGCAGAACACGTCGATCCAGCGGGCGTGCGGGGCGCAGGCGTCGAGCATCTCGCCGGTGACCAGGGCGACGTAGGCGGCCGGGTCGTCCGCGTGATCGGGGGAGACGATGTGGGCGCCGAGATAGGTGACCTCGTCGGTGTGGCGTGCCGCGAGGCGTAGGGCGCGTGCCTCGTCGGCGACCGTCAGGCCGTAGCCCGACTTGGTCTCCATCGTGGTGGTGCCCTGGCTGAGGGCCTCGCTCAGATAACGGGTGAGGTTGGCCTCCAGTTCCTCGTCGCTCGCGGCCCGGGTGGCCGCCACGGTCGTGCGGATGCCGCCCGCCGTGTAACCGCGGCCCGACATCCGGGCGTTGAACTCCTCGGTGCGGTCGCCCGCGAACACCAGGTGGGAGTGGGAGTCGACGAAGCCGGGGAGCAGCGAGCGGCCGCCGGCGTCGACCCGGTTGTCAGTGGCGGGTGCTTTGCTTGATTCACCGGTCCATACGACGCGGTCGCCGTCGACGACGACGGCCGCGTCCCGGATCAGACCGAGAGGCGAACTTCCCGCACTCTCGAACGTGCCCGACCGGGGGGACCCCTGTCCGAGGGAGGGATCGTTGGTGACCAGCGTGGCGATGTTGGTGATGACGGTGCTGCTCATGGCGTCCTCATGGGTGGCCGGGCGGGGGGCGGTGGTCAGCCGCGCAGGGCGTCGACGGCCTGCGCGAGGGCCTGCGGCACGTCCGGCACGAGCGTGTGCGCCCCGTCGCGTACGACATGCCGTCCGCCCACGACGGTGTGCCGGACGTCCGCCGCGCTCGCGGCGAATACGGCCGTCTCGGCGCCGAGCCGGGGCAGCGGTCCCGCTGTCCTGACCGAGTCCAGCGCGACGGTCGTCAGGTCGGCGAGGCCGCCCGCCTCGATCGCTCCCGCCTCCTGCCAGCCGAGGGCCGCGTGGCCGTCGGCGGACGCGGCGCGCAGCAGCGCGGCCGCGGTCCAGTGACCGCGGGTGCGGGTGCGCAGACGCTCGTCGAGTTCCATCGCACGGGCCTCTTCGAGCAGGTCGATGACGGCGTGGCTGTCGGAGCCGAGACAGAGCGGGGAACCTTCGTTCTGCAGGGCCACCGCGGGTCCGATGCCGTCGGCGAGGTCGCGTTCGGTGGTGGGGCACATGCAGGTGCCGGTGCCGCTGCCGCCGATGAGGGAGACGTCCTCGGCGGTGAGGTGGGTGTTGTGGACGCCGGTGGTGCGCGGCCCGAGCACCCCGTGCAGGGCGAGCAGCTGGGTCGGGGTGCACCCGTGGGCTTCCCGGCAGGCGTCGTTCTCCGCGGTCTGCTCGGACAGGTGCACATGGAGCGGGGCCCGCCGCTCCTCGGCCCATCGTGCGACGGTCTCCAGCTGGTCGGCGGGCACGGCCCGCACGGAGTGGATCGCCGCCCCGATCCGCGCGTGATCCCGTTCCTTGAGAACTGAACAGCGTTCGGCCCAGGCCTCGGCGGTCCCGTCGGAGAACCGGAGCTGGTGGGCGGTGGGCGGCTGTCCGAAGCCGGAGGACAGATAGGCGGTGTCGAGGAGGGTGATGCGGATGCCGGCGTCGGCGGCCGCCGCGATCAGCGCCTCGCCCATGGCGTTGGGGTCGGCGTAGCGGGCGCCGCCCGGGGCGTGGTGCACGTAGTGGAACTCGCCGACGGAGGTGACGCCCGCCAGTGCCATCTCGGCGTACACGGCGCGGGCCAGCGCGTGGTACGTCTCCGGGGTCAGCTTGTCGGCGACCGAGTACATGACCTCGCGCCAGGTCCAGAAGGTGCCGGAGCCGACCTGGACGGTTCCGCGCAGGGCGCGGTGGAAGGCGTGCGAGTGGGCGTTCGCCAGCCCCGGCAGGGTGAGGCCGCGCAGGATCTCGGCGCCGGGGGGCGGGGCCGGCACGTCCGTGCGGACGGCCGTGATCCGTCCGTCCGCGGCCTCCACGGCGACTCCCGGTTCGACGTGGGTGTCGAGCCAGGCGTGCTCCAGCCAGTACGTCCGCGTGTGGGGGTGCGTCACTTGCAGGCCAGCCCTTCCAGTGCGTCGGCGAGTGCGAGCACCCCGGCCACGCAGTCGTCCTCGGCGGCGAACTCGGCCGGGGAGTGCGAGACGCCCGTGGGGTTGCGTACGAACAGCATGGCGGTCGGGATGCTCCCGGAGAGGATTCCGGCGTCGTGTCCGGCGCCCGTGCCGAGCACCGGGACCCTGAGGCCGGCCTCGCCACCGCCCACGCCGGAGCCGCCGGAGCCGCAGCTCAGGATGCGGGCCAGTTCGTCGCGCAGGGCGTGGTCGAACTCGACGACGGGCGTGAACGACTCGCGGACGACGTCGAGGTCGACGCCGTGGGCCTCGGCGTACTCACGGGCGGCCTTCTTCACGCCGCCCACCACCTGGTCCAGGCCGGCCTGGTCGGCGGCGCGGGAGTCGAGCCAGCCGCGCACCAGGGAGGGGATGGCGTTGACGCCGTTCGGCTCGACGGAGATCTTGCCGAAGGTGGCGACGGCGCCCGCGAGTTCGGCCTCGCGGCGGGCGGCGAGGACCGTCTCGGCGTACGACAGCATGGGGTCGCGCCGGTCCACGAGACGGGTGGTGCCGGCGTGGTTGGCCTCGCCGCGGAAGTCGAACCGCCAGCGCCCGTGCGGCCAGATGGCGCTCGCGAGGCCGACCCGGTCGCCGCTGAGGTCAAGGGCGCGGCCCTGTTCGACGTGCAGCTCCACGAACGCGCCGATGCGGCCGAGCCGCTCCGGGTCGGCGCCGAGGGCGTCGGGGTCGTGCCCGGCGGCCTCCATGGCCTGCGGCAGGGTGATCCCGTCGCCGTCGGTGAGCCGGTGCGCCTGCTCGAGGGTGAGCTGCCCGGCGGTGAGCCGCGATCCGACGCAGGCGAGCCCGAACCGCGCGCCCTCCTCGTCCCCGAAGTTGACGAGGGCGAGCGGTCTGGCGAACTCGGCTCCCCGGGCGCGCAGTTCGTCCAGGGCGGCGAACGAGGACACGACCCCGAGGGGTCCGTCGAAGGCGCCGCCGTCGGGCACGGAGTCGAGATGCGACCCCGTGACGACGGCGTCCCCGGCGGCCGGGTCCCCGAGCCAGGCCCACTGGTTGCCGTTGCGGTCGACCTCGTACGTCAGTCCTCGTCCCTCGGCCTGCTGCCGGAACCAGGCCCGGCAGTCGGCGTCGGCGGCGGTCCAGGCGTAGCGGCGGTAGCCGCCGGAGTCGCGGTGGCGTCCGACGGGTGCGAGTTCGCGCCACATCTCCTGGAAGGAGGCGGCGGCCGGGGCCGTCTGTGGCTCGTGCGGCCGTGGGCGTTCGCGGTGCGGGGCGGCGGGGGTCGGCGACCGGCGCTCGGCCTCCGCCGGACGGCGGCCGTCAGCCGTCACCGGGCATCACCCTCGCTCATCGGCACCCGCACGCCCCGCTCGTCGGCGACGGACTCCGCGATGTCGTACCCCGCGTCCACGTGCCGGATGACACCCATTCCGGGGTCGTTGGTCAGCACGCGGCGGATCTTCTCGCCGGCCAGCTTGGTGCCGTCCGCGACCGAGACCTGGCCGGCGTGGATGGAGCGGCCCATGCCGACGCCGCCGCCGTGGTGGAGGGAGACCCAGGAGGCGCCCGAGGCCACGTTGACCATGGCGTTCAGCAGCGGCCAGTCGGCGATCGCGTCGGAGCCGTCGAGCATGGCCTCGGTCTCACGGTAGGGGGAGGCGACGGAGCCGCAGTCGAGGTGGTCGCGGCCGATGGCGAGCGGGGCCGCCAGCTCGCCCGACGCCACCATGTCGTTGAAGCGCTCGCCTGCCTTGTCGCGCTCGCCGTAGCCGAGCCAGCAGATACGGGCGGGCAGGCCCTGGAAGTGGACGCGCTCGCCGGCCAGCTTGATCCAGCGGGCGAGGGACTCGTTCTCCGGGAAGAGGTCGAGGATCGCCTTGTCGGTCTTGGCGATGTCGGCCGGGTCGCCGGACAGTGCCGCCCAGCGGAAGGGGCCCTTGCCCTCGCAGAACAGCGGACGGATGTAGGCGGGGACGAAGCCGGGGAAGGCGAACGCCCGGTCGTAACCGGCGAGTCGGGCCTCGCCGCGGATGGAGTTGCCGTAGTCGAAGACCTCGGCGCCGGCGTCCATGAAGCCGACCATCGCCTCGACGTGCCGTGCCATCGACTCGCGGGCCCGGGTGGTGAAGCCGGCCGGGTCCTTCTCGGCGGCGTCGGCCATGTCCTCGAAGGCGATCCCGGTCGGCAGGTAGGCCAGCGGGTCGTGGGCCGAGGTCTGGTCGGTGACGATGTCGATGGGCGCGCCCATCGCGAGGAGCTGCGGGAGGATGTCCGCGGCGTTGCCGAGGACGCCGATGGAGAGCGGCCTTCGCTGGTCCCGGGCCTCGACGGCGAGCCGGAGCGCGTGGTCCAGGTCGTCGGCCCGGACGTCCAGGTAGCGGTGCTCGATGCGGCGGTCGATGGCGCGCGGGTCGCAGTCGACGCAGATCGCGACGCCGTCGTTCATCGTCACGGCGAGCGGCTGGGCGCCGCCCATGCCGCCGAGGCCGGCCGTGAGGGTGATGGTCCCGGCGAGGGTGCCGCCGAACTTCTTCGCGGCGACGGCGGCGAAGGTCTCGTAGGTGCCCTGGAGGATGCCCTGGGTGCCGATGTAGATCCAGGACCCGGCGGTCATCTGGCCGTACATGGTCAGGCCCAGCTGTTCCAGCCTGCGGAACTCCTCCCAGTTGGCCCAGTCGCCGACGAGGTTGGAGTTGGCGATGAGGACGCGCGGGGCCCACTCGTGGGTCTGCATGACGCCGACCGGGCGGCCGGACTGGACGAGCATGGTCTCGTCCTGCTTGAGGGTCCTCAGGGTGCGGACCATCGCGTCGAAGGAGCGCCAGTCGCGGGCGGCCTTGCCGGTGCCGCCGTAGACGACGAGCTTGTCGGGGTGCTCGGCGACCTCGGGGTCGAGGTTGTTCTGCAGCATCCGCAGCGCGGCCTCCTGCTGCCATCCCAGGGCGCTCAGTTCCGTACCGCGCGGTGCTCGTACGGGGCGGGGTCCTGACATGGTCGGCCTCCTTGCGGATGGGTGATCCGGCGGATTTTGCTGTCGTTATTCACATCCTGGCGCTCTGAATAGAGCTAGTCAATACATGAACGCGCCGAGCTGCGGCCCGGCGAGGCGCCAAACGGCCGGGGCGGGGGCGGGAAGGAGCCGGGGCGGGGACAGGGAGGGGCCGGGGCGCGGGCGGGGAGGAAGCAGACAGGGGGCGCGCACCGCGGTACTCACCACCCCGCCGGGACACGTGCGCCGTTGACGTGCGCCGGTCGGCAGGTGTTGAAGGGACACAGGTGGCGACAAGCGGGCCCAAAACGAGGCCAGTCGACCCACGTTAGCCACCCCGCCGCATGTTCCGCTGGAAAATGCCAGAAGACTCACTCCCGCGCGCCTACGTTGCGTAGCTTCTTCATCACTCAGCCGAACCGCAGGCGGGAGGGGAGCCAACGGTGCCCGGAATCGACGAGTGTCTACTGGAGGCCATGCGGCTGCCCGGCGCACGGGGCGCCGCGTTGGTCGACTGGACGAGCGGGCTCGCCCTGGGCTCGGTCGGGGAGTTCCCCGGCGGCGACCACGAGGCGGCCGCGGCCGAGGCCGCCGAGGTAGCCCGGCTCACGGCCGAGCAGCGGGCGTTCACGCCCGACGGCTACGACCGTCACGAGAGCGCGGACGGAACGGCCGGAGCGGGGGCGGCGGGCCTCGTCGATCCCCCGGTCGAGGACCTGATCATCAGCAACCGGGACAGCTACCACGTGCTGCGCTTCGTGCCGACGTCCTTCGACAGCAGCGTGTTCCTGCACGTCTGGCTGGCCCGGCCGGACGGCAACCTGGCGCTGGCCCGGATCCGGCTGGGCGAGATGGCCGGACGGCTGGTGCTGGGATGACCGCGGTGAGAACGCACCCCCAGGGGACGACCCCGCCGCCCCGGTTGCCCGTGCGGGAGAAGTCCGGGGGCCGGGACCGCGGCAGCGCGCTGTCGCCGATGCTGACCCGGCTCGCGGCCGAGCGGGCGACGGGCGTCCTGGAGCGCGAGCGCGGCTCGCTCTACCTCGCCGAGGGCCGCGTGGTGCACGCCGAGAGCCCGCTCGCCCCGGGCCTCGACGTGCTCCTCATGGCCCACGGCACCCTCGCCCCCGCCGTCTGGCAGGACGCGGTGGACCGGGCGGACGAGGAGTACGGCGCCGCCCGCCTGCTGCTCGACGCAGGCCGTGTCCCGCGCGGCGCGCTGGAGCTGTGCCATCTGGAGGCCGTGTACGACGCGGCCTACTTCGCGCTCGCCCCCAGCAGCACCCCAGGACACTTCCGCTACGGCGCCGGACACTGGCTGGGCGCCCTGCGGCCGGTCCCGGTGGACGCCGTCGAGCGCGAGACGCTGCGCCGGCGCGAACTGCTGAACCGCCTCTGGCCGGACCCGCTGACCGACGGCGCGCCGCTGCGCCGGTCCGACGCCGTCGCCGCGCCGATGCCGACCGCCCGGCAGAGCGCGGTGCTGGCCCTGGCGGACGGCGTGCGCACCGCGCCGGACATCGCCCGTGAACTGGGCCGGCAGGCCTTCCACACCCTGGTGGACGTCCGGCGGCTGGCCGCGGCGGGGCTGCTGACGGCCCTCTTCCCGCCGCCGCGCGCCCACCACGCCCCGACCGCGGACGTGCCCGGGCTCCCGCCCCGCCACGCGCTCGCCAGAAGCACCGGGACGGCCCCGGCCGAACCCCCGCCGGGCATCACCCTGCCCCGCGTCAACGACCCCGACATCACCCTGCTGAAGAGGCTCAGGGATGCGCTGGAGGCCCTTTGAACGGCAGCGACCGCGTGCCGAGAGGAGCGAGCTGATGGCCTCGGCGCCCGAGATACTCGACGAACTGCGGCGGCTGCGGGCCCGGGTGCCCCAGCTGACCGGCGCGCTCGCGGCCGGCGTGGACGGCCTCGTCCTCGCCCACGACACGCCCGGCGTGGAGCCGGAGGTGGTGGCCGCGCTGACCGCCGCCGCCCTCGGCGTCGCGGTGCGCATGGCGGACACCACCGGACAGGGCGACTTCCGCGAGCTGCTCGTGCGCGGCCGCTACGGCTACGTCGCGACGTACGCGGCCGGGGAGTCCGCCGTGCTGACCCTGCTCGCGCAGGACCGCGTCAACGTCGGCCGGCTGCACCTGGAGGGCCGCCGTGCCGGAGCCCGCGTCGGGGAGCTCGTGGACGCCCGGGAGGCGGCGGCGCGGCAGACGCGGGCCGCTCCCGCCGAACCGCCGCCGCAGCCCCCCGCCAAGCCGCCGGTGCGCACACCGGCCAAGCCCCCCACCGTACGGACCAGAACGGCGCGCGGCCCGGCCACCGCCAACGCGCGCACCACCACGGAAAGCTGACAGGAACCGAGGAGCACACGTCATGGCCAACACCGAAACCACGCTGAAAGAGTGCCTCGCCTCCATCGAGGGGGCGACCGGCGTCGCACTCGTCGACTACACCAGCGGCATGGCGCTCGGCACGATGGGCGGCAGCAAGACGTTCGACCTGAACGTCGCCGCCGCCGGCAACACCGACGTGGTGCGCGCCAAGATGCGCACCATGGAACACCTCGGGCTCAAGGGCCAGATCGAGGACATCCTGATCACGCTGAACGACCAGTACCACCTGATCCGGCTGATCAGCGGCCGCGGCGGCAACGGACTGTTCATGTACCTCGTCCTGGACGCCAAGCGGGCCAACCTGGCGATGGCCCGCCACCAGTTGCGGAGGATCGAGGAGGACCTGGAGGTCTGAGGCCCCAGGCCCCCTCCCCAACCCTGCCGGGGGCGCGGACCCCGGTCCGCGCCCGGTCCGTGCGCTCAGACCAGTGCCGCGGTGCGGCGGCGGGCTCCGCCCGGGGCCGCGTCGCCCGCCGCGACGCCGGTGCTGCGGTACGCCTTGACGGCCTTGCCGGCGGGGCGTCCGCCGCGCCGGTCCAGCCAGTCGACGCGCACCCACAGCAGGGCGTCGTCCTCCCGCTCGCGGCGCCCGAGCCAGGCGGCCTTCCAGCGCAACCCGGCCCCGCAGCCCGCGAGCAGCAGGCCACCGGCGGCGGGCACCGCGAGGGAACCGCCCAGAGCGGCCAGGAAGGCGAGCAGCAGCCACCAGCGGTGACCGCGCCGCCAGATGCGGACGGTGACCGCCCGGTCCTGCAGCACGTCGTGCTTGCCGGCCCGGACGGCGCCGCGGCCCAGCCCGGTGTACCGGCGCCGTCCGCGCAGCCCCGTGACCGCCGCGGCCACGATGAACAGCGCGGCCCCGGCCGACAGTCCTGTCTGCCGTCCCGTGAGGCCCGGCGTCAGGACGCCGACCCCCGCCGCGACCACCCCGCACCACCACAACGGCGCGGCTCCGGCCCGTACGACGACGGCCACCCGAGCCAACCCCTGTCCTCCGCGTGCCACGTCCGCCTCCTCGTCACTCAGGCACAGTCTCGTGACCGCGCAGACTAGTGAGCGAACGTGAGACGAGTCTGAGAGCGCGCCCCGAGCACGGAGAGCGCGCCCCCACGGGCGGGGTCACTCCACGAACAGCCCGCGCGACGCCGCCCGCGCGTCGAACTCCTCCAGCCGGGCCTGCGCGTCGGGCAGGTCGTCGCACATCGCCTCCAGCAGCACCCGCCCGAGCAGCATCGGCGCACAGGCCGTGTCGAAGGCGAGGCCGGTGCCGACGGCGGCCGGCAGGAGCAGGTCGGAGACCTTGGCGACCGGCGCGAACGCGGAGTCGGCGACGGTCACCACACTCAGCCCGGCCTCCCGGGCGTAGCCGAGCGTGTCGACGACCTCGCGCGGGTGCCGGGGCAGCGCGAAGCAGAGCAGGGCGGAGGCGCCGGCCCGGACGGCCGCGTCGATGCGGTCGTGGATCATCGTGCCGCCCTCGTGCAGCAGCCGTACGTCCGGATGGACCTTGGCGGCGAAGTACGCGAATCCGTACGCCTGGGAGGCGGCGGCCCGCAGGCCGAGGACGGGCAGCGGGCGGGAGGCCGCCAGCAGCCGGCCCGCCCGCCGCACCGGACGGGGATCGGCGAGCACTTCGGCGAGGTGCCGCAGGTTCTCGATCTCGGCCTCGACGGCCTGCTGGTACTCGTTGTACGAGGCGGAGTCGGCGGGCTGTTCGGCGGGGGCGACCTCGCGCAGATGTCTGCGCAGGGCGGGGTAGCCGTCGAAGCCGAGGGCGACCGCGAAGCGGGTCACGGACGGCTGGCTGACCCCGGCGAGCTCGGCCAGTTCCACACTGGACAGGAACGGCACGTCGGCGGCGCGCCGCACCATGCTGTGCGCGATGCGCCGCTGGGTCGGCGTCAGCCGGTGCCCCTCGAACAGCGCCTGCAGCCGGCCGGCGGGACTGTCCGCCGCCCCCGGCCCCGGCCCGCCCCCACCGAACTCCGTCTCCGCGCTCATGCCCCGCTCCCCCTCCAGATGTCCGTGAACCGGTCCAGCAGTCCGGCCGCCGCGCGCACGTCCTCCGTGAGCGGCCGGTCGGCCTGGTCGGCGTCGAGCAGCGTCTCGGCCAGCTCCAGCGCCTGCCCGGCCGGCAGCCCCGGCTCGGGCCGCAGCTCGCGCTGGCGCAGCGCCCGTACGGCGGCGACGAGTTCGCAGCCGACGACGAGACGGTACGCGGCGCAGACGCGCAGTGTCTGCCGGGCGGCGAGCGAGGCGAAACTGGCCTGCTCCTCGACGCCCCGGGAGAGTACAGCGTGGCCGAGCGACGCGGGCGCCGAGAAGGCCCGCAGGTCGCCCAGGGCGGCGCCCGCGGCGTACTCCAGGATCATCACGCCGGAGGAGGCCGGCTCGGGGTCGGCGAGGAAGGGCCGCAGGCGGGTGTAGGCGGGCTCGTTGAGCGTGGAGAGCCGGGAGGTGGACAGCCGCGCCACCTGGGTCAGGGCCAGCCTGAAGTGGTCCAGGACTAGGGCGAGCTGGGCCTGGTAGAAGCCGCCGTGGTGGTAGGCGGTCATGTCCTCGGGGCAGATGAGGGGGTTCTCGGCGGCCGCGTTGATCTCGACGGCGATCACCTCCTCCAGGGCGTCGGCGGCGTCGTGCGCGGGGCCGTGGATCTGGGGCAGGCAGCGGAAGCCGTAGGGGTCCTGGATCCTGCCGAGGGGCGGGGTGGGCCGGTCCTCGGCGCCGATCAGCTCGCGCATGCGGCGGGCGACCTCGGCGGAGCCGCGGTGCGGGCGGGCGGCGTGCACGGGGGCGGCGTAGGCCTCGTGCGAGCCGTCCACGGCGAGCAGCGAGAGGGCGGCGACGACCTGGGTGGCCTGCAGGAGACCGCGCAGTTCGTGCAGGGCGAGGGCGGACTGACCGAGCGTGAGGGCGTTGCTGCTGATGAGCGCGAGGGCGTCGTTGTTGTCGAGCGGCTGCGGTGCGGGGCCTTCGGCTCCGCGCCACGGGTGCTCCCCCACGAGTGCGAGGCCGACCTGCGCGAGGGCGGCCAGATCCCCGGTGCCCACCGAGCCGAACTCGTTGACGACCGGATACGCCCCGCTCTCCAGCGCCTCGCACAGCGCGGTGACGACGCTGGGCCTGAGTCCGGCGCCCCCGGCGAGCAGTTGGTTGGCGCGGACGGCGAGCATCGCCCGAACCTGTCGGGCGGGCAGCTCCTCGCCGATGGCGCCGGCGTGACTGCGCAGCAGGCGCAGACCGTGTCCGGCGGCCGCCTCGGTGGGCACGCCCTCGTTCCGGTTGGCGCCGACGCCGGTGGAGCGGCCGTAGACGCGGCCGGTGGCGGCGATCAGCCGGGCGGCGTCCCAGGCCTCGGTCATCCGCTTCGTCGCGTCGGTGCCGGGGACCGGCCGGGCGACGCCGTCGGCGAGGCGCACGACGTCCTCGACGCCGAGGGCGATCCCGTCGAGGACGACGAGACCGGAGGTCACTCCGGGAGCGGCGTCCACGATTCGAGACGACATAAGGCTCCGAACTCCCCTCAATCGGGACAGTCGATCTTGCCTGCCGGTCATCCGTTACACCGGATTAACACCGGGCCGTTGACAAGTTATTCATCCACGGAGAACTCTGCATGACGTTATACAGCCGGGCAAGGGACAACTCATGATCCAGTTCGACGCGGTCCACAAGCGCTTCCCCAACGGCACGACGGCAGTCCACGATCTCTCCCTCCACATGCCGGAGGGCGGCGTGACCGTACTGGTCGGTTCCTCCGGTTGCGGCAAGACGACCACCCTGCGGATGATCAACCGAATGGTCGACCCGACCTCCGGAACGATCGAGGTCGGCGGCAAGGACGTCACCCGCCAGGACGCGGCCGAGCTGCGCCGCTCCATCGGCTACGTCATCCAGCAGTCGGGCCTCTTCCCGCACCGCACGGTGCTCGACAACATCGCCACCGTGCCACTGCTGCTCGGCCACGGCCGGCGCAGGGCCCGCGCCCGCGCGGCCGAACTGCTGGAGACCGTCGGCCTGTCCGCCGACTCCGGCCGCCGCTACCCGCACCAGCTCTCCGGCGGCCAGCAGCAGCGCGTCGGGGTGGCCCGCGCCCTCGCCGCCGACCCGCCCGTGCTCCTCATGGACGAGCCCTTCGGCGCGGTCGACCCGGTCGTCCGCACCCAGCTCCAGGACGAACTGCTCAGACTCCAGAAGGAGTTGAGCAAGACCATCGTCTTCGTCACCCACGACATCGACGAGGCCGTCCGCCTCGGCGACCAGATCGCCGTGTTCCGCACCGGCGGCCACCTGGTCCAGTGCGCCTCGCCCACCGAGCTGCTCGCCCGCCCCGCCGACGACTTCGTGGCCGACTTCCTCGGCGCCGAGCGCGGTCTGAAGCTGCTCTCGCTGAAGACCCTCGCGGACGTCCCGCAGGGCCCCGCTCCCGAGGGCGGCGCCTGGACCCTCGTCCTCGACGAGGCCCGCAGGCCCCTGCACTGGACCTCCGCGGCGCAGGGCCCCGACGTCCCCGTGCGCCCCCTCAGGGACACCGACTCCCTCCTCTCGGCGCTCAACGAGTCGGTCGCCGCCCCCACCGGCCTGGTCGCGCGGGTGGACACCGACGGCGTCCTCACCGGCGTGACCTCACGCGACGACGTCCACACCCACGCGGGCCGGGCCCACACCGAGGCACGGGTGGCCGCATGACCGTCGACTGGTCCTGGATATCCGGGCACACCGACGAACTGACCACCCTCGCGATCTCCCACCTCCAGGCCGCGCTGACCGCCGTCCTCCTCGGACTGCTGATCAGCCTCCCCCTCGCGGTGGTCGCCCACCGCGTCCGCCCCCTGCGCGGCTTCCTGCTCGGCCTCTCGAACGTGCTGTTCACGATCCCCTCGATCGCGATCTTCGTCCTGCTGCTGCCGATCAGCGGTCTCACCCGCACCACCACCGTCACCGGCCTGACCGTCTACACCCTGGTCGTCCTGCTGCGGAACACGGTCGAGGGCCTCGACTCGGTGCCCGCGAAGACCAAGGAGGCGGCCAGGGCGATGGGCACCCGCCCGCTGCGCACGCTCCTCACCGTCGAGTTCCCGCTCGCGCTCCCCGTGATCATGGCGGGCGTGCGCATCGCGACGGTCATGTCGATCTCCCTGGTCTCCGTCGCCACCTACATCGGCGACGGCGGCCTCGGCCAGCTGTTCACCGACGGCTTCCAGCGCGACTTCCCGACGCCGGTGATCGCGGGAGTGGTCCTCACCCTCCTCCTCGCCGTCGTCGCCGACGCGGCTCTGGTGGGCGTCCAGTACCTCCTCACCCCGTGGAAGAGGCGGCGAGCCTGATGTACGAACTGTTCAAGAACCTCGGCGGCTGGCTGACCAGCGGCGCCCAGTGGTCCGGCTCGGACGGCATCGCGCACCGCCTCGCCGAACACCTCCAGTACTCCCTGCTGGCCACCCTCGTCGCGGCCGCGATCGGCCTGCCGGTCGGCCTGCTGATCGGCCACACCGGCCGGGGCGCCTTCCTCGCGATCAACCTGGCCTCCTTCGGCCGCGCCCTGCCGACCGTCGGCCTGGTCGTCCTCGTCTTCCTCGCCAGCGGCCTGTCCATGTGGCCCGTCTACGTCGCGCTGGTCGCCCTCGCGGTCCCCTCGATCGTCACCAACACCTACGCAGGCATGACGGCCGTCGACCCGGACGTCAAGGACGCCGCACGCGGTCAGGGCATGCGCGGCCACCAGGTTCTCCTCCAGGTGGAACTGCCGCTGGCCCTCCCCCTGATCATGACGGGCCTGCGCCTCGCGCTCATCCAGGTCGTCGCCACGGCCACGATCGCCGCGTACGTCTCCTTCGGCGGTCTCGGCCGCTACGTCTTCGACGGCCTCGCCCAGCGCGACCTCGTCCAGGTGCTCGGCGGCGCGGTCCTGGTCGCCGCCGTCGCCGTCGTCCTGGACCTGGCGCTCTCCGGCGTCCAGCGGCTCCTCTTCCGACACCGCCCCGCACAGCACGCCTAGGGAATCCCGACATGAACCGACGCACGATCCTCGGCGGCCTGTTCGCGGCCGCGACCGTCCCCGCCCTGACCGCCTGCGCGAGCGGCATCACCTCCCTCGACAACGAGGGCGGCACCACCTCCGGCGGCGGCTCCAGCAAGGACGGGGTCACCATCGGCACCGCCAACTTCACCGAGAACCAGGTGCTGGGCTACCTCTACGCGGCCGTCCTGGCGGCGGCCGGCGTGAAGGTGAAGGTCCGCCCCAACCTGGGCACCCGCGAGATCGTCTTCCCCGCCCTGAAGAGCGGCGACATCGACCTCCTGCCCGAGTACCAGGGCGCCCTGCTCACCTACCTCGACCCGAAGGCCGCGGCTACGGAGGAGGGAGAGATGCAGAACGACCTCACCATCGCCCTTCCCGCCGGCCTCCAGGTGCTGCCGTACGGCCTCGCCGAGGACGCGGACGCCTTCGCCGTCACCCGGGAGACGGCCCGGAAGTACGGCCTGTCCTCCCTCGCCGACCTGACGAAGCTGAACGGCAAGCTCGTCATCGGCGCCGCCCCCGAGGTCAAGACCCGCCGCGTCGGCGTGGTCGGCCTCAAGGACGTGTACGGCGTGGAGTTCAAGGAGTTCAAGTCGCTGGACTCCTCCGGTCCGCTGGTCAAGGGCGCCCTGAAGAAGGGCGACGTCGACGTCGCGAACCTCTTCACCACCGACACCGACATCCTGGACAACGGCTGGGTGGTGCTCACCGACCCGAAGAACCTCATCCCCGGCCAGCACATCGTCCCGCTCATCGCCGACCGCAGGGCCGACTCCACCGTCCGCAAGGCCCTCGCCAGGCTCGGCAACGTCCTCACCACCACCCAGCTCACCGAGCTCAACCGCCAGGTCGACAAGGACAAGAAGGATCCCGAGGACGTGGCGAACGCCTACGCCGAGCAGCACGGGCTGGCCGAGTAGCGGGCCCCCGCCGGACAGGGGGGCTATCCCCAGTGCGCCGGACGTCCCGGCTCCCTAGCCTTGGTGTTCATGACGGGACGGGAGACGGCCATGGACACGCGGGACACGGACCTGAAGAAGGAGCTCGACGCCACCCTGCAGACGCGCAGGGAGCTGGGCGAGGAGTACGAGTCCGCGCTCGTGGACTCGTTCCTGGAGAAGGTCGACCAGCGCATCGACAGCGCGGTGGAGCGCCGGGTGCGGCGGCAGCTCGCGGAGCAGCAGATGGCGGCGGCCCGCGGAGCCCGCTCGCCCAGGGCGACGGACTCCTGGGGCGAGCGCTTCGGCTTCGGCGTCGTCTCGCTGATCCTGGCGGTCCCGCTGTCGGCGATCGGCGGCGCCTTCGCCGGTTTCTCCGGCGTGCTCGCCGCCTGGCTCGGCGTCGTCGGCGTGAACTTCGTGCAGGCCGCCCGCAGCAACCCCGAACTGCTGTCGGGCCCGCGCCGGCGGTCCTCGCGGGACACCGACTGACGGAACCGGCCCCCGGGCCTCACGCCTGCCGTGTCGGCAGGACCATGATCTGCCGCAGGTTGACGTGCCGGGAGCGGCTGGTCGCGTAGGCGACGACGTCGGCGACCTCCGCCGAGGACAGCGCGCCGATGGCGCCGAACATGCCGTCCAGTTGCCCGGCCAGCTCGTCGTTGTCCAGGTGCGTCGCCAGCTCGGTCTCCGTCAGACCCGGCTCCACATTGGTGACCCGCACGTCCCGGGGGCCGAACTCGGTGCGCAGGGACTGGGACAGATAGGTCACGGCGGCCTTGGTCGCGCCGTACACCGCGTAGTTCGGGAACGTGACGTGCGCGCCGATGGACGAGATGTTCACCAGGTCGGCGGCGCGCCCCCCGGCGGCCGCGCCCACCAGGTCGCCGGTGAAAGCGCGGATCGTCCGCAGCACTCCGGTGACGTTGGTGTCGAGCATCCGCTGCCACTCGTCGACGCGGCCGTCGTCGACGGGGTTGGGCAGCATGACGCCGGCGTTGTTGACGACCAGGTCGACGGCCCCGAAAGCCTCCCTGACCCGGTCGGCGGCCCCGGCCACGGACGCGTCGTCGGTGACGTCGGCGACGACCGCGAGAGCCTCGCCGCCGTCGGCGCGGATCTTCTCGACGACCGCCTCCAGCCGGTCCGCGCGCCGGGCCAGCAGCGCGACCCGGGCGCCCGACGCGGCGAGCAGCACGGCCACCGCCTCCCCGATCCCGCTGGCGGCGCCGGTGACGACGGCGGTACGGCCGGCAAGGCCCGCATACGGGTTCTCGTACGACATCTGTTGCTCCTGCGAGGGTGGGCCGGGGCGTCTCCCCGGCGGCACGCACCACTCTCGCCGCCCGTCGCGGCGCTACCCAGGGATGCGCTTTTCCTGGGTCTGCCAGTACCAGGTTCGCGAGGCGCCCCTCGCCTACCATCGAGCGCATGGACGGGGATCTGGGAGATTTTCTGCGCTCGCGCCGCGCTCGCATCCGGCCGGAGGAGGTCGGACTGCCCTCACACGGGCGCCGACGCGTCCCCGGTCTGCGCCGCGAGGAGGTGGCGCAGCTCGCCGGAGTGAGCGTCGACTACTACATACGCCTGGAGCAGGGCCGGGGCCCGGCCGTCAGCGACGCGGTGCTGGACGCCGTGGCGCGCGTCCTGCGCCTCGACGACACCGAGCACGCCTACCTGCACGCCGTCGCCCGCCCGCGCAGGCCGGCCGAGCGCCGGGGCGCGCCCCGCGTCCGCACGGGCGTGCAACTGCTGCTCGACAGCATGGAGCGCACCCCGGCCTTCGTCCTGGACGTCCGGATGGACGTACTGGCGTGGAACGCGGCGGCCGACGCCGTGTTCGGCTACAGCCGGGCCGACTCGGACGGCCGCAACATCCCGCGGCACGTCTTCCTCGACCCCGGCTCCCGTGACTTCTACCCGGAGTGGTCCGCGGTGGCCGTCCAGTGCGTCGCGCACCTGCGGAACCTGGCGGGTCATCACCAGGACGACCGCCGGCTGACCGCGCTCGTCGGGGAACTCTCCCTGAAGAGCGACGACTTCCGCCGCCTGTGGGCGGACCACCCGGTCCGGGAGTGCGCCTACGGAGTGAAACGCGTCCGGCACCCCGTCGCGGGCCTGCTGACGCTCCCCTACGAGACCCTGACGATCTCCGAGGACACGAACCAGACCCTCCTCGTCTACACCCCGGAACCAGGCTCCGAGACGGCGGAACGCCTTGCCCTGCTGGGCAGTTGGGCGTCCGCCCCCGGTGTCCCGGAACGCACGGAACGCACGGAACGCGCCTGAGGCGTCGGCGTGACCGGTGTGCCGCTCACTCCGCGCAGGCCGGTGGAAGGGGACGACGTCCACCAGGGCGCCGTCGACGAGGCGCACGCCCCGCGTCCGGCCGCCCCGGAAGGTCGCGGGACCGGGCGGCCGCCGGGCGGGCCGACGGCCCCGTCGCCGAAGGGCAGGGGCCGCGGCCGAGGACACGGGCGCGGCACGTCTTCGGGAGAGGCGCCGGACGTGATCGCCGGGAAGGAAGCTTGCGCGGGGACCGCCGCACCCCCGTCACCGGGGGGCGGGACGACGGCGGTCCCCGCGAGGGACGCGGGCCGGGTCAGGCCGGGCTTGCGCGTCCGTGGCGTCGGTGGAGGTCCGGGAGCCGCTCCGGAGGTCCGTGACGCCGTTTGGGTGCCGGTCGGACGGGGAGCCGCTCCCGCCCTGCCGACACCCACAAATATGCCGGACGCGTGTTAACCGGGTGCTGCGCGCACGTGACGCGCTCGTACCACTTCCACGAAGTCCACCGATTCGGTGGGCAAATGGAAGTTCGGCACCCATCAGGGCCGTTCACCGCAGGTTTCCCCGCGGTTGCGACCCCGGCCCCCGGAAGTTACTTCCCGCCCTTGGCCAGGAAAGCCAGCAGGTCCTGACGGCTGACGACCCCGGTGGGCTTGCCCTCGACGAGGACGATCGCCGCGTCCGCCGTGCCGAGCACGGACATCAGGTCGCCGACCGGCTCGCCGGAGCCGACCTGCGGCAGCGGCGCGGACATGTGCTTCTCCAGCGGGTCGTCGAGGGAGGCGCGCTGGGTGAACAGGGCGTCCAGCAGCTCCCGCTCCACGACCGACCCGACGACCTCGGCGGCCATGACGTCCGGGTGTCCGGCGCCCGGCTTCACGATCGGCATCTGCGAGACGCCGTACTCGCGCAGCACCTCGATGGCCTGGCCCACGGTCTCGTCCGGGTGCATGTGGACGAGGGAGGGGATGGCGCCGTGCACCTTGTCGTTGAGAACGTCGGCGACGCGGGCGCTGGGCCCCTCGTCCTCGAGGAAGCCGTAGTCGGCCATCCACTCGTCGTTGAAAATCTTCGACAGGTATCCGCGGCCGCTGTCCGGCAGGAGGACGACGACCACGTCGTCCGGGCCGAGTCGCTCGGCGACCCGCAGCGCCGCCACGACGGCCATCCCGCAGGAGCCGCCCACCAGCAGGCCCTCCTCCTTGGCCAGCCGCCGGGTCATCTGGAAGGAGTCCTTGTCCGACACCGCGACGATCTCGTCGGCCACGGTGCGGTCGTAGGCGGTCGGCCAGAAGTCCTCACCGACGCCCTCCACCAGGTACGGCCGCCCGGACCCACCGGAGTACACGGACCCCTCGGGGTCGGCGCCGACGACCTGCACCCGGCCCTCGCTGGCGTCCTTCAGATACCGGCCGGTCCCGGAGATGGTGCCGCCGGTGCCCACGCCGGCGACGAAGTGGGTGATCCGCCCCTCCGTCTGCTCCCACAGCTCGGGGCCGGTGGAGTGGTAGTGGGAGAGCGGGTTGTTCGCGTTGGAGTACTGGTCGGGCTTCCACGCGCCCGGCGTCTCGCGCACCAGCCGGTCGGAGACGTTGTAGTAGGAGTCCGGGTGCTCGGGGTCCACGGCGGTCGGGCAGACGACGACCTCGGCGCCGTACGCCCGCAGCACGTTGATCTTGTCGGTGCTCACCTTGTCGGGGCACACGAAGATGCACTTGTACCCCTTCTGCTGCGCCACGATGGCCAGCCCGACGCCCGTGTTGCCGCTGGTCGGCTCGACGATCGTGCCCCCAGGCTTCAGCTCTCCGCTCTGCTCGGCGGCCTCGATCATGCGCAGGGCGATGCGGTCCTTCACGGAGCCGCCCGGGTTGAAGTACTCCACCTTGGCCAGGACGGTCGCCTGGATGCCCTTGGTCACGCTGTTGAGCTTCACCAGCGGGGTGTTGCCGACGAGGCTGATCATCGAGTCGTGGAATTGCACCGTTGTCTCCGGTTGCTTGCAAAAACTGTGGTCGTAGTGGTCCCGCCAGGGTACGGGGCGGGCTCTGGCCGGAGCGGCATGTTCACTCCTCGTCGAGATTGGACGACGGTGCGTACGGGGCAAGGAGTGGGTGTACGGACACGAGGAGGTGGCGTCGAGGCATGACGAGCATGTCGAGAGCGAGAGTGGCCCGGCGCATCGCGGCCGGCGCGGCCTACGGCGGCGGCGGCATCGGGCTGGCCGGGGCGGCGGTGGCCGGGCTGGTGCTGGCGGAGGTGCATCTGGCCCGCCGCCAGGTGAACAACGGGGCGCACCCGCACGTCCCGCACGCGGACGGCCGCTACGGCACCGCGTACGACGTCCCCGGCCCGGGCAAGGAGCCCCTGCGGCTGACGATGCTGGGCGACTCCACGGCGGCGGGCCAGGGAGTCCACCGCTCCGGGCAGACCCCGGGCGCCCTGCTGGCCTCGGGGCTGGCGGCGGTCGCGGAGCGGCCCGTGGAGCTGCGCAACGTGGCGCATCCCGGCGCCCAGTCCGACGACCTCGACCGGCAGGTCGCGCTGGTCCTGCAGGACTGCGACCGGGTGCCGGACGTCTGCGTGATCATGATCGGCGCGAACGACGTGACGCACCGCATGCCGGCCACCCGTTCGGTGCGGCATCTGGCGGCGGCGGTGCGGCGGCTGCGCACGGCCGGCGCGGAGGTCGTCGTCGGCACCTGTCCGGACCTGGGCACGATCGAGCCGGTCCAGCAGCCGTTGCGCTGGCTGGCCCGCCGGGCCTCCCGGCAGCTGGCGGCGGCCCAGACGATCGGCGCCGTCGAGCAGGGCGGCCGCACGGTGTCCCTGGGCGACCTGCTGGGCCCCGAGTTCGAGGCGAACCCGCGCGAGCTGTTCGGGCCCGACCACTACCACCCGTCGGCGGAGGGTTACGCGACGGCGGCGATGGCGGTGCTGCCCACGGTCTGCGCGGCCCTCGGTCTGTGGCCGGCCGAGGAGGAGCGGCCGGACGCCACGCGCCGCGAGGGCTTCCTGCCGGTGGCCCGGGCGGCGGCGGAAGCGGTCGCGGAGCCCGGCACGGAGGTGACGGCGGCGATGCCGACGGGGCCCCGCGGTCCCTGGGCCCTGCTGAAGCGGCGCCGGCGCCGGCGGGTGACGGAGCCGGAGCCCACCTCCCGGACGAGCGCCTGACAGGGCCCGTCCAAACGGGGGCACACCCGCCGGGCCGGGCACTCCCGCCCGCACCAGCCCGCCCACACCCGCGCGCGCCCCGCCGCACCACCCCCGCCCCCACCGCCGGAGGGCCAAGCAAGCGCTTAGTAAATTGCGGCCAGGGTCACATCGCCATCCCCGTGACCCAGGCCATACGTACGGGTAACTTCCCAAGCAGCCGTTCCCGTACGGAACCCCTGCCCGTCGCCCGACCACCGCCCCTCAACGAGGCGCTGAGCGCCACCTTCCCGCCTGGAGCCGTGATGCCCGAAGCAGTCATCGTCTCGACCGCCCGCTCGCCCATCGGCCGCGCCTTCAAGGGCTCGCTGAAGGACCTGCGCCCGGACGACCTCACCGCCACGATCATCCAGGCGGCCCTCGCCAAGGTCCCCGAGCTGGACCCGAGGGACATCGACGACCTGATGCTCGGCTGCGGCCTTCCCGGCGGCGAGCAGGGCAACAACCTGGGCCGCATCGTGGCCGTGCAGATGGGCATGGACCACCTCCCCGGCTGCACGATCACCCGTTACTGTTCCTCGTCCCTGCAGACCAGCCGCATGGCCCTGCACGCCATCAAGGCCGGCGAGGGCGACGTCTTCATCTCGGCGGGCGTCGAGATGGTCTCCCGGTTCGCCAAGGGCAACTCCGACAGCCTGCCGGACACGCACAACCCGTTCTTCGCCGAGGCGGAGGCCCGCACCGCGGCCGTCGCCGAGCAGGAGGGAACCTCCTGGCACGACCCGCGCGAGGACGGCCTCGTCCCCGACGCCTACATCGCGATGGGCCAGACCGCCGAGAACCTCGCCCGCGTCAAGGGCGTGACCCGGCAGGACATGGACGAGTTCGGCGTCCGCTCGCAGAACCTCGCCGAGGAAGCCATCAAGAACGGTTTCTGGGAGCGCGAGATCACCCCGGTGACGCTGCCCGACGGCACGGTCGTCAGCAAGGACGACGGCCCGCGCGCCGGCGTCACGCTGGAGGGCGTCCAGGGCCTGAAGCCGGTCTTCCGCCCCGACGGCATGGTCACCGCCGCCAACTGCTGCCCGCTGAACGACGGCGCGGCCGCGGTGGTCGTCATGAGCGACACCAAGGCACGCGAGCTCGGCCTCACCCCGCTCGCCCGCATCGTGTCGACCGGCGTCTCGGGCCTGTCCCCCGAGATCATGGGCCTCGGCCCGGTCGAGGCGAGCAACCAGGCCCTGCGCCGGGCCGGCCTCACCATCGACGACATCGACCTGGTCGAGATCAACGAGGCGTTCGCCGCCCAGGTGATCCCCTCCTACCGCGACCTCGGCATCGACCTCGACAAGCTGAACGTCAACGGCGGCGCCATCGCCGTCGGCCACCCCTTCGGCATGACGGGCGCCCGGATCACCGGCACGCTCATCAACTCGCTGCAGTTCCACGACAAGCAGTTCGGTCTGGAGACCATGTGCGTGGGCGGCGGCCAGGGCATGGCGATGGTCATCGAGCGCCTGAGCTGACCCTGTGACGCGATGACCTGACGGGGCCTCTGCGTGACCGTTCCAGCACCCCCCGTCACGGTTCGGCCCGGAGTCCGGAAAGCACCTGGACTCCGGGCCTTTTTGTGATCCAATCTCCCCCAGGATGTGACCTATCTCCCTCCCCGGAGGGATTTACCCAGCTCAGCGCCTTTCGACAGCAAACCCCAGGCCCAAAGTCCTGTCCGTTTCGTGACGTTACGCACTGACAGCTGGATAGTCCACCCTTCAAGCTGATGTAGGAAGTCGGGGGTCGACTTTGAACCGGGAGTACGTCAGTGAGCGCCATGCCGATCGCCTTGCTGGTCACCACGGCCGCCACGGGCGCCGTGGGCGTCGCCGTCCTGCGCACCCTCTTGCAGTTGCGCCGACAGGTCGCCGCTCTGCACACCGAGCTCGCCAGGAACGCCGAGAGCGCCGAGAGCGCGGCCGCGCATCTGCGCGGCTTCGTTCCGGCGGCCCGCACCGCCGCCGACGCGGCTGAGATACGCGCCGCGGTCGCCGAGGCGCTCGCGGAGGAGCGGGAGCGGGAGCTCGCCGAGGCGCGCGCCTTCTGGGCCGCCCAGGAGGCGCGTGACGCCTCCGACGCCCCCTCCCTGCTGGGACTGCCGGACAGCGAGCTGTTCCTGCCCCGGCAGGTGGACTTCGTGGGGCTGGAGCCGGTGGCCGAGCCGGCCTCGGACGCCGACGACTTCGGCGGCGAGTCCGCGGAGCTGGCCGCGGCCCGCCGCCGCCACCCCTCGCACCCCGACTTCGTGCCGGTACAGTCACCCGTCGTGAACGACCATGAGCGCACGGTGGCCACCCTGGAGGAACTCGCGGCGTCCCAGGTCGAACTGACCGATGTGCGCCCGGGACCGCTGGGCACCCTCGACGTCTACGTCTTCGCCGACGGCACCACCCTGTGCATGACTCCGGGCCACCGCGAGACGGCGGAACGCCTCGCCGCGGCCCTCACCGCGGGCGAGACCCCGTTCCTGCTGGGCGGTTCGGGCATCTCCGGCGCCTACACCCTGACGTTCCAGTGCGGCGCGGACAACGTCTACATCCTGGCGGACCGGGTCATAGCGAGCCTGTGAGGCTCACACGCCGGCCCGCTTCTGCGCCTGCGCCACCAGCTCCACCGCTTCGTCGATCTGGCCCTCGTCCGTGAGTACGAGGGCCAAGTCGTGCACGGCGACGGTGATCTGGTCGGCGGCGGCGAACATCCCGGCGTCGGGCATCTCCCGGGGCTGGGCGCCGGGCTCCTCGACGAGCTGGGCCCGCCGGGCCAACTCCCGGGCCAGCGCGAGCGCCTCGGCGGCCGCGCCTCTCTGCAACCGGCTCTGCGGGGCGGCGCGCAGACGGTCGGCGAAGTGGTCCACCGCACGGGTCAGGGACGTCGTATCAGCCACGCCGCGAGACTACGCGTCGCACCGGGACTGTTGCCAACGGGCGAACACTCAGGCACGGTGACCTGAAGGACCGGCTTACATCCCCTTTGCTACCGGAGGCGCCGATGTCCCATGTCCTCTCCGAGGAGACCCACCGCAACATACTGGCCCGCATCCCCCATTGCACCGGTCGTGAGGTCTCCGACTGGCTGCGCACCGTCGACGAAGGCCCAGCTCTCCGCTTCGAGGAGAAGGTCAGCTGGCTGCGCGCCGAGCACAACCTCGCGTACGGCCACGCCAAGGCGATCATCCACGAGTACGACCTGAGGAGGGCCGCGCGCAAACTGCTCTAGCGCGCTCGCGACGTACCCACGCTGACGACGAAGGGCCCCGGGACAAAGATCCCGGGGCCCTTCGTGGTGTCGCTCGCCGTGCGCGGGGGTCAGTCGCTGTTCAGGATCGACAGGAGTCGCAGGAACTCCATGTAGATCCACACCAGCGTCATCGTGAGGCCGAAGGCGGCGAGCCAGGCCTCCTCGCGCGGGGCGCCGTAGGCCACGCCGTCCTCGACCTGCTTGAAGTCCAGGGCGAGGAAGCAGGCGCCGAGGATGATGCCGATGACGCCGAACACGATGCCCAGGCCCCCGCTGCGGAAGCCGAGGCCGTCACCGCCGCCGAACACCGCGAACAGCAGGTTGACGGCCATCAGCAGCACGAACCCGATGGCGGCGGCCATCACGAAGCCGTAGAAGCGGCGGTTGACGCGGATCCAGCCCGCCTTGTACGCCACCAGCACGCCGGCGAAGACCGCCATGGTGCCGAGCACCGCCTGGGCGACCACGCCGTCCGCGATGTAGGTGGACACCGCGCTGGAGATCACGCCGAGGAAGACGCCCTCGAGGGCGGCGTACGACAGGATCAGCGCGGGAACCGGGCGTCGCTTGAAGGACTGGACCAGCGCCAGCACCATGGCGACCAGACCGGCGCCGACGGCGATGCCGTACGACTTGTTGATGTTGGCCTCGTCGACCGGCAGCAGCAGCCACGACAGGATCGCCGTGACGACCACGGCGCCGAGCGTGGTCGCGGTGCGCGCGACGACGTCGTCCATGGTCATCCGGCCGGTGGCGGCCGGGGCCTGCGGCGGGGCGCCGTACTGCAGGTCCTGCTGGGCGTAGGGGTTCTGCGCGTACGGGTTGCCGGCCTGCTGGGCGTACGGGTTGCCCGGCTGCGTGCCGACTGCGGGTCCCCCGGCCTGCGGCGCGGCGTTGAAGCCCGCGTAGCCGTTGTCGCGGCTGAACCCCCGTCGCGAGAAGACCGGGTTTCTGCTCCTCATTGCACTCCTCCATGGCCACACTGCGCGGCCTTGGCTCAAGGGTAATAGGTAGGCAAAGGATTGACCCTAGTGCTTGGGGAGGATCTTTCCCTCATCCTGTCGCGCAACACGCTACGCGGCGTGGCCATTCCCCACCCGGGCCGCCCCCGATCATGACCAACCCGGGACAAGGCCGGTATCCCACGGAGACCGGACGAACCCCGCTGTTCGATCAATCGAACGGGAACCCGGTGTAGCCCTCGGCCAGATCGGTCTCGGCGGCCCTCGAGGAGGCGATCCGCTCCAGCCTGGCGAGCTGGAGCCGTTCCTCGAAGGGCGTGGCGCCGGGGGCGGGGTGCAGCAGGGTCGTCATGTCGTAGGAGAACCGCTCGGCCTGCCACACGCGCCGCAGACATGTCTCGGAGTAGGCGTCCAGGAGGGCGGACGACCCCGTCTCCCGCTGGTGCGTCAGGGCCCGCGCGAAGGTGACGACGTCCCCGACGGCGAGGTTCAGCCCCTTCGCCCCGGTCGGCGGCACGATGTGGGCCGCGTCCCCGGCGAGGAAGAGCCGGCCGTGCCGCATGGGCTCGTGGACGTAGGAGCGCATCGGGGTGACCGACTTCTGGGTGATCGGCCCGCGCTCCAGTCGCCAGCCGTCGTCGGTCTCGAAGCGGCGGGACAGCTCGTCCCAGATCTCCTCGTCCCGCCACGCCTGCGCGTCCGTGCCCTGGGGCACCTGGAGATAGAGCCGGGAGACGGACGGCGAGCGCATGGAGAGCAGCGCGAAGCCGCGCTCGTGGCGGGCGTAGACGAGTTCGTCGTGCGAGGGCGGCACGTCGGCGAGGATCCCGAGCCAGCCGAACGGGTACGTCCGTTCGTGGACGCGGGTCAGCCCGGCAGGGACGGCGTTGCGGGCGACGCCCCAGAAGCCGTCGCAGCCCACGACGTACTCGCACTCCAGGACGTCCTCGACGCCCTGGTGGCGGAAGCGCACGCGCGGGCGGTCGGTCCCGGCGTCCTCGACGGCCAGCGCCTCCGCCTCGAAGAGCAGCGGGCCGCCCTGGGCGAGCTGGAGGGCGATGAGGTCCTTGCACACCTCGGTCTGGGCGTAGACGGTCACCGAGCGGCCGCCGGTGAGGGCGGGGAAGTCCACGCGGTGGCGCCGCCTGGCGAACCGCAGCTCGATGCCGTCGTGGCGCATTCCCTCCCGGTCCATGCGCTCCCCCGCGCCGGCCGCGCGCAGGACGTCCACCGTGCCCTGCTCGAGGATCCCGGCGCGCTGGCGGTGCTCCACGTAGGCCCGGTCGCGGTTCTCCAGCACGACCGAGTCGATGCCGGCGACATGGAGCAGGCGGGCGAGGAGGAGGCCGGCGGGGCCGGCGCCGACGATGCCGACGGTGGTGCGCATCGGGCGTTCCCTTCGAAGGACGTTCGCACAGTGAAGTTTTCTTCACTCGTCTGGGAGGTGAGTGTGCGCCCGCGTCCAGCGGGTGTCAACGGTCGGGGCGGCGGAGGGGTCACCGAGACGTCGGAAGTGCCCAGAGCCGGACTTGAACCGGCACGCCCGCGAAGGGGCAGCGAGGTTTAAGCTCGCCGTGTCTGCATTCCACCATCTGGGCAGGCCGAGGGTTCCGCGTGAGCTACCGACCCTATCGGGATCCGTCCCCCGATCAGCGGACGATCAGACCCGATGTTGTCTTATTTTATTGACGTCTGAGGGTGCATCAGCACCCGGAACCGGCCGTCCGCACTTGCCAGTAGCGTCGCGTGCGGAAACCGCTTGTGGATGCGGAATGACGGAATTTCACCGTCCGAACGAGGGTGCTCCACCGGTTCTTGACGAATGTCCGGCAGACGGACGGGCGCGGGAGCAGGTAGGGGGTGGGTCTCATCCCCAGGTATGACACGACGGCCCGCGGTCCGTCCGGAGTCTGCCTTCAGAACCGGAACAGCGGCTGACTACACGGCGGCAGGCGGCCGGGACGATGGTTCACGTCCCCAAGGAACCCATCGTCGTCCCGACAGGAGCACCACTCCGTGACCACCAGCCCCCTCGCCGACCGGACCACCACAGCGGCCGCACGTGCCACGGACCTGTCGAAGATCTACGGACAGGGCGAGACCCAGGTGGTCGCCCTGGACCGGGTCTCGGTCGACTTCCGGCAGGCCGAGTTCACCGCGATCATGGGACCCTCCGGCTCCGGCAAGTCCACGCTGATGCACTGCGTGGCCGGCCTGGACAACTTCTCCTCCGGCTCCGTGCGCATCGGCGACACCGAACTCGGCTCCCTGAAGGACAAGCAGCTCACCAAGTTGCGCCGGGACAAGATCGGGTTCATCTTCCAGGCGTTCAACCTGCTCCCGACGCTGACGGCGCTCGAGAACATCACCCTCCCGATGGACATCGCCGGCCGCAAGCCGGACAAGGAGTGGCTGGACAAGGTCATCCGGATGGTGGGGCTCGCCGACCGGCTGAGCCACCGGCCCTCGCAGCTCTCCGGCGGTCAGCAGCAACGGGTCGCCGTCGCCCGCGCCCTGGCCTCGCGGCCGGACATCATCTTCGGCGACGAACCGACCGGCAACCTCGACTCGCGCTCCGGCGCCGAGGTGCTGGGCTTCCTGCGCAACTCCGTGCGGGAGCTGGGGCAGACGGTGGTGATGGTGACCCACGACCCGGTGGCCGCGGCCTACGCGGACCGGGTGATCTTCCTCGCGGACGGGCGGATCGTCGACGAGGTGTACGGGCCGACGGCCGAGTCGGTGCTGGACCGCATGAAGCGGTTCGACGCCAAGGGCCGCACCAGCTGATCCCGTACCGGGACCTACCGCTCGCCGACGAGCAGGACTGAGAAGACGACACCCATGTTCCGTACCGCCTTGCGCAATGTGCTCGCGCACAAGGCCAGGCTCCTGATGACCGTGCTCGCCGTGATGCTCGGCGTGGCCTTCGTGTCGGGGACCCTGGTCTTCACCAACACCCTCTCCGACGCCCTGCAGAAGAGCTCCGCCAAGGGCTTCGACCAGGTCGACGTCGCCGTCACCGCCGAGTCCCAGCCCGACGTCGGCGACCGCATCGTCAAGACGCCGGAACTGACCCAGGCCCTGCTGGAGCGCAGCGCGAAGACGCCGGGCGCCGCGTCCGCCGTCGGCGTCGTGACCGGCTTCACCGCCATGGCGGACAAGGACGGCAAGCTCATAGGCGGCGGCTTCCAGTCACAGGGCGGCAACTACTGGGGGACGAAGGACACCCGGTATCCGCTCGTCTCCGGGCGCGCCCCGAGCGGCGTGAACGAGGTCGTCATCGACGCGAAGACCGCCGAGCGGGCCGGGTACGAGGTCGGCGACACCGTGCGGCTCTCCGTCGACGGCCCCGTCCTCGCCCCGCGGATCACCGGCGTGTTCACCACCGACGACGGCAACGTCGCCGCCGGCGGCAGCCTCGCCCTGTTCGACACGGCGAGCGCGCAGAAACTCTTCGGCAAGCCCGGCGCCTACGACGAGATCGACGTGAAGGCGGCCCCCGGGACCTCGCAGAGCGCGCTGAAGTCCGCCCTGGACGCCGCCCTGCCGAAGGGCCAGGTCGAGACCACCACCGGCAAGCAACTCGCCGACGACCAGGCGGAGATGATCTCCGCGTCGATGAGCGGGCTGAAGCAGGGACTGCTGGTGTTCGCCGGCATCGCGCTGTTCGTGGGCACCTTCATCATCGCCAACACCTTCACCATGCTGGTCGCCCAGCGCACCAAGGAGCTCGCGCTGCTGCGGGCCGTGGGCGCCTCGCGCCGGCAGGTGACCCGCTCGGTGCTGGTCGAGGCACTGGTGGTCGGCGCCGTCGCCGGTGTGACCGGCCTGGTCGCCGGCGTCGGCATCGGGGCCGGGCTGCGCTCCCTGCTGGGCACGCTCGGGGCGACCGTCCCCGACGGGCCGCTCGTCGTCTCCCCGGGCACGGTCGCCACGGCCCTCCTCGTCGGCGTCGTCATCACCATGCTCGCGGCCTGGCTGCCCGGCCGCCGCGCCGCGAAGATCCCCCCGGTCGCCGCGATGAGCAGCGTGCACGCGGCGGCGTCCACCAAGTCGCTCGTACTGCGCAACACCCTGGGCGCCCTTTTCTCGGCGGCGGGCGTCGCGGTGGTCCTGGCCGCGACGACGATGGACGGCTCCGACGGCCAGGCCCCCATGGGCCTCGGCGCGGTCCTGCTGATCCTCGGCGTGTTCATCCTGACCCCGCTGCTGTCCCGCCCGCTGATCGCGGCCGCCGCGCCCGTGCTGCGCGTCTTCGGGGTGTCCGGGAAGCTGGCCCGCCAGAACTCGGTGCGCAACCCGCGCCGCACGGCCGCGACGGCGTCGGCGCTGATGATCGGGCTGACCCTGATCACCGGCATGACCGTGATGGCGGGCAGTCTGCAGAGGTCCATCGACAAGATGGCGTCCTCCGCGATCAAGGCCGACTACGTCGTGTCGATGGCCAACGGCAACGAGCTCTCCCCGGACGTCGACGACAAGCTCCGGTCCGTCGCCGGGGTGACCGCCACCAGCCCGATGCGCAACGCGCCCGCCCGCATCGACGGCACGACCGAGTACCTCACCGGCGTCACCGGCTCCGCCTTCGGCGAGCTCACCGACCTCAAGGTCGCCGACGGCGCCTTCACGGTGGGCGGCGCGCGGGTCGTCGTCGACGAGGACACCGCCAAGTCCCATCACTGGAAGGCGGGTTCCGCCTTCACGGTGCACTACGAGGACGGCAAGAAGCAGCAGCTGACGGTCGCCGCGGTCTACGAGGGCAACCAGCTGATCCAGGGCATCATCGTCGACAACGCGGCCCTCACCCCCCATGTGACGGACCCGGCCGACATGCGGGTCATGGTCAAGACGTCGGGCGGGACCTCGGACGGCACGGCGGACCGGCTGGAGAAGGCCCTCGGCTCCAACCCGGCCATCAAGGTCCAGAGCAAGCAGGACCTCTCCGACGAGATCGCGAAGACGTTCACGCTGGTGCTGAACATGCTCTACGGGTTGCTCGCGATGGCGGTGATCGTGGCCGTCCTCGGCGTCGTCAACACCCTGGCGATGTCCGTCTTCGAGCGCTCCCAGGAGATCGGCATGCTGCGCGCCATCGGCCTGGACCGGCGCTCGGTGAAGCGGATGGTCCGGCTGGAGTCCCTGGTGATCTCCCTCTTCGGCGGGGTGCTCGGCATCGGACTGGGCGTGTTCTTCGGCTGGGCGGCCGGCGAGCTGCTCGGCACGAAGATGCCCACGTACGAACTCGTCCTGCCCTGGGGCCGGATGGCCCTCTTCCTGGCGCTGGCCGCCGGGGTGGGCATCCTGGCGGCGCTGTGGCCCGCCCGCCGGGCCTCCCGCCTGAACATGCTGGCGGCGATCAAGTCGGAGTAGCGACGCGACGAGCGGCACGAGGGAGGGGCCCCGCACCGGGAGACCGGTGCGGGGCCCCTCCCTCGTGCCGGGTCAGTTCCAGGTGCGGGCGCGCAGCGGCATCCCGGAGTCGCCCGACTCGGGGGTCCGCACGGCCAGGACCTGGTTGACGCCGATGCGGTTGCGCTCGAAGGCGACGGCGGAGGCGGCCATGTAGAGCCGCCAGACCCGGGCACGGCCGGGGCTGGTCAGATGGACCGCCCGGTCCCAGGCCTCCTCCAGACGGCCCACCCAGCGGCGCAGGGTGAGGGCGTAGTGATCTCGGATCGCCTCCAGGTCGCGGACCTCGAACCCGGCGCGTTCGAGGTGGCCGACCGTGGTGCTGACGGGGGCGAGTTCGCCGTCGGGGAAGACGTAGGCGTCGATGAACGCGTCCACGCCGTAGGCGGACTCGTCGCGCTGCGGGCGGCGGGCGATCTGGTGGTTGAGCAGCCGGCCCCCCGGCTTCAGGAGCGCGTGCAGGACGTGCGCGTACTCCAGGTACTTGTCGGAGCCGACGTGTTCCGCCATGCCGATGGAGGAGATCGCGTCGAACGGGCCGTCGGCGACGTCCCGGTAGTCCTGGACGCGGATCTCGACCCGGTCGGTGAGCCCGGCCTCGGCGACGCACTTACGGGCGTAGGCCGCCTGCTCCTGGGACAGGGTGATCCCGACGACGCGCGCCCCGTGCTCACGGGCCGCGTGGATCGCCATCGACCCCCAGCCGCAGCCGACGTCCAGCAGGCGCTGACCCGGGCGCAGGTCCAGTTTGCGGCAGACGAGTTCGAGCTTGTCGCGCTGGGCGTCCTCCAGGGTGCCGTCCGCGGACTCCCAGTAGGCGCAGGAGTACACCATGGACGGCCCGAGGACGAGGGCGTAGAAGTCGTTGCCGACGTCGTAGTGGTGGCTGATGGCGCGTCTGTCGGTGCGGCGCGTGTGCAGGTGCCCGGTCCGGCGGATCTCCTCGCGGGGCGGGGCGGGCGGCAGCGGGAGGCCGGCGAGCCTCAGCAGGCCGCGGGCCGCGGTGCGGAACTCGGGGTCGCGCAGGGCCCGGGCGAGGGTGCGGGCGTCCTCGCCGCGCTCCCACAGGAGCCCGGAGACCAGGTCGAGCGCGGTGTACAGGTCGCCCTCGAGGTCCAGGTCGCCGGCCACCCAGGCGCGGGCCAGGCCCAGTTCGCCGGGCTTGAACAGCAGCCGGCGCAGCGCCCTGCGGTTGCGTACGACCAGGGCCGGCGCGCCGGGCGGGCCCGCCTGCGAACCGTCCCACGCCCGGACGCGCACCGGGAAAGGGGCTCCCAGCATCTGTTCGACGAGCTCATGGAGCCGCGGCGCGGCGTCGGCCATGATGCACACCTCCGTGACGATGATCCCGGATGTCCTGTCACCACGTAAACACGAGAGGGCTCGGTGTCCAGTCCCGCGACGCCGTCACGGCTGGGCAAAATACCTGCGTACGGCACTGGGGCGCGCCGGTGCCGTCCGCGGGGCGGGGACGCCGAAGGGGCCGTCCGCACCACGGATGGCGGACGGCCCCTTCGGGGGTGTCTCAGTGACCGCGGGCCCAGGGGACCGGGGTCGGGTGACCGGGGGTCAGGAGGCCTTGGCCTTCTCGTTCTCGGTCTTCTCGGCGGCCGGCTTCGCGGCGACCGGGGCGGGCTTGGCGGCCTCGTAGAACTCCTCGCGCGGGGACTCCAGCGCGCCCAGCGCCACGACCTCGCGCTTGAGGAACATGCCGAGGGTCCAGTCGGCGAAGACGCGGATCTTGCGGTTCCAGGTCGGCATCGCCATGCCGTGGTAGCCACGGTGCATGTACCAGGCGAGGCGGCCCTTGAGCTTGATCTTCACCTTGCCCATGACGATCATCGCGACGCCCTTGTGGAGGCCGAGGCCCGCCACCGCACCCTTGTTGGAGTGCGCGTACTCCTTCTGCGGGAAGCCCCGCAGGCCGGAGATCACGTTGTCGCCGAGGACCTTGGCCTGACGCAGCGCGTGCTGGGCGTTCGGCGGGCACCAGGCGTTCTCGACGCCGGCCTTGCGGGCGGCGACGTCGGGGACCTGGGCGTTGTCGCCGGCGGCCCAGATGTAGTCGGTGCCCTGGACCTGGAGGGTCGGGGCCGTGTCGACGTGACCGCGCGGGCCGAGCGGGAGGCCGTAACGGGCGAGGACCGGGTTGGGCTTGACGCCGGCGGTCCAGACGATCGTGTTGGAGTCGACCTCCAACCCGTTCTTCAGCACGACGTGGCCGTCGACGCAGGAGTCCATGGAGGTGGAGAGGTAGATCTCCACGCCCCGGCTCTCCAGGTGCTGCTTGCCGTACTGGCCGAGCTTGGGGCCGACCTCGGGCAGGATCTTGTCCGCGGCGTCGACCAGGATGAAGCGCATGTCCTCGCGGGACACCGTCTTGTAGTACTTGGCCGCGTCGCGGGCCAGGTCCTCGACCTCGCCGATGGTCTCCGCACCGGCGAAGCCGCCGCCGATGAAGACGAAGGTGAGCGCCTTGCGGCGGATCTCCTCGTCAGTGGTGGAGTCGGCCTTGTCCAACTGCTCGAGGACGTGGTTGCGCAGGCCGATGGCCTCCTCGACGCCCTTCATGCCGATGCCCTGCTCGGCGAGGCCGGGGATCGGGAAGGTGCGGGAGACCGCGCCGAGCGCGATCACCAGGTAGTCGAAAGGCAGCTCGTACGCCTCGCCCACGAGGGGGGCGATCGTGGCGACCTTGCGGTCCTGGTCGATGGTGGTGACCCGGCCGGTGAGAACCTCCGCCTTGGGCAGCACGCGTCGCAGCGGGACGACGACATGGCGCGGGGAGATGTTGCCGGCGGCGGTTTCGGGGAGGAAGGGCTGGTAGGTCATGTACGACCGGGGGTCGACGACCGTGACGGTCGCCTCGCCGTAGCGCATCTTCTTGAGGATGCGCCGAGCTGCGTACAGGCCTACGTACCCACCGCCTACTACGAGGATCCTGGGACGCTCCGTGGTGCTCATGCCATCGAGTATCCACCCGCTCGAGGGGGGTCGCTCGTGCGCCCCTTCACAAGCTTGCAGAGGGTGTGTGCTATCCTCCGCCGCTCGCGTGATCCACATCATGGCGCGAAGAGGGAACCAGCGTGTAGGGCGTGACGTTGTCAATGCCGCGTGAGCTGCCTCTCCGGGTTTCGGAGGGTGCCGTGAGGGCCCCGGTCCACCCCCTGCCGAACCCCCCGCGATACGTCCGCGCCCGCCTGTTTTGAACACGTTCACACGGCAGTTCGGCCCCCGGAAGGGTCAACCGGGACGCCTTCGTCCTCCGACAGGGCCGAATTCCTTGTGAAGAACTTCACGAACTTTCCCGACGGGGTGTCGCGAGAACGCCTCCGAGGGGCCGCAAAGGGCCCCTCGGCTGTGCTCATCCGGGCATCCTGCCTGCTCAGCAGAGTCCCGATAGCGGGTCGGACACCCGCTACGCGACCGACCAGGCGATGCCGTCGAGGATGTCGTGCTCGCTCACGACGACCTCCTGCGCGCCGATCCGCTCCATGATCGCCAGCAGCACGAGCGCGCCCGCCCCGATCACGTCCACCCGGCCCGGGTGCATCGCGCCGATCGCCGCGCGCTCGGCGTGCGTGGAGCGCAGCAGCCGCTCGGTGATCCCGCGGACCTCGTCGTGCGAGACACGCGAGTGGTGGATGGCCGCGGAGTCGTACTCCGGCAGCCCCTGGGCGATCGCCGAGACCGTGGTGACCGAGCCGGCCAGGCCGACCAGGGCGTGCGCCTCGCGCAGCGGGACCGTCCGCTCGGCGAGGTCGAGAGCGGCCTCGATGTCGGCGCGCATGGCCGCGATCTGGCGCTCGGTCGGCGGATCGGTGACCTTCCCGTCCACGACCAGGTGGCGTTCGGTCATCCGCACGCAGCCCACGTCGACGGAGCGGGCGGCGCGCACCCGGTCGTCGCCGACGACGAACTCGGTCGAGCCGCCGCCGATGTCGACCACCAGGTAGGGCCTGGTGAGGTCCTCGCGGCCGGTGAGCTCCCGAGTGGCCCCCGTGAAGGAGAACTCGGCCTCCTGCTCACCGGTGATGACCTCGGGCTCGACGCCCAGGATGTCCAGCACGCCGCGCACGAACTCGTCCCGGTTCTCCGCGTCCCGGGAGGCGGAGGTGGCGACGAAGCGGAGCCGCTGCGCGCCGAGCTCCTTGACGACGGCCGCGTAGTCCCGGCAGGCGGCGAAGGTCCGCTCCAGCGCCTCGGGGGCGAGCCGGCCGGTGCGGTCGACGCCCTGGCCGAGCCGGACGATCGTCATCCGGCGGTCCAGGTCGACGAGTTCGCCGGTCCGCGGGTCGGCGTCGGCGACGAGCAGCCGGATGGAGTTCGTGCCGCAGTCGACGGCGGCGACCCGCGTCACCGGGGCTCCTCCGTCGCGGAGTCCGTCGCGGAGTCCGTCGCGGAGTCCGTCGCGGAGTCCGTCGCGGAGTCCGTCGCGGAGTCCGTCGCGGAGTCCGTCGCGGAGTCCGCAGCGAGGGTCACGCACGTGCCCTTGCGCCACCACTCCGGGAGCATCGCCAGCGCCTCGTCACCGAGCGGGTTCACGCCCGGGCCCGCCGCCAGGGAGTGCGCCACCAGCACGTGCAGGCACTTCACCCGGTCCGGCATGCCGCCCGCGCTGGGGAAGTTCTTCAGCTCCTCGATCTCGTCCCGGCGCCGGACGTAGTCCTCGTGCGCGGCGCGGTAGGCGGCGGCGAGCTCCGGGTCGGCCTGCAGCCGCTCCGTCATCTCCTTCATCACGCCGTTCGCCTCCAGCGTGCCGATCGCCGAGTTGGCCTTCGGGCACGTCAGGTAGTACAGCGTCGGGAAGGGAGTGCCGTCGGGGAGCCGTGGGGCCGTCTCGACGACGTCCGGCTGCCCGCACGGGCAGCGGTGCGCGATCGCGCGCAGACCGCGCGGCGGACGTCCGAGCTGCTGTTTGAAGGCCTCGACGTCCGCGTCGGTGGGCTCGGTGCGCGGGGTGGTCGGCGGGGCTGTTTCCATGCCTGTCTTTCTATCGGTCGGTCACTGGTCGGAGGCGTCCGACGAGTCGACCCCGTCCCAGACGTTCGAGTACCAGGGGCGGTCCGCCGCCCCGAGGTCGGCGCGGGACTGCCGGGCCGCGTCCGGGTCGACGACGATGTAGCCGGTCTCCCCCGGCAGCACGTAGTGCAGCCGCTGTCGGATCTGCTGCTCGGCGTACGCGTCGTCCTGCCAGCGCGCCTTCAGGTCGCGCAGCTGCTGCACGCGCTCGCTGGCCTGCTGCTTCTCACGCTCCAGATCGGCGACCTCGGCGCGCTGGGAGACGTACTGGCGCATGGGGTAGGCGAGGGCGACGATCAGCGTGCACAGGACGAGCGCCAGCAGGGCCGCGCGTCCGGTGAGCCGGGAGCGACGGGCCTGGCGCTTCGTCTGGGAGCGGTAGACCCGGGCCGCGGTCTGCTCGCCGAGCAGCTTGATCCTGGTCGCGGTGGAGAACCGGTCCCGGCCGGTCATGAGAGCTCACCTCGCATCAGTACTCCTGGCGCCTGCTGGCCGGGGGCCCGGGGGCCGTCCCCCGGCACAGCACAGTACGGACATGTGCCACCCCCCTTCACGTGCGTACGTCCCCGCACACGGTACGGGACCGAGTACGGGGACGTACGTACGACTGGCTGGGCCCTGCCCCTGGTGGGTGGGGCCGGCCCCTGCCGTGCTAGTTCGCGGAGCGGAACCGCGGGAACGCGCTGCGGCCGGCGTACACCGCGGCGTCGTCGAGGATCTCCTCGATGCGCAGCAGCTGGTTGTACTTGGCGACGCGGTCCGAGCGGGCCGGGGCGCCGGTCTTGATCTGACCGCAGTTCACCGCGACGGCGAGGTCGGCGATGGTGACGTCCTCGGTCTCGCCGGAGCGGTGGGACATCATGCACTTGAAGCCGTTGCGCTGGGCCATCTCGACGGCGTCCAGCGTCTCGGTCAGCGAGCCGATCTGGTTCACCTTGACGAGCAGGGCGTTCGCGGAGCCCTCCTCGATGCCGCGGGCGAGGCGCTCGGGGTTGGTGACGAAGAGGTCGTCGCCGACGATCTGGACCTTGTCGCCCAGCTTGTCGGTGATGACCTTCCAGCCGGCCCAGTCGTCCTCGAACAGCGGGTCCTCGATGGAGACCAGCGGGTACGCGGAGACGAGCTCCTCGTAGTACTCGGTCATCTCGGCGGCCGAGCGGGACTTGCCCTCGAACTCGTACTTGCCGTCCTTGTAGAACTCGGACGCGGCGACGTCGAGCGCGAGCGCGATCTGCTCGCCGGGGATGTAACCGGCCTGCTGGATGGCCTCGATGATGAGGTCGAGCGCGGCGCGGTTGGACTCCAGGTTCGGGGCGAAGCCGCCCTCGTCGCCGAGGCCGGTGGACAGGCCCTTGGTCTTCAGCACCTTCTTGAGGGTGTGGTAGACCTCGGCGCCCCAGCGCAGCGCCTCGGAGAAGGACTCCGCGCCGATCGGGGCGATCATGAACTCCTGGATGTCCACGTTGGAGTCGGCGTGCGAGCCGCCGTTCAGGATGTTCATCATCGGAACGGGCAGCAGGTGCGCGTTCGGGCCGCCCAGGTAGCGGAAGAGCGGCAGGTCGCTGGCCTCGGAGGCGGCGTGGGCGACGGCGAGGGAGACGCCGAGGATGGCGTTGGCGCCGAGCGAGCCCTTGTTGTCGGTGGCGTCCAGGTCGAACATGGCCTGGTCGATCAGGCGCTGCTCGGTGGCGTCGTAGCCGACGAGCTCCGGGCCGATCTGCTCGATGACGGCGAGGACGGCCTTCTCGACACCCTTGCCGTGGTAGCGGTTGGGGTCGCCGTCGCGGAGCTCGACGGCCTCGAAGGCGCCGGTGGAAGCGCCGGACGGAACGGCGGCACGACCCGTGCTGCCGTCGTCGAGGCCGACCTCGACCTCGACCGTGGGGTTGCCTCGGGAGTCCAGGATTTCCCGGGCTACGACGACGTCGATGGACGGCACGAGCATCTCCTTCTTGGGATGTGACGCTGGTTGTGCGGGGCCCGCGGGCCATGACGGCCTTCGGCGAGCCTTGCGACTAGAGCCTAACCGCCCCCGGGCCGTCGTCAGCCGACCGACCGTCCCGTGGACAGACAGACCGTACCTATTGTTCACGCCCGGAACAAAGGGGGTGGCGGAGAAAGGTTGCCGGGAGACGGCGAACGGGCAAAGAGAAACCCCGCTCCGATGCGTACGGGGGAACACGCACCGGAGCGGGGGGCCCGTGGGGACGGGGGGTGGCCCTCAAGAGGTCTTCAGTGTGCCGACCTCGGTCGTGGGGGCGCTGTGGCTTCTCAGGGAGCGGGGTGTCACTTCAGGTGCAGCTGCTGACCCGGGAAGATGAGGTTCGCGTCCTCGACGATGTCCTTGTTCAGCTCGAACAGCTTGTGCCAGCCGCCCTTGACCTTGTGCTTCTCGGCGATGGAGCTGAGGGTGTCGCCCTTGACGACCTTGTACTCGCCGTCGCCCTTCTTGACCTTCTTGCCGGTCGGGGTGGTGACCGTCTTGGAGGCGGCCGGGCGGTCGGTGGAGCGGGAGGCGGTCTGCTTCTCGGCCGAGCGGGTGGTGTTGCCGCTGTCCGACGAGCCGGAGGAGCTGGACGAGCCGGAGGAGCTCGAGGAGTCGGAGCCGCCGTTGTAGGAGGCGCCGGACAGGCCCGTGCCGCAGACCGGCCAGGCGCCCTTGCCCTGGGAGGCGAGGACCTTCTCGGCGACGGAGATCTGCTGCGACTTGGAGGCCTGGTTGGCCTGCGCGGCGTACTGCGTGCCGCCGTACGCGGCCCAGGTGGAGGCCGAGAACTGCAGGCCGCCGTAGTAGCCGTTGCCGGTGTTGATGGACCAGTTGCCGCCGGACTCGCACTGGGCGACCGTGTCCCACTCGGAGGCGGTGGCGGCGGAGGCGTTGCCGGCCGCCATCAGCGGAGCGGCGATGGCGACACCGGTGACGCCGGCCAGAGCGGCGGCGCGGGTGGCCTTGGACGGACGACGGTGCTTGCCCTTGGCGGAAAACAGCATGGTGGATCCCCTCACCGACGCCTGCGAGGTGAGCTGTCGGGTTCGGGCCGTGTGAGTTGCCCGGTCACTCCTCCGCGGAAGCACTGCTTCCTGGAGGGGTGACTTCACCCCAAGCCGGATCCAGCCTCAACAGCCGGTCCCGGCGCTTACCTTGGGTCCCCCGCTCCTGCCTACGGCGCTTGACGCGACGACTGTTCCCGGGCTGCCGCTGGCAGGATTCGGCGTTGCGACGGCCGGGGCTCGGGTTGCCGAGCGGCCTCGACCGTAGACACGTGATCCGCCGAATTTCAAAGACGATCAGGGCTTCTGAGACTCATCCCACACTTTCACCAAACCGGACATTCAGCGCGAAGTGTGACGCGAACTCCCGCTGTTTTTACCGGGTTTTGCGCCCTAATGGACCCCTGTGTCGAGGGTCTGACCGGGGGCGATGTCGCTCGGGTCGGCGCCTATGAGGTCCTTGTTCTCGGCGTAGAGGGCGCGCCATCCGCCGTCGAGGTCAAGGGAGTCGGCGATCGACACGAGCGAGTCCCCCTCCTGGACGACATACGTGGCCGCGGCGTGCCGGCCGGCGGACGCGGGGGCGGCGACGTTCGGCGCGACGTCCGTGGCGCTCTTGACGGTGTCCTCGTCGGCCGTGACCCCGCGATGCCGGCCGGAGCCGAGAGAGCCGGTGTCGACGAGACTCCAAGAGCCCACATCCTGGACCGACTTGTCCGACTCGTCCACTTCTGGGCTTACCGAGGGCGAACCGTCGACCGTTCCCCCGCCGCCCGCACCGGCCGAACCCTTGCCCCCGGCGGAGCCGGTGGAGTCGCCCGCCGCGGCGGAGGAAGAGGGTGAAGAGGACGAAGGTGAGGAAGGGGAGGAAGAGGACCCCGAGGGTGAACTGGACGGATCGGCGGACGAGTCGGACGAGCTCTTCTCGTCGGACGAGCCGTCGCCCGACGCGTCGGAGGAGCCCGAGGAGCCGGAGGATCCCGAGGATCCGGACAAACCTCTGGACAGATCGGACAATCCGGAGGAGGACGAACCTGAGGAGTCGTCCGCCAGCCCCGTGTCCACGGTCAGCGCGCCGTTCGCCTTGGTGAGGCCGGAGGTCAGCCCGCAGGTCCCCCACGCGCCGATGCCCTGGGCCGCGAGCACCTTCTGCGCCACCGCGATCTGCTGGTTGCGGCTGGCCAGATCGGGGCGCGTCGCGTAGTCGAGCCCGCCGTACGTCTCCCAGTCCTTCTGGCTGAGACTCAGGCCGCCGAACTCGCCGTCGCCCTTGTCGGCGCTCCACGAGCCACCGGTCTCGCACTGCGCCACCTTGTCCCACACCGTGCCGTCTGCGGCGCTCGCACCGGAGGCGGCGAGCAGCGGGATGGCGATGGCGGAGCCGGTCACCCCGGCCGCGACGAGGAGGGCCGGGGCCTGACGGGGGCGACGGTGTCGACCGTTCCCGGAGAGCATGCGAGGGGCCTTTCTCTGGACAGCAGTACCGGCGCGGCGTCCGAGACCGGCCCGTCGCGCTGACGAGTGAACGTATCGGCAGACGATCACTTGTCACAAGTTCATGCCGCGCAGATCACGTGAAGATCACAGAGTTGAGGACCGGTCACCTTTGCTGCGCCGAATGGTCACACTCCGGCTGACATGTGATCAGATCCGGGCCGGTCATGCACCGGAACGCTCCGTGGTGAACTGCACCGGCAACGTCCGCAGTCCACGCATGATGAGCCCGCCCCGCCACCTCAACTCGGCCGGATCCGCCGCCAGTCGGAGGTCGGGCAGCCTGGTGAGAAGGGTGGCCAGCGCGGTCCGGCCCTCGAGCCGGGCCAACGGGGCGCCCAGGCAGTAGTGGATGCCGTGGCCGTAGCCGAGATGCTGGTTGTCACGGCGGGAGAGATCGAGCGCGTCGGGATCCGTGAAGCGCGCCGGATCGCGGTCGGCTGCCGCGAGGACGACGAGGACGGGATCGCCGGGCGCGATGTCCTGACCGCCGATGCGGAGCGGCTCGGTCGCGAACCGCCAGGTCGCCAGTTCCACAGGGCCGTCGTAGCGCAGGAGTTCCTCGATCCCGGTCTCCAGCAGGGAACGGTCGCCGCCGTCCTCGGTGAGGGACCGCTGGAGGCGGGCACGCTGCTCGGGGTGGGTGAGGAGGGCGTAGGCGCCGTTGCCGATGAGGTTGACCGTCGTCTCGAAGCCCGCGAACAGCAGGATGAAGGCCATGGCCGCCGCCTCGTTCTCGGTGAGGTGCTCGCCGTCGTCCGAGGCGCGGATCAGGCCGGAGATGAGGTCCTCGCCGGGGTCCGGCCGAGCGGGCAGCTCCGCGCGCTTGCGGTGGATGAGCTCCAGCAGATAGCCGCGCATCTTCTTCACCGACCGCGCGACACCGCCACGCGGCCCCCCGCCGTGCCGGATCATCATGCCCGCCCAGTCCCGGAAGTCGTCCTGGTCCTCGCGCGGGACGCCCAGCAGGTCGCAGATGGCGTAGATGGGCAGGGGGAAGGCGAAGTCATGGATCAGGTCGGCCTCGCCCTCGTCCGCGAACCGGTCGAGGAGGCGGTCGGTCAGCTCCTGCACCCGGGGCGCGAACTCGGCGACCCGGCGGGGCGTGAACGCCTTGCTGACGAGCCGACGCAGCCGGGTGTGGTCGGGCGGGTCGATGTTCAGCAGATGCGTCATCAGCTCGGCCTTGCGCTCACCGGGGATGCCGGTCTTCCCCTTGGCGTGGGCCGGCTCGTCGTGGTGGGCGGGGTTCTTGGACAGCCGCTGGTCGGCGAGGGCCTCTTTCGCGTCGGCGTACCGGGTGACCAGCCAGGCCTCGACACCGCTGGGCAGCTCGGTGCGGTGCACGGGGGCGTGCTCGCGCAACCAGGCGTAGGCGGGGTAGGGGTCGGTGGCGAACTCCCAGGTGAACAGCTCGGGAGCGGGCGGGACGTCGGCCTGGGGGCGGGGCTGGTTGGTCACTCCACGACGGTAGCGGGGCCCCGGGCGAGACCTGCGCGCGCACCCGCAAGGCCTGGCCCGGCGGCCCGGCGGTGCCGGCGGCCCGGCCGTGCCGACGAGCCGCTTCCGCTTCCGCGGGTTCCTTCGCCCGCACCAAGTACGCGGGCAGTAGGTGCGCGGTCAGCCAGGTGGGCGGGCAGCAGGGGCGCGGGCACTCGGGCACTCGGGCACTCGGGCACTCGGGCAGCGGGTTCGCCGAGGAGGCCCCGCTAACCGGCCACCCCTTCGGCAGCCCGGATCGCGTCCCGGTACGCCCTCGCCGCCGCCCGCAGCGCCGCCTCCGGGTCCACGCCCTCGGACTCCGCGCGGGCGGCGAGGGCGAGCAGTTCGTAGCCGATGCCGCCGGCGCCCGTGCCCCTCGCGTCCCTGCCTCCTGCGTCCTTGCCCTCCGTGTCCTCGTCCTCTGCGCCCGTGTCCCCTGGGCCCGTGCCGACCGCGCCTATGCCGTCGGCCGTCGGGAGCGGCACGTCCAGTCCCGCCGTCCGGGCCCGGGCCACCAGCTTGGCAGCGAGGGCCAGTCCGGGCTGGTGGAGGGGGACGCCGTCCGTCACGGACTCGCGTCGTTTCTCGTCCGCCTTCGTGCGCAGCCAGTGCGCCTTGACCTCCTCCGGGGTCGTGGCCGTGGCGTCGCCGAAGACATGGGGGTGGCGGTGGATGAGCTTGGCGACGATCGTGCCCGCGACGTCGTCGACGGAGAACGGGGACTCCGCGTCCTCCTCGGCGATGCGGGCGTGGAAGACGACCTGGAGCAGAACGTCGCCCAGTTCCTCGCGGAGCTCGTCGCGGTCGCCGTCCTCGATCGCCTCGACCAGTTCGTACGACTCCTCGACCGCGTACTTCGCCAGCCCCCGGTGGGTCTGCCGGGAGGACCAGGGGCACTCGGCGCGGATGCGGTCCATGACCTGGACGAGGTCGAGCAGGCGGGCGCCGGGCAGGTCGTAGGAGGCGGGGAGCAGCTCCAGCTCGGGCATCGCCACGCGTCCGGAGCCCGCCAGCCGGGCCAGCCCGTCCGTGAGCGCCGGCTCGCCCTCGCCCGTCGCCACGACCACGACCGTGCGGCCGCCCTCGCAGGCGGCGACGAGGCCCTCGGCGGTCGGGGACGTCTCCTCGACCGTGAGCCCGGCGTCCCGCAGATAGGGCAGTTGCGGATGCGCGCCGTCCGCGCACAGCACCTGGTCCGCCGTGCGCAGGGCCTGCCAGGCGGGCCAGGACAGCAGGCCGGGGGCGACGCGGTGGCTGGTGGTGAGCAGGACGATGCGGCCGGAGGCCGAGGGGGCCTCGAAGACCGCGGCGGGGCCGCCGGCCGGGCGGCCGCTGGGCGGGCTGGATGCGTTCACACCCCGAACGTAACCCACACCCGCCGACGGCCCCAGGAGTTGTCCACAGGCCCGGCGCATTCGTCATACCGGTCGGGGCGGCGGGGCGGCGCCGTCACGTCGTCTGCTGGGTTCCCGCCGTCGAGGTCTCGCGTACCCAGGGGGTCTTCGCGTCGACGCGGGCGACCTTGCGGGCGTCCCAGCTGCCGTAGCGCGGGTTGAGGTCGACGCCGAGGGACTTGGACGCCTTGGACAGGGCGTTCCAGAACGCGGGCTGGCTGGTGTTCGTGCCGAGCTCGGTGGCGAGTTTCTGGGCCTCCAGCTGGAGGCGGAGGTTGTCTTCGAGGCGCTGCGGCGGGATGCCGTACTGCTGGAGCCACGCCTTGCGGAGCCCCTCCGCGCCGCCGGCCTGCTGTTCCAGGCCGGCCCGCATCTGCTGCACCTCGTGGGGCGTGACGGTGACGCCCGCGTCCTCGGCGGCCCGCTGCAGCACACGGTCGAGAACCATGCTGTGCAGGGTGTCGCGGGTGAGGGTGCCGGTCTGGGCGAGGGCCTGCGCGTACTGCGTGTCGTCGGTGAAGGCGGCGCGCTGGGCGGCGCGGACCTCCTTCACCCGGCTCTCCAGCTGCGCGACGGTGATCCGCTGCCCGCCGACGACGGCCGCCGCGCCGGGATGCGCGTCACTCCCGCAGGCGGCCAGAAGAGGGGCCGCCGCGATCACGGCGGACAGCAGGAGCGCGGTGCGGCGACGGCGGTGCAAGGAAACCTCCCGAGGAGATTGTGCGACGGTGCACAAAGTCTTGCGGTGATCGATGGTAGGCAGTGGCGGGCCCGGGGCCAACCCATTCGACCAACGATTCACCAGGACTTCGGGCACCGCCGCGCCCGGCCGCCGCCCGCTCGTCGGTGCGAGCGCTCAGCCCCGCGTGTCCACCGCGTGCTCGACCCCGTCCGCGACGTCCGCGCGCAGGCCGTCGCCCGTGGCGGCCGTGCGCACGTTCACGTTCGCGCGCGTGGCGTCGCCCACCAGGACGAAGCCGACCTTCTTGTACTGCCTTGTACTGCGGCGCCGTCGCCCGGGCCGCGGTGACCCGGGGTCTCCGACGGCCAGGACGACGTCGCAGGAACACTGGAGGAGGCCGTTGGGGAAGGGGCGCGCGTTGCCGGCGCTCTGTTCGCCGGTCACCTGCGCGTAGCGCACGCGCGCGTGCGTCTTCAGGGACGCGTCCCGCATGCCCTGCCGGACGGTGGCCGTCGCGCGCCGGGCGTGCGCAGCATCGCGCCGGCGACCGCTCCCGCGAAGACGATCCTCATCTCCGGCTCCCCCTCCGGTCCCGGGTGGGTCCGATCAGCCGACGATGGCGACCGGGGCGTCCCACGCGTCACGGTCCACGGTGATCGTGTAACCGCCGCGGGTCTCCTTGCTGTTGACCTGGTACTGGTGACCGCGGCTGTGGTCGGTGAACTGGGTGGCGCCCCAGGGCCAGTCGGTGGTCGTGGTGTACTTCCCGTCCCACAGGGCGTACCAGAGGTTGCCCGGCAGGTCCGTCTTGTTCGTCGCGGTGGCGATCGCCTTGGCGCTGGAGCTGCTGAAGCCGTAGTAGCCGCTCCGGTAGATCTTGGCGCGGAGCGTCTTGGTGAAGGAGCGCACATACGCCAGCACGGCGTCGTTGCACGCCTTGTTGGTGATGTCGTAGGGCTCCATGTCGAGGTAGATCGCGCTGCCGGCCTTCATGCCGAGTGCCGAGGCCTTGGCGACCGCGTCCGTGCCGTCGGTCGCGCCGAGGGAGGTGGCCGTGGCGGCGGTGATCTTCTCGGGGCTCGAGCCGGTCTGGCACGGCGGCTGGGCGCCGACGTAGATCGGGATGAGCCTCATGCCGACCGCGTTGACCGACTTCACCCAGGAAGCGGTCAGGTTGGGCTGCGCGCAGCCGCGGTTCTTGCCGCCGACGTAGACGGCCGCGCCGCCGTAGTAGCCGTCCGTCTTCCACGCCTTCATCGCCGCCAGCGAGGGTGCGGTGCAGGCGTCGAACGCGCGGCCGGTGTAGGTCTTCTGGGCGGGCCAGGTGGTGGCCGCCATGGAGGTCTGGGCGGCTATGCCGGCCCCCGCGAGAACGGCCGCGCCGGCCACGCCCCACGTGATGTATCTGCGCTTCCTGGACTGCCGGTGCTCGGCCATCCCCCACCCCATCGTTCGTGTGTGCGCACAGCGCCGACGGCGCGTACGACTGTGTCCCGCCAGGCCTTCCGTGGTGCGCTGCGTGGCACCGGAGTCCTGTGGTTCTGCGTTCGGGGCACGACGATACGGCGTCGTCTCGACGTTCCGCACCGCAAAACGGATCGCACGGTACCCCGCGGCGTCCCAGTGATCGGGAAACGCGAAGCCCGCAGAGCGGCAAGAATCAGCCATGTCACGGTAAAGACGCGACGCCCCGACACGGTCCGCGTCCCGGTCGGCCCGTGCCCTACCCTGGCTCCCTGGTGACTTGGGGGGCGACATGACGATGCCGACGACGGCGACGGGCGGGGACAGACGGCTGGAGGGCGGCTGGTTCCAGCGGCTGGCCTGGACGGTCCTGGTGTGGGGCTCACTGGGCTTCCTTGCGTGGGTGCCCTTCCTGTACGTGGCGATCCGCCGCGGGCTGCCCTCCGACTGGACGGCCGTCGGGGCGTTCTCCCTGTACGAGTGCGTGATCGTGACCATGACGGCGGTCTCGGACAACGACGACGGGGACGCCTTCTTCGGCGTCACGTTCCTGACGGCCCTGGCGACCGCGACGGTGCTGCTGCTGTTCGCGGTCTTCGACAACAGGCCGCGGCAGTCGGCCCCGGCGTACGGGGCGACGCAGGCCAACCCCTACCAGCAGGGTTACCCGTACGGGCGGTAGCCGTGGCGGCCGCGGCCGCCACCGGGGCGCCGACGTCGCCGGGGCGCTGCGATGCCACGCACCCGCAGCGGGAAACCCCGGCCGACGACCGGGTGTTCAGCCCGCGTGGAAGCGCCCCGGCGCCTTCGTCGGGTTGCCGCCGACGGGGAGTTTCTGGCCGGGGCAGGCCGTCAGGACCTTCTCCATCGCTGACTTCTCGGCTTCGCTGACCCACAGTCCGTACTTCTTCTTCACCGCCACCTGCGCCGCGACATAGGTGCACCGGTAGCCCTTGTTGGGCGGCAGCCAGGTCGCCGTGTCGCCGTCGCCCTTGGAGCGGTTGGTGCTCGCGTCCACCGCCAGCAGGTTGAGCGGGTCGTTGGCGAGGGCTATCCGCTTGGACGCGTCCCAGTACTTGGCGCCCTTCTGCCAGGCGTCGGACAGGGCGACCATGTGGTCGATGTCGACCTTGCTGCTGCCCCGCCGGTAGGTCACGTCCTTGCCCGAGTACGGGTCGGACTCCAGCACGCCGTAGGACACCTTGCAGTGGCCGCCGGTGAACCTCACCTGGTCCAGGTCGCGCTTGAGGATGTCGTCCCTGGTGTCGCAGGCGTTGGAGTCCGTGTCCGCCCAGGCGGCGCCGAACTTCTCCCGGTCGTAACCGGTCTTGGGCGCACGCCCCTTCACGGGCAGCGACCTCGCCGCGGCGAGAGCCGCTCCGCCACCGGCCGTCGCCCCTGCTCCGGCCTCTCCGGGGCCGGTGCCCGCACCGGCTCCCGAGCCGGTGATCTGGTCGGTGCACCCGGACACCGTCACGGCACACATCAGCACGGCGGCGACCGCCGCTCCGCCCCTCAGACGCTTCACGCGCCCCTCCCCTGCCTGCCCGCTGCCACCCCGCACAGGGCGGATTCCCCTGCTGGGGACCGGCACACACCCTAGCGAGGGGCGCACGGAGGCAGCGGGCGGTCCAGACCACCGGAGGCTCAAGTGGGCATTTGCCGCATCTCGGGAATATCGTCGGTGGGTAGTCACGTTCGCAAAGGAGCTCTGGATGGGCATCTTCGACAGGTTCAAGAGCAACAAGGCGGCCCAGGACAAGGCCAGGGACATGTCCGACGCCGCCGAACGGACGGTCAACGAGAAGACGGGCGACAAGTACGAGTCCCAGGTCGACACCGGGCAGCGGAAGCTGCACGAGCGGCTCGGCATGGACGAGGACCGGCCCGAACAGCCGTAGCCCGCCCGCTTCGGCCCTGGAGGGACCACTCGCGGCCCGGTCGCGCCGCCCGGTCGACCGGGCTTCCGCGTCCGGGCCGTCCGGGCCGCCGGGCCGTCCACGACCGGCCTGGGGCGCCCATGCCGCTGCCACCGGCACGGCCCGGACAGGGCCGGCCCGACAGCGCGGCCCGGCGCCGTTCCACCACGGCGTCCACGACGGCCGCCACCGGAGTGCGCCCGCGCGGCGCGCTGCGGTGGCGGCCGCCGCGGGTGTTCTACGAGCCCAGCACCGTCGCCAGGAACTCGCCCACCCAGCCCAGCAGTTCGCGCCCGACCAGCGGCTTGCCGCCGACCTTCGCAGTCTTCGGGCGCGGCACGAGGACCTGGTGCGCGGCAGGCTTGATGACGGACCCGGGGTACAGCCGCTTCAGGCGCAGCTCCTGCGACTCGCGCAACTCCACCGGGGCGAACCGGATGTTGGCGCCCTGGAGCACGACCTCGCCGACGCCGCACGCGCGGGCCAGCATCCGCAGCCCCGCCACCAGCAGCAGGTTCTCAACCGGCTCCGGCAACTTGCCGTAGCGGTCGACGAGTTCCTCGCGGACGGCCTTGACGTCCTCCTCCGAGTTGGCGGAGGCGATGGCCCGGTAGGCCTGCAGACGCAGCCGCTCGCCCGGCGCGTAGTCGTGCGGGACGTGCGCGTCGACCGGCAGCTCGATCTTGACCTCGAGCGGCGGCTCCTCCTCGATCTCGCCGGTCTCCAGCTGACGCCGGTAGTCCGCGACGGCCTCGCCGACCATCCGGACGTACAGGTCGAAGCCGACGCCCGCGATGTGGCCGGACTGCTCGCCGCCGAGCAGGTTGCCCGCGCCGCGGATCTCCAGGTCCTTCATCGCCACGTACATGCCCGCGCCCATCTCGGTGTGCTGGGCGATCGTGGCGAGCCGCTCGTGGGCGGTCTCCGTGAGGGGCTTCTCCGGGGGGTAGAGGAAGTAGGCGTAGCCGCGCTCGCGGCCCCGGCCCACGCGGCCGCGCAACTGGTGCAGCTGGGACAGGCCGAAGGTGTCGCCGCGCTCCACGATCAGTGTGTTGGCGTTGGAGATGTCGATGCCGGACTCGACGATCGTCGTCGAGACGAGCACGTCGAACTTCTTCTCCCAGAAGTCGACGACGACCTGCTCCAGCGCGGTCTCCGACATCTGGCCGTGGGCGGTGGCGATGCGCGCCTCGGGCACGATCTCGCGCAGTCGCGCGGCCGCGCGGTCGATCGACTCGACCCGGTTGTGGATGTAGAAGACCTGGCCCTCGCGCAGCAGTTCACGGCGGACCGCGGCGCCGATCTGCTTCTGCTCGTACGGTCCGACGAAGGTGAGCACCGGATGGCGCTCCTCCGGGGGTGTGGTGATCGTCGACATCTCGCGGATGCCCGTCACCGCCATCTCCAGGGTTCTGGGGATGGGGGTGGCCGACATCGTCAGGACGTCCACGTTCGCGCGGAGCTTCTTCAGCTGTTCCTTGTGCTCGACGCCGAAGCGCTGCTCCTCGTCGACGATGACCAGGCCGAGGTCCTTGAACTTGGTCTCCGACGAGAACAGGCGGTGGGTGCCGATGACGATGTCCACCGAGCCCTCGCGCAGACCCTCCAGGGTGGCCTTCGCCTCCGTGTCGGTCTGGAAGCGGGACAGGGCGCGCACCTTCACCGGGAACTGGGCGTACCGCTCGCTGAACGTGCCGAAGTGCTGCTGCACGAGCAGGGTCGTCGGCACGAGGACGGCGACCTGCTTGCCGTCCTGGACGGCCTTGAAGGCGGCACGGACCGCGATCTCGGTCTTGCCGTAGCCGACGTCGCCGCAGATCAGACGGTCCATCGGGACCGTCTTCTCCATGTCGTCCTTGACCTCGGCGATGGTGGTGAGCTGGTCGGGCGTCTCCGCGTAGGGGAAGGCGTCCTCCAGTTCGCGCTGCCAGGGGGTGTCGGCGCCGAAGGCGTGGCCGGGGGCCGCCATCCGCGCGCTGTACAGCTTGATCAGGTCGGCGGCGATCTCCTTGACGGCCTTCTTGGCGCGCGCCTTCGTCTTCGTCCAGTCGGCGCCGCCGAGCCGGTGCAGCGTGGGGGCCTCGCCGCCGACGTACTTGGTGATCTGCTCCAGCTGGTCGGTCGGGATGTAGAGGCGGTCGCCGGGCTGGCCGCGCTTCGCGGGCGCGTACTCCACGACCAGGTACTCGCGCGTGGCGGCCTGGACGGTGCGCTGCACCATCTCGATGTAGCGGCCCACACCGTGCTGCTCGTGGACGATGTAGTCGCCCGCCTCGAGGGTGAGCGGGTCGATGGTCTTCCTGCGGCGCGCGGGCATGCGCGCGCCGTCCTTGCCCGCCGCCTTCTGGCCGGTCAGGTCGGTCTCGGTGAGGACGGCCAGGCGCAGCGCGTGGTCGACGAACCCGTAGTCGATGGAGCCGCAGGAGACGTGCACGACCGAGGGGCTCAGCTCGGTCAGGTCGCTGTCCAGGCGGGCGGCGACGCCCTCACCGCCGAGGACCTCGACCGTGCGGGCGGCCGGGCCGTGCGCCTCGGTGACGAAGGCGACCCGCCAGCCGTCGGCCAGCCAGCCCTTGGTGTCGGCGAGGGCCTTGGCGGTGTCGCCGCGGTAGGTCTCGGGGGCGCGCATGCCGAGCTGGAGGGTGTCCGCCTCCAGCTCCAGGTCGGCGGCGAACGGCGACACCGACCACCACATCATGTCCAGCTCGCGGGCGCGGTCGCGGACGTCCGCGATGGACCACAGGGAGGCCGCGCCGACGTCGATGGGCGCGTCCCCGCCGCCGGCCGTGGCCGCCCAGGACGCCTGCAGGAACTCCTGGGAGGTGGTCACGAGGTCGGCGGCGCGCGTGCGGACCCGCTCCGGGTCGCAGACGACGGCCATCGCGCCCTTGGGCAGGACGTCGATGAGCAGCTCCATGTCGTCGACGAGCACCGGGGCGAGGGACTCCATGCCCTCGACGGCGATGCCCTCGGCGATCTTGCCGAGCAGTTCGCCCAGCTCGGGGTGGAGTTCGGCCAGGTCACGCGCGCGTGTGCGCACGTCGTCGGTGAGGAGGAGTTCACGGCAGGGCGGGGCCCACAGGCCGTGCTCGGCCACTTCCAGGGAGCGCTGGTCGGCGACCTTGAAGTAGCGGATCTCCTCGACGTCGTCGCCCCAGAACTCGACGCGCAGGGGGTGTTCCTCGGTGGGCGGGAACACGTCCAGGATGCCGCCGCGCACGGCGAACTCGCCGCGCTTCTCGACGAGCTCCACGCGCGCGTAGGCGGCTGCGGCGAGGGCTTCGACGATCTCGTTCAGGTCGGCCGTCTGTCCGGAGCGCAGGGCCACCGGCTCCAGGTCGCCGAGGCCCTTGACCTGTGGCTGGAGCACCGAGCGGACGGGGGCGACGACGACGGAGACCGGGCCGGTCTCGGGGTCGTCGGGGCGCGGGTGGGCCAGGCGGCGCAGGACGGCCAGGCGACGGCCCACGGTGTCGCTGCGGGGGCTGAGGCGCTCGTGGGGGAGCGTCTCCCAGGAGGGGTACTCCACGACGCCGTCGGCCGGGAGCAGCGAGCGCAGGGCGGCGGCCAGGTCCTCGGCCTCGCGGCCGGTGGCCGTGACGGCGAGGACCGTGCGGCCGGTCTCGCGGGCGAGGGCGGCGATCGCGAAGGGGCGGGCGGCCGGCGGGCCGACCAGGTCGACGTGCATGCGGTTGCCGTCGGCGGCCGCGGGGATGGCTTCCGCGAGGGCGGCGTCCTTGACGACGGCGTCGAGCAGACCGTGCAGGCTCATGGGGGGCTTTCTGTCCGAGGGGCCGGGCACGTCCCGTCCTGTTCGGGATCAGGGCGCACCGGGTCCGGGGTGGGCAACGCGAAGGGCCCGACGCGTGTCACGGGCCGGGGGCGTCCAGCGTACGACGGGGCGCGGACGTTCGCCGGGGGCTGTGGACAGCCCCCGGGGCGGGTCGGGCCCGTGCGCCCTCCGGGGTGCCCCCGAGGTCGGCCCCGTAGGGCTGCCCCCGTACGGGCCGAGCGGCGCCGGACGGCCCGGGACGCGCGGACGGCCCGGCACCGAGAAGACCCCCGTCCTCCTCGGTGCCGGGCCGTGCGGCCCTGTCCGTCCCGCGGTGCTAGTCCGTGGCGATCGCGTTCAGGACGTTCATGCGGCCCGCCCGGAACGCCGGGATCAGTGCGGCGAACAGGCCCACGAACGCGGAGCCGATGAACACGCCGATGATCGTCGGCCACGGGATCTCGAGGACGTTCAGGCCCTGCAGGGCGAGCAGCCGCTGGGCGGTCGCGCCCCAGCCCATGCCCAGTCCGAGGCCGAGCAGCGCGCCGAAGAGGGCGATGACGACCGACTCCATGCGGATCATGCGGCGCAGCTGGCGGCGCGAGAGGCCGATCGCCCGCATGAGGCCGATCTCCCGGGTGCGCTCCACCACCGACAGGGCCAGGGTGTTCACCACGCCGAGGACCGCGACGATGATCGCGAGGGCGAGCAGACCGTAGATCAGGTTCAGCAGCTGCCCGATCTGGTCCTTCAGCTGCTGCTTGTAGTCGGTCTGGTCGCGCACGGTGTACTGCGGGAAGCCGTGCAGCGCCGACTTCAGGGCGGTGTACGCGCTGTCCTGCTGCCCGTCCTTGGCGGTGGCGAAGACCAGCTGGTCCAGCGGCACCTTGCCGGCCGGGACGTACTTCTTCAGGGTGGCGATGGAGGTGTACATCGCGCCCTGGTCGATGACGCCGTCGCTGCTGGTGATGGCGCGGACCGTCAGCTGTGCGGTGGAGCCGTCCTGGAACGCCACGGCGATCCTGGAGCCGAGCTTGATCTTGTGGTCCTCGGCGAACTTCTCGTGGACGGACATGGAGTCGGGCCGGTAGGCGTCGGTGAGCTTGCCGGCGACGGTCTTGACGCGCAGGTCGGTCGCGTAGGTCGGGTCGGCCGCCGTGATCGACGTCTTGTCGAGGGTCTTGCCGTCGGGGGTGGTGAAGTCGGCCTGGGTCCCCTTGTACTCGGTGACCCGCTGCAGGCCCGAGGTCGACTTGATCGCCTGCACGGCCTCGTCGGTCAGGCGCTGGCCCTTGTCGCTCTGGATGATGAAGTCCGTGCCGACGCTCTTGTCGAGTTCCTCCGTGGCCGAGGCGACCATGGACGAGCCGACCACCGACAGACAGGCGACCAGCGCGAGGCCGATCATGAGGGCCGCGCCCGTGGCTCCCGTGCGGCGCGGGTTGCGCAGCGCGTTGCGCTCCGCCATCCGCCCGACCGGGCCGAAGGCACGCAGCAGGACCGCGCCCAGCACCCGCACCACGCCGCCGGCCAGCAGCGGGCCGATCACCACGAAGCCGATCAGGCTCAGCACCACGCCGAGGCCCAGCCACATCGAGCCCTCGGCCGCCTTGTCGGCGACGGATGCGAGATACAGGCCGGCGCCGCCCCCGACGGTGAGCAGCAGCCCGATGACGGCCCGCACCACGCCCGCCTTGGCGTCGGCCGGGGCGCCCGCGTCCCGCAGCGCGGCCATCGGGGAGACCTTGCCGGCCCGGCGGGCCGGGAGGTAGGCCGCCAGCACCGTGACGACGATGCCGAGGAGCATGCCGACGACCGGGGTCGTCCAGGCGACCGTGAGGTCGTCGGTGGAGAGGTTCATGCCGGTCATGCTCATGAGCTTCATCAGGCCGACGGCGATGCCGACGCCCGCGCCGACGCCGAGGAGGGAGCCGACCACGCCCAGGAGCAGGGCCTCCGCGAGCACGGACCGGTTGACCTGCTTGCGGCTGGAGCCGATGGCCCGCATCAGACCGATCTCGCGGGTGCGCTGGGCGACCAGCATCGAGAAGGTGTTGATGATCAGGAAGATGCCCACGAGGAAGGCGACCCCGGCGAAGCCGAGCATCGCGTACTTCATGACGTCCAGGAAGCTGCCGACGTCCTTGCGGTTGGCGTCGGCCGCCTCCTTGGCCGTCTGCACCTTGTAGCCGGCGCCGAGCTCGGCCGCGACGCTCTTCTTCAGCTGCGCGTCGCTGACCCCGGCCGCGGCCGTGACATTGACGTTCGTGTAGACGTCCGGCTCGCCGACCAGCGTCTTCTGGGCGGTCGCGGTGTCCAGGTAGAAGATCGCCGCGCCGGGGTTGGTGACCTGGAAGGCGGCGAGGCCGGAGACCTTCGCGGTGTGCGTGCCGACCGCGGTGATCACGCCGATCTCGTCGCCGAGCTTGAGGTGGTGCTTGTCGGCGGTGTCCTCGTCGACCATGACCTGGTCGGAGCCCTTCGGCGCCGCACCTTCGGTGATCTTCATGGTGCGGGCTTCGTTGGCGTTCCAGCTGCCGACGATGGTGGGTGCGCCGCTGGACGGCGACAGGCTTTCCTTGTCGGCGTCGACGACGGTCGCCGCGCTGGAGAAGACCGATCCCTCCGCCGACTTCACGCCCTGCACCTTGCGGACCTTGTCGAGCACGGAGGCCGGCATGACCGGCGGCTTGCCGTTGTCGGCGGTCGTCTCACCGGTGTCCGAGGCGCCCTTCGCGCTCACCGTCACGTCGGAGGAGGTGGCGGCGAAGAGCTTGTCGAAGGTCGTGTTCATGGTGTCGGTGAACACGAGCGTCCCGCAGACGAACGCCACCGACAGCAGGACCGCCACGGCCGACAGCGCCATGCGTCCCTTGTGCGCGAAGAAGTTGCGCATCGAGGTTCTGAGCACGGTCATGACGTACGCCCCCGCGCGTCGAAGTCCTTCATGCGGTCCAGGACGGTCTCGGCGGTCGGCTTGAACATCTCGTCGACGATCCGGCCGTCCGCGAGGTAGAGCACCCGGTCCGCGTAGGAGGCGGCGACCGGGTCGTGCGTGACCATCACGATGGTCTGCCCCAGGTCGTCCACCGAGCGGCGCAGGAAGCCCAAGACCTCGGCGCCGGCGCGGGAGTCGAGGTTGCCGGTCGGCTCGTCCCCGAAGATGATCTCCGGGCGGGCGGCCAGGGCGCGGGCCACGGCGACGCGCTGCTGCTGACCACCGGAGAGCTGGGTGGGACGGTGCTTGAGCCGGTCGGCGAGGCCGACGGTCTCCACGACCTGGTTCAGCCACGCCTGGTCGGGCTTGCGGCCGGCGATGTCCATCGGCAGCGTGATGTTCTCTATCGCGTTCAGCGTGGGCAGCAGGTTGAACGCCTGGAAGATGAACCCGATCCGGTCCCGGCGCAGTTGGGTGAGCTTCTTGTCCTTCAGCCCGGTGATCTCGGTCTCGTCCAGGTAGATCTGGCCGGACGAGACGGTGTCGAGCCCGGCGAGGCAGTGCATCAGCGTGGACTTGCCGGACCCCGAGGGGCCCATGATCGCGGTGAACTGACCGCGGGCGATGTCCACGTCGACGTGGTCCAGAGCGACGACCCGGGTCTCTCCGGATCCGTACGCCTTGACGACCTGCCGCGCCCGCGCGGCAACGGCCGTACGCCCTCCAGTGCCCCCGTGCCTGGGAATGGTCACAGCCGATGTCACGGTGAATCTCCTATGTCGGATATCAGAAGTCATGGTGCGGCGCCGCGGGCGGTGGTGCCGGGTGACGCCGTGCCCGGTGACGCGGTGCCCGGTGATGCTCGCCGGTGAAGCGCTACGTCGAAGAGTCTGTCTCGGGAGGCGATCCCGCGCGCTGGTGCTCGGGCCCGTCTTCCCGGGGGGTTAACCCCACCCCCCGACACGGGGGCTGACCGCCCCCCTGCCGGTCGCCGTCCACCCCCGTCGACGGCGTAAAGCCAGGTTAAGGACCGTTCGGGCCCCGTCTCCTCCTCCGTCAGTACGAACCCTCCCCCAGCCGTAGTACGGAGGTACCCCTAGGGGCCGTCCACCGCGGGGTGGAGAAGCTCTCGGGGTCGTCTCCACCCTCCGGCCCGCCCAGCCTGCACCCTCCCGTCGCGTGAGCCTCAAGTGGGAAGCTTGGTTCCGCCAAATGGGTGCAAGGGGCACGGAGAATCGGCCACGAAGGCGTCAGGCCACGGCACACCGGGACACGGGTCACGGGACACAGGTCACGGGACACGGAGTGGCGGATGGCGGAGCGGCGGGGACACAGGGCACAGGGACACGGGGAGGAATCCGGTGGGGGACACGAGACCCGCGACACGCGAGACCGGGCGGCCGGCGCAGACACACCGACGGGGAGCGGTGGTCGCCGCGCTCATGCTGTCCATGGCGCTGGCCGCCCTCGACTCCACCATCGTCTCCACGGCCGTCCCGCAGATCGTCGGCGACCTGGGCGGATTCTCCGTCTTCTCCTGGCTGTTCTCCGGCTACCTGCTCGCCGTGACCGTCACCCTGCCGGTCTACGGCAAGCTCTCCGACACCTTCGGCCGCAAGCCGGTCCTGGTCGCGGGGGCGTCCCTGTTCCTGCTCGGCTCGCTGCTGTGCGCGCTGGCCTGGAGCATGGGGGCGCTGATCGCCTTCCGCGTCGTGCAGGGCCTGGGCGGCGGGGCGCTGCAGGGCACCGTGCAGACGCTCGCCGCCGACCTCTACCCGCTGGAGGAACGACCGAAGATCCAGTCGAAGCTGTCCACCGTGTGGGCGCTCTCGGCGGTCGCGGGGCCCGGCCTGGGCGGGGTGCTGGCCGCCTACGCCGACTGGCGCTGGATCTTCCTGGTCAACCTGCCGGTGGGAGCGGCCGCGCTGTGGCTGATCGTCCGTCATCTGCACGAGCCGCACCGGCGGTCCCGGCGCGAGGGGCGGCCACGCGCGCGTGTCGACTGGGCGGGCGCGCTGGCGGTGTTCGCCTGCGGCGGAGTGCTGCTGACGGCGCTGGTGCAGGGCGGGGTGGCCTGGCCGTGGCTGTCGGCGCCGTCGCTGACCCTGTTCGGCACGGGGCTGGCGCTTGCCGGCCTCGTCGTGGTCGTCGAGCGCCGCGCCGCCGAGCCGATCATCCCCGGCTGGGTGTGGCGGCGCCGGACGATCGCCGCGGTCAACCTCGCCCTGGGCGCACTGGGCCTGCTGATGGTGGCCCCGACGGTGTTCCTGCCGACGTACGCCCAGGCGGTGCTGGGTCTCGCGCCGGTGACCGCCGGGTTCGTGCTGTCCGTGTGGACCCTGAGCTGGCCGCTGTCCGCCGCCCTCAGCCAGCACGTCTACCGGCGCATCGGGTTCCGGGACACCGCGCTGCTGGGCATCGGAGCGGCCACCCTGATCCTGCTCGCCTTCCCGCTGCTGCCGTATCCCGGCCGGGCCTGGCAGCCGACGGCGCTGATGCTGCTGCTCGGCGCCGCGCTGGGCCTCTTCCAGCTCCCGCTGATCGTCGGCGTGCAGGCGACGGTCGGCTGGTCGGAACGCGGGACGACCACCGCGTCCGTGCTGTTCTGCCGACAGACGGGCCAGACGGTCGGCGCGACCCTCTTCGGGGCGGTGGCCAACGGCGTGCTGGCCGCCCGCCTCGGCGGCGCGAGCGACCTCGACTCGCTCGCCCGCGACCTGGGCGTCGGCGCCGCCCCCGACGCGACCCGCCGGGCGGTCGCCGACGCCGTGCACGCCGTGTACCTGGGCGCGGCCTGCGCGGCGGCCCTGGCGTTCGTCGTCCTGCTGACGCTGGCGCCGCGCCGCTTCCCGGTCCGGACGGAGTGAGCCGCGGGGCGGCGCGACGCGACCCGGGGACGGTCGGCGAGCGCGGGGCATGAGCGGTCGACGAGAACGGACCACGAGCGGGCGGCGAGCGGACCCGAGCGGGCGGCGAGATCAGCCGGCGTGATCGGGCGGCGTGCGGGCAAGGAGAACGGGCGGGATCGGACGGCGAGGTGCGGGGTTAACGCCGGTAACACCCCAGGTCAGACACTGTTCCGCACAGTAAGCGCATACCGACCGGCCAGTTTGGTGAAAACCCTTCGCAGCGGGCGTACTCCCGAGTAGCGTGCGTCCCTCGCACCCCCCACCTCCCTGCGGTCCGCCGCCACGGAACCGAGCCATGCAAGGAGCGGGATGTCCCACCACCCGTCACGCCCCGACCCCGCCTACCCCACCTACCCCTGGCAGCCGCCGCCCCCACCGCCCGAACCGCCACGCCGGCGCCTCGCCCACCACGCCCCCCTCGGGCGCCACAGCGACCTGCGCGTCCTGCGCGGCGCGTACCGCCGCCAGCGTCGCGTGGCCACGCTCACCGCGCTCGGCTACTTCGTCGCCTTCCTCGTCCTGTCCGCGTTCGCGCCGTCCCTGATGACCGGCGCCGTCGCCCCCGGACTCCCCGCCGGACTGCTGCTCGCCCTGCTCCAACTCCCCGTCACCGGACTCGCGATCGTCGTGTACGAGTACACCGCCCGCCGCCGCGTGGACCCGCTCGCCGAGCGCATCCGCGACCTCTCCGAAACCGACGCCAGGCGGGACGCCCGGGAAACCCACCCCAAGGGGGCCGGACGATGACCGAGTTCAGCGACGACGCACAGACCATGTCCCTCGTGGCGTTCACCGCGGTCGCCACCATCACGCTGCTGCTGTGCGTGATGACCGGCCCCGACCGCGACGACCTCGACGAGTTCTACACCGGCTACCGCTCCCTCTCCCCGCTGCGCAACGGCCTGGCCATCGCCGGCGACTACATCTCCGCGGCCACCGTCCTGGGCACCGGCGGCGTGATCGCACTGTGCGGCTACGACGGCGTCGTCCTCGCCCTGAGCACGGCGCTCTCCCTGATGCTGCTGATGTTCCTGCTGGCCGAACCCCTGCGCAACGCGGGCCGGTTCACCATGGGCGACGCGCTGGCCCGCCGGATGCCCGGACGCGCGGTACGCATCACGGCCTGCGCGGTGACCCTCGCCGCACTGCTGCCGATGATGCTCGTGCAGCTCGCCGGCACCGGCCAGCTCCTCGCCTTCATCCTGGGGTTCTCCGGCGACTCCGTGAAGTCGGGCTGCATCGTCTGCATGGGCGTACTGATGATCAGCTACGCGGCGATCGGCGGCATGAAGGGCACCGCCCTCATCCAGATGCTGAAGATCGTGACGCTGCTCGGCTCCGGTGGGGCGATCGCCCTGATCGTCCTGTACCGCTTCGACTGGAACCCCGGCGCGCTCTTCGACGCGGCGGCCGAGGGCAGCGGAGTCGGCGACGCCTTCCTGCGCTCCGGCCTGGAGTTCGCCGGCAGTCCCTATCCCCGGCTGGACATGATCACCACCCAGTTGTCCGTCGTGCTGGGCGGCGCCTGCCTGCCGCACATCACCATGCGCATGTACACGGCCTCCAGTGCCCGCCAGGTGCGCCGGTCCATGTCCTGGGCGGTCTCGGGCGTCGCCCTGTTCGTGCTGGTCATCACGGTCGTCGGCTTCGGCGCGACGGCGCTCGTCGGCCGCGCGGTGATCGCCGGGGCCGACCCGCGCGGCAACACCGCCTACCTGCTCGGCTCCCGGGGCGCGTTCGGCCCCGACATCTCCACCGCCGAGACCCTCCTGTTCACGACGGTCACGACGGCGATCTTCCTCACCGTGCTCGCCTCCGTCGCCGGCATGATCCTCGCCTGCGCCAACTCCCTGGCCCACGACGTCTTCGCCGCCCGCAACCCCCGGATGTCACCGAGCCGCGAGATGCTCCTGGCCCGGCTGTCCGCGCTCGCCGTCGGGGCGCCGACGATCCTGCTGGCCACCCAGGTCCAGCACCGCAGCCTCCAGCCCCTGGTCACCCTGTCCTTCTGCCTCGGGGCCTCGGCGCTCGCCCCGGCGCTGGTCTACAGCCTCTTCTGGCGCCGGTACACCCGCACCGGCCTCCTGGCCACCCTCATCGGCGGCACCGTGTCCGTCCTGCTCCTCATGCCGGGCACCAACCTCGTCTCGGGCTCCCCCCTCGCAGCCTTCCCCGAGGCCGACTTCAACTGGTTCCCCTTCACCACCACCGGCATCGTCACCGTCCCCCTCGGCTTCGCCTTCGGCTGGCTGGGAACCGCGCTGTCGGGCCGCCACAAGGCAGAGGAACAGCGCCGCCAGTACGAGGCGGTGGAGGGCTGGATCCTGGCCGGGGCCATCAGGAGGGAGGACTGACACATCCGTCGGCCGTGCGGCCGGCCCGAGAGGGCCAGACACGGTCAGACACGGCCGCTCGGCTGTGCGACCGGTCAGACACGGTCGGCCGGCTGTGCGACCGGTCAGACGCGGTCAGTCTGCTGTGCGGCCGGTGAGGCGCAGTCAGTCTGCTGTGCGGCCGGTCAGACGCGGTCAGTCTGCTGTGCGGCCGGTCAGACGCGGTCAGTCTGCTGTGCGACCGGTGAGGGCGGAGAGGCTGTTGCGGACGTGGTCCATGTGCGCCTGGACGTCCTCCCCACGCGCGCCGTGCTCCTGCAGCAGCCGTTCCGTCTCCCGCTCGGTGCGCTCCTCGCGGGCGCGTGCCTCGGCGAGGATCTCGGCGGCACGCGCGTGCGCCTCCTCCTGACCGCGCCGGGCCGACTCCTCCGCCTCGGCGAACGCCTGCTTCGCCTCGGACAGCGCCGCCTCGGCCCCGGCCACGGCCACGGCGTACCGGGCGTCCAGGGCAGCGGCCCGCTCGGCCACCTCGCGCTCCGCGGCGGCCCACCGCTCGGCCTGGTCCCTCTCCTGCCCGGCGAGCATGGCGGCGGTGCGCTGACGCACCTCGCGCAGGGCGGCCAGCGCCTCCCCGCGGTACTCCTTCACCTCGCGCCGGGCGCCGATGCGGACCTCGTCGGCCTCGGCGCGCGCCGCGAGCAGCCGCTGACGGGCGCGTTCCTCGGCGTCCGCGCGCAGCGCGTCCGCCTCCTCCTGGGCCGCCCGGCGCACATCGACGGCGCACGTCTCGGCGTACGCGACGTCCTCCAGCGCCACACGCCGCGCGTTCTCGCGCAGATCCGCCGCCTCTTCGACCGCGAGCTGGAGGATGCGCCGTGCGCGCTCCCCCAGCGAGTCGTACGTCTGCGGCGCGAGCCGTGTCACGACCGCCCGCATCTGATCGGCCTCCGCCTCCATCTCCTTGGCGAGGACGGTGAGCCTCGCGGCCCGCTCCCACGCGGCGTCCCGGTCGGCGCAGAGCGCGGCGGTGTACGCCTCCACCTGTTCGGGCCGGTAGCCGCGGCCGCGGACGGTCAAGAACCCGGGCGGTGACACCGATGCGCTGCTCATCCTTGAACCCCTCGCCACCAGACGGACACGACATGATGATTTCGCGCATATCTTGATGGATCGGACGGAAGTGTTCATAACGCGACACTCCGCGTACAGGTCACGGCCAACCCCGAAAGCAGGCGGAGCACGTCCAGAACTCGGACGAGCTCGACCGAAGGCGGAGGGGGCGGGACCGAACACGAGGGGCCGGCCCCGACGCGGAGGGGACCCGGCCCGTGACACACAGAGGGGCTGGCCCCGGTCCTCCGACCGGGGCCAGCCCCTCTGTGTGTCACCCGCTCGACCGCCGGCGGGTCAAAGACCGCCCGTCACAGCAGCCCGTCCCACATCTCCTCCAGCAGCACCGACCACCAGCTCTCCGGCGAACCCAGCGCCGCCGGGTCGAGCGCGGCCAACTGCGCCTGGAAGTCCACGGTCCAGCGCCCCGCCTGCTCCTGGTTCAGACCGAACCGCAGCCGCCACATCCGCCCGAGCAACGCCAGACAGCGCGCGAACTCCGGCAGCCCCGTGTTCACGAACTGCGGCGGCACGGACCCACCACCCGGCCCGGCCTCCACCGGCACCGCCACGATGTTCGCCGTCCCGTACTGCACACAGATCGCCTTGCCGAAGTCACTGCCCATGACGAGGTACGAGCCCGCGTCCGGAGCCGGCTGAACGCCGCGCTCCGCCGCCAGCTCCGCCAGCGTCGGCACCGGCCGCCCCGGCTGGGCCTGCGCCCAGAAGAACGGCCCCATGTCCGCCGGCAGACCCGCCACCACCAGCGTGTGCGCCACGACCGGCGGCACGCCCTGCCGCGACACCGCCGCCTGCTCGAACCGGAACACCGCCGGCCCGAACACCGCGGCCAGCTCCTGCCCGACCGCCTCCGGCGGAACCGGCGGCACGGGCTGCACCGGCGGCAACGGCGCACGCACCGGAGCCGGACGCGCCGGCCCGTCCGCCACCTGGTGCAACTCGCCCTGATGCGCCAGCAGTTGCTGCATGCCCTGCTGCCGGCTCGCGTGATCCGTGCCGTACGGCGCGATGCTCGTGATCCTCGCCTGCGGCCACTGCTCCCGGATCATCCGCGCACAGTACGCACCCGGCAGCTCGCACGACTCCAACTCCGTGTGCAGCTCCAGCACCTGGTCCGGGGGCACGTTCATGGCCCGCAGCTCATGGAAGATCTGCCACTCCGGGTGCGGCGTCCCCGGCGCGGAACGCCGGATCAGCTGCTGCTCCGAGCCGTCCTGCGCGCGATAGCGCAGCACCGCCTGGTAACCCGGGCCGACCGTCGGCAAACCCTGCTGCTGCGGATACCCGTACGCCGGAGGCTGCCCCGGTACCGGGCCGCCCGGCGGCGGCATCGCACCCGGCGGCAGCGGCGGCCGGGGAGCGCCCGGGAAGCCGGGGACGCCCGGAACCTGCGGCGGCGGAGGCGCACCGGGACCACCCTGCTGAGGGCCGGCCAGCATCGTCTGAGCCTGGTGGACCGCGCCGGGAGCACCGGGAGGCTGCGGCGCGCCTCCCGCACCCGGACCCATCCGGCCGGGGTCGGCCAGCATCGTCGCGGCATGGTGAACGCCACCGGGAGGCGTGCCCCCGGGCGGGTTCGGCCCAGCAGGCGCACCAGGTGCCCCCGGCGCACCCGGCGGCTTCGGCGCACCAGGCCCGGCGGGCCCGTCGGGACCCAGGGCGGACACCATCTGCGTGGGCACGTAACCGCCCGCCGGAGCCCCCGGGGCACCCGGAGCACCCGGCCCGGCGGACGGAGGCGGAGGCGGAGGCGGCGTGCCGCCCGGACGCGCACCGGGCGCACCCGGCGCAGCCGGCGGAGGCGGCGGCACCGCCCCCGCGCCACGGGCACGACGCGGAGGCGGCGCGGCCTTGCTGGTCGCGGCGTCGGCGATGTCACCGGCGTTCGGCGCGAGCGGTCGCGCCGACGAACCCGGCGGAGCGGCAGCGGGAGACTGAGCGGCCCCCGCTCCGTGCGGATGGCCGTAGGACGAGCCGTCGGGCACGGGCGGTCCCTGCGGACTCCCCGGCGGCGGAGTCCCCGGCCCGCCGGGCGCACCGGGCCCCTGCGGATAGCCGTACGACGCGGCAGCCGGACCCGACGGCACACCGGGCCCACCAGGCGCACCCGGGCCGCCGACCGACCCGGCGCCCGGTCCACTCGCGCCGCCCTGCGCCCCGGGGCCAGAAGCGCCGAGCGCGGGCGAGACCGCGGTGGGCGGCAGCTGGCTGCCGCCGGACATCAGCGCCGTCTTGGCGTCCGAGGACGCCGACGGCGGCGCCGACTCGTCGTCGGATCCGCTCAGCGGCGGCGCGAACACGGTCGCGGGCAGCGGCACGGAACGGTCGTCACCTGCGTCCCCGTTGGTGTCCGTCCCGGCCCACGGCGTCGCCCCCGCCGGAGCGGGAGCAGCAGAACCCGCCGACGCCACACCGGCACCGGCTCCGGCTCCGGCGCCCGCGGGCACCCCGCCCTGCGTCTGCGGCAACCCGCTCCCGGGCACCCCGCCCTGCGTACGGGGAAGCGAAGGATCAGCGCCGGCCGGGACACCCGGACCGGAACCCGAACCGGAACCCGGCCCGGCCACCGCGGCCGGCTCCGCAGCGTCACCGCCGCCGCTGTCACCACCACTGTCACTGTCACCCGGACCGGCGTCCCGCCGGTCCGGGATGCCCAGCTTGTCCGCCGCCTCCTGCAACCACTCCGGCGGCGACAGCAGGAACGACGTCTGATTCAGGTCCACCCGCGCCGCAGGCGCCGGCACCGCGTCGACGGGACCGTCCGGACGGCCGTACTCCTCCTCGTACCGGCGGATCACCTCACCCACCGGCGCCGCGGGCCACAACGTGGCCTCCCCGCTGTCCCGGGCGATCACCAGCCGCTGCGCGCCCCCGTCCGAACGCGGGCCCTCCGCCCGGTCCTCGGCCCACACCACGAAGCCCAGCCCGAACTCCCGCACCCGCACCTCACGGTGCTGATACGCCGGCACGTCCCCGTTGATCCACTCTTCGGCGCGCTCCTGCGCCTGTGCGAACGTCACCATCGTTCAGCTCACTCCCCCGCACCCGCGGACGACACGGACGACACCGGAACCGCCCGCGCGAACCCGCCGTCCACCATCAGATTCGCCACCGTCTCCAGCTCCGGCGGATTACCGGCCAACCGCGACAGGAAGACGTCGAAGTCCTCACCGCACGGCAGCAGCAACCGCTCCATGCGCTCCGCCGCCGACCACCCCGGATCCACGTCCCGCACGTCGTCGTACGCGCAGAACCACACCGAACCGGCCCGCTCGCCCCGCACCTTCACGGCCAGCAGCCCGCCCTGCACGAAACCGACGCCCAGGTAGTCCTTCGTCAGATGATCACGCAGACACTTGTTCACATACACCAGGTCGTTGACCGCCGCCTCGTCCCGCACCGTGAAGAACGGCTGGTCCACCAGCAGCCCCAGCTCCGCGTCCAACGCCGCGCCCACCGGCGCACAACCGCCCGCCGCCTTCAGGAACGACCGATACGCACCCGGCAACCGGTACCCCAGGTCCTCCTCGACCCCCTGCACCTGCTGCTCCGTCACCGCCACACCCGACTTCGGCAGCCCGAAATGCGCCGGACGCGTCTCCTGCAACGGACGCGTCCCCCGCTTCGACTGATCCACCACCGCCGTCGACACCCCACCGTGATGCCGCAACAACGCCTTCACCTCGACCGGCACCAGCTCCAGCCGCCGCGAACCCACCACGTGATGCCACGTCCAGCCGTGCGGAGTCGCCACCGGGGACACCGTGTCCCACAGCTCGTGCCCCGAAGCCGCCGACGCCGCGTTCGCCGACACGTAGTCCGTCAACCGCAACTCGTCCACGCCGAAACCCTCCGGCGGATCAGCGATCTCCGCGACCGCGCGCGCGTACGGCGAGAAATCCGGGTAACCCCGCTCGTCCACCCGCACACCCCTCGGGTGCCGTGCCGCCCGGACCGGGTCCGGGAAATGCACGACCTGCCCGGCATAGGCCGCGTTCGGCGGCGCGGCCTGCTGCCCGAGCCGACCTGTAGTCATGGCGGTTGCCCCCTGCGGCACTCTGTACGGCCCGCAGCGACCCGTTCCGCTTCGCGAACCGGCCCACCACGCCCCGTATCGACTGTCTTCAACAATCGCCAACGCGCGTCAACCGCGCGCTCACGGTGGCGACAGCCTATGCGGTACGACGACAGCGGTCACCGGCCCTCCGCTTCCGTGACCAGCCGTCACCCCGCCGTGACAGCCAGCCCGAACCCGGGCGTGTCGCACCGCCCCAGCTTCCCCACCCGCCACCCCATTTGGCACCCTGTGACCTTCCGGGGGATGCACGGGAGGGGAAAACGATCATGAACGCGACGCAGACGGGGTCACACACCGGCAGGTCGGGCGACCTGCACCCCCACACCACGGGCGACCACCACACCGCCCCCACCGCCGAAAACCACCCCGCCAACGGCGACCCCCGCATCGGCTGGTCCGCCACCGAACCTCCCCGCACCCCCACCCTGCGCCACCGCCGCGACGGCATACTGCCCACCGTCGCCGCCGCCCTCTCCGTCCGCGGCGCCACCCTCACCGGCACCGCCGCCCGCGGCGACCAGCCCCCACCCCTGCACCCCCTCGTCCAGGACTTCCTCGACACCCTCCCCAGCACCCAACGCGACCGCTTCACCGGCCGCTGCGCCGAAGCACTCCTCATCTCCCGCCACATCGCCGCAGCAGACGCCGCCCGCAGCAGACGCGCCGCCCGCCGCCCCATGACCAACGGCGAAGCCCGCAAAACACTGAAACAAGCCAAACTCACCACCCGCCACATCCGCGAAGACGGCGACCCCCTCCACGGCAGCTTCGCCACCCCCTGCCGCGCCTGCACCGCCCTCAGCGCCCACCTCGGCGTCCGCATCGTCGACCCCGCCACCGCCGACTGACCCGCACACCCCAGGCCGACACCCCCCACACCCGGCCACGCACCACCAGCACGACGAACGAAGGGCAGATGCACCCCGACCGCACCTCCACCACGCGCTTCCCCGTACCCGTCGACGCCGCCCTGCGCGCCGCCGGCTGGCAACCCGGACGCTGGGACATCAAACAAGCCGAGATCTGGGCCGACACCCTCCGCGAACACACCTCACCCGCCGGCCACCGCCACGCCGTCTTCCCCGCCGCCGTCGAGGCCTGGGCCGAATTCGGCGGACTCACCGTCACCCCCGCCGGCCCCGGCCGCCAGATCGCCCCCACCACCCTCCACCTCGACCCCCTCCACGGCCTCCACCTCGCCCGCACCCTCGCCGACCTCGGCCGCGCCCTCGACACCGACGTCGCCCCCCTCGGCACCGAGACCGACACCCACTCCCTCCTCGCCATCGACGCGGAAGGCCGCGTCTACGCCCTCGACCACACAGGCGACTGGTACCTCGGCCCCGACATCGACCAAGCCCTCGGCGCCCTCACCACCGGCGTCGAACCCACCCGCCTCACCGCACCCTGACCGCCCCGGCCGACCACACCCCGCCCCCTCCCGGCCACACGAAACAGACCCCGGTCACATGACGCTGCAATCCCCACGCAGCGGTCACAGCACCGCGGTCACAGCGCCGCGGTCACAGCGCAGCGACCACCACGCCTCGGCCACTACGCCGCCCTCACAACACCTGGGTCACAACGCCTCGGTCACGACGCCGGAATCACCGCCGACACCCGAAACCCCCCCGACTCCGTCGGCCCCGACACGAACACCCCGCCCAACGCCACCACCCGCTCCCGCATCCCCACCAACCCGTTGCCCCCCGACGGCAGCCCCGCCGACGACGCCGACCCCACCTCGGGCGGCGCACCGTTCTCCACCTGCATCGCGATCTCCGCCACCCGATGCGCCAACCGCACCCGCGTCTTCGCCCCCGCCGCATGCTTGTGCACGTTCGTCAACGCCTCCTGCACCACCCGATACGCCGTCTGCTCCACCTCCGGCGCATACGCCCGCACCTCACCCTCCACCAACAGCTCCACCACCATCCCCGCAGCCGCCGACTGCCCCACCAGCTCCTCCAACTCCTCCAGACAAGGCCCCTCCCCCTCCTCCACCACCGCCGCGGCCACCGCCACCAACGGCGCCGACGCAACCCGCGCCCCCGAACCACCACTGCGCAAAACCCCGAGCATCTCCCGCAACTCGGTCAACGCCTGCCGCCCCATGTCCCCCACCAACACCGCGTTGCGCACGGCCTTCTCCGGATCCTTCCGCGCCACCGCCTGCAACGCCGCCGCATGCACCACCATCAGACTCACCCGATGAGCCACCACATCGTGCATCTCCCGCGCGATCCGCGTCCGCTCCTCACCCCGCGCCCACTCGGCCCGCTCCTCCGCACGCTCCGCGAGCAACTGCAACTCCCGCTCAAGGCTGTCCGCCCGCTCCCGAAGACTCTCCATCAACCGCCGCCGCGCCCCCACGTACATTCCCAGCAGCAACGGCGGGGCCGTCAAACCCAACGACGTCGTGATCGCCGCGAACGGAACGAACCAGTCCCCCAGCGTCAACGACCCACGGTTCATGCTCTGCCGCACCTGCACGAAGGTCACGATCAACGTCCCCAGCAACTGCATCCCCGCCAGCGAACCGATGATCCGCCGAGGCAACTCCGACGCGGCGAGCGTGTACAACCCCACGATCCCCATCAGAAAACCCATCTGCGCCGGCGTGATCGCGATCGCCACCAACACCACCGCGATCGGCCACTTCCGCCGCACCACCAGCACCGAACCCGCCAGCGCCCCGAACACCACCCCCACCGCCACCGGAATCCCGGCGTCCTGCGCGAACGGAACCCCCTCCACCGCACACTCCACGGCGGACACGAACCCCAGGCTCCAGTCGAACGCCGCGCTACGCCGTCTGCCCCACCACAACGGCCCTCCCCGGGCCGCCGTGTCCTCTTCCCCCGTCGTGGTCATGACTCCACCCTACGGGCGCGGCCCCCGCCTTTTCCGGCGACTTTCTCCGACCGATCCACACCACACACCGTAACCGAACAACATCGAAACCCACCGGTATCCCTCGAACTGCTGAACCACACCCGTTCGACCCCGGAACCGAGCATTCCGCCCGGACGGTATGCGTATGGCACATACCCATGGCAAGTACGCGGACTTCGAGGGACTGCGGGAGCGAGCGCTCGCCCTGCGACGCGAGGGCCTCAGCCGACGCCAGATCCGCGACCGGCTCCACGTCCACAACAACGACATCCTCAACCGGCTCCTCGACGGCGAACCCCCGCCGGACTGGACGAAACGCCCGAACGCCAAGGACGACCTGCGGGACAGGGCGCGCGAACTACGGCTCCAGGGGTGGACGTACGACCAGATCCAGGTGGAGCTGGGCTGCTCGAAGAGCTCGATCTCGCTGTGGGTTCGGGATCTGCCGAAGCCGGAGCGCAAGCGTCGCAGCACGGAGGAGGCCGCCGCCGTCGCAAGGCGCGGATGGGATGCGCGGCTGCGCATCCGCGACGAGGTACGACGCCGCGAGAAGGAGGAGGCGCGCCAGGCGGTGGGAGACCTCTCGGCGCGAGAACTGTTCCTGGTCGGAGTGGGCCTCTACTGGGCAGAGGGAGCCAAGGACAAGGCGTACGCCCGCCGCGAGCGGGTCGCCTTCGTCAACAGCGATCCGGGAATGATCCTGATCTTCCTGGCCTGGCTCGACCGGCTCGGCGTCGGGCCCGAGCGGCTGCGCTTCGCCGTCATGATCCACGAGAGCGCGGACGTGACGAGCGCCGAGGAGTACTGGGCCGACCTCGTCGGAGCCGACCGCTCCTCGTTCACCAAGACGACCCTCAAGAAGCACAACCCCAAGACCGTTCGGAAGAACACCGGGGAGTCGTACCGGGGCTGCCTGGTGATCAAAGTCCTGAAGAGCGCCGACTTGTACCGTCGCATCGAGGGCTCCTGGTACGGCATAGTGGAGTCCGCGCGCGCAGCCGATCAACGAAATCGGACATAGCGCGAAATCCATCCCGGATCGTCTAAGGGCAGGACAAACGGTTTTGGTCCGTTGAATGAGGGTTCGAATCCTTCTCCGGGAGCCCCACACCACACAAAAAGCCAGTTCGGGTCCTGCCCCAGCACGGGGTCGGGGCCCGCTCTCATGTCCCCCCGGAAACGCCCCGGTATCCTTCGGATGTCCCCACCTCTCCACAGCCGAAGGGCAACTCCGTGAGCGCCATTCGCCCGGCAGCCGTCGTCGTACTCGCAGCGGGTGAGGGCACCCGTATGAAGTCGGCCATACCGAAGGTCCTGCACGAGATCAGCGGCCGCAGCCTCGTGGGCCATGTGCTGGCCGCCGCCCGCGAGCTGGACCCGGAGAACCTGGTCGTCGTCGTCGGGCACGCCCGCGAGAAGGTCACCGCGCACCTCGCCGAGGTCGACGCCGCCGTGCGCACCGCCGTGCAGGAGGAGCAGAACGGCACCGGTCACGCCGTGCGGATGGGGCTGGAGCAGCTCGGCGGCGGTGTCGAGGGGACCGTGGTGGTCGTCTGCGGCGACACTCCGCTGCTCACCGGCGCGACCCTGGCGCAGCTGGCTGCGACGCATCAGGCGGACGGGAACGCGGTGACGGTGCTGACGGCCGAGGTGCCGGATGCGACGGGTTACGGGCGGATCGTGCGGGACGAGGCGTCGGGCGCCGTCACGGGGATCGTGGAGCACAAGGACGCGTCGGAGTCGGTGCGGGCGATCCGGGAGATCAATTCCGGGGTGTTCGCGTTCGACGGGGAGTTGTTGGCGGACGCGTTGAAGAAGGTGCGCACGGACAACAGCCAGGGCGAGGAGTACCTGACGGACGTGCTGGGGATCCTGCGCGAGGCCGGTCACCGGGTCGGTGCGTCCGTCGCCGCGGATCACCGTGAGATCGCGGGCATCAACAACCGGGTGCAGCTGAGCGAGGCGCGTCGGATTCTGAACGACCGGTTGCTGACGGCGGCGATGCTGTCGGGTGTGACGGTGGTGGACCCGGCGTCGACGTGGGTGGACGTGACGGTGACGTTCGAGCAGGACGCGGTCGTTCACCCGGGTACGCAGTTGCACGGTTCGACGCATCTGGGCGAGGGCGCCGAGGTGGGTCCGAACTGCCGGCTGACGGACACGGAGGTCGGTGCGGGGGCGCGGGTGGACAACACGGTGTCGTACAGCGCGCGGATCGGTGCGAACGCGTCGGTGGGGCCGTTCGCGTATCTGCGGCCGGGTACGCGTCTGGGCGCCAAGGGCAAGATCGGCACGTACGTGGAGACGAAGAACGCCTCGATCGGCGAGGGGACGAAGATCCCGCATCTGTCCTATGTGGGGGACGCGACGATCGGTGAGTACTCGAACATCGGCGCTGCGAGTGTGTTCGTGAACTACGACGGACAGGACAAGCATCACACCACCGTCGGGTCGCATTGCCGGACGGGTTCGGACAACATGTTTGTGGCGCCTGTCACGGTCGGGGACGGTGCGTACACCGCCGCGGGGTCCGTGATCACGAAGGATGTGCCACCCGGTTCGTTGGCCGTGGCCCGTGGCCAGCAGCGCAATATCGAGGGTTGGGTGGCTCGTAAGCGTCCGGGCAGTGCGGCGGCGAAGGCGGCGGAGACGGCGTCCCGCCGGGCGGAGAGCGAAGGCTGACCGGAAACAGGCGCGTCGGACTCGGCGTACCGTGATAAGTGCACACCCGCACCCCACCAGCTGAGACGGCCTCGTCGCGCCCAGCGGCGTGGTTTCTCGACATCCAGCTGAGACACCTCTGAGGAGACAGTGCTGTGACCGGGATCAAGACGACCGGCGAGAAGAAGATGATGTTCTTCTCCGGCCGCGCCCACCCCGAGCTTGCCGAGGAGGTCGCCCACCAGCTGGGTGTCGGGGTCGTCCCGACGAAGGCCTTCGATTTCGCCAATGGTGAGATCTATGTGCGGTATCAGGAGTCGGCGCGCGGTGCGGACTGCTTCCTGATCCAGAGCCACACGGCTCCGATCAACAAGTGGATCATGGAGCAGTTGATCATGATCGACGCGTTGAAGCGTGCGTCGGCCCGTTCGATCACCGTGATCGTGCCGTTCTACGGTTACGCGCGGCAGGACAAGAAGCACCGCGGGCGGGAGCCGATCTCGGCCCGGCTGATCGCGGACATGATGAAGACGGCGGGTGCGAACCGGATCCTGACGGTGGATCTGCACACGGACCAGATCCAGGGTTTCTTCGACGGTCCGGTGGATCATCTCTTCGCCCTGCCGTTGCTCGCGGACTACGTGGGCAGCAAGGTGGACCGGCAGAAGCTGACCGTCGTGTCGCCGGACGCGGGTCGGGTGCGGGTGGCGGACCGTTGGTGCGACCGGTTGGGCGCGCCGCTGGCGATCGTGCACAAGCGGCGTGACAAGGACGTGGCGAACCAGGTGACGGTCCACGAGGTCGTGGGCGAGGTCAAGGGTCGCGTCTGTGTGCTCGTGGACGACATGATCGACACGGGCGGCACGATCTGTGCGGCGGCCGACGCGTTGTTCGCGCACGGCGCCGAGGACGTCATCGTGACGGCGACGCACGGTGTGCTGTCGGGTCCGGCGGCCGATCGTCTGAAGAACTCCAAGGTGAGCGAGTTCATCTTCACCAACACCCTGCCGACGCCGGGTGAGCTGGAGGTCGACAAGATCACGGTGCTGTCGATCGCGCCGACGATCGCCAACGCGGTGCGCGAGGTGTTCGAGGACGGTTCGGTGACGAGCCTGTTCGACGAGCAGTGACGGTCGCCGTGGCGGCCGTGGTGACGGTCGCCGTGACGGTTCTCGTCTAGATCGATTTCTTGTACGGCCTTCCCGCTGCGTAGACTGTCCCAGTTGCTCGGCGAGGGAGGCCGTACGCGTGCGTTTGCGCGTATGTACGGCGGTCCGTTATCGACGCGCTCTTCGTAGCAGGCCGATGGTTTGGCCGGGTGACCACCTTTCCCCAGTTCTACGAGGAGTGAACATGGCCGAGGTCAAGCTCGCAGCCGAGACCCGCACCGAGTTCGGCAAGGGCGCCGCCCGCCGTATCCGTCGTGCCAGCAAGGTTCCCGCCGTCGTCTACGGTCACGGCGCCGAGCCGATGCACATCACGCTGCCGGGCCACGAGCTCCAGCTCGCGCTGCGCACTCCGAACGTCCTGCTGAGCCTGGAGCTCGAGGGCAAGACGCAGCTGGCCATCCCGAAGGCCGTGCAGCGTGACGCGATCAAGGGCTTCCTCGACCACGTCGACCTGCTGCTGGTCCGCAGCGGCGAGAAGGTCAACGTCGAGGTCTACGTGCACACCGAGGGCGACCTGGCGCCGGGCGCCTACCTGCTCGAGCACGTGCTGAGCACGCTGACCGTCGAGGCCGAGGCCACGCACATCCCGGAGTCGGTCACCGTCTCCATCGAGGGCCTGGAGGCCGGCGCCTCCATCCTCGCGAAGGACATCCCGCTGCCCAAGGGCACCACGCTGGTGATCGACGAGGACGCGGTCGTCCTCCAGGTGCTGGCCGCCCAGGCGGAGGAGGCCCCGGCCGAGACCGAGGCCGAGACCACCGAGGCCTGATCTTCCGGATCGTCGTTCCGTCGGCCGCCGCTTCCCCCGGGGAGCGGCGGTCTGCGTATGGTCCCCGTGTCGGTCCCTGTGTGCGATTGCCGCTCCGCGGCCCTCGCCTGCAGCCTGCACCCCTGTCAGTAGCACCTGCCTGCAGACCCTGTCGGTAGCCCCTGCCTGTAAGCCGAGTCGAGGAGACATGGACGTGACGACCGATGCCAGTGCGCCCTGGCTGATCGTGGGCCTGGGCAATCCGGGTCCGGAGTACGCGATGAACCGGCACAACGTGGGTTTCATGGTGGCCGATCTGCTGGCCGGGCGGATGGGCGGCAGGTTCAAGCGGGCGGGTAAGGCGCAGGCGCAGGTGGTGGAGGGGCGGGTGGGTCCGCCGGGGATGGGGAGCCGGCGGGTGGTGCTGGCGAAGCCGATGTCGTTCATGAACCTGTCGGGTGGTCCGGTGAACGCGTTGCGGGACTTCTACAAGGTGCCGTTGGGGAACGTGGTGGCGGTGCACGACGAGCTGGACGTCGACTACGGGGTGCTGCGGTTGAAGCTGGGCGGTGGGGACAACGGGCACAACGGTCTGAAGTCGATGACGAAGGCGATGGGGTCGGAGTACCACCGGGTGCGGTTCGGGATCGGGCGGCCGCCGGGTCGGATGCAGGTGGCGGATTTCGTGCTGAAGGATTTCGCGTCGGCGGAGCGCAAGGAGCTGGACTACTTCGTGGACCGGGCGGCGGATGCGGTGGAGGCGTTGGTGCTGGAGGGGTTGGAGCGGGCGCAGAGCACGTACAACTCCTGATCCGTCGCTCGGGAGGTTGACGTGTCGTTCGGGCATGGCCAATGATCCCGGCCATGCCTGCCGTAGTCGTCCGGTCCGCAGCCGTCCGGTCCCATCGTCGTCGGAGTTCCTCGTGGAGGGGGCCGGCCGGGGGATCGGCGGTGGCGTTGCGGTGGGGGCGGTTCGCGGTGATGGGCGGGGTGGCGGTGCTGATCCTGCTCGCGGGGGTGTGGGGTTCCTGGGGTGTGGCGCAGCACGTGATGCTGACGAAGGGCCGGGAGCAGGGCACGGTGGTGGTGGCGGAGTGTGACGGGGGGTGGTGTGCGGGGCGGTATGCGCCGGTGTCGGCGGGGTCGACGGCTCGTGCGCGGGTGGTGATCGAGGATTCGGTGGCGGTGCGGGTCGGGGGGAGGTATGCGGTGGTGCTGAAGCCGGGCTCGGGCGAGGCGGTGCGGTCGGGTCCTGCGGGGGTGTTGTTGGCGTGGGTGCCGTTGGGCGGGGCGTTGCTGCTGGCGTCGGTGGTGGTGGCGGGTGGTCTGGGGCGGGTGGGGGGGGGGGGGGGGCGGGGTGGGTGTTGGCGGGGTCGGGTGTGGCGTTGTTGACGGCGGCTTTCGTGGCGATGTGAGGGGTGCGGGGGTTGGGGGGTGTGGGTGGTGGCTGTGTGGACGTGGCGGCGCCCCCGGGTTCGGGTGAACCCGGGGGCGCGGTCGTTTCGTGGGTGTCCGGCGTGGGTGTGTGGGGCGTGGGTGTGGGTGTGGGTCAGCCGGTGTTGCGCAGGCCGGCCGCGACGCCGTTGACGGTGAGGAGGAGGGCGCGGGACAGCAGCGGGTCGGGTTCGGAGCCGGCGGCCGCGGCGTCGCGCTGGCGCTTGAGCAGAGTGATCTGGAGGTGGGAGATGGGGTCCAGGTAGGCGTCGCGGATGCTGAAGGTCTGCTTGAGGGCGGGGGTGGCGTCGAGCAGTTCGCGTTCGCCGGTGATCTTGAGGACTTCGGCGACGGTGAGGGCGTGTTCCGTCTTGATGGTGTCGAAGATGTGGCGGAGTTCGTCGGGGACGAGGGTGTCGACGTAGTGCTGGGCGATGCGCAGGTCGGTCTTGGCGAGGGTCATCTCGACGTTGGAGATGAAGTTGCGGAAGAAGTGCCACTGTTCGTGCATCTCCTCGAGCACGGTGTCCCCTTCCTGCCGCAGGCCTGCCTCGCGCAGTGCCTTGAGGCCGGAGCCCACGCCGAACCAGCCGGGGACGATCTGTCGCGACTGGGTCCAGCCGAACACCCACGGGATGGCGCGCAGGCCGTCGAGGGAGACGCCGAAACCGGGGCGGCGGGAGGGCCGGGAGCCGAGGTGGAGGTCGGCGAGCTGGTCCACCGGCGTCGACGCGAGGAAGTACGTCGGCAGGTCCGGGTCCTCGACCAGGGCGCGGTAGGCGGCGTGGGCGGCGTCGGAGACGACGTCCATGGCGGCGTCCCAGCGGGCGAGGGCCTCGTCGGACTGGCGGGGGGCGGTGTGCAGGGCGGAGGCCTGCAGGGTGGCGGCGACCGTCAGTTCCAGGTTCTCCCTGGCGAGGGAGGGGATGAGGTACTTGTCGGAGATGACCTCGCCCTGTTCGGTGACCTTGATCTCGCCTTCGAGGGTGCCCCAGGGCTGGGCGAGGATGGCGTCGTGGGAGGGGCCGCCGCCGCGGCCGACGGTGCCGCCGCGGCCGTGGAAGAGGCGCAGGCGGACGCCGTAGCGGTGGGCGACGTCGCGCAGCCGGCGCTGGGCGCGGTGGATCTCCCACTGGCTGGTGGTGATGCCGCCGAACTTGGAGGAGTCGGAGTAGCCGAGCATGACTTCCTGGACGTCTCCGCGCAGGGCGACCAGCCTGCGGTACGACGGGTCGGAGAGCATGTCCTCCAGGATGGTGTCGGCGGCCTTGAGCTCGTCGGTGGTCTCCAGGAGGGGGACGATGCCGATCTTGGCCCAGCCTGCGTGGAGGTCGACGAGTCCGGCTTCGCGGGCGAGGACGGCGGCGGCGAAGACGTCGTCGGCGCCCTGGCACATGGAGATGATGTAGGACTCGATGACCTCGGGTCCGAAGACCTCCAGGGCGCGCTTGACGGTGAGGAAGACGCCGAGGGTCTTCTCGCCGGCGGCGTCGACGGGGGCCGGGGTGGGTGCGAGGGGCCTGCGTGACCTGAGTTCCTTGGCGAGGAGCTTGGTGCGGTACTCGCGGGGCATGTCGGTGTAGCGCCAGGATTCTTCGCCGAGGCGGTCGAAGAGCTGGCCGAGGGCGTGGTGGTGGGCGTCGGCGTGTTCGCGGACGTCCATGGTGGCGAGTTGGAGGCCGAACGCGGCGAGGGTGCGGATGGTGCGGTTCATGCGGCCGTCGGCGAAGAGGCCGCCGCGGTGTTCGCGCAGGGAGGTCTGGATGAGGGTGAGGTCCTGCAGGAGTTCACTGGTGCCGAGGTAGTCGCGGCCGGGCTCGTGGGGGATGCCCTTGGCGAGGCGCTGCTTGGTGTTCTCGAGCTTCTGGCGGATGCAGGTGGCCTTGAGGCGGTAGGGCTCTTCTGCGTTGAGGCGCTTGTAGCGGGGGCTGATCTCGGGGAGTCGTTCGAGGTCGGCCTGGAGGGAGGCGAGGAGTTCGTCGGTGGCGCCGGTGTAGCGGATGGAGTTCGACAGGAATCCGCGCAGTTCGTCGATGGTCTCCAGGGCGTCGTTGATGCCGTGTTCGTGCTGGAGGATCAGGACGTCCCAGGTGACCTGGGGGGTGACGTTGGGGTTGCCGTCGCGGTCGCCGCCGATCCAAGTGCCGAAGGTGAGGGGGCGGGTGTCGTCGGGGAGCTTGACGCCGACGCGTTCCAGTTCCGCCGTCAGGTCTTCGAGGACGTCGCCCACGGCGCCGGCGTGGAGTTCGTCGAGGTAGTAGATGGCGTTGCGGGCCTCGTCGGCGGGCTCGGGGCGGACGACGCGCAGTTCGTCGGTCTGCCACACGAGGTCGATGTTCTCGGCGAGGCGGGTGTCGTAGCGCCGGCGGTCGGACTCGATGACGGGGGTCTCGAGGAGTGCTGCGATGCGCCGGAGCTTGTTGAGTACCGACCGGCGCGCGGCTTCGGTGGGGTGCGCCGTGAAGACGGGGCGCACGTTGAGGTGGCGGACCGTCTGCTGGACGTGTTCGGGGTCGGCGTCCTTGAGGCGGTCGGCGGTGCGGGCGAGGAGGCCGCCCTCGGCTGCGCGGCGTTCGCGCAGTTCGCGGCCGCGGTGGACCTGTTCGGTGACGTTGGCGAGGTGGAAGTAGGTGGAGAAGGCGCGGACCAGCTTGGCCGCGGTTTCCAGTTCGATGCCACGCAGGAGTTCGGCGGCGGCTTCGCCGTCCTCTCGGGTGAGGCGGCGGACCTTTTCGACCAGGTCGAGGAGTTCTGGGCCCTCCTGCCGGACGAGGGTCTCCCCGAGGAGGTCGCCCAGTCGGCGGATGTCGGCGCGCAGCTCGGTGCTGGTCGTCGTGGTGGCCTGGCCAAGGTCGTCGGCACTGCTCACAGGTGCGGCTCCTTGCAGTGTTGAAGCTCGTCCGGGAGGGAACTCGGATGTCGGGCCTCGCGGCGGACGCCGCTTAGGGGCCCTGACATCCGGGAAGAAAACAGAGCGGACCGCGCTGTCCGACCGTCTCCAAGGATAGGTCTCCTCGGAGACGCGCAGGTTGGCGGGCTCTTGCCGCAGGGCGGTGCGCTGCCATACTTACGACGCCGTAGGTTACGGAACCGTAGGAATCAGGTCGTGGTTCCGGCAGCACGGCACCCTCCCTCCTTCCAAGACCCCCCAGGGGACGCGCATGACCACAGGCTCCAACGTGATCGAAGACCCGTCGAAGTCGCCCGACGGCGCCACCACGCCTTCCGCCACGCTCGGTGGCGAGCAGAAGCGGTCGATCGAGCAGATCATGCTTCTGCTCTTCATCGTCGTTCCGTTCCTCGCGGTGCTGGGGGCGGTGCCGCTGGCGTGGGGCTGGGGGGTGAGCTGGCTGGACATGGGGCTGATGGTCTTCATGTACTTCCTCGGCTGCCACGGCATCACGATCGGTTTCCACCGGTACTTCACGCACGGTTCGTTCAAGGCGAAGCGGCCGCTCCGGATCGCGTTGGCGGTCATGGGCTCCATGGCGGTGGAGGGGCCGCTGGTGCGCTGGGTGGCCGATCACCGCAAGCATCACAAGTTCTCCGACGCGGACGGCGATCCGCATTCGCCGTGGCGGTTCGGGGAGACCGTGCCGGCGCTGATGAAGGGCCTGTGGTGGGCTCACATCGCATGGATGTTCGACGAGGAGCAGACGTCGCAGGAGAAGTACGCGCCGGATCTGATCAAGGACCCGGCGATCCGTGCGATCTCCCGTCAGTTCGTCCTGTTCACGGTGGTGTCGCTGGCGATCCCGCCGCTGGTGGGCGGGCTGGTGACGATGTCCTGGTGGGGCGCGTTCACGGCGTTCTTCTGGGGCTCGCTGGTGCGGGTGGCGCTGCTCCACCACGTGACGTGGTCGATCAACTCGATCTGTCACGCGGTGGGCAAGCGTCCGTTCAAGTCCCGGGACCGCTCCGGCAACGTGTGGTGGCTGGCGGTCCTGTCCTGCGGCGAGTCCTGGCACAACCTGCACCATGCCGACCCGACGTCGGCGCGGCACGGGGTGATGCGGGGCCAGGTGGACTCCTCGGCGCGCTTCATCCGGTGGTTCGAGATGCTCGGCTGGGCGTACGACGTGCGCTGGCCGTCACGCTCGCGTATCGATTCACGCCGTGACACCGGTGAGGGCGGCTCCCGGCAGGGGAGGGCGACCGCCGAGGCGGCATGATTGACGGCGTGGCGACCGATCCCAGCAACACCTCCAGTCCCAGCGGTGAAGTGAGTCCGCGGCGCGCGCGTCGCACCCGGATGACGGGGGCGGAGCGTCGTCAGCAGTTGCTGGAGATCGGTCGCACCCTCTTCGCGGCGAAGGGCTTCGAGGGCACGTCGGTGGAGGAGATCGCGGCGAAGGCCGGGGTGTCCAAGCCGGTGGTGTACGAGCACTTCGGCGGCAAGGAGGGGCTGTACGCGGTCGTGGTGGACCGGGAGATGCGCCGGCTGCTGGACATGGTCACGTCGTCGTTGACGGCGGGCCATCCCCGTGAGCTGCTCGAACAGGCGGCGTTCGCGCTGCTGGACTACATCGAGGAGTACACGGACGGCTTCCGGATCCTGGTGCGCGACTCCCCCATCCCGCAGTCGACGGGCACTTTCGCCTCGCTGATCTCCGACATCGCGACGCAGGTGGAGGACATCCTGGGCCGCGAGTTCAAGAACCGCGGGTTCGACGCGAAGCTGGCCCCCCTCTATGCGCAGGCCCTGGTGGGGATGGTCGCACTGACCGGCCAGTGGTGGCTGGACGTGCGCCGCCCGAAGAAGGCGGAGGTGGCGGCGCATCTGGTGAACCTGTCCTGGCACGGTCTGGACGGCCTGGAGGCCAAGCCGCACCTGATCGGGCGGCGCAAGAGCTGAGCCGATTCGGCGCCGTCGGCATCGGGCGCTTCGACGCATGCGGACAGGCCCCCCGTCCGTCGGGACGGGGGGCCTGTCCGCGTTGCGCGGCGTCTGTCCGCGTTGCGCGGCGTCTGCGTGCTCGCTCAGCGCATGTGCTGCTCAGTGCTTGAAGACGTCCTTCGTCTTCTCCTTGGCCTGTCGGGCGTCACCCTTGGCCTGGTCCGCGCGGCCCTCGGCTTCGAGCCTCTCGTTGCCCACGGCGCGGCCGACCGTCTCCTTGGCCTTGCCCTTGGCCTGTTCCATCTTCGCCTTGGACTTCTGCTCGCCTGCCACTGTTCATCACTCCCAGTCAGGTTTGCGTGCGCTCTCTACACAGCGGGTGACCCGCCTGGCGGGTCTCAAACACCGCACTCGTCGGATCGCCCGTCGTCGGGCTCCAGGAACTCCAGTCGGTTGCCGACGGGGTCGTGGGTGTGGAAGCGGCGGTGTCCGGGCAGGGCGTCGTCCCAGGCGATCTGCGTGCCGTGCCGCGCCAGCCGGGCCGCGTACGCCTCGATGCCGGTGACGCGCAGTCCGGGGTGGGCCTTGCGGGACGGCGTGAAGCCGGGCTCCGTGCCCAGGTGGAGCTGGACGGATCCGGCCTGGAACCAGCATCCCCCGTTGGCCGCGAGCGCGGGCGGCTTGGGGATCTCGGTCATGCCGAGGACGTCCACGTAGAAGGGGCGCAGGAGGTCTTCGGAGCCGGGCGGGGCGGCGAGCTGGACGTGGTCGACGGCGGCGATCATCTCAGCCCGCCTTGGTGGCGACGGCGAACAGGCGGCGGAACGGCAGGACGGTGCCGTACCCGGCGCTCGGGTAGGCCTCGCGCAGCAGGTCGCGGTACTCGGCGACGAAGGCGTCGCGGGCCTCGGGGTCGTCGGCGAGGGCGTCGAGGGCGGGGCGCAGTCCGGTGCCCTTGACCCAGTCCAGGACGGGGTCCTCGCCCTGCAGGACGTGCAGGTAGGTCGTGGTCCACACGTCGGCGGCGCAGCCGAGGCGGGCGAGCCGGTCGAGGTAGACGCCGGGTGCGTGGACGGAGTCCTCGTGGCGCAGTACGTGGCCGAGGCGGCTCTTCCAGCGGGCGCTGCCGCCGAGCTCGCGCATCAGGGCGTGCAGGGGCGCGTCGGCGTTGTGCGGGACCTGGAAGGCGAGGGTTCCGCCCGGGACGAGGCCGTCCAGCCAGCCGGCGAGGGCGTCGAGGTGGCCGGGGACCCACTGGAGGGCGGCGTTCGACACGAGCAGGTCGTAGCTCTCGGCGGGCGTCCAGTCGGTGAGGTCGGCGTGGGCGAAGTCGAGGTGCGGGCCCGCGTGGGAGGCGGCGTCGGCGAGCATCTGCGGCGAATTGTCGTAGCCGGTGATCCGGGCGTCGGGCCAGCGGTCGGCGAGGACGACGGTGACGTTGCCGGGGCCGCAGCCGAGGTCGGCGATGCGGGGTGGTTCGCGGGGCAGGACCGGGACGCGGGCGAGGAGGTCGGCGAAGGGGCGGGCGCGATGGCCGGCGTGGCGCAGGTACTGGGCCGGGTCCCAGGAGGGGTTGGTCGTCATGATCCGACTCTCCCTCCGATTTATCTCGACGTCAAGAGACTTCACATCAAGAGACTTCATGTCGACACAACCACTACACTGATCGTCATGGAGGACGAGGTCGATCGGCTGGTCGCAGCGTGGCGCCGGGAGCGCCCGGACCTCGACGTGGAGCCGCTGGAAGTACTCAGCCGAGTGAGCAGGCTGGCCCGGCACCTGGACCGGGCGCGCCGGCTGGCGTTCTCCGAGCACCAGCTGGAGCCGTGGGAGTTCGACGTCCTGACGGCGCTGCGGCGCGCGGGAGCGCCCTATCAGCTCTCGCCCGGGCAACTGCTGACGCAGACGCTGGTGACCTCGGGCACGATGACCAACCGCATCGACCGCCTCGCGAAGAAGGGCCTGGTGGAGCGGCTGCCGGACCCGAGCGACCGGCGGGGCGTGCTCGTCCGCCTCACGGACGACGGCAAGGACCGCGCCGACCAGGCGCTCGCCGGCCTGCTCGACCAGGAGCGGGCGATCCTGGCCGAGCTCTCCCAGGCCCAGCGCGGCGAACTGGCGGGCCTGCTACGCCAGTTGACCGCCCCGTTCGACAACATCCCCGGCTAGGTCCACCGGTCCCACGCCCGCCCGGCGCGCGAGGGCGACCGCCGCCAGGGTCGAGTGCACGCCCAGTTTGCCGAGGACGTTCTGCATATGGGTGCGGACGGTGTGCGGGGACAGGAACAGGCGCTCGGCGACGGCCTTGCGCCCCAGTCCCGCCACCATGCACCGCAGCACCTCGCGTTCCCTCGGCGTGAGGGACTCCACCAGACGTTCGCTCTCGGTGCGGTGCTTGCGGGCGGCCGTCAACTCCCGCAGAACGCCGGTGAGCAGGGCGGGAGGCAGATGGGTCTCCTCGCGCAGCACACCCCTGATGACGGTCAGCAGGCGCGAGAGCGAGCAGTCCTTCGCCACCCAGCCGGACGCCCCCGCCTGCAACGCGAGTGCCGCGCGGCGCGGGTCGTCCTTCTCCGCGAGCACGACGATCCGGATGTGGGGCTGTGCGCCGCGCACGCCCGTGACCAGCGATATCCCGTCGACGAGGCCGTCCTCGCCCACCTCCTGCACGGGTACGGCGGGCCGTATGCCGGGCAGGGTGCCGCCCAGGTCGGCGTCGACGAGCAGCACGTCGTACCGGCGCCCTTCGGCGACCGCGCGCTCCAGACTGCGCAGCGCCGCCGGGCCGCTGCCCGCCGCGGACACGTCGACGTCCGGCTCGGCGGCCAGCGCCGCGGCGAGCGACTCGGCGAAGATGCGGTGGTCGTCGACGACCAGTACACGGATGCGAACCACGAAACCCCCTTCCCCAAGCTCCTTGACGGAGCAGGGGATACCCCAAAGGTCCGGAGACGGAGAACACCAGGGAACACGGAAAACACGGAAAACACGGAACACACGGAGTACGGCGGAGCACACGGAGAACGACGACCGGCGCGGATACGGCGCCCACAGGGAGCGCCCTGGCCGCACGGCCGCCGCCGTGCAGACACTGCTACCCCCACCGCGGGCGTCGTACCCGGCTGTCCCGCCCCCTGATCAGCACCGGCCCCCACCGGTGTTGTTCACAGCGTAGAGCTGTGGGCCGACAGCGGAAGGCAATGTGCAGAACTAATTCGCGGACGCGTTTATGGTGTGCCGCATGTTCCGTCTTGAGACAGAAGTCGACAGGACTCGGCGCGATCTTCTCCGTTCCCGGCTTCTGGCCGCCAACACGGAGGCCTCACCGGTCCTGCGCGCCCTGCGCGGCACCCCGGCGGCACGCGAGTCGCCGCTGCACGTGTGGGCCTGCGGGCCCGGGGGCGAGCTGGCCGGCGGTCTGGTGGGCCACACCTGGACGGCCTGGCTGCACGTCGCCCAGCTGTGGGTGGACGCCCGTCACCGGGGGGCGGGCCTGGGCTCCAGGCTCCTCGCCGAGGCGGAGCGCGCCGCCCGCGACGAACGGGGCTGCACCCGGGTCCGCCTGGAGACCTGGGACTTCCAGGCCCCGGAGTTCTACCGGCGGCACGGCTACCAGGTGGTGTGCGTGATCGAGGACTACCCGCCGGGCATCACGGAGTACACGCTGACCAAGCGCCTCACGCACGAACCGGGGTGAGGCGCCCTCCGCCTCACCCCGGTGGTGACGTCCGCTCGACGCCGGTTCAGCTCAGGCGTCGCGCTCCCGCCGAGGGCACCGCCTCGAAGACCCGCGGAGCCTTGAGGCCCGCGGCCGTGAACGCCTCGCCGACGGCCTTGGTGAGCGCCTCGACGTCGGTGGCCTCGGCCAGGACGATCGCCGAGCCGCCGAAGCCGCCGCCGGTCATCCGCGCGCCCAGCGCACCGTGCGCGAGCGCGGTGTCGACGACGAGGTCCAGCTCGGGGCAGGAGACCCGGAAGTCGTCCCGGAGCGAGGCGTGACCCGCCGTCAGGACCGGCCCCACGGCACGGGTGTCGCCGCCCGACTCCAGGAGGGCGACGACCTGCTCGACGCGCTGGTCCTCCGTCACGACATGGCGGACCAGCCGGCGGACCTCCTCCTCGTCGCCGAGGCGGTCGAGGGCCGCGGCCAGGTCGGCGTACGCGATGTCGCGCAGCGCGTCGACGCCGAGGAGGGCGGCGCCCTTCTCGCAGCCGGCCCGCCGCTTGCCGTACTCGCCGCCGCTGTGGGCGTGCGTGACCTGGGTGTCGACGACCAGCAGGCGCAGTCCCTCGGCGGCCAGGTCGAGGGGGATCTGCTTCTGGGAGAGGTCGCGGGTGTCGAGGAACAGCGCGTGGCCGGCCTCGCAGCACGCGGACGCCGTCTGGTCCATGATGCCGGTGGGGGCGCCGACGTAGACGTTCTCGGCGCGCTGGCACAGCCGGGCGAGCTGCCAGCCCTGGAGCCCGAGTTCGAACAGGTCGTTCAGCGCCAGCGCCACGACGACCTCGATGGCCGCCGACGAGGACAGGCCCGCGCCCGACGGGACCGTCGACGCCAGGTGGACGTCGGCGCCGGTCACCGGGTGGCCGGCCTCGCGCAGGGCCCACACGACACCGGCCGGGTACGCCGTCCAGGCCTTGTCGGACTCGGGCGTCAGCTCGTCCAGGCGCAGTTCGGCGACGCCGGAGTCGAGGTCGGCCGAGTGCAGCCGCAGGACGCCGTCCGTGCGCCGGGAGACCGCGGCGACGGCGGTGTGCGGCAGCGCGAAGGGCATCACGAAGCCGTCGTTGTAGTCGGTGTGCTCACCGATGAGGTTGACGCGGCCGGGCGCAGCCCACACCCCGTCGGGTCGCGTGCCGTACAGCTCGACGAAGCCGTCCCGGACCTGCTCTGCCCCCATTACCGCTCCCCTGCGCCGTCGGCGATGTGCTGCGCGAACTTCCAGGCGTCCGCGACGATACCCGCGAGGTCCGCGCGGGACGGGTTCCAGCCCAGCCGTTCGCGGGCGGTGGCCGCGGAGGCGACCAGGACGGCCGGGTCCCCGGCGCGGCGCGGGGCCGCGACCTCGGGGATCGGGTGTCCGGTGACCTTGCGGACGGTCTCGACGACCTCGCGGACGGAGAAGCCGTTGCCGTTGCCGAGGTTGCAGATCAGGTGCTCGCCGGGCTGCGCGGCCGCGACGGCGAGCAGGTGCGCCTCGGCGAGGTCGGCGACGTGGATGTAGTCGCGCACGCAGGTGCCGTCGGGGGTCGGGTAGTCGTCGCCGTAGACCGAGATGGCCTCGCGGCGGCCCTGGGCGACCTGGAGGACGAGCGGGATGAGGTGCGACTCGGGTTCGTGGCGCTCGCCCTGCGCGCCGTACGCGCCGGCCACGTTGAAGTACCGGAGGGAGACGGCGCCGAGCCCGTGGGCCGCGGCCTCGCCGCTGATCATGTGGTCGACGGCGAGCTTGGAGGCGCCGTACGGGTTGGTCGGCTTCGTGGGCGCGGTCTCGACGATCGGGACCTGCTCCGGCTCGCCGTAGGTGGCCGCGGTGGACGAGAACACCAGCTTGCGCACGCCCGCCTCGCGCATGGCGCCGAGCAGCGCCATGGTGCCGCCGACGTTGTTCTCCCAGTACTTCTCCGGCTTGACGACGGACTCGCCCACCTGCGAGAACGCGGCGAAGTGGAGCACCGCGTCGAAGGAGTCGTCGAGGTGCTTGCCCGCGTCGCGGATGTCGCCCTCGATGAACGTGGCGCCCGCGGGGACGCCCTCGCGGAAGCCGGTGGAGAGGTTGTCGAGGACGACGACCTCGTGGCCCGCCTCCAGCAGGTGCTGGGCGACGACGCCGCCGACGTAGCCCGCGCCGCCCGTGACCAGATACTTGCCGCTCGTGCCGGTGGTGCCGCTGCCGGTGGTGCCGCTCATGAACTCGCTACCTCTCGCAGTCGCCGGGCCGCGAACTCCGGCGGCACGTCGTTGATGAAGACGTTCATGCCGGACTCGGAGCCCGCGAGGAACTTCAGCTTGCCGGACGTGCGACGGATGGTGAAAAGCTCCAGGTGCAGCCCGAAGTCGTCGCGGTTGACGCCCTCGAACTCCTCCAGCGCGCCGAACGGCGCCTGGTGCCAGGCGGAGATGTACGGCGTGGGCGGTTCACCTTCGCCGAAGATCCGGTCGAAGCGCCTCAAGAGTTCCAGGTACACCTGGGGGAACTCTGTGCGCGCGTCCTCGTCGAGGGCCAGCAGGTCCGGCACCCTGCGCTTGGGGTAGAGGTGCACCTCGTACGGCCAGTGGGCGGCGTACGGCACGAAGGCGACCCAGTGTTCACCCTCCAGGACGACCCGCTCGCCCGCGAGTTCGCGTTCCAGGACGGCGTCGAAGAGGTTCTCCCCTCCGGTGGCCTCCTTGTGCGCGGCGACCGAACGCAGCATCAGGGCGGTGCGGGGGGTGGTGAAGGGGTAGGCGTAGATCTGCCCGTGCGGGTGACCCAGTGTCACGCCGATCTCGGCGCCGCGGTTCTCGAAGCAGAACACCTGTTCCACGGAGGGCAGATGCGACAGCTCGGACGTCCGGTCCGTCCACGCGTCGAGGACCAGACGCGCCTGCTCCTCGGTGAGGTCGGCGAAGGCGGCGTTGTGGTCGGAGGTGAAGCAGACCACCTCGCAGCGCCCGGAGTCGCCGGCCAGGGAGGGGAAACGGTTCTCGAAGACGACGACGTCGTACGAGGAGTCCGGGATCTCGCTGAGCCGGTCGCCCTGCGAGGGGCAGAGCGGGCACTCGTCGGCGGGCGGGTGGTAGGTACGTCCCTGCCGGTGCGAGGCGACGGCGATGGAGTCGCCGAGCAGCGGGTCGCGCCGTACCTCCGAAGTGGTGACCGTGGGGTCCAGCGGACGTTTGTCCACCGCGTCGCGCACCGCGTCGTCCCGCTGGTCGTAGTAGATCAGCTCACGACCGTCGGCCAAGCGGGTCGAGGTCTTCTTCACCGCGACTCTCCTCCGTACCTCTAGATCCGCGGACCTAGACCCGTACACCTAGCGAAGCTTCCAACAGAACCAAACACATAAAACCACAAAGTCCCAGGCGAGTCATCACCACAACCAAACAAAGAACACCAAAAGAAGTGAGCAGGGCATGCGAACCCCCACACACTCGGCGCCACAGCTGGCGGCGGAGCTGCGCCTCCCGACGAACTGGCTGGACTACACGATCCTCGGCATCTACTTCGTCGTGGTCCTGGGCATCGGCTTCGCCGCCCGCAGATCGGTGAAGACCACCCTCGACTTCTTCCTCTCCGGCCGCTCACTGCCCGCCTGGATCACCGGTCTCGCGTTCGTCTCGGCCAACCTGGCCGCGACCGAGATCCTGGGCATGGCCGCGAACAGCGCACAGTACGGCGCGTACACCGTGCACTGGTACTGGATCGGCGCCATCCCGGCGATGGTGTTCCTGGGCCTGGTGATGATGCCGTTCTACTACGGCAGCAAGGTCCGCTCGGTCCCGGAGATGCTGCTCCTGCGCTTCGACAAGGCGGCCCACCTGCTCAGCTCGGCCCTCTTCGCCTTCGCGGCGATCCTGATCGCCGGGGTGAACCTGTACGCGCTGGCGATCGTCGTCGAGGCGCTGCTGGGCTGGCCGCAGTGGGTGGCGATCGTGGTCGCGGGCTTCTTCGTGCTGGCGTACATCACGCTCGGCGGCCTGTCCTCGGCGATCTACAACGAGGTCCTGCAGTTCTTCGTGATCCTGGCGGCCCTGATCCCGCTGTCGGTGCTGGGCCTGAAGAAGGTGGGCGGCTGGGACGGCCTGAGCGACAAGCTGACCGCGACCCACGGGGACAACTTCGTGACCGCGTGGGGCGGCACCGGCATCGGCAGCGCCAACCCGCTGGGCGCGAACTGGCTGACGATCGTGCTGGGCCTCGGCTTCGTCCTGTCCTTCGGCTACTGGACGACGAACTTCGCCGAGGTGCAGCGCGCCCTGTCGGCGAAGAACCTCTCCGCGGCCCAGCGCACCCCGCTCATCGCGGCCTTCCCGAAGATCTTCATCGTCTTCCTGGTGATGATCCCGGGCCTGGTGGCGGCGGTCCTGGTCCCGAAGATCGGCACCAGCGGCTCGGACCTGCAGTACAACGACGCGATCCCCTACCTCATGCAGGAACTGCTGCCGAACGGTGTCCTGGGCATCGCGGTGACGGGTCTGCTGGCCGCGTTCATGGCGGGCATGGCGGCGAACATCTCGTCGTTCAACACGGTGTTCACGACCGACATCTGGGCCAAGTACGTGGTGCGGGGCCGGGAGGACGGCTACTACGTGCGGTTCGGCCGTCTGATCACGGCGATCGGCGTGGCCGCGTCGGTGGGCACGGCGTTCCTGGCGTCGTCCTTCTCCAACATCATGAGCTACCTCCAGACGCTCTTCTCCTTCTTCAACGTGCCGATGTTCGTCGTCTTCATCGTCGGCATGTTCTGGAAGCGGGCGTCGAAGAAGTCGGGCTTCTGGGGCCTGCTCGCGGGCACCACCGCCGCGATGGTGAACTACTTCGTCCTCTACAAGCAGGACGTCATCGGCATCCCCACCGACCAGGGCGCCAACTTCGTCTCCGCGATCGCGGGCTTCGTGGCGGGTGCGGTCGTGATGGTGATCGTGTCGCTGTTCACGGCCCCCAAGCCGGACGAGGAGCTCCAGGGCCTGGTCTACGGCACCGTCTCCCCCGGCATGGCCGAGCCGCCGGCCGCGGGCGACGACGCGTGGTACCGCCGTCCGGCGCTGCTGGGCTGGGGCGCGATGATCCTGGCCGCCCTCTGCTACATCCCGTTCTCGTTCTGAGCCCTCGCGACACCTGCGGGAGGATGGAAACGCCATGTCCGAGCAATTCGAACCGTCCGAGAGCGCCGAGGCCGCCGCGGAGCGGCTGCGGCGCGCGGGGTACTCCGAGGCCGACGTCCAGCGCGAGGTCACCGAGCTGGAGCACAAGTCCGCGACCGCGGCCCGCATCTTCGACCTGCGCCGCATCATCGGCGGCCTGTTCGTCGTCTACGGCGTGATCGTCACGATCGCCGGCATCACGGACAGCGACGCGGAGATCGACAAGGCCCAGGGGATCAACATCAACCTGTGGACCGGCCTGGGCATGCTGGCCCTGGGCGTCTTCTTCCTGGTCTGGCTGAAGCTGCGGCCGGTGGCCCCGGTGACGCCCACCCTGCCGCCGGAGGCCCTGGAGGGGGACCACCCGCGCGGCGAGTAGCGGCGGTGGAGCGGGGCGGCTCCGGAGCCGGGCCTTCGCCCTCCGGCCCCGGAGCCGCCCCCGTCGTTCTAGTCCTCGTGGCTCGCGACGTTCGCGTTGACGGCGTCGTCACCGTTGTTGCAGATCTGCTGGGTCGCGGTCTGGTTCGACGAGGACCCGAGCAGCGGGAGGTTCAGGTTCGGGATGTTGATCAGACCGAACGAGATGTTCTCCACGTGATTGGCGCACTGCCTGGAGTCGCCGTCCGAGCCCGAGCCGTGGGCGGAGGCGGTTCCGGCCCCGGCGAGGCCGAGGGTCCCGATCATGGCAGCCACGAGCACGGTCTTGTGAAGCTTGCGCATTACATTCCCTTTTCCGGCTGAGTGACAGGCTTCGTCACTGAATGGAGCGGTACGATCACCGACCGTATGGTGCGATGATCCGATCCGCACCTCCGCGGACGCCCATCCGCGCGCCTCACGCGACGGCCAGCTCGCACCACACGAGCTTGCCGCGGCGCCCCATGCGGGAGAGCGGCTGCCAGTGCCAGACGTCGGCGCAGGCCCGGACGAGGCCCATCCCCCGCCCGCTCTCCGCGCCGGTCACCTCCTCCAGCCGGCACGGCGGCTCGGGCGGCTCGGGGTCCGCGTCCCACGCCCCGATCTGGAGCACGCCGTCCCGGAACCGCAGCCGCAGACAGGCGGGGCCCTTCGTGTGCAGGACGGCGTTGGACATCAGCTCCGAGGCGAGCAGCTCCGCGGTGTCGAGGAGGCCGATCAGCCCGTGCAGGGTGAGGACGAGACGCAGGGTGCGGCGGCAGACGGTGACGGCGCGGGGGTCGCTCGGGATGTAGAGCGAGTACTCCCAGGAGTCGCCGGGGTCGACGGAGTGGGCTGCGGCGGGCATGGGTCAGCTCCAGGAGGGGCGTGGGGATTCGGACGCACCGGCGGTGGCCTGCCTCAGCCGCCCTGGCAGGGCGGAGCGGTGCACTTCCGCAGCGTGTGCGGTGCGTCACCGAAGGTAAGGCAATAATTTCTGCCCCTGCAAGCCATTGCCGTAATCTGGCACCCGAAAGAGGCATGACCACAAGGACGTTGGGGAGCACATGGCAGCGAGGAGCCATCCCACCGCGCGACAGGTGCGCCTGGGGACCGAGCTGCGCAAGCTACGCGAAGCGGCCGGATTGAAAGCGCGCGAAGTGGCGGCGCTCCTGAACTCGACGTCCGCGCAGATGAGTCAGGTCGAAGCGGGCATCGCTGCCGTCAGCGCGGAACGCATCCGACGTCTCGCCGCCCATTACGGCTGCACGGACGAGGCGTTCATCGACGCGCTTGCCGCCATGGCGGGCGATCGCTCGCGCGGCTGGTGGGACGAGTACCGCGGCGTCCTGCCCCAGGTGAACCTGGACGTTGCCGAGGCGGAGCATCACGCGACGTCCCTGCGCGAGATCGTCATCAACCGAGTCCCAGGACTCCTGCAAACCCCGGACTACGCCCGAGCGGTCTTCCGGTACATGCGCCCGGAGCTGTCCGAGAGTGAGCTCGAACCCCGCGTCGAGTACCGACTGAGGAGACGCTGCGTCCTCGAAGGCGACGCCTCCACCCCCTACGAGACGATCGTCCACGAGTTCGCCCTGCGCGTCCGCGTGGCCGACCGCCAGACCGCCGTCGCCCAACTCCATTGGATTCTGGACCAGATCGAGCAGGGCCACGCCGCTGTGCGGGTCATCCCCACCGATCAGGACGGTTTCGCCGGGGCCGGTGCCTCGATGGTGTACGCCAGAGGCTCGGTGCCTCGACTGGACACCGGCCTCCGGGACGCTCCCACCGGGGTTGTATTCATTGATGAAGAGCCCCAGCTGGAACGACTCCGAACACTTCTTCGTAGAGTGGAGGACGCGTCGCTGGACCCGGTTGCGTCACGCGACTTCATTCATCGCCTGACGAAGGAACTGTGAGGCAACTTCGTGGACCACAAGCTGCGTTGGCAGAAATCGACGTTCTCCGACGGCGGCGAAGGGGACACCTGCGTAGAACTCGCCGCCTCCCCCGCCCCCGCGGCCCTGCACCTTCGGGAGAGCGAGGAGCCGGGGACCGCTCTCACCACCACCCCCGCCGCCCTCGCCCACCTCCTGGCAGGGATACGCGCCGGTCTGGGCCGCTGATCAGCCCTCGGCGGCACGCCCCTCGGCGTCGCAGCCCGCGATCTCGCCGCTGTGGGCGGCCGCGACCAGGGCGATCGTCAGGATCACCGCCCCGTTGACGATGTGCGTCGACGGCGGGTAGCTCGCCAGGGTGTAGCCGTCTCCGGTGAGCAGGACGACGGAGAGCACGGCGAGCGGCAGGCCCGCGGTGACGGCGGCCAGCAGGCCTCGCGGCACGGGCCGGGCGAGCAGCCGCCGTGGGGCGAGCGCCAGGGCGAGGCCGGTGGCCGTGCCCACGGCGAGGCCGACCGCGAGGCTGCCGAGCACGGCGAGTCCGGCGGCAGCCGTCAGCGTCCGCGCGGTGCCGTACAGGCCGCCGGTCAGGAAGACGAACGCCGCGACCAGGCACAGGACGCCGCCGATGCCGGCCGGCCATGCCCCGATCAGCGCGCCGAGCCGTGCTCCGCGCCGGACGACCGCGCGTGCTCTCATGCGGGCTGCTCCGGATCCGTCTCCGTGGGCCGGGTCGCGTGCGGCAGTGGGCCCGCGCGGTCCAGAAGGCCCGTACGGGCCGCCAGGGCAGCCGCCTCCAGGCGGGAGCCCACGCCGAGTTTCATCAGGACCCGCTGGACGTGGGTGCGGGCCGTCGACGGGGCTATGCGCATGCCGGCGGCGATCAGCCGGGTGTCCTCGCCGTCCGCGACCCGGACCAGGACCTCGACCTCGCGCGGGGTGAGCATCTGCAGCAGACGCTGGCCCTCGTCGTCCGGTTGGGCCGCCGGGTTGAGCAACTCGCTGAACGCGCCCTGCAGCAGCTGCGGAGCCACCGCCGCCTCGCCCGCCCTCGCCTTCATGATCGCCCGCTCCACGCCCTCTATACGCTCGTCGTGGCGTACGTAGCCGGATGCGCCGGCCGCGAAGGCCGCCGCGATGCCGCGCGGACTCGGCACCGGCCCGAGGACCAGCACGGCCACCTGCGGACGCTCCCGCTTGATGCGCACCACCGGATCGAAGATGCCCGGCTCGGCCGGGACCGCCGTGCCCATCAGGCACACTTCCGGAGCACGGGTGATCACCAGCTCCGCCGCGCCCGCGGCCGGGGCCGCCGCGGCGAGCACCCGGTGCCCGCGCAGTTTGAGAGCCGAGGCCAGCGCCTCGGCGAGCAGTCGGTGGTCGTCGACCACCATCAGCCGCACTCCCACCAGCAACCCCCCAGTCCCCCCATGGATGCCCACACGGATCCACACGCACCAACGGGGGGCGCCCCCCGGCACCCCCTCTTCATGCCCGAGGAAGCTACACGCTTGTTCGACGTTGCGCTCCCCCTACCGGAGAGAAGTGCCCCGGATCGCCGAAAATCCTCGCATTCGAGGGTCATGCGCGATAAGTGCGCGGCCCCGCCCCTGAGCAGGGACGGGGCCGCGACGGCAATTAAGATGATCAGCTGCCCGCGGTGCCGAACCCGACCGCGAGGTACTGCGGGTCGCCGCTCGACGTCGCCCCGTCGTCGGCGTACACCTCCGACATGTACAGGTGTCCCTTGGCGAAGAGGACCTCGGAGTACTCCGGGGACATGGCGATCTCCACGTCGTGCACCTCGTCCGTGGCCGGGTTCTCCAGCAGCTTGGTCTCCTTGAAGGAGCCGCCGTCGATGCTGACGACCTGTCCGCCCTTGTCGTAGGGGGGCCGCTTGTAGGCGATCAGGTTCGCGCCGTCCATGCGCAGCGGGTAGATCGTGTAGCCGTCGCCGGCGTCCGCCCGCTGGCCGGTGGGCTTGCCGGTGGCCAGGTCGAAGGCGACGATCTCGTTCGTCCGGCTGTGGTCGCCGCCGCTGTCGTGCTCCTCGGTCGGGACGTAGATCCGGTCGTTGCCGACGGCCAGGCCCATGCAGGCCTCGACCCGGGTGATGCCTTCGCAGTCGGCCGCGTAGTCGTCGCCCGGCACCGAGATGCGGGTGCGCAGCTTGCCGGTCTTGTTGTCGATGGAGAAGAAGTCCGAGATGCCGCTGCCGTCACCGGCGCTGTCGCCGACGTCGGCGGCCACGACCAGCGGGTCGGTGGACACGACGGACGCGTACTCGATGCCCGAGGCGAGCTTGTACTCGGAGATCACCTTCCCGGAGACCGGGTCGATGGTCTGGATGTGCAGCTCGGGGTTGTCGTAGGGGCCGCACTTGCGCACGGCGACCAGCTTCGGACCGCCGCCGTAGCCGTCGTCGTAGCAGGTGTCGGCCGGCTTCGGCGCCCACAGCGGCTTGCCGGTGTCGATGTCGAAGGCCGCGCCGCCCTCGGTGCTGCCCAGGGCGACCGTCTTCGCGCTGACCGTCACGTTGTCGAAGGTGACGGCGCGGTCCCCGGTCGCGACGGTCTTCCTCCACAGCTGCTTGCCCGCGACGAGGTCGATCGCCGCGACCTGGTCGCAGCCGGCCGTCTTGGCGGCGCTGGCCTGGAAGGTGACCGCCGTGCGGTGGTCGGCGGTGGCGAACTTGCTGGCCTCGCAGACCGGGCCGGGCAGCGGCACCGTCCAGAGCTTGGTGCCCTTGACCAGGTCGTATCCGGAGATCTCGTTGACGCTCGTCTTCACGTACGCCTTGTCGGTCAGCCAGGAGCCCTTGATGCCGACGCTGGCGCCCTTCTTGACCACGGGCATCGGAACCTTGAACAGGACGCTGGCGGCGGGGTCGGCCGGCGCCTTCTCGCTGCCGCCCGCCGTCGTGCCGCCGCCTCCGGCGCCACCCGTGCCCTTGTCCCCTCCGCCGCCGTTCGCGCCGCCGGAGCTCGCCTCGTCCTTCTTGCCGCCGTGACCGGAGTTCGCGTACCAGACGCCGCCGCCCACGATGAGCGCGATCGCGGCGACGGCGGAGACGATGATCGCCACCTGCGCGTTGATCTTCCGTCCGGACCCGGTGGACCCCGCGCCGACCTGCGGCTGCATGGGCACGGTCGGCTGCCCCGGATACCCGTAGCCGGGCTGGGCCGGATAGCCCGGCTGCCCCGGCTGGCCCGGGTAGCCGTAGCCCGGCTGCTGGCCGTACGCCGTGGCGGGCTGGCCGTACGCGGCCGGTCCCGGGGCGGGGGCGCCCGGCTGGGCGGGGTAGCCGTAGCCGGGGGCGGCCGGGGGCGGCGCCTGCGGGTAGCCGTAGCCCGGCTGGGGCTGCGGGGGCCCGGAGGGCGCCGCGGGGGGAGGCGTCTGCGGCGGCTGGGGAGCCTGGGGCGGCTGTGACGGCTGTCCCTGGGACTGGGCCGGGGCGGGCGCCGGAGGCTGGGCCTGGGGGTACCCGTAGCCCGGCTGCGGGGCCTTGGTCAGGTCGGGCCCGGCAGGCTGCGGCGGGGCGTCCTGGGGCGTGGCGTCCTGGGGCGTGGCGTCCTGGGGCGTGGCGTCCTGGGGCGTGGCGTCCTGGGGCGTGGCGTCCTGCGGGGGCGGGCCGAATCCGCCCTGCGGCGGCTGCGAGGGCTGCTGCGGGGGCTCGTTCGGCGGCGGAGGCGGCGGCTGGGTCATGGTGTGGGTACCTCGGAACAACTCGGGAGGCTGCGCGAGCAGGGGAAGCTCGGGAAGCCCGGGAAGACGGGCCTGGACGACGGTGGCGGGCCGGAAGGGGCAGGTCGCCCTACTGGCCGTACGCGAGCATCAGCTTCTCCTTCGTGTCGTCGTTGCCCGTCAGCCTGGTGGTGGAGATGTAGAAGCGTCCGCCGACCCAGTCGATGTCCCGCGAGAAGAAGCTGTTTTCGATGTCGGCCGTGCTCTTGGGAAGCTGCATCAGCATCTTCGGGGTGTGCGCGGAACCGGCCGTCGGGATGCCCACCACGCGGCCCGGCCCCTCGAACGACGGCTCCACGTAGGCCACGAGCCGGCCGCCCTCGGTCTTCACCGGCAGCATCGCCTCGTCCGTCGGGGACTTGACGCGCCACTTCTCCTTGCCGGTGGACAGGTCGATCGCCACGATCTCGTTGGGACCGCTCTTCGTCTCGGTCGGCAGGTACAGGGTGCCTGCGTCGGAGGCCACGCCGGCGCAGCCCGTGAGGTTGCGCTGCAGGAAGCCGCCCTCGCACTTGGGGGCGAAGCTCTCGTCGACGCGGACCTGCGAACGGAGCGAGCCGTCCGGCTTGAACACCGTGATGTTCCAGCTCTTCTTGTCCTCGTCGGTGCTGTAGACGACCAGCGGGTCGACGGAGTACGTCTTCGCGACCGACCAGCCCTTGGTGAACTTCTGCGTCCACCTGACCTTGCCGGTCGCCGGGTCCAGTTCCTGGATCTCGTCGTGCTCGGTCGGGTCGCTCGCGTCGCAGGACGCCACCGCGATGAGCCGGGTCCCGCCGGCGAACGCGGTCGGGAAGCACGCGTCGCCGTACTTCTGCTTGTCGTACAGCTTCTTGCCGGTGCGGACGTCGTACGCCGTCCCGGACTGCGAGCGGCCCACCATCAGGGTGTTGCCGGACAGCGACAGTTCCACGCTGATCGCGCTGTCGAACAGTGCGCCGTCCGCGACCACGCCCGTCCAGCCCTTGGCGCCGGTGTTCAGGTCGATCTGCTGGAGCTGGTTGCACTTGGCGCGGTCGCTGGTGCCGCTCATGTACGCGACGACGACCTTGTCGTCCGCCGTCTTCTGCGGGGTGACCGCGCAGATCTTCTGCGGCAGCGTGATGGCGGCCCAGGTCGGCCTGCCGTCGCCGACGTTGTACGCGACGAGTTCCTTGTAGGCCGCCTTCACGGCCGCCTTGGCGGTGATCCACATGCCGGGGGCGTCGGCGCCGGATGCGGGGGCGTCGGGCGCCTCCTTGTACCAGAGCACCTTCGCCTCGCCGGCCTTGCGGCCGGCGTTGAAGTCCTGGTCGTCGTCACCGCCGCCGTCGCCGCTGCCGTCCCCGGGGTTGACCGGGGCGTCGCTCGCCGTGGCCTTGCCGTCGTCGCTCGGTCCGGCGACCGGCTTCTTGCCGCCCTTGTCGTCGCCCTTGGTGACCGCGAACACCGTCCCGCCGATGACCAGGAGCGCCGCCACCGCGGCGCCCACCACCAGCGCGGGCCGGCCCTTGAAGGGGTTGCGGCCGCCGCCCTGCGGGGTGCCGGGCGCGCCGGGGAACTGGGGCTGCTGCTGCGGGTAGCCGTAGCCGGGCTGCGGGCCGTAGGGGCCGCTCGGCTGAGCGTACGGGCCGGGCTGCTGACCGTACGGAACGGGTTGCCCGCCGTAGGGCCCCGGCTGGCCGTAGGGGCCCGGCTGCTGGGGCGGCGCGTACGGTCCCGGCTGCTGGGGGTAGCCGTAGCCGGGCTGCGGCGAGGGCGGGGCGGGCGGGCCCTGGGGCGGCTGCGGCGGCTGCGGCGGCTGCTGCGGTGCGGCGAACCCGCCCTGCGGCGGCGTCTGTCCGGCCGGTGGCTGCGGGCGGTCCTGCGGTGCTCCGAAACCACCCTGCTGCGGCGGCTGATCCGGCGGCTGAGCCATCAGCGTGTTCCCCCTTGTCACTGTTTTTTAGCCACGCCCCCGGGTCAGTGACCACCCGGAGCCGTCTTCAGTAGGACGCAGACGGCTCTTTCTATCACCTGGCGTCGACAGGCCAACGGGCCGGATCCGCCCCTGTTCCCAAGGGAGGACCGGCCCGTGATGCCGTCGTTATGCGCCTTCACGCAGCCTTCACGCGTCCTCGGCGAGTTCCAGCCACCGCATCTCCAGTTCCTCGCGCTCGGAGGCCAACTCCCGCAGCTGGGCGTCCAGTCCGGCGACCTTCTCGAAGTCGGTGGCGTGGTCGGCGATCTGGGCGTGCAGCTTGGCCTCCTTCTCAGACGCCTTGTCCAACTGCCGCTCGATCTTCTGCAGTTCCTTCTTGGCGGCGCGCTGGTCGGCCGCGCTCTTCTCCGGCGCGGCCTTCTGCGCGGCGGCCGGGACGGAGGCGGCGGCGGCCTCCTCCATGCGCTGCCGGCGCTCGATGTACTCGTCGATGCCGCGCGGGAGCATCCGCAGGGCGGCGTCGCCGAGCAGCGCGAAGACCCGGTCCGTGGTGCGCTCCACGAAGAAGCGGTCGTGGGAGATGACGATCATCGAGCCGGGCCAGCCGTCGAGGAGGTCCTCCAGCTGGGTGAGGGTCTCGATGTCGAGGTCGTTGGTGGGCTCGTCGAGGAAGAGGACGTTGGGCTCGTCCATGAGCAGGCGCAGGATCTGCAGACGGCGGCGCTCACCACCGGACAGGTCCCCGACCGGCGTCCACTGCTTGTCCTTGTTGAAGCCGAACGTCTCGCACAGCTGCCCGGCCGTCATCTCGCGCCCCTTGCCGAGGTCGACGCGCTCGCGCACCTGCTGCACGGCCTCCAGGACCCTCAGGTTCGGGTCGAGCTCGCCGACCTCCTGGGAGAGGTAGGCCAGCTTGACCGTCTTGCCGACGGCGATCCGGCCGGCCACGGGCTGTGTCTCGCCCTCGCTGCGGGCGGCGTCGGCCAGGGCCCGCAGCAGGGAGGTCTTCCCGGCGCCGTTGACGCCGACGAGGCCGATGCGGTCGCCCGGGCCGAGGTGCCAGGTGATGTGCTGGAGCAGCACCTTCTGTCCGGCCTGGACGGTGACGTCCTCCAGGTCGAACACCGTCCTGCCGAGGCGTGAGGAGGCGAACTTCATCAGCTCGCTGCTGTCCCGGGGCGGCGGCACGTCCGCGATGAGCTCGTTGGCGGCCTCCACTCGGAAGCGCGGCTTGGACGTGCGGGCGGGGGCTCCGCGCCGCAGCCAGGCCAGCTCCTTGCGGACCAGGTTCTGCCGCTTGGTCTCCTCGGTCGCGGCGATGCGCTCGCGCTCGGCGCGTGCGAAGACGTAGTCGGAGTAGCCGCCCTCGTACTCGTGGACGTCGCCGCGCTGCACGTCCCACATGCGGGTGCAGACCTGGTCCAGGAACCAGCGGTCGTGGGTGACGCAGACGAGCGCGGAGCGGCGCTCGCGCAGGTGCCGGGCGAGCCAGGAGATGCCCTCGACGTCGAGGTGGTTGGTCGGCTCGTCGAGGACGATCAGGTCCTGCTCGTCGATCAGCAGCTTGGCCAGCGCGATCCGGCGGCGCTCACCGCCGGAGAGGGGGCCGATGACGGTGTCCAGGCCCTGCGGGAAGCCGGGCAGGTCGAGCCCGCCGAACAGTCCGGTCAGCACGTCCCGGATCTTGGCGTTGCCGGCCCACTCGTGGTCGGCGAGGTCGCGGATGACCTCGTGCCGGACGGTGGCGGCCGGGTCCAGGGAGTCGTGCTGGGTGAGCACGCCCATGCGCAGGCCGCCGGAGTGCGTGACCCGGCCGGTGTCGGCGTCCTCCAGCTTGGCCAGCATGCGGATCAGCGTGGTCTTGCCGTCGCCGTTGCGGCCGACGACGCCGATCCGGTCCCCTTCGGACACGCCGAGCGAGATGCCGTCGAGGAGTGCACGGGTGCCGTACACCTTGCTGACGTTCTCGACATTGACCAGATTGACGGCCATTTCTCTCCTGCCCGGGGGGATCGATCGACCCTCCAGGGTAGTCCGGCGGCCCGCACCGCCCGCCCACCCGTCCGGCTGGGGGCCGGGGGCCCCGGGATCGGAGCGGTGTGTGGGAGGGGAGACGGCTCCCCGGAGCGCGCGATGTCCAGCGCGCGACCCGTGAAGGGCGTGCGCGCTGCTCAGCGGCGGCGTGTGCGCGGTCGGCCCGCGCCCCCAGGTGTCGAGGTGTGCCGGCGGAGGCCGGCCGCGGACGGCGGCCGGTTGCGCGCCCCCGGCGGACGCCGCACCCCGCAAGCCCCGGCGGACGGCCCCTTGCACGAGTCCGCGCCCGTCCGCCGGTCCTCAGCCGGGCTCGGCGGCGGTCCCCGTGGCCTCCTCGTATCTCCACATCGCCCGCATCAGGTCGCTGTCGGGCCAGCCCTCGGGTTCGAGAGGGCGCAGTCGACGCGCGGCCTCCACACAGCGCGGGTCGCCGCGCAGCGCGAGGCCGCGGGCCGCGTGCACCCGGGTCTCCCGCAGTTCGTCGTCGAGGAGTCCGGCCAGCACGTCCTCGAGGCCGGGCGCCTCCCCGACGACGTGCGTCAACTGGTAGGCCGCCCGCTCGCGTACGGCGCGGTCCGGATCACGCGCCAGCGCGTAGAGGGCGTCGAGGCGCGCGGAACGCGTTTGCGCGCCCCCGTCTCCCGCACGCCACCCGAACAGGGTGGACGGCACCTCGCACCGCACCCGGGGATCGGGGTGGGTCGCGTACCGCAGCCCGAGCGCCCCGATCTCCTCGGCGTGTTCCTCGCCCTCGTCGGCCGCCGCGTCCAGCACGAGCGCCAGCACCTCGGGGTCCTCCTCCGTCGAGGCCCACGGGAAGAACAGCGCGAAGTCCCGCCCCGCGGGCGCCCGGGAGCCGTCGTGCGGGCCGCTGACGGCCATGAGCCGCAGCAGGTCCGCGGCGAAGAGGCGGCGCCCGCGGTCCGGGTGGTCGCGCAGGCCGGCGGCGGCCGCCCAGGTCGGTTCGTGCCGCCGCCAGGACAACCGGACCACCGCCTCCGTCCACACCGCGTGATCCCGGTCCGGCCGCACGAGCGCCCGCGCGAGCACCTCGTCGAACGGCGCCCCCTTCCCGAAGCGCTCCTCCAGCAGGATGAGCACCCCGGCATGGCCGTCGCGCACGGTCAGCCCACCCAGAGTGATCTGCTCGTAGTGGCAGAAGCCGTCCGGGTCCTCGACCCGCTCGCGCACCGCCGGCCCCGGGAGGCCCGTCCTGCGGCGCAGCTCGGCCTCCGGATCGGCGCCGGTCCAGAACCGGGCCCGGTCCAGCAGCTCCGTGCGCTGTTCGAACGTCAGCCGCACGGTCTCCGGCAGCAATGCCGAGGTCATGGCGGTCGAGCCGCCGTCCACCGCCCGCAGCAGCGGGGCCCCGCCGTCGGGCAGCGGGCGCAGCGGGTCTGCGCCGACCCCGACCAGCGCCTCGGCGATCTTCGCGTCGTACGCCGCGACGGCCGCACAGAGCAGGGGGAGACCGTCGGCCGGGTCACAGGTCTCCGGGTCCGCCCCGCCGGCCAGCAGTTCCCCGGCCGCTTCGGCGTCGCCCCGCCGGACGGCTTCGACCAGTTCCGTCGACCTCACGCGCATCCCTCCCCCGGCCGGTCCCACGGTGTGACCGGCCGATGGAGCTTAGAGGGCGCGGGCCGCCCACGGCAGCCCGATTACCGGCAGCCGAACGGCCGCGCCACCGCAGGGCAGGAGTGCTACGCCGCGCCCCCGACGACCGTCGCACCCGGTGCCGGGCCCGACGCCACGCGCACGCTCCCGCAGGTCCCGGACGTGCGTAGCGCCCCCGCGATCCGGGCGGCGGCCTCGGGGTCGCGGGCGAGGAACGCGGTGGTGGGGCCGGAGCCCGAGACGAGGCTCGCGAGCGCCCCGGCCGCCCTCCCCGCGGCGAGCGTGTCCGCCAGCTCGGGGAAGAGCGAGAGGGCCGCGGGCTGGAGGTCGTTGGACACGGTGGCCGCGAGCGCATCCGGGTCGCCCTTGGCCAGGGCGTCGAGGAGTTCGCGCGAGGCGACCGGCTCGGGGACGTCCAGCCCCGCCGTGAGCCGGTCGAACTCCCGGAACACGGCCGGCGTCGACAGCCCCCGCCCGGCCATCGCGAACACCCAGTGGAAGGCGCCGCCGGTCTCCAGGGCCGTCAGCTTCTCGCCGCGCCCGGTGCCCAGAGCCGCCCCGCCCACCAGGCTGAACGGCACGTCGCTGCCCAACTCCGCGCAGATGTCGAGGAGTTCCTCGCGGGACGCGCCGACGCCCCACAGTGCGTCGCAGGCCAGCAGGGCGCCCGCGCCGTCCGCGCTGCCGCCCGCCATGCCCCCGGCGACGGGAATGTCCTTGGCGATGTGCAGATGCACGTCGGGGGTGCGGCCGTAGCGCCCGGCCAGGGCGATCGCCGCCCGCGCGGCCAGGTTCGTGCGGTCCAGGGGGACCTGGGCGGCGTCCGGCCCCTCGCAGGTGACGCGGAGCCCGGCGGCCGGGGTCACGGTGACCTCGTCGTACAGACCGACCGCCAGGAAGACGTTCGCCAGGTCGTGGAAGCCGTCCGCGCGGGCGGCGCCCACCGCCAGCTGCACGTTCACCTTGGCGGGCACCCGCACCGTGACGCTCACGCGGACGCCTCCTCGGGGAGCTTGTGCTCGGCGATCCTGGCGAACTCCTCGACCGTGAGGGCCTCGCCGCGGGCCTGCGGGGAGACTCCGGCCGCCACGAGGGCGGCCTCGGCGCGCGCCGCGGAGCCCGCCCAGCCGGCCAGCGCCGCCCGCAGGGTCTTGCGGCGCTGCGCGAACGCCGCGTCGACGACGGCGAACACCTCGCGCCGCGACGCCGTGGTCGCGATCGGCTCGGTCCGCCGCACCAGCGACACCAGCCCGCTGTCCACGTTCGGCGCGGGCCAGAAGACGTTGCGCCCGATCGCGCCGGCCCGCTTGACGCGGGCGTACCAGTTGGCCTTGACGGACGGCACGCCGTAGACCTTCGAGCCGGGCCCGGCGGCGAGCCGGTCGGCGACCTCCGACTGGACCATGACGAGGGTGCGCTCGATGCTCGGGAACGTCTCCAGCATGTGCAGCAGCACCGGCACGGCCACGTTGTACGGCAGGTTCGCGACCAGCGCGGTCGGGGCGGCGCCCGGCAGCCCGGTCACCTGCATGGCGTCGGAGTGCACCAGCGCGAAGCGCTCCGCGCGCTGCGGCATGCGCGCCGCGATCGTCGCGGGCAGCGCGCCGGCCAGGACGTCGTCGATCTCGACGGCCGTGACCCGGTCGGCGGCCTCCAGCAGTCCCAGGGTGAGGGAGCCGAGCCCCGGGCCGACCTCGACGACGACGTCGTCGGGCCGGACCTCCGCGGTGCGGACGATGCGGCGGACCGTGTTCGCGTCGATCACGAAGTTCTGGCCGCGCTGCTTGGTGGGACGCACGCCGAGGACCGCCGCGAGCTCGCGGACGTCGGCGGGGCCCAGGAGGGCGTCGGGGGTGGGGCTGCTACTCACGGGACCAGGGTACGGGGGTCCGCCGGCCCTCCCGGCCGCCGCCGGGCCTCACCCGTGCAGCCGCGTCCCGCAGTGCGGCCAGGGGCTCGCCCCGCGGCGCACGTACAGCTTCTTCGCGCGGAACGTCTGCTCCTCCGCCGGCGCGTCCTGAGGCCGTCCGCTGCCGCCGAGGTTCTGCCAGGTGCGGGTGTCGAACTGGTAGAGCCCGCCGTAGGTGCCCGAGGAGTCGACGGCGTTCGGCCGGCCGCCCGACTCGCAGGCGGCGAGCGACTGCCAGTTCAGGCCGTCGGCCCCCTGCACGGACGTCGGCCGCGGCTTCGTCCCGACCTTCACCACCTGGGTGCGCGGCGCCCGCACCACCTCGTCGCGGATCCGCCGCGGCCGCTGCCGCACCCCGTTGACGGTGCGCAGGGCGTACGTGATGCGGCGCAGCCCGGGCTGCCCGGCCCGCTCCACCACCTCCGTGCCCTTGAACAGCGAGGGGTCCTCGGTGCGGCGCACCGGGAACGGGATCTGCTCCTCGCGCACCTCCTGGGAGCCGGTGATCCGCAGCACGGTGACGGTCTGCCCGTCGCGCGGGAAGCTGCCCGGGTCGACGGAGGTGGTGTCCTGCCCGCGCAGGGTGATCCCGGCCGCCTGCACCGCCTCGCGCACGGTGGCCGCGTTGGTGCGGACGGTGCGGGCGCGGCCGTCGGCCATGACGGTGACGGAGCGCTCGGTGCGCACGTCCAGCGCCAGGCCGGCGCGCCCGATGGGCTGCGAACGCGAGACGGACATGTACGCGCCCTCGGCTCGCACCCAGAGCTGCCGCAGCGCCTCCTCCACGGTGTGCGCGGTCGTCCACATGTCGTGGCGGTGACCGTCGAGGGTGAGCCGGACGGGACGTCCGTAGCGGACGGCGACCTCGTCGCCGCTGGTGAGGGCCGCGCCGGGGGCGGGCGCCACCACGTCGTGGGCACCCACCTTCACGCCCTCCTCGGCCAGGAGTTCGCCCACGTCGTCGGCGAAGGTGTGCAGAGTGCGCGGCTTGCCGTCGACGGTCAGCTCGACCGCCTTGTCCTCGGCGACGAAGGCGGTGGTGCCGCCGGCCAGGAACGCGACGACGAGCGCCTGCGGGAGCAGCCGGCGCATCGTCGACTCCGGGCGCTCGGCGGAGCGGGATCTGCGTCGGCGCGCGGCCCGCCCGCCCAGCTCGTCCTGTCCGGGCAGCGGCGCGGGCAGCTGGAGGGTCTCGGGCGGCCGGGGGCGGGACGCGTAGGGGTCGTGCGATCCGTGGGCCCCGTGCGCCGCGGGGGGCGCGTACGCCTCGTCGGCGGCCCAGGGCCCGTGCGCTCCCTGCGGCGCGCAGGGGTCGTGCGGCGCGGGCGCCGGGTAGGGCTCGTGAGGCCGGCGCGGCGGAGGCGGCTGAGGCGGCTCGAAGGCCTCGTACGCGGGCCGGTAGGTGTCGTCGTAGGTCCCGGGGGCCGCGTACACGCCGTACGCGACCGTCTCGGCGTTGTGCAGGTCGACGTACGGCCCGCCACCGCCGTACGGCTCGTACTCGAGGTGCTGCGAGTTGCTCACGCCGACACGCTCCAGGGGGTGGGCTCCGGATCGGGCCCCCAGAACCTAGCGGAGCGGCGGTCACTCTCCAAAGTGGCGCGGCTACCGAGAGTTGTGTTCGACTCCGTCGCCCGCCGTCAGTAGCCGAACGCGCGTGCCGTGTTCGCGGCGAGTGCGGTGGCCAGAGCGTCCTCGTGGACGCCGCGCACGGCGGCCAGGGCACGCACCGTGACCGGGACGAGATACGGGGCGTTGGGCCGTCCGCGGTAGGGCGCGGGGGTCAGGAACGGGGCGTCGGTCTCCACCAGGATCAGTTCCGCCGGGGCCACGGCGACGGCGTCCCGCAGGTTCTGCGCGTTCTTGAAGGTGACGTTGCCGGCGAAGGACATGAAGTATCCGGCGCGGGCGCAGATCTCCGCCATCTCGGCGTCGCCGGAGTAGCAGTGGAAGACGGTGCGCTCGGGGGCGCCCTCCTCCTTCAGCACGCGCAGGACGTCGGCGTGGGCGTCACGGTCGTGGATGACCAGGGCCTTTCCGTGCCGCTTGGCCATCTCGACGTGCGCGCGGAAGGAGTACTCCTGGGCTTCCTTGCCCTCGGGGCCGGTGCGGAAGTAGTCCAGCCCCGTCTCGCCGACGCCCTTGACGTGCGGGAGCGCCGCCAGGCGGTCGATCTCGGCGAGCGCCTCGTCGAGCGCCGCCGCGCCGCCCGCCTTGCGGGCGCCCTGCCGGGACCAGTTGTCGGGATCGCCGTGCACGATGCGCGGCGCCTCGTTCGGATGCAGGGCGACCGCCGCGTGGACGCTGTCGTGCGCCGCCGCCGTCTCGGCCGCCCACCGGGAGCCCCGTACGTCGCAGCCGACCTGGACGACCGTCGTCACACCGACCGACGCCGCCTTCGCGAGGGCCTCCTCCACCGTGCCCGACTGCATGTCGAGGTGGGTGTGGGAGTCGGCGACCGGCACCCCCAGGGGAGCCGGAAGCGGCGGCGCGGCGCTGGTGTCGGCGTTCCTGCCGGCGTTCGAAGACATGCCCCGATCCTACGGAAACGGCGCGCGCCCCCGGCCGACGCCCTTGCCTAGCCCGCCTTGCGGTGGAAGGGGTGCAGCAGATCGGAGAGATGCCAGTGGTGGTCGGCGTGCTCGGTGCGATCGCCGGTTCCACCGGTTCCGTCGCTCTCGCGCGCCTCGGAAGGCACCGCGGCCGCCGGCGTCGGCGCCGCCACGGGTCCGGCCGGGGGCGCCGCCTTGCGCGGGCGGGCGGCGTCGCGCACCGACGAGACCTGTCCGGCGCGCATGATCCGCACGATGTGTCCGTCGCAGTTCTGGCAGGCGGGGCGGCTCAGCGGCGACGGCACGACCCGGCCCTCCGCCACGTAGAGCACGAACTGATGTCCGTCGCCGTCGGTGTGGTGCTCGATCTCGTACGACTGCTCCCAGCCGTGCCCGCACCGCATGCAGGCGAAGGAGTACGACTCGTTGACGACGGCGCTCGCACCGTCCCGGAGGTCGGTCTGCCCTGTGATCTCACTCATGCCAGCTCCTGCTGTCCGCTGGACAAGCGCTCCCGGCGCGGGAGTTCCCCCCGGAACGCCCTTGGGAGCGAGGGACGGGTGCGCCCCTGTCACCAGTGGACTCCTCGGCGGGCGCGAAGGCATCAGGTCTGCGCACTGTTGGAGGCGATTTGGACTTTCCTTGCCGAAGCGGCCCCGGCGAGGGGGCTGGACTTTGCTTTCGGCCACCGCCCTTTGCCCCCGCATGGGGCGCATGCTCAGACGAAATGCGCCCTGCTCAGAGGGGGTGTGAGCCGGTTCACAGCACCTCGGCAACAGCCGTCACAGACCCCTGGCGCAACCGTCACCCGAACGCGCGGGAACCCTCACAGTTCCCCCGCGTTCTTCGCCGCCACCACCGCGTCGAACACCTCGCGCTTGGGCAGTCCGGTCTCCGCCGCCACCGCCACGATGGCCTCCTTGCGCCGCTCTCCCGCCTCCTCGCGCACCCGCACCCGGCGCACCAGCTCCGCCGCGTCCAGTTCCTCGGGCCCGCGCTCGGGCGCGCCGGTGACGACGACGGTGATCTCGCCGCGCACCCCCTGCGCGGCCCACTCCGCGAGTTCGCCGAGCGGCCCGCGCCGCACCTCCTCGTACGTCTTGGTCAGCTCGCGGCAGACGGCGGCCCGCCGGTCCGCGCCGAACACCTCGGCCATCGCGGCGAGGGTGTCGTCGAGCCGGTGGGGGGCCTCGAAGTAGACGAGGGTGCGCCGCTCCTGCGCGACCTCCCGCAGCCGCGACAGCCGCTCCCCCGCCTTCCTGGGCAGGAACCCCTCGAAACAGAACCGGTCGACGGGCAGCCCGGACAGCGCCAGCGCGGTGAGCACGGCGGACGGGCCGGGGACGGCGGTGACGCGGACGTCCCGCTCCACGGCCGCGGCGACCAGCCGGTAGCCCGGGTCGGACACGGAGGGCATTCCCGCGTCGGTGACCAGCAGCACCCGCGCGCCGTTCACCAGCTCCTCGACCAGCTCGGGCGTGCGGGCGGACTCGTTGCCCTCGAAGTAGGACACCACCCGCCCCTTGGTCGTCACGCCCAGCGCCTGGGTCAGCCGGCGCAGCCGCCGGGTGTCCTCGGCGGCGATGACGTCGGCGCCGGCCAGCTCTTCGGCGAGACGGGGCGGGGCGTCCGCGACGTCGCCGATGGGGGTGCCGGCGAGCACGAGGAGTCCGGAGGCGGTTCGGGGGGTGGCTGTCACGTTTCCATCCTCGCAGGGGAGAGACACGGGACTCACACAGACCTGTTCCCTACGATGGCGCGGTGACCAGTACCGCGTCCTCCATGGACTCAACGGACTACCGGCCGGGCCGGACGCCGCACGAGCGGCGGCCGTCGTGGCAGCAGCGGCTGCGCCGCTTCGGATACACGGCGGAGCCCTCCGCCGACGTCCGCGAGCGGCTGTCGCCGCCGTACGCGCAGCCCGGCCCGCGGTTGTGGCAGGCGCTCGGCGTCCCGCACGGGTGGGCCGACCGGATCGCGCGCTGGTCGCCGTGGGGAGGGCCGCTGCTGGTCACGCTGATGGCGGGGGTGCTGCGGTTCTGGAACCTGGGCAGCCCCAAGGCGGTGATATTCGACGAGACGTACTACGCCAAGGACGCGTGGGCGCTCGTCCACCGCGGGTTCGAGGTCAACTGGGACAAGAACGCCAACAATCTGATCCTGTCCTCGGGCGGTCACGTCGCCATTCCGACGGACGCGGCGTACGTGGTGCATCCGCCGGTCGGCAAGTACGTGATCGGTCTGGGCGAGCTGCTCTTCGGGTTCGACCCGTTCGGCTGGCGCTTCATGACCGCCCTGCTGGGGACCCTCTCGGTCCTCCTGCTGTGCCGGATCGGCCGCCGTGTCTTCCGCTCCACGTTCCTGGGCTGCCTCGCGGGCGCCCTGATGGCCGTGGACGGGCTGCACTTCGTGATGAGCCGCACCGCGCTGCTCGACGGGGTGCTGATGTTCTTCGTGCTGGCCGCGTTCGGCTGTCTGGTCGTCGACCGCGACCGGGCCCGTGCGCGGCTCGCCGCCGCGCTGCCGCCGGACGCCGACGGCCGCTACCGCCCGAACGCGACGGTCGCGGAGACCACCGGCCTGGGCCTGCGGCCCTGGCGCTGGGGAGCCGGCCTGTTCCTGGGGCTGGCCATCGGCACCAAGTGGAACGGCCTCTACATCATGGTCGCGTTCTGCCTGATGTCCGTTCTGTGGGACGTCGGTTCGCGCCGGGTGGCCGGCGCCCGTCACCCGTACCGGACGGTGCTCAGGCGCGACACGGGTCTCGCCTTCCTGGCCACCGTCCCGGTCGCGCTGGTCACGTACCTGGTGTCGTGGACGGGCTGGATCCGCTCGGCCGCCGACGGCAAGGGCGGCTACTACCGCAACTGGGCGGCCACCGACGGCAAGGGCGGCCACTGGACGTGGCTGCCGGACTGGCTGCGCAGTCTGTGGCACTACGAGCACGAGGTGTACGAGTTCCACACCCACCTCACCTCGCCGCACCGCTACCAGTCGAACCCGTGGAGCTGGCTCGTCCTGGGCCGTCCCGTGTCCTATTTCTACGAGTCGCCCGCGCCCGGCAAGGACGGCTGCCCGGCCGACGCGAGCGGGAAGTGCGCCCGCGAGGTCCTCGCGATCGGCACACCGCTGCTGTGGTGGGCGGCCTGCTTCGCCGTCCTCTACGTGCTGTGGCGCTGGCTGTTCCGGCGGGACTGGCGGGCGGGCGCGATCGCCTGCGGCATCGCGGCCGGCTATCTGCCGTGGTTCCTGTACCAGGAACGCACGATCTTCCTCTTCTACGCGGTCGTCTTCCTGCCCTTCCTCTGCCTTGCGGTGGCGATGATGATCGGCGCACTGGTCGGCCCACCGGGCGCGAACGACACCCGCCGAGTGGCAGGAGCGACGGGCGCGGGCGTCCTCGTCCTGCTCATCGCCTGGAACTTCATCTATTTCTGGCCCCTCTACACGGGCCAGGCGATCCCCATCGACTCCTGGCGCTCCCGGATGTGGCTGGACACCTGGGTCTAGCCGGGCGGACACGCGACGACGACCACGACGGGCAGTCCGCAGTCGTGGTCGTCGTCGGGCGTTTCCGGTCGTCACGGGCCGGCCTCGGACGGCCCGGAGACGGTCCCGTGCACCGGTGCTCGCATCTGTTCTGTGGGCCGCAATGCCTGCCCCTCTCGCTCACAACTCCACACAGGCCCAAGGCTTGAGTGAGGATCGACACATCGGTGCATTAATGTCGATTTAGACATTTACAGATAAAATCTCCGCGTGAGCGGCGCCGACCGCCGATGCCCCCCACGCATGGAGTCACTGGTTTTGTTCCGAGCGCAGAAATCACCGGCGGAGATGCTGTCCGGGTCCCGCCCCGTCTCCCGCAGGTCGATGCTGGCCCTGGTCTCCATCCCGCTTCTGGTCGGTGGGCAGCGTTTTCTCGGCGGCGCCAAGAGCGATGTGCTCGTCAAGGACTACCCCACGCCCCAGCTGGCGGCCGACGCCGCTGCAGGCAAGCGCCTGGTCTTCCCGGCCGGGAGGACGTATACGGTCACGTCGCTGTCGATTCCCGCCGGGTGTCACGTCGAGGGCAACGGTTCGACTCTGCGATTCCCGGACAACTCCACCGAGTCCACCACCCATAGTGACGAGATTCTGGCCGTGAGTGGATCGGGCGTCACGATCGACAATCTCAAGTTCGACGGGCGCGCGTCGAAGCAGGGTGCCACCTGGTCCCAATACCGGCACTGCGTGAGAATTCAGGGGAACGTCAGCGGTGTCGTCGTCAAGAACTGCGAGTTCAGCGACATCATCGGCGACGGCGTCTACGTCAACATCGGAAGTTCCGCCAAGAACTGCACCATTGGGCCGGACAACACGTTCACGTCCGACCATTTCAACCGGAACGGCGTCTCCATCGTCACCGGCACCCACATCGAGGTGCACCACAACAGGTTCGTCAAGTGTTCGCGCTCCGGAATGCCCGGGCCCATCGACCTCGAGCCCAACTCGTTCGCGGAGACCCTGTCCGACGTGTTCGTCCACCACAACACGATCGTCGGCGGTTCCGAGAGCGGCACGGGCACCTTGCCCGGCATCGTGTACAGCGGTTTCCAGAACGCGGCGGCCGACAACATCAACATTTACGACAACGACATCAGCGGAACCAGGTTCACGGACGGCATCCTGGTCATCGGCATCAGCGGCGGCCCGTTCAACGCCGTGACGAATCTGAACGTCTACAACAACCACATCCACGACATCGGCAATGCCGACAGGTTCGGCGTGGGCATCAACCACTACATCGGCGCGAACGTCTACGACAACACGTTCAATGGCATGCAGTGGGCCATCTACAACTACAAGGGCGCGCTCGGCGTTTCGGCCGGCAACACGTTCATCGGAGTGGCGGCGGACATCACGAACGATGATCCGCACCTTGCGTAGTCGAGAATGCATGGCGGTGACCACGACGTGGCGGCGTTGTTCGTTTCGCCCCTTCCAGGTGCCGGCAACTGCCCGGAGTGCCGCCGGGAGGTCACCGTGGTCGCGGGACGGTTCGCCCGGCGCGATCCGCCCGGCGTGCGGGGAGCGGGGAACCGGTCTCGTGCCCCGGTTCGCGCCGGCAGGCACATCCCGGGGCCGCCCAGCCCGCGCTGGACGGGTACACCGTCCCGGGCTTCCCCTGATCAGTCGTATCAGCGGCCGGGGTTCATGTACGTGGCCGGATACATGGGGCTAACGATTGCGGAAACTGATGCCCTGCGCGCCGCCGTTACCCCTTACTGTGAGCCGGAGAAGAGCTTTCTGAACGCGTTCAGAAAACGCGGGCCCGGGAAGCCGCAACGGGGAGGGGTTCACAGATGCGCAAGGGGGCCAAGGCAGCCGTGATCGGCTCGGTCTTCGCCGTGATGGTGGGCGGGGCGGGGTACGGCGCCTTCAACATCGTGAACGCGCTGGACGGGGGCGGGGCCGCGGGACCCGGGGGCGCCGAACCGGCGGCCGTGAAGAGCGGGCCGCCGAGCGGTTCCGAGGTGAAGGACACCAGCGCCGCGTTCTTCGCCGCGTGGACGAAGGGACAGGCCGCCGCGGCCGCCGATCTCACCAACAACGCCGCCAGGGCCGAGTCCCTGCTCGCCTCCTACGGCGCCGCGCACATCACCGGCATGAAGATCACGCCGGGCAAGGCGTCCGGCGCCGTCGTGCCCTACAAGGTCGAGGCGACGGTGTCGTACGAGGGGAAGTCCAAGCCGCTCTCCTACGCGAGCCGCCTCACGGTCGTGCGGGGCGTGACCACCGGCAAGGCGCTGGTGGACTGGCAGCCGTCGGTCGTCCACCCGCAGCTGAAGAACATGGACGACACGCTGGTCACGGGCGCATCGTCGACGCCGTCGATCGAGGCGGTCGACCGCGACGGCAGGGTGCTGACCAAGGAGAAGTACCCCTCCCTGGGGCCGATCCTGGACCAGCTGCGCGCCAAGTACGGCGACAAGGCGGGCGGCACGCCCGGCATCGAGCTGACGATCAGACACACCGCCGCGGGCTCGGCCGACACCTCGCTGCTGACCCTCGCCGAGGGCAAGCCCGGCAGGCTCCGCACCACGCTCAGCGCGGGCGTGCAGGCAGCCGCCGAGAAGGCGGTGCAGAAGCACCCCCAGTCGTCGACGGTGGCGGTCAAGCCCAGCACCGGCGAGGTCCTGGCGGTCGCCAACAACCGCACCGACGGCTGGAACGCCGCCTTCCTGGGCGAGGTCGCGCCCGGCTCGACCATGAAGATCGTCAGCGCGGCCACCCTCATCGACAAGGGGCTCACCACCGCGACCGGACCCGCCCCCTGTCCGGACTCGGCCGTCTCGGACAGCCAGACCTTCCACAACCTCACGGGTATGAAGCCGAACGAGAAGGCCACGCTCTCCGAGAGCTTCGCCCGCTCCTGCAACACGGCGTTCGTGAAGTTCGCGGACGACGTCAAGGACGGCTGGCTGAACGCCGAGGCCCGGGACCGCTTCGGGATCGGTCTCGACTGGAAGACCGGCATCCCCTCCTTCGACGGCTCGGTCCCGGTCTCCGCCGGCCCGGACACCGCGGCCGGCCTGATCGGCCAGGGCCAGGTGCAGATGAACCCGCTGAACATGGCGTCGGTGACGGCGACGGCGATGACGGGCACGTTCCGCCAGCCGGTGATCGTCCCCCTCGCCCTCGACGGCCGCGAACCGGCGCGGGCGCGTGGCCTGTCGCCGAGCACCGTGCAGCAGCTGCGCTCGATGATGAATCGCACCGCGACCAGCGGCACCGCGGCCGACGTGATGGCCGGGCTCAGCGGCCGGATCGGCGCGAAGACCGGCTCGGCCGAGGTGGACGGGCAGACCAGGTCCGACAGCTGGTTCACCGGTTACCGCGACGACGTCGCCGCGGCGGCGATGACCCAGGACGGCGGTCACGGCGTCGATGCGTCCGGGCCGATCGTGGCGGAGGTGCTGCGGGCCGGCTGAGCACCCGCGCACGAGCGGGCCCCGGGGGACGGCCGATGCGCGGCAAGAGGCGGGCCGGCAGCGGGGTTTGCGGGGTGGCTGACGTCACACGTGACGTCGTCGTCGGCAAGGGGACTCTAGGGTGGTAGCCGTCGTTGGGGTCAGTGAGGGCAACGAGGGCAACGGGGCTGGGGGGAGAGCCCCTGGGGATCCGGAGGATCTGGCAGTGGGCAAGCGAAGGCGCGTCGAAGAACGAAGCAGCAAGCGGCGTCCCGCCGTGGTCGTCGGCATGATCGCCGTCGTGGTCGGCGGAGCCGGGCTCGGCGTCTACGCGCTGTACGGCGGAGCGGCGGCCGACGACGGCTCGGCCGCGTCGGCCAACGGCAGGCAGGTGCCCAGGGTCCGGGCCGACGCCCCGTCGGCGGCCGAGGCGAAGGCCCTGGCCACCCGGTTCCTGACGGCCTGGCAGAAGGGCGAGGCGGCCCGGGCGGCCGCCGTCACGGACGACTCCGCGGCCGCCACCGCGCTCCTGACCGGCTACACCAAGGACGCCCACATCACGGACGTCACCTTCACCCCGGGCACGGCCGCCGGTGTGAAGATCCCGTTCTCCGTGAAGGCCACGGTGAAGTACAAGAACGCCGGCAAGCCGCTGGCGTACGACAGCGCGCTCACCGTCGTGCGCAACCCGAAGAACGGCAAGGCACAGGTCGACTGGCACGCGTCGGTCGTCCACCCCGACCTCCAGGACGGCGACACGCTCGTCACCGGTGACGCCGGCACCCCTCCGGTCAAGGCCGTCGACCGCGACGGCGGCGAGCTGACGGCCAAGAAGTACCCCTCACTGGGCACGGTGCTGGACGGGCTGCGGGAGAAGTACGGCAAGAAGGCGGGCGGCAAGGCGGGCGTGGAGCTCCAGGTGGTCCGCGGAAAGGCGTCGAAGGCGAAGAAGGCCTCCGACAAGACGCTGCTGGAGCTCAGCAAGGGGACCCCGGGCACCGTCAGGACGACGCTCAGCCCGACCCTGCAGGCCGCCGCCGAACGGCAGGTCGCGAAGACGGCGCGCTCGTCGGTGGTGGTGATGCGGCCGTCCACGGGCGAGATCCTCGCGGTGGCCAACGCGAGCCCCGGCTTCAACACCGCGTTCAACGGTTCGCTCGCGCCCGGCTCCACGATGAAGGTCATCACGTCGTCGCTGCTCCTCGACAAGGGGCTGGCGTCGGCGGACAAGACCCACCCCTGCCCGAAGACGTTCACCTACGGCGGCTGGAAGTTCCACAACGACGACGACTTCGAGATCAAGGGCGGCTCGTTCAAGGCGAGCTTCGCGCGCTCCTGCAACACCGCCTTCATCAGCCAGGCCCCCGACTTGAGCAACGACAGCCTGACCAAGCAGGCCCAGCAGGTGTTCGGCCTGTCGATGAACAACTGGGCCATCGGCGTCCCGTCCTTCGACGGCTCGGTGCCGGTGCAGTCGGCGGCCCAGATGGCGGCCTCGCTCATCGGGCAGGGCGGGGTGCGGATGAACCCGCTGAACATGGCGTCGGTCGCCGCCACCGTGAAGGCGGGCTCCTTCCACCAGCCGTACCTGGTCGCCCCGTCGGTGGACGGCCGCACGCTGGCGTCCGCCTCGCGCACGATGTCGTCGTCGACGCTGACGCAGCTGCGCGAGCTGATGAACTACACGGCCGCGGCCGGCACCGCCGCCGAGGCGATGTCCGGCCTGGGCCCGGACTACGGCGCCAAGACGGGCTCGGCCGAGGTCGACAACCAGGACAAGCCCAACGGCTGGTTCACCGCCTACCACGGCGACCTGGCGGCCGCCGGCGTCGTACAGGCGGGCGGCCACGGCGGCGACACGGCCGGCCCGATCGTGGCGTCCCTGCTGCGGATGGGCGGCTGAGAGCGGGCCGGCCCGCTACCTGGGAGCGGCCGACCCGAGAGCGGCCGACCTGAGCGCCGGCTAGTGCGGGACGGGCTGCTGGGCGGTCGCCATGTAGGTGCGGCGCAGGAACCGCAGCAGCGTCTTCGACTCGAACTGGACGACCGAGACGCCGTGCGCGGAGTGGAACTCGACCACGGCCTGGACCCGCCCGCACGGCCAGACCCGCACCTCGCCGGTGCCGGCCGGGGCGCGCAGGCCCTGTTCGAGGAGGGTGCGGGAGAACGTCCACTCCCGGCGGTCGGGCAGCCCGACGCGCACGGAACGGGGTTCCTCGGGGTCGTAGCGCAGGACGACCGGGACGGCCGTGTCCTCCTCGACCCGGTCGGCGTCGGTGACGATGTGGGCTCGCGCGTACTGTTCGACTACAGACATCGACCGGCCCTCTCACGCAGCGTGACCTGTGCGGAAGCTGTGCATCCGCTCCCCCTCCAATGTCGCATATTTTGCGGATTGCGCTCTCCCGCACCGGCATATCTCACCTGTGCGATACACGGACCCGAGCAGATCCGACGCCGGTCCCGGCTGCTCCGGGCGGGTCCGGGCGGGTCCGGAGCTCTCCGGGTCGATCTCCACGCAAACGAATGTCTCGCTCTTGCGAACCGTTCGCATTAAGCCTCTATCATCGTCGGGTGCACGTACCCGACGGATTCATCAACGCCCCGACCTCCGCCGTGACCGGAGTCGTCGCCGCCGGCGCCATCGCCGTGAGCCTGCGCGGCGCGCGCCGCGAGCTCGACGACCGGACCGCGCCGCTGGCCGGCCTGGTCGCGGCGTTCATCTTCGCCGTGCAGATGCTGAACTTCCCCGTCGCGGCGGGGACCAGCGGCCATCTGCTGGGCGGCGCGCTCGCCGCGATCCTCGTGGGTCCCTTCACCGGGATCCTGTGCGTCTCCGTGGTCCTGCTGATGCAGGGCATCCTCTTCGCCGACGGCGGACTCACCGCGCTCGGCGTGAACATCACCGACATGGCGATCGTGACGACGGTCGTGTCCTACGCCGTCTTCCGCGGCCTGGTGAAGGTGCTGCCCCGCGGCCGCCGGTCCCTGACGGCCGCCTCCTTCGTCGCCGCCCTGCTGTCCGTGCCGGCCGCCGCCGTGGCCTTCACGCTCATCTACTGGATCGGCGGCACCACCGACGTGGCGATCGGCAAGGTGGCCGGGGCGATGATCGGCGTGCACGTCCTGATCGGCGTCGGCGAGGCCGCGATCACCGCGCTGACGGTGGGCGCCGTCGTCGCCGTCCGGCCCGATCTGGTGCACGGCGCGCGCGATCTGCGGCAGCGGCTCCAGCTGCGGGTGAACGGCGAACTCGTCGAGGCCCCGGCGCCGGACGGGGTGCGCACGGCGCCCGTGGCGGCCCGCGCCTCGCGGCGCACGGTGTGGGTGACCGGGCTGGTCACCTCCCTCGTCCTGGCCGGCTTCGTCAGCTTCTACGCCTCCGCCAATCCCGACGGCCTGGAGAAGGTCGCCGCGGACCACGGCATCGACAGGAGGACCGAGAAGCACGTCTCCTCCGACTCCCCGCTCGCCGGCTACGGCGTCAAGGACGTCACCGACGCCCGCCTCTCCGGCGGCCTGGCGGGCGTGATCGGCGTCGGCACCACCGTCGTCGCGGGCAGCGCGGTGTTCTGGACGGTGCGCCGGCGCCGCACGCGCGACGTGTCCCCGGCCTCCACGAGCGGGGTGTGACGTCATGGGAGCGGGACATGCGCACCGGCTCTACCGGCACGGGCACTCACCCGTGCACGGCCTGCCGCCGCACACCAAACTCGCCGCCGCCTTCGGCTTCGTGGTCGTCGTCGTGTCGACGCCGCGGGAGGCGCTGTGGGCGTTCGGCCTGTACGCCGTCCTGCTCGCCGCCGTGGCGCACCGCGCGCGCGTGCCGGCGGGCTTCCTGCTGAAGCGGCTGCTGATCGAGGTGCCGTTCGTCGCGTTCGCCGTGCTCATGCCCTTCGTGGCCGAGGGCGAGCGGGTGGACGTCCTCGGACTCTCCCTCAGCGTCAACGGGCTGTGGGGCGCCTGGAACGTCCTCGCGAAGGGCACCCTGGGCGTCGCCGCCTCCGTCCTGCTGGCGTCCACCACGGAGCTGCGCGAACTGCTCCTCGGCCTGCAACGGCTGCGGCTGCCCCCGCTGCTGGTGCAGATCGCCTCCTTCATGATCCGCTACGGCGACGTCATCACGGACGAGATGCGGCGCATGCGGGTCGCCCGGGAATCGCGCGGCTTCGAGGCGCGGGGCGTACGGCACTGGGGGGTGCTGGCGAAGTCGGCGGGCGCGCTGTTCATCCGCTCCTACGAGCGCGGGGAACGCGTGCACCTGGCCATGGTCAGCCGCGGGTACACCGGTTCGATGCCGGTGATCGACGAGGCGACCGCGACCCGCGCCCAGTGGTCGTACGCACTGACCCTCCCGTTCGCCGCCCTCGTCGTCTGCGTGTTGGGATGGGCCCTGTGACTGACGTTTCCCTGGAGGTCTCCGGCCTCGCCTTCGCCTATCCCGACGGCCACCAGGCCCTGTTCGGCGTGGACTTCACCGTCGCGCGCGGCGAGCGGGTCGCGCTGCTCGGGCCGAACGGCGCCGGCAAGACGACCCTGGTGCTGCACCTCAACGGCATCCTGAGCGGCGGCGCCGGCACGGTGACCGTGGCCGGGCTGCCGGTCGGCCGGCAGCACATGGCCGAGATCCGGCGCAGGGTCGGCATCGTCTTCCAGGACCCGGACGACCAGCTGTTCATGCCGACCGTGCGCGAGGACGTGGCGTTCGGACCGGCGGCGGCCGGGCTGAAGGGCGCGGCCCTGGAGGCGCGCGTCGACCACGCCCTCGCCCAGGTGGGCATGGCCGAGTTCAAGGACCGTCCGCCGCACCACCTGTCCTTCGGCCAGCGGCGGCGCGTGGCGGTCGCGACGGTGCTCGCGATGGAGCCCGAGATCCTCGTCCTGGACGAGCCGTCCTCCAACCTCGACCCGGCCTCGCGCCGCGAACTCGCCGACATCCTGCGGTCGTTGGACGTCACGGTGCTCATGGTCACGCACGACCTGCCGTACGCCCTGGAGCTGTGCCCGCGCGCCCTGATCCTCAGCGAGGGCGTGATCGCCGCGGACGGCCGGACCGGCGATCTGCTCGCCGACGACGCCCTCATGCGCGCGCACCGACTGGAGCTGCCCTTCGGGTTCGACCCGCGCTCCGCGACAATGGGCGCGTGACGAACGACGGACCCACCGCCGACGGCTCGCTGCTCCTCGACGAGCAGTTGTGCTTCGCCCTGTACGCCGCCCAGCGCGCGGTGACGGCCGCGTACCGACCGCTCCTGGACGAACTGGGCCTCACCTACCCCCAGTACCTGGTGCTGCTGGTGCTCTGGGAGCGCGGGGAGACGACCGTCAAGGAGCTGGCCGCGGCCCTGCGGCTCGACTACGGCACGATGTCGCCGCTGCTGAAGCGACTGGAGGCGGCGGGCCTGGTGCGCCGGGAGCGCTCGGCGCGCGACGAGCGCTCGGTGCTGGTGGCGTGCACCGGGCGCGGTGAGGAACTGAAGGGGCGAGCAGGGCGCGTGCCCGGCGCCCTGCTCGCGTCCACCGGCCTGGAGGCGGCGGAGGTCGCCCGGCTGCGCGAGGAGCTGTGGGGCCTCGCGGAGCGGGCGCACCCGGCGGCCGACCGCACCCGGTAGAGCGCGAGCCGCCACCACTCGCCTCGCCCGTCCACCCACTCCCCTTGCCCTCTTCCTCCCCTTCCCTCCCTTCCGCCCCTCCCCCCTCTCCGGCGTTACCCGTGGTTACCACCCCCCTGCCGCTCGCCCACCGACCTACCGGCCGGTACCTTGTGCACGATGTAATTGGGGAAGACGCTGGGGAGGGTCCGCCGTGACAGAAGGCGCCGCAGTCGGCACCACCGAGAACGCCGACGCAGCCGGCACCGCCGACACTCGTCCGACGAAGATCATGTACGTCGCCGAGGCGACCGCGCACGGGGGCCGCGACGGGTACGTGACCAGTCAGGACGGCCAGATAGAGCTGAGGGTCGCGATGCCGCCGCAGCTCGGCGGCGACGGCAACGGCACCAACCCGGAGCAGCTCTTCGCGGCCGGTTACAGCTCCTGCTTCCACAACGCGCTGATCCTCGTCGGCAACCGGGCGGGCTACGACCTCACCGGGTCGACGGTGGCGGCGAAGGTCGGGATCGGCCCGAACAGGAGCAAGGGCTACGGCCTCGCGGTCGCGCTCAGCGTCTCGCTCCCCGTCCTCGACCCGGGCCTTGCGGAGAAGCTGGTGGACGCGGCGCACCAGGTGTGCCCGTACTCGAACGCCACGCGTGGCAACATCGATGTAACGATCATTCTCGGCTAGCGGGACGAAGGAATCGCAGGCTGTCCCCGGGCGTTCTCCGAGGAGTTGAAGGCGATCTCCGAGGGGACGGGCGGGCGTGGACGTGAACGGTGCGGTGGCCGAGGGCTTCGAGCCGGTCCGGGAGGCGTTCGCCCGCAACTTCGAGACGCTCGGGGACCGGGGCGCGGCGGTCGCCGTCTACCGGGACGGGCGCAAGGTCGTCGACCTGTGGGGCGGCACGAAGGACGTCGACGGCACGGCCCCCTGGGAGCGCGGCACCGCCCAGATCGTGCGGTCGGCGACCAAGGGCGTGGTCGCCGCCGGCCTCCTGCTGCTGCACCAGCGCGGCGAACTGGATCTGGACGCGCCGGTCGGAGCCTACTGGCCGGAGTACAAGGCGGCGGGCAAGGAGCGCACCCTCGTGCGGCATCTGCTCGCACACCGGGCGGGCGTGCCGGTGCTGGACCGGCCGCTGACCCCCGCCGAGGCCGCCGACCCCGATCTGGGCGCGGCGGCGGTCGCGGCTCAGACGCCCGTCTGGGAGCCCGGCACGGACCACGGCTACCACGCGCAGACGTACAGCTGGCTGACCGGCGAGCTGGTACGCCGGATCACCGGGCGGCCCGTCGGGGAGTGGATCGCCGACGAGGTCGCGGGGCCGGTCGGGGCGGACCTGTGGCTCGGGCTGCCGGCGGCGCAGCGCGCACGGGCAGGGCGCGTGGGACAGGTGGAAGCGCCGACGCGAGCGGGCGCGCTGAAGACCCGGCCCAAGCCCGCCGTCGCGGCCGCCTACGCCGATCCGCACTCGCTGACCCGCCGCGCCTTCGCCGCGATCACCCCGCTGCCCGACGAGAACGACCCCGCCTACCGGGCCGCGGCCCTGCCCGCCTCCAACGGCATCGCCACCGCCGACGGCCTGGCCCGTTTCTACGCCTCGCTGATCGGCGAGGTCGAGGGCGGGAGACGGCTGCTGCGGCCGGAGACGGTGGCACTCGCACGCGGCGAGCAGTCGTCCGGCCCGGACCGGGTGCTCGTGGTGAACACCCGCTTCGGCCTCGGCCCCATGCTGCACGGCACCGCGTCCCCGCTGCTGTCCCCCGCCTCCTTCGGCCACCCGGGCCGCGGCGGCGCCCTGGGCCTGGCCGACCCGGAGTCGGGGATCGCCTTCGGCTACGTCACCAACGGTTTCCGGACGAGCGTGACGGCGGACCCGCGCGCCCAGGCCCTGCTGCGGGCCCTGCGCGCGGCGACGGCGACGCACTGACCCCCGACGGCTGACACCCGACGGCTGACGTCTGCCCGCGGTCCGCCCGCACGTCGACTACACGTGGATCGAGTGGGACCTGCGCCCCGAGGCGTCGTCGATCTCCAGATGCGCCTTGGTCAGCAGCTGCATGGCGATCTCGTTGAGCGCTCGGGCGCCCGCGATCTCCTCCCCGACCCGGGGCTGGTTGGCGTCCACGTTGTGCCGGGAGGCATGCCCGTGCGCCCTGACCTCGGTCCCGTCCGGCAGACGCACCATCGCGACCGCCCGCGTATGCCGGTCGTCCTCCTCGAACTCCAGCTCGATATGCCAGCCGACCGTGGTGTGCATGACGGCCATGACGAATCACCTCCGAAGCTCCTGCTTCCAGAGTGCCCCTCCGGACCGGCGCCCGCACCCACGCGGCCTCCCCCGCCCACGGCCCACCCGCGGCGCCGGTCAGCCGGTGTGCAGCATCAACCCGATGCCCACCACCAGCAGCCCCGCCGCGGCGAGCCGCGGAACACCGAAACGTTCCTTGAAGAACAGAGCGCCGATCGCCGCTCCCACGATGATCGACGACTCCCGCAGCGCTGCGATCGGGGCCAGTTCGGCTCGGGTCTGGGCCCACAGGACGAGGGCGTAGGCCAGGACGGACAGCGCCGAGCCGAGGAGGCCGAGGGCGGCGTGGGGGCGCAGGACGGCGGCGGTCCGTCCGCGCCAGCGGTGGACGGCGTAGGCCGGGATGACAGCGCCCTGCAGGGCCATCAGCCAGGCGATGTACCCGAGCGACGACCCGGAGGCCCGGACGCCGAGCCCGTCGACGACCGTGTACGAGGCGATGGTCAGGCCGGTCGCCAGCGCGGCCCCGACGGCCGGCCAGTCGGGCCGTCGTCCGCGCAGCCCCCAGAGGGCGACGCCGGTCAGCCCCGCGCACGACAGCGCGATGCCGGCGGCCGCCCAGCCGTCCGGCACCTCGTGCGCGAAGACGGCGGCCAGGACCGTGACGACGAGCGGCGCGGAGCCGCGCGCGATGGGGTACGCCTGCCCGAAGTCGCCGAGCCGGAACGACCGCATGAGCAGCGCGTAGTACGCGATGTGGATGAGCGCCGAGCACAGCAGGTACGGCCATGCGCCCGACGCCGGGAACGTGGTGAACGACGCGAGCGCGAGACCGATGAGCATGCCGCCGCCGGCGATGAGCGTGAACCCGACGAGTTTGTCGGTGATCCGGTGGGCGATGGCGTTCCAACTGGCGTGGGTGACCGCGGCGACCAGGACGGCCGCGGTGACCAGCGGGGTCACGCGGTGCGCTCGCGGACGTCCACGAGGGTCGCGTCGGCGTGCTCGACCAGGTCGTGGGGCGCCATGGGGAAGACGACGTGCGGGTTGCCCGCGGCGGCCCACACCACGTCGTGCGCGAGCAGACTCCGGTCGGCCAGCACCCGCGTCCGCGTCCGGTGCCCGAAGGGCGGCACGCCCCCGATCGCGTACCCGGTCGTCTCGCGTACGACGTCGGCGGCGGCCCTCGTCACCTTGCCCGCGCCCAGTTCCGCGCGCACCCGCTCGACGTCGACGCGGGAGGCCCCGTCCATCAGCACCAGCACCGGCGTGCCGTCGGCGGCGAAGATCAGCGACTTGCAGATCTGACTCAGTTCGCACCCGATGGCGGCCGCCGCCTCGGCGGCGGTCCGGGTCGCCTCGGGGAAGCTGCGCGTGGCAAGGCCGTCCAGCCCGAGGGCGCGGAGGGCTTCGGTGAACCGGGGGTGCGCGGCAGGCGGGGTCATGCGGGCACGCTAGCGGTCGGTGCGGGAGGCGGGCGAGTGGGTTTGCGGCGGCCCGTCCGGCCGTGGACGCGACGGGACGACGGGACGACGGGACGACGAAGCGCCCGGCCCCCGGGAGGGGGTCGGGCGCTTCGCCGTCAGGCCGGGACGGCCGGGGTGCGGATGTCAGTCACGGCCGCCGTGGTGGTGACCGTCGCGGTCGTGGCGGTCGTGGCGGTCGTCACGACCGTGGCGGTCGTGGCGGTGGCCCCAGGACTCGTCGTCCACGAAACGACGGTGGTCGTTGCGCAGGGTGGCGGTGTCGGAGTAGTTGTCCCACACCTCGCGGTGGCGGTCCTGGAACAGGTCGGTGCGGGTGTCGCGGCCCTCACCGGTGTGGATGCGGACGGTGGCGCGGGGGGCCAGCCGGTAGTGGCGGAAGGTGTAGGTCTCGCCGCGCTCGTCCGAGAGGGTCCACCCGTCCAGGTTGACCTCGTGGCGAGTGGTGTTGGTCAGCTCGACCCACTCCTTGTTCAGGGAGCGGGCGGAGCGGTCGTTTCGGCCCGGTGCGTCGTACTGCACGGCGCTGATTTCCACCTTCGCCCGGTCCTGGTGCGGGTGGTCGGCTGCGGAGGCCGGCAGCGCCACCGTCCCGACGACGGCCGCGGCGATCGCGGCGGCGGCGAGACAGCGAGCGGAAACAGTGTTAACGGACACAAGGTCTCCTTGCATGGTGCGAGTGACGGCCGGATCGGCCGCACGGCCAACACTCGACCACCGACCACGGTCAGCGCGCCTGATTGGCACCTCACGTTACGAACCGTCCACATTCCGGTGACAGTAGGCTTCCATGTCCATATATGTACTGAAGGCTCCGAACCATTGGGACTACTGCCCTGTGGGCCCCTTCCTCCGCTGCCCATCACCCGAAAGTGGGTCACAGCGCGAGGTGCGGAAAAGAGAAGCCGGTGAGGGCGCTCCGTCCCCACGGAGCCCTCACCGGCGGTCTTTCCCCCGGGTTCCCACGGGCGTCAGCGCCCGTCAGGTCCCCTCGCGTGTCAGACGCGCACGAGTTCCCGGTCGTCGTCCGGGTCGGCGCCCTGGGTGCCGGCGGCGTCCGCGGGCGTCTTGAGGCCTTCGCCCTCGACGTCCACGTTGGGCAGCGCGCGGTCCAGCCACTTCGGCAGCCACCAGGCCTTCCTGCCCAGCAGGGCCAGGACGGCCGGCACGATGGCCATGCGCACGATGAAGGCGTCGAAGAAGACGGCGCTCGCGAGGCCGAAGCCGATCGTCTTGATGATCGCCTCGCTGGCGGTGATGAAGCCGCCGAAGACGGCCATCATGATGATCGCGGCGGCGGCCACCACCTTGGCGCTGTACCGGAAACCGGTCACCACGGCCTGGCTCGGGCTCTCGCCGTGGACGTACGCCTCGCGCATCCGGGTCACGAGGAAGACCTCGTAGTCCATCGCGAGACCGAAGACCACGCCCACCATGAAGATCGGCGTCATCGACATGATCGGCCCGGTCTCCTCGACGCCGATCAGGCCGCCGAGCCAGCCCCACTGGAACACGGCGACGACGGCGCCGAGCGCGGCCAGCACGCTGAGCAGGAAGCCGAGGGCCGCCTTCAGCGGGACCAGGATGGAGCGGAAGACCACGATCAGCAGCAGGAAGGCCAGGCCGACGACGAGAGCGAGATACGGGACGAGCGCGTCGTTGAGCTTCTGCGAGAAGTCGATGTTCATCGCGGTGGTGCCGGTGACGAGCACCTGCGCGCCCGTGTCGGACCGGACCTCGGCGCCCTGGTCGCGAATGGCGTGGACCAGGTCCTCGGTCTGGGTCGACGAGGGCTTGGAGTCCGGGATCACGGTGATCGTCGCGGTGTCGCCGGCCTTGTTGAAGGCGGCCGGGGTCACCGTGACGACGTCCTCGAGGCCCTTGATCCCGTTGGCCACCGAGCCGGCCGCCGCCTGCGGGTCGTCGCTGTCGCGAGCGTCGACCACGATCACCAGGGGACCGTTGAAGCCCGGGCCGAAGCCGTCCGAGAGCAGGTCGTACGCCCGGCGCTGGGTGGTGGACGTCGGCTGCGAGCCGTCGTCGGGCAGACCCAGCTCCAGCTGGGTGGCGGGGACGGCGATCGCGCCCAGCCCGAGCACGCCGAGCAGGAGCACGGCGGCCGGCCGGCGGATGACGAAGCTCGCCCAGCGCACGCCCGGACCGGGCTTGGCCGGACCGGACGGGGCGGCCGGACCGGACGCCGCGGCCTCGGACCCGCGCGACCCGCGCTTCTCGCCCGTGCCCCGGACCTTCTTGCCGGCGAAGCCGAGCAGCGCGGGGATCATGGTCAGCGCGATGAGGACGGAGACCACGACCGTGCCGGCCGCCGCGAGGCCCATCTTGGTCAGCATCGGCACGTTGACGACCGCGAGGCCCGCCAGGGCGATCACGACCGTGAGGCCCGCGAAGACCACGGCCGAGCCTGCGGTGCCGGTGGCGCGTCCGACCGCTTCCTCGCGGTCGCGGCCCTCGGCCAGCTCGCTGCGGTAGCGGGAGACGATGAACAGGGCGTAGTCGATGCCGACCGCGAGCCCGATCATCAGGGCGAGCGTGGAGGTGGTGTCGCCGAGGTCGAGCGACTTGGCGAAGGCGGTGATGGTGGAGACGCCGATGCCGACGCCGATGATCGCCGTCAGCAGGGGCAGTCCCGCCGCGACGAGCGAGCCCAGCGTGACGACGAGGACCACCGCGGCGATGGCGAGACCGACGATCTCGCCGGCCGCCCCCGGCTCGGCCCCGGCCTGCAGCGCGTCGCCGCCGACGTCGACGGTGAGCCCCGTGGCCCGTGCGTCGTCCGCGGCCTTCTCCAGGGCGTTCCTGGTCGCGTCCGTCAGCTCCATGCCGGGCGCGTCGTACCGGACCGAGGTGTAGGCGACCGTCCCGTCCTTGCTCACGGCGTGCGTCGTGAACGGGTCGGCGACGGAGACGACCTCGGAGCCGCCGCTCAGCGACTTGACGGTCTTGTCGACGGTCGCCCTGTTGGCGGCGTCCGTCATCTTCTGGCCCTCGGGGGCCTTGAAGACTATGCGTCCGGTCGCGCCGTCGGCGCTGGCTCCGGGGAAACGCTGTTCCAGCAGGTCGAAGGCCTTCTGCGCCTCGACGCCCGGAATGGAGAAGGAGGTGGTGCCCGGTGCGGGCGCGGTCGCGGCGCCGACTCCGGCGAGGGTCAGCAGCGCGACCCACATCAGGGCGACGAAGCCGCGTCGCCTGAAGGCGAATCGGCCGAGTTTGTAGAGGAACGTGGCCACGGAGGCGTACTCCCGGTCAGGTCGTGTGTGTGCAGGGCAGGGTTGACCACCCCGGCGGGAGGCAGGGGTGATCGGCCCGACGACGTGAGCGGTGACGTCAGGATGGGCGGACCGCGGGGACGGTCAGGGGGTGGGCGCGCCGAGGGCGGGGAGGACCACGGCGTCGATGTACGACAGGAGGAACGCCTGTGTCGGCGGCTGCTCGTCGAGCATGGTGCGGGCGGCGAACGCGCCGATCATCATGTGCGGCACGAACTGCATCGCCGGGCTGTCCGCGCGGACCTCACCCCGGTCGACCGCGCGTTGCAGCATGTGACGGAACTCCGCCATCTCCGGCTCGACGAGATGTTCCTTGAAGGCCTTCAGCAGGTCCGGGTTGCTGTGGACCGCCATGGCCAGACCCCGCATCAGCGCGGAGTTCTGCTCCATCTCGCAGTCGTCCGAACGCAGGGTGAGGGCGTGCAGGTCGCCCCGGAGCGATCCGGTGTCGACCTCGTCGGCGGAACTGCCCGGCTTGCCGTGGCGGACCGCCTTGGCCACCAGTTCGGCTTTGCCGCCCCACTGGCGGTAGAGCGTGGCCTTGCTGGACCGGGTGCGAGCGGCGACGGCGTCCATGGTGAGGGCGTCGTAGCCGACCTCGCGGAGCAGTTCGAGCACGGCCTCGTACAGCTCCGCCTCGCGCTCGGGGGTGATGCGGCTGCGACGCGCCGTTGCGACCTCAGTCATTCCGCTCCCCTTCCGCTCCGCACCGAATACGAACCGCCTCCGAACCGACACGGTTCCTCATGCGTACTCACCGAATGTAGCGCACTTCACTGCGAAACGAAACCGTTTCGTACGTGTCCTGTCTCACGCGGGCCCGGTTCCGCACACATGTCACAAGTTGCTCGGCTCCATCCCCCGGAAAAGCATGGGGAGGTGAGCTATCTGCGCCTGCCCCATCTCCATGGTGACCTGTTGTGCTTCGTGGCCGAGGACGACCTCTGGCTGGCCCCGCTGGCCGACCCGGGCCGCGCCTGGCGGCTCACCGTCGACCGCACGAAGGCAGGACATCCCCGCTTCTCCCCCGACGGCCGCCTCATCGCGTACACGAGCTGGCGCAGCGTCGTCCCGGAGATCCATCTCGTGCCCGTGGAGGGCGGGCCGGGACGGCGGCTGACCTACTGGGGCAGCTCCGACACCCGGGTCTGCGGCTGGACGCCCCCGGACGCCGACGGACACGCCGACATCCTCGCCGTCGCCTCCCACGGCGAGCCCTTCTCCTACTTCACCTGGGCCTACAAGGTCTCCCCCGACGGCTCCCCCGGCCGAAAACTCCCCTGGGGCCCGGTCTCCGACCTCCAGGTCGCCGACCTCGACGGCGAACGCCGGACCCTCCTGCTCACCGGCACCCCACCCCACGAACCGGCCGCCTGGAAGCGCTACCGGGGCGGCGCCACCGGCCGGCTGTGGCTGCACGGGCAACGGCTCCTGGAGGGCGTCGACGGCCATCTCGCCAGCCCGCTCTTCGTCGGCGGCCGCATCGCGTTCCTCTCCGACCACGAGGGCGTCGGCAACCTCTACTCCTGCGCCCACGACGGCTCCGACCTGCGCCGGCACACCGACCACGACGCCTTCTACGCCCGGCACGCCGCCAGTGACGGCACCCGGGTGGTGTACCAGTGCGGCGGGGACCTGTGGATCGTCGACGACCTCGCCGCCGACTCCGAGCCGCGCCGGATCGACGTGCGTCTCGGCGGGCCGCGCACGGGACGACGGCCCTACCAGATCCCGGCCGCCCAGCACGTGGACGGCATCTCCGTCGACGAGACCGGCCGGGCCAGCGCCGTCGTCGTCCGCGGCAGCCTCTACTGGCTGACCCACCGCGACGGACCCGCCCGGACGATCACCGACGCCCCCGGGGTCCGGGTGCGGCTGCCGGAGATGCTCGGCGAGGGCGGACAGGTCGCCTACGTGACGGACGCGGACGGCGAGGACGCCGTCGAGATCGCCCACCTGCCCCGGGCCACGGGCCGGCGCGAGCCCAGACGGCTGGCCTCCGGCCGACTCGGCCGGGTCCTGGAGACGGTGGCCGACCCGCAGGGCGAACGGCTCGCCGTCGCCTCGCACGACGGCCGGCTGCTGCTCGTCGACCTCACCGAGGACGCGGGGCGCGCGGACGGAGACGAGGTCACCGAGCTGATCGCGTCGGCCAACGGCCCCGTCCGCGACCTGGCCTTCTCCCCGGACGGGGGCTGGCTGACCTGGTCGCACCCCGGGATCGGCCGCTCCCTGCGCCAGATCAAGATGGCCCGCATGAAGGACCGGTCGGTCATCGACGTGACCGACGGCCGCTTCGAGGACGAGAACCCGGTGTTCACCCGGGACGGCCGCTATCTCGCCTTCCTCTCCTGGCGCGGCTTCGACCCGGTCTACGACGTGCACACCGGCGACCTGTCCTTCCCGCTGGGCTGCCGCCCCTATCTCGTGCCCCTGTCCTCCGCGACGCCGTCACCCTTCGCGCTGACCCCGGAGGGCCGCCCGGCCGCCGGCGGGCTGGACCCCGTGGAGGACGAAGGCAACGGCTCCGACGGGACCGTCACCGTGGAGACCGAAGGGCTGGCCAGCCGGGTCACCCCGTTCCCCGTCACCGCCTCCAAGTACTCGGCCCTGTACCCGGTGGCGGGCGGCGGGCTGGTGTGGCTGCGCTGGCCGATCTCGGGCGCGCTCGGCGAGACGTTCGCCAACCCGGACGACACGAGCGGACGGCCGACGCTGGAGCACTTCAACATCAGCAAGGCGAAGAAGTCCGAACTCGTCGACGACCTCGACTGGTTCGCGCTGAGCGGGGACGGCACCCGGCTCGTCGTGGTCGACGAGGGCGACCTGCGGGCGGTGCCGTCCACCGAGTCCGGCGACCCGGACTCCACGGTCTGGATCGACCTGCGGCGCATCCTGCACGAGGTGGACCCGGGCGCCGAGTGGCGGCAGTCGTACGACGAGGCCGGCCGGCTGATCCGCGCCTACTTCTGGGACCCGGGCATGTGCGGCATCGACTGGGACGCGATCCTCGACCAGTACCGGCCGCTCGTCGAACGGGTCGCCTCGCCCGACGAGTTCGCCGACCTGCTGCGCGAGGTGCTCGGCGAGCTGGGCACCTCCCACGCGTACGTCACCGCCGCCCGCCGCAACGAGGGGCCGCCCCACTACCAGCGCCTGCAGGGCCTCCTCGGCGCCAACCTCGTCCGCAGGGAAGGTGGTTGGACGGTCCGGCGGATCCTGCCCGGCGACTCGTCCGACTCCAAGGCGCGTTCCCCGCTGGCCGGCACGGGGATCCGCGAGGGCGCGGTCCTCACCCACGTGGACGGCCGGGAGGTGGACCCGCTGACCGGCCCCTACCCGCTGCTGGCCGGCGCGGGCGGCACCACGGTGGAGCTCACCGTCGCCCCCGCGGAGGGCGAGACCGGCCGGCCGCGCCGGGTGGCCGTCGTCCCGCTCGTCGACGAACGCCCCCTGCGCTACCAGGACTGGGTGGCCAAACGGCGTGCAGTGGTAAGGGAGTTGAGCGGCGGCCGATGCGGCTACCTGCACATCCCGGACATGGGCGGCTCGGGCTGGGCCCAGTTCAACCGCGATCTGCGCGGGGAGGTGTCACGGCCCGCGCTGATCGTGGACGTGCGCGGCAACGCGGGCGGCCACATCAGCGAACTGGTGGTGGAGAAGCTGACCCGGACGATCCTGGGCTGGGACCTCACCCGCGACGCCCAGCCGGTGTCGTACGCCTCGAACGCGCCGCGCGGGCCGGTGGTGGCGCTGGCGGACGAGGCGACCTCCTCCGACGGCGACATGATCACGGCCGCCTTCAAACTGCTCGGACTGGGCCCGGTGGTCGGGCAGCGCACCTGGGGCGGCGTGGTCGGCATGACCGGCCGGCACCAGCTCGGCGACGGCACCGTCATCACCGTCCCGATGAACGCGGCCTGGTTCGACGCGTACGGCTGGTCGGTGGAGAACCAGGGCGTCACCCCCGACCTGGAGATCCTGCGCACCCCGCTCGACTGGGCCGAGGGCCGCCACGCCCAACTCGACGACGCCGTACAACTGGCCCTGGACCTGCTCGCCGAGAACCCCCCGGCGACCCCGCCCGACTACGCCGGCGTCCCCGACCGGTCCCGCCCGAAACTGCCCCCGCGCACGACCTGACAGCCCGGACCGGGGAGAACCGGGAGAACCGGGAGAACCGGGAGAACCGGGAGAGGGCGAGGACACGAGGACGCGAGGAGGGGTGCCCCGGGCCCGGGGCACCCCTTGCTCATCGTTCACCGGCCGCCGGAGCGGGGTGTCAGAAGCTCTCTTCGTCGAAGCCGACGCGCTCGCGCTCGCGCTCCCGCTCCTGCGGGTTGCGGCGCTCCGACGCCTCGTGCTCGGGGCGCATGCGCTCCGACGTCTCGCGCTCCGGACGCATGCGCTCGGCGTCCTCGCCCGGACGCTGCTTGCCGCGCTGCTGGACCTGCTCCTTGGCCTGCTGGGCCTTCTGCTTGGCCTGCTGCGCCATGCGCTCGGACTGGTCCTGGAACTTGTCCTTCATACCCATGTGGGTTCACTCCTGTGGGAGATGAGGGGGTTGGGGCCCCGTGGTGGGGCCTCGACCAGATTCACACGGGCGGTCACGGCGCGCATGTCGATCAACTACGCTGTGTAGCCCTGGCCTGTTCGTCGGCGGTGCCGCCCGCTCCCACCAGGCCCGTCCGCATCCCCTGCAAGCGGGGCGCGAACCGCTTCATCTCGCGTCGGCCGACCGTCCCGATGATCCCGGGCAGATACCCGCGCACCGCCTGCATCCCGCGCAGCCAGCCCTGCCCGTACACGTGCGGGGAGCGCCGCTCGATCCCGGCCACGATCCGGTCGACCGCCGGTCCCAGCGGGTACGTCTTGTTCGACGGCCACGGCAGCCGCTGCCTCAACTCCCGCATCACCTCGTCCTGATCGGCCCCGCGCACCATGTCGGTGTCCGTCCAGGACAGATACCCGACGCCCACCCGGACGCCCTGGTGGCCGACCTCCGCGCGCAGGCTGTGCGCGAACGCCTCCACGCCCGACTTGGACGCGCAGTACGCGGTCATCATGGGCGCCGGAGTGATCGCGGCGAGCGAGGCGATCTGCAGCAGATAGCCGCGGCTCTCCCGCAGCAGCGGCAGGAACGCGCGGGCCGTGACGGCCGATCCGATCAGGTTGACCTCGATGACCCGGCGCCAGGAGTCCGGGTCGGAGTCGGCGAACGGACCGCCGTTGGCCACACCGGCGTTGGCCACCACGACGTCCACCTTGCCGAAGCGCTCCTTCACCTCCGCCGCGACCCTGCTCATCGCCTCGTGGTCGGTGACGTCGGCGTACCAGTGGCCGCTGTCGCCGTGCAGCCGCTCGGACACCTGCTTCAGCGCGTCCGGCTCCAGACCGACCAGCGCGATCTTCGCACCGCGCGCGGAGAGCTTGCGGGCGAGCAGCTCCCCGACGCCCCGCGCCGCCCCGGTGACCACGACGACCTGTCCCTCGAGCTCGACCCTGCTCATGCGCCCTCCTTCAACTGCGTGTACGTGGTGACGAGTTCCCGGATCCGTGCGGTGACCAGGTCGGGCGCCTCGACCGGCGTCATGTGGCCGACGCCGGGCAGTTCGGTGACGCCCAGGGAGTGCGGCAGCGCCGCCGCGATCCGGTGCGCGTGCACCGGCGGCGTCATCCGGTCGGCGGTGCCCACCAGTACCGCCGTCGGCACGCTCAACCGCCTCACGCCCTGGTCGAGATCGAGCAGGTGCAGCACACCGGACCAGGCGTGCCGCACCCGGCGCGGGCAGGCGTGCACGATCCGGGCGCACGCCTCCACCATGTGCGGGGCTGCGCCCGCGCCCATCGTGGCGTACTTCAGGATCCGCATCGCGACGGGCGTGACCGGTCCGAGGGGCGCCCGGGACCCGAGGACGTGCCGGGTCAGCCAGGTCCGCAGCCGGCCCGGCCGCAGCGGGACGACGGTGGACTCGGCGACCAGCCGCGAGGCGCCGGTGCTGCACAGCAGGACGGCGGCCGCGTGCTCGCGGAACGCGTCGCGGCCGGCCGCCGCCAGCACCGTCATCCCGCCCATGGAGTGACCGGCGATCACCGCCTTCTCCCCGGGCGCGAGCGCCGCCCGCAGGACGGCTTCCAGATCGTCGGCGAGGGCGTCCGTGCTGCACGCCGGGCTCGCCGGGGTGCGTCCGTGCCCGCGCTGGTCGTACGCGACCACCCGGTGGTCGACGGCGAGTTCGCGGATCTGGGCCGCCCAGAACGCCGTCGAGCAGGTCCAGCCGTGGGCGAGGACGACGGCGGGCGCGGCCTCGGCCCCCGAGGCCGGGCCGTGGATCTCCACGTGCAGACGGGCGCCGTCGGCGGAGACGGCGGTCAGCTCACGGACGGAGGCGACGTCACCGACGTAGGTCATGCCGTCACCTCCTTCTCCTCGCCGGCCTGCGACTCGGCGGCGGGCGACTCGGCGGCGGGCGACTCGGCGGCGGGCGACTCGGCGGCCTGATCCTCGGCGGCCTCGGGACGGGCGGGGGCGCGCACCACCTCGTACTCCATGAGGTCCACACGGCGCGTGGCCCGCCGGAACTCGGCGGTGGTCCCCGGCCAGACGGTCGTGTTGCGGCCGCTCGCGTCCAGGTACCAGCTGGTGCAGCCGCCCGTGCTCCACACCGTGCGCCGCATCCGGTCCTGCACCCGGCGGTTCCAGGCGTGCACGGCGCTCGGGCGGGCGTCCAGGGCCGCCCGGCCTCCGAGGACGTCGAGCTGGCGCAGATAGTCGGCCATGTAGTTCAGCTGGGACTCGATCATCAGGATCATGGAGGAGTTCCCGAGACCGGTGTTCGGGCCGATGATCGTCATCCAGTTGGGGAACCCGGCGGCCGACGCGCCCCGCAGGGCTTCCATGCCGCCCTTCCAGCTCTCCGCGAGCGTCCGCCCGTCCGCGCCCACCACCCGGTCGGCGATCGGCATGTCGGTGACATGGAACCCGGTGCCGAACACGATCACGTCGGCCTCGGCCTCGCTGCCGTCGGCGGCGACCAGCGTGGACCCGCGCACCTCGCTCAGGCCGCTCGCCACGACGTCCACGTTGGGTCGCGTGAGGGCCGGATAGTAGGTGCTGGAGAGCAGGATCCGCTTGCAGCCGATGCGGTAGTCGGGGGTGAGCTTGGCGCGCAGGACCGGGTCCTTGACGGCGCGGGCCATGTTGCGCCTGGCGAGCTGCTCGACGAAGCCGAGTTCGTTCGGGTGCTTGGTGAACGCCTGCACCTGCAGCTCGCGGATCCCCCACAGCAGGCCGCGCCGCAGCCGGGCGGTGAAGGGCAGGGCCCGGTGCAGGGCGCGCTCCGCGCCGCTGACGGACCGGTCGACGCGGGGCATCACCCACGGCGGGGTGCGCTGGAAGAGGGTCAGCCGGGAGACGTCCGGCTGGATGGCCGGCACGATCTGGATGGCCGAGGCACCGGTGCCGACCATGGCGACCCGCTTGCCGGCGAGGTCGTGGCCGTGGTCCCAGCGGGCCGAGTGGAAGACCTTGCCGGGGAAGGAGTCCAGGCCCGGGACGGCAGGGATCTTCGGGTCGGACAGCGGCCCGGTGGCCGACACGACGACGTCCGCGAAGTAGCGTCCGGCGCTGGTCTCGACGTCCCAGCGCAGCTCCTGGGCGTCCCAGGTCATCCGCAGCACCTCGGAGTCGAGCCGCAGATGCGGCCGCAGCCCGAACACGTCCGTGACGTGCTCCAGGTAGGCGCGGATGTGCTCCTGGCCGGAGAAGGTGCGCGGCCAGTCCGGGTTGGGCGCGAAGGAGAAGGAGTAGAGGTGGGACGGCACGTCGCAGGCGCACCCCGGGTAGCTGTTGTCCCGCCAGGTCCCGCCCACGCTGCTCGCCCGTTCCAGGATCACGAAGTCCGTGATCCCTTCCCGGCGCAGCCGCACGGCGGCCCCCAGCCCGCCGAAGCCGGACCCGATCACCGCCACCCGTACGTGTTCGGTCATCCCGACACCTCCCAGCCGTGCGACTTTCGCGACTCTCGCGACCGTGCCAGTGAACACTGGCGCAATCGGAGGGTAGAGCAGGTCCGTACCGATGGGTAGGGGCCGGGAGAAGGAAAGTTACCGGCGGTACAACATAAGCTTCGGCCGTGACGGAGAAGCGCGAGTACCGGACGGAGGAGCTGGCGGCCGAGGCCGGCATCACAGTGCGCACCCTGCGCTTCTACCGCGAGCGCAAACTGCTCTCGCCACCCCGGCGCGAGGGCCGCATCGCCTGGTACGACGACCACCACCTGGCCCGGCTGCGGACGATCTCCGCCCTCCTCGAACGCGGCCACACCCTCACCGGCATCGCCGAACTGGCCGACGCGCTGGACCAGGGCAGCGACGTGGCCGAGCTGATCGGCGTCGGCGGCCCCACCGAGGAGGAACCCGTCCACCTCACCCCCGAGGAGCTCGCCGCCCGCTTCGAGGGCCAGGTCACCCCGGAGAACCTCGCCGCCGCCCTCGACCTCGGCTACCTGGGCACCGACGGCGACGAGATCGTCCACATCAGCCGACGGCTCCTGGACGTGTCCTCCGCCCTCGTCGCCGAGGGGATCCCGCTCGCCGAGGTCCTGGCGGCGGGCGTGCGCGTCCGCGAACACGCCGATGCCCTCGCCGAACTCTTCACCGACCTGATCCTGCGCCACGCCACCGAGAAGGACCTGCCCCGCCTGCGCCCCCTCGCCCGAAGCGTGGTGGAGGCGGAACTGTCCCTGGCACTGGACCGACGGCTGCGCACGGAGCCCTGAATCGGCCAGGAGGCCCGGAGTCCCGGAGCCGCGGAGGGCGTCGAGGTCCTGAAGGCCCCCGGGCTCTCCGTGCTCTCCGGGCGCTCCCGGCCCCCTAGGGGTCAGAGGTCGTAGACGACGGTCACCGGGGCGTGGTCCGACCAGCGCTCGGCGTGCGTGGCCGCCCGCTCCACGAGCCCCTTGACCGCCTTGCCCCCGAGGCCGGGCGTCGAGACGTGGTAGTCGATGCGCCAGCCCGAATCGTTGTCGAAGGCCCGCCCCCGGTACGACCACCAGGTGTACGGGCCCTCCATGTCCGGGTGCAGGGTCCGTACGACGTCGACGTAGCCGCCGTCGGCCGGAGCGAGGACTCTGCTCAGCCACTCCCGCTCCTCGGGCAGGAAGCCCGAGCTCTTCTGGTTGGCGCGCCAGTTCTTCAGGTCGGCCTGCTGGTGGGCGATGTTCCAGTCGCCGCAGACCAGGACCTCGCGGCCGTCGGCGGCGGCGCGTTCGCGGAGCTCCTTGAGGTGGGCGAGGAACTGGTCCATGAAGCGGACCTTCTCGTCCTGCCGTTCGGTGCCGACCTCGCCGGAGGGCAGGTAGAGGGAGGCGACGGTCACGCCGGGCAGGTCGGCCTCGACATAGCGGCCGCTGCCGTCGAACTCGGCGGAGCCGAAGCCGATCCGGACGGCGTCCGGCTCCCGGCGGGTGTAGAGGGAGACGCCGGCGCGGCCCTTGGCGGCGGCCGGGGCGTGGGTGACGTGCCAGCCCTCCGGGGCCCGGACCGCATCCGGCAGCTGCTCCGGCTCGGCCCGCACCTCCTGGAGACACAGCACATCGGCGGAGGTGTCCGCGAGCCACTCCACGAAGCCCTTCTTCGCGGCGGCACGCAGTCCATTGACGTTCACGGAGGTCACGGTCAGCACCCCGGCACGATACCGGCCCGAGCACGCCGGCCCGGCCGCCGGCCGCGGGGACACCGGCCGCGGGGACACCGGTCGCCGCCGGCCGGACACTGCCGCCACGGAGTCGAGCCGTGGATACACGTACTGTGTGGGGCGTGAAAATTCGTTCGGTCCCCTTCGACCATCCCGACGCGGTGAAGCTCAACGACGAGGTCCAGGCCGAGTACCACGAGCGCTACGGCGACGGCGGCGACGCCACCGTCCTCGCGCCCTCCGACTTCCAGCCGCCGCGCGGTGTCTATCTCATCGCCTACGACGAGACCGATCGCCCGGTGGCCACCGGCGGCTGGCGCAGCCAGGACGAGAACGGCGAGGGCAACCAGAACGGCGACGCCGAGCTGAAGCGGATGTTCGTGGTCCGGGACATGCGCGGACGAGGTCTGGCGCGGCGGATGCTCGCCGCGCTGGAGGACGACGCGCGTGACGCGGGCCGCATCCGGATGGTCCTGGAGACCGGCACCGAGCAGCCGGAGGCCATCGCCCTGTACACGTCCAGCGGTTACGAGCCGTGCACGAAGTTCGGCTACTACCGTGAGTACGAGTCGAGCCGCTGCTTCGCGAAGCCCCTCGGCTCCTGAGGCCCGTGGCGGGCGCGACCCCGCTCAGCTCCTGAGGTAGGCCAGCACCGCGAGGACCCGGCGATGGGTGTCGTCGGCGGGCGGCAGGTCCAGTTTCGTGAGGATGCCGCCTATGTGCTTGCCGACGGCGGCCTCGGAGACCACGAGCGCCCTGGCTATCGCGCCGTTGGACCTCCCCTCGGCCACCAGCGCGAGCACCTCCCGTTCGCGCGGGGTCAGCCGGTCCAGCGGGTCGCGCCGCCGCCGCAGCAGCTGTCGTACCACCTCCGGGTCGACGACCGTGCCGCCGGCCGCCACCTCACGGAGCGCGGCCACGAACTCCTCCACCTGGCCGACCCGGTCCTTGAGCAGATAGCCGACCCCGCTGCCGTCCCCGGAGTCGAGGAGGTCGGCCGCGTAGGCGCGCTGGACGTACTGGCTGAGGACGAGGACCGGCAGCCCTGGGTGCTCGGCGCGCAGCCGGACCGCCGCCCGCAGCCCCTCGTCCTGGAAGGCGGGCGGCATCCGCACGTCGGTGACGACGATCTGCGGGGTGTGCTCGGCCACGGCCGCGAGCAGCGCCGGGGCGTCGCCGACCGCAGCGACGACCTCATGGCCGAAGCGGGCGAGCAGAGCCGTCAGGCCGTCGCGGAGGAGGACGCTGTCCTCGGCGAGGACCACGCGCAGTCCTGGTCGGTCGGGGTCGGAATCGGCTCGCAAGGGATCTCCACACGCAGGAGGGTCGGTCCGCCGCTCGGGCTGGTCACGGACAGTGTTCCATCGAGCACCGACACCCGGTCCGCGAGCCCGGTGAGTCCGGTGCCGCGCGCGCGGTCGGCACCGCCGTGGCCGTCGTCCTCGACCTCCAGGACGAGCAGCCGCCCGCCGCGCAGTTCGGCACGCACGCGCGCGCGGCGCGCCCCGCTGTGCCGGGCCACGTTGGCCAGCGCCTCCCGGACCGTGAAGTGGGCGGCTGCCTCCACCGCCTGCGGCAGCCGGTCCCCGGGCAGCGCGCACTCCACGTCCGCGGGGACCGGCGACCGGTCGGCGGCGTCGGCGAGGGCGGCGGCCAGACCGTGGTCGGCGAGCACCTTGGGGTGGATGTCGTGGATCAGCTCCCGCAGCTCCGCCAGCACGGCGCCCGCCTCGTCGTGGGCGCGGGCCAGCTGCTCGGCGAGCCGGGTGCCGGGCGGGGCGTCGAGCCGGGCGAGGCCGAGGGCCATGCTGAGCGCGACCAGGCGCTGCTGGGCACCGTCGTGGAGGTCGCGTTCGATACGGCGCCGTTCCGCTTCGAAGGCGTCCACCAGACGGGCCCGGGACCTGGTCAGCTCCACGACCCTGGCCTGCGGCCCGCCGTCGCGCGGGCACACCAGACGGCGGGTCAGCGCGGCCCGGGCCCCGGCGGCCGCGCCGAGGGCGTACGCACCGGCCGCCAGCAGCAGCACTCCCAGCGCGGCGGAGCCGAACGCGGCCCCCTGGCCGGTGACGGTCCACAGCTTGACCACCTTGACCTCCCGCCCGTCGCCGGCGGTCGCGAGCAGCAGCGGGGTCGCGGTCATCGCCACCGGCACGCACAGGGCGACGACCAGCACGAGCGCCTCGGCGGGCCACAACAGGCCGGCGGCGAGGAGCGTGTGGGCCAGTTCGCGCCAGGTCGCGCGGTCCCGCAGCCGGGCGGTGAGCCAGGCGCGCACGCCGGGCGCGTGCGGTTCGGCGTGCGCGGCGGGCGCACCGCCCG
>NZ_MJAJ01000080.1 GCF_001746365.1 Streptomyces sp. LUP30
GCCAGCGTTCGTCCTGAGCCAGGATCAAACTCTCCGTGAATGTTTTCCCGTAATCGGGATCGCACACACGAGAGCGGAACAGCCAGGCGGAATAAGCCCGGCCGTTCACAGCGTCCTCGCTGTGTTTACTTCAAAGGAACCTCATCCTCGGCTTTCACGGCCGGGGACGGGGTATCAACATATCTGGCGTTGATTTTTGGCACGCTGTTGAGTTCTCAAGGAACGGACGCTTCCTTTGTACTCACCCGARCTTCTCGGGCTTTCCTCCGGGCGCTTCCCTTCGGTCTTGCGTTTCCGACTCTATCAGATCTTTTTCTCGATCCGATTTCCTCGGTGCTTTCCAGGTTCCCGCTTTTGTTTCGCGGTTTCCCTTTCCGGCGGTTCCGACTTTATCAGAAGTTCTGAGTCGGTTTTCCCGGCCCCTCCTGGGATCGTCCCGACGCTGAAGGCGTCGTGGCGTTCCCGCTCGGGCGGAGCCGTAAACGTACTGGAGCGGGGCTGCCCGATGCAAATCGGGGAGCCCCGCTCCGGGTTCACGCGTACGGCGGGCCGTGCGTGGGTCAGACCTCGACCACGACGGGGAGGATCATCGGCCTGCGGCGATACGTGTCGGAGACCCACTTGCCGAGTGTGCGGCGGATGAGCTGCTGCAGCTGATGGGGCTCCACGACGCCGTCCTGGGCCGAGCGTTCCAGGACCTCGGCGATTTTCGGGGCGACGGCCGAGAAGGCCGAGTCCTCGATGCCCGAGCCACGGGCCTGGATGTGGGGGCCGCCCGTGATCTTGCCGGTGGACGAGTCCACGACGACGAAGACCGAGATGATGCCCTCGTCCCCGAGGATCTTCCGGTCCTTGAGAGCCGGCTCACCCACGTCGCCGACCGAGAGGCCGTCGACGTAGACGTAGCCCGCCTGGACCTTGCCCGAGATCTTGGCCTTGCCCTCGACGAGGTCGACGACCACGCCGTCCTCCGCGATGACGATGCGGTCGTGCGGGACGCCGGTCAGGGCTCCCAGCTCGGCGTTGGCCCGCAGGTGACGCCACTCGCCGTGGACCGGCATGAGGTTCTTGGGGCGGCAGATGTTGTAGAAGTACAGGAGCTCGCCCGCGGACGCGTGGCCCGAGACGTGCACCTTGGCGTTGCCCTTGTGGACGACGTTCGCCCCCCAGCGGGTCAGGCCGTTGATCACGCGGTAGACCGCGTTCTCGTTGCCGGGGATGAGCGAGGAGGCCAGGATCACCGTGTCGCCGGGGACGATGCGGATCTGGTGGTCGCGGTTGGCCATGCGGGACAGCGCCGCCATCGGTTCGCCCTGGGACCCCGTGCAGACCAGGACCACCTCGTGGTCGGGGAGGTCGTCGAGCGTCTTGACGTCCACGACCAGGCCCGGCGGGACCTTCAGATAGCCGAGGTCGCGGGCGATGCCCATGTTGCGGACCATCGAGCGGCCCACGAAGGCGACCCTGCGGCCGTACTCGTGCGCGGTGTCGAGGATCTGCTGGATGCGGTGGACGTGGCTGGCGAAGCTGGCCACGATGATCCGCTTGCGGGCGTTGCCGAAGACCGTGCGCAGGACGTTGGAGATGTCCCGCTCGGGCGGCACGAAGCCCGGTACCTCGGCGTTCGTCGAGTCGGAGAGGAGGAGGTCGATGCCCTCTTCACTCAGACGTGCGAACGCGTGCAGGTCGGTGAGACGGCCGTCCAGCGGAAGCTGGTCCATCTTGAAGTCGCCCGTGTGGACCACCATGCCGGCCGGCGTGCGGATGGCGACCGCCAGCGCGTCCGGGATGGAGTGGTTGACGGCGATGAACTCGCAGTCGAACGGGCCGATGCGCTCCCGGTGCCCCTCCGCCACCTCGAGGGTGTAGGGGCGGATCCGGTGCTCCTGGAGCTTGGCCTCGATCAGCGCCAGGGTCAGCTTGGAGCCGATCAGCGGGATGTCCGGCTTCTCCCGGAGGAGATAGGGGACGGCGCCGATGTGGTCCTCGTGACCATGGGTGAGGACGATGCCCTCGATGTCGTCGAGGCGGTTCCTGATGGACGTGAAGTCCGGCAGGATCAGGTCGATTCCGGGCTGCTCCTCCTCGGGGAAGAGCACTCCGCAGTCGACGATCAACAGGCGGCCGCCGTACTCGAAGACCGTCATGTTCCGGCCGATCTCACCGAGACCGCCGAGCGGGGTGACCCGCAGGCCGCCCTCCGGCAGTGGCGGGGGCGGGGCGAGTTGCGGATGCGGATGACTCAAAAGACTCTCCTCAAACACGCGCGCCACGTACCGGTGGGCACGTGGCGCGCATGACGTTCGTGCAGAAGCAGTTGTCGTTGTGGATCGCAGGCACCGGTGGCCTGCCTATTCAGTTGTGAAGTCTGTTGTCAGAGCTGTACCCCGCCCGCGGCAAGATCGATCTTGAGCTGCTCGATCTCTTCGGGCGAGCACTCGACCATGGGCGAGCGCAGGGGTCCGGCGGGCAGACCCTGGAGCGCGAGCGCCGCCTTGGTCGTCATGACGCCCTGGGTGCGGAACATGCCGGTGTAGACGGGCAGCAGCTTCTGGTGGATCTCGGTGGCCTTCTGCACGTCGCCGGCGGTGAACGCCTCGACGAGGGCGCGCAGGTCCGGGGTGACCACGTGGCCGACCACCGAGACGAAGCCGACCGCGCCCACGGAGAGCAGCGGCAGGTTCAGCATGTCGTCGCCGGAGTACCAGGCGAGGCCGGAGCGCGCGATGGCCCAGCTCGCGCGGCCCAGGTCGCCCTTGGCGTCCTTGTTGGCGACGATCCGCGGGTGCTCGGCCAGGCGGACCAGCGTCTCGGTGCTGATCGGGACGCCGCTGCGGCCGGGGATGTCGTAGAGCATGGCCGGCAGTCCGGTGGCGTCCGCGACGGTGGTGAAATGCCGGTACAGGCCCTCCTGCGGGGGCTTGTTGTAGTACGGGGTGACGACCAACAGACCGTGTGCGCCCGTCTTCTCCGCCGTCCGCGCCAGCTCGACGCTGTGGCGGGTGTCGTTGGTGCCGACTCCCGCGACGACGTGGGCGCGGTCTCCGACGGCCTCCAGGACGGCTCGTACCAGGTCCGATTTCTCCGCGTCACTGGTGGTGGGGGACTCACCGGTGGTGCCGTTGACGATCAGGCCGTCGTTGCCTGCGTCCACCAGGTGGGTGGCGAGCCGCTGTGCGCCGTCGAGGTCGAGTGCGCCGTCCGCCGTGAAGGGCGTGACCATGGCGGTGAGGACCCGCCCGAAGGGGGTCTGCGGAGTGGAGGTCGGAGCCATGGGTAACACGCTACTCGTTGCTCACGGTGGGGTCTGCCCACGGGGGGTGCGGAAAGTCATGACAAAAGAGGAGCCCGGCACTGCCTGCTCGGGGGTTCAAGCAGTGCCGGGTCCGTTTGATCAGGCTAGATGAACTTCGCTAAATGCCGCAATACGGACACTTCGCACGGATGATCCGCACATACGTCTCCGTGACCGGGTTCCTTACGGGGCTACGCGGCCGTTGGCGTTGAAGGCGGCGTAGGTGAGGGGCATGAGCTTGGCCCACTCGGCCTCCATCTTCTCGCCCACCATCTCGATCTCCCGCTGCGGGAACGAGGGGACCTTCGCCAGCTCGTGCTGGGTGCGCAGACCGAGGAAGTGCATCAGCGAGCGCGCGTTGCAGGTGGCGTACATCGAGGAGAAGAGCCCCACGGGCAGGACCGCACGGGCGACCTCGCGTGCCACGCCGGCGGCGAGCATCTCCTGGTAGGCCTCGTAGGCCTGGAGGTACGACTGCTCCATGGTGTGGTTGACGAGCTTCTGCTGCTCCGGCGTGCCCTCGACGAAGACGTACTTGCCGGGACGGCCCTGCTGGACGAGTTTGCGGGACTCGCCGGGGACGTAGAAGACGGGCTGGAGCTCCCGGTAGCGGCCCGACTCCTCGTTGTACGACCAGCCCACGCGGTGCCGCATGAACTCGCGGAACACGAAGATCGGGGCGCTGATGAAGAAGGTCATCGAGTTGTGCTCGAAGGGGCTGCCGTGCCGGTCCCGCATCAGGTAGTTGATCAGCCCCTTGGAGCGTTCGGGGTCCTTGCCCAGTTCGTCCAGGGACTGTTCGCCGACGGTCGAGACGCGGGCGGCGAAGAGCACGTCCGCGTCGGACGCGGTGTGCTTGACCAGTTCGACGGTGACGTCGCTGCGGAAGCCGGGCTTGAGGTCGTCGGCGGGGCTGTCGGTCACGGTGCGGGGGTCCTTCCATCGCGTCTTCGGAGCGGCGACAACTCTACGGGGGCCGCCGGGCCGGGCTTCCGTCGGCGTGCCGCGAGATTCGCGCGGGACGTCTGCTGATATTGGGCACGTTTTCGGGCACTCGCTCGTCTGAACCAGTGACGAGGTCATCTCGGCAACGTCCACGCGACTTCTCTCAGGAGGACGTACCCACCATGTTCCGCCGGCGCGAGCCCGTACCCTTCGCCTTCCTCGCCGAGGCCGACAGGTTCCGTAGCAATGTCACTCCCCCGCCCCCCGAACGGTCCTCGGTGAGCCAGATAGCCGGGCGTTGGCTGCTGGGGCTCACGATCGTGGCCGCGCTGGTGGGCTCGCTGGTCATCGGGATGCCGGCGCTGAGTCAGAACCAGCCCGCGCAGGGACCGCAGTCCCAGGCGTCCCAGGGGCGCTGAGCACCACGCCGACGCCATCCGGCCCCCGAAGGTGGTGAGCCGGGACACAGCCGGATAGCCTCACCGGGCACAGCCCACGCATGGACGAGTGAGGACCAGCCGTGCCCCTGCCCTTCCTGACGGCCGACCGCGCATTCGAGGCGGCGGACGACGTCGCATTGCCCTTCGATGATCGCGACCGCTGGCGGCGCCCCTACCGGCCCGGGCCCTGGCGGGTCGGTGCGGCCGCGCTCGCGCTGTTGCTCGCCTCGTACGTGCTGTTCGCGGCCGTCATCATCGCGCTCACCGGATCGGTGTCCGAGGCGGGCACCGTCTTCGGCTGCTCGTTGGCCGTGATCGGCGCCGCCCTGCGACTGCTGCGGGTGGGCGTGTGGGTGAGCGACCGCGGACTGCGCCATGTGAGTTTCCTCCGCACACGCACGCTGCCGTGGGAGCGGGTCCTGGCGGTGCGGACCGTCCAGCAGCCGGTGCGCTGGCTCGGACTGCCGCGGACGGTCCAGGGCGAAGCGCTGACCGTCGTCCGGCGGGAGCGGCCCGCCGAGGCGGCTCCGCTGCTGACCACGCACGGGGCGGACTTCCTGGCGCGTCCCGAGGCGTTCGACCGGGCGGCCGACGCCGTCGAGGCGTGGGCGTCGGAGAACCGGCGCGGCTGAGTCCGCGCACGCGTGGACAGGGAGGGGGCCGGTCCGCGACACTGCGGACCGGCCCCCTCCCTGTACACGCGGTTCGGCCGGCTTTCCGGACGGGTGGATCAGGCGGTCCGGACCGGCTTGCCGTCGTGGAGGGCTATCGCCCGCTGCATCGCCTTGCGGGCCCGGGGGGTGTCGCGGGCGTCGTGGTAGGCGACGGCGAGACGGAACCAGGTGCGCCAGTCCCCGGGTGCGTCCTCGGCCTCGGCCTTGCGCCTGGCGAAGACCTCGTCGGCCGAGTCGCGGTCGACGCGGCCGCCGGGGGTGCGCCTCAGTTCGTCGACGGGCAGGCCGCCCTCGGCGTCGAGTTCGGCGGCGAGGGCGTTGGCCCGGCGGACGAACTGGGTGTTCTTCCACAGGAACCAGACGCCGATGACCGGCAGGATCAGCACCGCCACGCCGAAGGTGACGGTCAGGAGCGTGCCGGACTGGATGAGCATGACGCCGCGGCTGCCGACCAGGACGAAGTAGAAGACCAGGACGGCGGCCGTGATGACGTAGGAGATCTTCGCGCGCATGACGTCGGGGGCTCAGTTCAGGTCGAGGAAGTGTTCCAGGCCGAAGGTGAGGCCCGGCGTCGACACCACCCTGCGGGCGCCCAGCAGGATGCCCGGCATGAAGCTGCTGTGGTGGAGGGAGTCGTGGCGGACGGTGAGGGTCTCGCCCTCGCCGCCCAGCAGGACCTCCTGGTGGGCCAGCAGGCCGCGCAGCCGGACGGCGTGCACGGGGATCCCGTCCACGTTCGCGCCGCGCGCCCCGTCCAGGCCCGTCTCGGTGGCGTCCGGCGCCGGAGCGGTGCCCGCGTTGCGGCGGGCCTCGGCGATGAGCTGGGCGGTGCGCGTGGCGGTGCCGGACGGGGCGTCCACCTTCTTCGGGTGGTGCAGCTCGACGACCTCGACGGACTCGAAGTAGGGCGCGGCGATCTGCGCGAACTTCATGGTGAGGACGGCCCCGATGGAGAAGTTGGGGGCGATGAGCACGCCCGTCTCCGGGGACGCGGTCAGCCAGCCGTTCAGCTGTGCCAGGCGTTCGTCGGTCCAGCCGGTGGTGCCGACCACGGCGTGGACGCCGTGCCCGACGCAGAACTCGAGGTTGTCCATGACCGAGGCCGGGGTGGTCAGCTCGACGGCGACCTGGGCGCCGGTCTCCGTCAGCGTCTCCAGCTTGTCGCCGCGGCCGAGGGCGGCCACCAGTTCCATGTCCTCGGCGGCCTCGACCGCCCGTACCGCCTCGGAGCCGATCCGGCCGTTGGCGCCGAGGACGGCCACGCGCAGCTTGCTCATCTCTGTGCTTCCTTACCGAAGATGCTTGCCGAAGGTGTGGGTGCCTTCCGGAGACCGGACGGCGTCAGGCGACCGCGTCGTGGAGCCGGGCGGCCTGCTTGTCCTTGAGCGGGCCGATGACCGACAGCGACGGTCGTCGTCCCAGGATGTCGCGGGCCACCGAACGGACGTCGTCCGGGGTCACGGCAGCTATCCGGGCGAGCATGTCGTCGACCGACATCTGCTCGCCCCAGCACAGCTCGCTCTTGCCGATGCGGTTCATGAGCGCGCCGGTGTCCTCCAGGCCGAGGACCGTGGAGCCCTTCACCTGGCCGATGGCGCGGTCGATCTCGTCGTCGGACAGGCCGTGTTCGGCGACCTGGTCGAGTTCGTCGCGGCAGATCTTCAGCACGTCGTGCACCTGCGAGGGCCTGCAGCCCGCGTACACGCCGAAGAGACCGCAGTCGGCGAAGCCCGAGGTGTACGAGTACACGCTGTAGGCCAGACCGCGCTTCTCGCGGACCTCCTGGAAGAGCCGGGAGGACATGCCGCCGCCCAGGGCCGTGTTCAGCACGCCGAGCGCCCAGCGGCGGTCGTCCGTGCGGGCCAGCCCGGGCATGCCCAGGACGACGTGCGCCTGTTCCGTCTTGCGGCCGATCAGCTCGACGCGGCCCGAGGTGCGGATCGCCCGTCGGCCGTCGCGCGGGGCGATGGGTGCGGCGTCGGCGCTCCTGAAGGCGCCCGCCTTCTCGAAGGCCGCGCGGACCTGGCGTACGACCTTGTTGTGGTCGATGTTGCCCGCGGCCGCCACCACCAGATGGGTGGGGTCGTAGTGCTTCTTGTAGAAGCGGCGGATGCGGTCGGCGGTGAGGGCGTTGACCGTGTCGACGGTGCCGAGGACCGGGCGGCCGAGGGCGGTGTCCCCGAACATGGTCTGCGCGAACAGGTCGTGCACGCAGTCGCCGGGGTCGTCGTCGGTCATGGCGATCTCTTCGAGGATCGCGCCGCGCTCGACGTCGACGTCCTCCTCGCGGATCAGGGAGCCCGTCAGCATGTCGCAGACGACGTCGATGGCGAGCGGCAGATCGGTGTCGAGCACGCGCGCGTAGTAGCACGTGTACTCCTTCGCCGTGAACGCGTTCATCTCGCCGCCGACCGCGTCTAGGGCGGAGGAGATGTCCAGCGCGGACCTGCGGTTCGTCCCCTTGAAGAGGAGGTGCTCCAGGTAGTGCGTGGCGCCGTTCAGGGAGGGCGTCTCGTCGCGGGAGCCGACGTGCGCCCAGATGCCGAAGGTGGCGGAGCGGACCGAGGGGAGGGTCTCGGTGACGATGCGCAGGCCGCCCGGAAGGGTGGTCTTGCGGACGACGCCGATGCCGGCCGTGCCCTTGATCAGGGTTTGGGTACGGGCGACGGCCCGCGCCTCCGAAGAGGTGCGGGCCGTCGCCTGGGAGCTACTCGACGTCACTTGTCGGAGTCGTCCTTCGTGTCCTCAGCAGCTTCCTCGCCCTCGATCACGGGGATCAGGGAGAGCTTGCCGCGCGAGTCGATCTCGGCGATCTCGACCTGGACCTTGGAGCCCACACCGAGCACGTCCTCGACGTTCTCCACGCGCTTGCCGCCGGCGAGCTTACGGATCTGCGAGATGTGCAGCAGACCGTCCTTGCCCGGGAGCAGCGACACGAACGCACCGAAGGTGGTGGTCTTGACGACCGTACCCAGGTAGCGCTCGCCGACCTCCGGCATGGTCGGGTTGGCGATGCCGTTGATCGTGGCGCGGGCGGCCTCGGCCTGCGAGCCGACCTGCGCACCGATGTAGATGGTGCCGTCGTCCTCGATCGTGATCTCGGCGCCGGTGTCCTCCTGGATCTGGTTGATCATCTTGCCCTTCGGGCCGATGACCTCACCGATCTTGTCCACGGGGATCTTGACGGTGATGATCCGCGGGGCGTTGGGGGACATCTCGTCCGGCGTGTCGATCGCTTCCATCATCACGTCGAGGATGTGGAGGCGGGCGTCGCGGGCCTGCTTGAGGGCCGCGGCCAGGACGGAGGCCGGGATGCCGTCCAGCTTGGTGTCGAGCTGGAGGGCGGTGACGAACTCCTTGGTGCCGGCGACCTTGAAGTCCATGTCGCCGAAGGCGTCCTCCGCACCGAGGATGTCGGTGAGGGCGACGTAGTGCGTCTCGCCGTTGATCTCCTGGGAGATCAGGCCCATGGCGATACCGGCGACGGGGGCCTTGAGCGGCACACCGGCGTTCAGCAGCGACATGGTGGAGGCGCAGACCGAGCCCATCGACGTCGAGCCGTTGGAGCCGAGGGCCTCGGACACCTGACGGATCGCGTAGGGGAACTCCTCGCGCGTCGGCAGGACCGGCACGATGGCGCGCTCGGCGAGGGCGCCGTGGCCGATCTCGCGGCGCTTCGGGGAGCCGACGCGGCCGGTCTCGCCGACGGAGTACGGCGGGAAGTTGTAGTTGTGCATGTAGCGCTTGCGGGTCACCGGGGAAAGGGTGTCCAGCTGCTGCTCCATGCGGAGCATGTTGAGGGTGGTGACGCCCAGGATCTGGGTCTCGCCACGCTCGAACAGCGCCGAGCCGTGCACGCGCGGGATGGCCTCGACCTCGGCGGCGAGCGTACGGATGTCCGTGACGCCACGGCCGTCGATGCGCTTCTTCTCCTTGATCACGCGCTCGCGGACCAGCTGCTTGGTGAGCGAGCGGTACGCGGCGGAGATCTCCTTCTCGCGGCCCTCGAACTCCGGCAGGAGCTTCTCGGCGGCGAGCGCCTTGACGCGGTCCAGCTCGGCCTCGCGGTCCTGCTTGCCCGCGATGGTCAGCGCGGAGGCGAGCTCCGGGCGGACGGCGGCGGACAGCGCCTCCAGGATGTCGTCCTGGTAGTCGAGGAAGACCGGGAACTCGCCGGTCGGCTTGGCGGCCTTCGCGGCGAGGTCGGCCTGGGCCTTGCAGAGCACCTTGATGAAGGGCTTCGCGGCGTCCAGACCGGAGGCGACGACCTCCTCGGTCGGCGCCTCGGCGCCGCCCGCGACGAGCTGGATGGTCTTCTCGGTGGCCTCGGCCTCGACCATCATGATCGCGACGTCGCCGTCCTCCAGGACGCGACCGGCGACGACCATGTCGAAGACGGCGTCCTCGAGCTCGGTGTGCGTCGGGAACGCGACCCACTGGCCGTTGATCAGCGCGACGCGGACGCCGCCGATCGGACCGGAGAAGGGCAGGCCGGCCAGCTGCGTGGACGCGGAGGCGGCGTTGATCGCCACGACGTCGTACAGGTGGTCGGGGTTGAGCGCCATGATCGTGGCGACGACCTGGATCTCGTTGCGCAGGCCCTTCTTGAAGGACGGGCGCAGCGGGCGGTCGATCAGCCGGCAGGTGAGGATGGCGTCCTCGGAGGGACGGCCCTCACGGCGGAAGAAGCTGCCGGGGATCTTGCCGGCGGCGTACATCCGCTCCTCGACGTCCACCGTGAGGGGGAAGAAGTCGAGCTGGTCCTTGGGGTTCTTGGAGGCGGTGGTGGCCGACAGCACCATGGTGTCGTCGTCCAGGTACGCCACGGCGGAGCCGGCGGCCTGCTTGGCCAGGCGGCCCGTCTCGAAGCGGATGGTGCGGGTGCCGAAGGAGCCGTTGTCGATGACGGCCTCGGCGTAGTGGGTCTCGTTCTCCACTAGCGAATTCTCCTCGTCTTCGTCCCTCAGCTGCCCGTGTGGCAGGGGGACGGTTGCGGAGAAGCGCTCCGTTCGGTGCGGGCCGGTCTTCGATCGAAGCACCCGGGGTTCTCTGTCCCGGGGGCCACTACCGAGGACCGGCGGCGGTGCGGTGCGCTTCTCCTCGTTCGGTGTGCGTGATGACGTTCACCCGCAGCGAGTGCACGTCATCACGCTGTGTCGTACGTCGTGCGTTGTGCTACCACACTACAAAGCGTGGGTGACACTCCGCACGTTTCCGCGACCTGCAGGGCGTACGACGGGCCCTGCCGCGGTGCGTGTCGCTCCGGGGAGCGCGAGCCGTGCACAGCAGACGCACGCTGTGTACAGCAAAAGGGAGCGGTCCCGATGCTGCCGGGAACCGCTCCCCTCACGGCGTCCTACTTGGCGCCCGCCGCGCCGCGGCGGATGCCCAGGCGGTCGACCAGCGCACGGAAGCGCTGGATGTCCTTCTTGGCGAGGTACTGCAGCAGGCGGCGACGCTGACCGACCAGGATCAGCAGACCACGACGGGAGTGGTGGTCGTGCTTGTGCGTCTTGAGGTGCTCGGTCAGGTCCGAGATCCGGCGCGACAGCATGGCGACCTGGACCTCGGGGGAGCCGGTGTCGCCCTCCTTCTGGCCGAACTCGGTGATGATCTGCTTCTTCGTAGCGGCGTCGAGCGGCACGCGTACTCCTCGTAGTCTTTTCAGGCCACCGAGTGCCCCCGGTCTGTGTCTCGGGGGAGCTTCCGATACTCGGGAGGCGGGGATCCGCTGAGCGCGACCTCCAGAACCTTCGGGCGTTGCCTGAGGGTGCTTCCGGGGGTGCGTACACAAACGGCCGAGAGCCAGGGTATCAGGCCGGTGCGCCGGGCTTGTCCGGGATGGGCGGCGGGCGGGCGGACCGCGTCCGGCGCACCGCGTCCGGCGGTGCGGGGCTGCGCGGGGCGCCCGGGTGAGGGGCGGCGGTCCGGCGGGGCGGTACGCGGTGCCTCACGCCGTCCGGCGGGTGGGGGCAGTGTACGGGCCGCGATGCCGGGCCGGAACGTAAAGGAGGAACCTCTGAGCTGGGAGAACTGGGGCAAGTAGGGTTACTCCACAGCTCGTTGGCACAGCGGGAACAGAGGGAAAGGGTCGGAGCCGATCATGGCCGATGACATGGCCGATGCCGAGCAGGCCGAGAACGCCGAGAGCAGGGCCGTGCGGGCGCGCAAGGACCGGGAGCGGGACGAGCTCTACGCGCTCGACATCTCCGGCGTCGAGTGGCAGTGCGCGCCGGGCACGGAACAGCACGAGGAACGCGTCGAGATCGCGTATCTGCCCGAGGGCGCGGTGGCGATGCGGTCGTCCCTCGACCCGGAGACGGTGCTGCGCTACACCGAGGCGGAATGGCGGGCCTTCGTGCTGGGCGCCCGCGACGGCGAGTTCGACCTGGAGCCGACGCCGGGCGACGGAGGCTGAGGGCGGAGCGATCGGGGGCTGAGGGCGGAGCGATCGGGGTCGGGCGACGGGGAGGGGCGGGCCAGCCGGGGTCGGCTTCCCCGTCGTCTCCTCGAGAACCGGGGCCCGGCCGGTGAGGGAGCGGGCGGCTGTCAGGGCCCCGACCGCCGCCCGGCACAGCGCCACCCGTCGTGGACGGCGGGTGGCAGCGACTTCGCGAACGGGCGCGGAGCGGGCGCCTCGCCGTCGACGACGCGCTCGTCCGCGGGGGTGTGAGCGTCGTCGAGGACCCGGGGCGTCGCGGCACACCAGGTGGTATTCCGCCGCGCCGGCGGCCTCGGGGCGCGCAATTGCGTGGTGCGGACGGCCGATCACCTGTCGAGCGGGCTGACCGGCCCGGGTTCAGGGCGACCGCACCGAACGAGGTGGGGGTTCGTCTCCGCGCTCCCCCACCTCCGCGTGCGCCGAACCACTGGTGACGGCGGAGGGCCGGGCGCACCGGCGGGCCGGGAGCGGCGTACCGAGGAGTCCGTCCGGAGCCGGCGCTGCGACAACCGCAGGCACACCAGGTACGGGATCCGCCGTCGGCGGACTCGGTGGGCGCAGGGTGCCGTCACGGCCGCGATTCCTCGCGCCGGTCGCCGTTGTATCGGCGCTCGCCACCGCTTTCAGCCCGACGCTCGCGCGAGGAGCGCGACGAGGTCTCGCTCAGCGGTCATCTGCGGGTGACCGGGCACGGCGCCGACGAACTGACGGCGGCGTGGAGCGCGTTGGAAGCCGCCGCCCGGCACGCGGGCGCCGGGCTCGCCCGGCTCGACCGCGAACCGGCGCCCGGGACGCTCGCCATCCTGCCTCTCGGAGGTGCGCGATGACGGTCCCGACGTCACGGGCGACCCCGGGTCCCGGCGCGCGGAACGGCTCGGACGAGGCGCCGGTTCCGTCCGGCCGTGGGGCGCACGTGCTGCTGCCCAGCGGCTTCGGTCTCCCCGGCCCGCGCAACGGGCGCACGTGCTGAGCAACGAGGAGGTGGAGACGCGCTCGCCCTGCCGACGGGACGTCCGCAGGCCTGGGTGCGGATCGTGCACGCGATGGGCGGCGGGCACAACGCGCCGCGCGGACGCGTCACCTCCGGGCCCTGGCGGACCGCGCTGACGCCGTTGCCGTGTCTCCGTCCCGTCGCCCCGCGGCTGATCCGACAGGCCCGGCTGGTCGGCGTGCAGCGGATCCCGCCGGGCGAAGCGGCGGAGCCGGCCCGCGCGTTGACACCGCCCAGGCGGGACGCGGAGGCGCTTCCCACGCCCGCGTCAACGGCGCTTCGGGTTCCCTCTCCCGCCCCTCGTGCGGCACTTACGGCCTTTCGGCCGTTTTGATGAGTGGCGTGAAGAACAGGAGCCCCTTCCTCGTGGAGTCACCGACGTGGTAGCGGAGTCACCGACGTGATGGACTGGTGCCGAGGGGCGGGCGGGCCTGCCTGCGCCGGGGGCCCGATGATTAGGCTGGTGCGGGGGCGCGGTACCGAAAACCGTGGGACGGGTGTCCACGCCTCTGGGGGAGGGCCGGCGCATCGGACGACCTCAGACCGCCTCGCATCACTTCGGACGACGAGAAAACACGGTCGCCCCGCCACGGCATGAGGGTGCTCGACCACATCAGGAGGAATTGTGAGCAGCGATCGGGACGGGAACCGCGGGGGCTGGGCCACACCCGGCGATGACCAGCCCGACGCGGAGTCCTCCGTCGAGGCGACGGGCGAGTTCACCATCGACTACGCGCCGCCGGCTTGGTACACGCAGAACGCGGGCGGGGGTTCGGCGGGCGGTGCGACGGCGCCTCCGGACACGAACCCGGGCGCGGCGGTTCCCGGTGGGCCGGCCGAACCCCCGGCCGGACCTGTATCCGGGTCTCCGGCGCCTGTCGGACCGCCGGCGGTGCCCGGTGCGCCCGGCGTGCCGTTCACTCCGGCAGCTCCGCAGGCCCCCTTCGCGCCGGAGACGCCTGGCGCTCCGCCCGTGCCGCCCGCGCCTGTCCTTCCGGCGCCCGCCGCTTCGACGCCCGCTGCCCCGGCTGCCGTTGCTCCGGAGCCCCCTGTCCCGGCGCCCCCTGTTCCGGTTCCGGGCGTGCCGCTGACGCCGCCCGGTCAGACGCCCGAGGCGCCGTTCGCCCCGCCCGCGGCCCCGGTGTCGTCCGCCCCGCAGCCGGACGCCGTGCCCGGGGTTCCGGCGGACAGCGGGTTCGAGCTCCAGCGGCCGGTGGCCCCGGCCGCCGCCCCGACGCCCGCGCCCGGACCCGGGCCCGTGACGCCTCCGGCCGCCCAGGTCGCGCAGCCGGCCGAGGAGGACGGCGACTCCGGGAACGGCGATCTCGAGAGCGGCGCCACGATGCGTTTCTCGGCGATCGCCCTCAAGCGGGAGATCGCTGAGAACGCCGCCGCGGCGGAGTCCGTGAGCCCGCCGCAGCAAGCCGCCGCCGAGGTGCGCGAGGGTGACGGCACCCACGCCACGGCCGAAGGTTTCCCGGACGAGGGGCAGAGCCCGGCGGACGGTTCGCAGTCCGCCGACGGTCCTGCCCGCGACGAGGCGGAGCCCGCCCTCGCGGAGCCGGAGCCGACCGGAGCCGACGAGCCCCGGAGCGCCGCTGACGGTGCCGGCGACGGCGCCGGGAGCGACGTCGCCGAGGCCGGGTCCGCTCGCCCCGAGGACCCGGCTGCCCCGGCAGCCGAGGCTGCGGCCGGCCCGGCGTCCGAGGAGTCTCCCGTGGTCGGGGACGCGGTCCCCGGGCACGCCGCCGCCGAGGCGCCGTCGGACGCCACTCCCCCGCACACCCCGGAGGCCCCGCACGCCCCGGAGCCCCCGCACCATCAGCAGCCCCACGAACCCCACGAGTTCCGGGAGCCGCAGGACAGCGCGCCCCAGGACCCTCCGCCCACCGGTCCGCCCGTCTGGACGCCCCCTCCCGTCCCGCAGGGCGGCCTGCCTCCGCTGCCGCCGTCGTACCAGCCCGCCGCTCCGGCTCCGGCAGCGCAGTGGCCCGCCCAGCCGCAGCCGGCCGACGCCGCGGCTCCCGCCCCCACGCCCGCACCGCAGCCCCCGGTCGAGCCGCACGCGGCTCCGTCGGCCACGGCCGGCTGGAACCCGCCGGGCCCGCAGCCCGCTCCGGGCACACCGCAGCCCGGCTATGGCTTCCCGCAGGCCCCGCCTCCCGCCCCGGCAGCCCAGCAGTCCCCCGCGCCTCAGCCGGGCTACGGCTTCCCCCAGCCCGGCGAGGCTCCGGCGCCCACGCCTCCGTCCGCACCCGGCGGTTACGGCTTCCCCCAGCAGAACGCCGGCCCGGACGCGCCGCACACCCCGCCCGGCTACGGCTTCCCCCAGCCGCCCGCGCCGCAGCCCCAGGCCCAGGCCCAGGCGGCTCCGCAGCCGCACCCCGGTTTCCCGCAGCCCGGTGTCCAGCCCGGGATTCCGCAGCAGCCGGACGGATCCTTCCCGGCAGCCGCTCCTCAGGGCTTCCCGCAGGGGGCCGCACACGGCGCGGCTCCGCAGAACCACCCGCAGGGTTTCCCCGGACAGGCCCCGCAGCCGGCGCCGTACGCACCTCAGGCGCCCGCACCCGCTCCCGGCCCGGGCCCTGACGCGTCGTCGCAGATCCACCAGGCGGCCCCGCAGATTCCCGAGCAGCCCATCGACCCCCGGTCCGGGGCCGCTTGGCCGCAGCCGATCCAGCACGACCACCGGCAGCCGGTCAATCCCGGTGCCGCGCCGCTGGGTTACACGGCCGCCGTGGAGCTGTCGTCGGACCGGCTGCTCAACAACAGGAAGCAGAAGGCGAAGAGCGGCCGGCCGACCGCCGCGTCCTCCCGCTTCAAGCTCGGCGGGAAGAAGGAGGAGGCCGAGCGGCAGCGCAAGCTGGAGCTGATCCGCACGCCGGTGCTGTCGTGCTACCGGATCGCGGTCATCAGCCTCAAGGGCGGTGTGGGCAAGACGACGACCACCACCGCCCTCGGGTCGACGCTGGCCACGGAACGGCAGGACAAGATCCTCGCCATCGACGCCAACCCGGACGCCGGCACGCTCGGCCGACGGGTGCGCCGCGAGACCGGGGCGACGATCCGGGACCTCGTCCAGGCGATCCCGTACCTCAACTCGTACATGGACATCCGGCGGTTCACCTCCCAGGCGCCGTCGGGTCTGGAGATCATCGCCAACGACGTCGACCCGGCCGTCTCGACGACCTTCAACGACGAGGACTACCGGCGCGCGATCGACGTGCTCGGCAACCAGTACCCGATCATCCTCACCGACTCCGGCACCGGTCTGCTCTACAGCGCCATGCGCGGGGTGCTCGACCTCGCCGACCAGCTCATCATCATCTCCACGCCGTCCGTGGACGGCGCGAGCAGCGCCAGCACCACGCTCGACTGGCTGTCCGCGCACGGGTACGCCGAGCTGGTCTCGCGGTCCCTCACCGTCATCTCCGGGGTGCGCGAGACCGGCAAGACGATCAAGGTGGACGACATCGTGGCGCACTTCGAGACCCGTTGCCGCGGCGTCGTCGTCGTGCCGTTCGACGAGCACCTGGCGGCAGGCGCCGAGGTGGACCTCGACATGATGCGGCCCAAGGTGCGCGAGGCGTACTTCAATCTCACGGCTCTGGTCGCGGAGGACTTCATCCGTCATCAGCAGCGCCAGGGGCTGTGGACCAGCGACGGCAACCCGCCTCCGGTGGCCGCCCCGCCGATGCCGGGTCAGCAGATGCCGGGCCAGCCGATGCCCGGGCAGCAGGGGCCGGGACAGCCGTATCCGCCGCAGGCCGGCCAGCCGTACCCGCAGGCTCCCCAGCCCGGGCCGGGACAGTCGTATCCCCCGCAGGGCCAGCCGTACCCGCAACAGCAGCCGCAGCCTCAGCAACCGCACCCGGGGTACCCCCCGCCCGGCTACGGCTATCCGCAGCACCCGCAGCAGCCTCAGCACCCCCAGGCGCCGCAGCCCGGACAGCAGCCTCCGCAGCAGTGAAGAACGCCGAAGGGCGGCCGGTGTCCTGGGACACCGGCCGCCCTTCGGCCGTTCACTGTCGGACCCGCGGTGCGACTACCGCTGCGCCGCCACCAGTTCCCGGCAGCGCTTCACGTCCAGCGCCATCTGCTCCAACAGGCCTTCCAGCGAGTCGAACCTGGCCTGGCCGCGTACGAAGGCCAGGAAGTCGACGGCGACGTGCAGGCCGTACAGGTCGAGGCCGACGCGGTCGATGGCGTACGCCTCCACCGTGCGCTCCGTGCCGTCGAACTGCGGGTTCGTGCCGACGGAGATCGCGGCCGGCATCGCCTCGCCGGCCGCGTGCAGCCAGCCCGCGTAGACGCCGTCCGCCGGGATCGCGGTGTGCGGGAGCGTCTCGACGTTCGCGGTGGGGAAGCCGAGTTCGCGGCCCCGCTGGGCCCCGCGCACCACGACGCCCTCGACCCGGTGCGGGCGGCCGAGGATCTCACCGGCGCCCGCGAGATCGCCCTCGGCGACCAGTCGCCGGGTCAGCGTCGAGGAGAACGGCTGACCGCCGCCCGCCTCACCGCACAGCACCAGGTCGACGATCTCGACGTCGAAGTCGTAGATCTTGCCCTGCTCGGTGAGGAAGTCCACGTTCCCCGCGGCCTTGTGGCCGAAGCGGAAGTTGGGACCCTCGACGACCGCCTTGGCGTGCAGCCTGTCGACGAGGACCTTCACCACGAAGTCGGCGGGCGAGAGCTTGGAGAACTCCGTCGTGAAGGGCAGGATCAGGACCGCGTCGACCCCCAGTTCCGCCATCAGTTCGGCGCGGCGGTGGTGCGGGGCGAGCAGCGGCGGGTGGCTGCCGGGGCGGACGACCTCGCTGGGGTGCGGGTCGAAGGTGACGACGACCACGGGAACGTCCAGCTCACGGGCGCGGTCCACGGCATGCCGGATGATCAGCTGGTGCCCGCGGTGGACCCCGTCGTAGGACCCGATGGTGACGACGCTGCGTCCCCAGTCCTCGGGGATGTCCTCCAAGCCACGCCAGCGCTGCACTGTGACCGCTCCTCGAACCCGTGTCCGTATCCACTGTTGTCTCTTACGCAGGTCTAAGGGTGCCATGCCGGGCGCTTCGGGCCTGCATCGGCATGGAGGCTGTGACCCGGCCCACTGAGCCGGCCCGCAGGAGACGGGCAAGAGGCCCGCAGGGGACCGGCCGAAGACCGCCGGGGACCGGTGAGTCCTGGCACCGGTGCGCGTCATGCGGGCACGCGGGCTCCCGCCAGGTTCTCGAGGGTCCGGCGGGCACTGGGTCCGACCACCGCGGCCCACTCCCCCGGCGCACGGGCGAGCCAGTCCACCACCTGGGCGGCGAACCCCGGCACATGACGCCCGAGGTCGACCAGCCCGTGGTCGAAGCGGGTCGCGCCGTCCGGTGTGCGGACGAGGAGGAGGCCCGTGCGGTGGACGAGGGCGCGCAGGTCCGCGCCGCTGTGCCCGGCGGCTGCGTAGAGGACGGCGGCCAGGACGGCCGGGGCGCGTTCGTGCGCGAGGAGGTGGTCCAGGAGCTCGCGTCGCAGGGGGGCGGACCGTGGAGCGCCGGGAGCGGCCAGCACGCCGGCCAGGACGGCCCGCGCCTGCTCGGGGCAGTCGCCGTCCAACAGGCCCCTGACCAGCGGGAGGAGGGCGGCGCGCGCGGTGGGCCCGTCGTCGAGGCGACGGCCGACGGACGCGGCCAGACGCCCGGCGCTCTGCGGCCGCCGTTCCACCGCCTCCCGAAGGAGCGCGGCGATCCGGTGGGCGAGGGCAGGGGTGGCGGCTTCCACGAGGGCGTGCAGGACCCCGCCCGTGTCCGCCCGCCCCGTGTCCGGCCGGTCCCCGTCCATCCGGCCCCCGTCCATGAGGCCTCCGCCCATCCGGTCTCCGTCCGCCCGACCCCCGTCCGTCCGGCCCGGTGGCGTCCGGTCGGGGGCGTGCAGCCGGGTCCGGAAGGCGTCCAGGACCGGTTCGGGGTGGGTGCTCAGGGCGGTGAGCAGGGCGTCCGGGGGCAGCTGCCGGTCGCCCGCCGCGAAGCGCTCCAGGGCCTGCGCGAGGTGGCGGGGGCGGGTCTCGGGGTCACGGACGAGGAGGGCGAGCGCGCCGCCGTGCAGGGTGCGGTCGGCCGGGCGGGCGAGCACGTCGTGGGCCGCGTGGCGCAGCAGCAGCCGGTCGGGATCCGTCCGCACGTGCGGCGCGGCGCGCAGCCCGTGCGTCACCGCCGCCGCCCGCCGGGCGGGCCGTCGGTCGTGCGCCCACCGGTCGACGGCCCGGCACAGCGCGGACGGTTCCTCCTCCGCCAGGACCGCGAGCAGTTCGTCGGCGCGCGGGTGACCGCAGTCGACGAGGGCCTCGATGAGGTCGTCGGGCGCGCGGTGGCGGTGGGTGTGCAGCAGTGCCTGCGCCGCCGTCGCCACCGTCGCGTGCGGGGTCGCGGGCAGCGGCCGCTCGTCGTCGAACCAGTGCGTGAGGTACGGCTGTACGGCGCGGGGGTCGGCGGCGAGGATCCCTGCGACGGCGTCGAGGTAGCGGGGGGCGTCCGCCTCGTGCGGGGCGCCGTCGGCGACGACCAGGCGGCGCAGCAGGTCGAGCCGGGCGTCGGGCGGCAGGGCGAGCCGCGTCCAGAAGGCGGGTCCGAGGTCCGTGAAGCGGCCGGCGTCCGCGGCGCCGGCGCCGATCCGGTCCGCGATCAGGCGCAGCACGGCCGTGTAGGGCGTCGCGTCCGGGACGCGCAGCAGGGTCTCGGTGAGCAGCCGGGCGGCCCACCACGAGTCCGGGTCGGCTTCCAGGGCGTGCGTCAACTCGCGCAGCTGGGCGGCGAGTCGGTGCGGGCCCTGCTGGCGGGCGAGGAGCAGCAGGGCCTGGACGACCGGGCCGATGCGATGGTGCGGGACGGGCAGCGGACGGCCGTCCTCGGGGGTGCCCGGTCGGTGGACGAGGGCGCGCAGGGCCTCGTCCAGGTCGAGGTGGGCGCCCTGGATCCAGTCGGCGAGTTCCTCGTGGGCGAAGCGGTAACCGCTGCCGGCCGGCACGAGGAGGCCCTCGGCGAGGACGGCGGACGCCCAGCCGACTCCGCCCCCGAGGCGGGCCGGCGCCGGCCCCCACGGGAAGACCGCCTCGAACGACTCCCGGTCCAGTCCGCCCTGGCCCGGCCCGAGACTGCGCCGGGCGGCTTCGTGCACCTGGCCGGAGACCTTCGCCGCGAGGCGTCGTACGGCGGCCCCGCGCAGTCCGTTCCCGGCCGCGAGACGGACCGCGATACGCAGGCACATCAGGTCGAGGTGGGCGGCGAGGACTTGGTCACGGTCGACCGGGGCCCGGTCGGGCGGGCCGGGGAGCGCGGCGCGGACCTCGCAGAGCAGGCGCAGCGTGAGCGGGTGCCGGTCGTCGGGGGAGGCGAGCGCGGTCTCGGGAAGGCAGTAGCGGGCGCGGGCCTCGCGCGCCTCCTCCGGGGTGAAGTCGCCCAGGCGGACGCAGGGCGGGAGCGGATCCCCGGCGGCCGCGGCTCCGTACAGCATGTCCGGCGGGAACTGCGCTCCGGCGTGCTCCCAGTACTCGCTCCGGCACGCCACCACGAGCCGCGCTCCCGTCTCCCGCAGCCACCGTGCCGTGCCCTCGGTCCACTCGGCGAGCCGGTGCGCGAGGACCGGGGGCATCTCCTCGGGTCCGTCCAGGAGGAGCAGCAGCGGGCGTCCGACGCTGCGGGCGAGCCGGGCGAGCCGCTCGGGGGTGACGTCACCGAGGTCGGGGCCGACGGCGCCGGCGGCCGGGAAGGGGGTCGCCGCTCGCCCAGGACGCGATGCCGCCACGATGCGGGCGGCCCTGGTCAGGGCGCGGCGGGCCGCGTCGGCGAGCGACTCGTCCTCGTCCTGCAGGTCGGCGCCGCGCAGCCAGAGGGTGGGAGAGGGCCGGGCGCCCCGGGTGCGGCGGGCGGCGAGGGCCGCGAGTTCCGTCGTACGGCCGCTGCCCGGCGCGCCGACCAGGCCGAGGACGGCCGCCGGGCTCGACGTGAACCGGGCGAACTCCCTGACGGGGAGCGCTCGTTCGACGGGTTCCGAGGCTGCGGTGCGGGATCCGGTCCCGGTGCGGCCGAGGGAGTGGTTCAGCGCGCCCGGCGGGCCGTCCGAGCCGACGGACGTGGCCGTGAGCTCCAGGACGGCCGCCAGGTTGAGGTCGGCGCCGTACGCGGGGACGGTGGCCGCGTTGCGGGCGAGCAGCTCGGCGAGGGGTCCCTCGGTCTGCGTCCCCGGTGTCCCCGGCGCCTCCGCCGTCTCCGCATCGCTGAAGGCTTCCGTCGGCCCGGCACTCCCGGTGGTCGCGGGTCGCACGGGCGTCCCCGGCGTCCCGACGCCGTCGGCCCGGGCAGGCTCCTCGGGCGGCGTGAGGGTCTCGCCCGGTGGCACGGAGAACTGTCCCGTCGCCCGGCCGTCGCCCGACACCGTGGTCCCCGTCGGGGAAGCGGTGGGCGCCCCGGCTCCGTCGTCGCCCCGCCGCTCGCCGACCGTGCGGGTGAGGGGGCGCAGCGGCACGGCGAAGCCGGTGTCCCGGTGACCGCTGTGGAGCGCGGTGCCGAGGACGGCGACGACCGCGCCGGTCCCGGCGTCGAGGACCGGCCCGCCGGCCGCTCCCCCGCCCGGCCGCAGCGCGTCCCGGCCCGCGGTGCCGATCGCCAGCTCCAGGACGCCGTCGAGGAGGTGGGAACGGTCGGTGGCCGTGTACGTCGCGCTCGTCTCGGCCAGCACCCGCGCCTCGCGCCAGCAGCCGGCGGCCAGCCGGACGTATCTGCCGGTCTCCACGCCCTCCCGCACGGTCACCGGCAGCGGCTCCGCGCCGAGCCCCTCGGTGCGCACGAGCGCCAGGTCGAGTTCGGGCAGCGGGGTGACCGCGTCGGCCGTCACCACGCAGCTGCGGTCGCCGGCGGCGTACAGCACGAACCGGGGCAGGCCGTCGACCGCCTCGTGGCTGGTGACGACCGTGCCGTGGTGATCGGCGACGAAGCCGGTGCCGCGCGGCCGGCCGGCGAGGTCGCGGATGCGCACGAGACAGGGGTCGGCGTCCGGGGCGGCGCGGTCGGCGTCCGCCGGACGGTCCTGCGGCGCGCTGCGCCCGCAGTCGTGCCACGGTGCCCGCGGGCCCCGTCCCGCCATCGTCGTACCTCCCGCCGCGCCCGCGTGTCCTGCGTCCGACGGTAGGGGCGAGATGATCAGCGGGACAGATCGCCGGGCGAAAGCGCCCCCCTGCACTCCCTCGGTTCACTTCGAGCGCCCGCCCGGACGGGTGAATGAAGGGGGGCCGTCGGACACACCCTAGGGGTGGGGGAACCGAGGGGGACCGTGGAGCGGCGGCGCAGCACCACCCCGTGTTCGCCGCTCCACGGGCCGGGCCGGGGAGTGCCTCAGCCGAGCACGGCCAGGCTCTTGGCCTTGCCCTTCTGCTCCTCCACCAGGGCCAGGAAGCGGCCCTCGGGGTCGAAGACGGCCACGGCGCCCGCGTCGGCGTACTCGTCCGGCATCTCCAGCCGCACGCCGTTGAGGAGCAGCCGGGCCCGCTTGGCGTCCACGTTCCAGCGGGGGAACGCGGCGGCGGCCGCGTCGGCGATCGGCATCACGCTCAGCTCCTGCTGGAGCTGGTCGAGCGTCTTCGCCGAGTCCAGCTTGTAGGGGCCGACGCGGGTGCGGCGCAGGGCGGTGAGGTGGCCGCCGACGCCGAGTCCGGCGCCCAGGTCGCGGGCGAGGGCCCGGATGTAGGTGCCGGAGGAGCAGACGACGGAGACGACCAGGTCCAGGACCGGGGTGCCGTCCTCGGCGACGGCGTCGCGGACGTCGTACACCGAGAAGGACGAGACGGTGACCGGGCGGGCCGGGATCTCGAAGTCCTCGCCGTCGCGGGCCCGTTTGTAGGAGCGCACCCCGTTGATCTTGATGGCGCTGACCTTGGACGGCACCTGCATGATGTGGCCGCTCAGCTCGGCGATGCCGGCGTCGATCGCCTCCCGGGTGACCTTCGAGGCGTCCGTGGAGCCCGTGATCTCGCCCTCGGCGTCGTCGGTCAGGGTCGTCTGGCCGAGCCGGATCGTGCCCAGGTACTCCTTCTCGGTGAGCGCGAGGTGCCCGAGGAGCTTGGTCGCCTTCTCGATGCCGAGGACGAGGACGCCCGTCGCCATCGGGTCCAGCGTGCCGGCGTGGCCGACGCGGCGGGTCCCCGCGATCCCCCGCATCTTGGCCACGACGTCGTGCGAAGTGAAGCCCGACGGCTTGTCGACGATGACAAGGCCGTCGGGCGGGGTCGGCTTGCGGTTCATCAGGCGGAGTCGTCCGTCTCGTCCTCGTCGCCGGGCTTCTTGTACGGGTCGGCTTCGCCCGCGTAGCCGGCGCCCGCGGACACCTCGCGGACCTTCTCGTCGGCGGCGCGCGCCTTGTCGAGGAGGTCGTCGATGGTGCGGGCGTTGTCGGGCAGGGCGTCGGCGACGAAGGCCAGCGTCGGCGTGAACTTCACGCCCGCCGCACGGCCCACCTCGGAGCGCAGGACGCCCTTGGCGCTCTCCAGGCCGGCGGCCGCGGCCGCCCGCTCCTCGTCGTCCCCGTACACGGTGTAGAAGACGGTCGCCTCCCTGAGGTCACCCGTGACCCGGGTGTCCGTGATGGTGACGTGGGAGCCGAGCCGCGGGTCCTTGATCCCGCGCTGCAGCTTCTGGGCCACCACCTGCTGGATGAGGTCCGCCAGCCTCTTGGCGCGCGCGTTGTCGGCCACTGGTCCGTCTCCCGTTCTTTCTTCTTCTTGCGTTTCGTGGTCGGTCGGTCAGTCGTCTTCGCCGTGGAAGCGGCGTCCGACCGACAGCAGCTCCACCTCGGGGCGCCCGGCGACCAGCCGTTCGCACCGGTCCAGTACATCGGTCAGGTGCTCCGCGTCACCCGAGACCACGGCGAGGCCGATCCTGGCCCTGCGGTGAAGGTCCTGGTCGCCCACCTCGGCCACGCTCACCGCGAACTTGCGCTGGAGCTCGGCGACGATGGGACGGACGACGGAGCGCTTCTCCTTCAGCGAATGTACGTCGCCGAGGAGGAGGTCGAAGGACAGAGTCCCCACGTACATGTGTATCCGGTTCACCCGCCGGTACGGGATCGATGGCCCTGCCGCCATGGGACAGGGACATCGAGAACGGTACAGCGTTCCCGGCGGCTGCTCGACGGGGTTTTCGCCCGCTCGTGCGTCCGCCGGACGCCGTACCGGCCGGCGGGGAACGATCCCCCGCCGGCCGGTACGGACCATGGGTGCTTACACCCGCGGCTTCTCCCGCATCTCGTACGTCGCGATGACGTCGTCGATCTTGATGTCGTTGAAGTTGCCGAGGTTGATACCGCCCTCGAACCCTTCGCGGATCTCGGTGACGTCGTCCTTGAAGCGACGCAGCCCGGAGATGGTGAGGCTCTCCGCGATGACCTTGCCGTCGCGGATGAGGCGCGCCTTGGTGTTGCGCTTGACCTCGCCCGAGCGGACCAGGACACCGGCGATGTTGCCCAGCTTGGACGACTTGAAGACCTCGCGGATCTCCGCCGTGCCGAGCTCGACCTCCTCGTACTCCGGCTTCAGCATGCCCTTCAGGGCCGCCTCGATCTCCTCGATGGCCTGGTAGATCACCGAGTAGTACCGGACGTCGACGCCCTCGCGCTCCGCCATCTGCGCGGCACGACCGGCCGCACGGACGTTGAAGCCGATGACGATGGCGTCGGAGCCGGTCGCCAGGTCGATGTCCGACTCGGTGACCGCACCCACACCGCGGTGCAGGACGCGGATGTCGACCTCTTCGCCGACGTCGAGCTGGAGCAGCGAGGACTCGAGAGCCTCCACCGAACCGGACGCGTCGCCCTTGATGATGAGGTTGAGTTCCTGCACCAGACCGGCCTTGAGCGCCTCGTCCAGGTTCTCCAGGGAGAACCGGACTCCACGCCGGGCGAAGTTGGCGTTGCGCTCACGCGCCGCGCGCTTCTCGGCGATCTGACGTGCCGTGCGGTCCTCGTCGACGACGAGGAAGTTGTCGCCGGCGCCCGGGACGTTGGTGAGACCCAGGACCAGGACGGGGGTCGACGGACCCGCTTCCTCGACGTTGTTGCCGTTGTCGTCGAGCATCGCCCGGACTCGGCCGTACGCGTCGCCGACCACCATCGTGTCGCCGATGCGCAGCGTGCCGCGCTGGACCAGGACCGTCGAGACGGCACCACGGCCGCGGTCGAGGTGGGACTCGATCGCGATGCCCTGCGCGTCCTGCTCCGGGTTGGCCCGCAGGTCGAGCGAGGCGTCCGCGGTCAGGACCACGGCCTCCAGCAGGCTCTCGATGTTGAGGCCCTGCTTGGCGGAGATGTCGACGAACATCGTGTCGCCGCCGTACTCCTCGGCCACCAGACCGAACTCGGTGAGCTGACCGCGCACCTTGGTCGGGTCCGCGCCCTCGACGTCGATCTTGTTGACCGCGACCACGATCGGCACGTCGGCCGCCTTGGCGTGGTTCAGCGCCTCGATCGTCTGGGGCATCACACCGTCGTTGGCCGCCACCACGAGGATCGCGATGTCGGTCGACTTGGCGCCACGGGCACGCATGGCGGTGAACGCCTCGTGACCCGGGGTGTCGATGAAGGTGATCCTGCGCTCTTCACCGTTGACCTCGGTGGCGACCTGGTACGCACCGATGTGCTGCGTGATGCCGCCGGCCTCGCCCGCGATGACGTTCGTCTTGCGGATGGTGTCGAGCAGTCGGGTCTTACCGTGGTCGACGTGACCCATGACGGTCACGACCGGCGGACGGACCACGAGGTCTTCCTCGTCGCCCTCGTCCTCGCCGAACTCGATGTCGAAGGACTCGAGCAGCTCGCGGTCCTCCTCCTCGGGGCTGACGATCTCGAGGACGAAGTTCATCTCGTCCGCGAGGAGCTTCAGCGTCTCGTCGGAGACGGACTGCGTGGCGGTGACCATCTCGCCGAGGTTCATCATCACGCCGACGAGCGACGCCGGGTTGGCGCCGATCTTCTCGGCGAAGTCGGTCAGGGACGCACCACGCGACAGGCGGACGGACTGTCCGTTGCCGCGCGGCAGCATCACGCCGCCGACCGACGGGGCCTGCATGGCCTCGTACTCCTGGCGCCTCTGCCGCTTCGACTTGCGACCGCGACGCGCGGGACCGCCGGGACGACCGAAGGCGCCCTGCGTGCCGCCACGGCCACCGGGACCGCCGGGACGACCGCCGAATCCGGGACGGCCACCTCCGCCGCCGCCGAAGCCGCCGCCACCACCGGGACCGCCGGGACGACCGGCGAAGCCGCCGCCGCCACCCGGGCGGGCGCCGCCGCCACCGGGACCGCCGGGACGCCCGGCGGCGCCGGCCACCCCTGGCCCCTCACGCGCCACGGACGATCATTGCGGTCATGCAGCGCCATACGCCCAAGCAGGGCGATGAGCGCCACCTTGACCCGGCCCGACCGTTCCCCGCTTCCCATTTGCAGCCGTCGCACGTCCCGTTCGACCTCCGCTCCTCCCGGTCGTGGGACCCGCACGGCT
>NZ_MJAJ01000081.1 GCF_001746365.1 Streptomyces sp. LUP30
GGCGGGTCTCGCGGCCCGCTGCGAGGTCCAGGTCGCCTACGCGATCGGCAAGGCCGAGCCGGTCGGTCTGTTCATCGAGACCTTCGGCACCGCCAAGATCGACGCCGAGAAGATCGAGAAGGCCATCGACGAGGTCTTCGACCTCCGCCCGGCCGCGATCATCCGCGACCTCGACCTGCTGCGCCCGATCTACGCCCAGACCGCCGCTTACGGCCACTTCGGCCGTGAGCTGCCCGACTTCACCTGGGAGCGCACGGACCGCGTGGACGCGCTGCGCAAGGCCGCAGGCCTGTAAGGCCTTGACGGGCGAAGGGCCTGTGGACACCGTCGGAGCCGGTGTCCACAGGCCCTTCGCCATGCGGGCCAGGCTCCCCTCTCCCCCGTGGGGCGATGCAGGACGGGATCCGCGATCAGCGGCCGCCAGGACCGTCGGGAGCGCCGCGCAGACGTTCGGCCCACCGAGGACTGCGCAGGGCCTCGGCGGCTTCACGGGGAACACTCAGGTGGACGTCGCGGCTGTGGTCGTCGTCGGGGGTGGGCGTGACGAGTGCCGTCCAGGGGATGGGGCTTGCCGGGAACTCGAACCAGAAGGGCCGTCCGGCGCCGAACTCCAGCGTGTACACCGGCAACCTGCCGGAGTCGTTCAGGGCGACCGTGCCGTCGAAGGCGTCCAGTGCCATGCGGCTGAGGACACGGGACGAGCGCCCGGCCTGCCGCTGAGCCTCCAGGAAGGCGGCCTCCTGACGCGCCCGGACGGGGGTGACACGCTCCACGGCGGCGCGTACCGCGGCGACGGTGTGGGCGAGGGGCTCTTCGCGCAACTCACGGGCCGGTAGCACGGCCGTGGTGTTGGACACCGCATTGCCCCCATAGCCGTGCGGAAGGCGGTCCTTCAGCGCGGCCCGCAGTCCGACCACGATCCCCAGGCGCTCCTCGGCCCCGGGTTCCCGGTCGCGGAGCGCGCCGAGGACCCGCCACAGGTGCGCCCCCAGCGCGACCGCGCTGGAGGCGGGAGGCAGATCACGGTCCTGTCCGGCGCGCGCGGCCGCGCGCAGGGCGAGGACCTCCGTGGCGGTCAGTCGGACGGTGACGGTGCGCAGCTTCCACGCACGGGAGTTGACCCTCCAGATGAACCCGAACTTCTGCCGTCCGGTGACGACCTGGTACTGCGGGTCGTCCGGTGCGGGACGCGCCTCGCCGGCCAAGCCGTCCAGCAGGGCACGGTCGTACGGCGCCGCGGAACCGTCCTGTCCGGCATGCGTGCGCGACCAGTGGCGCAGGAAGTCGAGGTAGCCGCTGCCGTCGACGACGCTGTGGTTGACGGCGACGCCGAGTACGGAGCCGCCTCCTCGCATGTGCGTGACCTTGACCGTGAGCAGCGGCGTGTCGTGCCCGACGACGCGGAAGGCGTTGACGGAGTGGAGGTAACGGCGCAGGTCCTGCTTGGCGGAGCGGTCCGGGCCGTAGTCCGGCATGGCCTGGTCGGAGTGGGCGACGGCGAACATCGCGCCGGCATCGTTGCACACCACGCTGAGGCCGCCGTCCGCGTCGCGTTCGAGGCGTCCCGTGAGCAGCGGATGGTGGGCCAGTGTGCGGCGCAGCGAGTCGGCCAGGGCGTCGGAGTCCAGGGTCTGCCGGTAGAAGAACGTGCGCGGTGTGGCGAAAGTCCCGTTCAGCAGGTCGTGAACGCCGAGCCGGACCCGCTCGCCGGACGTCCCTCCCGCGCGCAGGACGACGATCTGCCCGGGCTTGCCCGTGGGGCGGCCGTGCTTCATGGGTGCGTCTCCAGGGAAGGGCGAAAGGCCCACGCGGGCTTGGCACTTCAGAGTGCCGGGCCGGTGACGATGAATTCCCTAGACCTCATGCTTTTGGTGGATCCCTAGAATCGTGCGGCGTGCCTGGCCCGCGAGTGGGCGCGCGTGCTGGTCTGGGGCTCCCCCGATCGAACGATACGGGCGTGGGGACTCGCTTCGACTGCGAGCCGGCGAGCACGTCTCGTCCCCACCGGCACATACAGGAGGCCATCAGCCGTGGGGAACGACAAGACCGAGATCCTCGACCTGGTACGGGAATACCACCGCTCATCTCTCTCATCGGGGTTCGTGCCGGGCATCACGCCGGTGCTGGCGTCCGGTGCGGTGCTCAGCGAGGACGACCGGGTGGCGCTGGTGGAAGCGGCACTCGACATGCGCATCGCGGCCGGTGTCAGCTCGCGCAGGCTGGAACGTGCGCTGGCGAAGTATTTCGGGCTGCGCAAGGCGCATCTGACCAACTCCGGCTCCTCGGCCAATCTGCTGGCCCTGAGCAGCCTCACCTCGCCGCAGTTGGGCGTGGACCGGCTGAAGCGCGGCGACGAGGTGATCACGGTGGCCGCCGGGTTCCCGACGACGGTCAATCCGATCCTGCAGAACGGTATGGTGCCGGTCTTCGTCGACGTCGAGCTGGGCACCTACAACGCCTCACTGGAGCGGGTGGAGGCGGCCATCGGTCCGCGCACCCGCGCGATCATGATGGCCCATGCGCTGGGCAATCCCTTCCAGGTGCGCGAGATCGCCCAACTGGCCGAGGACCGTGGCCTGTTCCTCATCGAGGACAACTGCGACGCGCTGGGCAGCACCTACGAGGGACAGCTGACCGGAACCTTCGGTGACCTGGCGACCGAGAGCTTCTATCCCGCCCACCACATCACGATGGGCGAGGGCGGATGCGTGCTGACGGACAACCTGGCCCTGGCGCGGATCGTGGAATCGATGCGCGACTGGGGCCGCGACTGCTGGTGCGAGCCGGGTGAGGACAACCGCTGCTTCAAGCGTTTCGAGCACCAGATGGGTTCGCTGCCGGAGGGCTACGACCACAAGTACATCTTCTCCCACGTGGGCTACAACCTGAAGTCGACGGACGTCTCCGCGGCTCTCGGGCTCCAGCAGCTCAGCCGTATCGACGAGTTCGGCAAGGCCAGACGCCACAACTGGGCCCGGCTGCGGGAGGGCCTGGACGGGCTGCCGCACCTGCTGCTTCCCGAGGCCACGCCGGGCAGCGACCCGAGCTGGTTCGGCTTCGCCATCACCGTGGAGCCGGGCACGCCGTTCCAGCCCGGCGCCCTGATCGACCACCTGGAGTCCAGCATGGTCGCCACCCGCCGCTTCTTCGCGGGCAACCTGACCCGTCACCCGGCCTACGAGGGACAGGAGTTCCGGGTCAGCGGACCGCTCACCAACAGCGACATCACCACCGAGCGGACGTTCTGGATCGGCGTGTACCCGGGCCTGACCGACGAGATGATCGACCACAGCATCAACTCGGTGATCGAATACGTGACCCTGCCCCACTGACCCGCGGCAACCGAAACGGGGTGGGTCCCGGCGACTTCCGGCGCCGGGACCCACCCCGTTTCGCGTGCCGGCGGACGCTCAGCCGAGCGCGGGCGTCGCGGGTTCCCGCGCCGCCCACGTCTGCAGCAGGTCGGCGGCGCGGGCGGCGCCGCCCGCCGTGCGGACGGCGTCCCGGATCGAGGCCAGGGCCGCGGGTCCGCCGGGGTCGGCGAGCAGTTCCTCCACCGTGGCGGCGAGACGCCCCGCGGTCAGACCAGCCCGTACCAGGGCTCGCCCGACCCCCAGCTCTTCCAGTCGCTGCGCGCTCGCCGCCAGTTCATGGGCGCGGGGAAGGGCCACCACGGGCGTGCCGTAGGACAGGGACTCCATGAGGCTGCCCATGCCCGCGTGGCACACGAACACGTCAGCGTGCGGCAGCACGGCGGGGTGCGGCAGCCAGGGGTGCGCCTCGACATGGGCCGGCAGCGACCCGAGGAGCGCGGGGTCGCTGTCGCGGCCGAGCGTCATGACGACATGCCACTCGGCCGGCGAGAACGCCTCGGCGCACAGACGGAAGAAGTCTCCCCGGTCCCCCGACTCCGTGCCCAGCGACACCAGAGCGACGCGGCGCCCGTCGTCAGGCGGCGACCAGCAGCCGGGTTCGGGTGCGGCGAAGACGGGGCCCACGAAGGCGAACCGGTCGTCGAAGGTGTCCCCCTCGATCTGGAAGGCGCGCGGCAGGAAGACCAGGTTGCGGGTGTCCCACTCGGTGCCGTACCGGCCCATCTCGTCCAGTCCGATGCCGTGTTCGCCCATGAAGCCGATCAGCACCCTTGCTCCCTCGGCCATCAGCGGATGCCCGGGGTCCCACATCTGGGCGCGCAGGGAGAAGGCCTCATTGGCGGCGTGACTGGGGCAGACCTGGACCGGCACGGCCCCGAGGACACGCGCGGCCACCCGGCCGGCGGCGACCGTCTCGAAGTCGTAGAGCACCACGTCGGGCGGATCGGCTGTCAGGGCCTCCATCGCGGCGGGGAAGACGGTGCGCACGGTGTCGACGAGCAGGTCGTAGCCGTCACGGGCGAGCCGGTCCGGGCTCGGGTCGGCGGCACGGTAGAAGTCTCCCCGCGCGGAGACGTAGGTGACGGCGCGGGCGCCGCAGTCCTCCACGAGGGGTCCGAACCGCTCGTCGACGACATAGGTGACGCGGTGGCCGCGTGCGAGGAGTTCACGGGCCACTCCCAGCGTCGGGGCGATGTGGCCGAAGTCGGCGAACAGCAGCAGGGCGTAGTGGCGGGCGGGCGTGGGGGCGCCGGATGTCATCGGCTCTCCGAATGGGTGTCTGACGGCCTGTGGAAAGGGCCGAGGGGTGGTTCAGCGGGCGTCCGCCCGGAGCGCCTCGTAGTACGCCAGGCAGTCCTCGTAACGGGCCAGGAGCCCGGTGTCCCGGGCCTCGGCCACAGAGATCGCCGCCGAGTCCTTCACGGACATCAGGGGTGTCTCCGACAGGCTCCAGGGCAGGGCGAGATCGGGGTCGAAGGGGTCGACGTCCACCTGCGTTCCGGGCACGAACTGGGTGGAACACAGATAGGACACACAGGTGTCGTCGGTGAGGGCGAGGAACCCGTGCATCAGCCCCTCGGCGACGAAGAGCGTCTCGCCCGACTCCGCGGACAGCCAGTTCGCCTCGTACACCCCCCACGTGGGGGAGCCGACGCGCAGATCCACGACGATGTCGAGGACGGTGCCGCGCACCACGCACACCACCTTGGCCTGCCCCGGCGACAGCAGCGTGCCGTGCAGTCCGCGCAGGGTGCTGCGGCGCGACACGGAGTAGTTCACCTGAGCCACGGGCACCGGACGGCCGATCTCGTCGGCCAGCCGGTCACACCGGAACGACTCGTAGAAGCTGCCGCGTTCGTCACGGAACTGATGTGGCGTGATGTGGTAGGCGTCCGGCACAGCCATCTCTCGAACCTTCATGGTGGCTACACCGTAGGACGTCGGCATCGAGGACCGATCGAGGGCCGGTCACGAACGGCTCAGGTCGACGCGGCCTGGAGTGATCCTCGATCAACGGCTGCTTGAGTGGTGTCGTCAGACCCGCGACCGAGCGGGGCAGCGACGGTGACCGGGCGTGCAGCGCGCGGGCCCGGGAGGAGAGACGGCAATGCCGGAGGTCGGTGCGCTGGGGCGGCCAGGCGGTGCGGACGGGAAGTCGGGCCGCGTGCTGCTTCTCGGGGCGACCGGATTCGTCGGCCGTCATGTGGGAACCGCTCTGGAGCGGGCCGGCTACGAGGTTCTCGCCGTCGCCCGTCACCCCCGCAAGACTCCGGCGTCCTGGCGCTTCCATCCCATGGATCTGGCCGACGCCGAGCCCCGGGCACTGGTCGAGCTGATCGACGAGGCGCACCCCGAGGCCGTGGTGAACGCCGCCGGAGAGGTGTGGTCTCGCAGCGCCGACCGGATGCGCCACAGCAACCAGCTGCTCGTGGAGCGGCTCCTCGCGGCGCTGGCCGCCGCCGGCCCCCGGCCGCGGCTGGTGCAGCTGGGCTCGGTGCACGAGTACAGCCCGCAGCCCCGCGGGGTGTGGCTCACGGAGTCCTCCCCGGAGGTACCGGCCACCGGCTACGGGCAGTCGAAGCTGTACGGCACGCGTGCGGTGCTGCGGGCCGTCGGGGCAGGCGCGGCGGACGCGGTGGTGCTGCGGCTGTCGAACGTCATCGGCGCCGGCACTCCGCGGGGGAGTCTGCTCGGGCAGGTGGCCACGCAACTGCTCGAAGGAACAGCCGAGGGACGTACGGCCGAGGTACGGGTGTCGCCGCTGCGCAGCAACCGTGACTTCGTCGACGCGCAGGACGTGTCCCGGGCCGTCGTCGCGGCGCTGCGCTCCCCCGGCGCCGCTGGGCGCGTGGTGAATGTCGCGAGCGGCGCCTCGCAGCCCGTCCGGGACATGGTGGACCTGCTGATCTCCATCAGCGGCCGCCCGGCCCGCCTCGTGGAGCGCCCCGACGCGCAGTCGCGATCGCTGAAGGACGCCGACTGGATGGCCGTGGAGGTGTCGACCGCGCGCACTGTCCTCGGATGGCAGCCGCACCGCACGCCCCGCGACATGGTGCAGGACCTGTGGCGTGCTGCGGCGGAGCAGCAGGACGGGTCGGTCGACCGCCGATGAACCGACCGGGCGTCGCAGTCAGTTCCGACGTCAGCCGGGCAGCAGGTCCAGATCGGCCGTGCTGACCCGATCGGTCAGCACGTGCTGACGCAGACGCTGCAGGCCCGGTGAGGGATCCAGTCCGAGCTCGTCCCGCAGTTGCGTGCTCAGCCGCCGGTAGACGTCGAGCGCCTCGCTCCGCCTGCCGCACCGTTGCAGGGCGATGATGAGTGAGCCCTGGAACCACTCGTGCAGCGGGTGCGCGCAGGCGAGTTCCTTCAACTCGCCGACGAGGTCACGGTGTCGGCCCAGGTGCAGGCCGGCGGTGATGCGCAGTTCCTCGGCCTGGAGGTGGAGTTCGTTCAGGCGCAGGGCGTGCCCCTGCAGCGCCGGTCCTGGCGCGACGTCCGCGAACGGCGGCCCGTCCCACAGCAGCAGGGCCTGGTCGAGCAGCACGACGGCGCCGGCCGGGTCACCGTCGGCGAGTGCCGTCCGGGCCCGGCCGGTGAGCTGCGCGAACATCTCCGCGTCACAGGCGCCCGGTCGGACCCGCAGCAGGTATCCGTGGGCGTGGGTGACGAGCAGGCCGCTCTCGACCGGCCCGGGGTCCTCGCCGCCGTGCAGCGCCTTGCGCAACTGATAGGCGTACGTCTGCACGGTGGCGGTGGCGCTGCGCGGCGGGCGCCCCGCCCACAGCTCGGACGTCAGCGCGGTCAGCGGGACGACCGTGTCGTGCCGGGCGAGCAGCAGGGCCAGCACCTGACGGACCTTCGGCGCCGTCGGCGTGACGTCCCGGCCGCCGGCCGAGACCCGTAGCGGACCGAGGGTGCGCCAGGTCAGCACGGCGCGGCCCCCGACGCCGGGCCGGGGCGGACGGCCCGGCCCCATACCCCGGGGTTGTCCCGGTACCAGGCGACGGTTTCCGCGAGGCCCTCGGCGAAATCCGTCTGCGGCTTGTAGCCGAGCTCGACATGGGCCTTGCGCCAGTCCACGGAGTAGCGGCGGTCGTGGCCCTTGCGGTCGGTGACGTACTCCACGCTGTCCCAGCCCGCACCGCAGGCTTCGAGGAGGAGTCCGGTCAGACCGCGGTTGTCGAGTTCGGTGCCGCCGCCGATGTTGTAGACCTCACCGGCCCGGCCCTGGGTGCGGACCAGCTCGACGGCACGGATGTGGTCGTCGACGTGCAGCCAGTCGCGCACGTTCAGGCCGTCGCCGTAGAGCGGGACCGTCTTCCCCGCGAGCAGGCGGGTGACGAACAGGGGGATGATCTTCTCGGGGAACTGGTGGTGTCCGTAGTTGTTCGAGCACCGGGTCACCCGCACGTCCAGGCCGTGGGAACGGTGGTAGGCGAGGGCGATCAGGTCGCTGGACGCCTTGGAGGCGGCGTACGGCGAGTTGGGGTGCAGCGGCTGCTCCTCGGAGCAGGAGCCCGCGGCGATGGATCCGTAGACCTCGTCGGTGGAGACGTGCACGAACCGGCCGACGCCGTGCCGCAGGGCGGCGTCCAGCAGGGTCTGGGTACCCAGGACGTTGGAGCGCACGAACTCGGTGGCGCTGGCCAGGGAGCGGTCGACGTGGGACTCGGCGGCGAAGTGCACCACCTGGTCGTGCTCGGCCATCAGCCGGTCCGCCAGGCCGTCGTCGCAGATGTCGCCGACGACGAGCCGGTAGCGGTCGGAGTCCGCCACCGGATCGAGGTTGGCCAGGTTGGCCGCGTAGGTGAAGGCGTCGAGGACGGTGACGGTGACGTCGTCGGGGCCGAGGGGGCCGAGCAGGGTCCGGACGTAGTGGGAACCGATGAAGCCGGCACCGCCGGTCACCAGGATGCGTGTCTGACTCATCTGGGTGCGGCGCGTCACCGGGAGTGCCGGGCGGGCGCCGTCCTCCTTCCTCATGGGTGTGCGTGCGGTCGCGCGGACCTTTCAGCGGTCCGCGACGAGCCGTTCGAGTTCCGGGACGATGGCGTGCGGGGTGGGCATGGCCGCGGACTCGTCGCGCAGCCGGCCGGCGGCGGCGGCGTGGGAGGGGTCCTCCAGGAGTCGGCCGGTGAGGTCCGTGACCCGGTCGGGGTCGGCGTCGGTGTGGTGCAGGAAGAATCCGGCGCCGGCGTCCTCCAGGGACCGTCCGCGCAGTTCCTGGTCGGCGACGAGGGTGGACATCGCGAGCTGCGGCACCCCGTTGACGAGCGCGGTGGAGAACGAGCCCCAGCCGCCGTGGTGGACCACGGCGGAACACGTCGGCAGCAGCGTGCTGAGCGCCACTTCGCTGACGGCCAGCACGTTGGCGGGCAGGTCGTCCAGCTCCTCGGCCTGTTCGGGCATCAGTGCCGCGACGATGTCGGCGTCCAGCCGCGACAGGGCGCGCAGCAGGTTCTCGACGTCGACGTAGTCTCCGCCGTAGGCCTCGGTGTTGGTACGGCCCAGAGTGACGCAGACGCGGGGCCGTTTGGGCTTCTCGCGCAGCCATTCCCACTGCACCGCGGGGCCGTTGTAGGGCACGTACCGCATCGAGACCTGGTGCAGTTCGCTCGGCGGGCGCAGGCTCGGCGGCAGGGTGTCGACAGTGAACTGCCCGTTGAGGAGCTCTTCGTCGCACCGCACGCCGTAGGCGCGTCCGCGTTCGTCGATCCAGTCGGCCAGCGGGTCGGCGCGCCGGTCCTCGGACACGTCCCGGGCCAGCTCGACGAACGTGGCGCGGGCCTGGCCGTATACGTCCGCGGACCACAGCAGGCGCGCGTGCGCTGCGCCGCAGGCTCGCGCGGCGATACCGCCCGCGTAGGCGATCGGGTCGTGCACGACGAGATCGGGCCGCCAGTCCCGCGCGAGGGCGACGAGGTCGTCGAGGATCGGGTCGTTGTAGCGGGCGAACCCGTACGGGACGCTGACGGCGTACCGCTCGACCAGGCTCGCGTGGTCGACGTCGCCGTATCCGAGGCGGCTCCAGTTCGCCACGTCCGCGTCCTGCGACCCACGGGCCATGGCCATGTCGTGGTGGAGGTGGTGGTTCGTGCCGATCGGTGCGGCCACCAGTCCGGTGCCGGTGACCGTCTCGTTCAGCGACGGCGCGTTGGCCATCAGCACCTCGTGCCCAGCGGCCGTCAGGGCCCAGGCCAGCGGCACCATCGTGAAGACGTGCGACTTCTCCGGCAGGCCGGCGAACAGGACGCGCATGGGTTCCTCTCCTCATCGGTTCCGTGCGGGTGACCCTGGGCGGCGCTCAGGCCGTCCGGTCCGGGTCCTCCGCCACGGAGATGGCGCCCATCGGGCAGGACTCGGCGGCCTCACGCACGGCGGGGGCGTGTGCGGCCGCAGGTCGGTCGACCAGCAGCAGGGCCAAACCGTCGTCGCCCTGGTCGAAGACCTCGGGGGCGACGAAAGCGCACTGGCCGGCGCCGATGCACCTGCCGTGATCGATCGCGATGTCCATGCGGGCCTCCTGCGCGCTCGCCGATCCGATGGGTTGCCTGGGCGAGCCCATCTTGCGGCGTGGTGCGGGGGATCGGCCGGACGCGGACCGCTGTCTGGGATTTCCTCCAGAGATTCGGCCCCGGCCAAGGACGCGGGAGCCGGGAGGCACGCGTCGGTGGCGGCCGGTACGCGGTGAATCCCTAGACTGCGCGGCCCGCTCTGGCCCGGCACTGCGCCGCCGTGCTGGAGTGGCCGGGCGATCGGACAGCGGCGCCGACGAGCGTACGAGGCCCGCGCGACCGTCGTACGACATCTGCGAAAGGGGAATCCGGGTGGCGCAGCAAGGCACCTCGGACGTGCTCGATTCGACACCCGGGGGCGGGTCCCGGCTCGAACGCCCGCCGACCGTCGAACCCGACGGCGGCGTCTCGTTGCTGGCCTGGGCGGCGCGGATGCGCGAGGAGCAGCCGGTCTGGCGGGACGGCAGCGGCAATGTGCACGTGTTCCGCCACGCGGACGTGCAGCGGATCCTCGCCGACACGGCGACGTTCTCCTCGGACACGGTGGGCCGGCTGTCGGGCGGGGAGAAGCAGGCTCCGCGGGGCACGCTGCTGCTCCTGGACCCGCCGCTGCACGGCAAGATGCGCCGTCTGGTCAGCCGGGCGTTCACCCCGGCCCTGATCACCGGTCTCGAGCCGTGGATCACCGAACTGACCGGGCAACTGCTGGACGCCGCCCCCGTGGACGCCTTCGATCTCGTCGACGTCCTGGCCAACCCGCTGCCGGTGACGGTCATCGCGCGCATGCTGGGCGTCCCGACCGAGGAGCGCGACAGGTTCCAGGGCTGGGCGGACCAACTGCTGTCCACCGATCCGGACGATCCCGAGAGCGTGCGCCGGATGGAGGAGACGGCGGTCACCATCTCCGCCTATCTCCAGGGCTTCATCGAGGCCCGGCGCAAGGAGCCGAGCGGCGATCTGCTGAGCACCCTGGTCGGGGCCGAACTCGACGGCGAGCGGCTGGAGGACGAGGACATCGCGAGTTTCGCGACGCTGCTGCTGCTTGCCGGGCACATCACCACGTCGGTCCTCGTCGGCAACGCGCTGCTGTGCCTGGACCGCGATCCGGAGCTGCTGGAACGGGTGCGCGCGGACCGTTCGCTGGTACCGGCGGTGATCGAGGAAACGCTGCGGCTGCGCCCGCCGTTCACCCGGATCGAGCGGGTCACCACGACCGCGGCCACCGTCGCCGGGACGGATGTCGGACCCGGCACCCTCGTCCATCTGTGGCTGCTGTCCGCCAACCGCGACGAACGGGTCTTCGAGGACGCGGACGCGTTCCGCCCGGACCGTTCCAACGCCCGGCAGGCCGCGTTCGGACACGGCATCCACTACTGCATCGGGGCGCCGCTGGCCCGGCTGGAGGGCCGGATCGCCCTCGACGCCCTGCTGGACAGGTACGCCCGCATCGGCGTCGACCCCGCGGTGCGGCTCAGCTGGCACGGAACCAACGTCTTCGGCGCCCGGCATCTGCCCCTGCGTGTGCTCCACGCCTGAGGCGGCGGCCCACCTCCCTCCCCAAGCCCCCAGTCCCGGCCCCCTCTCACGACGGAGCGACCCATGAAGACCAGGCCCGACCCGCCCGTGATCCCCTCGGAACGGGGCAGGTGCCCGTTCGACCCGCCCGCCGAGTACGCGCGGCTGCGCGCCGAGCAGCCGGTCAGCCCGGTCACCTTCGAGGTGGCGCCGAAGGACACCTCGGGCTGGCTCGTGACCCGGCACGACCTGGTCCGGCAGATCCTCGCCGACGATCGCTTCAGCCACCGCAACGAGTTGCTGGCGCATGTGGTCGCGCCGCCGTTCCCGATGACCGAGTACGCACCGCAGCCCTCTCCGCCCGGCTCGTTCGCGAAGATGGACGCCCCCGACCACACCAAGTACCGGCGGCTCCTGGCGGGTCACTTCACGCTGCGGCGCATTCAGCAGTACGAGCCGCAGCTGACGCGCATCGTGGACGGGGCGCTGGCGGAGATGGCCGCCGAAGGCTCCCCCGTCGACCTGGTCACCGGCTTCGCGGAGAAGGTCAGCCTGCGCTCGGTGTGCTCGTTGATGGACGTCTCGCCGGAGCTGATGGACGGCATCCAGGAGCACTTCTCGGCACTGATGACCCTGACGTACACGCTGGAGGAGTTCATCCACCACGTGGAGTCGATGGACGGGCTCATCCGGCCGATGGTGCGGGAGCGGACGGCGGAGCGGGGCGAGGACTTCTTCGGCCGGCTGGCGGCGACCGGCGAGCTGACCGAGGACGAACTGGTCAACCTCGCCGTCCTCACCCTGGGCGGCTCGCTCGACACCACGCCGAACATGCTGTCCCTCAGTGTCTTCGCCCTGCTGGAGAACCCGGACCAGCTGGCCCTGCTGCGGGAACGGCCGGAGCTGTACGAGGCCGGCGCGGTGGACGAGCTGCTGCGGTATCTGACGATCTCCCAGATGGGTTCCAGCCGGTGTGCGCTGGAGGACGTGGAGATCGGCGACACCGTGATCAAGGCGGGGCAGACGGTGGTCCTGGCGCTGCCCGCCGCCAACCGCGACCCCGAGGTCTTCACCGACCCCGACCGGCTCGACGTCACCCGTGTCCCCCGCAAACACCTCGCGCTGGGCTTCGGCGCACACCAGTGCCTGGGTCAGCACCTGGCACGGGCCAGCCTGCGCATCGGACTGCGCGCGCTGTTCGCGCGTTTCCCCTCGCTGCGGCTTGCGGCGCCGGCCGGGGACGTACCGCTGCGCGACCGGGCCGTGCACTACGGCGTCGACCGACTGCTGGTGTCCTGGAGCTGATGGCCGTGGCACGGAAGAATGCCGCGCACCGCGCGACGAGGAAGGACCTGCCGGCGTTCCGCACCACCGTCGACAGCCGCGTGGAGCGGGTGCACACCGTGCGGGCCGGTGCAGCCGACGGCGCACGGATCCGGCTGACCGGCTACGACCTGCTGACCGGTCCGTGGTACACGCCGCTGACGTTCTTCTACCGCGACACCCTCGACGGCGCGGCGCTGCGCGACTCGCTGGCGCGCACGCTGCGTCGCTACCCCCTGCTGGCGGGGCGTCTGGAGAGGGACGCGGACGGCGGACTGAGCGTGCTCTGCAACGACGCGGGAGTGCGGTTCACCGAGGCGTTCTGCCCCGACCCGATGCGCGAGTACGGCCACGGTCTGCGCGCCGAGCCGGTCATCGGGAAGTTGCTGCGCGAAGTGAGCGCCTTCGGCGTGGTGGGCCGGGACACTCCGCTGCTGAAGATACGACTGACCCGGATGGAGGGCGGGGGGTCCGTTCTCGGCGTGCTCGTCAACCACAGCCTCGCGGACGGCGGCAGCACCCTCGCCTTCCTGGAAAGCTGGTCGCGCGAGCACCTCGGGATGCCGTGGGAGGAACCCAGTCACGACCGCGCGGCGCTGGACGCGCTCGGCCGGCCGGCCACGGACCCCGCCGCCCTTCGGGCGCGGGCGTTCGTGGGTGTGGGCCGGGTCCGGCACCTGACGACCACGCTGCGGGTGGGTGTCAACAAGCTCGCGACCGTCACGACCCGGTTCGGTGCGGCGGAACTGGCCGCGCTGAAGGCCGAGGCCCAGCGGACCCTGCCCGGGTCGGACGCGTGGGTGTCGACGAACGACGCGCTCACCGCGCACCTTTGGCAGGTGCTGAGCGAACTGCGGGGCCGTCCGGCCGACGCCGTGGAGTGGCTCGGGCTGATCGTCGGCGCACAGAGCCGGCTGGGCGACGCCCTGCCGTCGTCGTACTGGGGCAACTGCGTCAGCAACAGCTGGACCTCGCTCGGCGCCGCCCGGCTGCGCGAGTCACCGCTGGGAGCCGTGGCGAGGGACGTGCGGCGCTGCCTCGAGAGCAACACCGAGGACAAGATCCGCGACGAGATAGCCTTCCTCGGCTCCTACCGGCGCAAGGGCGTGTCCCGGCACGTGATGTCGGTACGAGCCCCCGACGTGTCGACGACGTCCCTGTCGGTCAACAACTGGTCGCAGTTCCCGCTGTACCGGATCGACCTCGGCGCGGGACGCCCCTTCTGGTACGAGTTCCCCGACCTGCCGGTGCCGACGGTGCACATCGCGCCCACGCCCGAGGAGGACGCCGGACGGGACGTGTACCTGTGCCTGCCCGAGGCCGAAGCCGCTGCGGCGGACACCGCGCCGTGGCGGGAGCGGCTGCACAGCCGCAGCGGGACATCCGTCGGATCATGACGTCGGCCGGCCGCGCGCCGTCATGGCCCCCGGTCCGGCCGAAGCCCCAAACGGGCCCAGACGGGTAAGACGGGATGAAAGCACAGCTAGGGGAAAAGCGTGATCCGGGCCTTCTACCGGCGCGGTTTACGCGAAGATGACTCATCGGGAGGGGTTCCACGTGTCAGTACCGGTCTTCACGGCCGGTCCTGCGGGGGCGTGGGCACAGGTCCCGGTCGCCACCGGCGCTCCGGGAGAGAGGTACAGGGTGGATGACCGCTGTGCACGGGAGCGTTACCCGCGAACGGCAGCAGAGGGGGCCGGGCCCGGAGCCGGTGGAGCGTGAGCGCGAACTCGCCCTCCTCGTCGAGCTCACGCGGCGCACCGCGGCCGGCGAGCCCGCTCTGGTCATGCTCGAAGGGCCGGACGGCATCGGCAAGACGACCCTGCTCCGCGCGCTGGTCGCCGAGGCCCGGGCCGAGGATCTGCGCGTGGTCCGCACCACGGCCGGGCAGGAGGGTGAGCGGCTGCCCCTGAGCACTGCGCACACCCTGCTGGCCTCCCTCGACCCGGATGTGGGCCGGATGCCCCTGTCCGCGTGGACGAATCCCCCTGACGCCTTCGGCACGAACGCGCGGTCGTCGGGTCTGCCCTACTACGACGTCGACGGCGCGAACCCGTCCTTCGGCGCACTCGCCGCACTGCACGAGGTGGTCCGGTCCGCCGCGGCGGAGGGGCCCCTGGTGATCGTCGTGGACGACGCGGAGGAGGCCGACAGCGCGTCGCTGCGCTTCCTCGCGCACACGGCGCGCCGCCTGGCGGGTCTGCCGGTGCTGCTGGCGCTCGCCCGCCGCGGTGGCGCCGACGAGCCGGCCCTCAACGACGTGGCAGCCCTCCCGCTGTGCCGGCTGGTGCGACCACGCCCCCTGACGAGTGAGGGAATCGGCCTGCTGACCCTGCGGCTGCTCGGCTCGGAGACCGACGCGGCCTTCCAGGAGGCGTGTCTCGCGGCCACCAACGGCAACCCCCTGGTGGCGACACGGCTCCTGAAAGCGCTGCGCGAGGGGCGGCTGCCGCTCACCGCCGACCATGTCGCCTCCGTGCCCGGGCAGGACATCCACGCGTTCCGGCTGCGCGCGGCGGGTCTGCTGCACCGGCACCCCGCGGCCACCGTCCAGGCCGCCCGGGCCCTGGCCGTGCTCGGGGGCAGGGTCACACCGGAGAACGGCGCCCGCCTCGCCCTGCTGGACAGTCCGGTCTTCACCCGCTCCCTGCTCGCCCTCGTCTCCGGCGGGCTCGTCACGTCGAACAGCGACGGAAGCTGGTCCTTCTCCCACGCCCTGCTGCGCGACGTCGTCCTGGACGACATGTCGCACGCCGAGCGCGACGCCGTGCACGGTCGCGCGGCGCGGTTGCTGCACGACGAGGGGGCGAGCCCTTCGGACGTGGCCGAGCACCTGTGCCACGCCCCGTCCACGGCACATCAGCCCTGGGCCGCCGCCGTCCTGCGCGACGCCGCCCGTGAGGCCGTCCTGCGCGCCGCACCGGTCCGAGCGGTGGAGCTGCTGCGCGCGTGCGTGCCCGAGGGCGCCGGGGAAGGGGGCGACCCGAGTCTGCTCTTCGAACTCGGCATGGCGGAGATGAGGGTCGACGTCGAGGCCAGCGTCCGTCATCTGACGTCTGCGCTGGACGGGGCGACCGAGCCGAAACTGCGGCTCGAGGCCCTCGTCGCGCTCGCCCAGGCGCTCACCCTCCAAGGCCAGGTGGCGCGCGCGGCGGACCTCCTTTCCCGATGCCGTTCCGAAGCGGCCTTGACCGCTTCGGGTCCGGCCGATCCGCAACTGATGGAGGCGCAACTGCTCGTCGCGGCCTCCTCCAACCGGGCCGCCTACACCGAACTGCTCCAGACCGTCTCGTTCGACCTCTCCCTGCCCGGCGACACTCCCGAGCAACGCGCTCTGCTCGCCACCCGGGCCGTCATCTCGGCGTCCCGCATGGACCGCGTCGCCGAAGCCGTCGCGGCCGCCCGCACCGTCGTCCGCCGCAGCACGGCGAGCACCGACGCCCCGGTCTTCCTCGGCGCCGCCGCGTCGGGACTGCTGTACGCGGACCTGCCGCACGAGGCCGACGTGGTCTACCAGAGGCTGGTCATCGGGGCCGACGTCCTGCTCGGCCCGACCTATCGGAACCTGCTCGCCCTCAGTGCGGCGGCGCACCAGCGACTCGGAGCCCTCGATCAGGCGTCACGCGTCAGCGCCGCCGCCCTCGCGGGCGTGAGCGCCGCACAGGCCACCCCGTTCGAGGCCCTGGCGCTCGCGGTGCGCCTTCACACGCTGCTCGACCAGGGGGATCTGACTGAGGCCGCCCTGCTGGAGGCGGAGATACCCGACCCCGTCCAGGACGACTCCTGGCAGTGGAACGAGGTGGTGAGCGCCCGCGGCCGGCTGTATCTGGCCAAGGAGGACCCCACGCGGGCCCTGGTCCATTTCGAGGAGTGCGCACGCCGGCAGGCGAGTTGGCAGCGCACCAGCCCGGCTGTCTCTTCCTGGTGGTACTGGGCGGGACGCACCCATCTCGCCCTGGGCGACCGCGCTTCGGCTGTCGCGCTGGCGGAGCGGGCCGTCGCCGACGCCCGGTCCGCGGGTCTGCAATGCGCGTTGGGTTCCGGACTCGAACTGTGGGCGGCGACGATGAGCGACGACCAGCGGCCGGCCCTCCTCGAGGAGGCGGAGCAGGTCCTCATGGGCACCCGGGCCGCCCTGTGGCTCGCCCGGGTCAGGGTCGCCCGGGGCCAGGCGCTCCAGCGGCTCGGGTACAAGAAGGCCGCCCGCGAGGTTCTGCGGCAGGGCTGGGAAGAGGCGTACGGCGTCGGTTCCCTGCCCCTCCACACGGTCGCGCACCGGGCGTTGCTCGCCACCGGCGCGCGACCGCGTCGTCCCGTGTCCCGAGGACCGGGCGCGCTCACACAGAGCGAGTCGCAGGTTGCCCGCCTCGCGGCCGACGGAAGGTCGAACGCATACATCGCCGAGACGCTGTTCGTCACGCGTCGAACGGTGGAAGTCCACCTGACCTCGGTCTATCGCAAGCTGGGCCTGACGGGACGGCGAGAGCTGCGGGACTCCCTGGAGTCGCACGGCTTTCATGACGCCGAGCACGGGCATTGACCCCGGGCTTTCACGAGCAGCGCCGTCTACCGCTTGATCAGAGATGCGAGGAGCGCTCCTGAGCTGCACAGACGGGACTTGTGGAGGGTCCTGGACGTTGCTGCGGAAGCGCACATCTCAGATGAAGAGTGCCGACCTGTATCTGCAGGTCGCGTCCAGCGTGTCGGCCGTGGGATCAGACGGGTGAGGTGCCGCTGCTCGAGACAGTCCGCAACATCGGCTCGCATCAGGCGATAATGATCAGCTGCCGGTGCGTATCAGTCGGGGGGTCTTGTGAGTCTGAGTCCGCGTGAGGTGTCCTCCGCCTTGTTCATGGGGTCGCCGACGGGAACTCAAGCGAGTTGCCTGACCTGTACGGCGAGGTTACGGATGTCCGGCATCCGATGGCGACGCCGGAGTCCGAGCCGTTGACGAGTCGCCGTGCGCTCCGGGAGCACTTCACGGTGCCGCCGGAAATGCGGGAGTCCTTGCCGAAGAGGAGTGTCGTCGATGTCGTCGTCCACGAGACCGCCGATCCTGAAGTGATCGTCGCCGAGTTCGCCTACGAGTTCACGTTGTCGGACGACTCCAGGTCCAAGGTGCCCTGCGTCTTCGTCATGCGTGTGCGGGACGGTCAGATCATCGAGTCTCGCGACTACATCGACCCGATCCGTACGTACACGGCACGCGGGCACCTCGACCGCCTCCTCGCGTCGTTGCGCAAGGGCGTTTCCTGACCTCGCGCAAGGGAGAGAGAGCCCCCTTGGGCGCTCAGTCTGCCATCGCTGCTGCCTCGACCGTCACCACGGCGATCCGGCCGGTGCCACCGCGAAGCCCCCGAATGCGGTTGGAGCCGCAGTTCGGCGACCTGATTCGGCTCGGTGTGCTCACCGAGGAGATCACCCCCGAAGTGATCGACGAGGTACTGGAGTTGACCGGGAGGGACCGAGCGCCGCCGCAGGCTCCTGGCGGCCGCGCGCGCTCTACTTCGTCCTGGCTCTGCGCCTGTTCAGCAGCTCCGACAGCGCCGGGCCGCCGGGATATCGGGCGGTCCTGCGGACCCTGACCGACAGACTGCGGCACGGGCCGGGCGGTCTCGTCCAGCGCCTGCCCACCGGTTCGGCCCGCACCAGAGCCCGCCACCCGAGGCGACAGCCGGGCACTCAACCTGCCAAGGCTCCGGAATTCCGCGCCAACACTCGCCACAAAGGGTCTGCCAGCAAGCTGACGGGCTCATGCAAGGTCGAGGTTAACGGCCCGCTCACCGAACCCCTCCGGGCGGGAACTGAACCCCTGCCGGACGTCATCGGATTTTCTGTTCCGTATGACGCAACGGCAATTTGACGTTCATTCAGGGGACCATCTCGCAATGGGGTGCTGAAAGCCCGCTTCCGACGCTCCCCTCCCGCAGGGCGAGGGAGTCGGGCGACGCAGGCATTTCCTGCAATTGCATGCGCGCCCGCACAGCCGGCCCTCCTATGTTCGCGGATGCAATCCCGCGCCGCCCCGGCGCACCCCTCACCTGGCACGCCGTGCCGTGACGGCCGTAAACGACCGACTCGCGATGCCACCCGTCCTTGCCCGGCCGGGATTTATGGATCCTTCCACCGGACGACGCTCCCGTTTGCTTTCCGCGCCCCCTTGCTGGCATCCCCCTCGCTGTGATCTGCTGATGCTCAAAGTCGCAAGGGCCATGAGTGAACTTTCGGCACATCTTCTGTATGGGTGACTCCATGGATTCTCCGCACACTGCCCCTCCGGCTCGCCCCGCTGCCTTTGCCGCGCATCGCCGTCCTGAGCCGACGGGTTCTCCCGGTCCGGGCCACCGATAGCACTCCACGGCCCGGCACAGCGCGTCCGCGCGCCGACCGAGACACGTCCGCCCGGCGGTCGCCACCCGCTCCGCCGGTCCCGGACGGCACAGCGACCGCCCGGATTCCGCCGCCCAAGGCAGCATCCGCGCGCACGAGGGAGTAACCAGCACGGTGTTGTTAGAACGTGAGTCCGCCCTTGCACGGGCCACCGCGGCCCTGCGCGCCACGGAGGGCGGACAGGGCTCGCTGCTCGTCGTACGGGGCCCGCTGGGGGTGGGCCGGTCGACGTTCCTGGAGTCCTTTGCCGCCCTCAGTCGAGACCACGGCTTCGTGCTGCTCAGAGCGCAGGCGTCCGCCGCCGAGGAGCGGTTCCGGCTCGGCGTGGTGGGGCAGTTGGTGGACTCATTGCGCGGGATCGACGTTCCCGACGATCTGGCCCGCCGGCTCCGAGGGGCGCACGCCTTCCCCAACGCGAGCGCATCCGGCGAGTCCCCCGCGGCCGGCGCGCTCTCGGCGGCCCCTCGGTGGTCCGAGCTCAGCCCTCAGCAGGCGCCGTGCTGGCTGGCGGCGCTGCTGGACTCCATTTCGGAAGCCCGGCCCGCGGTGCTCATGGTGGACGACCTGCACTGGGCGGACACCGGCTCCTTACAGGCCCTCTCCCTTTCGGTGGCCCAACGCGCGCGACGACGGGTCCTCTTCGTGTTCTCCGTTCTTCCCGGCGACGTACGCTTCAGACGGCCGCACGTACGCGACCTGCTCGCGCCCGGGGAGTGGGCGGCGGAGCCGAATGGCGTCGGGGACCTGCCCCGGTCCCGGCACGACACAGCGGACCAGATCCTGGAACTGTCGGCACTCGGCCTCAACAGCGTGCGCCTGCTCGTGGAGAAGACCCTCGGCGACGCGCCGGACGCGGTGTTCGTGGAAACCGTGGCGGTGCGCTCCGGCGGTAACCCCCTGCTGTTGCAGGCGGTACTGGACGAGGCCCAGTATCTGAGACTGCGTCCGACAGCGAAGGACGCCGCCGTCGCCGCGACCCTGCGGCCCGAGCGCCTGCGCCGACGGCTCGACGTCTACCTGCGGTCGCAGCCGGACCACGTGCGGCGGTCCGCCTACGCGCTCACCCTGCTCGGCGCGGCCGCGGACGAGCACTTCGTGGCCCGCCTCGCCGAACTCGACGAAGGGGGAGGGGCGCAGGCCGTCGACATGCTGCGCCTCGCCGGTCTCGTGGACCAGCGCGCGTGCCGGCTCACCTCCGGGACGATCCTGCGGGACCTGGTGGAAGAGAACATGCCCGCGGAGGAGCGCACCGCCATGCGCGGAGTGACGGCGGAACTGCTGCACCGTACCGGGCATCCGGCCGAGCTCGCCGCGGAGCAGCTGATGGCGGTGATATCCCTGCGCGGCCCGCAAGCAGTGCAGATCCTGCGCACCGCCGCGGACAGCGCGCTGCGCCGTGGTTCGCCCCGGGACTCGGCACGCTATCTGCGACGCGCACTCCTCGACTCCTCGCTCTCCGGACAGCACAGGGCGAGACTTCTCGTCGACCTCGCCACCGCCGAGCGCAGCTTCGCCACGGCCGCGGCGCTGCGGCACGTCGTGGAGGCCGCGCCGCTCCTCGAATGCGTACAGGAGCGGGCCGACGCGATGCTGCGGCTGGGTCCCCTCCAGATGGATCCGCCGTCCCTGCGCATCAATGTCATCAGAGCCGCCATCACCGACGAACTGCGTCAGTCGGTCACCGAGGACTGGGTGGAGCGCGAGCTGGCACTGCGCCTGGAGGCACGCGAGCACATCCTGTCGGCGCAGGATCCCACACACATCCGACGGGCGCTGCGACGCCTGCGCGACCTCGGCCCCTCCCCCCGGGTGGCCACCAAGGGCGAAAGGGAACTGCTCACGTCGCTGATGCACATCGCGTTCGTCGCCAACGCCGTTCCCGCGGAGCAGCTGGCCAGGTCGTGCACCCAGGTGCTGGAGCAGGAGCCGCCCACGCCGGAGCACGTACACACCACCGCGCCGTTGGCCGTGAACATCCTCGCCGGTGCGGAGCAGACGGCAGGTGCGGCCAACTGGCTGCGTGAGGCGAACCGCCTCGCCCACCGTCGCGGCGGTGATGTGGAACAGGCCGTCATCCGCTGCGAACAGGCACTGGTCGCCCTCGCCGACGGCCACCGGGCCTACGCCCGGGACAAGATCATCCAGGCCGACGCCCTCGCGGGACCCGAGACCGGCGGGCTGCCGACCGCCTGCGCCGCCGTCCTCTCCATCGTCGCGATGCACACCGACGAGCCGGAGCTGGCGGAGCAGTTGCTCACCCAGCATCGGCTGCACGCCGAGAACCAGCATCTGACAGCACTCCTGCACATGGCACGAGGCACACTCGCGGCACGCCGTGACGAACCCCGCACCGCACTGGGCCACTACCGGACCGCGGGCCGGCACACCGAGCAGATCGGCTGGAAGAACCCGGCCGTACTGCCGTGGTTGTCGTGCGCCGCCCTCATGCACCACCGCCTGGGCGAACACGAAGAAGCCGTGAACGCCGCAGAGTCGGAGGTGAGCAGGGCCCGTGCCTGGGGGTCGGCCACCCCGCTGGGGCGTTCCCTGGTCGTCCTCGGCCGGGTCACATCCGGGCGAAAGGGCTCCGAGCTGCTCGAGGAGGCCGTCACCGTCCTGGAGAAGGGCAACAACGAGTACGAGCTGTTACGGGGCTTGTACGCTCTGGCGACTCATCCTGACACGCGGCGGAACCGAAGATCGACCGCCCTCGCACGGGCGCACGATCTGTCCCACGAGCACGACGTCCCCTGGCTGGCGAAGAAGATCCGCACCAAGCTGGCGGAGGGGACCAGGAAATCCATAAACCACGGCAGCCGGCTGACCCCCTCCGAAGTCAGAGTTGCGCGTCTCGCGTCGACAGGCCTCAGCAATTCAGAGATCGCAAATCAGTTGGGCACGTCGTCACGCATGGTGGAGAAACACCTGACGAACGCCTATCGGAAACTCGGTATATCCGGGCGACCGGAGCTGGCCAATGCACTCAAGACGGGGGACGCCGAGCAGGCGCCCTGACTCGGGCACCGAACGAGCGCCCCACAGCAAACTTTGCACACCGCATCGACCCGCCCCACGAGCAACCGACGCAGCGCTCGGCACATCACGGGCCCGGCGTCACGTTCGGCTGCCGCGAGCAGTCAACCCCCGCCGGTACAAAGTGAGTTGCCTTTCAACAGTCGGCAGAAGCCGACTTGGGGCGTCCGAGCGACCGAACCACCGAACCACAGTGTTTTAGGGCCACGCAAAGGTTTGCTTGACCCGCTCCCTGTCATATTCCTAGGCTCGACCACAGTTGATCAGAGGCATGCAGGAAGGGTCACCGCTTGATCTCCTACCTGCACAAGCAGCACCGCGTCCGATCAAACTCTGCCTCCGGGCAGTAGGTCCCCCACATCAGTGCAGAAAGACGGTGCGTCGCAGTGACCACGCGAACAGCAGGCCCCTGGGCCGACAGAGACTGGGCGGCAGCCCCGCACACTTCTTCGACCACGCACAGGGCCCAACCCGATCACCGCCCACGCACGGAGACCAGCCGCCGCCTCTACACGGCGCACATCGACACCGGCATGCACATCGTGGCAGCGGAGCCGGATTTCTCCCGCCAGTTCGGCAGTACCTCCGCCGCCATCTGCGGACGAAGTCTGTATGAACTGCTGCACCCCAGTTCCCCCTCCGTGCTCGACCGGCACTTCAACCGGCTCTCCCAAGGGCGCTGCAACCGCTTCGCCGAGCGCGTGGTCGGTCTGGGCGACGAGGGGCGGGCGTTCTCCGGCGAGCTGACAGGCATCGCCGTTCAGAACACCACGGGGCTCATGGCCGGCATCGTCGTACAGGTGAGACCGGACAAGGAGGCGCCTTCCTCAGGCGCTGAGGAAGGAGTGCTCAACCCCCGCGAACGGCTCCTCAGCAAGCTCGACGCACAGGTCCTCGAGGGTGTCGCCAGCGGCTCCTCGACCGTGCAACTCGCCGCTCGGCTCTACCTCAGCCGGCAGGGCGTCGAGTATCACGTCGGCCTCATGCTGCGGAAGCTCAAGGCGCCGAACAGGGCTGCTCTCGTGGCGCGCGCCCACTCCATGGGCATGCTGACCGTCGGCCAGTGGCCCCCACGGGTCCTGCCGGAATTCATCAAGTAGCGCCGCCCTCGACGAGGTTCCGTCCCCGACCGCTCGTCTCCTCCGCCTGCTGCACCGGCCGCCCCGCCTCGTGCGGGGGCCTGGTGGGCACGGCCTTCTCCTCAGCGGCCGTACCGTCCGACCGGTACGGCCGCCTACCCATGTCCGGCGTCAACACGTCGACGGAGCCGGGCTGTCGCCGGAGGACGAGGCGGACCGCCCTCCGGCGACCGATACCGGCGGCTACTGCTCCAGCTCGCGGCTGATGAGGTCGAACAGTTCCTCGTCGCTGGCCCCGTCCAGCCTGTCGCCGAGCGACGGGCCGTGCACGTCAGGGCCGCCGTCTCCGACGAGTTCGATCTCGCCCAACAGGGTCCGGAGCCGTGCGCCGAGCAACGAGCGGGCGTCCTGATCGGGATCCGCCTTCATGATGCGGGCGATATCGGCTTCCAGGTCCGCGAGCATGGTCGCCATCGTCCCGTTCTCCCCGGACAGTTCGGCGTCGAGGTGCCGTGCGAGTGCAGCCGGGGTGGGATGGTCGAACACCAGGGTCGTGGGCAGCGCCAGGCCGGTGTCCTTGATCAGGGCGTTCCGCAGTTCCACGGCGGTCAGCGAGTCGAACCCCATGTCACGGAAAGCCCGATCCGCGGACATCACCGTCGTGTCGTCGTGACCAAGGGCCTTGCCCGCAGCCCGCCGTACGTGATCGAGGAGGACATCGGCGCGTCCCTGGGGCGGCAGGGCGGCGACGCGCTCGGCCAAGGCCGTCAGCGTGGCGCCGGCAGGGAAGGGTTCGGACGGCGCCCCGAGCGCCGTCAGGATCTCGGCTGCCTGGGGGAGGGTGGTGAGCAGGGGGCTGGGACGGCGGCTGGTGAACGCCGGAACGAAACGGTCCCACTCCACATCAGCCACCACCACCGAACCCCCACCCCCCTCCAGCACCGACCCCAACCCCACCAGAGCACGCCCAGGATCCATCACCCGCAACCCACGACGACCCAACTCCACCGCACCCTCACCCGACACCATCCCCCCACCCGCCCACGGACCCCACCCCACCGACACACCCACCAGACCACGACCACGACGCGACTCCACCACCGCATCAGCCCACGCATTCGCCGCCGCATACGCCCCCTGCCCACCACTCCCCCACACACCCGCAATCGACGAGAACACCACGAACGCNACCGCACCCTCACCCGACACCATCCCCCCACCCGCCCACGGACCCCACCCCACCGACACACCCACCAGACCACGACCACGACGCGACTCCACCACCGCATCAGCCCACGCATTCGCCGCCGCATACGCCCCCTGCCCACCACTCCCCCACACACCCGCAATCGACGAGAACACCACGAACGCCGACAGATCCCAACCACGCGTCAACTCATCCAAATACACCGCACCCCACGCCTTCGCCCCCACCACCGGACGCACATGAGCGGGCGTCATCGCGTCGATCTCCTCCATGTCCAGGACACCGGCCACATGGGCGATGCCGTCGATCCGGTGGGCTTCGAGAAGGGCAGCGACCTGGGAGCGGTCGGCGACGTCGCACGCGACGACGTCGACGCGTTTCGCTCCGGCCGCCCGCAGCCGAAGGTCGGTGTCCGCCAGGCCGGGAGCGTCCGGACCGCTCCGGCTGGTCAGTACGAGTTCCTCCGTCCCGCGTGCGACGAACCACTCGGCGACGCGCACCCCGAGCACACCCGTCCCCCCGGTGACGAGCAGGCGCCGCGGAGCCGGACGGTCGTGGCTCTGCGAAGAGACCGGGTCCGTTCCGCACAGCGGTGCCGGACGCAGCCGACGGCCGAAGACCTGCCCCCCGCTCACCACTGCTTGGTCTTCGCTGCGATGCGCCAGCACCGAGGCGAGACCGGCGAGGTCCCCGTCGTCGGGCGTCGTCGTCAGATCGACGAGTCCGCCCCAACGGTCGGGGTGTTCCAGAGCGGCCACTCGGCCGAACCCCCATATCGCGGCCTGCGCCGGATCGTCGGGGGCGCTGCCGGGACCGAACCCCGCCCGGGTGACGACCCACAAGGGCGCTGCGACGCCTGCGTCACCGAGAGCCTGAACGAGGGTCATGGTGCGCACCACGCCAGCGTCCGGACCGGAGACGACACCGTCGTCGCCGAGACCCGGAAGGGAGAGGCAGGAGAGCACCCCGGCCGGCGTGGTCCCGTCGACGGCCGACTGCAGAAGATCCGTGAGCGATTTCCTGTCCCGCGCCTCGCAGGTGAGCCGCTCCAGACCGGGGATGAACCGATCGAGCCCCTCGAAGGGAAGGGCGTCAGGTCCCTGTAGCAGCAGCCAGCGCCCGTCCAAGGGCGTCGAGGCCGGCAGCGGCACCGGTTCCCATCCGACGCTGTACCGCCAGCCGTCCACCTCGGCGCGCGTCACCTGCTCTCGACGCAGTTCCGTCAGAGCGGGCAGCACGGCCTCCAGCGCGTCCTCGGACACCCCGAGGGTCGCCGCCAGCCCGTGATTACCCTCCTCCACCATCGACCAGAAGGACGCGTCGCCGTCGGAGACCGAGGGATTCGCCGACGCCACCGTGCCTGCGGTGACCGTGGGCCAGAAATTGGTGTGCCGGAAGGCATAGGTGGGCAGGTCGACGGGTCCGTCGCCCGTGCCGCCACCCAACACGGCCGGCCAGTCGATGTCCGCGCCGTCGACGTGGAACTTCGCCATCGCCCGCAGGGCCGCCACGTGCTCGGAACCGTCCTTGCCCAGCATCGACACGAACAGTGCGTCTCCGGTGTCTTCGGGGAGGCTGGTCTGCGCGAGTGCCGTGAGGGTGCCGTCGGGGCCGATCTCCAGGAACCGCGTCACACCCTCGCCGGCCAGCACACCGATCCCGTCGGCGAACCGCACCGCCTCACGCACATGCCGCACCCAATACTCCGCCGACCCCAACTCGCCCTCCACAGCGAGCCGCCCCGACACATTCGACACCAACGGAACCGACGCAGAGCCATAGGAGACGCCCTCCGCGACCTCACGGAAAGCCTCCAGCATCGGCTCCATCAACGGTGAATGGAACGCGTGCGACACCCGCAGACGAGACGTCCGCCGGCCTCGCGCCTTCAACTCCTCAACGACCTCGGTGACGGCCGCCTCGACGCCCGCGATCACCACCGCACGCGGACCGTTCACCGCAGCGACCGACACCTCCGCCCCACGACCCTCCAGCAGCGGCAGCACCTCGTCCTCGGCCGCCTCCACCGCGACCATCACCCCACCCGACGGCAACGCCTGCATCAACCGACCCCGCGCCACCACCAACGCACACGCATCCTCCAGCGAGAACACACCCGCCACATGCGCAGCCGCGATCTCACCGACCGAATGACCCATCAGGAAATCCGGACGCACCCCGAACGACTCCACCAGACGGAACAACGCCACCTCGACCGCGAACAACGCAGGCTGCGCCCACTCCGTACGCTCCAGCAGAGCCGCGTCCTCACCGAAGATCACGCCTGCATCAACCGACCCCGCGCCACCACCAACGCACACGCATCCTCCAGCGAGAACACACCCGCCACATGCGCAGCCGCGATCTCACCGACCGAATGACCCATCAGGAAATCCGGACGCACCCCGAACGACTCCACCAGACGGAACAACGCCACCTCGACCGCGAACAACGCAGGCTGCGCCCACTCCGTACGCTCCAGCAGAGCCGCGTCCTCACCGAAGATCACATCCCGCAACCCACCCCCCACCTCAACGCACACCGCATCGAACGCCTCCGCGAACACCGGGAACGCCTCATACAACCCACGCCCCATCCCCACCCGCTGCGCACCCTGACCCGAGAACAAGAACGCCGTCCGACCACCCCGGAGTCCTTCGCCTACGACGGTGCGCAGTCCGGGCGCGCCCAGCTGGAGGCCACGCAGTTCTTCGGACAGCTCCTGACGGGTGGCTGCGAGCACGACGGCTCGGTGCTCGAAGGAGGTACGGCTCGTGGCCAGCGCGCGGGTCAGGTCGGCGGACGACGAGTCGTCCCGCTCTTCGAGCATGGTGAGCAACCGGGCGGCCTGGGCGTGCAGAGCCTCTTCGCTGTGACCACTGACGAGCCAGGGCAGTACCGCTCCGTCGTCCGCCGCCCGGTCTTTCGGCGTTACCGGCTCGGCCGGGGCCTGTTCGAGAATCACGTGCGCGTTGGTACCGGACAGACCGAACGAGGACACCCCCGCACGCCGCACCCGCCCACCGACCTCGGGCCACGGCTGCGCCTCCGTCAGCAGCCGCACCTCTCCCGCCGACCAGTCCACATGCGAGGACGGCTCACCCACATGCAACGTCGCCGGCAGCACACCGTGACGCAACGCCTGCACCATCTTGATCACACCAGCCACACCCGCAGCCGCCTGCGTATGACCCACATTCGACTTCACCGACCCCAACCACAACGGCCGCCCCCCGTCGCGACCCTGACCGTACGTCGCCAACAACGCCTGCGCCTCGATCGGATCACCCAACCGCGTCCCGGTCCCGTGCGCCTCCACCACATCCACATCCACCGCAGACAGACCCGCCGACCCCAACGCAGCCCGGATCACCCGCTGCTGCGACGGACCGTTCGGAGCCGTCAACCCGTTCGACGCACCATCCTGATTCACCGCCGAACCCCGCACCACCGCCAACACCCGATGCCCCAACCGCACCGCATCCGACAACCGCTCCACCAACAACACACCCACACCCTCACCCCACCCCGTACCATCCGCACCCTCACCGAACGCCCTGCACCGACCATCCCCCGCCAAACCACCCTGACGACCGAACTCCACAAACGCGCCCGGCGTCGACATCACCGTCACACCACCCGCCAGCGCCAGATCACACTCCCCCGACCGCAACGCCTGCCCCGCCAAGTGCAGAGCCACCAACGACGACGAACACGCCGTGTCGACCGTCACCGCCGGACCCTCCAGACCCAGCACATACGACACCCGACCCGACGCCACACTCGCCGCGTTACCCGTCCCCACGTACCCGCCGAAGTCACCCTCCGACACACTCAACAACGCCGGATAGTCCTGACCGTTCGTCCCCACGAACACACCCGTACGACTCCCCCGCAACGACCGAGGATCCAACCCCGCCCGCTCCACCGCCTCCCACGACGCCTCCAACAACAACCGCTGCTGCGGATCCATCGCCAACNACCCGACGCCACACTCGCCGCGTTACCCGTCCCCACGTACCCGCCGAAGTCACCCTCCGACACACTCAACAACGCCGGATAGTCCTGACCGTTCGTCCCCACGAACACACCCGTACGACTCCCCCGCAACGACCGAGGATCCAACCCCGCCCGCTCCACCGCCTCCCACGACGCCTCCAACAACAACCGCTGCTGCGGATCCATCGCCAACGCCTCACGCGGCGACACCCCGAAGAACTCCGCATCGAAACCACCCACACCCGACAGAAAACCACCGCGACGCGGGTACTCGCCGGCCTTGCCGTCGCCGTTGGCGTACCGGTCGTACACGGGTTCCAGCGCAGCCCAACCGCGGTCGGTGGGGAAGTCCCCGATGCCCTCGCGGCCGTCCGCGAGCAGCTCCCAGAACTGCTCCGGGGTCTCGACGCCACCGGGGAAACGACAGGCCATGCCCACGATCGCCATCGGCTCGTCCACCGCGATCGAAGCGCTCCCGTACGGCGTGGCGGCCGCTACCGTCCCGTCCCCGTCCCCGAACAGCTCGGCGTGGACGAACGCGGCCAGCGCCTGCGGGGTCGGATGGTCGAAGACCGCCGTCGCCGGGAGAGCCACCCCCGACACGGAGGCCAGGACGTTGCGCAGCTCCACCGCGATCAACGAGTCCACGCCCAGATCGCGGAAGGCCCGCTCCGCACCGACCTGTTCGGCGCCCTCGTATCCGAGCATGGCGGCCGCCAGCTTCCGCACCTCCTCGAGTACGAGGCGCAGCCCAGTCTCACGCGACAGCCCGGCCGCCCGCGACCGCAGGCTGCCGTCGGCCTCGCCGGATCTCGCGGCGCCGCCCGGTCCGGAAGTGGCGACGGGAACTGCGAGGCGGGAGAGGAAGGCGCTGGGGCGGGTGGTGGTGAACGCGGGGACGAAGCGCTTCCAGTCTGCGTCCACGACGAGCTGCGTGGCGATGCCCGCGTCCAGTACCGCCCCGAGGGCGGACAGCGCGAGCTGAGGTGCGAGTGCGGTCACGGCGCCTTGACCGCGACGCCGGTCGCCGGACGCGACGGCCATCCCGTCTCCCGCCCACGGCCCCCAGGCGATGGATGTGGCCGGCAGGCCGTCGGCACGCCGACGCTCGGCGAGAGCGTCAAGGACCGCGTTGGCTGCTGCGTAGGCGCCCTGGCCCGGGCTTCCCAGTGTTCCTGCCAGTGAGGAGAAGAGGACGAACGCGGAGAGAACCCGGTCGCGGGTCAGCTGGTCGAGCAGGTGCGCGGCCGACGTCTTGGGACGCATGATCCGATCGACGCGTTCGGCGTCGGTCGACAGCAGCGTGGCGTCGTCCAGCACCCCGGCCGTGTGGAAGACGGCATCGAAGGAGTGCTCGGCGAGAAGAGCGGCGAGGTCCGCGCGCACGGAGACGTCCAGGCCGCGCAGGGTCACCCGCGCACCCGCCTGCTCCAGCTCGGCGCGCAACTCGGCGGCGCCGGGCGCGGTTTCGCCGCTACGGCTCACCAGGACGAGATCGCGGGCCCCGCGCGCCACGGCCCAGCGGGCCACGTGTGCCCCCAGGGCTCCGGTGCCCCCCGTGATCAGCACCGTTCCGTTCGGCTTCCAGGGGACGGCGGGCTGTGGCAACGGCGCGGACTGCTCGAGCCGACGGCCGAAGACACCGTGCGAGCGGACGGCGATCTGGTCCTCGCCGCCCTTCAAACGCGTCAGCGCGCGCGTGAGACGGCTGCACGCCCGGTCGTCGACGCGCTCGGGCAGGTCGATCGATCCGCCCCAGACATCCGGGTGCTCGAGCGCCGCGACGCGTCCCAGCCCCCATACGGCGTTGTGCGGGACACGAGTAACGCGTTCGGTCCCGCCGACTGCGACGGCGCCCTGGGTGAGGGCCCAGAGCCGTACGCCCGGACTGCGCGAGTCGGCCAGCGCGCGCAGCGCGTTCAGCGCCCCCACGGCCGGTCCTACGGACGTGGCGAAGGCGAGGAGCGAGAGGACGCCGTCGGGGCTTCGGGGGGCGTCGGACGTGCCGGTCCGGTCTGCGGGAAGGCTGAGGGCCTCGGCGCAGGCTCTGGGGTCGGCCGCGTCCACTTCGACGACGTGCGGGGTGAGCCCCTCCCTCCGGAGTCCGGAGACGAGGCTGTTCATCATCTCCCGAGAGTCGCCGTCGGCGTCGGACGGGACCAGGACCGTCCAGTTCCCGGTGCCGGACGCTAGCGCCCCCGGCCGGGTCTCGTCGTCGCGGGTCAGCGGCCGCCAGGACACCTCGTACCGCAGGGCGTCGATCGCGGCCTGCTCCTGCCGTCGGTGGTACCACTTCGCGAGGGCGGGGACGACCGGAGCGAGCGCGTCGGGCGCGAGGTCGAGGCCTGCCGCGAGGGTCGGCACGTCCTCGCTCGCCACGGAAGCCCAGAACTCCGCGTCGACCACAACGGAAGCTCGCGTCGGACCCGACGGGCCGCCGGGCGGCGGTTGGCTCGGGGTGAGCCAATAGCGCTGCCGCTGGAACGGGTACGTCGGCAGGTCGACGGGTTCGCCTCCCGTGCCGCCACCCAACACGGCCGGCCAGTCGATGTCCGCGCCGTCGACGTGGAACTTCGCCATCGCCCGCAGGGCCGCCACGTGCTCGGAACCGTCCTTGCGCAGCATCGACACGAACAGTGCGTCGCCGGTGTCTTCGGGGAGGCTGGTCTGCGCGAGTGCGGTGAGGGTGCCGTCCGGGCCGATCTCCAGGAACCGCGTCACACCCTCGCCGGCCAGCACACCGATCCCGTCGGCGAACCGCACCGCCTCACGCACATGCCGCACCCAATACTCCGCCGACCCCAACTCGCCCTCCCCAGCGAGCCGCCCCGACACATTCGACACCAACGCAACCGACGCAGAGCCATAGGAGATGCCCTCCGCGACCTCACGGAAAGCCTCCAGCATCGGCTCCATCAAGGGTGAGTGGAAGGCGTGCGAGACCCGCAGACGAGACGTCCGACGTCCCCGCGCCTTGAGCTGACCGGCGATCTCCGTGACGGCCGCCTCGACGCCCGCGATCACCACCGCACGCGGACCGTTCACCGCAGNCCTGCATCAACCGACCCCGCGCCACCACCAACGCACACGCATCCTCCAGCGAGAACACACCCGCCACATGCGCAGCCGCGATCTCACCGACCGAATGACCCATCAGGAAATCCGGACGCACCCCGAACGACTCCACCAGACGGAACAACGCCACCTCGACCGCGAACAACGCAGGCTGCGCCCACTCCGTACGCTCCAGCAGAGCCGCGTCCTCACCGAAGATCACATCCCGCAACCCACCCCCCACCTGCGCACACACCGCATCGAAAGCCTCCGCGAACACCGGGAACGCCTCATACAACCCACGACCCATCCCCACCCGCTGCGCACCCTGACCCGAGAACAAGAACGCCTGTCGTGCGTCACCGTGGTCCTGGCCGACGATGGCGTCCGCCGAAACAGTGCCGCGTGCCAGGGCGTTGAGAGCCTCGACGAGCCCGGTGCCGTCCTCGGTGACGACCACGGCCCGATGCTCGAAGTGCGTCCGCGTCGTCGCCAGGCTCAGGCCGGCACGGCCGGGTGCGATGTCGGATCGCCTGTCGGCGAACGTCGCGAGAGAGCGCGCTTGGGAACGCAGGGCCTCCTCGGTCCGGCCTGATAGCGGCCAGACAGCCGGTGCGGGTTGCGAGGTGGCAAGGGCGGAGTCGACCTCGGGGTCCACCGTCGGGGCCTGTTCGAGGATGACATGGGCGTTGGTGCCGCTGACCCCGAAGGCGGAGACGCCGGCCGCCCTGGGGCGACCGGTGCGGGGCCACGGCTGCGCCTCCGTCAGCAGCCGCACCTCTCCCGCCGACCAGTCCACATGCGACGACGGCTCATCCACATGCAACGTCGCCGGCAACACCCCATGCCGCAACGCCTGCACCATCTTGATCACACCAGCCACACCCGCAGCCGCCTGCGTATGACCCACATTCGACTTCACCGACCCCAACCACAACGGCCGCCCCCCGTCGCGACCCTGCCCGTACGTCGCCAACAACGCCTGCGCCTCGATCGGATCACCCAACCGCGTCCCCGTACCGTGCGCCTCCACCACATCCACATCCACCGCCGACAGACCCGCCGACCCCAACGCAGCCCGAATCACCCGCTGCTGCGACGGACCGTTCGGAGCCGTCAACCCGTTCGACGCACCATCCTGATTCACCGCCGAACCCCGCACCACCGCCAACACCCGATGCCCCAACCGCACCGCATCCGACAACCGCTCCACCAACAACACACCCACACCCTCACCCCACCCCGTACCATCCGCACCCTCACCGAACGCCCTGCACCGACCATCCCCCGCCAAACCACCCTGCCGACCGAACTCCACGAAGACATCGGGGGTGGACATCACGGTGACGCCGCCTGCCAGGGCCAGGTCGCACTCCCCCGACCGCAGTGACTGCGCCGCCAAGTGCAGAGCGACCAACGACGAGGAGCACGCCGTGTCGACCGTCACCGCCGGACCCTCCAGACCCAGCACATACGACACCCGACCCGAAACGACGCTCGCGGCGTTGCCGGTGAGCAAGTGGCCCTCGACGCCCTCCGGCAGGTCGTCTCCCGATACGGCCCCGTAGTTCTGGTTGCTGCATCCGACGAAGACGCCGGTACGACTGCCGCGCACGGAGGCGGGCTTGAGGCCTGCGCGCTCCAGCGCCTCCCAGGACGCCTCCAGAACGAGACGCTGCTGGGGGTCCATCGCAAGGGCCTCGCGGGGGGACACCCCGAAGAAGCCCGCATCGAATTCCGTGGCCGTGGCGACGAATCCGCCCTGCCCCTGGGCCGCCGAGGAGGCGCCGGCGGTCAGCTCCCAGCCACGGTCCGCGGGAAACGGAGTCACGGCGTCGACGCCCGCCGCGACCAGCTCCCACAGCTGTTCCGGGGTGGTGACGTCACCGGGATAGCGGCACGCCATGCCGACGATGGCGATGGGTTCGCCGGCTGCCCGGCTGAGTTCGTCGTTGCGCTGACGCAGTCGCTCGTTCTCGGTCAGGGAGGCGCGCAGCGCGGCGACGACGCGCTCTTCGGAGGTGGGCATGCTCAAACTCCACTGGTTCGTGGCCCGTTCGCGGGCGGACGGGAAGACGTGGCGGTGGGGTGGTGCTTCAGGAGGTGGAGTCGCCCAGGGCCAGTTGAACGAGTGCGTCGACGTCCATGTCGTCGATCGCGCCGGGCACGGACTCGTCGTCGTTCTGCGACTGCTCGAATGTGCCCGTGAGGCGGGCTGTGCCGTGCGCCGTGGGCCCGGACGGGACGGCCTCGTCGGTGGCCCGTCCGTTCGGACCGCTGTCCGCCAACGACAGCACGGCTGCCAGCAGGCCGCTCTCCTCCCAACGCGAGAAGGGGATCGTGGCGAGTGCGGCACGGAACGACGACTCGTCACCTCGTCCTGACCGCAGCGGCGCTCCCGACTCCGCATCCCTGTGGTCCGGTCGGCCGAACAACTCGTCATGCAGGTGATCGGCGAGGTGGCGGGGGCTCGGATGGTCGAAGACCAGCGTCGACGGCAGCCGCAGCCCGGTCTCGGTGTGGAGCTGATTGCGGAGTTCGACGGCGGTGAGGGAGTCGAATCCCACGTCTTTGAAGGGCCGGTCGAGGTCCAGGGCGGAGCCTTCGGATCGACCGAGCACCACCGCGGCCCGCTTGCGGACCAGTTCCCGCAACGCACGCAGACGTTCCTTCACAGGGCGGTGCGCCAATCGGGCTGTCAGCACGGCTCGTGCGTCTTCGGTCGTGTGCTCTTCGACGACGTCGGGGCCGGTGAGGAGCGGGAGGGTGGTGAGCAGGGGGCTGGGACGGCGGCTGGTGAACGCCGGAACGAAACGGTCCCACTCCACATCAGCCACCACCACCGACCCCAACCCCACCAGAGCACGCCCAGGATCCATCACCCGCAACCCACGACGACCCAACTCCACCGCACCCTCACCCGACACCATCCCCCCACCCGCCCACGGACCCCACCCCACCGACACACCCACCAGACCACGACCACGACGCGACTCCACCACCGCATCAGCCCACGCATTCGCCGCCGCATACGCCCCCTGCCCACCACTCCCCCACACACCCGCAATCGACGAGAACACCACGAACGCNACCGCACCCTCACCCGACACCATCCCCCCACCCGCCCACGGACCCCACCCCACCGACACACCCACCAGACCACGACCACGACGCGACTCCACCACCGCATCAGCCCACGCATTCGCCGCCGCATACGCCCCCTGCCCACCACTCCCCCACACACCCGCAATCGACGAGAACACCACGAACGCCGACAGATCCCAACCACGCGTCAACTCATCCAAATACACCGCACCCCACGCCTTCGCCCCCACCACCCGACGCACATGAGCGGAGTCGATGTCGTCGAAGGGCATGTGGTCCGGGACGCCGGCGACGTGGAAGACGGCGCTGACCCGGTGCCGGGAGAGCAGGTCGGCGACCGCTGCCCGGTCGGACACGTCGCACGCTTCGACGCTCACCCGCTGCGCGCCCGAGTCGCGGAGCTCGGCGACGAGCCGGTCGGCTCCGTCGGCTTCGGGACCCTGACGACCGGTGAGAAGCAGGTCGGTGGCTCCCCGCCGGACGAGCCAGCGCGCGACGTGCGCGCCGAGAGCACCGGTTCCGCCGGTGACCAGCATCCTTCCTTCCGGTTTCCACCCCGCTCCGGTGGGCCGCCGAGCGGACGCCGGCCGAAGCCTGCGGGCATGGATCCGGCCCATGCGCAGCGCGAGTTGATCCTCCGAGGAGGATGAGAGGACCGATGCGAGGAGCACGGCGGTGTCCGCGTCAGGCGCCTCCGGCAGGTCGACGAGTCCGCCCCAGCGGTCAGGGTGCTCCAGTGCCGCGACACGCCCCAGTCCCCAGACGGCGGCCTGCTCGGCCTGCGGTGGACCGTCGTCGAGGTCGCCCACGGAGACCGCTCCTCGGGTCACCAGCCAGGTGGGCCCTGCCACCTTCGCGTCCCCCATTGCCTGTGTGGCGATGAGTGCCTGCACGAGCGTGTCGCACAGGACGACGGCTCCGGCGATCCGCCGGTCCGGAAGGGCGGCGACGGCGCGGGCCAGCTCCGCACGGTCGGGCTCGTCGGCGAGCGGCAGGAGCAGGTGCTCGGGCAGAGCAGCGGTCACCGTCTCCAGGTGAGCCGAGTGCCGCGCCGAGTGGAGCACCAGCCACTGCCCGGAAGGGCCGTCACCGGGCGGGAGCGCGACCTCCTGCCAGTCGACGCGGTACTGCCAGCCGTCCACCTCGGCCCGAACCCTGCGATCCCGATGCCGGGCCGACAGTCCCGCGAGGACCTCCTGGACGACGTCCTCGCCGATGTTCAACGTGTGCGCCAGCTGGCGCGCTTCCTCCGGTTCGGTGGGTTGCGAGAGTTCCGCGTCGTGCACGACTTCACTGCGCTTGGTCTGCGGCCAGAACCGCTCGCGCTGGAAGGAGTACGTCGGCAGGTCGACGCCGGCCGTGGAGACCTCACCGATCACGGCGGTCCAGTCGACGAAGAGCCCCGCCGTGTATCCAGCGGCAACGCACGCGACAACGGTATCCACCTCGCTCCGGTCCTTTCGGAGCATCGACACGAACAGTGCGTCGCCGGTGTCTTCGGGGAGGCTGTTCTGCGCGAGTGCGGTGAGGGTGCCGTCCGGGCCGATCTCCAGGAACCGCGTCACACCCTCGCCGGCCAGCACACCGATCCCGTCGGCGAACCGCACCGCCTCACGCACATGCCGCACCCAATACTCCGCCGACCCCAACTCGCCCTCCACAGCGAGCCGCCCCGACACATTCGACACCAACGCAACCGACGCAGAGCCATAGGAGACGCCCTCCGCGACCTCACGGAAAGCCTCCAGCATCGGCTCCATCAACGGTGAGTGGAACGCGTGCGACACCCGCAGACGCGATGTCCGCCGGCCTCGCGCCTTGAGCTGACCGGCGATCTCCGTGACGGCCGCCTCGACGCCCGCGATCACCACCGCACGCGGACCGTTCACCGCAGCGACCGACACCTCCGCCCCACGACCCTCCAACAGCGGCAGCACCTCGTCCTCGGCCGCCTCCACCGCGACCATCACCCCACCCGACGGCAACGCCTGCATCAACCGACCCCGCGCCACCACCAACGCACACGCATCCTCCAAAGAGAACACACCCGCCACATGCGCAGCAGCGATCTCACCGACCGAATGACCCATCAGGAAATCCGGACGCACCCCGAACGACTCCACCAGACGGAACAACGCCACCTCGACCGCGAACAACGCAGGCTGCGCCCACTCCGTACGCTCCAGCAGAGCTGCGTCCTCACCGAAGATCACATCCCGCAACCCACCCCCCACCTGCGCGCACACCGCATCGAAAGCCTCCGCGAACACCGGGAACGCCTCATACAACCCACGACCCATCCCCACCCGCTGCGCACCCTGACCAGCGAACAAGAACGCCGTCCGACCAGGATCCGCCACTGTGCCCTGAACAAGGTTGGCCGCGGGGTCTCCGACGGCGAGGCAGTGGAGGCCGGTCAGCAGTTCCGCGTAATCGCGGCCGTAGATGACGGCGCGGTTCTCGAAAGGAGTGCGCGTGGCGATCAGAGCACCAGCCACAGCAACGGGGTTGAGGTCTGCCCTCGTCTGCGCGTAGGCATGCAGCCTGGTGGCTTGTGAGCGCAGGGCGACGGAGCTGCGCCCGGACAGCACCCAAGGAACCACCGGCACACCCGCACCCGCGCCCGCGCCCTCAACCTCGTCCACCGGCTCGGCCGGGGCCTGTTCGAGAATCACGTGCGCGTTGGTGCCCGACAGACCGAACGAGGACACCCCCGCACGCCGCACCCGCCCACCGACCTCGGGCCACGGCTGCGCCTCCGTCAACAACTCCACCGCACCCGACGACCAGTCCACATGCGACGACGGCTCACCCACATGCAACGTCGCCGGCAACACCCCATGACGCAACGCCTGCACCATCTTGATCACACCAGCCACACCCGCAGCCGCCTGCGTATGACCCACATTCGACTTCACCGACCCCAACCACAACGGCCGCCCCCCGTCGCGACCCTGCCCATACGTCGCCAACAACGCCTGCGCCTCGATCGGATCACCCAACCGCGTCCCCGTACCGTGCGCCTCCACCACATCCACATCCACCGCAGACAAACCCGCCGACCCCAACGCCGCCCGAATCACCCGCTGCTGCGACGGACCGTTCGGAGCCGTCAACCCGTTCGACGCACCATCCTGATTCACCGCCGAACCCCGCACCACCGCCAACACCCGATGCCCCAACCGCACCGCATCCGACAACCGCTCCACCNCGCCCGAATCACCCGCTGCTGCGACGGACCGTTCGGAGCCGTCAACCCGTTCGACGCACCATCCTGATTCACCGCCGAACCCCGCACCACCGCCAACACCCGATGCCCCAACCGCACCGCATCCGACAACCGCTCCACCAACAACACACCCACACCCTCACCCCACCCCGTACCATCCGCACCCTCACCGAACGCCCTGCACCGACCATCCCCCGCCAAACCACCCTGACGACCGAACTCCACGAACGCAGCGGGGGTGGACATCACGGTGACGCCTGCGACGAGGGCCTTCGAGCACTCGCCGGAGCGGAGCGACTGAGCGGCCAGATGCAGGGCGACGAGAGAGGAGGAGCACGCCGTGTCGACCGTGACCGCCGGACCCTCCAGACCCAGCACATACGACACCCGACCCGACGCCACACTCGCCGCGTTACCCGTCCCCACGTACCCGCCGAAGTCACCCTCCGACACACTCAACAACGCCGGATAGTCCTGACCGTTCGTCCCCACGAACACACCCGTACGACTCCCCCGCAACGACCGAGGATCCAACCCCGCCCGCTCCACCGCCTCCCACGACGCCTCCAACAACAACCGCTGCTGCGGATCCATCGCCAACGACCCGACGCCACACTCGCCGCGTTACCCGTCCCCACGTACCCGCCGAAGTCACCCTCCGACACACTCAACAACGCCGGATAGTCCTGACCGTTCGTCCCCACGAACACACCCGTACGACTCCCCCGCAACGACCGAGGATCCAACCCCGCCCGCTCCACCGCCTCCCACGACGCCTCCAACAACAACCGCTGCTGCGGATCCATCGCCAACGCCTCACGCGGCGACACCCCGAAGAACTCCGCATCGAACTGACCGACATCGGACAGAAAACCACCGCGACGGGGGTACGCCGGCGTGTCGCCACCGGCGCCGCCCAGGTCGTCGAATGCGGTGAGGTTGTCCCAGCCACGGTCCGTGGGGAAGCCGCCTATGGAGTCCTCCCCTTGCAGGAGCAGATCCCAGAACTGTTCGGGTGTCTCGACGCCTCCCGGGAATCGACAGCCCATGCCGATGATCGCGACCGGATCGTCGGCGAGCGCGGCGGGCTCGGAGAGGCCGACCGCGGAGGCGTTCGTGTGGGAGGGCGGCGCCAGTTCGGTCTGGAGGAGTTCGGTGACCGCTTCGGGCGTGGGGTGGTCGAAGACGAGAGTCGCCGGCAGCCGTATTCCGGTCGCTCGGCTGAGGGAGTTCCGCAGCTCCAGCGCAGTGAGGGAATCGAGTCCCAGCTGCGTGAACGGCGTGTCCGGGCCGATGTGCGTTTCGGGGGCGTGCCCGAGCACGTCGGCCAGCGTGCTCCGCACGAGTGCGGCCAACGCGTCGCGGCGGCGGGACTCGGACAGGTCGAGGAGGTCGAGCTGCGGGGCGGCGGATCGCACCGCTGACGCAGCCTCACGCAGGGCGGGGCGGCCCGCCAGGGCCCGCAGCAACGGGGGCAGCTTGTCGGCGGTCCGGCGTAGTGCGGCACGGTCCAGGCGGAGCGGGATCGGGGTGACGTCGGTGCGGGTCAGGGCGCGGTCGAAGAGGGCGAGGGCGTCTTCGGTGGGCAGCGCGCCGATGCCGTTGCGGGCTGCACGGCTCTGCGCGGCATCGGTGAGACCGCTGGTCATGGCGCTGTCGGCTTCCCACAGGCCCCAGGCGACGGACATCGCGGGACGTCCGTCGGCGCGCAGACTGACGGCGAGGGCGTCGAGGAAGGAGTTCGCGGCGACGTAGTTGCCCTGACCAGGACCGGCGAACGTGGCGGCGGCCGAAGAGAACAGCACGAACGCCGACAGGTCGAGGTGTCTTGTCAGCTCGTGGAGATGGACCGCCGCGTCGACCTTGGGCCGCAGCACCGAGGTGAGCCGCTCCGGGGTGAGGGAGGTGACGACGCGGTCGTCGAGCGTTCCGGCGATGTGCACCACGGCGCCGAGCGGGTGTGCGGGCGAGATGTCCCGGATGACGTCGGCGAGAGCGTCGCGGTCGGCCGCGTCGCAGCTCACGACGGTGACTCGGGCGTCGACGGCGGCGAGTTCGGCGATCAGTCCGGAAGCGCCCGGGGTCTGGGGGCCCCGCCGGGTGACGAGGAGCAGGTGACGCACACCGTGGCGGTGCACGAGGTGGCGGACGGTGGCGGATCCCACCGTGCCGGTGCCACCGGTGACGAGCACCGTCCGGTCCGCGGGGAAGGCCGGTGCCGCCGGTCCCTGGGCGGGGGCCGCGATCCGTGTGAGCACAGGAGCGAGCAACTGCGCTTCGCGCAGCGCGAGTTCGCCTTCTTCTCGCCTGGCCGCGTCCTTGAGCTGGGCGTCGGTGGGAGTTGCGTCGGTGTCGAGGAGCAGGATCCGCCCGGGGTTCTCCGACGCGGCCGACCTGAACAGTCCTCGCACCGCGGCTGCGGGCAGGTCGGTCACGGTCTCGCCGGGACGCGCGGCGACCGCACCGCGAGTGAGCAGCAGCAGACGTGAGCGGTCGGCGCGCGCCTCAGTGAGCCAGTGCTGGAGCAAGCGCAACGCTTGTTCCGCGGCTGTGTGCACGTCGGGTACGAGCCCGGCGTCGCTGCCGGCGTCCGCGGTGTGCCACGGGAGGGCGACGAGGTCGGCGAAGGGGGTGTCGTCCGAGGCGTCCGACAGGGCGGTCAGGAGCTCGTCCGGGCTTTTCCGGGCCACGGCCCCGACGTCGTCCCGTTCCGTGGCGGCCTCGGCCGCGGTCCACGTGACGGTGTAGAGGTCGCTGCCGCGGTGCCGGACGGCGTCGGGACGTTCGTCGGGGTCGAAGGGCAGGACAGTTGCGGTCGCGGCGGTCAGGACGGGGGCCCCCGTGACGTCCAGCAGCCGGAGCTCGCTTTCCGTCGTCGAGCGCGGAACGACGTGCACCCGTATGCTCGCCGCCGCACGCGCGTGGAGGGTGACGCCGGACCAGGCCACGAGGTGCGGCACCGGTTGTCCGGCTGCCGTCAGGACGAGCAGGGCGGAGTCCAGGAGGGCGGGGTGGACGGCGAACCTGGCCGCCTCGGCTTCCGCCGTCTCCGGCAGAGAGGCCTCCGCGAAGACCTCGTCTCCCAGACGCCAGACTGCTGTCAGGGCCTGCGAGCGAGGCAGGTCGAGGTCCGTATACACCTCGTCCAGGTGGACGGGCACCGCGCCCGGCGGGGGCCAGGCCGCAGTGGCTTCAAAGGTGTCGGGGCTCGGGCCCTTCGGATCTTCGGGGCCGCCGAGCAGGGTTCCGTGGGCGTGGCGGGTCCAGGGCCGGTCCTCGTCCGACGGGCCGGCGTCGGGGTCGTACGGTCGTGCGTACAGAGCGAAGGTCCAACGCCGCTCGCCCTGGACTGCCTCCGTAACCGTCTGCACCTCGGTCTCGCCGGTCGCGGAGAGCGGCAGGGAGGCGTCGACGTGCAGTTCGGCAAGGTGATGGGCGCCGACGCCGCGTCCGGCGTGAAGAGCCAGGTCGGTCAGGACGGAGGCGGCCACGAGTGAGCCGCCGCCGGTGGCGAGCTCGCCGAGCCAGGGCTGCGTGCGCGGGGAGAGACGTCCCGTGGCCACCACGGTGGTGGAGTCGGCGAGGCCGATTCCGTCCGAGAGCAACGGGTGTTCACCCCGACGTCCGGCGTGGTTCGCGACGGGATCGAGCCAGTAGCGTGTCCGCTGGAAGGGGTAGGTGGGCAACTGAACCGACTCGTACGTGTCGTTCAGGAGCGCCGTCCAGTCCACGGGCCTGCCGGAGGCGTGCAGGGCCGCCATCGCCGCCACCGTGGCCCGGGACTCGTCCCGGGCCTTACGGAGTGTCGCGACGAAAAGGGCTTCGTCGCCGCCTTCTTCGGCAACGGCACGGGCGAGTGCGGTGAGGGTGCCGTCGGGGCCGATCTCCAGGAACCGCGTCACACCCTCGCCGGCCAGCACAGCGATCCCGTCGGCGAACCGCACCGCCTCCCGCACATGCCGCACCCAATACTCCGCCGACGCCAACTCGCCCTCCCCAGCGAGCCGCCCCGACACATTCGACACCAACGCAACCGACGCAGAGCCATAGGAGATGCCCTCCGCGACCTCACGGAAAGCCTCCAGCATCGGCTCCATCAAGGGTGAGTGGAAGGCGTGCGAGACCCGCAGACGAGACGTCCGACGTCCCCGCGCCTTGAGCTGACCGGCGATCTCCGTGACGGCCGCCTCGACGCCCGCGATCACCACCGCACGCGGACCGTTCACCGCAGNCCGCCCCGACACATTCGACACCAACGCAACCGACGCAGAGCCATAGGAGATGCCCTCCGCGACCTCACGGAAAGCCTCCAGCATCGGCTCCATCAAGGGTGAGTGGAAGGCGTGCGAGACCCGCAGACGAGACGTCCGACGTCCCCGCGCCTTGAGCTGACCGGCGATCTCCGTGACGGCCGCCTCGACGCCCGCGATCACCACCGCACGCGGACCGTTCACCGCAGCGACCGACACCTCCGCCCCACGRCCCTCCARCAGCGGCAGCACCTCGYCCTCGGCCGCCTSSASMGCGAYCATCACCCCACCCGACGGCAACGCCTGCATCAGCCGACCCCGCGCCACCACCAACGCACACGCATCCTCCAGCGAGAACACACCCGCCACATGCGCAGCCGCGATCTCACCGACCGAATGACCCATCAGGAAATCCGGGCGCACCCCGAACGACTCCACCAGACGGAACAACGCCACCTCGACCGCGAACAACGCAGGCTGCGCCCACTCCGTACGCTCCAGCAGAGCTGCGTCCTCACCGAAGATCACATCCCGCAACCCACCCCCCACCTGCGCACACACCGCATCGAAAGCCTCCGCGAACACCGGGAACGCCTCATACAACCCACGACCCATCCCCACCCGCTGCGCACCCTGACCAGCGAACAAGAACGCCGTCCGACCACCGCGGCGGGCGGTCGCGGTGATGACGTCGGGTGAGGTGCCGCCGGCGGCGAGGACGTCGAGGCCCGCGGTGAGGGTCTCGCGATCGGTGCCGAGGACGACGGCGCGTTGTTCGAAGAGGGAGCGTCGAAGCGTCAGCGTGTGGGCGACGGCCAGGTCGTCGGTCCCCGGGTGCGTGTCGAGGTGGTCGAGCAGGGCGGCGGCCTGAGCTCTCAGGGCGTCGGCGGTCCGGGCGGAGAGAACCCAGGGGATGACCGGCGGAGCCGTGGGTTCGGGTGTCGTGTCGCCGTCTTCCGGTTCCGTGGCCTCGGTCTCGTTCGGCGGGGTCTCCTCCAGGATGACGTGGGCGTTGGTGCCGGAGACCCCGAATGCGGACACTCCGGCCCGCCGCGGCCGGTCGCCGGGCGGCCACACGACGGGCTCGGTGAGGAGACGCACGTGGCCCTCGGTCCAGTCGACCTTGGTCGTGGGCGCGTCGACGTGCAGAGTGCGGGGCAGGCGGGCATGGCGCAGCGCCATGACCATCTTGATGACACCGCCGACGCCGGCGGCGGCCTGGGTGTGACCGATGTTGGACTTCAGGGAGCCGAGCCAGAGCGGACGGTCCTCGGCGCGGTCCTGTCCGTAGGCTGCCAGGAGTGCCTGCGCCTCGATGGGGTCGCCGAGGGTGGTTCCGGTGCCGTGCGCCTCGACGGCGTCGACGTCCAGCGGCGAAAGCCCGGCGGAGGTCAACGCCTGGCGGATGACGCGTTGTTGGGACGGTCCGTTGGGAGCGGTGAGTCCGCTGCTCGCGCCGTCCTGGTTGACGGCGGAACCGCGGACGACGGCGAGCACCTCGTGGCCGTTGCGACGCGCGTCGGAGAGACGCTCGAGCAGGAGGACGCCCGCGCCCTCGCTCCAGCCGGTGCCGTCGGTGGCGTCGGCGAAGGACTTGCAGCGGCCGTCCGGTGCGAGTCCGCGCTGTCGGCTGAACTCCAGGAAGGTGACCGGAGTCGACATGAACGCGACACCGCCCGCGAGGGCGAGGTCGCACTCGCCCTGTCGCAGTGACTGCACCGCGAGGTGGAGGGCGACGAGGGAGGAGGAGCACGCGGTGTCCACCGTGACGGCGGGCCCCTCGAAACCGAAGGTGTAGGAGACGCGCCCCGAGGCGATGCTCGCGGCACTGCCGTTGCCGAGGTGGCCCTCGACGCCGGGGGGCGGCTCGGGGAACCGGGTGGCGTAGTCGTTGTACATGACTCCGGCGAACACTCCGGTGGCGCTTCCGCGCAGGTCGGCCGGGCGCAGGCCGGCCCGTTCGAGGGATTCCCAGACGATCTCGAGCAGCATCCGCTGCTGCGGGTCGGTGGCGAGGGCCTCGCGCGGGGACATGCCGAAGAAGGCGGGATCGAAGTCGGCGGCGTCGTGGAGGAAGCCGCCTTCCCGGGTGTAGCAGGTGCCGGGGTTGGCGGGATCGGGGTCGTACAGTGCGCCGAGGTCCCAGCCGCGGTTGTCCGGGAAGGCGGAGATGCCGTCAGTGCCCGTGTCGACGAGGCGCCAGAGGTCTTCCGGCGTGCGCACCCCACCGGGGTAGCGGCAGCTCATGGAGACGACGGCGATCGGTTCCGTTGCCCTGCCCTCGACCTGGCGCAGCCGGGCGCGGGTGCGCTGGAGGTCGCTGGAGACTCGGGTCAGGAACTCGCGCAGCCTGTCCTCGCTCACGGATCGGTCTCCCTTCGGCGGCGGGCACGCAGGCTCGCGGTGGGGCACGGGCATCGGGTCGGCCCCGGCGCCTCGCGGGCGCCGGGGCCTGGTGAGGGCCGGCGTGCCGTCCGATGCCCTCGCGGGACGGGCCCGAGGCGCTCCCGGTGCCGGGCCTGTCCTTCGGGCCGATTATGGGGAGGGTTGCGCCCGTTTCGGGCTGTGGTCCGGGCGGCTCTAAGAGAACTTCTAGCGTTGCCGCGCAGGCCCGAGACCGGCCGGGCTTCGGGACCATGACCCTGCGCTCACAGACGGAGGGTCGTGTCCAGTGCGTTCTCGGCGACGCGCGGCAGGAGGCCGAGCTCGGCCGAGCGGTCCAGGAGGGTGCGCACGGCGTACAGTCCGTCCTGGCCGAGCGCGGCGGTGAACTCGTTGACGTACAGGCCGATGTGCTGGTCGACGACGTCCGGTTCCATCTCCTGGGCGTGCCGGAGGACGTGGGCGCGGGACGCGTCGGGATTTTCCCGTGCCGCGCTGAGGGAAGCACGGATCGTGTCGGTGATCCGGCGCAGCACGGGTTCCCCCAGGGAGCGGCGGGCGACGATCGCGCCCAGCGGGATGGGCAGTCCGGTGCGCTTCTCCCACTCCTCGCCCATGTCGGCCGTGCAGTGCAGACCGTAGCGCCCGTAGGTGAAACGGGCTTCGTGGATGACGAGTCCGGCGTCGACGGCGCCGTCCCGGACGGCGGGCATGATCTCGTGGAACGGCAGGACGACGATCTCGCCGACACCGCCCGGTATCGCGTCGGCCGCCCAGAGCTGGAACAGCAGGTAGGCCGTCGACGTGGTGCTGGGCACCGCGACGCGGGCGCCAGCCAGGGCGGCGGGCTCACCGGGCTCTGCCGCCAGGACGAGGGGACCGCAGCCGTGGCCCAGGGCGCCGCCGCAGGGCAGCAGCACGTAGTCGGGGAGGATGTGCGGCAGCACGCCGTAGGAGACCTTCAGGACGTCCAGTTCGCCGCGTTCGGCGAGCCCGTTGGTGATGTCGATGTCGGCGAGGGTGAGCCGGGTGTCCGGCGCGTCGGGGAGCAGCCCCTCGGTCCAGGCGTGGAAGACGAACGTGTCGTTGGGGCAGGGCGAGTGCGCGAGCGTCAGGGGCGCCGTCATGGCCGGTCCTTCCTTCTTGTCCGTGGCGGGTATCGCGGTGATGCCCTCAGCAAAGCCGTTGCGTATGTGGGGTTTTCCCCAGACTGCCCTCCGCGAGGATGAGCGGGCCCCACCCGACGCGGCGTCGATGCCCGCCGTCCGGCCGGGGACCCGCGGCTGCCCGATCGTCGGCCGGTTGCGCGGGTCGCCGAGGCCGGTCGGATCGACAAGTCGCCGTGTGGTGCGGATCCGTACTGTGCCGCCCGGCCACCACCGGACGGAACGGTCGGTTCCGCGGGGCGTCGCGGTCGCGCGCCCTCGGGACCGTCGACGCGGCAGACCACGCCCACGCCACGTGCGCACCGTCACCATGCGGGCCGCCTGGCACTGAACGAGGAGGTTCCCGGCCATGGACGCTGGGCTCAAGCGCGAGCTGGAGGAGAAGGTCCTCTCCGGTGAGCGGCTGTCCCGCGAGGACGGCATCGCCCTGTACGAGTCGGACGACCTGGCGTGGCTGGGCGGACTGGCGCACGAGGTACGGACCCGCAAGAACGGTGACGTGGTCCACTTCAACGTCAACCGTCACCTCAACATGACGAACGTGTGCACCGCGTCCTGCGCCTACTGCTCCTTCCAGCGCAAGCCGGGCGAGCAGGACGCGTACACGATGCGCATCGAGGAGGCCGTGCGTCTGGCCAAGGCGATGGAGAACGAGCACCTGTCGGAGCTGCACATCGTCAACGGGCTGCATCCGAACCTGCCGTGGCGCTACTACCCGCGCTCGCTGCGCGAGCTGAAGAAGGCGCTGCCCAACGTCGGTCTGAAGGCGTTCACGGCGACGGAGATCCACCACTTCGAGACGATCAGCGGGCTCACGGCCTCGGAGATCCTGGACGAGCTGATCGACGCGGGTCTGGAGTCGCTGACCGGCGGCGGCGCGGAGATCTTCGACTGGGAGGTCCGCCAGCACATCGTGGACCACCGCACCCACTGGGAGGACTGGTCGCGGATCCACCGCCTGGCGCACGAGAAGGGGCTCAAGACCCCGTCGACCATGCTGTACGGCCACATCGAGGAGCCCCGCCACCGCGTCGACCACGTCCTGCGGCTGCGTGAGCTGCAGGACGAGACGAACGGCTTCCAGGTCTTCATCCCGCTGCGCTACCAGCACGACTTCGTGGACATGAAGGACGGCAAGGTCCGTAACCGGCTCCAGGCGCGCACGACGATGGCGACCGGCGCGGAGGCGCTGAAGACGTTCGCGGTCTCGCGGCTGCTCTTCGACAACGTCCCGCATGTGAAGGTCTTCTGGGTGATGCACGGCGTGCAGACCGCGCAGCTGGCCCTGCAGCACGGCGCGGACGACATGGACGGCTCGGTCGTCGAGTACAAGATCACGCACGACGCCGACAACTACGGCACGCCGAACAAGCTCACCCGCGAGGACCTGCTGGACCTGATCCGGGACGCCGGCTTCCGCCCGGTGGAGCGCAACACGCGGTACGAGATCATCCGCGAGTACGACGGGCCGGACCCGGCCCGCCGGGAGTCGCCGCAGCCCATGCGGGTGTGACCCGCCGGCCCGGCCGCAGCGGCCGGGCGTTTCGTGTACCGCGAGCACGACTTCCCATGTGTGCGGTGCGTACGCCGCTCGGTCTCGAGCAGATGTCCGCGCACCGTGTTCACACCACGACGACATGGCCAGGCAGGTGTTTATGTCCCCACGGACGACGAATGACGAGGACCTGGAAGTCTGGATCGACCAGGACCTGTGCACCGGCGACGGGATCTGTGCCCAGTACGTCCCCGAGGTGTTCGAACTGGACATCGACGGGCTCGCCTACGTCAAGAGCGAGCAGGACGAACTGCTCCAGGCTCCGGGAGCGACGACGCGCTTCGCCCTGGATCTGCTCACCGACGTGGTCGACTCGGTCAAGGAGTGCCCCGGCGAATGCATTCACGTGCGCCGAGTCTCCGACGGGGTCGAGGTGTACGGCCCCGAGGCCGCCGACTAGGCCCTCGTTCTCGCACCCGGCCCCGGAGCGGCCGGATCCACCGCCCGGCGGGCCGGGCCGCCGGACCGCCCCGGCCACCGCACCGCCGGGCCGCTACATCGACGCACGGGAAGGACACACGTCCGATGAGTTCCACCACCGACAACCTGTGGGTCCGCAGGTTCCGGCCCTCCTCCGACGCGACCGAGCGGCTGGTCTGCTTCCCGCACGCGGGCGGTTCGGCCAGCTTCTACCTGCCGGTCGCCGCCGCGCTCAGCCCCGGTGTCGATGTCGCCGCCATCCAGTACCCCGGTCGTCAGGACCGCCGGCACGAACCGGGCCCCGCCTCGATCGCCGCACTCGCCGACGAGGTCTGCGCGGCCCTCGCGGAGTGGGACGACGACCGACCCATGACCTTCTTCGGTCACAGCATGGGCGCCCTGGTGGCCTTCGAGGTCGCGCGCCGCATGGAGCGCACCGGCGCGGGCCCCGTCCGGCTCTTCGCCTCCGGGCGCCGCGCCCCTTCGCGGGTGCGGAACGAGAGTGTGCACATGCGTGACGACGACGGTGTGATCGCCGAACTGCGCGCTCTGGCCGGCACCGACGCCCAGGTCCTCCAGGACGAGGAGCTGCTGCGCATGGTGCTGCCCGCGATCCGCAGCGACTACCGGGCCGTCGAGACGTACCGCTGTGAGCCCGGCGCCGCTGTGCGCTGTCCCGTGACCGTCCTCACCGGCGACGCCGACCCGCGTACGTCGTTGGAGGAAGCGCGCGCGTGGGGTGAGCACACCGAGGCCGCGTCGGACGTGCGGATCTTCTCCGGCGGGCACTTCTTCCTCTCGGAACGGCCGGCCGAGGTCCTGGCCGTGCTGAACGAGCACTTCACCGCCGCGGTCCCCCGAGCCTGACGGCGTTTCTCTGTTCCTCCCCCTCGACCCGTTTCCGGGAGTTGTGCACCATGACCCAGCAACTCGCGCCCGACACAGTGCGGTCGACGCCTGTGCGCCGGCGCCGGCCCCGTGTGGGCCACATACAGTTCCTCAACTGCCTGCCGCTGTTCTGGGGACTCGCCCGCACCGGGACCCTCCTCGACATGGATCTGCACACCGACACGCCGGACGGCCTCAACGACGCGCTCGCCGCGGGCGATCTGGACATGGGCCCGATCAGCCTCCTGGAGTTCCTGCGGCACGCGGACGACCTGGTCGCCCTGCCGGACATCGCGGTCGGCAGCGACGGAGACGTCATGTCCTGCCTGATCGTCAGCCAGGTACCGCTGGAGGAACTGGACGGGCAGCCGGTGGCACTGGGCTCGACGAGCCGCACGTCGGTCCGTCTGGCGCAGCTGCTGCTGGCGGAGCGCGTCGGGGTGAATCCCGAGTACTTCGTGTGCCCGCCGGACCTGCGCACCATGATGTCCGAGGCGAAGGCCGCGGTGGTCATCGGCGACGCCGCCCTGCGCGCGGCCCTGTACGAGGCGCCCCGGATGGGCCTGGAGGTGCACGATCTGGGCCGGATGTGGAAGGACTGGACGGGACTGCCCTTCGTGTTCGCCGTGTTCGCCGCGCGCCGCGACTTCCTGGCCCGCGAACCGGAACTGGTGCGCCAGGTCCACGCCGACCTGCTGGCCTCGCGGGACCTGTCCCTGGCGGAGGTGGCGAAGGTCTGCGAACAGGCCGCGCAGTGGGAGGAGTTCGACGCCGCGACGCTCGAGCGCTACTACACCACGGCCCTCGACTTCAGTCTCGGCGCGGAACAGCTCGCGGGCATCGCCGAATTCGCGCGCCAGGTCGGCGGCGGCGACGAGGGCTTCCCGCCCGACGTCGCCGTCCGGCTGCTCGATCCCATCGCCCCCTGAACGCCCCACGCCACCGGAAAGGCCCGGCCACCACCATGCCCCGACCTCCGCAACACCGTCTTCAGCCCGTCCTCGACCGTGCCGCCGCCGGCGGGCGGATCACCCCCGAAGAGGCTCTCGACCTCTACCGTGACGCGCCCCTGCACGCGCTCGGCGCCGCCGCCGACGCCGTACGCCGTCGTCTCTACGCGGGGACCGAGCACATCGCGACGTACATCATCGAGCGGAACATCAACTACACGAACGTGTGCGTCACGGCGTGCAAGTTCTGCGCCTTCTACGCGGCCCCCAAGGACACGGCCAAGGGCTGGACGCGCGACCTCGACGACATCCTGCGCCGCTGCGCCGAGACCGTCGAACTGGGCGGCACCCAGATCATGTTCCAGGGCGGACACCACCCGGACTACGGCGTCGAGTACTACGAGAAGCACTTCGCGGCCATCAAGGAGGCGTTCCCGCAGCTGGTGATCCACTCGCTGGGCGCGTCCGAGGTCGAGCACATGGCGCGGATCTCGAAGGTGACGGTCGAGGAGGCCATCACCCGTATCCACGCCGCCGGCCTGGACTCCTTCGCGGGCGCCGGCGCCGAGCTGCTCCCCGCACGTCCGCGCAAGGCCATCGCCCCGCTCAAGGAGTCCGGCGAGCGCTGGCTGGAGATCATGGAGATCGCACACGGGCTGGGCGTCGAGTCGACGTCCACGATGCTGATGGGCACCGGCGAGACCAACGCCGAGCGCATCGAGCACCTGCGGATGATCCGTGACGTGCAGGACCGCACGGGCGGCTTCCGCGCCTTCATCCCGTACACGTACCAGCCCGAGAACAACCACCTCAAAGGCCAGACGCAGGCCACGCAGTTCGAGTACCTGCGGATGATCGCGATCGCCCGGCTCTTCCTCGACAACGTCCGTCACATCCAGGGCTCCTGGCTGACCACGGGCAAGGAGATCGGCCAGCTCTCCCTGCACTACGGCGCCGACGACCTCGGCTCGATCATGCTGGAGGAGAACGTCGTCTCCTCGGCGGGCGCCAAGCACCGCTCCAACCTGCTCGAACTGATCCAACTCATCCGGTCGGCCGACCGCGTCCCGGCCCAGCGCGTGACGACGTACGAGCACGTCGTGGTGCACGACGACCCGGCGAACGACCCTGTCGACGAGCGCGTCGTCTCCCACGTCTCGTCCACGGCCATCGAGGGCGGCACGGCCCACCCCGAGCTGAAACTCATCGCCGCCACCTGAGCCGCCGGGCCGGGTGTTCGGGGCGCGGGCATCCGGCCCGGGGCGCCCGCCCTCGTGCCTCACCCCGCCCCATCCCTGCACACGAGGACGGAGAACCCCATGGCGGGTGCCATTCACGCCACGGGTCTGGTCAAGACCTTCGGCGACACCCGGGCCCTGGACGGAGTGGACCTTGACGTGCCGGAAGGCAGCGTGCTGGGACTGCTCGGCCCCAACGGAGCGGGCAAGACCACGACGGTGCGCCTGCTCGCCACCCTGCTGCGGCCCGACGCGGGCACCGCCGTCGTGGCGGGTCACGACGTGGTCCGCCACCCTGACCGGGTCCGGCTGTGCATCGGCCTCTCGGGCCAGTTCGCCGCCGTCGACGACCGGCTCACGGGCCGGGAGAACCTACGGATGATCGGTGAGCTGTACGGGCTTCGCTCCCGGGCCGCCCGCGGGCGCGCGGACGAACTGCTGGACCGGTTCGACCTGACCGGGGCCGCCGACCGGATGTCCAGCACGTACTCGGGCGGCATGCGGCGACGCCTGGACCTGGCCTGCGCGCTCGTCGTGCGCCCTTCGGTGATGTTCCTCGACGAGCCGTCGACCGGCCTGGATCCGACCAGCCGGCTGATGCTGTGGGACATCATCGAGGACCTCGTATCGCAGGGCACCACGATCCTGCTCACCACCCAGTACCTCGAGGAGGCCGACCGCCTGGCGCGGGACATCGCGGTCGTCGACCACGGACGGATCATCGCCCGTGGCACACCCCGCGAACTGAAGGCGCAGGCGGGCGGCCAGCGCGTCGAGGCGGTCGTCGCCCGGCGCGAGCAACTCGACTCCGCGGCAACCCTGCTGGCCCGGTACGGCATTCGCGCACCGGACGTCGACGGTCCCCGCAGCATGGTCTCGGTCCCCGTCGACGGCGGGGTGCGGCTGATGACCCAGGTGATCGCCGCACTGGACGACGCGGGCATCGAGATCACCGACATCGGAATGCGCCGCCCCACTCTCGACGAGGTCTTCCTGGCCCTCACCGAGGTCGTCCCGCGGGACACATCGCGCACGGCGGTCGGTGCCGGCGCGGCGAGCAAGAAGGAGTGATGAACGTGTCGGCCACGGCATCGTCCGTACCCGGGCTGAGGCCCGGATCGGCCGCCAAAGCGCTGCGCGACGTACTCGTCGTGACGCGGCGCAACGTGATCCGGACGATCCGCATCCCCGAGGTGGTCATCCTCAGTCTGGTGCAGCCGATCGTCTTCGTGCTGCTCTTCGCCTACATCTTCGCCGGGTCGTTCAGCCTGCCCGGCGCCGCGAACGCCGCCGCCTACCGCGAGTACATGATGCCCGGGTTCTTCGCGCAGACCATCGCCTTCGCCACCGCCGGCAACAGCAGTGTCAGCATGGCCAACGACATGCAGAGCGGCATGGTCGACCGGTTCCGCTCCCTGCCGATGGCGCGGGGGGCGTTGCTCACCGGACGCACCCTGGCGGATCTCGTGCAGAACGCCCTGGTGATGACGGTGATGGTGCTGTGCGCGCTGCTGGTCGGCTGGCGCATCCACCACGGGGCGCTGCGAGCCGCCGCCGCCTTCGCTCTGCTGCTGATGATGGGGTACGCGCTGTCGTGGGTGGGTGTCGTCATCGGCCTGTCCGTGCGCGCCCCGGAGGCGGCGGCCACCAGCAACTTCCTGTGGCTGTTCCCCCTGACGTTCCTCTCCAACGCGTTCGTGGCGCCCTCCACGCTCCCGACGGTGCTGCGCTGGGCCGCCGAGTGGAACCCGCTGAGCGCGACGGTTCAGGCGACCCGGCAGCTGTTCGGCAACCCGGGGCTCGCGGCCACGGGCGCCTGGCCCGCTCAGCATCCCGTGCTGGTGTCGTTTTCCTGGTCGGTGCTGATCGCGGTGGCGGGCCGGACGCTGGCGGTGCGCCGCTACCGTTCGGCCGGTACGTGAGGAGGAAGTCGTGACCGCGGACGCCACGTTCCAGGCGGAACTCATCCGCCCGGTGCACGAACTGCTCGCCGGCCACGCGGCCCGGCAGCCCGACCGGATCGCGTTCAAGGACGCCGGTCGTGCGGTGACCTGGGCCGAACTGGACCGGCGTACCGCCCGGGCGGCCGGTCATCTGGTGGGGCTGGGCCTGACGCGAGGCGCTTCGGCGGTGATCTGCCTGCCCAACCGGGTGGAAGCGGTGGAGAGTTGCCTCGCCGTCACCCGGGCGAGCGCCGTCGGCGTGCCGCTCGACCCGGAGTCGAGCGACACGGAACTGGCGTACCTGCTGGACGACTGCGCGGCGAGGCTGGTCATCACCGGCGCGGCGCAGCTGCCCCGGCTGCGCCGCGTGCTGGCGGACCGGCCGGACGTCGTCGTCGTCCTCGTGGGACGGGACTCCGAGCCGGGGTTCGCGGAGGCGGCCGACGACGAACTGCCGCGCTGGGAGGAACTGGCGTCGACGTGGTCGCTGCGCGATCCGCCCCGCGACGACCTGGGCCTGGACGAGCCGGCCTGGGTGCTCTACACCTCCGGGACGGCCGGCCGGCCCCTCGGGGTCGTGTCCACGCAGCGGACGTCGCTGTGGACGACGGCCGCCTGCAGCGCACCGCTGCTGGGGCTGTCCCCTCAGGACCGGGTCGTGTGGCCGGTGCCGCTCTTCCACGCGGTGGCGCACACCGTGTGCGTGCTCGGTCTCGTGGCGGTCGGCGCCACGGTCTGCATCACGGACGGTCCGGCCGCCGACGAGGTGCTGCGCCGGGCCGTCGAAGAGGACGCCACCTTCCTGGTGGGTGTGCCGACGATGTACCACGAGATGGTGGAGCTCGCCCGGTCGGGCACGGTCGGCGTTCCGCCGCTGAGGGTGTGCACGGTGGCGGATTCACCGTGTCCGCCGTCCCTGCACGAGGCGTTCCGTTCCGCGTTCGGCATCGCGCTGCTGGACGGCTACGGCACGACGGAGACCGGCGGCGCGATGACCACACACCTGCCGCAGGGCCCGTACGTGCCCGGTTCGCGCGGTGTGCCGCTGCCGGGACTGACGCTGCGGCTCACGGACCCGCGCACCGGCGCCGAGGTGGAGCGCGGCGCCGAAGGTGAGGTGTGGGTGTCCGGTCCGGCGCTGATGCCCGGCTATCACCGGCGGCCGGAGGAAACCGCAAGGGTGCTTTCCGAAGGCTGGTACCGCACCGGTGACCTGGCCCGCCAGGACGCGACCGGATATCTGACGATCACCGGCCGGCTCGAGGAGCTGATCGTCCGGGGCGGGGAGCACATCCACCCGCGAGAGGTGGAACATGCCCTCGTGCAGGCGCCCGGGGTCGCGGACGCCGCCGTCGCGGGCGTCGCCCACGGAACACTCGGCGAGGTGCCGGTCGCCTACGTGGTCCCGACGGCCGGGGACCTCGACGTGGCGGCGGTGCTGACCGCCTGCCGGCAGAGGCTGTCCGCGTACCAACTCCCGGAGGTGATCCACGAGGTCACCGAGGTTCCTCGCGATCCGGCGGGCGAGATCGCCCGCGGACTGTTGGCGGGGCTGCCGACACGGCCGCTGTGGCGACGGTCCCGGAAGCGGTCGCAGGAACCGCTCTGTTCTTCTGACGCCGTCGAGCTGGGACTGGACGACGCGGGCCATCCCCTGCTCTCGGCCGTGGTCGAACTGCCCGGGCGCGACGAACTGGTGTGCACGGGCCGGATCACCGCGGCCGCCGGCGACCCGACGCTGCCGCAACGCGTTGACGGCAGAGCGGTGTTCGCCGGAGCGGCCCTGCTGGACCTGGTGCTGCACGCGGCGGGCCGCGTCGGCTGCGCCCGGGCGCTGGACGTGACGGCGGACGAGCCGCTGGTGCTGCCGCGCGACGGCGGCGTGCAACTTCGGGTGACGGTCGGTGCGCCGGAGGCCGACGGGACAAGGCGGGTGACGGTGCACGGGCGGCCGGACCCACGCGGTGCGTCACGAAGACCGTGGACCCGGTACGCGACGGCGACGGTGGCGCCCGGCTCCCCCGCGGGAGCCGACACGGGTTTGTCCGAGTGGCCTCCGCGGGGCGCCCGCAGGGTCATCGGGGACCACGGCGCCGACCGGCCGGACGCCGCGCGGACGCCCAGCGCCGTGTGGCGGCGCGGTGACGAGGTCTTCGTCGAGGTGGCGCTGCCCGACTGGGTGACGGGCCAGGACCGCCACGCGCTCCATCCGGTGCTGTTGGACGCTGCGCTGGCCGCCGCCGTACGTCCGGTCCGGGAGGCGGCGCCGCAGGGCGCGAGGCCGACGGCTGCGGTGCGCTGGCGAGACGTGTCCCTGTACGCCTCCGGCGCGTCCGCGCTCCGTGTGCGGCTTCTGCGGACGACGGACGGCTCCTGGGACCTGGACGCGGCCGACGGCGCCGGGGACCCCGTCCTGACCGCGCGCTCGGTGACCTGTGCGCCGCTGCGGGGCGACGCCGTACGAGCCGCGTCGGCGGCACACCAGGACGCCCTGCTCGACCACTGCTGGGACCCCGTACGAACTGCAGCGGTCGGGGGGCCCGCACCTGTGGGCGGCGGTCGGCCCTGACGCGCCGCGGTTCCGTGCGCCCTGACGTCGGCGGGCCGCAAGAGCGAGAGCCGCCCCGGCCTGTCGTCCGTGCCGCGAGCCGTCGACGAGCGAACGCCCGTCCCGCACATCGTGGTGGTATCCCCCTCGCCGCAGGTCCACGCGGACCCGGCAGACGCGGCGCGTGCCGCGAGCGGTGAAGCCCTCCTGCGGGTATGCCACCTCGCCGACCCCCGGCCGGCGCAGACCCGGCCGGTCGTCGTGACCCGGGGTGCGGTCGTCATGCGAACGAGGACGAAGCGCCCCGGGGCCCGGTCCTGCGCCGCACCGATGAAGCCCGGGCGGCCGCCCCGCCCCCGTCCGGCATCCGTTCGTCGTCCCGGTGCGGCTCTCGCGCCGCGTACGGCACGGGTGCCCGACGGTCCCGCGCCATAACTCCCTGCCGGCCGTCAGGCCCCGTTCGCGGGCGTCGAGACGGCGAGGACGGCCGAGACGCTGCCGGCCAGGACCTGGGACGACACCCGGCCGACGACGGCCGGGCCGCTGCTCGCGGGACCGTTCGCGAAGTCGGTGTTCACCACGGCCGTACGCGGCGACGGCGACGCTGCCGCGGACTCGGGGGGGGGCGACGTCGTACGCCGAACGGCACGGGACACAGCCGCCGGTCTCGGAGGGCTGCGCCACCGGCCGTCGGCGCCGACCGCTGCCGAGCAGGAGGGGACCCTGCTCCGCCTGGCGGCCGGCGGTTCTTACGGCGGCTTCGGGGTGGTGCGTGCGCCGACCGCGTTCCGTGTGGTCATACCGCTGCCACCGGCCGCCCCCGACGCATCGAGGACGCCCGGTGGCAGAGGCAACCTCACAGCGCCCAGGTGGGAAGATCGACGAGGGTGACGACAGCGGCCGTGCACATCCAGCCCGGCCCCTGGGAGATCAGCAGCACGTGATCGCCGGGAGCCACCTCGCGCGTCCGGACCAGATGCTCCAGGGTGATGATCACGTCGGCGCCGCCCACATGCCCGATGCCCCGGCCGAAGTGCCACGTGGAGCGGTCCATGGTCAGGCCGAGAGGCAGCATGACCGAGTACTCGATCATCCGGCCGTCCATGTTGATCGGTACGACCTTGGCGATGTCGTCGGCATTGAGGTCGGCGTCGACGAGTGCCCGGCGAATGACACCGAGGTTGAAGAGGGTGAGCTTCTCGAGGGTCTCGGAGAGCGGGGTCTCGGTCTCGCTGAAGCGAGTGGCCCGCTCAGCCATGTCTCCGTCGTTCTGCCGGCCCTCGTCCGGCAGCAGTGAGCCGTCACCACGATGCCACCGCTCGAGCTCCGGCAGGATGCCCGAACTCAGCGACCTGATCTGTGCGAAACCCTCTTCCACGCTGAGCAGGGCCGCGGCGCCGCCGTCGGCGAGGAAGTACGCCTGGCCGAGTCCCGTGTAACGGTTCAGGCCGGTGGCGGTGAAGTTCTCACCCGACGTCAGCAGTACGGTCTCCGCCTGAGCGGCACCCGTCATCTGGCCGACCGCCACCTCCAGGGCGCCCAGCATGCCGTTGCACCCCTGGCGCAGGTACAGAGACGAGGCCGGCTCCATCTCCAGTTCGCGCAGGATGTAGCCCGGCGGATAGGAACCTTGCGGGCCCTGGTAGTACACGCCGCTGTGCACATGATCCGTGATGTCCTCCCGTTGCAGCTTCGACCGGTCCATGGCAACGCGTGCGGCGGAGATCGCGAGCTCCACGGCCGGAATGTCGTGCGCCAGATGGGTCCCGGTCAGCCCGTTCGCATCCACGGTCTCCTGGCTGATCAGCCCCTGTGCCACAGCCCGCTCTACGGGCTCGAACTCGTGCAGCACGACACCGAGCGAGTCGAGGAACACGTTGTCAATTCTCATCCGAAGGCCTCTCGTTTCCGCCGAAATGTGAAGATGCAGGGGCAAGGATCCGCTCGATCAGGTGTTCGGCGAGGTCCGCCGGGGTGTCGAACTCGAACGCCACACTCGCCGGCAGCCGGAGTCCAGTCGCCTCGACGAGTGCCGTGCGGAGTTGCAGGGCGGTGAGCGAGTCGAATCCGAGACTCTTCAGCGGGGCGTCCGCGGCCACGCTGCCCGGTGAGGTGTGGCCGAGGACGGCACCCGCGCGGTCCCGCACGAGGCCGGTCACCAGCGTCTCCCGCTCCCCCTTGCTCATCGCCGCCAACCGGTGCCGGAGGTCCGTCTTCTCCGCCGGGGTGTCCCGGGCCGTGCGGCGGATCCCGGCGGGCGCGAGAGCCCGCAGGACGGAGGCCGCTTCGCCGGTCAGCCGGGCGAAGTCCAGCCGGGACGCGATCACGAGACCGCGCCCGGTCGCCCATGCCGCGTCGAAGAGCCCGAGACCCTGCTCCCTGCTGAGCGGATGCGTTCCGCGCAGCGCCACCGGGTGTCGCTCCGTCCCGGACCGGCCCGACAGGTTGCTCTCCCCGGACCACAGGCCCCATGCGATCGAGGTGGCGACGACACCCCGGGACCGCATGTGGTGGGCGAACGCGTCCAGGAACGTGTTCGCCGCCGCGTAGTTGGCCTGCCCCGGACCGCCGAGAATGCCGGCGATCGAGGAGAACAGCACGATCCGTCGCACCCCTGTCCCGCGGACCAGTTCGTACAGGTTCACGACCGCGTCGACCTTGGGGCGCAGCACCTTGCTCAGCCGCTCCGCCGTCAGGGACGGGAGGATCCCGTCGTCCACCGCGCCCGCCGTGTGCACCACGGTGTCGATCCGCCGATCCGTGAGCAACCCGGCCAGGGCCTCTCGGTCCGCCACATCGCAGGCAGCCACCTGGACCCGGGCCCCGAGCCCAGTCAGTTCGGCTTCCAGGGCCGCCGCCTCCGGCGCGTCCGGCCCTTGGCGGCTCGTCAGCAGCAGGTCCTTCACACCGTGCTCGGTCACCAGGTGACGGGCTGTCGCGGAGCCCAGTGTGCCCGTGCCGCCGGTGATCAGCACCGTACCGTCCAGGCCCGCGTCCAGCCTCGGGAGAGCACTGGCCGGAATGAGGCGGGCCACCCGCGGGACCCGCGCCGTCCGCCCGCGCAGCGCCCACTGCGGCTCCGTTGAGGACACCACGCGGTCCAGGGCGCGCCAGGTGGGCTTCGCGAGGTCGGTGTCCACGAGCACGAAGCGGTCCGGGTACTCCGTCTGCGCGCTGCGGATGAGTCCCCAGACACCGGCCCCCGCGAGGCCGAGCGGTGACGCGTCGTCGGGCCCGGTCACCGCGGGGACGGCGCCCCGGGTGAGGAACACGAGCCGGGAGCGGTCGAAGGCCGGGGCGTTCACCCAGGCCCGGGCCGTGTCCAGGGCGCGGACTGTCGTGGCGTGAACGGCGTCCACCAGCTCCGGCCCGGACAGGTCGCCGTGATCGTCCAGGAAGGGGGCCACGACGATGTCGGGGACATCCCGGCCCCCCTCCACAGCGGCTGTCAGCGCTGCCAGATCCGGGTACGACTCCGTGTAGCGTCCCGCCGCCATCAGCGAGGACCGCATGCGCACACCGTCCTCGCCCACGATGGCCCATGGGGCGTCGGCGGTGTTCGCCCGCGTCTCCACCGCGGTCCACTCGATGCCGAACAGGCTGTCCTGCTGTGCCACGTCCGCGGCCCTGAGCACCTCAAGCACCACGGGTTCGAGCCGCAGGGCCGGGACCGAGAGGACAGGCGTTCCCGTGGCATCGGCAGCGGTCAGCGACACCGAGCCGTCCGGCCCCGGGGAGACCCGGGCTCGCAGGACGGAGGCGCCGGACGCGTGCAGGGAGACCTCCCCCCAGTCACGCACCCGCCAGGACGCGGTGGTCTCGGGTACGACACCCTTTATGCCCGCCAGACTGAGCAGGGCCTGCGCCAGCACCGGGTGAAGTCCGAATCGCCGCGCCTCCTCACGCAGCGTGTCCGGTACGGAGATCTCCGCGAACACCTCGGCGTCCCGTCGCCACACACCGTGTACGGCGGAGTGCACGGCCCCGTACTCCAGGCGCAGTTCGGGCTCGGGCATCGGAAGGGCGTCCGCGGGCGGCCAGGCCTCGAGATCCCAGTCCGGCTCGGCTGCCGCCGCCACCAGCTCACCTGACGCGTGGCAGGTCCAGGGCAGCCCCAGGACCTCGTCGCCGCGCCGGGAGTGCACGGAGACCGTGCGTACACCCGGTTCCTCACCCTCGCCGACTGCGACGCGGAGCTGAACGCCGCCGGACGCCGGCATCACGAACGGCGCCTGTGCGGTCAGGGCGCGCAGTCGGCTCCTGCCCAGCTGCTCACCGGCCGCGAGCGTCAACTCCACGGCGAGCCAGTCGATTTCCCGCTCCGCACCCTCGATGCGCTCATCCGCCGACCAGGCGGGCTTGCCCGCCGAAAGCCGGCCGGTGAACACCACGGTCTCGGTGCCGGGCAGTTCCACGGCCGCACCCAGCAAGGGGTGCGAGGTGGGGACCGCACCCAGCCCGGACGCGCCGCGCGAGGCGCCTGTCGGTGTGTTGAGCCAGTGGTGGGTTCCTTGGAAGGGGTAGGTGGGGAGGTCGGGGTGGATGGGTGTGGGGGTGGGGGTGGGTTGGAGGGTGATGCCGTGTGTCCATGCGGTACTGAGGGCGTGGGTGAAGTCGTGGGTGTCGCCGTGGTCGCGGTGGAGTGTGGCGAGGACGACGGGTTCCTCGGTGGGGTGGTCGAGGCTCTGGAGTGTCTCCTGGGTCGGGAGGGTGAGGACGGGATGGGGACTGACTTCGATGAAGGCCGTGACGCCGGTGTGGGCGAGTGCCTGGGTGGCGCCCTGGTAGTCGACGGTGTGGCGCAGGTTGCGGTACCAGTACTCGGCGTCGAGGCCGGCGCCGTCGACCTGGCCGCCGGTGAGGGAGGAGTAGAAGGCGAGTTCGCCGCTGCGCGGCGACACCGGCGCCAGTGCTGCGAGCAGTTCGTCGCGTATCGCCTCCACGTGGGAGGAGTGGGAGGCGTAGTCGACGGGGACGCGCCGGAATCGTGTGTGGTGTTCTTCGCTCCAGACGGCGAGCTCGTCGAGTGCGTCCGCGGGCCCGGACAGGACGGTGCTGGCGGGGCTGTTGACCGCCGCGATCTCCAGCCCGAGGCGGGTGGCGATGACGTCGGCTTCATCGCGTGGCAGTGCCACAGACGTCATCCCGCCGTCGCCGGCGATGCCGTTGATGAGCTGCGATCGCAGGGCGACCACGCGTGCCCCGTCGGCAAGGGTGAGCGCACCCGACACGGTCGCGGCCGCGATCTCGCCCTGGGAGTGACCCACGACCGCGGCGGGACGGATCCCCGCAGCCTGCCACTGCGCGGCGAGCGAGACCATGACGGCCCACAGCGCCGGCTGCACGACGTCCACACGGGTGAAGCCGGGCTGCTCCGGCCCACCGCGCAGCACCGCGAAGAGGTCCCAGTCCACGAAGGGCCGCAGTGCCTCCCGGCACTCCCCCAGACGCTGCGCGAACGGGCCCCCGTCATCGAGGAGCTTCACACCCATCGCAGGCCACTGAGCCCCCTGACCCGGGAACACGAACACGGGATCACCCACCCGACGGCCCACGCCACGCACCACACCGGTATCGCCGTCGTGGTCCGTGTCGGCCAGCGAGCGCAGCCGTGTCAGCAGTTGGGTGCGGTCGTCCCCGGTGATCGCGGCACGATGTTCGAACACCGTGCGTGAGCCGGCGAGCATCCGTGCCACCGTGTCGGTGGGCAGGTCGGGGTGGCGTTCCAGGAAGTCCGCCAGCCGTCCGGCCTGGGCCCGCAGCGCGCCCTCACCACGCCCCGACAGCAGCATCGGCACCGCCACCCCGGACGGTTCGGCCGCGGCAGCGGGAACGAGCTCGGCGGGCGCCTCCTCCAGGATCAGATGCGCGTTAGTCCCACTGATCCCGAACGACGAGACGCCGGCGCGACGTGGTGTGCCGACGGTGCGCGGCCAGGGCTGATTGTCCGTCAGCAGTCGGGCATGACCCATGCTCCAGTCGACGTGGGGTGAGGGTGCGTCGATGTGGAGGGTGCGCGGCAGCGTGTCGTGCCTCATCGCCATCACCATCTTGATGACGCCGGCGACACCGGCCGCGGCCTGGGTGTGGCCGATGTTGGACTTCACCGATCCCAGCAGGAGCGGCTCTCCGGCCGGACGGTCCTGCCCGTAGGCGGCCAGGAGTGCCTGAGCCTCGATGGGGTCGCCGAGAGCGGTGCCGGTGCCGTGCGCCTCCACGGCGCTGATCTCGGCGGGGGCCAGACCGGCCTGCGCCAGAGCGGCCCGGATCACCCGCTGCTGCGCGGGACCGTTCGGAGCGGTGAGCCCGTTGGACGCGCCGTCCTGGTTCACCGCCGACCCCCGCACCACCGCCAGGACCGGATGCCCCAGCCGACGCGCGTCCGAAAGCCGCTCCAGCAGGACCAGGCCGACGCCCTCCGCGAAGCCCGTGCCGCTCGCCCCGGCCGCGAACGCCCGGCACCGCCCGTCGGAGGACATGGCGCGCTGTCGGCTGAAGGCGGTGAACGTACCGGGCGTCGCGATGACGGTCGCGCCGCCCGCGAGGGCGAGGGTGCACTCACCCTGCCGCAGCGACTGCGCCGCCAGATGGATCGCCACCAGCGACGACGAACACGCCGTGTCCACCGTGATCGCCGGCCCCAGCAGACCCAGCTGGTACGAGAGCCGGCCGGAGATCACACTCGTCGCGTTGCCCGTGAGGAGCATGCCGTCCAGCCCCTCCGGGGCCTCGTGCAGCAGCGTCGAGCCGTACTCCTGGGCGATCGCGCCGACGAACACGCCGGCCGTGCTGTTGCCGAGGGACGTCGGGTCGATGCCGGCGCGTTCGAAAGATCGGCAGAGCGTCGCGGAGGGA
>NZ_MJAJ01000082.1 GCF_001746365.1 Streptomyces sp. LUP30
AGGTCGAAGGCCGCGACGGGTGCGCCCGCCGTGTCGAGCGCCGCGGCCCAGGCCGCCGTCCCGCCCGCCCGGCGGCGGGGCGCCTCCAGCACGAGCGGGTCGCGGGCGGCCCAGTGCGGGTCGTAGGGGCGCGGATCGGTGAGCAGGACGGTGACGTCGGGTGCGTCCGTCAGCGCGCCGATCAGCGGGCCGGGCCGTTCCGGAAGACCGGACAGGACGACCGCCGCCCCGCCGAGCCGCGCCTCGCGCAGCAACTCGGGGACGCGGTCCTCGGCGCCGGTGAAGCGCAGCGCGTCGACGCCCGCGGTCCGCAGAGCGGAGGCGATCGCGGCGAGGCCGTCGCCCTCGCGGTGTTCGCGCAGGTAGGCGGTGAGCGGCCGGCCCGTGCGCAGGCGGTGTGCCAGCAGGTCGGCGAGGTCCTCGGCGTCGGGCAGCGCCGGGGGCAGCGGATGCAGCAGGCCGTGCAGGGCGGCGTCCGGGGTGTCGTCGCCCAGCAGGTGGGCGAGCAGCCGGTCGGGCACGCGCAACGAGCGCGACAGGAAGGGCCGTTCGGGCTCCTCGACGTCCAGCAGTCCGTACGCGCGCAGGGGCGCCGAGGCGTGGAACCGGGCCCGGGCCGTGGCCAGGTGGGCGGGCGTTCCGCACAGGTCGAGGGCGAGTCCGACGGTGGCGCGCCGTCTGCTCACGTCGTCGTTGAGGTAGCCGTAGAGCGGTTCGAAGGACCGGTCCAGGTCGGGGGCGAGCGCGACGAGGAAGATCGCGGCGTCCAGGTCGGTGAGGCGGAGCCGGACGGCGAGGCCGGTCAGGGCGTCGTGACCGGCACGTGCGTCGTGGCCGGCCGGGGCGAGGCCGTCGGCGGGGGCGGCCGTCCCGCCCGCGAGGTGGTGGCGTACGGCCTCGTCCGAGAGGTACAGGCCGCGCAGCGGGTCGGCGGCGGTGGGGTCGGCGGCGGCGCGGCGGTCGACGAGGGCGGCGACCCCGTCCCGCAGTGCGGCGAGCCGGGCGAGCAGCGCGGCGGTGCCCTCCGGCCCGGCGGCGCTCCCGCGGGCGGCGAGGGTGATCGGCGGCGGGAAGGACGCGTCGTCCGCGGCGGTCCGGGCGTCGACGTCGTCCTGCTCCGTGCAGGCCCCGGTCACCGCTCGTCCGGGCGGGGGGACGCTGCCTCGCGGGCGGCGCGGGCGGCGGCCACCTGGTGGGGTCGGTGGGCGCGTTCGCCGGACTCCGGGGGGTCGCCGTCGATGCCGCGCACGCGGACGACGGCGCCCTCGGTGACCGGCGGCCCGGCGTCGTACTCGGGGTAGGCCGGGAACGGCGCGGTGACCACCAGGTCCAGGGACGGCTTGAGCTCGCCGCCCAGGGCGGACCAGATCTCGGCGAGGGACCGGGACTCGGTCTGGATGCCGGCCACCGTCACCGGCATCGCCAGGCCCAGCGCACCGAGAGCGCCCGGGAGTTCGTCGGCGGAGATCAGCTCGCGTGGCAGCAGTGTCGCCAACACCGCCGACAGCAGGCGGTGTTCGTCCTGCGGCGTCCGCGTCCACGCCGTCACCAGGTACGACAGCCGGAACCAGCGCGGCGGTTGGCGGCGCTTGACGACGATGTCCCGCTCGTCGCGCACCGCCATCTGGCCGCGCTGCCGACGCGAGACGTCCTCGCGGATGTCGTACAAGTAGGTGTTGATCACAGGGGCGTTGCGCCGGGCGGCCCAGTCGCGGGTCGGGGCCTCGAACGACACGTCGATGCCGGAGCCCGCCAGCGCGCCGCCCTCCAGCAGGCCCTTGAGGACCTCGTCCACTTCGTGGATCACCGTCGTGCTCCTCAACTGCCTTGCCTGTTCGACGGCCTTGCCCGTGTGCCCTGCCGCGCCCGCCGCTCACCGATCGTGCCCCGGACGGGCCGGGTTCCGAGAGGCGCGCCGGGGTCGGCGGCCGGGCAGGGAGGCTGCCCGCGTGTCCGCCTTCGATTGCCCGTTCGGTCAGATGTAGCCTTCCCGGAGGGCATATGCCACCGCGTGCGCCCGGTTGCGCAGATGCAACCGCGTCGTGAGTCCGTGCATGACGTTCTTGACGGTTCGTTCGGAGTAGGACAGCTTGCTGGCGATCTCTCCGGTGTCCAGGCCCTCGGCGACCAGCCGCAGGACGTCCACCTCCCGGGGCGCGAGTCCCAGGGAGGGGGCGCCGGGCCGGCCCGCCGCACCGCGGTGCAGCGTGCCCACCTGGCTGATCAGCCGGCCGAGCAGGTCGGCGGGCAGGTCGCCGTCACCGCGCTGCGCGGCCACCACCGCCTGCACCAGCCGGTGCGCGGTGGCCTCCCGGCGCCAGACGATGGCCCCGACGCCGCACTCGATGACGTCCAGCAGTTCCGTCTCGCGGATCGTGCCCACGACGAGCACCGCGCGGGAACCCTCGCTGCGCACGATGCGCCTCAGCCGGGCCAGCGCCGCCTCGTCGAGGGTGTCCTCGACGAGCAGCGCCACCGTGCCGGGTGCGGACGAGAGGTCCTCGCGGACCTCGACCTCAGGCCGCCCGCGCAACTGGCCGACGGCGCCCTCGCGGGAGATCGGGTCGGACGCCTGGACGGCCACGGGAATCCGCCGCCGGGCGCCGGTCTCCGGTGTCCGAGATGAGCTGTGCAACCGTTTCCCCCATGTTCACGGATCCGCGGTCCGACGGGGACCGGTGGCGGGTGGGCATGGTCCAGACTTCTGCGCCCCACGTGGCGAGCGCAATCGTGGAGCACCACGAGGCCGACCACGAGAGCAAGCCCCCGAACACCGTGGTTCGACGGTGTCTTCGCAGGTCAACGGCCTGAGACCGGGTCCGCTGAGGGGCTTCGTGAGCCTCGCCACAACGACCCCGGCCGGCCGGGCCGAACGGCACGTCCGCAACCCGTACATGTCCGATGTACCCGACAGCAGGAGGCAGGCATGACCGCACCGTTGCGGGAACGCGACGACGCCCACGCACTGCTCGCCGCGGAGATCGAGCGGGCCCGTGCCGGCGCCGGCCGGCTCGTCCTGCTGCGCGGGGCCACCGGCACCGGCCGCTCCGCCGCGCTGGAGGCCGCCACCGCGCACGCCAACCGGGTCGGCCTGCGCGTCCTGCGCGCCCGCTGCTCCCCCGAGGACACCGCGGTGCCGTTCTCCTCGGTCCTGCATCTCCTGGGCCCCGTACCGGAGTTCGCGGACGTCGCACCCGGCGGTGAGGACCGGGGGAGCGCGGCGCGGCTGTGGCGGCTGCTGCGCTCGTACGCGGACCGGGCGCCGCTCATGATGGCCGTCGACGACGTCCACCTCGCCGACGAGGCCTCGCACCGCTGGTTCGTGGAGGCGGCCCGCCGTATCGAGCGATTACCGGTTCTGCTGGTGGCCACCGAGCGCAGTCAGTACGACATCGCGCCGCGCCCCGCCGGGCTCGCGCACGCCCTCTCGCCGTCCCTGGTGCGCACCCACGCCCTGGCGCCGCTCACCGACGAGGCCTCGGCCGGCGTGGTCCGGGTGGCCTTCCCGGCCGCCCCGGACCGGTGGACGGCGGACTGCGTACGGGCCGGGGCGGGCATCCCCCTGCTCCTGCACGCCCTCCTCGACGACCTCGACGGCGCCCCGCCGCCGACGGCCGTCCCGACGACGTGCGCCGCGCTGTACCCGGGGTCCTATCCGGCCGCCGTCTCCTGGTGGCTCGACAACGCGGGACCGGCGACGGCGGAGGTGGCGCGGACGCTCGCGGCGCTGGAACCGGTGGCCCCGTCGGAACGTGCGGAACGTGCGCACGGGACTGACGGGACTGACGGGACTGACGGGTCGGCGGCCCGTCCGGCACGGGCGACGACCGCCGCGCACGACGAGTACGGCGTCCACCCCCGACACGCCGAACACCACGCCGAACACGCCGAGTACGCCGAGTACGCCGACGGCGGGAGCGCGTATCCGGCGGCCCCCGGGACCGCCCTCGCGGCCCTCGGCGCCGACGCCTGCGGCGCGGACCCCGCCCGCGTCACCGGCTGGTTCACCGCGATGACGCGGCTGGGAGTGCTGCGTCCCGACCCGTCCGGCCGCCCCCGGTACGCGCACCCCCTGCTGCGGGACGCCGTCCTCGCCGGCTGGTCCACCGCCCGCCGCCAGGAGGTGCACCGGGCGGTCGCCCAGGCGATGCTGCGCCGCGGCGACCACATCGACGCGGTGGCACGGCAGTTGCTGGGCAGCGCGCCGACCGGCCTGCCCTGGGCGCTGCGCGTGCTGCGCGACGCCGTCGCCGTCGCCGCCCGCGAGGGACGCCCCGACGACGCCGTCCGCTATCTGCGCCGAGCCCTGCAGGAGCCGCTGCCCGACGACCTGCGCCAGCGCATGCTCACGGAGCTCGGCTCGCTGGAGTACGCCAGCGCCGACGCCCCGGGCGGCATCCCGCGGCTGTCCGAGGCACTGGACCTGCCCGCGGCCCCCCGCGACCAGGTCCGCACGGCGATCGCCCTGGGCACCGCCCTCGCCGGCCGCGGGGAGGTCCGTACGGCGGTTGCGGCGCTGCGCCGGCTCGAGTCGCGGCTCGCGGACGGCCACGCCGGCCTGGCCCACACGCTGCAGACGGCGTCCGCGCTCCTGTCCGACCAGGACCAGACGGTCCGCGGCGAGGCCTACCGCTGGGTGACCGAGAACGCGGAGCGCTCCCCGGAGCTGGTCGGCGCCTCCGGCCGGGCGCTGCTCGTGCGGTACGCGGCGTCGGCCGGAGAGATCACGGCCCGGGAGGCGATGCGACGCATGCGCTCCCTGCTGACCGAGCCCGCCGACCCCCTCGCCGAGCCGTTCCTGCTGGGCACGGCCGCGGCGGTGGCCCAGTGGGCCGACGAACTCGACGAGGCGGACCGGCTCGTCGAACGCGGCCTGGCCGGACAGCACCCCTCCCTGCTGCACCCGATGGCCCAGGCCCTGCTGGACACCAGGTGGGACACGGCGGCGGCGCGCGGCGCGTACGGCGTCCTGCTCGCGACCCACTCCACCCGGCGCGTGGCCGGCGGTCCGGCCAACGCCGACGCGCACGCCCTGCTGGCCCTGGTGGAGACGGGCCGGACGCAGGAAGCCCGCCGGCTGGCGGACGCCTTCGACCTCCGGGACGCCCCCGACTCCTGGGAGCTGAACCGCTTCCTCTACGCGCGGGGCGTGCTGCGGTTCACCGAGGGGGACGTCCCCGGCGCCCTCCACGACTTCCTGGAGTGCGGCCGCCGTCAGTCCGCGCGCGCCGTCCTCAGCCCCGTCGTCACACCGTGGCGGACGGCGGCCGCGGAGTGCCGGCTGGCGCTGGGCAACGCACAGGAGGCGCTGACCCTGGCGACGGAGGAACTGCGGCTGGCCCGCGTGTGGGGCACCCCGCGGACCCTGGGACGGGCGTTGCGCGTCCTGGGCCGGGCGACCCGCGGCCGGCGGGGCCTGGAACTGGGCGCGGAGGCGGTGGCCGTGCTGCGCGACTCCCCGGCCGAGGCGGAACTGGTGGCCTCGCTGCTCGCCCACGGCCGCCAGTTGACCGGCGCCGGCGACCGTGTCAGGGGCCGCGAGCACCTGCGGGAGGGCGCCGAACGCGCCGAACGGCTGGGCAACCTCCGTCTGCTGGCCCACGCCGAGCAGGCCCTGCGCTCCGCGGGAGCCCGTCGCACGACGTCGGCGCACACCGGCTCGGCGGCCCTCACCAGCAGCGAGCGCCGTATCGCCGAACTCGCGGCGGAGGGCCGTACGAACACGGAGATAGCGCATCTGCTCCACCTGGCCCGCCGCACGGTGGAGACCCACCTGACCAGCACCTACAAGAAGCTGGGGATCCGCCGCAGGGGGGAGCTGCGCCAGGCGCTGGAGCCGTGAGCGGCGGCCGGCGGCGGGCGGGTAGGCGCACGGCCCGCCGGGTGCCGGGTGCCGGGTCCGCTCGGGCTCGCCGGTCCGCTGACCGGGGCCGAGGGCGACTCCCGTGGGACGGCGGGTGGTTCGGGCAGCGAGGGGAGGGGACGGACGGTCGGTGCGCTGTGACAGGTCTGCGACCGGCGCAGTGGTCCGCGTCACAGCCCGGGGGCCGCCTGCCTGATGGGATGCACGGATGCGTACCGCACTCACCGCCCTGCGCGGCTTTCTGCCGCCGCTCGCGGTGCACCTGCTGATCGGTCTCCCGACGGCCGTCGTCGTGCTGTGCGAGCGCTGGTACCTCGCCCACGGGCACTGCGACTACGGCGACCTCCGCCGCCGAGACCTCGGTCTGTGCACATACGACCAGATCGAGAACAGCGGCGTCGTCCTGATCGCGCTCGTGGCGTCCTCGGCGTTCGTCGTCCTGCTGCTCGTCCTCTTCGACGGCCTCGGGCCGCTGCGGACCGGCCGTCCGGCCCGGCCCCGGCTGCTGACCCTCCCCGCGATCCTGCTGCCCTACGCGGCGTACGCCGCGCTCGCCGGCTGACGCTCCCGGGCCTGGCGGTCGCAGCCGAAGGGAAGAGCCCGCTCCGCTCCTCGCCGCTCACCCGGCACACGGAGTTCGTCGCCCGGCTGCAGACCGAGCACGGTCCGGGCCGCGGTCACGCCGACGTGCCGGTGGCGCCCACGCGGGCGGAGGGCGTCGGCGGCCGAGCCCGGACGGGTCGCCTCAGCGGCCGCCCGTGCCGTTGCCGCCCGTGGCCGAGCGCCGACGGCCCTGAGCGGGGCGTCCACGCCGCGGACGGGGAGCGGAGCCGTTGTGCTCACCGCCGCCGTTGCCCCGTGCGCCGCCGTCCCGGCCGGAGCCGGAGCCCTTGCGCGCCGCGCCGCTGCGTGCGGGACGGCTCTCGGCGACGGCCGGCGGAGCGAGGACGACGGGGACGCCCGAGGGCGCCTGCGCGCCGGTGATGCGGCTCAGCTCGACGCCGCCCGAGCGGACCCGGGTGGTCTGCGGGGTGATTCCGGCGTCGGCCATCAGCCGCGTCATCTCCCGGCGCTGATGCGGCAGGACCAGCGTGACGACGGTGCCGGACTCGCCCGCGCGGGCCGTGCGGCCGCCGCGGTGCAGATAGTCCTTGTGGTCGCCGGGCGGGTCGACGTTGACGACGAGGTCGAGGTTGTCGACGTGGATGCCGCGGGCCGCGACGTTGGTCGCCACCAGCACGCTGACGTGACCGTCCTTGAACTGGGCCAGGGTCCGGTTGCGCTGGGACTGCGACTTGCCGCCGTGCAGCGAGGCCGCGCGCACCCCGACCGCCAGCAGCTTCTTGGCCAGCCGGTCCGCCGCGTGCTTGGTGTCCAGGAACATGATCACGCGTCCGTCGCGGGCGGCGATCTCCGTCGTCGTGGCGTGCTTGTCCTCGTCCTCCACGTGCAGCACATGGTGCTCCATCGTGGTGACGGCGCCCGCCGACGGGTCGACGGAGTGGACCACCGGGTCGTTCAGGTAGTTGCGCACCAGCCGGTCGACGTTGCGGTCCAGGGTGGCGGAGAACAGCATCCGCTGGCCGCCGGGGCGCACCTGGTCGAGCAGCTGCGTCACCTGCGGCATGAAGCCCATGTCGGCCATCTGGTCGGCCTCGTCGAGGACGGTGACGGCGACCCGGTCGAGTCGGCAGTCGTCCCGGTCGATGAGGTCCTTGAGACGTCCGGGCGTGGCCACGACGACCTCGGCGCCGCCGCGCAGGGCGCTCGCCTGACGGCCGATCGACAGTCCGCCGACCACCGTGGCGATCCGCAGCCGCAGCGAGCGGGCGTAGGGGGTGAGGGCGTCGGTGACCTGCTGGGCCAGCTCACGGGTGGGGACGAGGACCAGGGCCAGCGGCTGACGGGGCTCGGCCCGCTGCCCGGCGGTGCGGGCCAGCAGGGCCAGCCCGAAGGCGAGGGTCTTGCCGGAGCCCGTCCGGCCGCGGCCCAGGACGTCCCGGCCGGCCAGCGAGTTCGGCAGCGTGGCGGCCTGGATGGGGAACGGCGTGGTCACGCCCTCGGCGCCGAGGGCGGTCAGCAGCTGCTCGGGCATGTCGAGTTCGCTGAACGACTCGACGGCCGGCAGTCCCGGAGTGAGGGTGACGGGCACGGCGAACTCGCCACCGGACGCGGCGGGACTGCTCCCGCGTCCGTTCCGCCCGGCCTTGGCCGAACGGGACGGGGCGCTCTGGCGCCGGTCCGTACGGGAGCGGACGGAGCTGTTGCGGTTCATCCGTGACCTTCCTCGAAAGGGCGACACCATGAACCGGGGCCCGCACTCGAGAGTGCGGGCCCCGGCCGTGTCGTCCGCTTGAAACAGACGTCAGACGATTCAGGCGGGGAGGATGTTCTCCGCCTGCGGGCCCTTCTGGCCCTGCGTCACGTCGAAGGTAACCTTCTGGCCTTCCTGAAGCTCACGGAAGCCGGACGTGGCGATGTTCGAGTAGTGGGCGAAAACGTCCGGGCCGCCACCCTCCTGCTCGATGAAGCCGAAGCCCTTTTCCGAGTTGAACCACTTCACGGTGCCAGATGCCATGCTGTATCTCCTTTGGGGCAATGCCCGGAGTCCACACCTTGCGGACCCGGCGTCGCAGGATCAGGAAAGCCCCAAAAACAAAAAGAGTGCCCGTCGACGTATGGTCGAAGAGCACTCAAAAGCCTCTGGTAACCGAAACTGCCACTTTTATCACGGTAGCACAGGTTGGCATGCGGGGTCTGTGTCGGGGACCACATCGTGATCCGGCCGGTGTGTCCGACCCGGGTGTCCGACCCGCGCCCGGAAGCGCGGCGGTCGGCAGGACGTCCCACGGGAGAACAGCAACATGATCTATCACGTCGTACCGCTCGACGAGTGGAACGCGGCCCCCGACCGGCCCTATGCGCCGGTCTCCCTCGCGCGGGACGGCTTCGTGCACTGCTCGCCCGACGAGGAGACCACGCTCACGATCGCCGGCGCCTTCTACCGCACCGCTCCCCGGCCCCTGCTGGCTCTCGTCCTGGACGAGGCGCGGCTCACCGCGCGGTGCGAATGGGAGGCCGCCGCCCCGGCGCCGCCGCCCGGCGTGCCGGAGAGCACCCTGTTCCCGCACGTCTTCGGGCCGCTCGACCGCGACGCCGTCGTCCGCGTCCTGGAGGTCCGCTGGGACGAGCACGACCGTGCGACCGGTCTGACGGACGCAGGCTGACCGGTGCGGGAGAGCGCACGAGCCCTCCCGCACCGCGGGTCCGCGGGCCGGCCGGGACGAGCCCGGCAGCCCGGCGTCGCGGGCGGCGGTCCGGCTGAGGACCGGCGGAAGACTCAGAGGTCGAACTCGTGCGGCGGCAGGTCGAGGGTGAAGCACGCCTCGCGCACCACGGCCTGCTCGGTCTTGTCGAAGTCGCCGTCGGCGCCGCCGATCACGATGCCGATCTGGATGACGGCGCGGGCCTCGGCCGGCTTCTTCTTCGCCTTGGCGATCTCCTGCAGCACGCTCACCTTGCCGAAGTCGAAGTCGGTGGTCAGCTTGTTCAGGTTGTCGTCGAAGCGCCGCTGGAGGTCCGTGGCGTCGAAGTTCTGCAGTACCTCGTTGGTGGCGATCAGCTGCGCCACGCGACGCCGCTCGGCGGGGTCGACGGTGCCGTCCGCCGCCGCGACGAGGGCGCACATCGCCATGCTCGCGTCGCGGAAGGCGCCGCTCTTGAGGTCGTTCTTCTTCGCCACGAGCTGGGTCTGCATCGTCGACGCGGACTCCTTGAAGCGGTCCCACAGGGCCATGAGAACTCCAGACGGTCGGTTCGGTTCGGTATCTGCACCACAGGTGCGGCAACATCTACAGCAACGTAGAAACTACCGGCCGACCGGATAAGTTCCGGTGGGGTTCACGGACATGGCCGAGCCCGCGAAGGCGGGGCGGGCGGGCTCGGCGACGGCCGGTTCAGCTCAGGCAGAGCAGGCCCAGCAGACAGACCTCCGACGGGGAGGTCGCCGCCGGCGCGGGGTTCGTCCGGGACGACGACGTGCCCGCGCCGGAGTTCGAGCCGGAGCCGGTGGTCGACTGAGAGGCCGCGTCCGACGACGAGTTCGGCGTGGAGGTCGAACTCGACGCGCCCGTGCCGCCGTTCGCGGACGACCCGGACGACCCGGAGGTCCCCGACGACCCCGACGACGTGGAGGACTGCTGCCCGGTCGAGCCGCCGGGAGCGGCGACCGAGGCGCCGTAGGGCGAGGTGCCCGTGCCCTGCCCCGAGGCGGACTGTCCCCTCGTGCGGGTCCGGGGCGCGGACGCGGCGGCGCCGGGGCGGGGGTCCGACGGCGCGTACCGCTCGCCCCCGAGCTCGGTCGCCGGCGACTGCGACGCGAGGGTGGCGGGATCGGGCCGGTGGGCGTCGGACCGGGTGACCGTGGGGCGGGTGTGGTCGGAGGTGGGTTCCTCCCCGCCCGACGAGGTGGGGAGCTCCGGCGCGGCGGCCGCCTGTGTCCGGTCGCCGCCCTGCCGGTCCAGCGCGGCGACGGTCAGCCCGCCGCCGACGAGGGCGACGGCGGTCGCGACGACGGCCCGGCGCTGGTGCTTCTTCCAGCGGGCCAGCTGCCGCCGTCGTGCGGCCCGTCCCCGCGGCGCGTCCGGCGCCGGCTCCACGTCGGGCGCGCTCCCGGACCCCGAGGGCGCGAGGGGCGACGGGTCGGACGACGCGGACGACGCGGACGACGCATCGGGTGATGCGTAGGGCGACGACCCGTAGGAAGACCCCGCACAGGAAGACGACGTGTGCGATGCGGTGGAGGCCGGACCGCGGGAGGGCTCCGTCCACGGCGTGGGGTCCGTGTACGTGGTCGTGTACGCCGGTTGCGCCACCCGGGCCGGGACGACGCGGTCGTGGGTCGTGACCGGAGCGATGTCCGGTGCGTAGGCCCCGCACCCGGGACACACCAGGGCGCCGTTGAGATGCCGACGACACGAGGAGCAGTAGTCCATTGCGGTCTTCCTGAGTTGACGTGCCGACACCCCGTGGGGGGCCGCGACCTGGTCACGTTCGCACGTGGGATCGAACGGCCGTCACGCTAACGAGTCATTCGCAAGACTGTGTGCAGTCTGTGTGAGGCTCCTGCACGGATCCCTTGAGGGCCCTGGGGACGACTCCTTGTGCGTCCATCCATGTGAACAGAAATCAAGTACACGACACTTGACGTGCCCATATCGGCCCCTTAACTTCCGGGAGAAAGCGCTTTCCAGTTCGGCCGACCCGCACTCGCCCCGTTCCTGGAGATGAACATGCAGCTGAGATCCGTCATGGCGTGCGTCAGTCTGGTGTCCGGCGCGCTCGTCGCGCTCTCGGGCCCCACGGCACAGGCCGCCACCGCCCGCTACGAGGCGGAGGCCTCCCCGGCGGTCTGCACCGGAACCATCGACTCCGACTGGACCGGCTACTCCGGCAGCGGATTCTGCAACGGCGCCAACTCGACCGGCGGTTATGCCCAGTTCACGGTGAACGCGGCCACGGCCGGCACGGCCACCCTGAGCGTTCGCTTCGCCAACGGGGCCGCCGGCGCCCGCCCGGCCTCGCTCGTCGTCAACGGCACCGCCGTCCAGACCCCGTCCTTCGAGGCCACCGGCGCCTGGTCGACGTGGGTCACCAAGACCCTCACGGTCACCCTGAACGCGGGCGGCAACACGATCCGGCTCACTCCGACCACGTCCGCCGGGCTGCCCAACGTCGACTACGTCGACGCCGCGACCTCCGACGGCGGTACGACCCCGCCCGCCGGCGGCGCAATCTACGTCTCGCCGGCCGGCGTCGACGGCGCGGCCGGCACCCAGACCGCGCCCACCACCCTGACCTCGGCGATCAGCCGCGTGTCCGCGGGCGGGACGATCTACCTGCGCGGCGGCACGTACGCCTACGCCTCCACGGTCACCGTCCCGCAGACCAGCAACGGCACGGCCGCCGCCCGCACCACCCTGTCCGCCTACCCGGGCGAGAAGCCGGTCCTCGACTTCTCGGCGCAGAGCGAGAGCGCGTCGAACCGCGGGCTGCAGCTCTTCGGCTCGTACTGGCACGTGTACGGCATCGCCGTGCAGCACGCCGGGGACAACGGGATCTACGTGGGCGGCAGCCACAACGTCATCGAGCGCACGGTGACGGCGTACAACCGCGACACGGGACTCCAGCTCGGCCGGATCGCCTCCACCACACCGAGCAGCCAGTGGCCCTCCGACAACCTGGTCCTGAGCGCCGAGTCGCACGACAACGCCGACTCCGACGGAGAGGACGCCGACGGATTCGCCGCCAAGCTCACCACCGGCGCCGGCAACGTCTTCCGATACTCCGTCTCCCACAACAACATCGATGACGGCTGGGACCTCTACACCAAGACGGACACCGGCCCGATCGGCCCGGTGACCATCGAGGACTCCCTGTCCTACGACAACGGCACCCTCTCCGACGGCACCGTGAACTCCAACGGCGACCGCAACGGCTTCAAGCTCGGCGGCGACGACATCGCCGTGAACCACGTCGTGCGGCGCAGCATCGCGTTCCACAACGGCAAGCACGGCTTCACGTACAACAGCAACCCCGGCTCCATGGCCGTGTCGAACAACCTGAGCATCGACAACGCCCAGCGCAACTACTCGTGGGACGCGGGGACTTCGGTGTTCCGCGGCAACACCTCGTGCAGGTTCGGCGTGAGCGGCTCCAACGACAAGACCGTCGGCGACGCCGACGGCACCAACCAGTTCTGGACCGGTGCCAACGGCTCCCGGTGCGCCTCCTACCCGGGCGCCCTCGGCTGGTCCTTCGCCTCGGACGGCCGCCTCGTGGTGACGCTGGGAGGCAGGCAGGTGACGCTGTGACCGACGCGGCCGACCGGCCGCCGAGTGGACGGACCGTCTGACGACCGCTGAGGCCCGGGTTCCGCGACCCGGGCCTCAGCCATGGGCGACCCGGGTCTTCGCCGGGGGGAGGCAAGGCCTCGCGGGCGCTCGTCGTCGCCGTGGTCAGGCGGAGGGCGCCTCGGGCGGCGTGGAGAGGATCTCGCGGGCCTGTTCCGCCGCGCGGGTGGTGCTCTCGCGGACGAAGTCGAGGAAGCGGGCGATGTTCTCCAGGCGGGCGGCGGCCGGTGTGCCCGGGCCGAGGACGCCGACGCCCTGCCGGGCGATCGCGACGACCTGGAGCAGGGCCTCGGCGCTGGCCATCATCGACTGGTACCAGACGTCGTCGTCGACGACATAGCGCTCGCGGCGGCGTTCGTCGCGTTCCCGGCGCACCAGGCCCTGGCTCTCCAGGAACGCGATCGCCTTGGAGATGGACGCCGGGCTGACCTGGAGGCGCTGGACGAGTTCGGACGCGGTGAGGCTGCCCGCGTCGGTGAGGGTGAGACAGGCCAGCACCCGGGCCATCATCGCGGGCGTGCCCGACCCTATGAGGACGGTGGTGAACAGCTCCTCGTACTCGCGCATGGCCTCCGGGTCGCGCCCGTGGGCCTGCGGAGGCGCCTCCGTTCCCCGGGGCGCGGCCGGCCGGCGACGGTGGGTGCGCCGTTCGGTGGCGCGATGGGCCAGGTCGGCGCGGTAGGAGGCGGGGCCGCCGTTGCGCATCACCTCGCGCGTGATCGTCGAGGTCGGCCGGTCGAGACGCCTGGCGATCTCCGCGTAGGCGAGGCCGTCGGCCAGTCCCAGCGCGATCTGCTGGCGTTCCTGCTGGGTGAGCCTGCCTCCCGGCATCGCGGTCTCCTTCGTGCGCCGTTTCCCGCTCCGTGATGCCCCCAGCATAGCGTTCGCTTCCATCTCATTGCAACGAAGGCTGCCGTCTCGTTGCGTTAAATTCAGGACTGTTGCAACGAATTATGTGCTGTGAGCTGCGCGTATATGGTTTCATCGCAACAAAGTCATTGAGTGATCGATGAACGCAACGTAGCTTTTCCTCTGTCGGAAACAGTCAGTCGTCAAAGGAGAGAACGATGCAGAAGTTCGCCACCCCCACCCCGGTCTCCGCCGTCCTCGACGTCCCCGCGGGACGCATCCGGTTCATCGCCGCCGAGCGGTCCGACACCACGGTCGAGGTCCTGCCGGCGGACGTCTCGAACGGCAGCGACGTGAAGGCGGCGGAGCGGATCGCGGTGGACTACGCCGACGGCGTCCTGCGCATCGAGGCCGCCCCGGCGAAGAGCCGGATCCTCGGCAGCTCCGGGGCCGTCGAGGTGACCGTCCAGCTGCCCGCCGGCTCCCAGGTCGACGCGAAGACGGCGAGCGGCGAGTTCCGGGGCGTCGGACGGCTCGGCGACGTCGCCTTCGAGGGCGCGCAGGGCTCGGTCAAGCTGGACGAGACCGCGAGCGCCCGCCTCACCCTCATGGCCGGCGACGTCACGGTCGGCCGTCTGGGCGGCCCCGCGGAGATCAGCACCCAGAAGGGCGACATCAGCGTCGCCGAGGCCGTGCGCGGCACGGTCGCGCTGCGCACCGAGGCCGGCGGGATCTCGGTCGGCGCCGCCCGCGGGGTCTCCGCGTCCCTGGACGCCGGCACCGGCTTCGGCCGCGTCCACAACGCGCTGCGCAACGCCGACGGCGCCGCCGCCCTGAACATCCACGCGACCACCGCCTACGGCGACATCACCGCCCGCAGTCTCTGAGCCCCGCTTCCCCGTCCCGGACCCGGCCCCAGCCCCAGCCCCTGCCCTGCCGTCCCCGACCCGCTGCCCCGACCCGCAGTTCCTGAAGGAGAACCCTCATGACAGACCCGGCCATCGTGGCGAACGGGCTGCGCAAGTCCTACGGCGACAAGGTCGTGCTCGACGGCGTCGACCTGGCCGTCCCCGAAGGGACGATCTTCGCCCTGCTGGGCCCGAACGGGGCCGGCAAGACCACCGCCGTCAAGATCCTCTCCACCCTCGTCTCCCCCGACCCCGCCTCCGGCGAGATCCGCGTCGGCGGTCACGACCTCGCCGCCGACCCCCAGGCGGCCCGCGCCGCGATCGGCGTCACCGGGCAGTTCTCCGCCGTCGACGGACTGATCACCGGCGAGGAGAACATGCTCCTCATGGCGGACCTGCACCACCTCTCCAGGAGCGAGGGGCGGCGGGTGACCGCCGAACTGCTGGAGCGTTTCGACCTGGTGGAGGCCGCCAAGAAGCCCGCCTCCACCTACTCCGGCGGCATGAAGCGCCGCCTCGACATCGCCATGACCCTGGTCGGCGGCCCGCGGATCATCTTCCTCGACGAGCCCACCACCGGTCTGGACCCGCGCTCCCGGCACACCATGTGGCAGATCATCCGCGAGCTCGTCACGGGCGGCGTGACCGTCTTCCTCACCACCCAGTACCTGGAGGAGGCCGACCGGCTCGCCGACCGCATCGCCGTCCTCGACGGCGGCAGGATCGCCGCCGAGGGCACCGCCGAGGAGCTCAAGCGGCTGATCCCCGGCGGCCACGTGCGGCTCCGTTTCTCCGACCCGGCCGCGTACCGGAGCGCCGTCTCCGCCCTGGGCCAGGTCACCACGGACGACGAGGCGCTGGCGCTGCAGATCCCCAACGACGGCAGCCAGCGCGAACTGCGCTCCGTCCTCGACCGGCTGGAACGAGCCGGCATCGAGGCCGACGAGCTGACCGTGCACACCCCCGACCTCGACGACGTGTTCTTCGCCCTGACCGGCGGCGCCGGCCTTCCCCACCAGTCCAAGGAGTCCGTCCGATGAGCGCCCCCCTGGCCCCCGCCCGCCCGACCCGGCTCTCCCTCGCCGTGCGCGACTCACGGACGATGCTGCGCCGCAACCTGCTGCACGCGCGGCGGTACCCCTCCCTCACCCTGAACCTGCTGCTCACCCCGGTGATGCTGCTGCTGCTCTTCGTCTACATCTTCGGCGGCGTGATGAGCGCGGGCATCGGCGGCGCCGACCGCTCCGACTACATCGCGTACATCGTCCCGGGCATCCTGATGATGACCGTCGGCGGCACCGTGATCGGGACGGCGGTGTCCGTCGCCACCGACATGAACGAGGGCATCATCGCCCGCTTCCGCACGATGGCGATCCACCGCGGGTCGGTGCTCGTCGGGCACGTCGTCGGCAGCGTGCTGCAGTGCGTGGCCGGCGTGGCCCTGGTCGGCGCCGTCGCCGTGGCCATCGGCTTCCGTTCCACCGACGCCACGGCCCTGGAGTGGCTGGCCGCGTTCGGACTGCTCACGATGTTCGCTCTGTCGCTCACCTGGATCGCGGTCGGCATGGGCCTGGCCAGCCCGAACGCCGAGGCGGCCGCCAACAGCGCGCAGCCGCTGATCCTCCTGCCGCTCATCTCCAGTGCCTTCATCCCGGCCGACTCGATGCCGGGCTGGTTCCGGCCGATCGCCGAGTACCAGCCCTTCACGCCCGCCATCGAGACCCTGCGCGGGCTGCTGCTCGGCACCGGGATCGGTCACAACGGGTGGCTCGCGGTCGCCTGGTGCGTCGGCCTGACCGTGCTCGGCTACCGCTGGTCCATGGCGCAGTTCAGCCGCGACCCGAAGTGACCGCAGGGCCCGCGACCCGAAGTGACCGCAGGGCCCGCGACCCGAAGTGACCGCAGGGCCCGCGACCCGAAGTGACCGCAGGGCCCGCGACCCGAAGTGGCCGCAGGGCCCGCGACGATCCGCCGGAGGGCGGCGTGCTCCGACACCCGGTCGGCGTACGCCGCCCCGTCCGCGTTCCGGGCCGCCGTCCTACCGGCTGTCGCGTTCGCCGGCGCCGTGTTCCGGGCCGCCCTGTCCGGCGTCGTCGGCGGGGGCGGGCAGGCCGGTCGGGCCGGTCAGAGTGGTCAGCTCCGCGGTGAAGAGGTGGGCGGGGTCGAAGCCCATGTTCGTGAAGTGGCCCGCGAGTTCCAGGGACAGGACGCCGTGCAGCCGGGTCCAGAAGGCCAGGGCCCGGCGCAGGGCGGCGGGCGGGGCGGGGTGGCCGTCCGCCCACTCCCGGCCGAGGCCCTCGAGCCGTGCGGCGAACGGGGTCGCCGGGCCGTCGGACGGCGCTTCGGCGCTCGCGTCGAGCAGGCTCGTCATGATCTGCGACGCGAGCTCGGTGATGTCGTCGGGTGCGTGATAGCCCGGGACCGGCGTGCCGTAGACGAGGAAGTACCGCTGGGGGTCGTCCAGCGCCCAGGCGCGCAGCGTGTGCGCCAGCCCGGCGACGCCGGTCCCCGCGGCCGCGCTCGCGCGGAAGGCGTCGGCGAGGCTGCGGTACGCGTCCCTGACGAGCTCGGTGATCAGCTCGTCGCGTCCCGCGAAGTACCGGTACAGCGCGGGCCCGCTCAGCCCCATCTGCTTGGCGATCGCGTTGAGGGAGAGCGCGGACGCCCCCGCCGTGGCGATCTGCTCCCACGCCCGCTGCTTGACCTCCGCACGCACCTGGGCGCGGTAGCGCTCGCGCGGGGTGGTCGCGCCCGTCTCCGTCATGGTCTGCCGCCGCCTTCCGTACCCGAATAGTTAGAGGCTATCACGAAGGTTATTGACAGTGACTCCGGCGTGCGTTACAACTTCTAACGAACGCAAGTGCAGCTAACACGCTGCGGTCACGGACCGCTGGAGGTCGTCATGAACACCGCCGAGGAACTCGTCGAGATCGTCCTGCCGGGCAAGGTCGAGCCCGAGGGGCTGCGGATCCGGCACGGGGCCGTTCCCGCTCCGGGGCCCGGCCAGGTACTGATCCGCATGGAGGCGACCGGGGTCTCCTTCGCCGAGCAGCAGATGCGCCGCGGCCGGTACTACGACCAGCCGCCGTTCCCCTTCGTGCCCGGCTACGACCTGGTCGGCACGGTGCAGGCGACGGGCGAGGGCGTCGCTGCGGACCTGGCCGGCGCCAGGGTGGCGGCCCTGGTGAAGGTCGGCGCCTGGGCCAGCCATGTGCTCGTCGACGCGGCCGACGCCGTTCCGGTGCCCGACGGGATCGACCCGGCCGAGGCGGAGACCCTGGTCGTCAACGGCGTCACCGCCTGGCAGATGCTGCACCGCAGGGCGCGGGTCCGCGCCGGGCAGACCGTCCTGGTCCACGGCGCCAACGGCGGCGTGGGGTCGATCCTCGTCCAGCTCGCCCGGGCCGCCGGCGTGCGGGTGATCGGCACGGCGTCGGCCCGCCACCACGACGCCCTGCGGGAGCAGGGGGTCACCCCGGTCGACTACCGCACCGGGGACGTCGCCGCGCGTGTCCGCGAACTCGCCCCCGAGGGCGTGGACGCCGTCTTCGACCACGTCGGCGGCGGGGGCATCGTGGACTCCTGGAAGCTGCTCGCACCCGGCGGCACGCTCGTCTCGTACGGCACCGCCTCCACGCGGGACGACGAGGGATCCCAGCAGTGGCCGGTGCTCAAGCTGGTCGGCCGGCTGTGGCTGTGGAACGCGCTGCCCAACCGCCGCCGCGCCTCCTTCTTCAACGTCTGGGCGGGCCGTGCCCTGTCCAAGAACCGATTCCGGACCCGGCTGCGCGCCGATCTCGCCGAGCTCTTCGCGGCCCTGAAGCGGGGCGACGTCACTCCCCGGATCGCGGCCCGCTACCCGCTCGCCGACGTCGCCGAGGCGCTGCGCCTGGCCGAGTCCGGCACGGTCGCGGGCAAGGTCCTTCTCAACCCGTAGTCCCGCCTCCCCCCGGCGCCCCCGGCCGCCCGCACGGGCGAGCGGGCCAGGTCGGCAGTCGGGCGGGCACTCAGGCCTCCCCGGGCGACCGGGCCGTCCGCCCCCGGCGCCCCTCACCACGACGAGAAGAGGGACCACCGTGTCCAGCACTGAACCCACCACCCGCACCGCTGGTACCTCGCGGACCACGCGGACCCTACGACCCACGCGGACCACGCGCGTCAAACGCTTCAGGCGCACCGAACGCACGGCCGCGCTGGTGAGCGCGCTCGCCGCCACCGGTGTCCTCATGGCCGCCGCCCCCGCCGCCCCTGCCGCTCAGACCGCTCCCCGGACCGCCCTCGGGTCCGCCTCCGTTCCCGCAGCCGCCCCGGGCCGTCAGGACGGCGGCGCGTGCCGTGGTCACGGAGTGGATCCCGCGGCGCGCATCCGGTACCGGTCCGACGTCGTGATCCACGCGCCGCTCGCGAGGGTCTGGAGACTGCAGACCGACGTCGAGCGCTGGCCGGTCTGGCAGCCGCCGGTCACCGGCGTCGAACGGCTCGACGCGGGCCCCCTCCGCAGGGGCTCCCGGTTCCGCTGGACCACCCCGGCGCCCGCCACCCCCACCACTCCGGCCACCACCCTGGAGATCACCTCCACCGTCCGGCAACTCCAGCGCGGCGGCTGCCTCTTGTGGAGCGGGCCCGCCGTCGGCGAGGGCCTGCGCATCGACGAGGGCGTCCATCTGTGGACGTTCACGGAGGTCGACGGCGGTGTACGCGTGCACACCGAGGAGACATGGACCGGCGCCCAGGTGGAGGCCGACGTCCCCATGGCGACAGCGGCCCTCGCAGCGGGCCTCGAAGCCTGGCTCCACGACCTGAAGACCACCGCCGAACACGCGTGAGGCGAACGGCGGGCGCCCCGCGGCCCGGTCAGCTCGGGAACATTCCGGCGGTGGCGTTGACCCAGGTGCCCGTGACGGCGACGCCGGCGTCGGAGGCGAGGAACGTCGCCAGCGCGGCGATGTCCGCGATCCGCGGTGAGCGCCTCGTCATCCGCATACCGTCCAGGTGGGCTCGGATGGCCTGCACGGCGGCCTCGTCCCGGGCAGGCGCGCCGGCGGCCGTCAGCTTCTCGGGGGTGAGGGTGTCGACGACGCCGGCGGTCCAGATCCCGCAGACGCGGACCCCGGCCGGTCCGACCTCCTGGGCGAACTGGCGGATCAGCGCGTCCAGCGCGCCGTCGGCCGCGCCGGTTCCGCCCAGCATCGGGGTGCCGTTGGCCGACCCGCTGTTCAGGGAGAGGATCACGCCCGACCCCTGCGCGGTCATCCGGCGGGCCGCGGCCCGCGCGGTGACGAACTGGCAGGCGATGCCCTGCACGACCGGCCGGGTGTAGTCCTCGACCGACATCTCGGTCAGCGGCACGCCCTGCAGATCGCCGCGCGGCACGAGGTTGAAGGAGACGTCGAAGCGGCCGGTCCGTTCGACGACGGACGTCGCGTGGGCCTCCACGGCCCGCTCGTCCCGTGCGTCCAGCACGTCGTACTCCGCGCCGGTCTCGGCGGCCGCCTTGCGCAGCGTCTCCTCCGTGCGGCCGACGAGGAACACCCGCGCGCCCGCCTCTACGTACGCCTTCGCCACTCCCGCGCCGAGCGATCCCGCTCCGCCGTAGACGACCGCGACCTTGTTCTCCAGGCTCTTGACCATGCCTCATCCGCTCCTCGGACCGGGGCGCCGGGTGCGCCCGTCACCCCGTAAGACGCGGCCGCCGGGAAAACTCATCGGCCGGCCGGGACTCAGAGCGTCATGGGCAGCCCGAACGCGGGGAAGAGATGCGGTTCGAAGGTGGTGATCTCGGCGATCCGGCCCTCCCGTGTCCGCAGGACGTCGATGAGCTGGGCCCGGAACACGCTGGTCCCGGGGCGTCGCAGGTAACCGGCCACCGCCGGCTGGCCGTTGGCCCGGACGGGCATGAGCCGCCAGTGTCCGAAGAACGTCGGCGACGCGGGGTCGATGTTGGGCCGCACGAACGCGAACAGCGCGTCACGCGAGGTGAACCAGAACGGGTTCGGGGGCATGGTCAGGACCGCGTCCTCCCGGACCAGGTCGACCATGGCGTCGAAGTCGGCCCGGGCGACGGCGTCCACGTACCGCTGGACCAGCTTCAGGTCCTCGGCGCTGGGCGTCGCCGCGGCCGACCAGTCCTCGCGCCGTCCCGGCAGCGCCTCCCGCAGCGCCGAACGGCCGCGCTGCACCGCGCTGTTCGCCGAGGCCAGGGTGGAACCCAGCAGGTCCGCGGTCTCCTGGGCCGACCAGCCCGCGACGTCCCGCAGGATCACCGCCGCACGCTGACGCGGCGGAAGCAGCTGGACGGCGGTCAGGAAGACCAGTTCGAGGGTCTCGCCGGCCACGGCCTCCTCGTCGGGGCGGCGCTGCGGCGCGGGAGTCTCGGGCAACTGGTCGTCCGGGAACGGCTGGAGCCAGGGCAGCCGCGGGGGCGGGGGCCCGTCTCCGGAGTCCAGGCCCGGCACGGGTTCGTACGGCGCCGGGCGACGGTTGTGCCTGCGCAGGAAGTCGAGGCAGACGTGGGTGGCGATCCGGTAGAGCCAGGCCCGGACGTTGGCCACGTCCTCCAGGGCGTCCCGCGCCCGCCAGGCCCGCAGGAACGTCTCCTGCGTGAGGTCATCGGCCTCGTCGTAGGACCCGAGCAGCCGGTAGCAGTGCACCCGCAGCTCGCGTCGGTGCCCCTCCACGAGGGAGGTGAAGGCGTCCTCACCGGACGGCCCATGGACACCGGAGGACGTCCCAGCGGAGCCGGAAGAGATCCCAGCGGAGCCGGACGGCGTTCCGCGGGGACCGGGAGGCGGCACGAGGGGTTTCGTCACGGTGTCCGGTGTGACGTTTTCCGGGTGACGTTCCGCGAGCGCCTCACCCCCCGGGCGAGCCTCCCCCGCGCCCGTCTGCCGTGCCTCGCGGGCGAGGCGGCGCAGCTGAGCGAACCGGGTCGACAGGGCCTCGACGTCGGCGTGGAAGGCGAGCCCCGGTTGCAGCCGCAGCCGCCCGAGCCGGCTCCCGATGTCCGAGACCAGCTCCCTGACCGGCGTCCCGTCCGGCCGCCTGCGCTCCCGGTAGGCGCGCTGACGGCACGCCTGCGAACAGTACGAGGCGACCCGCCCGGGGCCGCCGGCGCTCTCGATCGGGGTCCCGCAGGCCTGGCAACTCGCTGTCATGGCCCCACGCTAAGACCTGTCCGGGGGCGCGCCGTCGGATTCGGCTGTTTCGCCGCCGTCCGCCGGGTCTCGCCCTGCGGCTTCAGGGACGACGGCGGCGCGTCACGCGTCAGACGGGCTGCGCCCCGGGGACGTCCCGCAGCCGGACCCGGTCCGTGTACGCGGGGGTGTCCCGGAAGACGGTGAGCCGGTCGCGGCTGACGGCGCCCGTGCACTGGTCGTCGCCGTCGCACAGGATGAGGTACTCGACCCCCGCGCCGGCCATCAGGGACAGGGCCACCTCGACGGTCATGTCGTCCAGGACGCGGGGCCCGGACGGCTCCACGCCGTGGACCCTGGTCGTGAGAGCGGAATCCGCCCGGTGCTGTCGCGTGCGAACCGGTGTCAAAGATGCCTCCTGCCGAAGTGGACGAAAAGACCGTCCCCACCGCCGCGTACGAGGCGGCGGTGGGGACGGGATGACGAGGTGACGAGGGCTCAGGCCGCCGGGTCGGCGACGGAACGCCGTCGGCCACCGCGCTGCGCCGACTCCCGGTCGGGCCGGCCCGTGCCGCGCCGGCCCCGGTAGCCCGGGGACGACGAGGAGGCCGACGACGGGGATCCGGCGCGTCGGGGCCGCTTCGCGGCCGGCGGCGCGGTGATGACGACCGGGACGCCGGACGGCGCCTGGGCGCCGGTGATGCGGTTCAGCTCGGCCTCGCCCGAACGCACCGGAGTGACCTGGGGGGAGATGCCGGCCGTGGCCATCAGCCTGGTCATGCCGCGCCGCTGGCCGGGGGTCACCAGGGTGACGACGCTGCCGGACTCGCCGGCGCGGGCGGTACGGCCACCGCGGTGCAGATAGTCCTTGTGGTCGCTGGGCGGATCCACGTTGACCACCAGGTCGAGGTTGTCGACGTGGATGCCGCGCGCGGCGACGTTGGTCGCCACCAGCACGGTGACGTGCCCGGTCTTGAACTGGGCGAGGGTGCGGGTGCGCTGCGGCTGGGACTTGCCGCCGTGCAGGGCCGCCGCGCGCACGCCGCTGTTGAGCAGGTGCGTGGTCAGCCTGTCCACCGCGTGCTTGGTGTCCAGGAACATGAGCACCCGGCCTTCGCGCGCCGCGATCTCCGTGGTGGTGCGGTGCTTGTCCGCGTCGTGCACATGGAGCACGTGGTGCTCCATCGTGGTGACCGCGCCCGCCGAGGGGTCGACGGAGTGGACCACCGGGTCGCTGAGGTAGCGGCGCACCAGCAGGTCGACGTTGCGGTCCAGGGTGGCGGAGAACAGCATCCGCTGCCCCTCGGGGCGCACCTGGTCGAGCAGCGCGGTGACCTGGGGCATGAAGCCCATGTCGGCCATCTGGTCGGCCTCGTCCAGGACGGTGACGGCGACGTCGTCCAGCACGCAGTCGCCGCGGTCGATGAGGTCCTTGAGCCGCCCGGGAGTGGACCACCGGGTCGCTGAGGTAGCGGCGCACCAGCAGGTCGACGTTGCGGTCCAGGGTGGCGGAGAACAGCATCCGCTGCCCCTCGGGGCGCACCTGGTCGAGCAGCGCGGTGACCTGGGGCATGAAGCCCATGTCGGCCATCTGGTCGGCCTCGTCCAGGACGGTGACGGCGACGTCGTCCAGCACGCAGTCGCCGCGGTCGATGAGGTCCTTGAGCCGCCCGGGCGTCGCGACGACGATCTCGGACCCGTTGCGCAGCGCACTGGCCTGCCTGCCGATCGGCATCCCGCCGACCACGGTGGCGAGCCTCAGCCGCACGGAGCGGGCGTACGGGGTCAGCGCGTCGGTGACCTGCTGGGCGAGCTCGCGGGTGGGCACGAGGACGAGCGCGAGCGGCCGCCGGGGCTCGGCGCGCCGGCCCTCGGTGCGGGCCAGTGCCGCGAGGCCGAAGGCGAGGGTCTTGCCCGAGCCGGTGCGGCCGCGGCCGAGCACGTCACGGCCGGCCAGCGAGTTCGGCAGCGTCGCCGCCTGGATCGGGAACGGCACGGTCACGCCCTGCTGACCGAGTGCGGCCAGCAGCGGGGCCGGCAGCGCGAGGTCGGCGAACGACTCGACGGCGGGCAGCGACGGGGTGACCGTCTTCGGCAGCGCGAATTCGCCCTGCGGTGCGGACGGTCGGCGGCTGGGACCGGAGGAGCGGCGCGAGCCGCCGAAACGGCTGCCGGCCGAGCTTCCGAAACGGTCATAAGTGCGAGTTTTCTGCGCACGGTTCATGAAGAAACCTTCCTTGATACGGGCGCGTGCCAAGGAATTCCGCAGCGGGATGAACAGCGCAGAAAATCGCGGGAACGAGCCGAAAAACGGGGGCCGGAGCACCGGCGGACGGGGAGGGAAACACCCGGAAATGCACAAGCCGGGGCCCGCACCCCAAGGTGCGGGCCCCAGCTGCAAGAAGTATGCGTCAGCGCCTGTGTCAGGCGGGGACGATGTTCTCGGCCGTCGGGCCCTTCTGGCCCTGCGCGATGTCGAACGACACCTTCTGGCCTTCCTGGAGCTCACGGAAGCCCTGGGCGGCGATGTTCGAGTAGTGGGCGAAGACGTCGGCGCCGCCGCCGTCCTGCTCGATGAAGCCGAAGCCCTTTTCCGCGTTGAACCACTTCACGGTGCCGGTAGCCATAACTATCTCCTTCGGGACGGTGCTCGGAGTTCCACCCTGTGCGGACTCCGGTCGCCGTGATGATCAACCCGTCGGAAAACCTCAAGGCAACCACAACTGCAACTGAGCTCGACACTAGCACGGCGTCATTCTGCTCGTGCGAAAAATAATTCCGACTCAGTTCCGGTCCGGGGAATAACCGTCGCGCGCGAAGACTATTTCTCCTGTCACGACCGTAGATATTCCCCCGCCGCGGATGCGGTGTCCCCCGCGGCCACCCCCGTTGCGGAGCTGTGACCTGCCCTGATGCCCCGTCCGGGCAGGTGCCGCCGACCGCGGCGCGACCGCCGGAGAACGGCACTGCGTCCGGCGTCGAGACGAAGGACACATCACCCGCCCGCGGCGGTCACCACGGGCAGATCCGCAGGCCAGAGCGTGGAACCTCGGACATCAGTTCGGCGTCAAGCAAGTCGAACAGACTGGCGGACCGACGACTCGGGGTGGCACACGGTGGACAGGCGGATCACGACGGCGGCGGCCTGTCTCCTTCTCGCGGCGGGACTGGCCACGGGCTGCACGTCCCGATCCTCCTCGGCCTCCGATTCCGGCTCGGCCGCCCCGGACCGCTCGGCGTCGCCCACCCGGGCCGCGCGGGGAGAGGCGGGTGCGGCGGCACGGGGGGCCGTCCAGGCGGCGTACCGCAAGTGGGGCCTCAAGCCGCTGGCCGCACCGCCCGCGCCTCCCGCGACCAAGCCCGCGGGGCGCAAGGCCGCCGGCGGCGGGGTGCCGGTGATCAGCGAGATACCCACCACGCAGAAGATCGTCTTCCTCACGTTCGACGACGGCGCGGAGAAGGACCCGCAGTTCGTGACGATGATGCGCGAGCTGAAGATCCCCTTCACGATGTTCCTGACGGACGCCGCCATCAGCGCCGACTACGGCTACTTCAAGCCGCTCCAGGCGCTCGGCGCCGACGTGCAGAACCACACGCTGACGCATCCGAACATGCGCACCCTGAGCGCGGCCGCCCAGAAGCGGGAGATCTGCGGCCAGCAGCAGAAGCTCAAGGAGCACTACGGCACCGCGCCCCGGCTGTTCCGTCCGCCCTACGGCAACTACAACGAGGACACCCGGACGGCGGCCGCGTCCTGCGGCATCGAGAGCATCGTCCTGTGGCGCGAGTCCATGCAGATCAACAACATGCAGTACCAGCGCGGCGACAAGAAGCTCCACCCGGGCGACATCATCCTGGCCCACTTCCGCGGACCGTCCGAGCTCAAGGGCACCACGATGACGGAGATGACGGCCAACCTGCTGCGCCACGTCCAGGAACAGGGCTACACGGTCGCCCGCCTGGAGGACTACCTGTAGCACCGGGCCTTCCTGCCGGCCGCCGCGACCCCCGTTCCGGTCCGACTCCCGGCTACCGGTCCTGGTGTCGACCGCCGGCTACCGGTCCGGGTGTCGGGGGGCGGCGGTGTCGGAGACGTGCGGGTAAAGGGGCCGAAGCCGCTCCCAGTGGGCGCTGAGATGCCGCTCGGCGTCGCGCAGCGCCCCGCGGGCGCCGGCGTTCGGAGCGCCGGGACGCCCCCGTCCGCCGGACCGGACCGCCTCGGCCCCGGCCGCGACCGGCCGGGGCGCGACGGGCCCGGAACCGGGGCGGCCGGGGCCGGGGCGGTCCGGTCGGCGCGGTTCCCGGATCCCGTCGTGGTGACGGACGGACCGGGGGCGAGGGGTCGCTCCCCAGCGCAGCAACAGCACGAAGGCGACGAGGGTCGCCGCCGCGAGGGCGAGAGGGGGGTGAGCGCTCACAGGATCCCTTCCTCCGGGCGCGCGGGCCGCCGGTTCGGCGTCCATGCCGGTCGGACACCCCAGTACCCCCGTGAGCCCGGCTCTACCGCCGACCGGACCACCGTCACCGAAAGGTGTCACCGCAGGCCCGTCAGCCGGTGCCGCCGCGGCTCAGGACCCGAGGCGGCGGCGGTCCTCCTCGTCCCACTTGCGGGTGTCGCGGGGCTGGACGTAGGGCTCGTCGTCGGCCGGGTGGCCGCCGGCGACGGCGCGCTGGCGCACCATCTCCGCGTCGAACTCCAGGCCCAGAAGGATCGCCAGATTCGTGATCCACAGCCACACCAGGAAGACGATCACACCGGCCAGGGTTCCGTACGTCTTGTTGTACGACCCGAAGTTCGCCACGTACAGCGCGAACCCGGCGGAGGCGATCATCCAGATCACCAGGGCGAGGAAGCTGCCGGGAGTGATCCAGCGGAAGCCGCGGACCCTGGCGTTCGGGGTCGCCCAGTACAGCAGCGCGATCATGGCGGTGACCAGCACCACCAGCACCGGCCACTTGGCGATCGACCAGGCGGTCAGCCCCGCGTCGCCGATCCCCAGCGCCGTGCTCGCCTGCCGGGCGAGACCGCCGGTGAACACGACGATCAGCGCGCTGATCACGGCCATCACCATCAGGGCCACTGTCACCCCGACCCGCACCGGCAGCACCTTCCACACCGGACGGCCCTCGGGGACGTCGTAGACCGCGTTGGCGCTGCGGATGAACGCGGCGACATAACCGGACGCCGACCACACCGCCAGCAGCAGGCCGACGATGGCCATGACCGAGCCGATCCCGCCCTTGCCCTGCATCTGCTGCACCGCGCTGCGCAGGACGTCCTGCGCAGGGCCCGGGGCCAGCTTCTGGATGTTGTCCAGGACCGTCTGCGTGGCCGACCGGCCCACGATGCCCAGCAGCGACACCAGCGCCAGCAGCGCGGGGAACAGCGCGAGTATCGAGTAGTAGGTGAGGGCTGCGGCGCGGTCGCTCAGCTCGTCCCTCTTGAACTCCTTCAGAGTGCCCTTCAGTACCGCCGTCCATGAGCGTCGTGGCAGGTCGGTCGGGCTGTCGGGCGCCCGCCGCTCCACCTCCTCGTCCGGCCCCGCGGAGACCGCCTCCGGCCCGCCCCCGCCCTCACCGACGTCCTGGCCCTCACCGACGTCCCGGCCGTCGTTCTCCGGCTGGGCGGAGGCCGGGGCCCGCATCGTGTCGTCCTCGCGCGCGGCGGCGTCGCGCTCCTCGTGGCGTCCGTGCCACCCGCGCCGCTTCAGTGTCCGTGTCATGCCGCTCGGGTATCCGGCTCAGCGCCACATATACGCATTTCCGACATAGAGGACTTTTCTTCGCGCGGGACGGGTCGAGGTGAGGCGGCCGGGGGCGGGTGGGGGCGGTAAGCGGAGGCCGTTCGTCCGCTCGGGTCTTCACGCCGGTCTGCGCGGGTACCCGGCGACGTGCGCAACGACCGCAAGCACGCAAGTACGGCCGAGCACGGCCGGCGACCAGGAGGTGCTCATGAGCACGGTGAAGGATGCGGTGGACGTCGAGGTGCCCGTCCACACGGCCTACAACCAGTGGACCCAGTTCGAGGAGTTCCCGAACTTCATGGAGGGCGTCGAGGAGGTGCGGCAGCTCGACGAACGGCACAACCACTGGACCACCAAGATCGGCGGAGTGCGGCGAGAGTTCGACACCGAGATCGTCGACCAGCTGCCGGACGACCGCATCACCTGGCGGGTCGTCGGCGGTGAGACCCGGCAGCGGGGATCGGTCAGGTTCGAGCGACTGGACGACACCCACACCCGGGTGGAGCTCGTGATGGACGTCGAGCCCTCCGGCATGGCCGAGAAGGGCGCGGACATGCTCGGCATGATCGACCGCCGGGTCAAGGGCGACCTGCACCGCTTCAAGGACTACGTCGAGGGGCGCGGCGGCGAGACCGGCGCCTGGCGCGGCCGCATCCGCCCCGGCGACCCCGGCTCGACCCTCTGACCGACGAGGACGCGCACGAGGGTGCCCGAGCGGGCGCCCTGCCCGGGCACTTGTGAGGGCCGTTCGGGCTGCGGGCCCCGGCTCCGGGCTCCGGGCTCCGGGCTCAGAACGAGATCGCCACGGGCTCTGAAAGGGGTGGCGGCATGCAGACCTTCCTGCCCTGTCCCGACTTCAGGGCCTCGGCGCTCGTCCTGGACCGGCGCCGGCTCGGGAAGCAGCGGGTCGAGGCGCTGCAGGTCCTGCGCGGCCTCGTCCGGCCCGGCTACGGATGGCGCAGGCATCCGGCCGTGCGCATGTGGGCGGGCTACGAGGAGGCGCTGGTGCGGTACGGGCTGGAGGTCTGCCGGGCGTGGTGCGACCTGGGTCACCAGGACACCTGCGCGGCCACGCTGGTCGCGGACTTCGCTGCATCCCGCCCCGCCGCGCCGACCGCGACCCCGAGTGCGCCGACGCCGCGCGACCAGGCCGGGCTGGCCGCGGCCGGGGAACTTCCTCCCTGGCTGGGCGACGACGCCTTTCACCGCAGCCACCGGTCGGCGCTGGTGCGCAAGGACCCGGCCGTCTACGCGCCGCTCTTCCCGGACGTGCCGGACGATCTGCCCTACGTCTGGCCGGCCTCGGACCGGGAGAACGGCGAGACCCCTCCCGCCGCCGGATCCGGCCCGGCCGCCCGCGGACCCGAGGGCCGCCCGAACCACTAGCGCAGGGGGCCGAACCGGACTAGCCCAGGGCCCCGAACCGGCGGCCCTGGGCGCCCGACCTCCGGCCGCGAAGGGCGGCGGCCGTCGCGCCTAGCTCTTCTCCCCGCCCGCTCCCTCCCCCTCCTTCTTCTTCTCCGCCTTCTCCCTCGTCCTGCGGAGCGCTTCCGGCCTGTGCACCGCCGTGCGGCCGGACTTGTCGCTGCGGACCTCGTACTGCGGGTCCTGGGCGGAGGCGTCGACGGTGCGTCCGGCCGCCTCGGTCCGCTCGGTGATCTTCTTCTCCACCCGGCCCGTGGTCTCGCTCCCGTGGCTCTTCCACGCGACGCGATCGCCCTTGCGGGGCTGCGGTTTCTGGGGCATGAGCCACCTCCCGGCCTCGCCCTCGCGAGTGCCCAGGGCGAACGGCGCGGAAACGAGCGCCGACGGCGTCCCCACGGGCGGAACAAGAGCGCGCGGAAAGTTTCGCCAGGGGCACGACAAGCCGAGTAACCGGCGGTAACTTCGGACCCGCTCCCCTCGCAACCGCTTTCACTCCCCAGGAGACACTCCCGCATGCGCAGACTCCTCGCCTGCCTGGCGGCGGCCGCCACCCTCGGCGGCCTCGCCGCCGCCGCGTCCCCCGCAGCGGCCGCAGCAACCACCACGAGCACGGCGGTCTCCTCGGCCGCGGGCTCGGGCAGTTTCAACGTGCTCAGCTACAACGTGGCGGGCCTGCCGTCGATCATCTCCAGCGCCTCGACGCCGCGCGACACCAGCACCACGGCCATCGGCCAACGCATCGCCCCGTACGACATCGTGCACGTGGAAGAGGACTTCAACTACCACTCCTACCTCTACGCCGGCGACACCGCACACCCCTACCGCACCCCCACCAGCGGCGGCGCGGGCATCGGCAGCGGCCTCAACACCCTCTCCAAACTCCCCTACGACGCCGACGACTTCGAGCGCGTGCACTGGAACTCCTGCCAGCT
>NZ_MJAJ01000083.1 GCF_001746365.1 Streptomyces sp. LUP30
GCCGCGGGTGACCCGGCGCCGGCCGGTCCGGGCGACAAGCTGCCGGCCCACCACCGTTTTGTCGTGCCCGCCGCCGCGGCCCCTCTGCCGGCCCCGGAGCAGGCGGTGGCCACGGCGGCCGCCGCCCGGCTGCTGGCCCCGCTGCTGCCCGAGCCGCTGGACCACGTGCTGCTCCAGGCGGACCTGACGGCGGTCGCCCCCGGTCCGCTGCGGCGTCCGCTGGCCGACGTGCTGAGCGTCCTCGCGGACGTCGAGTCCAAGGGCGGCGCGACCGTCTACCGCTTCACGCCCGGCTCGGTGCGCCGGGCGCTGGACGCCGGACGCAGCGCCTCCGACCTGCACGCCTTCCTCGCCGAGCACTCCCGTACGCCGGTGCCGCAGCCGCTGGCGTACCTGATCGACGACGTGGCGCGCCGGCACGGCCATCTGCGGGTGGGCGCGGCCTCGGCGTATGTGCGCTGCGACGACGAGTCGGTCCTGAACGAGATCCTCGCCGACAAGCGGGCCGCAGCCCTGCGTCTGCGCCGGCTGGCGCCCACGGTGCTCGCCGCCCAGGCCGACCCGGCGACCCTCCTGGACGGGCTGCGCGCCATGGGTTTCGCGCCCGCCGCGGAGTCCGCCGAGGGCGATGTCCTGATCACCCGTGCGCACGCGCACCGCACCGGGCCCCGCACGGCCCCCGAGCCGGTGCCGGACGGTCCGCCGGTGCCCGACGGCACCCTTCTGACGGCGGCGATCCGCGCGATCCGGGCCGGGGATCTGGCCGCCACGGCTCCGCGCAAGCCGGCCGAGGACGCCGCCCCGCTCGGCCCCGGTCAGCTCCCCCGCACCAGCTCCGCCGAGACCCTCGCGACCATGCAGGCGGCCGTCCTGACCGGGGAGGCGCTGTGGATCGGCTACGTCAACGCCGAGGGGGCCGCCAGCCAGCGGGTCATCGCCCCGGTCCGGGTGGAGGGCGGTTTCGTGACGGCGTACGACCACACGGCCGACGAGGTGCGCACGTACCCGCTGCACCGGATCACCGGGGTGGCGGAGCTGGCCGACGACTGACGGCGCTCGGCACGACGGCGGCGGGCGCTCCCCGGACGACGGCGGCGTGCGCTCCGCCGGACGAGGGTGACGGCGTGCGCTTCTCGCTCGGGGGCGGCCGGTGCTGTCAGCACTCCCCCACGGAGGCGTCCGCGGGCAGGCCGAAATGGGCGCGGGCCTCGGTCTCCAGTTCGGCGGGGGACATCGGGTTCCGGAGGGCGGGCCGGGTGAAGACGCCGAAGTGGGACTCGGTCCAGCGCCCGTACCCCTCGCCGTCCGGCGGCTCGTCCCGGCCGACGACCCGGTAGCCGCCGTGGGCCGCGCGATCCCGTTCCAGCCGGACCACCTGCGGGTACTGGCCGGCGCCGCACTCCACGAGGGTGTCGTCCTGCACGCCGTACTCCACGCACAGCGCGTTGACGCCGGCCCGCACCTGGCCTGCGCGCTCCTCCAGTTCGAGCGCCTCCGCCCGGCAGAACCAGCGTGCGTCGCGGGCGGCCACGGAGTCGGTGAGGCCGCCGCCCGGCGACTCCGCCGCGATCCGGGCCTCGATCACCGGTCGCACCTCGGCCCAGAGTCCCTCGTCGACGTCCGCCGGCCACATCACCCAGGTACCCGTGGCCGCCAGGACCGCCGCTGCTGCGACGCCGACCGCGCCTCTGCGGAACGACAGGACCGACATACCGTGAACTCCTCACCGCGTCGCGCCCATCGCGCTGCTCCCCCGGTCAGACACCCGGAGGGCATGCAGGGTTGCCCGGCCGCCGGCGGGGTCGGCCGGGGGCCCCGGAGCAGGCCGCGGCCCGTCGTTCCGGCACGTCGTACGGCACACTGGAGGTTTGGCCCGTGCGGAAGGGATGTGCGCGTACGTGAACGGTCCTCTCATCGTCCAATCCGACAAGACCCTGCTCCTGGAGGTCGACCACGAGCAGGCCGACGCATGCCGTCGGGCCATCGCGCCGTTCGCGGAGCTGGAACGCGCCCCGGAGCACATCCACACCTACCGGCTGACGCCGCTGGGCCTGTGGAACGCGCGGGCGGCCGGGCACGACGCCGAGCAGGTCGTGGACGCGCTCGTGCAGTACAGCCGCTATCCGGTGCCGCACGCACTGCTGGTGGACATCGCCGAGACGATGGACCGCTACGGCCGGCTGACGCTCAGCAAGCACCCGGCACACGGGCTGGTGCTGACCACCACCGACCGGCCGGTGCTGGAGGAGATCCTGCGTTCCAAGCGGGTGGCCCCGCTGGTCGGCAACCGGATCGACCCGGACACGGTCGTCGTGCACCCCTCCGAACGCGGCCAGATCAAGCAGACGCTGCTCAAGCTGGGCTGGCCCGCCGAGGACCTCGCGGGGTACGTCGACGGCGAGGCGCACGCGATCGAGCTGGACGAGAACGGCTGGGCGCTGCGGCCGTACCAGAAGCAGGCGGTGGAGAACTTCTGGCACGGCGGGAGCGGGGTCGTGGTCCTGCCCTGCGGGGCCGGGAAGACGCTGGTCGGCGCGGGTGCCATGGCGCAGGCGAAGTCGACGACGCTGATCCTCGTCACGAACACGGTCTCCGCCCGGCAGTGGAAGCACGAGCTGGTGAAGCGGACGTCGCTGACCGAGGAGGAGATCGGCGAGTACAGCGGGACGCGGAAGGAGATCCGCCCCGTCACCATCGCCACCTACCAGGTGCTGACGACCCGCCGCAAGGGCGTCTACCCGCACCTGGAGCTGTTCGACTCCCGCGACTGGGGGCTGATCCTCTACGACGAGGTGCATCTGCTGCCGGCGCCGGTCTTCAAGTTCACCGCGGACCTCCAGGCGCGCCGGCGGCTGGGGCTGACCGCGACCCTGGTCCGCGAGGACGGCCGCGAGTCGGACGTGTTCTCGCTCATCGGTCCGAAGCGGTTCGACGCTCCGTGGAAGGAGATCGAGGCGCAGGGGTACATCGCGCCCGCGGACTGCGTGGAGGTCCGGGTGAACCTGACCGACTCCGAGCGGCTGGCGTACGCGACCGCCGAGGCGGAGGAGAAGTACCGCTTCTGCGCGACGACCGCGACGAAGCGGAAGGTGACGGAGGCGATCGTCCGGCGCTTCACCGGGCAGCAGATCCTGGTCATCGGCCAGTACATCGATCAGCTCGACGAGCTGGGCGAGCATCTGAACGCCCCCGTGATCAAGGGCGAGACCTCCAACGCGCAGCGCGAGAAGCTGTTCGACGCGTTCCGGGAGGGCGAGATCAGCGTGCTGGTGGTGTCGAAGGTCGCGAACTTCTCGATCGACCTGCCGGAGGCGACGGTCGCCATCCAGGTCTCGGGCACCTTCGGCTCACGCCAGGAGGAGGCGCAGCGCCTCGGCCGGGTCCTGCGTCCCAAGGCGGACGGCCACCAGGCCCACTTCTACTCGGTGGTGGCGCGGGACACCCTCGACCAGGACTTCGCGGCGCACCGCCAGCGGTTCCTGGCGGAACAGGGCTACGCCTACCGGATCATGGACGCGGACGAGCTGCTGGCGGAGGAGGCCTGAGGCTCCGAACGCCGCCGCGACCGCTACGGCCGGGGCAGTGTGAGCACCAGGAACAGCACGGCGGCCGGCGGCGTCACGGCCGCGGCCGCCAGCCAGGCTCGCGGGGCCGCCCAACGGCGCGTCCGGGGCAGGGCCCACAGGGCGACGTACGCGAGGAAGGTGAAGAACCCGCCGTACGCGAGGAGCCCGTAGATCAGGGTCAGTGACGTCATCAGCGCCGACGAGCAGGAGTCGGGTCCGCAGGAGTCGGTTGCCATGGCGGACAGGCAGCCCAGGCCGACGGCGAACGGGACCAGCAGGACGAGGAGGACCGTGGCGACGAGGGGCGCCACCCGGGCGCGGGGGTCGCGTTGGTCGCGGTGGTCGTGGAGCGGGCCGTGCGGTGTCGTCATGTCCCGAGGGAACCCCTCGGCAGGGGTGCCGGGCATCGGCTCGGATACTCATCCGGTGCGCCCGCGGGTACTCAGGCGGGGCCGGGGACACGGCGTCTCACCTGCGGCGGACGCCGGCCTCCTGGCCGTATTCGCCGAGGATGACCACGTCGAAGGCGGCGACCGCGAAGACCTTGATCGCGCGCAGGGCGTCGCCGAGACGGTGGCGGTGCCCGTCGGACAGGGGGGTCGCGCCGGACGGGCGACCGGGGGCTGGGGTGAAGGTCGCTGCACTCATGTCTCCATGGTGCGACTCGGGACATAAGCGGGGCATCGGTCCCAGGTCCCTGGCGCGGGTAGTCCTCGAGTAGCCCCGAGGGAGGGAGCCTCCCTCCGGGGGTGGAGTGCCGCCCGTAGGGGATGGAGTCCCGCCCGTGGGGTCCGTCCCCTGCGGGCGGGAAAGTCGTTGGCGCGCGTCCGTGGCGGTCCCCTAGAATCTCCGCTCTTGCCCGCCTCCCTCGCCGGAGCGCCGCCGTCCGGACGGAAACCGGACGGCCCTCACCGCAGCCCTCTCAGCCGGTCCGGAGGCACCCCCTTGTCCACGCCGTCCACGCCTGTCGACGACGACCCGCTCGCCCGCGAACGCTCCCATCTGTCCGCCTCGCGCACCGCCCTGCGCGCGATGCGCGAGGACGCGGAGTCCCTCGACATCCGCGACGTGACCGCGAACTGGGTCAACGCGCAGATCCTGGAGCGCCAGATCGGGGAGCGCATCAAGGCGCTGGCCGACCTGAGCGACACCCCGCTGTTCTTCGGGCGGCTGGACTACCTGCACGCCCCGGGCGCGGACCGGGCGGAGGGCGCGGAGGGGGAGAAGTTCTACATCGGGCGTCGCCATGTGCACGACGGCGACGGCGACCCGATGGTCGTCGACTGGCGTGCGCCGGTCTCGCAGCCGTTCTACCGGGCCTCCAAGAAGGACCCGATGGACGTGGGGCTGCGCCGCCGTTTCGGCTACACCCGCGGGGACATCACGGCCTACGAGGACGAGCACCTCTCCGACCCCGGGGATCCGTCGGTGTCCGCCGCCACCAGCAAGCTGCTCCAGCAGGAGATCGAGCGGCCGCGCGTGGGCCCGATGCGCGACATCGTCGCCACCATCCAGCCCGAGCAGGACGAGATCGTGCGCAGCGGGCTGGGCGGCACGGTCTGCGTCCAGGGCGGGCCGGGCACCGGGAAGACGGCCGTCGGCCTGCACCGGGTGGCCTATCTGCTCTACGCCCACCGCGAGCGGCTCGCCCGCACGGGCACGCTGGTGATCGGGCCGAACAAGTCCTTCCTGCAGTACATCGAGCAGGTGCTGCCCGCGCTGGGCGAGTTGACGGTCAGTCAGGGCACGGTGGACGACCTGGTGGCGCATGTGGAGGTACGGGGCGCGGACGACGCGGCGGCGGCGATCGTCAAGGGCGACGCGAGGATGGCGCAGGTGCTGCGCCGCGCCCTGTACGCGCACGTCGGCACGCCGGACGAGCCCGTCGTCGTGGTGCGCGGCTCCCGGCGGTGGCGGGTCCCGGCGTACGAACTGCAGGGGATGGTCGGCGAGTTGCTCGACCGGGACATCCGTTACGGCGCGGCCCGCGATGCGCTGCCGCAGCGCATCGCGCACGCCGTGCTGGTGCAGATGGAGCGCTCGGGCGAGGCCCCGGACGACCGTGTGCAGGACGCCGTGGCCCGCGACAGCGCGGTGAAGGCGGCCGTGAAGCAGGTGTGGCCGGCGGTCGACCCGGCGAAGCTGGTGCTGCGGCTGCTCACGGACGCGGAGTTCCTCGCCGCGCACGCGCGGGGGGTGCTGAGCGAGGAGGAGCAGAAGACGATCCTGTGGGCGAAGCCGGTGCGGTCGGTGAAGTCGGCCAGGTGGTCGGCGGCGGACGCGGTGCTGATCGACGAGGCGACGGACCTCGTCGAGCGCACCCACTCGCTCGGCCATGTGGTCCTGGACGAGGCGCAGGACCTGTCACCGATGCAGTACCGGGCGGTGGGCCGGCGCTGCACGACCGGTTCGGCCACCGTGCTGGGCGATCTGGCGCAGGGCACCACCCCCTGGGCGACCCGGAGCTGGGAGGAGGCCCTCGGGCACCTGGGCAAGGCGGACGCGGTGGTCGAGGAGCTCACGGCCGGTTTCCGCGTGCCGACGGACGTCATCGTGTACGCCTCGCGGCTGCTGCCGCACATCGCGCCGGGCCTGACCCCCGTCGCCTCCGTCCGCGAGAACCCGGGCTTCTTCGAGTTGCGGCGGGTCTCCGGGGACGCCGAGATCGTCGCGGCGTGCGAGGAGTCGCTGCGCCACGAGGGCTCGACGGGTCTGATCGCGGCGGACGCCCGGATCCCGGCGCTGGCCGAGGCGCTGGACGCGGCCGGCGTCGTCCATCTGGCCCCCGGCGAGGAGACGACGGCCGAGACCCGCCTCACCCTGGTACCGGCCTCGCTCGCCAAGGGTCTGGAGTACGACTACGTCGTCCTCGACGAGCCTCGTGCCGTGGTCGACGGCGAGCCCGACGAACGCACGGGCCTGCGCCGGCTGTACGTGGCGCTGACCCGGGCGGTCTCCGGCCTGACGGTGACCCACACGACCGGGCTGCCGCCCGAACTCGGCTGACGGGCACGCCCCGCAAACCCCCCGCCCGGGCCGCCCCCGCCCGGCCCCGGACGCTCGGCCTGATCCGGCCCCGGCAGACCGGGGTCCGTACGGGGGCCTGTGCGGGGGCTCGGGTGCGGGTCACTTCGGCTGAGCGGCGTCCACCGTCCGCCGCCATTCCCGGACGGACTGTTCCGACACCGGGCCGGTCCAGCCGTGGGGACGGGCCGCGCCGCCGATGTGGAAGGCGTTCAGGCCGGCGGAGCGCAGCCGCGGCACGTGGTCGAGGCGCAGGCCGCCGCCGACGAGGAGCTGCTGCTCGTAGCCCGGCTCCGCGTGGCGGGCCGCCTCCGCGAGGAGGGTGGGCAGCCCGTCGTCGACGCCGGCGGCGGAGCCGGCCGTGAGGTAGGTGTCCAGCCCGGGCAGGCCGTCCAGCTGCTTGCGCACGGCGTCGCGGTCGTCGGCGTGGTCGAGGGCGCGGTGGAACGTCCAGGGGCAGCCGTCGAGTTCGGCGACGATCCGCTCCACCGCGGCCAGGTCCACGGAGCCCTGCGCGTCGAGGAAGCCGAGCACGAACTCCTCCGCGCCGGCCTCGCGCAGCTCGCCTGCGGTCCGCACGAGACGGTCGACGTCCTTCGCGGCGCCCGCGGCGAAGCCGTCGGCGAGCCGCACCATCACGCGCAGGGAGATGTCCACGGCGGCCCGGATCCCGGTGAGCACGGTGACCGGCGGGGTGAGCCCGTCGGCGGCCATGTCGGCGACCACTTCGAGGCGGTCCGCGCCTCCGGCCTGGGCGGCGACCGCGTCCTCGACGTCGAGGGCGATCACCTCCAGAACTGCACGCTTGCTCATGGGACCCCATTCGTCGGCGTTCATCGACGCTCTTCGGCTACAGGTCTAGTCCAATTGAAGAATACGCCGCCCGGCGGGACAATGAGGCATGGCCGATCTCGACGTCCTGCGCACCCGTTTCAGCCACGCTCTGGAGGGCGTCCGGGCCCCCGCGGACGGCCCCGACCCCGGGCCCTACGCCGACGCCCTCCTCGCCCGCTGGCAGGAACCGCAGCGCCGCTACCACACGCTCACGCATCTCACCGCGGTCCTCGACCGCGTCGACGAGCTCGTGGACCACGCCGCCGACCCCGACGTCGTCCGGCTGGCGGCCTGGTTCCACGACGCCGTCTACCTGCCGGACCGTTCCGAGAACGAGGAGCGCTCCGCCCGGCTCGCCGAACGCGCCCTGGCCGAGGCGGGGGCGCCGACGGAGCGGACCGCCGAGGTCGCGCGGCTCGTCCGGCTCACCGTCACCCACGATCCGGCCGACGACGACCCCGACGGCCAGGTCCTGTGCGACGCCGACCTCGCGATCCTCGCCGCCCCGCCCGCCGCCTACGCCGCCTACACCGCCGCCGTCCGCGAGGAGTACCACTTCGTCCCGAACGACGCCTTCCGCACCGGCCGCGCGGACGTCCTGCGCCAACTGCTCGCGCTGCCCCGGCTGTTCAGGACGCCGTACGGAAGCAGGACGTGGGAGGAGACGGCCCGGTACAACGTGCGGGGCGAGCTGGAGCTGCTGGCCTCATGACCGCCGCCCCGCCCCCGGCCTCGCCCCCGCCCGCGTCACCGCCCGGGTCCCGCACACCCGCCCCGCGCATCCCCGCCGGACGTCTCACCCTCGAAGGCGTCTCCCCCGGCGCCGCCGCCGGACTGCGGGCGGGCGGCGGCGGAGGCTTCACCTGGCTCGGGGGCGAACCGTTCGAGGGGACCCGGGAAGCCGCCGGGATGACGGCGAGGGCCTATGCGTGCGGCGTGCACCGGCCGGAGTTCGGCCTCTACGTCCTCGTACGGCGGGCGGACGGCCTGGCCGTCGGCAGCATGGGCTTCCACGCCGCTCCCGACGAGGACGGCCGCACGGAGATCGGCTACGACCTGGCCGAGGCCGCCCGCGGCCGGGGCTACGCCACCGAGGCGCTGCGCGCGCTGGCGGGCTGGGCGCTGGCCCGCGACGACGTCCGGCGCCTGTTCGCGGTCGTCGAACAGGCCAACGCCCCTTCCCGGGCCGTGCTCGAACGGGCCGGCTTCGCCAGGGTCGGTGAAGCCGAGGGCGAGTACGCGTATGAGCTGCGCGGCCGACCTCACCTGACGTAGCCGGGGGCGATCTTCGTCGCTTCGCCCCCGCCGTCCGGCTCGCGCTTCGGATAATTCCGGCACGGCCGCGCCTCGCGCGGTCGCGTGCGCCGGGGGAAACGGGGGAGCGTCATGAGCAGCAGCGGCCCGTCCACGCCACCGGGGCCGCCCCGTCCGCCGCGGCCGGACCCCGACGCCCACCGGCTGGCCCGGCAGAGCGTGCGCTGGGCCGTCATCGGGGTCGTCGTCAGTTCGCTGCTCGCCCTGGCGGGGCTGTACCAGTCGTCCCACGGCGGCGGGGGGCGAGGCGCTACGGACGGCGGCACCGCTTCCGGTTGGAGCACCGGACCCGGGCCCGGCCCGGACCCCGGCTCGCCCTCACCGAAGGATTCCGCCTCCGGCGCGACCGAGATCTCCGACTCGGGCGGGACGCCCGACGGCGACGCCTCCCCGGACGACGACGGCGCCGACGGGACCGGCGGAAGCAGCGGAAGCAGCGGGGCCGACGGGCTGACCGCCGCGGAGCACGACCTGCGCGACTCGCTCAACGCCGACCAGTGGTCGCGCGAGAGCTGCTCGCACGCCCGGTGGGAGGGCGCGCGGGCCGCCCTGTTCTGCACGGTCACCACCGTGGACGCCTCTGGCGTGCCCGCAGTCGGCAAGGCCGGCGTCGTCATGTACGGCACCAAGTACGACCGCGACGTCGTCTTCCAGTCCTACGCCGGACGACTCCAGCCGGGCAACTGCGACGAGCAGACCGGCGTCTACAGCACCTGGCGTGAGAACAACACCGGTGACTCCGCGGGGGACGTGGTCTGCTTCGTGTCGGACACCGGCCAGTACGTCTTCCTGTGCAGCTTCTACGACCGCCCCGCGCTGGTCCAGATCACCGGCGCCGACCGGGCGGCGCTCGTCGCCTGGTGGCACACGATGGAGCCGGTGTTCACCCGCTGACGCCGCCGCCCTTGCGCCGCCGCAGGCCGGCCGCCGTCAGCAGCCGCACCACCTCCCGGCTGCTCACCTCGACCGCGCCGGCCGCCACCAGCTCGGCGTACCGGTGCGAGGGGACGTCGTAGTGGTCGCGTTCGAAGGCGCGCCGCGGCACGCCCGACCGGTCGGCGAAGGCGTGCAGTTCGGCGTACGAGACGTCGCTGACGAGGTGGGACCACATGCGGCCGTGGCCCGGCCAGTCCGGCGGGTCGATGTAGACGGTCATGAGCGGCTCACGAGGTCGACGCGCCTCCCGTGGCCGCTCGCAGCGAGCCCACCGAGGCCACCTTCACGCCCGCCTTGTGGCACACCCAGTGCGGGTCCGGACCGAGTTCGGGCTCGACCTCGAGGGCGTGCGGGTCGCCGGAGCCGCAGACCGGGCACAGCGGCCAGCGCCCGTGGCTCTCCAGCAGGGCGTCCTGCACGTCCTGGGCCACCAGACCGGCGACGTACGCCGCGCCCTCGGGCCACTGCTCGACCCACCAGCGCCGCTGCACGACGGAGTCCTCGACCATCGACACCACGTCCGCCGCGGCGACCTCGCCCGAGGCGAGATCGGCCAGTACCAGGGCGCGTGCCGTGTGCAGCGTTCGTTCCAGCGGGTCGACGGGGCTGCTGGGGGTGAGGGGGTCGTCCATGCCCCCATTGTGCGCACTCCTGACCGGTACCCGGCCAGAAATACGTTTCACGCGTGCCCCAGGAGGTGAATCCTCCCGCACGAGCCCGCTCCTGGAGGTCGACCACCTGGTCCTGGAGGTCGCACGACGGACCCGTCCGACCGCCGGACCCGCGCCGGCCGCGTCGTACGAGGCGTCGGCCCACCGGCACCGGTAGACCGTAGGGGTGCTCGTGCGGACCGGGGTCACGGACCCCGACCGCCGGTCCCGTCCGCGCGGCGGAACCGCGTGGCGGGCCGCCCCGTGTCCCCCGACGTCAGACACCCCGCACCGGAAGCGAGCCCGTCCCGATGACCTCCAGCCCGGATCCCCAGGAACTGCGCGCCGCGCTCGAAACGCTGACCACCGAGGCGTTCCGCCCCGACCTCTCCGAGATCGACCGACTGCCCACCCTGGACGTCGCCCGTCTCATGAACGGCGAGGACGCGGGCGTGCCCGCCGCAGTCGCCGCGCAGCTGCCGGCGATCGCCGCCGTGATCGACGCCGTGGCCGAGCGGATGGCGCGCGGCGGACGGCTGGTCTACGCCGGAGCCGGCACCGCCGGACGGCTCGGCGTGCTCGACGCCTCCGAGTGCCCGCCGACCTTCGGCACCGCCCCCGGCCAGGTCGTCGCAGTGATCGCCGGCGGGCCGTCGGCCGTCGTGACGTCCGTCGAGGGCGCCGAGGACTCCCCGGAGCTGGCCGAGACGGACCTCGCCGCCCTCTCCCTCACGCCCGACGACACCGTGATCGGCGTCTCCGCCTCCGGCCGCACCCCCTACGCCGTCGGGGCCGTGCGGTACGCGCGCTCGCGGGGCGCGCTGACCGTGGGACTGGCCTGCAACCCGGGCAGTGCGCTGGCCTCGGCCGCCGATCACGGCATCGAGGTGGTCGTGGGGCCCGAACTGCTCACGGGCTCCACCCGGCTGAAGGCGGGCACGGCGCAGAAGCTGGTGCTGAACATGATCTCGACGGTGGCGATGATCCGGCTGGGCAAGACGTTCGGGAACCTGATGGTCGACGTCCGCGCCTCCAACGACAAGCTGCGCGCCCGCTCCCGGCGGATCGTCGCCCTGGCGACCGGCGCTGCGGACGACACGGTCGAGGCGGCCCTCGCGGCCGCCGACGGCGAGGTGAAGAACGCGATCCTCGTCGTGCTGGCCGAGGTGGACGGCCCCACGGCAGGCCGCCTTCTGGAGGAGTCCGGGGGACATCTGCGCGCCGCGCTCACCGCCGCGGGCGGCTGAGCCGCACGCTCGACGGGTGCGCATCGACTCCTCCTCCACAGCCGCCGCGATCCTGCCCCTGGTCGGCGGCCCCGCGAACGTCACCTCCGTCGCCCACTGCATGACCCGGCTGCGCCTCGGGCTCGCGGATCCGTCCCGGGCCGACGAGGCCGCGCTGCGGGTCGTGCCCGGGGTGCTCGGACTCGTCGTGGACGACGGCTCGTACCAGGTGGTCCTCGGACCGGGGGCGGTGACGCGGGTGACGACCGCGTTCGAGAAGCTGATCGCCGCAGCGCCCTCGGCCGACGCGCCCCCCGCCGCTCGTTCGGCCCCCGCCGCCGGTCCCTCCCCCGCCGCCGATTTGCCCGACGCGCCCGGTGTGCCCGGCGAGCGGCGGGCCGGGCCCGCGCCGGGGCCCCGCAGGGCGGGCACGACCGGGACGAAGGCCGTGCTGCGCCGTCTCGCCGCCGTGTTCCTCCCGCTGATCCCCGCCCTCATCGGCTGCGGGATCATCGCGGGCGTCAACGGCCTCCTGCTGAACGCCGGCCTGCTGCCCGGCCTCACCCCCGCACTGACCGCCGTCGCCTCCGGCTTCATGGCGCTGCTCGCCGTGTTCGTCGGCTACAACACGGCGAAGGAGTTCGGCGGCACCCCGATCCTGGGCGGCGCGGTCGCGGCGATCGTCGTCCACCCCGGGGTCGCGAAGGTGACGGCGTTCGGGGTGCCGCTCTCCCCCGGCCAGGGCGGGGTCCTCGGCGCGCTGGCGGCGGCCCTGCTGGCGACCCGGGTGGAGAAGTGGTGCCGCGGCCGGGTACCCGAGACGCTGGACGTGCTCCTCACCCCGGCCCTCACGGTCCTCGTCGCGGGCCTCGGCACGCTGTACGGGCTGATGTACGCGGCCGGCGCGGTGTCCTCGGCCGTCGGCGCGGCGGCGAACTGGATGCTGGCGACCACGGGCGCGTTCGCCGGACTCGTCCTCGGCGGCCTCTTCCTGCCGCTGGTGATGCTCGGGCTGCACCAGGCCCTCATCCCCGTCCACGCCACGCTCATCGAGCAGCAGGGCTACACGGTCCTGCTGCCCCTACTGGCGATGGCGGGCGCGGGCCAGGTCGGCGCGGCGATGGCGGTGTACGTCCGGCTGCGCCCGGACGCGCCCCTGCGCACGACGATCAGATCGGCGCTCCCGGCCGGACTGCTGGGCGTCGGCGAGCCCCTGATCTACGGGGTCTCGCTGCCGCTGGGCCGCCCCTTCCTGACCGCCTGTGCGGGCGGGGCGGCCGGCGGGGCCTTCGTCGGGTTCTTCGCGATGCTCGGCGACCGGGTGGGGGCGACGGCGATCGGCCCGTCCGGCTGGGCGCTGTTCCCGCTGCTGGCGGGCAACCGGGGGCTGGGCACGACGGCCGCGATCTACGCGGGCGGGCTGCTGGCGGGGTACGCGGTGGGATTCGCCGCGACCTATGCCTTCGGCGGGGTGACGGCCGCGGTCGCGGCCGCCGCCGCCCGTGACCCGCACGGCTCCTGAGGGAAGGACGGACCATGCTCGTCATCGAGATCCACGTGCCGCTGTCACCCTCGCCGGACCTGCCGGACGGCGCCTACCCGTACCCCTGGATCGAGGAGATCGAGGACTTCCTGGCCGGGCTGGAGGAGACGGGCGAGGCGGAGATCTTCGACGAGGGCGTGGAGCACGGCGGCTACTACGTCTTCTTCGTCACGGGCGCTCCGGAGCCGGCCCTGCTGGAGGCGGCGGCGCGTGCGGCCGCGCTGCCCGGGGTGCCGGCCGGGGCCTTCGCGGTCGTGAGCGACGGCCCCGAAGACCTCGAAGCCCCCGAAGCCCCGGAAGGTCCCGGCGCCACCGGGCCCGGAGTCGGGCGCGGACGGCGAGCGGACCTGCCGCCCCCGGCACACCCTGCCCCCGAGCCCCCGCCCACCCCGGGCGGCCGGCCCTGAACCCGCACCCCGAGCCCCGCCCTACCCTTGGTGCCATGAACCACGCCCAGCTCACCGCTCTCGGTCGTGCCCTCCGGGTGCTCGGGGAGCACGGCGATGCCCTGACCGCCGACACGCCCGACACCCGGCTGCACGAGGTCAAGGCCGATCTGCGGCGGGCCCTGGAACTGCTGGACGACAGCGTCGTCGGCGCCGCGCCCACCACCCGCTGCGCCGAGCATCCCCACGGTCCGGTCGACGAGGCCGCCCACGACCTGTGTCTGCTGTGCGAGACCCGCCGCCGGGCCGCCCGCCGCGCCGAGTTCAACGGACCCGCCCCGCAGGCGCCGTACACCGCCCCCGCCCCTTCCCGGTACGGCGCCCGGGCCGACCGCCCGCAGCCCCAGCAGCGCTGGCTGGCGGAGCTGTGGACCGGCCAGGAGTGGCAGCTGTGCGGCACGCCCAGGCGGGACCGCCGCGAGGCGGAGCTCTACATCGCCGCCCTGCGCCGCGGCTCCCGGCCGGCGATGGCCTACCGGCTGGTGCACGAGTTCACCGACTACGAGGTGCTGCGCATCTGGGGCACCCCGGTGAAGGTCGACATCGAGCCCCTCGGCAACCTCTAGGGGCTGACCCGCGCGGGTGCCCGCTTAACGGACCACACCCGCGAGTTGACGCTCAGCTGAGGCTCCGCAGGGCAGCGGCGTCGAAGGGCTTCAGCTCGTCGAAGCGCCCGGCGAGCACCTTGGCGGCCCACTCCGGGTCCTGAAGCAGCGCCCGCCCGACGGCCACCATGTCGAACTCGTCGCGCTCCAGCCGGTCGAGGAGGTCGTCGATGCCCTTGACGGGCGCGCCCTCGCCCGCGAAGCCCCTCAGGAACTCGCCGTCCAGGCCGACCGAGCCGACCGTGATGGTGGGCTTTCCGGTGAGCTTCTTCGTCCAGCCCGCGAGGTTGAGGTCGGAGCCGTCGAACTCGGGGAGCCAGTAGCGGCGGGTGGAGGCGTGGAAGGCGTCGACGCCGGCGGCGGCGAGCGGGGCGAGGATGGCCTCCAGCTCCTCGGGCGTCTCGGCGAGCCGCGCCTCGTACGCCTCCTGCTTCCACTGCGAGTAGCGGAAGACGACCGGGAACTCCGCCGAGACGGTCTCCCGGACGGCCGCGACGATCTCGGCCGCGAACTTGGCGCGGGCCACCGGGTCGCCGCCGTAGGCGTCGGTGCGGCGGTTGGTGCCGGCCCACAGGAACTGATCGATCAGATAGCCGTGGGCTCCGTGGATCTCGACGCCGTCGAAGCCGATGCGCTCGGCGGCGGCCGCGGCCTCGGCGAACGCGCCGATGACGTCGTCCAGGTCGCGCTGGGTCATGGCCTTGCCGGCGCCCTCGGTGCCGTCGACGCGGATTCCGGAGGGGCCGACGGCGGGCGCGTCCGCGAAGGGCGGCTCGCCCTGCTTGCGCACCATCCCGATGTGCCACAGCTGCGGCATGATCGTCCCGCCGCCCGCGTGCACCGCCTCGGCGACCTTCGCCCAGCCCGCGAGCTGCTCCTCGCCGTGGAACCTCGGCACCCGGTCGCTCTGCCCCGCGGACTCGTGCCCGACGTACGTCCCCTCGGTGACGATGAGACCGACGCCCGCGGCGGCGCGACGCCCGTAGTACGACACGACGTCCTCGCCGGGAATGCCGTCCGGGGAGAACATGCGCGTCATGGGCGCCATGGCGATGCGGTTCGGGACGGTGAGTCCGTTGATGGAGACCGGCCTGGACAGGATCTCGGCGGCGCGGGAAGAGGCGGGCTGGGTGACGCTCACGTGGGGGACTCCTCAGGACGGTGGACCGATGGGTATGTGCACATGCATTGAGTGCCTCTCCCCTGGAACTCCCCGGGCCCCCGCACCATTCCGAGCCCCGAGACCCCACCCCTGTGATCCCGGACACGCGTGATCCCGGACACGCCCCGGCCAGGGAACCGTGCCGCGCTCCACCAGGGCGACACCCTCCCCCACGTCCGCCGCGAGCCGGGGCTCGCGTTCCGGGCGGAGGCGTGGTCCGCGTTCGTGGAGAACCTCGGGACCGGCTGAACCGCACCCGCCCCGGGGCTCAAGCACCGCGCTCCGAGCGCTCTTTGCAAGGAACGGGTGGAGGGTCTCAACCCACCCTCCCACCCGGCGAGTTGACGCGGAGCGACCGATTTGCCACGGAAGGTCACCACGCTCTAGCGTGCGCATAACGAAACGAATCAGCCCCCGCCTGGTGCTACCAACACCGACGGGGGCCTGACCTACTAGATCGAAATAGAGTCGACCTGTGGCTGACGCCAAGCTTAGTGCTGCCCCCCTTCCCCCGCACGGCTCCCCCCACCCGAGGGCCAATCCGGGGTACGGCAAACGAACGGCGCCGGACCAACTCCCGCGCTCCCCGCGGGACTTCACACACCTCCCGCCCCGCGAGGCGGCGATCGCCGCGTACGTCGACCGGCTTCCCGACGGCGCCGACATCTCCGTGAAGACCCTGGCCAAACACCTGCCGTACGGACAGTGCGCCCTGCGCACCGCGCTCAACCGCATCCAGCAGGCAGGGCACTTGAGGCGGGGCCGGGAACGAGCGGAGACCGCCTCGGGCGAATGCCGCTGGACCACCCGAACGTGGTTCACCCGGACCGCACGTGACGACGGCTGGTGGGCGACGTTCACCCGGGGCGGCGCACCGGAGGATGCGCCGGGGGATGCGCCGGACCCCGAACGAGCCCGGCCCGCCACGCGCACCCGGGCCCACATCCTGCTGGCCGCCCTCGGCCGCACGGCCCCCGCGCTGTCCCTGTCGGCGCGCGACTGCGCCGAGCTCGCTCCGCTGGTGGAGGAGTGGTTCGCGCGCGGGGCCGCCGAGGAGACGCTCCTGACCGCGCTGACCGCGGGCCTGCCGAGCCCGGTCCACAGCCCGGCGGCCCTGCTCCGCCGCCGCCTGACGGACAAGCTTCCACCGGAGCCGCCCGCTCCACGCCCGCCCCGCCGCGTCATGGAGTGCGCGGAGTGCGGCGTGCCGGGGCGGCCGGAGGCGCTGCCCGGCGGGGTGTGCGGCGGCTGCCGGGGTGAGCGCGCGCCCGGGCGTCCCGGTGCGCTCCTCCCCGCCCCCGCGATCCACGCCCGGGCGGGGGCCATCCGCGCCGCCATGTCCCGGGAACGACAGGAGAGGGCGCCCGCACGACCGAAGGGCGGCACCCCCCGTCTCCGGGAAGTGCCGCCCTCGGTCTGCAGGACAGACGATCGGCCGTGAGGTCGATCAGAAGTCCATGTCACCGCCCGGCATGCCGCCGCCGGCGGGCGCGGACGCCTTCTCCGGCTTGTCGGCGATGACGGCCTCGGTGGTCAGGAACAGCGCGGCGATGGAGGCGGCGTTCTGCAGGGCAGAGCGCGTCACCTTCGCCGGGTCGATGATGCCTTCGGCGATCATGTCGACGTACTCGCCGGTCGCGGCGTTCAGGCCGTGGCCGACCTGGAGGTTGCGGACCTTCTCCACGACGACGCCACCCTCGAGACCACCGTTGACGGCGATCTGCTTGAGCGGGGCCTCCAGCGCGATGCGCACGGCGTTGGCGCCGGTCGCCTCGTCACCCTCGAGCTCCAGCTTCTCGAAGACGGCGGACGCCTGGATGAGCGCCACGCCACCACCGGCGACGATGCCCTCCTCGACGGCGGCCTTCGCGTTGCGGACGGCGTCCTCGATGCGGTGCTTGCGCTCCTTGAGCTCCACCTCGGTGGCGGCGCCGGCCTTGATGACCGCGACACCGCCGGCGAGCTTCGCCAGGCGCTCCTGCAGCTTCTCGCGGTCGTAGTCCGAGTCGCTGTTCTCGATCTCGGCGCGGATCTGGTTGACACGGCCCGCGACCTGGTCCGAGGAGCCGGAGCCGTCGACGATGGTCGTCTCGTCCTTGGTGATGACGACCTTGCGGGCCTTGCCGAGCAGGTCCAGGGAGGTGTTCTCGAGCTTGAGACCGACCTCCTCGGAGATGACCTCGCCACCGGTGAGGATGGCGATGTCGTTCAGCATCGCCTTGCGGCGGTCGCCGAAGCCCGGGGCCTTGACCGCGACGGACTTGAAGGTCCCGCGGATCTTGTTGACGACCAGGGTCGACAGGGCCTCGCCCTCGACGTCCTCGGCGATGATCAGCAGCGGCTTGCCCGACTGCATGACCTTCTCGAGGAGCGGGAGCAGGTCCTTGACGTTCGCGATCTTGGAGTTCGCGATCAGGATGTACGGGTCGTCGAGGACGGCCTCCATACGCTCCATGTCGGTGGCGAAGTACGCCGAGATGTAGCCCTTGTCGAAGCGCATGCCCTCGGTGAGCTCGAGCTCCAGACCGAAGGTCTGGGACTCCTCGACCGTGATGACGCCTTCCTTGCCGACCTTGTCCATGGCCTCGGCGATGAGCTCGCCGATCTGGGTGTCGGCGGCGGAGATGGAGGCCGTGGAAGCGATCTGCTCCTTGGTCTCGACATCCTTGGCCTGCTCCAGCAGGGCGCCGGAGACGGCCTCGACGGCCTTCTCGATGCCACGCTTGAGGGCCATCGGGTTGGCGCCGGCGGCGACGTTGCGCAGGCCTTCCTTGACCAGGGCCTGGGCCAGGACGGTCGCGGTCGTCGTGCCGTCACCGGCTACGTCGTCCGTCTTCTTCGCGACTTCCTTGACCAGCTCGGCGCCGATCTTCTCGTACGGGTCCTCGAGCTCGATCTCCTTGGCGATGGAAACACCATCGTTGGTGATCGTGGGGGCGCCCCACTTCTTCTCGAGGACGACGTTGCGGCCCTTGGGGCCGAGCGTCACCTTCACGGCGTCCGCGAGCTGGTTCATGCCGCGCTCGAGGCCGCGCCGTGCCTCCTCGTCGAACGCGATGATCTTGGCCATGTGAAGTGGTCCTCCCGGACTGGGGTGGATTGCTCCGGACCGCGCTGGCGCCCGCGACGGACGGCTCGCCGGCCTCGTGGTTCCTTGCCCCACCTGGCCTGCGGGCCTCACCGACCCGGTCCTCGTTGTCACTCTCACCTTCAGAGTGCTAACGCCAATGATTAGCACTCGACCCATGAGAGTGCAAGCGCCTCCCCGAGATCGGCGTCGTTGCGGACACCCGCACGGCCGCTCGCGCGGGGGCCTCGCGGGCACCCGCCCGGGAGGGAACGCCCGGCCCCGGGCAGGCCGAAGGGCTCGCACCCCGGGAGGTGCGAGCCCTTCGACGGATGTAGAAGAACGACGCTGTCAGTCGGCGCGCGCTTCAGCCGGTCGCGAGACGGACCATGTCCGCCTGCGGCCCCTTCTGGCCCTGCGAGATCTCGAAATCGACCCGCTGACCCTCTTCCAGGGTGCGGTAGCCGTCCATCTGAATCGCGCTGTAGTGGACGAAAACATCCGCACCACCGTCGACCGCGATGAAGCCGTACCCCTTCTCCGCGTTGAACCACTTGACGGTGCCCTGAGCCATGCCTAACTCCCCTATTACTGGCCCTTGCACAGATCCACACTTCGCGGATCCGGGTCAGACCTCACCCCCCATTGGTTGGGGGCGTGCGCCGGAACGCGTCGACCGCGGCCGAATGTATCTGTCCAACTGCCCTCTGCAACAGGTCACTCGGACGAGAATTCTGGACGCAAAGGATCCGGAATGTGGCGAGAATTCGCCTGAATTCAGGGCAAGTCGGGCCCTGCAAAAGCCACAAAAGCCACGGAAGGAGTGCACACTTTGGCTACTTCTTGTCGGGCTCAAGGCAGAAATCAAAGGCTCCGGATCCGATGATCCGGACCGGGTTCCCCAACTGTACCGCGCTCAACCACACTGAATTGCCCCCTCCGCTTCTATCGCGGAGAGGGCAATTCGATGAACACTCGGTAATCACTGTTACCGACGGTTACTACCGACGGGTACTGAACAGCGGTCAGCCACCGGCCACGGCGGGGATGATCGAAACGCCGGCGCCGTCCGGAGTCGCCGTCTCCAGCCCCTGCTCGAAACGGACGTCGTCGTCGTTCACGTACACGTTGACGAACCGGCGCAGCTTGCCCTGGTCGTCCAGGACGCGCGCGGCGATACCGGTGTGGTTCTTCTCCAGATCGGAGATGACCTCGCCGAGGGTCGTCCCCTCGGCGGTGACCTCGGCCTTGCCGCCCGTGTAGGTGCGCAGGATGGTGGGGATGCGGACGTTGACGCTCATGATGTGTGATCTCCGGTCAGGTAGTCGGCCTCGGGGGCGTGGGCCGCGTCGCTCGTGCGGCTGCCGCCGCATGGGCGCGACCGGCCCGAACCGGCCCGCGGCGCGCCTACGGTCTCATGGCGGAGCCGCCCGCTCATGAAGCGAGGCCGGCCTCTCGGAAGGAGTCGAGGTTCGGACGGATGGTGGCGGTCAGGCCGGTGCCGGCCACCGCGTCCAGGGTCTTGAGGCCGTCGCCGGTGTTGAGGACGACCGTGGTCCTGGTGGGGTCCAGGAGGCCGCTCTCGATCAGCTTGCGCGTCACCCCGACCGTGACCCCGCCGGCGGTCTCCGCGAAGATGCCCTCGGTCCGCGCCAGCAGCTTGATCGCGTCGACGACCTGCTCGTCGTTCACGTCCTCCACCGCGCCGCCGGTGCGCCGGGCGATGTCGAGGACGTACGGGCCGTCCGCCGGGTTGCCGATGGCCAGCGACTTGGCGATGGTGTTCGGCTTCTGGGGGCGGACCACGTCGTGCCCGGCCTTGTAGGCGACGGACACCGGCGAGCAGCCCTCGGCCTGCGCGCCGAAGATCTTGTACGGCTTGTCCTCGACGAGCCCGAGCTTGATCAGCTCCTGCAGACCCTTGTCGATCTTCGTGAGCTGCGAGCCGGAGGCGATCGGCACGACCAGCTGGTCGGGGAGCGTCCAGCCGAGCTGCTCGCAGATCTCGTACGCCAACGTCTTGGAACCCTCGGCGTAGTACGGCCGCAGGTTGACGTTGACGAAGCCCCAGCCCTCGCCCGCCGGGTCGCCGATGAGCTCGGAGCAGAAGCGGTTGACGTCGTCGTAGTTGCCCTCGATGCCGACGAGCTCGCCGCCGTAGATCGCGGCCATGACGACCTTGCCCTGCTCCAGGTCGTGCGGGATGAACACGCAGGACCGGAAGCCGGCCCGGGCGGCCGCGGCGCCCACCGCGCCGGCGAGGTTGCCGGTGGACGAGCAGGACAGGGTGGTGAAGCCGAAGGCGCGGGCGGCCTCGATGGCCTGGGCGACGACCCGGTCCTTGAAGGAGTGCGTCGGGTTGCCGGAGTCGTCCTTCACGAACAGCTTGCCGGCGTCGACGCCGAGCTCGCGGGCGAGGTTGTCCGCCTGCACGAGCTTGGTCCAGCCGGGGTTGATGTTCGGCTTGTCCGCCACGTCGGCCGGCACGGGCAGGAGCGGCGCGTAGCGCCAGATGTTCGCCGGTCCCGCCTCGATGCGCTTGCGCAGCTCCTCCGTGTCGTAGGAGGAGAAGTCGTACGCGATCTCGAGCGGGCCGAAACACTCCTCGCACGCGAAGACCGGGCCGAGGGGCACGCGGTGTCCGCACTCGCGGCAGCTCAGCGCTGCGGCGGGACCGAGGTCCACGGAAGAGGTCGGCGTAGAGTCGGTGGTGCTTGCAACAGTCTGCGCAGCCATGTGAGGCGAGGCCCTTTCTCCTCATCTTCCTCACGACGCATCTCGCCGTGAGACGGATTTGGCACCTTCCCGAGCCGGGAGCCTCGCGGGGCGGTCACCTGATGGATCGGTGAGCGTCACGAGACCGGCTGGAGGGTTGCCGGGGCTTCATCGGGCCGTGTCCCTCTGCCCCTCTGGATGAGCGGTGTGAAGTTGTGAACGGGAACGACATCGGACATGCGATGGTCATCCGCGTTGTTCAAGACTGTAACCGAAGGCCAGGACAGTTGAGAGAGTCGTCCGAACCGCGAGATGGATCACACGGTCACCCGACGTGCACCGGGCGTGATCACGACAGTGAGGAGCCGTGGACTGTGCTGGAAGAAGTCGAGCGCTGGCTGGCCACCCGCTCCTGGTCGGTGACCGATCGCCCGCTGCACCGCGTCCTGGCCGCGAAACGCGCCTCCCACCAGACGGTGTCCGTCGTCCTGCCCGCCCTGAACGAGGAGGAGACGGTCGGCGACATCGTCGCGATCATCCGTCACGACCTCATGCACCAGGTCCCGCTCGTCGACGAGATCGTCGTCGTCGACTCGGGATCGACCGACCGCACGTCGCAGGTCGCCGCGGCGGCCGGCGCACGGGTCGTCCACCGGGACGACATCCTGCCGCGCATACCGGCGGTGCCCGGCAAGGGCGAGGTCCTGTGGCGCTCCCTGCTGGTCACCACCGGGGACATCGTCTGTTTCGTCGACGCCGACCTGCGGGAGTTCTCCTCCGACTTCGTCTCCGGGATCGTCGGCCCCCTGCTCACCGACCCGGACGTGGACCTGGTCAAGGCCATGTACGACCGCCCGCTGAGCGGCGCGGCCGGCCAGGGCGGGCGGGTCACGGAGCTGATGGCCCGGCCGCTGCTCAACATGCACTGGCCGCAGCTGGCCGGGTTCGTGCAGCCGCTCGGCGGCGAGTACGCGGCCCGCCGCGCCCTGCTGGAACAGCTGCCCTTCCCCGTGGGCTACGGCGTGGAGCTCGGCATGCTGGTCGACGCCCTGCACCTGGTGGGTCTGGACGCCCTGGCCCAGGTGGACGTCGGCGTGCGCAAGCACCGCCACCAGGACGGCCAGGCCCTCGGCCGCATGGCGGCGGCCATCTACCGCACGGCGCAGCTGCGGCTGGCCCGCGGCCACCTGGTCCGCCCGGCTCTCACCCAGTTCGAGCGGGGCGCGGACGGGTTCGAGCCGCGCACCTACTCCGTGGACACCGAGGAGCGCCCGCCGATGACGCAGATCGCCGAGTACGCGACCCGCAGGGTGGCCTGACCGGCCGCGGGCGGGCGGGGGTCAGCCGGCGACGCCGTCCGACCAGCGCCAGCGGCCCGCCGCGTCCTGCTCGCAGGTCAGGTACTCGCCGCCGCGTCCGTGGGTGCTCAGGCCGTGGTGCCGGGCGGCGCAGAACTGCCCGTCGGCATAGCAGTTGCCGGCGGGGCTGGTGATCTCGCACTCCTCGGTACCGCCGCCTGAGGCGCCGCCCCCGGAGGAGCCGCCGCCGGAGGGCTTCGCGGTCTTCGTCGGGGCGGGTGTGTGGAGCAGCCGTCCGGCGCAGTCGCGGCCGGCCCGCGGGATGCTGAACGCCACGTCGAAGGAGGCGTTGACGTCGCCGGGGTCGTCGATCTGGTCGCAGACCTCCTCGCCCGTGGCCCACGAGGAGGCCCGCCTGCCGCCGCCGTCGAGGGACAGGCCGGTGCCCTGGAGGTAGACGGCCGGGTGGAGGCCGGCCTTCGTCGCGGCGGCGAGCGCCTTGCCGATGCCGGAGCCGGTGTGGTCCCGCAGGGTGGCGACGGTCGGCGTCGGGGCGGGCGTGGTCGTCGGGGCGGGCGCGGGGGACGACGTCCGAGGCGAGGGTGCGGCGCTGCTCGGGGCGGGCGTGGGCGTGACGGGCGCGGAGGCCGCGGCCGCCTTGGCGCCGTCCGCGTCGGCGC
>NZ_MJAJ01000084.1 GCF_001746365.1 Streptomyces sp. LUP30
CGCCGCGGCTGACGGACCGGGCGCGCGGCAGCGCCGCGGCTGACGGACCGGGCGCGCGGCAGGCCGCCGGAAGCCCTCGGCGGCCTGCCCCCACTCTCGTCCGGAGCCCGCCGCTCCCGGCGCTCGCCCCGGCGGGCGGCTCCGGCCCGCGTCCCCGGGTCGGGGGTCCCGGTCGGCGTCCCCCGGGGTGCCGGTTCCCGCGCTCGTTTTCGGGGCGGCAGCCCCGGGCCTCGTCCCCGGACCCGGTTGTCCTTCGGCTCGGCCGTTCTCGGGTCGGCTATTCGCGGGTGAGCGCGAACGCCTGGTCCAGTGCCTGGAGGAAACGGTTCACCGTCGGCCGGTCGCGCACCGCCAGCCGCAGCCACTCCTCGTCGAGACCCGGGAAGGTGTCCCCCCGCCGGACCGCGAACCCCAGGGTGCGCAGTCGTCGTCGGACGGCGGCGGCCCGGGGCAGCCGGACGAGGACGAAGGGGCCGTCCGCCGGCCCGACGACCCGCAGCCCGTCGGCGGCGAACTCCTCCAGGCCGGCGACCAGATGCGCCCGGTCGGCCGCGACGCGGTGTGCCGCGTGCGCGGCCTCCGCCAGCGCCTGCGCGCCCATACAGGCCTCCGCCGCCGCCAGCGCCGGCGAGGACACGGGCCACAGCGGCTGCGCCCGCTCCAGCTCCGCGATCGTCTCCGGCGCGGCGAGGACGTACCCGATCCGCAGCCCCGCAAGCCCCCAGGTCTTCGTCAGACTGCGCAGCACGACCAGACCGGGCACGTCAGTCGCCCCCGCGAGCGCCTCCCGCTCGCCCGGCACCGCGTCCATGAACGCCTCGTCGACCACCAGCGTCCGCCCGGCCCGGGCCAGCCGCCGGACGTCCCGGGCGGGATGCAGCACCGACGTCGGGTTCGTCGGGTTGCCGATCACGACCAGGTCCGCGTCCTCGGGGACGGCCGCGGGATCCAGCCGGAAACCGTCCTCCTCCCGCAGCAGCACCCGGTCCACGCTGTGCCCGGCGTCCCGCAGCGCCGCCTCCGGCTCGGTGAACTGCGGGTGCACGACGACGGGCCGACGGACCTTCAGGGCTCGCGCCAGCAGCACGAACGCCTCCGCGGCGCCCGCCGTGAGCAGCACCCGCTCGACGGGCAGCCCGTGCCGGGCCGCGACCGCCGCCCGCGCGGCCCGCCCGTCCGGGTACGCCGCCAGACCGCCGAGGGAGGCGGCGACGCGCTCGCGCAGCCAGCGCGGGGGCGTGTCCGCGCGGACGTTCACGGCGAGGTCGATCAGCCCCGAGCCGTCGCCGCGCACCTCCGCGTCCCCGTGGTGGCGCAGGTCGTGCCCCTCGGCGGGGCCCTCAGTGCGCATGGGAGTGCGAGTGCCCGTGGTGGTGACCGCCGTGCTGACCGTCGTGGTGATGTCCGTCGTCGTCCGGGTGGAAGTGCGGCTGCTGCGGCATGCCCACCTTGTCCTCGAATCCCGGCAGCGCGATCCGGTACACGCACGAGTCGCAGTTCATCCGCAGATCGCCCTTGACGGCCTCCTCGTACCGCTCCATCACGAGGTCGAGCAGCTCCGGCTCGGGACCGATGACGTCCGCCGAGCGCACCTCGACCTCGGGATGCGCGGCCGCCCAGCCCTCGGTCTGCTGCCGCACCCGGTCCGGCAGGATCCCCGTGAACAGGAAGTACGGCAGGACGACGATCCGCCGCGCGCCGAGGCGCACGCACCGGTCGAGCCCACTCGGCACGTCCGGCGCGGCCAGCGACACGAACGCGGTCTCCACGCCCGCGTACCCGCGCCCTTCCCACAGCAGCCGGGCCGCCTTGTACACCTCGGCGTTGGCGTCCGGGTCCGTCGAACCGCGTCCGACCAGCAGCACGGTCACGTCGGCCAGGTCCTCGGGGGTCCGCGCGGCGGTGCCCAGCGCCTCGTCAAGCCGCCGCTCCAGCACCTTCAGCAGCGCCGGGTGCGGGCCCAGCGGACGCCCGTAGGCGTAGGAGATCCCCGGGTGGCGCTCCTTCTCGCGGGACAGGGCGGCCGGGATGTCGCCCTTGGCGTGTCCGGCGGAGACCAGCATCAGCGGGACGGCCGCGAAGCGCCGCACGCCGCGCTCCACCAGTTCGCTCACCGCGTCGCCCAGCGGCGGCGGCGAGAGCTCGATGAAGCCGCCCGCGACGGGCAGTTCCGGATGGCGGCGGCCCAGCTCCCGGACGAAGTCGCGGAACGCCTCGGCTCCGGCCTCGTCGCGGGTGCCATGGCCGGCGATGAGCAGGGCGGGCGGCGGGGTGGTCACTGTTGCTCCTCGGGATCGGGAAGGGGTGGATGCGGCAGGCGGTCCTGCGCGGGTGCGGCGTGGGGCGGCCGGGTCACCGGACCTCCTCCGTCGCGGCTTCCTGCCAGCGGTAGCCGCGGGGCGTCACCATGCGCCCCGCGATGGCGCGGGTCGCGGTGTTGCCCACGGTGACGACCGTCATCATGTCGACCCAGGCCGGGTCGAGCCCGGCGAGCGTGGTCAGCCTGCTGGTGCCGTCCGGCCGGGACGCGTTGCGCACGACGCCCACCGGGGTGGCCGGCTCCCGGTGCCCGGCGAGGATCGACAGCGCCTTGGGAAGCTGCCAGTCGCGGCCCCGCGAACGGGGGTTGTAGAAGGTGACCACGAGGTCGGCCTCGGCCGCCGCGCGCACCCGCCGCTCGATGACCTCCCACGGTGTGTGCAGGTCGGAGAGGCTGATGGACACGTGGTCGTGGCCGAGCGGCGCACCGAGGATCGCGCCGGCCGCGAGCGCGGCCGTCACGCCGGGCACCCCGACCACGTCGATGTCGTCGGACGCCTCGGCGAGCGCGGGGGAGGCCATGGCGTACACGCCCGCGTCCCCGCTGCCGATCAGCGCGACGGCCTGTCCGCGCCGGGCCTCCTCGACGGCGGTGCGGGCCCGCTCCTCCTCGGCGCCCAGCCCGGACTCCAGGATCCGGGTGCCCGGCCGGAGCAGGTCGCGGATCTGGTCGACGTACTGGTCGAGCCCGACGAGCACGGCGGCCCGGCGCAGTTCGGCCGTGGCGCGCGGGGTGAGCAGATCACGGGCGCCGGGACCGAGCCCGACGACCGCGAGCCGCCCGCGCGCGGGACGCCGTACGACGGCGCAGGTGGCCATCGAGGCGTGTCCGTCCGCCCGCGCCGACTTCCGCTTGGCGACGAGGAGTTCACCGCCGCGGACGAGCGCGGACGCCTCGGCCACGGACGGGGTGCCCACGGCGGCGAGGGGGGCGTCGGAGGGGTTGGGCACCTCGACCTTCGTCAACTCCTCGGCCGGGTACGTCACCACGGGCACCCCGAGTCGCGCGGCCGCCGCGACGATGCCGGGCTCGTCGCGCTTGGCGTCCACCGTGGCGAGCTCGGCGAGGCTGCGCGGGGACAGCCCCGCGTCCCGCAGCGCGCCCTCCACCAGATCGAGCACCTCGTCGACCGGGACGCCCCTGGACGCGCCGACGCCGACGACCAGGGACGGCGGACGCACCAGCACCTCGCCCTCGGCGGGTTCGACCGCGCGGTCCGTCAGCCGGACGGCCGGCATGCCCGGCGTGCGGACCCGCGCCGCGAACGGCAGCGGCGGCAGCGGCCACGCCACCTCCACGTCCAGCGCGACCGGCTCCCCGTCCAGCAGGGCCCGTGTCACGCCGGCCACATCGCCCTCCACCGGCAGGCCGAGGGTGTCCAGACCGGGGATGCCCACGGCGTCCGTGGCCGTGGTCACCACGGGCTCCGCGCCCAGCAACCCTCCCACCGAGACGGCGAGTTCGTTGGCGCCGCCGCCGTGTCCGCCGACCAGCGAGACGGCGAACCGCCCGGCCTCGTCGACGCACACCACTCCCGGGTCGGACGCCTTGTCGGACAGCAGGGGCGCGACGAGCCGCACGACCGCGCCCGTCGCGAGGAAGCACACGAGCTGCTCGCACTCCGCGAACGCCCGCCGCACGGCGTCGCCCACGGGCCCGTCGTACACCCGGGTGCGGTCCGGCCAGGCCGCGGCCAGCCGGTCGCGTGCCGCCGCGCCCGCCGCGGTGGCGGAGATGAGGCCGATCACTGGGCAACTCCTTCATGGTTCACGGGATTCGAGCCGACGGGGTTCCGGTCCCCCCACAGCAGGAAGACGGGATTGGCCGCCGCGAGCCGGGTCACGTCGCCCGGCAGCGGCGCCAGCCGGGAGGACTGCAGCAACACCCCGTCGCAGTCGAACCCGGCGCCGGTCAGCGCGGCGCGCACCGCGGGCACCCGGTCCAGCGCGGCCAGGGCGACCACGACCGTGCGCCGGGCCCGCCGCGCGCACACCTCCACGATGCCGGGCAGCTCGTGGCCGCCCCCGCCGACGAACACGGCGTCGGGATCGTCGAGCCCGGTGAGCGCGTCCGGCGCCGCGCCGTGCACCACGTGCACGTCGACGCCGTGGGCGCCGGCGTTGGCGCGGACGCGCTCCACCCCGTCCGCCGCCTTCTCGACGGCGCTGACGGCGGCGCCGAGCCGGGCGCATTCCACGGCCACCGACCCCGAGCCGGAGCCGACGTCCCAGACCAGCTCGCCGGGGCGCGGCCCGAGCCGGGCCAGGGCCAGCGCCCGCACCTCGAACTTGGTGATCATCGAGTCGCGGTGCGCGAAGCCGCCCTCGGGAAGCGCCCACCCCGCGGGCCCGGCCGCGGGTCCGGCGAGCGTGCGGACGGGGCCGGGAGCCCGCGTCTCGTCCAGGCACAGCACGACGCTCACCGCGCTTCCCCAGTCGCGTCGCGCGGCCTCGGCGGGCGAGACCCGCTCCAGGCGCTCGCGCCCGGGATCGCCCAGCGCCTCGGCCACGACGAGCGTCCGGTCGGGCGCGCTGCGCGCGAGCGCCGCGCCCAGCTCGGCGGGTCCGGCTCCCGGCCCGGTCAGCACGGCCGTCTTCGGGTGCGCCCGGCAGACGTTGACGGCGGTGCGCGGGTCCCGTCCGTGCGCGCTGACGACGACGGCGTCGTCCCAGGTCAGTCCGAGCCGCGCGAAGGCGGCCGCCACCGAGGACACGCCGGGCCGGACGTCGAGCCGCCGCGACCCGAACCGCTCGGCCAGCGCCCGCACGATCCCGAAGAACCCGGGATCGCCCGAGGCCAGCACGACCACGCGCCGCTCCTTGTCGACGTACGCCTCCATGGCGTCCAGGGCCGGCGCCAGCGGGCCGAGCACGATCCGCTCCGCGGACGCGGGCAGCTCCACGGCGTCCAGATGCCGGCGCCCGCCCACGACGAGCTCGGCCCCGGCCAGCGCGTCGGGGGGGACGGGCGCGCCCGTCCCCGCGCCGACCACCGTGATCGGACGGCTCATGTGCTCGCACCCCGCGAGCGCAGGGCCCGCCGGGCCTCCGGGTCGGCCTTGCGATGGCCGTGGAAGTGACCGGGGTGGTACAGGTGCGAGCGGGTGCCGTGCGCGTCCAGGGCGGGGCCGACCAGGAAGAGGGTGTGCTTCCAGAGCTTGTGCTCCTTCACCGTCTCCTCCAGCGTCTCGATCGTGCACGTCACGACGAGTTCCTCCGGCCAGGTCGCCTGGTGGGCGACGACGACCGGGGTGGACGTCGGATAGCCGCCCTCCAGCAGCTCCCGCACGAGCTGCCCGCTGCGCGCGGCGGACAGGAAGACCGCCATCGTGGTGCCGTGCTTGGCGAACTCGCGCACCTCCTCGCCGGGCGGCATCGGCGTCTTGCCGCCGCCGAGCCGGGTGAGGACGACGGACTGGGCGACCTCGGGGATCGTCAGCTCGCGCCGGGCGATCGCGGCGACGGCCGAGAAGGCGGAGACGCCGGGGACGATCTCGGTCGCGAGACCGATCTCCTCGCAGCGGTCGAGCTGTTCCTGCGTGCCGCCCCACAGCGCGGGGTCCCCGGAGTGGATGCGGGCGACCTTCAGCCCCTCGGAGTGCGCCCGCTCGTACACGGCCACCACGTCCTCCAGGGACATCGTCGCCGAGTCGAGGATCTCCGCGCCCTCCCGTGCGTGGGTGAGGATCTCCGCTTGCACCAGGCTCGCGGCCCAGATCACGACGTCGGCCTCGGCGATGGCGCGCGCGGCGCGGAACGTCAGCAGGTCGGCGGCGCCGGGGCCGGCGCCGACGAAGGTCACCTTGCCGGTGGGGGCATCGGCCATGGGTTCGGGTCCTCTCATAACGGGCTATGTGCTGCTTTACCGGTGTCAGCGGGCGGCGCGGATGTGCGCGAACGGGGGTCGATCGGATAGCAAGGGCGTATGGCGGTCTTCGTCGCGCTCGGCGCGTTCCTCATGACGCTGGCCGGCGGCTGGACGGCGCAACGCGTGACCGACCGCCGCCACCTGGTGCTGGGCCTGGCCGGCGGGCTGATGCTGGGCGTGGTCGGCCTGGACCTGCTGCCGGAGGCCCTGGAGGCGGCCGGCGCCGAGGTCTTCGGCGTCCCGGCCGCGCTGCTGCTGTTCGTGGCGGGCTTCCTGGTGGCCCATCTGGTGGAACGGCTGCTGGCGGTCCGCCAGGCCGCGCACGGCGCCGAGGAGCACGCCTGCACCGCGGCGGCGGAGCATCCCGGCCGCGCCCTCCACGCCGAACGCGCCCCCGACGGCACGGCACAGGACGGGACGGCCCACCACGGCGCGGCCCACGGCGGCAGGGGACACGAAGGCAGGGGACACGACGGCAGGGCCCCGGAGGTCGGCCTGACGGCGGCCGCGGCGATGGTCTTCCACAGCGCCATGGACGGCGTGGCGATCGGCGCGGCCTTCCAGGTGGGCGGCGGCATGGGACTCGCCGTGGCCCTCGCGGTCATCGCCCACGACTTCGCGGACGGCTTCAACACCTACACGATCACCAGCCTGTACGGGAACGCCCGGCGCAAGGCCCTGGCCATGCTGTTCGCGGACGCGGCGGCACCGGTCGTGGGCGCGGCCTGCACGACCTTCGTGACGATCCCGGAGCGGCTGCTCGGCGGCTACCTGGGCTTCTTCGGCGGCGCGCTGCTCTATCTCGCGGCCGCCGAGATCCTCCCCGAGGCCCACCACGAACACCCCGCCCGCTCGACCGTGCTGTGCACGATCGCGGGCGCGGCCTTCATCTGGCTGGTGGTGGGCCTGGCCGCGTGACCGGGACGGGGGCGTTCTCACAGCTTGCCGCCCCGGCCGCCCCCGCGCCGCGCGGGCGCGATCAGCGTGGAGAGGTACGGCAGCGGCTCGCCGTCGAGCTCGTCGGCGGGCCGGATCGACTCCTGCGCCAGCCCGAGCGCCGACCCCCACACCGCGTCCTGGATCCGCCCGGTCTCCCGCAGCGCCTCGGCGACCTCGGCGGCCTGCCGCCCGAACTTGTAGGCGACGACGGTCCCCGGACCGGCCAGCGCGTCCTTCAGCACGGCCGACCCCGCGGTCACCGGCACCAGCGTCAACGGCTCGGTGCCCTCGGTCAGCACCGCGCCGGACCGCGCGGCGAGATCCTGCATGGCGGTGATGCCGGGGACGGTCTCGATCACCACGCCCGGCACCGACTCCGCCACGGTCTGCGCGAGATACGTGAACGTGGAGTACACGTTGGGGTCGCCGATGGTCGCGAAGGCGACCGACCCGTGCCGCCGCAGCAACTCGGCCACCCGCTCCCCGGCGGCGTCCCACGCCGCCTCCCGCCGGGCCCGGTCGGTCCGCTCGTTGAGCGCGAAGACGACCCGGACGACCTTGTCCTGCGGCACGTAGTGCACCACGGTGGCCTCGGCCCGGCCCTGCTCACCGCTGTCCATCACGGGCACGACGACGACCTCGGCGGCCCGCAGCGCGTTGACCCCCTTGACGGTCACCAGCTCCGGATCCCCGGGGCCCACCCCGACTCCGACCAGCCTGCTGCTCATGACGTCCGGCACCTCTCGACGAACCGACGGGCCACACCGGGCTCGGCCGCCCAGTGCGTGTGCAGATAACTCGCGTGCACGCCTTGTTGGACGAACCCTTCGACCCGCCGCTCGGGGCCACGCACACCCCACGCGGGGACCGGCCCCGCCCCCGGCTCGACGACCGTCCGATGGAACTCGTGCCCCCGCATCCGCGTGCCGGCGGGCGCGAGCACACTGTCGCTCACGGCGACGGCGTCGCGGTAGCCGAGGGTGAGCCGTTCCGACATCCGGGCGCGCGCGTCGAGCACCCCGCACATCGGGAGCCCGTCGAGTTCCCGGCACAGATACAGCAGCCCCGCGCACTCGGCGGCGACCGGCGCCCCGGACTCCGCGAGCGCGGCGACGGCCTTGCGCAACGGCTCGTTGGCGGACAGTTCGGCCGCGTACACCTCGGGAAACCCGCCGCCGATCACCAACCCGCCCGTCCCGTCGGGCAGTCGCCCGTCCCGCAGGGGGTCGAAGACGACTGCCTCGGCGCCCGCGGCGGTCAGCAGCTCCGCGTGCTCGGCGTAGGAGAAGGTGAACGCCGGACCACCGGCCAGGGCGACGACCGGTCTGCGCCGGGACTCGGCGGCGGAACCCCCGGAGGACATGACCGAAAGGGGCGGCGGGGCCGGGGACAGCGCCCCGGCCGGGTCCCAGGCCGTACCGGACAGCGCCCCGGCGCCCCGGGCCAGCGCGAGCAACGCCTCGAGATCGCACCCGCGCGCCACCTGCGCGGCCATCGCGGCGACCGCCTCGACCGCGTCGGCCCGCCGTTCGGCGACCGGCACCAGCCCGAGGTGCCGCGAGGGCGTGTCCACCTGCGGAGTCCGCCGCAGCACCCCCAGCACCGGCGTCCCCGCCGCGTCCAGCGCCTCCCGCAACAGCTCCTCGTGCCGGTCCGAGGCGACCTTGTTGAGGATCACGCCCCCGATCCGCACCTGCGGGTCCCAGGAGGCGAACCCATGCACCAGCGCCGCCACCGACCGCGACTGCGACGACGCGTCGACGACCAGCACCACCGGCGCCCGCAGCAGCTTCGCCACCTGGGCGGTGGACGCCAGCTCCCCCTCCCCGGCGGCCCCGTCGAACATCCCCATCACGCCCTCGACCACGGCGACGTCGCACCCGCGCGCCCCGTGCAGGAACAGCGCGGGGACGAGCTCCGGCCCGCACAGATACGCGTCGAGGTTGCGCCCCACCCGCCCGGCGGCCAGCGAGTGGTACCCGGGGTCGATGTAGTCGGGCCCGACCTTGTGCGGGGACACGGCGAGTCCCCGCGCGGCGAACGCGGCCATCAGGCCCGTGGCGACGGTCGTCTTGCCGCTGCCCGAGGAGGGCGCGGCGACGACCAGCCGGGGGACGGAGGACGGGGAGGTCAGCACGGCGTCACCACTCGATGCCCCGCTGGCCCTTCTGGCCCGCGTCCATCGGATGCTTGACCTTGGACATGTCGGTCACGAGGTCGGCGACGTCGAGGAGCTTGCCGGGCGCGTTCCGCCCGGTGATCACCACGTGCTGGGAGCCCGGCCGGCGGCTCAGCACGTCGACGACCTCGTCGACGTCGACCCAGCCCCAGTGCAGGGGATACGCGAACTCGTCGAGCACGTACAGCTTGTACGTCTCGGCGGCCAGGTCCCGCTTGACCTGCTCCCAGCCCTCGCGGGCCTTGTCCTCGTTGGTCGAGTTGTCACCCTGCAAGTCGCGCTGCACCCAGGACCAGCCCTCGCCCATCTTGTGCCAGTCGACGGAGCCGCCCTCCCCGGACGCCCCCAGCACGCGCAGCGCGTTCTCCTCGCCGACCTTCCACTTCGCCGACTTGACGAACTGGAACACCCCGATCGGCCAGCCCTGGTTCCAGGCCCGCAGGGCGAGCCCGAACGCGGCGGTCGACTTGCCCTTGCCGACTCCGGTGTGCACGATCACGAGCGGCCGGTTACGGCGCTGGCGGGTCGTCAGTCCGTCGTCCGGCACGATGCTCGGCTGTCCCTGCGGCATTACGCGGCCCTCCTCGAAGTCCCCTGAACGTCCTTGACCAGCCCCGCGATGGAGTCCGCCCGCAACTCCTCCAGCGTCACGGCGGCGCCGCCCAGCTCACCGGCCAGCTGCCCCGCGAGCCCGAGCCGCACGGGCCCCGACTCGCAGTCCACGACCACGCAGGCGACGCCGTCGGCCGCGAACAGCCGCGCCGCCCGCCCGGCGAGGGCGACGGGCTCCGGACCGCCGGTGGCCCGTCCGTCGGTGACGACCACGACCAGCGCCCGGCGCGCCGAGTCCCGCAGCCGCTCCACCCGCAACACGTCGTGCGCCTTCAGCAGCCCGGCGGCCAGCGGCGTCCGCCCGCCCGTCGGCAGCGACTCCAGGCGTACGGCGGCCGCGTCCACCGACGAGGTCGGCGGCAGCGCGAGCTCCGCGCCGGCCCCCCGGAACGTCACGAGCCCCACCTTGTCGCGCCGCTGGTAGGCGTCGAGGAGCAGCGACAGCACGGCGCCCTTCACCGCGCTCATCCGCTGCCGGGCGGCCATCGACCCGGAGGCGTCGACCACGAACAGCACGAGGTTGCCCTCACGCCCCTCCCGGGTCGCCTGCCGCAGATCGTCCCGCCGCACCACCAGTCCGGGCCCGCTGCGCCCGCGCGCCCGCTGGTGCGGAGCGGCCGCCTGCACGGTGGCCGCCAGGTGCAGCTTGGTCAGGGCGCCCCGGGGCCGACGCGCGCCCGTGGTGCGCCCGTGCTCGGTCCGGGCCCGTGACCGCCGCCCGGCGGCCCCCTCGCCGATCCCCGGCACGCTCAGCACCTTGGTGCGAAACGGCTCGGCGGCGCGTACGGCGGACCGCTCGGCGGCTCCCGACGGCTGCGGCTCGCCGTCCTGCCCGGCCTCGGGCCGTGCGCCCGTGTCGCCGCCGTCCGGACCGGCCTCAGGGGCGGGCCGTCCGCCGCCCCCGCCGGGTCCGTCGTCGTCGGGACCGTCGTCGTCGGGACCGTCGTCGCCGCGGTCGTCGTCGCTCAGGCCGTCGTCGTGTCCGGTGTCCGTGCCGTCGCCGGGGCCGGTGTCGTCCTGGCCGCCGAACTCCTCCAGCGTCTCGTCGAGCTTGTCCTCGTCGAGTCCCGGCGCGTCGAAGGGATTGCGGCGCCGCCGGTGCGGCAGCGCCAGCAGCGCGGCCTGCCGGACGTCCTCCGCGAGGACGTCCGTGCGCCCGGCCCAGGCCGCCAGCGCGGTGGCCGTGCGCGCCATGACGATGTCCGCCCGCATGCCGTCCACCTCGAACGCGGCGCAGGTCGCCGCGATCTGCCGCAGCGCCCCGTCACCCAGCCGCACCGAAGGCAGCAGCGCACGCGCGGCCACGATCCGCGCGCGCACGGCGGCCTCCTCGTCCGCCCACCGCCCGGCGAAGGCGGCCGGATCGTCGTCGTAGGCGAGCCTGCGCCGGACGACCTCCACCCGCTGGTCGGGCTCGCGCGAGGCGGCCACCTCCACGGTCAGCCCGAACCGGTCGAGCAACTGCGGCCGCAGCTCGCCCTCTTCGGGATTCATCGTGCCCACGAGCAGGAACCGCGCTGCGTGGCGCACGGAGACGCCCTCGCGCTCCACGTACGAGGCGCCCATCGCGGCCGCGTCCAGCAGCAGGTCGACCAGATGGTCGTGCAGGAGGTTGACCTCGTCGACGTACAGGATTCCGCGGTGCGCGTCCGCGAGGAGCCCCGGCTCGAAGGCCTTGACGCCCTCGGCGAGCGCCCGCTCGATGTCGAGGGCGCCGACCAGCCGGTCCTCCGAGGCGCCGACCGGCAGCTCGACCGTGCGCGCGGGCCGCGTCTCGAACGCCCCCGGCTCGTGCGGGCCGTCCGGGCAGGCCGGGTCGGGCGAGTCGGGGTCGCAGGAGAACCGGCAGCCGGCGACCACGTTCAGCGTGGGCATGAGCACCGACAGGGCGCGCACGGCCGTCGACTTGGCGGTGCCCTTCTCACCGCGGACCAGCACACCGCCCACCGCCGGCGACACGGCGTTCAGCAGCAGCGCGAGCCGCAGGTCGTCCTGGCCGACCACGGCCGTGAACGGGAAAGGAGTACTCACTTCTGGTCGTCCTCCAGATCGCCTTCCAGCTCCAGGTAGGTGGCGCGCAGCCGCTCGATCGTGTCGGCGTCCGGCTCCGCCCACAGACCGCGGTCGGCGGCCTCCAGGAGTCGTTCCGTGATCCCGCGCAGCGCCCACGGGTTGGACTTCTTCATGAAGTCGCGGTTGTCCGCGTCGAACACGTACTCCGCGCTGAGCTTCTCGTACATCCAGTCGTCGACGACCCCGGCGGTGGCGTCGTACCCGAAGAGGTAGTCGACGGTCGCCGCCATCTCGAAGGCGCCCTTGTAGCCGTGCCGCCGCATGGCCGCCATCCAGCGCGGGTTGACCACCCGCGCGCGGAACACGCGGTGCGTCTCCTCGCCCAGCGTGCGGGTCCTCACCTGGTCCGGCGTCGCGGAATCGCCCACGTACGCCTCGGGGTTGGCGCCCGTCAGATGGCGCACCATGGCGACCATGCCGCCGTGGTACTGGAAGTAGTCGTCGGCGTCGACGAGGTCGTGCTCGCGGGTGTCCACGTTCTTCGCGGCGACGGCGATCCGCCGGAACGCCGTCTCCATGTCCCCGCGGGCCGCCCGCCCGTCGAGCCCGCGCCCGTAGGCGTAGCCGCCCCAGACCGCGTACACCTCGGCGAGGTCGGCGTCGGAGCGCCAGTTGCGGGCGTCGATCAGCGGCAGCAGACCGGCCCCGTACGCCCCCGGCTTGGAGCCGAAGATCCGGGCGCTCGCGCGCCGTCGGTCGCCGTGTCCGGCCGCGTCCTCGTCGACGTGCGCGCGCACGAAGTTGGACTCGGCGGGCTCGTCCAGCTCGGCCACCGCCCGCACCGCGTCGTCGATCAGCCCGACCACGTGCGGGAACGCGTCCCGGAAGAAGCCGGAGATACGCACGGTGACGTCGATGCGCGGGCGGCCGAGCTCCTGAAGGGGCACGACCTCGAAGCCGGTCACCCGCCGCGAGGCGTCGTCCCAGACGGGACGGCAGCCCAGCAGCGCCAGGATCTCGGCGATGTCGTCGCCCTGGGTGCGCATCGCCGACGTCCCCCACACCGTCAGCCCCACGGACTTCGGGTACGCGCCCGTGTCCTGCAGGTACCGCTGCACGAGGGAGTCGGCGAGCGACTGCCCGACCTCCCAGCTCAGCCTGGACGGGATGGCCTTGGGGTCGACGGAGTAGAAGTTGCGGCCGGTGGGCAGCACGTTGACCAGACCGCGGGTGGGCGAGCCCGAGGGGCCGGCGGGCACGTAACCCCCGTTCAGCGCCTTGAGGATGTGGCCGATCTCGTCCGTCGTCCGGGCCAGCCTCGGCACCAGCTCGCGGCACGCGAACTCCAGCACCGCGACGGCGTCCGGCAGTTCGGCGCCGACGACGTCGCGCACGAGCGGACGGCACTCGACGACCGCCCAGTCCCGCGCCTCCATGCCCTCCGCGACCCGCCGGCACAGCTGCTCCAGCAGATCGATCGCGTCGGACGCGGACCGCGACGGCCCCTCCACCAGGTCCGTCAGCTCCACGGGCGCCTTCACCGGCGCGCCCGGCTCGGCCAGCAACTCCTTCTCGTCGAGCCCGAAATGGGCCGCGAACGAGGCCCTCAGGCCCGGCAGCGCGTTGGCCTGGCCGCCCCACACCTGCGAGGCGCGCAGCACGGCCAGCACCAGGTTCACCCTCGGCTCGCCGACCGGGCCGCCGCCCAGGATGTGTAGTCCGTCGCGGATCTGCACGTCCTTGATCTCGCACAGATAGCCGTCGATGTGCATGACGAACTCGTCGAACGCGTCGTCGTCGGGCTGGTCGTCGACGTGCAGGTCGTGGTGGAGCTCGGCCGCCTTCACCAGCGTCCAGATCTGCGCGCGCACGGCCGGCGCCTTCGTCGGGTCGAGGTCGGAGACCAGCGCGTACTCGTCGAGCAGCTGCTCCAGCTTCGCAAGATCGCCGTACGTGTCCGCCCGCGCCATCGGCGGGACGAGATGGTCGACGACGGTGGCGTGTCCGCGCCGCTTGGCCTGGGTGCCCTCGCCCGGGTCGTTGACGATGAACGGGTAGACCAGCGGCAGTTCGCCGAGGACGGCGTCCGGCGCGCAGCCGCCGCTCAGCCCGAGCCCCTTGCCCGGCAGCCACTCCATCGTGCCGTGCTTGCCCATGTGCACGATCGCGTCGGCGCCGAAGCTGTTCTCCAGCCAGCGGTACGCGGCCATGTAGTGGTGCGACGGCGGCATGTCGGGGTCGTGGTAGATCGCGATCGGGTTCTCTCCGAAGCCGCGCGGCGGCTGGATCATCACCACGACGTTCCCGAACTGCAGACAGGCCAGCACGACGTCGTCGCCGTCGACGTACAGGGAGCCCGGCGGCTCGCCCCACGCCTCCAGCATGCCGTCGCGCAGCCCGGGGTCGAGCCGGTCGAACCAGGCCCGGTAGTCGGCCAGCGGCACCCGGGCCGGCGCGGCCGCGAGCTGCTCCTCGGTGAGCCATTCGACGTCGTGGCCGCCGGCGTCGATCAGCCGGTGGATCAGCTCGTCGCCGTCGTCGGGATGCCCCTCGACCACGTAGCCCGCGTCGCGCAGCGCGTCGAGCACCCGCACGGCCGAGACGGGGGTGTCCAGGCCGACGGCGTTGCCGACCCGCGAGTGCTTGGTGGGGTAGGCGGTGAAGACCAGCGCGAGCTTCTTCTCGCCGTTCGGCTTGTGCCGCAGCCGGGCGTGCCGGACGGCGATCCCGGCGACCCGAGCGGCCCGCTCCGGGTCGGCGACGTACACGGGGACGTCGTCGGCCCCCTGCTCCTTGAAGGAGAACGGGACGGTGACGATCCGCCCGTCGAACTCCGGGATCGCGACCTGCATCGCCGCGTCCATGGGGGAGAGGGCGGCGTCGGACGCCTCCCAGGCCGCGCGTGACGACGTGAGACACAGCCCCTGCAGCACGGGCACGTCGAGCTCGGCGAGCGCCCCGACGTCCCAGGCCTCCTCGTCGCCGCCCGCCGAGGCCTGCGAGGCGTGCGCGCCCCCGGCGGCGAGGACGGTGGCGACGAGGACGTCGCAGCGGCCGAGGATCTCGTACAGCCCGGCGTCCGCGCCGCGCAGCGAACCGCAGTACACGGGCAGGGCGTTGGCCCCGCGCGCCTCGACCGCGTCGCACAGCGTGTCCACGAAGGCGGTGTTGCCGCTCAGCTCGTGGGCCCGGTAGAACAGCACGCCCACGGTCGGCCGGCCGTCGCGGAGCTCGTAGGAGCCGTGGACGCCGTACTCCGGCATCGCGCGCGGCTCCTCGAACCCCTCGCCGGTCAGCAGCACGGTGTCGGAGAGGAACCGCGCCAGCTCGGCGAGGTTGGCCGGGCCGCCCTCGACGAGATACCGCAGCGCCTCGGCCACGACCCCGGCGGGCACGGACGACTCGGCCATCAGCTCGGCGTCCGGCACGCTCTCGCCGCCCAGCAGCACGGTCGCGACGCCGGACGCGCGCAGCGCGGCGAGCCCGTCCTCCCAGGCGCGCTTCCCGCCGAGCAGCCGTACGACGGCGATGTCGGCGCCGTCGAGGAGCGCGGGCAGCTCCTGCGCGACGTCGACGCGGGTCGGGTTGCCGATCCGGTAGTCGACGCCGGAGGCGGCCCGGGCCGCCAGCAGATCGGTGTCGGCGGTCGACAACAACAACACTGTGCTCATGCGGGCGCTCCCGGTGGAATGAAAGGCAGTCCTTGTGGCGCGCCCGACTCGATGAGCCGCCGGAGCGCGTCGGTGTCCGCGTGCTGTTCGATCAGGTCGCCGAGCCGGTCGAGCTGTTCCTCGCGCAGCGCGGCGAAGGAGGTCTCGGGGGCCGGCACGAACCGGCGGCCCGCGGCGGCCGCCACCTCGCGCAGAAACGCCCGCCGGAACCCGTCCGACTCCAGCGAGCCGTGCCAGTGCGTGCCCCAGGTCTGTCCGACCCGGCAGCCGTCCAGGGCGCGTTCCTCGTCGTCGCGGATGAACGTCTCGCCCCCGGTGACGTCGGCGACGCCGTGGTGGATCTCGTACCCCTCGACCCGCTCGCCGAGGGCTTCCCCGACCGGCCGGGTGAGGGTCTTCTCCCGGGCGAACCGCACCCGGACGGGGAGGATCCCGAGCCCGTCGACCTGTCCCCGCCGGCTCTCGACGTCGTCCTCGATGCGCTCGCCGAGGATCTGGAAGCCGCCGCAGACGCCGAGGACGGGCCGTCCTTCGGCGGCCCGGCGCAGCACGGCCTCGGCCAGGCCGCGTTCCCGCAGCCACTCCAGCGCCCGCACCGTCCCCCGGGTCCCCGGGATCACCACCAGGTCGGCGTCGGCCAGTTCCTCGGGCCGGTCCACGAACCGCACGACGACGCCGGGTTCGGCGGCCAGCGCGTCCACGTCCGTGAAGTTCGACATGAGGGGGACCGCGCAGACGGCGATCCGCAGCACGTCCTCCCCGACGGGCGGAGCGGTGTTGGACTCCCGTACGGTCCCGCGCAGCGACACACGCAGGCCGTCCTCCTCGTCGATGCCGAGCCCGTGCCGGAACGGCAGCACGCCGTAGGCGCGCCGGCCGGTGAGACCGTGCAGCATGTCCAGGCCCGGCTCCAGCAGGGAGACGTCGCCCCGGAACTTGTTCACCAGGAACCCGGCGATCAGCGCCTGGTCCTCGGGCGACAGGAGCGCGACGGTCCCGAAGAACGAGGCGAAGACGCCGCCGCGGTCGATGTCGCCCACGACCAGCACGGGCAGCCCGGCATTGCGGGCGATCCCCATGTTGACGATGTCCGTCCGCCGCAGGTTGATCTCGGCGGGACTGCCCGCACCCTCACAGATCACCGCGTCATACGTGCCCCGCAACTCGGCGAGACAGTCGAGAACGGTCCCGAGGAGCTTCTGCTGCCGTCCGCCGTGGTATCCGCGGGCGCTCATCTCGCCCACCGGCTTGCCCAGCAGCACCACCTGACTGCTCTGCTCCCCGCCGGGCTTGAGCAGCACGGGGTTCATCAGCGCCGTCGGCTCGATGCGGCAGGCCTGCGCCTGCATGGCCTGCGCCCGTCCGATCTCGGCGCCCTCGCGTGTGACGAACGAGTTCAGGGACATGTTCTGCGCCTTGAACGGCGCGACCTTCACCCCCTGCCGGACCAGCCACCGGCAGATCCCGGCCGTGACGACGCTCTTGCCGGCGTCGGAGGTGGTGCCGGCCACCAGGAGACCCCCGCTCATGACCTACGCCCCTTCCGCGCGTCGAGCGCCCTTGTCGCGACGAAGCGCGCGGCGACGGTCACGCCGAGCGCGAGCAGGCCGACGCGGCGGGAGAGCCGCGCGGCGCGTTCGATGTCCCCGGTGACGACGGGCCGCCCGGCCGCCCCGTTGAGCACGGGCCGGTGCTCGACCCGGCCGCCGTACGACAGCGTCCCGCCCAGCCGCACTCCGAGAGCGCCCGCGAAGGACGCCTCCACGGGCCCGGCGTTGGGGCTGGGGTGCTTGCGTGCGTCGGCGCGCCAGGCCCGCACCGCGCCCCGGGGATCGTCTCCGGCGACGGCGGCCAGCACGGCGGTCAGCCGTGCCCCGGGCCATCCGGCGACGTCGTCGAGGCGGGCCGAGGCCCATCCGTAGCGCAGATGGCGCGGCGACCGGTGCCCGACCATGGCGTCCAGGGTGTTGACGGCCCGGAAGCCGACCAGCCCGGGCACACCGGCCACGGCGCCCCACACCAGCGCGCCGACGACGGCGTCGGAGGTGTTCTCGGCGACGGACTCCACGACGGCCCGGGCGATCCCGTCGGCGTCCAGGGCCTGCGGGTCGCGCCCGCACAGGTGCGGCAGCCGTTCCCGGGCGGCCTCTACGTCTCCCGCCTCCAGAGCGCGTCCGATGCCCCGGGCCTCGCGCACGAGGGAGGTGCCGCCGACGACGGCCCAGGTGGCGGCGCCGGTGAGGGCGACGGAGGCGGCGGGACGCCCGCGTACGGTCCGCGCAGCGACGGCTCCCAGGGCGACGGCGCCGCCCGCGCACACCACGGTGTGCAGGGCGCCCCACCCCCGGTGGTCCCGCCACAGCAGCCGCTCCACGGCGCCCGCGGCCCGGCCGAACGCGGCGACCGGATGGCCCCGGCGGGGATCGCCGAGGAGCAGGTCGCCGAGGAGGCCGGCGGCGGCGCCGTACGCGTGGACGCGATCGGCACCCATCGGCTCAGCCGGCCGTACGGGTGGGCGACGGCCTGGGGGTGACGCGCGGGGCGCTCGATGGGCAGCCGAACATGGCTATGTGTCCTCACTCAGGGTGTCCACGCCCTGGTTCGACGAGACCGCGGCGAGAGTTCCTGGCTCCCGGGGGTTACTACCCCGGTGACAGTGGCGGGACCGCGCCGGATTCACACCGGCTTCCTCTTCTGCCGCCGTACATGGCCCGGGCAGTCCACCACGGGCCCGGAAGAGCCGTCAACTTGCTGTTGACCTGCGAGGGGAGAGTGTGCAGAACCCCACACGCGGGCGATCGCCGTGGTCACACGCGAAGGGGTGCGGGACGGTGACCCGTCCCGCACCCCAGGGGTGTCCCGATGACCTGTCAGGCCACGATCAGGGAGATCCCGTACGCCACCGCCGCCGCGCAGGCCGCGAAGCACGCGTACGCGCCCGTCACCGCGAGGGTGGCCGAGCCGCCCTGCGCCGTGGCGCGTTCCTGACGCGACAGGCCCATGACGCCGAGGGTGAACAGGGCCACGAGGCCCACGGTGACCACGAGGCTGACGCCGAACACGGAGCCCAGGGCTGCCCAGTCGATCTTCATGATGCTTCTCTTCCTTCGTACCGGACGCGCCGGCTCAGACGGCCGCGGCCGGCGGGACGGCGGGGGCCACGGGCTCCGGGGCCGGGGTAGGGGTAGGGGCCGGAGAGGGGATGGTCGCCGTCAGGTCGTCGGCGAGGGAACCTGCCGGGGGCGGGGCGACGGCCGCGATCGCCGTCGTGACGACGCCTGCCGGCTCCTCGGTGTCGATGACGTTGGAGGCGTCGACGACCTCGCGCCGGGAGATCTTCCAGATCGCGGCGCTGGAGGCGATCAGGAAGGCGGCCACGACGGCCGTGCCCCAGTCGCCGAGGCCGGTCACCGTCTCGGCGAGCGCGCCCACCAGGGCCGCCGCCGGCAGCGTCAGGCCCCAGGCCACGAACATGCGGGTCGCGGTCGACCAGCGGACCACGCCGCCCTTGCGGCCCAGCCCCGCGCCCATCACCGAACCGGAGACCGAGTGGGTGGTGGAGAGGGAGAAGCCGAGGTGGGAGGAGGCCAGGATGACCGTGGCCGCGCTGGTCTGGGCGGCGAAGCCCTGCTGCGGCTGGAGTTCGGTCAGGCCCTTGCCCATGGTGCGGATGATGCGCCAGCCGCCGAGGTAGGTGCCGAGCGCGATGGCCATGCCGGCCGAGAGGATGACCCAGGTGGGCGGGTCGGAGTCGGGGGCCACGGCGCCGCCGGCGACCAGGGCGAGGGTGATGATGCCCATCGTCTTCTGCGCGTCGTTGGTGCCGTGCGCGAGGGAGACCAGGCCGGCCGAGGCGATCTGACCGGTGCGGTAGCCCTTCGCCGCGGCCTTGCCGTCGGCCTTCTTGCCGAGGGTGTATGACAGCCGGGTCGCGAGCATCGCGGCGACGCCCGCGACGATCGGGGCCGCGACCGCCGGGAGCAGCACCTTGGTGACCAGCACGTCACCGTGGACCGCGCCCGTTCCGGCCGAGGCGATGGTGGCGCCGATCAGACCGCCCATGAGGGCGTGGGAGGAGCTGGAGGGCAGTCCCACCAGCCAGGTCAGCAGATTCCAGAGGATCGCGCCGACCAGGGCGGCGAAGATGACCTCGGGACGGATGCCGGTCTCGTCGACGAGACCCTTGGAGATCGTGTTGGCGACCTCCACCGAGAGAAAGGCGCCCACAAGGTTCAGCACGGCGGACATCGCCACCGCGACCTTGGGCTTGAGTGCACCGGTCGAGATGGTCGTGGCCATCGCGTTGGCGGTGTCGTGGAAACCGTTCGTGAAATCGAACGCGAGTGCGGTGACGACCACAATCGCGAGGATCAGCGAGAAGTTTTCCATTTACCCAGGCAATCGTTCGAAGTCATTGGTGCGTCGACCGTAGGCAATGTGGGTGAACGGAAGATGAACTGGGACCGGCATCACGGTGTCCTTGTGGGGAGTTGGGGGCCCGCCTGGCGTCCCGGACCGCAGGGACCCCGGGGACGTGCCCCGGCACACCCCGGGAACGGAGGCGTCCTGGCAGGATCGCGGCATGGCTGAGCAGCGACGCGAGCAGGTGGACGCCCGGGATCCCGGGGACGGCGAGCAGGGCGCGGTGGGGCGCCGGGGGAGGCGTGCGACGCCCGAGGAGGCACGGGCCTGGGAGGCGCTCGTGACGGCGGCCCGCCGCACGGTGACGGACGGTCTCGTCGTCGGCACCTCCGGCAACGTCTCCGTACGCGTCGGCGACACCGTGCTGGTCACCCCGTCGGGGGTGCCCTACGACCGGCTCGGCCCCGAGGACGTCACCGGCGTCGACCTCACCGGCCGACAGGTGCTCGGCGCCCTGGTCCCGACGAGCGAGCTGCCGATGCACCTCGCCGTATACGGCTCCTGCGACGCCGGGGCGATCGTCCACACCCACGCCGTGCACGCCACGGCCGTCTCGGTCCTCGTCCCGGAGCTCCCCCTCGTCCACTACATGGCGGGCGCGCTCGGCGGCCCCGTCCGGGTCGCCCCCTACGCCACGTACGGCACGCAGGAGCTGGCCGAGCACGTGCTCCGGGCGCTCGACGGCCGCACCGGCTGCCTGCTGCAGAACCACGGCACCCTCACCTACGGCGCCACCCTCGACCAGGCCTACGACCGCACGGCCCAACTGGAGTGGATGTGCCGCCTGTGGCTGACCGCCTCGTCGGTCCCGGGCCGTACTCCCACACTGCTGACGGAGGAGCAGGCGGCGCAGGCGGCAGACCGCCTGCGGGGCTACGGCCAGCGACGCTGACCCAGGGGCGCGGCGCCGCACCGACCCGCCCCCGGCCGGCCCGGCGTCACCCCGGGCCGGCGCACCACTGGCCGCAGCGGGGGTTGGCCTGGACACTGGTCGGGTGCGCACTGTCACAGCGACGGCCGCGGCCGTCACCGCAGCCCTGGCCGCCGGCGCCGCCAGTGTCGCCGCCGGCCGGTTCGCCAGCGACGCCGCGCTGAAGGCGCCGCCCGGCCGGCCCCTGCCCACCGAACCCCGGCTCACCGTGCACGGCACGGCCGCCGGACAGATCACCGTCACCCGCCATCTGGCCGCCCTGCGCCCCGGCTCCTACGGCCTGTCGGGCAACGGCTCCCACGCGGTCGTCGGCCCGGTCCTGCCCACGGCCCCGCACCCCGTCGACACCGTCGTGCGCCGCCTCGAACGCGTCACCCACGGATCCCTGAACCCCGGGGACCCGGTCTGGCTGACCCCCAACCTGCACGTCGGCAACCCGGGCAGCGCCCTCGGCCTCGATCACGCCGACGTCGACGTCCCCGGCGAACTGGGCAACCTGCCCGCCTGGTTCGTGCCCGGCGCCCGGCGCACCTGGGTGATCGCCGTCCACGGCCTGGGCGCCACCAGGGAACACGCCCTGAACGTCATGGGCTTCCTGCACCGCCGCCGGTTCCCCGTCCTCGCCCTCGCCTACCGCGGCGACCTCGGCGCCCCCCGCTCGCCGGACGGGCTGAACCACCTCGGCTCGACCGAGTGGCGCGACCTGGACGCGGCGATGCGGTACGCCGTGCGCTACGGCGCCGAACGCGTCGTCCTGCTCGGCTGGTCCACCGGCGCCGCCATGGCGCTGCGCGCGGCCGCCGACTCAGGGCTGCGCGATCTCGTCTCCGGGCTCGTGCTGGACTCGCCGGTCCTCGACTGGCGGACGACGCTGCGCGCCCTCGCCGCCGCCCGCCACACCCCCGGGGCGCTGCTGCCGCTGGCCGTCCGCGCCGCCGAGGGCCGCGCCGGCCTGCACGGCGGCGCCGGGGACCCCGCGGCCAAGGCCGCCGCCCCCGACCGGCTGCGGGTCCCGACGCTGATCGTGCACGGGCCCGACGACGTGGTCGCGCCCTGGGGCGCCTCCCGCCGCCTCGCGGGCCGCCGCCCCGACCTCGTCACCCTGCA
>NZ_MJAJ01000085.1 GCF_001746365.1 Streptomyces sp. LUP30
GTGGGGGCCGCCGCGTCGACCACGACACGCTGCACCGCGTCGACTTCCGCGGTTCCGCCACCACGCCCGACGGGCCGTCTGCCGGGCCCGGATCCCCGCAGGGACACCCCGTGCGCGTCGTCGACGCCACCGAGGGGCGGGCCCGGTCCCTGGCCGCACGTCACGCCGACGTCGCCCTGGTACGCGCGGCGAGCCCCGCGCGGGCCCGCGCCGCCCGCGACCGGCTGCGGTCCGAGGCCGCCGGGGCCGGACGCGACCCGGACTCGCTCAGGGTCATGGTGAGCCTGCTGATCGACCTCGGCGACGGCGAGCACGCCGCGCATCCCGGGCACGGCGGGGGCGGCCCCCGGCAGACCCCACGAGGCGCGCTGTACCGGGGCGGCCCCGTCGACCTCGCCGACCTGATCGTCTCCTGGCGTCAGGAGTGCGCCGTCGACGGCTTCCACCTCACCCCCGTCGAACCGCGCCGGGACCTGGAGCGCCTGGTCAACGGCACGGTGGCGCTCCTTCAGCACCGGGGCCTGTTCCGCACGTTCTATCCCGGCAGCACCCTGCGCGAGCATCTGGGACTCGCCCGGCCCGCCGACCGGACCGCGGGGGGAGCGGCCTGAGGGCCGCGCGTGTGCCGAAAGCGGCGCCCGGCACTGCGTCGAGAGGTGCGCCGCCCGCCGCGTCCAGGCCATCCGGACGGTCGAATTCCGGACACCCGGGGCCGGGACGGCCGCAGCGGCGACGCCGGTGCCCACCGCGACCGACCCCGCCCGGGCCGACGCGCGCTCCGGGCGGGGTCGTCGCACAGGTCTCCGTGCAGGCCGCCGCGGGACACGGCCGGGCGCGGACCCGAGGCCCGTCCGCGGCCGGCGGGCGTGAGCGGGGGCGCGGACGGTGCGCGGCAGCGGGGTGCGCCGCCGCGCGAGGGCGCCTCGGGGATGTGGGACGTCGACCGGGACCGCTCGGCGATCCGGCACGGAGACGGGGTCGTGACGGACCGTCCGGGAAGCGCCGGTCGGCGTCCGGACGTCGCACCCCGTCCGGAGGCGGCCGCGCGCGAGACGGTTCGCCGGGGGCGGCGTTCCCCGACGCCACCGGCAGCGCGAACAGTTGACGCTTCCGGTTCTCCGCACTCCGGCGCACCGAACGCGTACGGACGCACGGCGGTGGCCCTCGATGCGGCCGTACTGCCTCCGTGCGCCATTGCCCGTACTTCGGTCCGTTCGCCGCCCCGGCCGGGAAGACATGGGACGTGGTGGTCGAGGAGAAGGAGCGCAACCCGGTCTGAGCTGGGGCAAGAGGGCTGCAAGAGGGATCGACTCACGCAGTTGGTTCACTGGTTGACGGCCGAAAGGCGCCCTTGCGCCTACCGGCCGTTCGGCCGAATACTCCCCCTCAGCGCTTGTCAGGGTCACGGCGTGTCCGAAATCCGGACGAACGTCGGTCCTGGCTGCGCCTCACGGGCCCCGACCCCACACGACGGGCCCCCGACTTCCCCTAGGAGGGAACGAAACGTGAGGATCAAGCGCACCACCCCCACCACCCCCATGAGCGGCATCTCGAGACGGACCCGGCTGACCGCCGTCGCCACCGGACTCGTGGCCGCGGCCGCCATCGCGATCCCCCACGCGAGCGCGGCGGACAACACCACCTTCAGCGCCTCCGAACTCAAGAGCGCCGGAGCCTCGGTGCTCAAGGCGGACGTCCCGGGCACCGCCTGGGCGGTCGACGGCAAGACCAACAGACTGGTGGTCACCGTCGACAGCACGGTCTCCGACTCCGAGATCGCGAAGATCAAGCAGCAGGCGGGCGGCAACGCCGGCGCGCTCACGATCAAGCACACCCCGGGCAAGTTCAACAAGCTCATCGCCGGCGGCGACGCCATCTACGGCGGCGGCTACCGCTGCTCCCTCGGCTTCAACGTCCGCAGCGGCAGCACCTACTACTTCCTCACCGCCGGGCACTGCGGCGAGGTCGCCTCGACCTGGTACTCCAACTCCGGGCAGTCGACCACCCTGGGCACGAACGTCAGCTACAGCTTCCCGACCAACGACTATGCGCTGGTCCGCTACACCAACACCTCCGTCACCAAGTCCGGCACCGCGGGCAACACGGACATCACCAGCGCGGGCACGCCCAGCGTCGGCGCCACGGTCTACCGTGACGGCTCGACCACCGGCATCCACAGCGGCCGCGTGACCGCGCTGAACGCGACCGTGAACTACGGCGGCGGCGACGTCGTCTACGGCATGATCCAGACCAACGTCTGCGCCGAGGGCGGTGACTCCGGCGGCGCGCTGTACTCGACCAGCGGCGTCGCCTACGGCCTGACCTCCGGCGGCAGCGGCAACTGCAGCTCCGGCGGCACCACCTTCTTCCAGCCGGTGGTGGAGGCCCTGAACGCCTACGGCGTCAGCGTCTTCTAGCTCGTCCCGGGCCCCCGCTCGCGCACCGTCGCGCGCGGGGGCCTCTCGCCGTCCGGAGCGCGTTCGTCCGGCTCTGACAAAAGCACCGGCGGGTGCTGCGCACTTGTGAGCACCGCAGGGCCGCCCGGTCCGTGCGGCCCTACGGTCCGGCTATGAACACGAGTCCCAGCCCGGGAAGAACCGCGAAAGCCCTGCGCAGCGCCGCGCTTGCGGTGCTGCTGACCGCAGGCGCGCTCACCGCCGCCCCCGCCGCCCCCGCCGCTCAGGGCGAGTCCACGAGGACCGAGACGCCCGTGGCGTCGACGGGTCCGGTCACCGGGGTGACCGAGACGGCGGTCCGGCTGAAGGCGCCGCTGCCGGCCTCCTTCGGCGCCCGCCCGGCGGCGTGCGACTGGCTGTCGTACCTGCGCTACCGCTCCGCCGACGGTCCCGCGGCGTCGGCCGACGCCGACCGCGTCCTCGTCGCCCAACCGGGCATCCTGGAGGGCGCCGGAGCCTTCGACAGCGTCGCCCGCAACACCGTGGCGCGCGCCGCCGAACAGGGCCTGCACATCGAGTTCTGGGCCCTGGACCGGCGCTCCAACTGCCTGGAGGACCACACCGGCATCGACTCCGGCGACCAGCACGCGGCCGTCGACTACTACTACCGGGGCAGACAGGTCGGCGGGCACGCCTTCGCCGGGTTCGTCGGCAACGAGCGGCTGGGCTGGATGGCGAGGCTCGGCGTCGAGCAGACCGTCCGCGACCAGTACACCCTGCTCACCGCCGAACTGCCCGACCAGCGGGTACGGGAGCGCAAGGTGCTGTGCGGCGGCCACTCCCTCGGCGGGGTCGTCACCGGGTACTTCGCCACGGCCGACTTCGACGGCGACCGCGCCACCACCGCCGACGCCGGCTACCGGCAGTGCGCCGGCTACTTCGCCCTCGACACCACCGTGTCCACCTCGCTCGGCGACCTCAGCGGCAGCATCCCGGACGACACGAACCTGCCCGACGTCGGCCTCGGCTACGGCGTCGTCCAGGCCGGGCTCGACAGCGGAGTGCTGCCGCGCTCGCTGTCCGCGCCGGTCCTGCTCAACCCCGAGACGATGACGTTGCTGGCCATCGCCGGTCTCGGCGCCGTGCGGGACCCGGGCGGCGAGGCCGACCTGCCGTCCTATCTGCCCTCCGGCCTCGACATCGAGGCCACCAACCGCTTCCTGTTCTCCAAGGACGCCGCCGCCTTCCTCACCGGCACGCCCGCGGTGAAGGACTTCCGGCTGACCAACGCCGCCGTGCTCGGGGCGCTGATGGACGACAACTCCGTGCCGCTGGCGTTCCTGCAGAGCAGCGTCGGGTTCTTCGACGGCGGGCCGGTCGTCGACAAGAGCTTCCCCGTCGCCAACGGCGGCGAGCAGCAGCCGGGGCTGTTCGGCACCGCCTACAAGGCCATCCCGGACCGGCCGCACGGGCCGCTGTACACCTGGCGCGACTACGACCGGGTCGGCGATCCCGACGACCCGGGCCGCCGGTCCGCCGACGGGACGCCGTTCACCGGCGCCGACAAGGAGGTCACCGCGCTCGGGGAGCTGGCCCGCAGCCTCGCCGAGCAGCCGCTGGACTTCACCGAGCAGTACTTCCCGACGAAGCTCGTCACCGATCTCGAACTGGCCGGATCCCCGCAGGTGAAGCGGCTCGTCGCGCACCCGGAGGGGCTCACCGCGAAGCCGACCCTCACCGTGCTCGCGGGCGACGGCCTGCTGGCCGGCCGCATCCCGGCCGACCTGCACCCGCTGGTCGCCGACGGCTACCAGCACCTCGACGTGCTGACCGCGGCGCCGGCGCAGAACAACGGCCGGCCCGAGCCCGTCTCCACCGGTCTCACCGCGTTCGCACGCGATCCCCGCTAGTGCCGTGACCGGAGACGATCACCGGGCCGGTGCCGGCCGGTCCGCCGGAGCGGACGACCACTCACCGCCTGAACGCACGACCCTGGTGTTCCATCCCGGTCACACCGGGAGCACGGCAAGGGCATGACGCAGTTCACCGGGCGCACTCACACACCGGTCATGAGAATCCGAAGGCGCCGACCCGGCGGACCGTTCCGGCCACGGAACCGGCGGCACCCGCGCGGCGGAAGGGCCCGGGAGGATCTTCTCCCGGGCCCTTCCTTCGTGCCGGATCGAGGCTCAGGGCCTGCGCGGGGCGGGACTCAGACCCGCCCCGCCGCGAAGACGGCCGCCGCGTCGGCGTTCGCCGTGTAGCCGAGGTGCGCCAGCACGTCGCCGCCGCCGTTCTCGCAGATGGGGTCGCCGTGGGCGCAGAAGTCGACGGTGCGGCCCTGGTAGACGCCGGTGACGCTCTTGCCGAGGGCCCGGATGGGGTTGCCGAACAGCAGCACCGCCGCCACCCGCGGTTCGAGAGCGGCGGGGATCGTGGCGACGATGGGGCTGCCGACCACCGCGCCGGCACTGCTGACGCCGATGGAGTTGTCGACGACGTTCGCGCCCTGCGAATAGCCGACGAGGACGAACCGCTGGTTCGGGCAGGCGGCTGCCTGGCTTTTGACGTGGTTCACCACATCCGCGTTGCCCTGTGCGGCCGAGGTGAGGGAAAGGTCCGCCGGATAGTTCACCTTGTAGCTGGAGAGGCTTTTACCCGTCAGTTTCCGCTGCAGGGCGGAATAGACCGGGTCGCCGACGATCAGGCCGAGCGTGCCCGGTTCGAAGGTGCCGCGAGCGGCCACGACGTCGATGTCCGAGCAGGCGGCGGCCGATGCGGCGGACGCGGTGAGTCCGGCCGCGGCGACCCCGCCGAGCAGGGAGAGCGCGGCCAGGCACGAGCGAATACGCATGGGGATCCTTTGCGGGTGGGGCGCGATCGAGCGCCTGGGGGAAAGGACGTCCCGAACGTATTCGCTTTGCCTGTTCAGTTGTTATGGACGGGAATTCAGAAACTCCCCGTTTTTTGTTGCCGATATGAGCGGAAGGAAAGTCGGACGAGGGCCGGCCGGCGCGGACGTCACCTAGGTCGCGCAGTCGCGGGGTGCCCGCAACTCCTCGGCGCGCAGCGCCAGGATGAGGTCCAGCCGGGTGGCGGGCTCGTGCAGCGCGTCGCCGAACAACTTCTCCAGCTGGCGCAGCCGGTAGCGGACCGTCTGCGGGTGCACGTGCAGCCGGGCGGCGACGTCGGGCACGTTGCTGCCGCTGAGCAGCCAGGCCAGCAGCGTCTCCGCGAGCCGGGGGCGCTGTCCCTCGGACACCGCGTCGAGCGGCGCGAGGACCCGCGACTCCAGGTGGGCGAGCAGCGGCTCGTCGCCGTGCAGCAGCAGGGTCGACAGATGGTCGGCGCATCGCACCACACCCTGCCGGGGCAGCACCCCACGGCCCATCAGCCCCAGCGCCCGGGTGGCCCAGTGCAGCGACCGGGCGGCCTCGGCGAGCGGGACCGTGGGGCCGATCGCCGCCGGCCGGCCGCGCAGCGCGAGGCCGAACGCCCGCCCGCCGAAGCGGCCGGAACCGTCCGGGTCGGGCACCAGCATCCGCGGCGGCCGGGACTCCATGTCCACCAACATCCCGGCAGCCGCCAGCGGCCGCTCCTCCTCGCGCTGCTCCGGCCCGGCCGCCAGCGCGACGACCGCGGCATACGGCGGCACCGACCACCGGGCGCCGTGCGCCAGGTTCTGCACCGCCTCCGGGGACACCGGGCCGTCGCCGAGCAGCAGGCCGAGCAGCCGTCTGCGCCGGCGCTCCAGCTCGTCCGTACTGCGCAGCCGGGCCTCCGCGTAACCGGCGGCGGCCGCCTCCGCCACCTCGTGGACGGTCCGGAACGCCAGCTCGCCCAGGGCAGCCACCACCGTGGAGTCCAGCCCGAGCTCCTCGGCGGTGCGGCCCATCTCCCGCCAGGCCCGCAGTCCTCCGACGCGCAGCGCGGACTGCAGCGCGTCCAGGCTGCGCCCCTCCAGGGCTTCGCCACGGCCGAGTTCGTAGTAGGTCGCCGCGATCGCGTCACCCCGCCCGCGCGGGTCGGCGATATGGTCCACGAAGAGCGTGAGGGCCTGGACGACGCCGGCCCTGAGGCGCGCGCGATACGTCCCGTCGGCCGGCCGCGCGTACTCCGGGACCTGGCTGCGGACCTCCTCCTCCACCTCGTCGGCGACGGCCTCGAGGCCGTCGCGCAGCAGTCTGGCCAGTTCGGGGGGCACAGGGGAGACTCCGAGGCCCTGCGGCACACCGTGCGGGGTGGGGGAAGCCACGGCGGACACTCCTTTCACCCGGAGGCGGCTCACCCGCGGGCCGTCGCCCGTGGGACGAGGGGGCAGTCCCGTGTTGGACGCGCGTCCCCTGCGCTCCGTTCCGTGCCCCGGCGCCGCGGGCGTCACTCCGGCACCCCCAGCGCACGGGCGAGCATCGGCCATGACGCGGTGAACTCCCGCTTCCAGTAGGTCCAGCTGTGTCCTCCTCCCGCGTAGTAGTGGGTGGTGACCGGGATGCCGAGCAGCGCGAGCGTGTCGGTGAAGGCGTGGGCGGAGGGCCACAGGGCGCTCTCCAGCGCCTCGGGCAGCCAGTCGCCGCTGCCGCCCGCGACTCCGCTGCCGTTGGACACGTACAGGCTCGTGCCGCGCAGCCCGGCCGCCCGGGCGCGCGGGTTGAAGTCGCGCCAGGTGAGGAGGTTCAGCAGCGGATTGCCCCACAGGGCCGGGGGCAGCAGGTTCTCGCGGGCGACGATGGCGTCCACGATCGGCGGTACGCCCGGCGCGGTGGTGTCGAGGATGCCGCTGTAGGAGGCCGCCGCCGCGTACCGGCCGGGATGGCGTGCCGCGTGCGCCATCGCGCCGTAGCCGCCGGTGGAGACCCCGGCGACCGCCCGTACGCCGGAGGCCCGGTAGCTCCGGGCGAGCAGCGCCGGAACCTCCTCGACCTGGAAGGTCTCGTAGTCGGGGCCGCTGCGCCAGTGGGTGGGAATGCCGGTGGGTCCCGCGTCCGGGATCGCCACGATCAGCTCCCGGCCCGCGGTGAAGGACTCGATGTCCGTCTCCCGGGTCCACGAGGTGTAGTCGTCGTGGGCGCCGTGCAGCAGGTACAGGACGGGATAGGAGCGGTCGGTCCGGGCGTCGAAGTCCGACGGCAGGATCAGCCGCAGCGGCGCGCTGCGGCCGAGGGCCGCGGACGCCACGGACACGTCCAGGGTGCGCGGTCCGAGCCGGGTCACGGCCCGGGCGGTGGCGGTTCCGGCGCCGAAGATCGCGGTCAGGCCGACGGCCGTCGCCGCTCTGGCGACGGCGCGTCGGGACACTCCGGTGGTGGGGTGGGGGGACATGGCGGCTCCTCGTCGTCCGGTTCAGCGGCTGTGCTCGGCGAGCGCGCGCCGCAGATGGGCGGCGAGCTCGTCGACGTGCGGGGGGTCGAGCAGCGACAGATGGTGGCCCTCGACCGCTACGACCGTCAGGCTCGGGCAGACCTCGTCCCAGCCCAGGGCCTCGTCGTCGCGTTCGTAGGCGGGGTCGCGCACGGTGTGCGGGGCGGGTTCTGCGGCCCGGTACAGCACCACCGGTCCCTCGTAGGTCCCGGGCCGGTGGGCCTCGCCGATCCTGAGGTCCAGGTAGGAGGAGCGCTGGTGCTCCAGGGCGGCGGCCGGCAGATCGGCGGCCTCGCGCAGGGCGCGCAGCACGACGTCGATGCGCTCTCCGTCGTCGTCCGTCGCGACGAGCTCGTCGTAGGGCAGCTCCAGCCGGACCCCGTAGGCGTCGGCGACGTGCCGGGCGAAGCCGGTGAAGTGGTCGCGGATCCGGTCCGCCGGGGTCACACCGGGCAGCGGGAGCGGGCGGACGGAGTCGAGGAGGGCCACCAGCTCCACCTCCCGGCCGGAGGCGGTCAGCTGTCGTGCGGTCTCCTGGGCGAGGAAGCCGCCGAAGGACCAACCGCCCAGCGCACACGGCCCGTCGGGGTGGAGCGAGGTGATCGCCTCGGCGTACCGGCGCGCCTTCTCCGTCACCGTGCGGGCCTGTTCGACGCGTTCGAGCCCGTACACCGGCCGGTCGTCCCCGAGCCGGTCGACGAGCGCCCGGTAGACGTCGCTCGTGCCGCCGGCGGCGTGCGGCAGGAACAGCGGAGCCCGGGCGCCGCCGGCGTGCAGGACGCGCAGCGGGGAGTCCGGCTCCCCGGCGGGCAGTGTCCGCCGGATGCGGTCGGCCACCCCCTCGACGGTGCCGGCGCCGAGCAGGGCGCGCAGCGGCAGTGCGATCCCGAACTCGCCTTCGAGGGCGGTGCGGATGCGGACGGCCATCAGGGAGTCCAGGCCCAGGTCGGTCAGGGCGGCGGTGGGTGGGACACGGGCCGCCGGGTGGCCGGTGACCGCGGCGATGTGGTGGCGTACGCGGCCGGTGAGGGAGGCGTCCTCGGGGGCCGTCGTCTCCGCGGCCGGGACGGGCGCCGTCGCCGGACGACCGTCCGTCCACCAGTGCCGTCGGCGCCGCCAGCGCGGTGCGGGCAGGTCGATGACGCGGCCGGGCGGCAGCGGCAGGCGTCCGCCGGCCGCGTACACCGCCCCCACCCCGGTCAGGAACGCGGCGAAGTCGTCGGCGTCGCGGCGCAGGGTGCCCAGGACGAGCGCGCCGGGCGCGTTGCCGGCGACGGCCGCGGTCAGCACCGGGTGGGGCGAGATCTCGACGAAGGCCGTGTGGCCGTCGGCCGCGGCGGCCGCGACCGCCCGGTCCAGGCGCACGGGGCGCCGCAGGTTCGCCGCCCAGTGCGCGGCGTCGAACGCCCCCTCGCCGCGCGGGTCGTCCAGGACGGTGGAGTACACCGGGACACGCGGCCGCCCGCCCCGGACGTCGGCCAGCGCCTCGGTCAACTCCGGCAGCAGCGGATCGACCTGGGGGGAGTGCCCGGCGCCGGCGACGCGCAGGGCGCGGGCGGCCCGCCCCTGCCCCCGCAGCGCCTCCACCAGTTCGGCGACCGCCTCCTGCGCGCCGGTGACGACCTTCTGACCGGGCGCGGAGTGCACGGCGACCTGCACCCCGGGGAACTCCGCCGCCAGGGCGTCGAGTTCGCCGTCGTCGAGGTCGACGACGGCCATCGCCCCGCCGCGCAGCCCGCCGAGCAGCCGGGCCCGCACGGCGACCACCCGGGCCCCGTCCGACGCGTCCAGCGCGCCCGCGCACACCGCGGCGGCCACTTCGCCCAGCGAGTGCCCGATGACGGCGGCGGGCTCGACTCCCTGGGCGCGCCACAGCTCCGCGAGCGCCAACTGCGTTCCGAACAGCACGGGTTGGGCGATCTCCACCCGCTCCAGACCGGCGCCGGAGGACAGCCTTTCGCACAGGGAGAAACTGCAGTGCGGGGCCAGCAGGACATCGAGCTTCTCCACGGCCGCGGCGAAGACCGGCTCCTCGGCCAGCAGCCGACGTCCCATGCCGGCCCATTGGCTGCCGTACCCGGAGAAGACCCACACCGGCCCGCGCCCGACCAGGGAGCGCTCGTCGGCGACGACCCGGGGATGGGGCCGGTCCTGTGCCAGCGCGTCCAGCGCGTCGAGGAGTTCCTCCCGGTCGCGGGCGGTGACGGCGACCCGCGTCCGGCCGCGTCCGGTCCGCCCGGCGAGGGTGCGCGCCACGTCCGCCGGGTGCGCCGCGCCCCCCTCGGGCGTGCGCAGCCACTCGGCCAGCCGGGCCGCGGTGTCCCGGACGCGGGCGGCGTCGACGTCGGAGAGGAGATGCAGACGCGCGGCCGGTTCCCCGTCGGGAGCCCGCCACAGGACGGCCGGTCGCCGCTCCTCCAGCACCGCATGGGCGTTGGTGCCGCCGAAACCGAACCCCGAGACCCCGGCGGTGGCCGTCCCGCCGTAGCGCGGCCATGGCTCCGGCTCGGTCACCACCCGCAGCCGTCCGTCGTCCAGGGCGCTGCCCCGCGCACAGTGCAGGGACGGCGGAACGAGGTCGTGGTGCAGCGCGAGCACCGTCTTCACCAGCCCGGCGATGCCGGCGGCGGACTCCAGATGACCGAGGTTGCCCTTGACGGAGCCGAGCAGCAGCGGCTGGTCGGCGTCGCGGCCCGCCCCGAGCACCGCGCCGAGCGCGCCCGCCTCGATCGGGTCGCCCAGCGGCGTGCCGGTGCCGTGCGCCTCGACGGCGTCGATGTGCCCCGGATCGAGCCCGGCTCGCGCGTAAGCCGTCTCCAACAGGGCGCGCTGGGCCGCGGGGTTGGGCGCCAGGAGACCGCCCGAGCGGCCGTCGGAGTTGACGGCGGTGGCACGGATGACGGCGAGGACGCGGTCGCCGTCCCGTTCGGCGTCGGACAGCCGCTTCAGCAGCACGGCCGCGCAGCCCTCGCCGCGGCCGATGCCGTCGGCCATCGCGGAGAACGGCTTGCAGCGCCCGTCCGGCGCGAGGGCGCCGGCCCGCCGGAACGCGACGGTGACGGCGGGGGAGAGCAGCACGTTGACCCCGGCGGCGATCGCCGTGTCGACCTCGCCCGTGCGCAGACTGACGCACGCCTGGTGCACGGCGACCAGCGACGACGAGCAGGCGGTGTCGACGGCCGTGCTCGGTCCCCGGGTGTCCAGCACGTACGCCACCCGCCCGGCCGTCACGCTCAACGCGCCGCCGGCCGGCGCCCAGGGGTCCACCGCGGCCGGGTCGGCGCCGGTCAGCGAGCCGTACTCCGGCGCGGAGACGCCCACGAAGACGCCGGTCGCCGTGCCGGCGAGGGACGCGGCCGGGACGGACGCGTGATCGAGGGTCTCGTGGACGACCTCCAGCAGGATCCGCTGCTGCGGGTCCATCACGGCGGCCTCGCGCGGGGTGATGCGGAAGAAGTCCGCGTCGAACCCGGCGATGTCGTCGAGGTAGCCGCCGTGCGGCGGCGCTTCGGCGGGCGGGTAGGCGGTGAAGTCCCGCCAGCGGTCCTCGGGCACCCGCCGGATCGCGTCCACGCCCCCGGTCAGCAGCCGCCAGTAGTCCCCGGGCCCGTGCACACCCCCGGGCAGCCGGCATCCCACCCCGATGACCGCGACGGGCTCTCCGGACGGCCCCGGCGTCGCGGCCGGGGGAGCGGCTCGGGGGACCTCCCGGGGAGAGGCATGCGCGGCCGTGCCGCCGCACAGGTGCGCCATCAGGGCGTCGCCGGTGGGCGCCTCCCACAGCAGCGTCGCCGGCAGTTCGCGCCCCGTGGCCCGGGAGAGCTCCCCGGCCAGGACCACCGCGTCCCGCGAGGACATGCCGAGATCCGCGAGCGGCCGGTCCATCGGGACGTCCGCGGCGGCCGTGCCCTGCCAGGAGGCCGCCCGGCGGGCGATCAGCCGGCGCAGCGCCCCCTCGTCGACGCGGCTCATCCGGCCGCCCCCGTCCCCGTCCCCGTCTTCGTCTCCGCACCCGTCCCCTTCGCGTACGCGCCCGCCAGATACCGCTCACGGGCCAGCGTCCGCGACACCTTGCCGCTGGACGTCCGGGGCACGGCGCCCGGTGGCACGAGCACGACGTCGGCGAGCCGCAGCCCGTGCCGGGCGGACACCGCCGCCCGTACCGTGCGCACCAGGGCCGGCACGTCGATCCCGGCGGGGTCCGTGGTCCGTGCGTGCTCCGCCACGACGGCCGCCCGTTCCCCTTCGGGGCCCGGCACGGCGAACGCGGCGAGCCGGTCGCGCCGCACGGCCGGGTGCGCCTCCTGGACGGTGGCCTCCACGTCCTGCGGGTAGTGGTTGCGGCCGTCGACGACGATGAGGTCCTTCAGCCGACCGGTGACGATCAACTGGCCGTCCAGCACCGTCCCGAGATCACCGCTGCGCAGCCAGCCGCCCGAGCCGCGTGCGTCGGCCGCCGGGGACGCAGCCCGGCCGGCCCCCGGGCCGGTCTTGTCGCCGGGCCCGGTTCCGGTCGCCGTCCCGGGTCGGGTGCCGGACGGCGGGTCGGTGAGTTCCGCGTCGAAGACGCGTCGCGTCAGGCGGTCCTGGTCGCGGTAGCCGCGGCCGACGTTGGGGCCGCGCACCCAGATCTCGCCGACCTCGCCCTCCGGCAGGGCGGTGCGCGACGCCGGGTCGACGATGCGGACCTGTTGCCCGGCGGGGGCGCCGCAGCCGGCCAGCAGCACGGCCGCGGGATCGTCGGCCCGCGCCGGCAGGGCCTTCCCGGCGGCCAGGGCGTCGCGGTCGAGCGCGAACCGGCGCAGCGGCTCCCAGGGCCGGGCGGCGCTGACGAACACGGTGGCCTCGGCGAGCCCGTACGACGGGCAGTGGGTCTCCGGCACGAGTCCCCGGTCGGCGAAGGCGGCCTGGAAGGCGTCGGCCGTGCCGGGCCGCACCGGCTCGCTGCCGTTGATCAGCGCGGTGATCCGGTCCAGCCGCAGCTCCGCCTTCTGCCCCTCGGTGACGGCCGAGGCGCAGTAGTCGTAGGCGAAGTTGGGCGCGGCGCTCACCGCGTGCGGGTGCGCGGAGAGCAGCCGCAGCCAGCGCGCGGGCTCGTGCAGGAACGCCACCGGGTCCATGAGCACCGACAGCGCTCCCCGTGAGACCGGGGCGGCGACGCTCAGGACGAGCCCCATGTCGTGGTACAGCGGCAGCCACCCCACGCAGGTCACCGGAGCGCCGTCGGCGACGTAGGCGGTCAGCGCCTGGTGGGCGTTGGCGACGACGTTGGCGTGCGTGATCTCCACGCCCGCCGGGGTCCGGGTCGAGCCGGAGGTGTACTGCAGATAGGCGACGGCCGTGTCGTGCGGCGCGACCGGCCGCCGGTCCCCGGCGGCGGCGTCGGGCACCAGGTCGGCGGCGACGACCGTCACCGCGCCGTCCGCGCAGAACTCCCGCACCTCGTCGAGGACGTCGCTCGTCGTGACGACGACCGCCGGACGCGCGTCGGCGAGAACGGCCGTGAGCCGGTCGCCCTGCCCGGGCAGCCCCGGCGGGTACAGCGGGACGGCGACCATGCGGGCGGCGAGCGCCGCGAGGAACGCGGTGACGTAGTGCGTGCCCTGCGGGCACAGCAGCGCGACCCGCGCTCCGGGCTCGGCCTCCTCGGCGAGCCGTGCGGCCAGGGCCTGCATCCGAAGGTCCAGGCGGCGCCAGGTCAGGGTGCGGTGGACGCCCCGCGGGTGCGCGGCGGGGTGGTCGACGAAGGTGAACGCCCGGCGGTCGGGGGTGGTCTCGGCCCAGTGCCGCACGTACTCCGGCAGGCTCCGGCAGGCGGGCGCGAGCGGGGGGCGGGGGGTGTCCGTCACGGATGGCTCCTCACACGGTCAGAGCGGGATGTTGCCGTGCCGGCGCTCCGGCATCGGGGCGCGCTTGCCGCGCAGCGCGCGCAGGGCGCGGCAGACGTGGGCGCGGGTGTCGCGCGGGGCGATGACCGCGTCGACGTATCCGCGCTCGGCCGCGAGATAGGGGGTGCCGTGGGTGCTCTCGTACCCGGCGACGAGACGGGCGCGCAACGCGTCGGGGTCGTCGGAGGCGGCGAGTTCACGCCGGTGCAGGACGCCGACGGCGCCCTCGGCGCCCATGACCGCGATCCGGGCCGTGGGCCAGGCGAGGTTGATGTCCGCGCCCAGGTGTTTGGAGCCCATCACCGCGTACCCGCCGCCGTAGGCCTTGCGCACCACGACGGTGACCTTGGGGACGGTCGCCTCGGCGTAGGCGTACAGCAGTTTGGCGCCGCGCCGGATGATTCCGCCCTGCTCCTGGCGCACCCCGGAGAGATAGCCGGGGACGTCGGCGAAGGTCAGCAGGGGGAGGCCGAAGGCGTCGCAGAACCGCACGAAGCGTGCGGCCTTCTCGGAGGCGTCGATGTCGAGGACCCCGGCCGCGTGCAGCGGCTGGTTGGCGACGACGCCGACCGGAGCACCCTCGACGAGGGCCAGCGCGCAGACGATGTTGGGCGCGAACAGCTCCTGGATCTCCAGCAGTTCGCCCCTGTCGACGACCGACCGCAGAACGTCGCGCATGTCGTAGGCCTGGGCGAGCCGGTCCGGCACGATCTCGTCGAGCGGCACGCCGGCGCCCGCGGCGGCCGGCGCGTATCGCGGCGGCGGCTCCAGGTTGTTGGCGGGCAGGTACGACAGCAGGTCGCGTACGGTGTCGAGGGCGTCCATCTCGTCGGCGGCGAGGAAGTGGGCGTTGCCGTTGACGGTGTTGCTGGTGCGGGCGCCGCCCAGTTCCTCGGCGCCGGTGCGTTCGCCGGTGACCGCCTCGATGACGTCGGGTCCGGTGACGAACATGTGCGAGGCGCCGTCCACCATCACGGTGAAGTCGGTGATGGCCGGCGAGTACGCGGCCCCGCCGGCGCACGGCCCGAGCACGACCGAGATCTGCGGGATGACCCCGGACGCCTTGACGTTGCGGCGCACCAGCTCGGCGTAGAGGGCTAGCGAGGCGACTCCCTCCTGGATGCGGGCGCCGCCGCCGTCGTTGAGCCCGACGACCGGACAGCCGGTCTTCAGGGCGAGGTCCATCAGGGCGACCGTCTTCTCGCCGAACGCCTCCCCCATGCTGCCGCCGAACACCGTGGGGTCCTGGGCGAACACGCAGACCGGACGTCCGTCGACCGTGCCGTAGCCCGTGACCACGCCGTCGCCGTAGGGCCGTCGGGCCGTCCCGTCACCGGTTGGCCGACCCCGGACGAACAGGCCGGTCTCGGTGAACGAACCCACGTCCAGCAGCAGGTTGATCCGCTCGCGTGCGCCGTGCTCGCCGCGTCTGCGCGGTCCGCCCGGAGCCATCGCCCGGGTCTGTCGGCTCTCCAGGCCGGTGAGACGTTCGGCGGTGCCGTCGGGCACGCGCGTCGCCGTCTCCCGCCCCCGGGATGTCGTCGCCTCTGGCGTCACAGCCACCTCCGAAAGTGGCTTCGAATATGGCAGCGGCCAGGGGGAGGGCCGAACGGATCGGCGCTTCGTGTGCGCGAGATGAGTCTCCCGGGCAGCCGGTTCGTCCCTGGATGACAACGGCCGGAAGGGGTGGTGAAGGAGCGAGGGGCGCGCGGTGCCCACCCTGTGCGCTTGTCGAGGTCGACCTTGTGCGCTCTCTGCGGGGTTCGGAAGAGTGGGCGGCCGCCGGTCATCCTTCCGGCCCGCCGCGGTCTGCGCGACCGTCCCGGACCGACCCCCCCACAGGAGGACGCGAGTTGAAGCACCGACGGATATCCGGGCGACGGGCGGGCGTGGCGGGCGCGGGTGTCGCCGCGCTCGTCGCGGCGGGAGTCACCTTCCAGAGCGCGAACGCCGACGAGCCGGCGGACACCCCGCGGCCCGCCGTCCTCTCGGCCCTCGCGGCCGGAAAGCTGGCCTCGGCCCTGAGCGCGGACCTCGGCGACGACGCGGCGGGCACGTACTACGACGCCGAGAGCCGCAGTCTCGTGGTGAACGTCGCCGACGAGAGCGCCGCGGACACCGTCGAGGCGGCCGGCGCCCGGGCCAGAGTCGTCGAGAACACCCTCGCCGAACTGACTGGCGCCCATGCGAAGCTCAAGGCGGACGCGTCCGTCCCGGGCACCGCCTGGGTGACCGACCCGACCACCGGCAGGGTCGTCGTCTCCGCCGACCGCACGGTCTCCGACGCACAGTGGGGCAAGCTCTCCAAGATCGTCGACGGCCTCGGTCCGGTGGCCGAACTCCGGCGCGCCAAGGGGGAGTTCAAACCCTTCATCGCGGGCGGCGACGCCATCGGCGGCGACGGCGGGCGCTGCTCGCTCGGCTTCAACGTGGTCAAGGGCGGCGAGCCGTACTTCCTGACCGCAGGGCACTGCACCGACGCCATCTCCACCTGGTCGGACTCCTCCGGCGCGAAGATCGGCGCCGACGCGGCCTCCAGCTTCCCGGGCGACGACTACGGCCTGGTCAAGTACACCGCCGACGTGCCCCATCCGAGCGAGGTGAACCTCTACGACGGCTCGGCCCAGCGGATCACCGGCGCCGCCGAGGCCACCGTCGGCATGAAGGTCACCCGCAGCGGCTCGACCACCCGGGTGCACTCCGGCACCGTCACCGGCCTGGACGCCACGGTGAACTACGGCAACGGCGACGTCGTCGACGGCCTGATCCAGACCGACGTGTGCGCCGAGCCCGGCGACAGCGGCGGCTCCCTGTTCTCGGGCAGCAGCGCCGTCGGCCTGACCTCGGGCGGCAGCGGCGACTGCACCTCCGGCGGGGAGACGTTCTTCCAGCCGGTGACGGAGGCGCTGTCGGCGACGGGGACGCGGATCGGCTGACGGGCCGGCACGGCACCGACGGAGGTCCCGCCCCGCGCACCGGGGCGGGACCTCACGCCTTCCTCGGGCCGGACCTCACGCCTGCCGCGCCGCGCCGCGGGTCATGGCGTGCTCTGCGCGCGGCGCGTCCGCAGGACGGAGGCCAGCAGGGTGACGACGACGCCCCCGACCGCCCACGCGGACAGCACCAGCAGGGACCCGGTCATGTCGTTGCCCTCGAAGTAGGCGATCGAGCGCGCCGCCCAGGTCCCCGCACCGGGCGGCAACGCAGGGCCGATCGCCTTCCAGAACGGCGGGAGCAGCGGGGGCGGCAGGGCGCCGCCCGCGCTCGGGTTGCCCAGGATCACCACGAGCAGGATGACCAGCCCGATGCCGGCGAGCCCGAAGACGCCCTGGAAGGCGAGCGTGGCCGCGCCGACCGCGAAGACGATCAGCGCGCCGAGCCCCCAGTAGGCCGCGAGGCTGCCCGGCAGGGCGTCCAGGACCGGTCCGACGATCAGAGCGCCGCCGAGTCCGCCGACGATCCCGACGACGGCCATGGCGAGCAGCCGGATCACCGCGCGGCGCGGGGTGGAGCGGCCGGCGCCCGAGCTGATGACCATGATCGAGGCGCAGAGGTAGCCGCCCACGCACCAGCCGACGGTCAGATAGAAGGACGACAGCCCGTTGGCGTCCTCCTTGTCCGCCGGGACCACGTCGACGGTCCGCAGGGTGCGCGCCCCGGACTTCTCCAGGGCGGTGGTGAGCGTCACCAGGGTGGCGGCCAGCACCTTGCCGCCGCCGGTGGCCACCAGGAGGGTGTCGGCGCCACCGGCCGGGCCGACCACGAGGGCGCCGTCGATCTTCCGGTCGAGGATCTGTGCGCGGGCCGTCGCCGCGTCGGCCACGGCGCGCGGGTCCAGGGGGCCGCCGGGCAGCTTCTCCAGCCGGGCCACCGTCTGCCGGGCGACGGGCTGGGGCGCGACGACCCCGAAGGGCACGTCCTTGGGTCTGGGGTCGTGCAGCGCCCCCACGTAGGAGGCGATGAAGAGCAGATGGAGCGCGACCACGCCGATGACCAGGAGCGTGGCCCGCGGGGTGACGGCGTCCTTCACCTCGTCGAGGAAGGAGCCACGGGAAGGGCCGCGGGGGGTGTCGGCGCCGGTGCTCTGCGTCATGTTCCCACGGTCCGGGGCGCGGGATGTTTCCGCAGGTGGGGGGCGTCCGAACGGCTGTCGTACATACGTTCGGGATTTGGTCTATGGTGGGGGTGGGAGAGTAGTGAACTGATGTTCGATTCGTTCGGCTCATTCGATTTCGGGAGGTGCGGATGCCGGGGTTCACGCATCTGCACACCGTCTCCGGGTTCTCCCTGCGGTACGGGGCCTCGCACCCGGAGCGGCTGGCCGAGCGGGCCTCGGAGCGGGGCATGGACGCCCTCGCCCTCACCGACCGCGACACCCTCGCGGGCACGGTCCGCTTCGCCAAGGCCTGCGCGAAGGCGGGCGTGCGCCCGCTGTTCGGGGTGGACCTGGCGGTCACGGCGCCCGAGCGTCCGCAGGGCGACGCGTCGTCCGTACGGCGGGACCGCCGCCGCACCCCCGTGCGCGGCGGCGCCTTCGTCGACGAGTCGACACCCCGCGTCACCTTCCTCGCCCGCGACGGCGCCCGGGGCTGGGCCGACCTGTGCCGACTGGTCACGGCGGCGCACGCGGGGGACGGCACGGGCCTGCCGTCGCTGCCCTGGGCCGACAACCACGGCGACGGTCTGACCGTCCTGCTCGGCCCGGCCTCCGACGTCGGCCGCGCGCTCGCCGCGGGCCGTCCGGACCGGGCCGCGAGGCTCCTCGCCCCCTGGCGCGAGGCGTACGGCGACGCCCTGCGCCTGGAGGCCGTCTGGCACGGGCGCACCGGCACCGGTCCCGGTTCCCTGCGGCTGGCCGCCCGCACCGTCGGCTTCGCCGCCGAACAGCGGATCCGGCCCGTGCTCAGTAACGCCGTCCGGTACGCCGACCCCGGCCAGGGACCGGTCGCCGACATCCTGGACGCGGCCCGCCGACTGGTCCCCGTCGATCCGGCCAAGGAGCTCGACTCGGGCGAGGCCTGGCTCAAGGGCGCGGACGCCATGCTCGGGGCGGCGGAGCGGGTCGTGGAGGCCGCGGGCTTCCGGCGGGACGTCGCCCACCGGCTGCTGGAGCAGACCCGGGCCGCGGCCGCCGAGTGCCTGGTCGACCCCGAGGACGACCTGGGCATGGGCGCCGTCCACTTCCCCGAGCCGCATCTCGTGGGCGCGGACCGCCGCACCGCCCAGCGGACGCTGGCCTCACGAGCGGCGGCCGGGATGGTGCTGCGGGGCTACGACCGGTCCGCGAAGGCGCGGCCGTACTGGGAGCGGATGCACGACGAGCTCGACATCATCGCCCACCACGGGTTCGCCTCCTATTTCCTGACGGTGGCCCAGGTCGTGGACGACGTACGGAAGATGGGCATCCGGGTCGCCGCGCGCGGCTCGGGCGCGGGCTCCCTCGTCAACCACCTCCTCGGCATCGCCCACGCCGACCCCCTGGAGCACGGGCTGTTGATGGAGCGCTTCCTGTCCCGGGAGCGGGTCGTGCTGCCCGACATCGACGTCGACGTGGAGTCCGCGCGCCGGCTGGAGGTCTACCGCGCGATCATCGGCCGCTTCGGGGCCGAGCGGGTGGCGACGGTCGCGATGCCGGAGACGTACCGCGTCCGCCACGCGATCCGGGACGTCGGCGCGGCCCTGTCCATGGACCCGGCCGAGATCGACCGCGTCGCCAAGTCCTTCCCGCACATCCGGGCCCGGGACGCCCGAGCGGCCCTGGAGGAGCTGCCCGAACTCCGGGCGCTGGCGGGGGAGAAGGAGCGGTACGGGCGGCTGTGGGAGCTGGTCGAGGCCCTCGACGCCCTCCCGCGCGGAGTCGCCATGCACCCGTGCGGGGTGCTCCTGTCCGACGCCTCCCTGCTCTCCCGCACGCCGGTCGTGCCGACCAGCGGCGAGGGGTTCCCGATGGCCCAGTTCGACAAGGACGACGTCGAGGACCTCGGGCTGCTCAAGCTGGACGTGCTGGGCGTGCGGATGCAGTCGGCGATGGCGCACGCGGTGGCGGAGGTGGAGCGGGCGACCGGGGAGCGGATCGACCTGGACGCGGTCGAGGAGGGCGACCCGGCGACGTACCGGCTCATCCGGTCCACCGAGACGCTCGGGTGCTTCCAGATCGAGTCGCCGGGCCAGCGGGACCTGGTGGGGCGGTTGCAGCCGGCCACCTTCCACGACCTGGTCGTCGACATCTCCCTCTTCCGGCCCGGCCCGGTCGCCGCCGACATGGTGCGGCCGTTCATCGAGGCCCGGCACGGGCGCGCGCCGGTCCGGTACCCGCATCCGGATCTGGTGGAGCCGCTGCGGGACACCTACGGCGTCGTCGTCTTCCACGAGCAGATCATCGACATCGTCGCGATCATGACCGGCTGTGGACGCGGCGAGGCCGACCGGGTGCGGCGCGGGCTCTCCGACCCGGAGTCCCAGGGGCGGATCAAGGTGTGGTTCGCGCAGCACGCGGCGGCGGGGGGATACAGCGCAGAAACGATTCAGCGGACCTGGGAGATCATCGAGGCCTTCGGCTCCTACGGCTTCTGCAAGGCGCACGCGGTCGCCTTCGCCGTCCCGACGTACCAGTCGGCGTGGCTGAAGGCGCACCACCCGGCCGCCTTCTACGCCGGACTGCTCACGCACGACCCCGGGATGTACCCCAAGCGGCTGCTGCTGGCGGACGCGCGGCGGCGGGGGGTGCCGATCCTCCCGCTGGACGTGAACCGGTCGGGCGTCGCCCACCGTATCGAACTGGTGTCTGAATCAAGAGGATCGACGCCGTCGACGCCATCGACGCCATCGACGCCATCGGCGGATTCCGCGGATTCCGCGGATTCCGCGGATTCTCCCGGGCGTTGGGGGCTGCGGCTCGCCCTCTCCGACGTGCACGGCATCAGCGAGGCCGAGGCGGCACGGGTCGCGGACGGGCAGCCGTACGCCTCGCTGCTGGACTTCTGGGAGCGGGCACGCCCGAGCCGGCCGCTGGCCGGGCGGCTCGCCCAGGTCGGCGCGCTGGACGCCTTCGGCGCCAACCGCCGTGACCTGCAACTGCACCTGACCGAGCTGCACCGCGGTGGGCGCGGGGCGGGCGGCGGCCAACTCCCTCTGGCGGGCGGGCGGAAGACCGCCCCGGCCGGGCTGCCCGACCTGACCTCGGCCGAGCGGCTCAGCGCCGAGCTGGGCGTGCTGTCCATGGACGCCTCGCGCCATCTGATGGACGACCACGGCGACTTCCTCGCCGAGCTGGGCGTGGTCTCGGCCCGGCGGCTGCGGGAGGCGCGGCACGGAGAGACCGTGCTGGTCGCGGGTGCCAAGGCGGCCACCCAGACCCCGCCGATCCGGTCCGGCAAACGGGTCGTCTTCAGCACCCTGGACGACGGCACCGGCCTGGTCGACCTGGCCTTCTTCGAGGACTCCCACGACGCCTGCGCCCACACCGTCTTCCACTCCTGGCTGCTGCTGGTGCGCGGGGTGGTGCAGCGGCGCGGGCCGCGCAGCCTCAGCGTGGTGGGCTCGGCGGCCTGGAACCTCGCCGACCTGCTGGAGGTGCGCCGGGACGAGGGGCTGGAAGGCGTCGCGGCCCGGCTGGCCGCCCCGGGCGGCGCCCCCGGCGCGGGCGCCGCCGACGACGGCGA
>NZ_MJAJ01000086.1 GCF_001746365.1 Streptomyces sp. LUP30
TGCTGCCGGGCCTGACGCCCACCGGCCACGACGCCTGGCGGGCCGGCCCGCTGGACCCGGAGGACGTCGCACACCTGCGCGCGGTCGCCGCCGCGCTCCCGGCCGAGGGCCACGCCGTGCCGCTCCCCGGCGCCGGAGCCCTCCGGCTGCCCCAGCCGGAGGCCCTGATGCGGTCCTTCCTGGACGCCGTCGCGGACACCCTGCCCCGCACCCCCGCCGCACCGCACGCCTGCGGAAGGCCCTTCGCCGACCGACGCCCCCAGCGCCTGCCCGACGCGCACGACTGGGCCGCCGAGGTCGCCGCCGGCATGGACGCGGGTGTGCGGATCTCGCTGCGCCTCGACCTGTCCGCGTACGACATGTTCGACGTCGGCGACGACAGCGGGCGCTCGCGCAGCGCGGGCGCGGCGATCGTCCAGGTGCACAGCCTCGCCGACCCCACCCTGGTGACCGACGCGGCGGCCCTGTGGGCGGGCGAGGCCGGCGCGGCCTTCGGGGCCCGCGCCCGCGTGGACGCGGCCCTCGCCGTACGCCGCGCGGCCCGCGTCTGGCCACCCCTCGCCCGCCTCGCCGAACAGGACGCGCCGGACGTCCTGGCCCTGTCCGAGGACGAGCTGAGCGACCTGCTCGGGGTGGCGGCGACCCGGCTCGCGGCGGCCGGGGTCGCCGTGCACTGGCCGAGGGACCTGGCGCAGGACCTCAGCGCGGCCGCCGTGGTGCGGCCGGCCCCCGGCTCGGCGACCGACGGCACGGGGTTCTTCGAGAGCGAGGACCTCCTGCAGTTCCGCTGGCAGCTGGCGCTCGGCGGCGATCCGCTCAGCGAGGCCGAGATGGACACCCTGGCGGAGGCCCACCGCCCGGTCGTCCGGCTCCGCGACCAGTGGGTCCTGGTGGACCCGGCGCTCGTGCGCAAGGCCCGCAAGCGCGAACTGGGCCTGCTGGACCCGGTGGACGCCCTGTCCGTCGCGCTCACCGGCACCGCGGAGGTCGACGGCGAGAGCGTCGAGGCCGTCCCCGTCGGCGCCCTGGCCGCCCTGCGCGACCGTCTCACCGCCGGCGTCCACCCCGCCGAGCCGCCCGCCGGCCTGCACGCCACGCTCCGCGACTACCAGCTGCGCGGTCTGGCCTGGCTAGACCTCATGACCTCCCTCGGCCTCGGCGGCTGCCTCGCCGACGACATGGGCCTCGGCAAGACGATCACCGTCATCGCCCTGCACCTGAAGCGGGCCCGTTCCGAGCCGACCCTGGTGGTCTGCCCGGCCTCCCTGCTGGGCAACTGGCAGCGCGAGATCAACCGCTTCGCCCCCGGCGTCCCCGTCCGCCGCTTCCACGGCCCCGACCGCAGCCTGGCGGATCTGCCGGGCGGCTTCGTCCTCACCACGTACGGCACGATGCGCTCGGCGGCCCCGGCCCTCGCGGGCCGCCCCTGGGGCATGGTCGTCGCGGACGAGGCCCAGCACGTGAAGAACCCCTACTCGGCGACCGCCAAGGCGCTGCGCACCATCGGGACCCCCGCGCGCGTGGCCCTGACGGGCACCCCCGTGGAGAACAACCTCTCCGAACTGTGGGCCCTGCTCGACTGGACGACCCCGGGGCTCCTCGGCCCGCTGAAGTCCTTCCGCGCCCGGCACGCGCGCGCGGTCGAGAACGGCGAGGACGACCAGGCGGTGGAGCGCCTCGCCCGTCTGGTGCGCCCGTTCCTCCTGCGCCGCAAGAAGTCCGACCCCGGCATCGTGCCCGAGCTGCCGCCCAAGACCGAGACGGACCACCCGGTGCCGCTCACCCGCGAACAGGCGGCGCTGTACGAGGCGGTCGTGCGCGAGTCCCTGCTGGCCATCGAGACGGCGGACGGCATCGCCCGGCGCGGCCTGGTGCTGAAGCTCCTGGGCGCGCTGAAGCAGATCTGCGACCACCCCGCGCTCTACCTCAAGGAGGCCGACGCCTCGACCGGCGACGCCCTGGCCGCCCGCTCCGGCAAACTCGCCCTGCTGGACGAACTGCTGGACACCCTCCTCGCGGAGGACGGCTCGGCACTCGTCTTCACGCAGTACGTCGGCATGGCCCGTCTGATCACCGCCCACCTCGCCGCCCGGGCGGTCCCGGTCGAACTGCTGCACGGCGGCACTCCGGTGCCGGAACGGGAACGGATGGTGGACCGCTTCCAGGACGGGGCGACGCCGGTCCTCGTCCTCTCCCTGAAGGCCGCCGGCACCGGACTCAACCTCACCCGCGCGGGCCACGTCGTCCACTTCGACCGCTGGTGGAACCCGGCGGTGGAGGAGCAGGCCACCGACCGCGCCTACCGCATCGGGCAGACCCAGCCGGTCCAGGTCCACCGTCTGATCACCGAGGGCACGGTCGAGGACCGCATCGCCGAGATGCTGCAGGCCAAGCGCGCTCTGGCCGACGCGATCCTCGGCTCCGGCGAGTCGGCCCTCACCGAGCTCACGGACCGTGAACTGTCCGACCTGGTCAGGCTGCGGAGGGAGGCGTGATGACGGAGCGGGAAGGCGAGCGACGCGAGACGCACCGGGCACCGGCCGACGCCGTCGACGACGAACCTGCCACCGACGCGACCGGCGGGGAAGGGACCGGCACGGGCGCGACCGGTGCGGGCGGGACGGGTGCGGGCGGGATCGGTGTGGACCACGGGCGACAGGAAGACGGGCCCAGCCCGGCCGACGAGGTGCGCCGTGCGCTGAGGGCGGCCCGTGAGCGCCGACAGGAGGGGCCGCCGAGTCGACCGCCCAAGCACCCGCAGCGGCAGTCGCAGCGGACACCGTCCACGATGGACGGTACGCCTGAACAGCCCCCGGGTCGGCAGGCGGAGCAGGCGTCCCACCGACCGGCCGGCAGGCCGTCGCCGGAGACCCCGGGGCCGCGCGCCGACCGGTCGCCCCGAGGTTCCGCGGTGAGCCCGGCCGACGCGGCCCGCGCGGCCCTGCGACGCACGCCGAGCACCCCAGCGGACCCGGTGACCTCGGCGACCTCGCAGGAGGCCTCGCGTCCGGCCGTCGACTCCCACGCCGAGACTCCCGCAGCGCCGCAGCACACCGCGCCGCAGCACACCGCGCAGCATCACACCGCACCGCGGCACACCGCACCGGAGGCGGACAGCCCGCCCGCCTCGCACGCCTCCTGCGACCCGCCCACCCCGCACGGGCCGCGCCCCGGGGACGTCGCCCGTGAGGCGCTGCGCGCGGCCCGCGCCCGGACTCGCCAGGAACCGGCCGGGACGGGGGAGCGCGCCCGGCGCGAGGGCGAGCGCAACACACCGGGAGATCGTCCCCGTTCTCGCCCTGAGCACCGACTCCCCGGAGACCGGCTCCAGAGCCGTGCCCCCGACCCGGTGGCGGGTGAACGCGCCCGGGCGGTAAGGGACTTGCTCGCGGGTGCGTTCCGGATGCCGACCGACGCGACGGCCGGTCCCGACTCCGCCACGGACCCTGCGGCCCCGGCGATCTCTTCGACCTCGGAGGAGCCTCCGCCTCCGGCCGCCGACGCGAACGCGTCCGCTAGGCCGACCGATGCGAACCCGTCGGCCCGCGCCGACGCAACGCCTGCGCCCTCCCCGGCCGACGCAACGCCTGAGTCCTCCCCGGCCGACGAAGAGAGCGCGGACGCCTCGGGCATCCGAACGAGCGCGGCCCGGCACGTCACCGAGCCGACCGGCGCCTCGGCGACCGCGCCTTCCCCGACCGCGGCTTCGTCGACCGCTGCTTCTCCGGCCGCCGCGGGAGGGGACCGCCCGACGGCCCGGGCCGTCGAGCCGTCCCGCGCGCCGCGCTCCATGGCCGCCCCCTCCCGGGACGGCGACCACCGCCGCACCTTCCCCCCGTTCCCTCCCCGCACCGGCGGTTCCTTCGCCGAGACCTGGTGGGGCAACGCCTGGGTCGCCGCGCTCGAAGAGGGCGCCCTGGACGTCAAGCGGCTGGCTCGCGGGCGCGGTTACGCCGAGCAGGGAAACGTGGACGCGATCACCGTCACCCCCGGACTGGTCCTGGCCTACGTGCAGGGCAGCCGTCCCCGCCCGTACCGGGTGCAGGTCCGGTTGCGCACCCTGGGAGGCGAGGACTGGGAACGCTTCCTGGACGCCGCCGTCGAACGCCCCGGTCACATCGCGGCGCTGCTCGACAGGGAGATGCCCGAGTCCCTCGCCGACTGCGGGGTGCCGCTGCTGCCCGGTCCCGGCGACCTCGAACCGCAGTGCAGTTGCCCCGACCGCGGTCACCCGTGCAAGCACGCGGCCGCCCTCTGCTACCAGACGGCGCGTCTCCTCGACGCGGACCCCTTCGTGCTGCTCCTGCTGCGCGGCCGGGGGGAACGGGAGGTGCTCGACGCGCTGTCCCGCCGTAACGCCGTCCGTGCGGCCCGGGCCGCCCAGGAGCAGGGACAGGAACAGCAACCGGAACTTCTGGCGGGCGTGCGGGCCGCGGAAGCCCTCGCCGAGCGCCGGCTCCCGCCCCTCCCCGCCCCGCTGCCCGTGCCGTCGCACCCCGAGCAGCCCCCGGCCTACCCGTCCGCCCCGCACGGCCCCGACTCCTTCGCGCTGGACCACCTCGCGACGGACGCGGCGGCCCGTGCGCACGCCCTGCTGGCCAGCGGCCACGACGAGATCGGGGAACTGACCCTCTGGCAGGACGCCGTACGGCTCGCCGCGTCCCGTCCCGGCTCCGGGCTCACCGCGGCCACCCGCTCCCTGTACGCCTCGCTCGCCTCCGCCGCCGGCCGCACCCCCTCCGAGCTGGCGCGCGCGGTGGCGGCCTGGCGGCAGGGCGGCCCTGACGGGCTGACGGTCCTGGAGGAGTCCTGGGATCCGCCGGCCGGCCGCTTCGACCGGGCCCGCCCGCTCCTCCTCGCCGCCGACCTCCCCGCCTTCCGCCCACGCCGCAACCACCTCACCCACCCGCGAGGCCACCTCCAGCTCCGCTACGGACAGGACGGTCTGTGGTACGCGTACGAGTCGGAACCGGGCCACGACGACTGGTGGCCCCGCGGCACCCCCGACGTCGACCCGGTGGGCGCGCTCACGGGACTGGGCGTCTCGGACGAACTCTGACCCGCACACCGCACACCGCGCACCGCGCATCGCGCACCTCCCGAGGGGCGGCGACAGCCCGGCACCCGACCAGGGCCCCTCGCCCGGCGCCGCCCGTCAGGGGCCTCCCGCGTGCAGAAGGGGCTCCTCCCGGCGGGAGGAGCCCCTTCTGCACGCGGGACGGGGGAGGGTCATTCCGTGCGCAGGCCCTCCGGGCGCATCATCCGCAGCAGCGGCGGCAGACTGAGCAGCGTGACCACGCCGACCACGGCCGCGCCCACACCGGTCATGGTCAGGACGCTCGCCCAGTCCATGGCCACCGGTGTACGGGTCATCTTCAGCAGCACCGAGCCGAGGGTGACACCCACCGTCGCGGCCAGCACCAGGCCGAGTCCGACCGGGAGGGCCGTCTGCCACAGCACCGACAGGCTCAGCGTGCGGCGCCGGGTGCCGAAGGCGACCAGCGCGGAGAGCAGGTTCCTGCGCTCGCGCAGCTGTTCCAGCTGGGAGACCAGCAGACTCGCGCCGATCAGCGCCAGCACGAACGCGGAGCCGACGAACAGGCCGGTGCGGATGGAGGCGTACTTGGCGTCCTCCTGGGTCGCCGACCAGCCGTAGGCCTGCGCCAGGGGGTCGATGCGGGCGACGGTGTTGCGTATGTACTCCCGTGAGTCCGGCACCGACGGGTCCAGACGCAGGTAGACCCCGGCCGAGTACAACGCGGGTGCGGCCGCGGCGGGCAGGGCGGCGGGGGTGACCAGCACACTGTTGGAGTCCCCCAGCGAGTCCTTGCGCGCGTCCACCACCCGCACGTTCGCCGGAACGGTCCAGGGCGCCTCGAGGCCGCGGTCGGCGGAGTCGCCGTACGAGGGGTCGATGTAGAGCCCCCGACCGGGCTTCACCAGGGCGATCTCCTCGGAGTTGTCGGGAGAGGCGTAGTGGCTCCTCGTCCGCGTGACGAACACGTCGCCGTCCTTGCAGGAGGGCAGCGTGGCCAGTTCACGCAGGGCGGTGCAGTTGCCCACCGTCAGGCCGTTGCTGTTCTTCGGGTCGCGACGCGCGTCCCCGTACGTCGCCATGGCCAGGGCCACCGCGGCCCGTACCCCCTTGGTGCCGGTGAACTCGCGCTCGACACCGGTCAGCGGTTTGCGGTCGCTGAAGTCGACCTGCATCTGGACCCGGCCGGGGTCCTTGCCGGTGGCCTTGGTGTACTGGCTCTGTGTTCCGGTGAACAGCATCTGCAGAGCGATGGCTCCGGCCACGGCGACGGCGATGCCGTTGACCATGCGGGCTGCGGTTCCGCTGCTCAGCTGCAGCCGTCGTACCGCGAGCTGCCAGGACAGCGCGCCCTTGCCGAGGCGGACGACGACTGCCTCCACGACCCAGGGGAGCAGCGCCGTGATGCCGATCAGCAGCAGCAGCACGCCGCCGATCACGAGGTACTGGTTGAAGTCGCCGTTCTCGCGGCCCTTGCCGATCAACGGGTAGAGCATCCCGAGGCCGCCCAGTGGCGGAAGCAGCCGCCACCACAGCCGGCGGCGGCGCTGCTTCGTCGCGCGCACGACACCGAGCGGTTCCACCACCACGCCGCGCATGGCGAGCAGTGTGACGAGGACGGCGGCGACCGGGATCGCCACCGCGACCAGCGCGGCGAGCGCGGGGGAGGGGTCGAGGTAGCTGGGCCAGACGCTCACGCCCAGCACCTCGGTGGAGCCCAGCACCTGACGGCCGATGAGGAAGAAGCCGGTGCCGATGACCAGGCCGAGCAGGGCTCCGGCGAGTGCCTCGCCCGCCGCGATCCGTCGGGTCATGCGGCTGTCCGAGCCGACCAGGCGCAACGCGGCCAGCCGGCGGTCGCGGCGCTCGCCGCCGAAGCGGACGGCGGCGGCGATGAACACGGCGACCGGGGTCAGCAGCAGCACGAACACGACCAGGATCATGAGCAGCAGCACCGGGTCGGTCTTCTCGGAAGCCGCGTCGGGTGTGTCCGCTTTGCCGTACCGGGTCAGCCGGTGCACCGGAGAGAGGTCCGTGGGTTTCAGCCCCGAGGCGCCCGCGTAGTAGGCCAGTTCGTGGGAGCCGATGAGTCCGCTCTCGCCGATCGTGCCGGTGATCTTGTAGGGCAGCCGCTCACGCAGCAGCTCGGCGCCGTCCGAGGCGAGCAGGTCCCTGAGCGCGGGGGAGACCACCATCTCGCCCTTGCCCGGGAAGCTGTCGACCCCCGGGGGCAGTGGCGCCCGCTTGCCCTCGGGCTCGACGATCCGGCCGCGCACGTCGTCGTCATGCCAGGTGGTGTCGGTGGAGGCGATCAGGAAGGTGTCGTCGGCCTTCGGCGGCGCCTTCTCGGAGTACAGGAACGTGTCGTCGAAGCGGGCCGCTTCCACCCTGTCGCGGGCGGCGAACACGTTGGGCAGGGCGGTGCACAGCAGGAGCAGTGCCACGCCGAGGCCGACGCCGACGCCGGTGAGCGTCATCCGGGCCCAGCCCTCGCGTCCGCCGGTGACGGCGAAGCGGGCTCCCATGAGCAGGTCCCTGGTCCACTGACGAGGACTCATACGGCGCGCTCCACATCGCGGGACTTGCCGTCGCGGACGACGACCTCGCGGTCGGAGTAGGCGGCCACGCGTGTCTCGTGGGTGACGAGGACGACGGCGGCGTCGGTCGAGCGGGCCGCTTCGGTCAGCAGTTCCATCACGCGTTCGCCGTTGGAGGAGTCGAGCGCGCCGGTGGGTTCGTCGGCGAACAGCACGCGCGGCCCGGTGACCAGCGCGCGGGCCACGGCGACGCGCTGGCCCTGACCGCCGGAGACCTCGCCGGGACGCTTGGTCTCGAGGTCGTCGACCTCCAGGCGCTCCATCCAGCGCAGCGCGGTCCGTTCGGCCTCCTTGCGGGAGGAGCCGTTCAGCCGCAGCGGCAGGGCGACGTTCTCCACGCAGGTCAGCTCGGGCACCAGCTGACCGAACTGGAACACGAACCCGAACTCGGAGCGGCGCAGTGCGCTGCGCTGGGCGTCGCTCATCGTCGACAGTTCACGCCCCTGGTAGGTGATCGACCCGGAGTCGGGCGGAACGATCCCCGCGAGGCAGTGCAGCAGCGTCGACTTGCCGGACCCGGAAGGGCCCATCACGGCGACGACCTCGCCGGGGTGGATGGAGAACTCGGCGCCGTCCAGCGCATGGGTCGGGCCGTAGGCCTTACGCAGGTCGTGCGCGGTGAGCAGGGAACCGGGGGGAGGAGTCGTCATCGGGTCACGGCCTCATGGAGTTTGTCGAGTCGSGCGGCGGTCAGTTCGAGCCAGCGCAGGTCGGCTTCGAGGTGGAACAGGGCGTGGTCGCAGATCAGCTGATCCGCCAGGTCGCCCTTGCGTTTGCGGTCGGTGAGGATCCGCATGCTGCGCAGATGCTCGGAGCGCTGGGTGTCGAGGATCTCGGCGGCGTCGCGCCGGGTGAGCAGGGCGAGGACGACCTTGGTGTACAGGGTCGACTGGAGGTACTCCTCCGGCTTCGCCGGGGTCGCCAGCCACCGCTCCACGTCGGTGACGCCGGCGTCGGTGATCGCGTAGCGCTTGCGTTCGGGACCGCCGCCCGTCTCGATCCCGTCGACCTCGACGAGTCCGTTCTTCAGCAGACGCGACATCGTCGAGTAGACCTGGCCGTAGTGCAGCGGCCGGTCGTGACCGAACGTGTCGTCGAAGGCCCGCTTGAGGTCGTAACCGTGGCGCGGGCCGGACTCCAGGAGCCCTAGAAGGGTGTGACCGATGGACATGACCCGCACTCTACACACTGTGTATACGCGACGTGTATACACAGTGTGTGTAGGTCGTGGCGGGACGTGCGACAGTGCAGGTGGGGGACCCGGGAATCCCGATCGTCACGGTACGGAAACAGGAAGCCCTGCGCGCGAACGTCACCCCGGCGACGGTCGCGGGCGGGGCCGTCCGAGCCGCCCGGGCCTTGCCGGTGACCGGTCGCCGCACGGGCCCGGATCCGCACGAAGCCCCACCGCGGCCAGGGCTTCGCCTTGTGAACACCCCGGCCTCGTCGACGTGGAGTCCCGGACGGCCGCTCGGCGCGCTCGGGGGCGCGGCCGCCGGCCCAGGCACGCGCGGCCACCGGGGCGAACCCGGCAGATCGCGGCCTAGCTCGGCCTGACGGCATGGGCTTTCGCCACCCGATCCGGCTGGAGGGCGGCTACGACCCCCGTGACGAACGGCTAGGGCCACGTGACGGGTGGCGCCGACCGCCCAAGCCGTACGGCAGCCGACGTACCGTCCCGACGCCGACGCGTAAACGTCGGAGAACTCATACGTAGATGTCCGAGAGTTCCGGCAGCCCCGGACGTGTCACGTCGGGCGGAGCAGGAGCCGCCCGTTCCCCCGGCCCGTGTGAGCTTTCGTGATACGTGAGAGGGTTTGGGGCGTGAGTGAGACACCGTCGAACACCCTGCAATACCGCTTTGACGGGCCGGAAGAGGCTCCCGTCCTGATCCTCGGGCCCTCGCTGGGAACCACCTGGCACATGTGGGACCGCCAGGTTCCCGAACTGGCCCAGCAGTGGCGGGTGTTCCGGTTCGACCTGCCCGGCCACGGCGGCGCCCCGGCCTACCCGGCGGGTTCGGTCGCCGATCTGGCCGCCCGGCTGCTCGCCACTCTCGACCGCCTCGGAGTGCAGCGCTTCGGCTACGCGGGCTGCGCGTTCGGCGGCGCGGTCGGCGTGGAGCTGGCCCTGAGGCACCCCGAACGCGTCGCCTCCCTCGCGCTGATCGCGGCCTCGCCGCGGTTCGGCACGGCCGACGAGTTCCGTCAGCGCGGTGTGATCGTGCGCACCAACGGCCTCGACCCCATCGCCCGCACCTCGCCCGACCGTTGGTTCACCAGCGGTTTCGCGGCCGCGCAGCCCGCGATCACCGAGTGGGCCGTGCAGATGGTGCGCACCACCGACCCCGGCTGCTACATCGCGGCCTGCGAGGCCCTGGCGGCGTTCGACGTACGGGCGGAGATCGGGCTCGTCGGCGCGCCGACCCTGGTCCTCGTCGGCTCGGACGACCAGGTCACCGGCCCCGCCGAGGCGCGCACCCTGGTGGCCGGCATCCCGGACGCCCGCCTCGCCGTCGTGCCCGGCGCCTCGCACCTGGTCCCGGTGGAGCAGCCGGCGGCCGTCACCGATCTGCTGGTCCGGCACTTCTCCACCGCCTGGCAGCCCGCCTACGACTCCGGCACAGGACAGACGGCGGTCCCCGGCATTCCCGTCAGAGCGCTGCCGAACCTGCCTCAGCAGTCCCAGCAGGTGCAGCAGCCTCCGCAGCCCCTGGCCGTCGCGGAGATCGCGCCGGCCCCGGTTCCGCAGCCGTCGCAGGTCCTGGGCCGCCCCGACCCCTACGACGCGGGGCTGAAGGTGCGCCGCGAGGTCCTCGGAGACGCCCACGTCGACCGGGCGCTGGCCCAGGCCGACGACTTCTCGGGCGACTTCCAGGAGTTCGTCACCCGCTACGCCTGGGGTGAGATCTGGGACCGCCCCGGCCTCGACCGGCGCTCCCGCTCCTGCGTCACGCTCACCGCGCTGGTCGCGGGCGGCCATCTGGAGGAGCTCGCCTTCCACACGCGGGCCGCGCTGCGCAACGGCCTCACCCCGGACGAGATCAAGGAGGTCCTGCTCCAGGCGGCCGTGTACTGCGGTGTGCCGGCGGCCAACAGCGCGTTCCGGGTGGCGCAGCAGGTCATCCGGGAGGAGACGACGCCCACCGAGTGAACGGCCGTCCCGGCTGCGGGGGCAGGATGGACCCATGAAGCTCACCAAGATGTCGCACGCCTGCGTCCGTCTCGAGAAGGACGGGCGCACCCTCGTCCTCGATCCGGGCGCTTTCAGCGAGCACGACGCGGCCCTCGACGCCGAGGCGATCCTGGTCACGCACGAGCACCTCGACCACTTCGACGAGAAGCGGCTGCGGACGGCGCTGGAGGCGGACCCGGCCGTCGAGGTCTGGACGCTGAGGTCCGTCGCGGAGAAGATCTCCGCCGCCTTCCCGGGCCGCGTGCACACGGTCGGCCACGGCGACACGTTCACCGCCGCGGGGTTCGACGTGCAGGTCCACGGCGAGCTGCACGCCGTCATCCACCCGGACATCCCGCGCATCACCAACGTCGGCTACCTCGTCGACGGCGGCCGCGTCTTCCACCCGGGCGACGCGCTGACGGTTCCCGACCGGGCCGTCGAGACGCTGATGCTGCCGGTGATGGCCCCCTGGAGCAAGATCTCCGAGGTCATCGACTACGTGCGCGAGGTGAAGCCGCAGCGCGCCTACGACATTCACGACGCCCTGCTCACCGACCTCGCCCGCCCGATCTACGACAACCAGATCGGCGCCCTCGGCGGCGCGGAGCACCTGCGGCTGGCGCCGGGGGAGAGCACGGCCCTGTGAGTGTCAGTGGGGCCCGGTAGGTTGTGAGGCATGCGCATCGCGACCTGGAACGTGAACTCGATCACCGCCCGCCTGCCGAGGCTTCTGGCCTGGCTGGAGAGCAGCGGCACCGATGTGCTGTGCCTGCAGGAGGCCAAGGTCGCCGATGAGCAGTTCCCGCGCGACCAGCTGCGCGAGCTGGGCTACGAGGCCGCGGTGCACGCCACCGGCCGGTGGAACGGCGTGGCGGTGATCTCCCGGGTGGGCGTCGAGGACGTCGTCAAGGGTCTGCCCGGCGACCCCGGATTCGACGGCGCGCCGGAGCCCCGGGCGATCTCGGCGACCTGTGGTCCGGTCCGCGTCTGGTCGGTGTACGTGCCCAACGGCCGCGAGGTCGACCACCCGCACTACGCCTACAAGCTGCAGTGGTTCGAGGCGCTCAGGGCGGCCGTCGCCGGGGACGCGGCGGGCGGCCGCCCGTTCGCGGTGCTGGGCGACTACAACGTGGCCCCGACGGACGACGACGTCTACGACGTGGCGGCCTTCGAGGGTTCCACGCATGTCACGCCGGCCGAGCGGGCCGCGCTGGCGTCCCTGAGGGAGGCCGGCCTGTCGGACGTCGTCCCGCGCCCCCTGAAGTACGAGCACCCGTTCACGTACTGGGACTACCGCCAGCTCTGCTTCCCCAAGAACCGCGGCATGCGCATCGACCTGGTGTACGGCAACGAGCCGTTCGCCAAGGCGGTCGAGGACGCCTACGTGGACCGTGAGGAGCGCAAGGGCAAGGGCGCCTCGGATCACGCGCCGGTCGTGGTCGACCTGGACGTCTAGGCGAGGGTCCCGGCCCGGCGTTCCGGCTCCGCGCGGCTGCCGGGCCGAGCGGCGAGCACGAGTTCGTGCCAGCGCGCCTGTGGTGCGCATGCCCGGGCCGGTGTCACGCTGGACTCATGAACATCCCTTTCCTGGGCAACAAGAGCAAGAAGCACCTGGCGGCGGTGCTGGCCGAGGACCCCGAGGGGATCGCCGAACTCCTCTCCGAATGCGAGGTGTTGCGTTCCCACGCGGCCCGCGAGGGGATCGGACTCGACGACAGCGCCGACTCGTTGGAGGCGTTGGACCAGCTCCCGCCGCGCTGGCGCGACGACGAGGAGGAGCTGCCCTGGTTCGGCCATGACGCGGGGCTCTATCTGGGGACCGTCGTCGTGCGCACGGTGCCCGGCGCCTCGTGGGTGATCAGGCCCGGCGGGGAGGCGGTCGTGCGGCTGACGTCCGGGCGGGAGATCGACGTGGTCGCGGCCGGGTCCGAGTGGGCCTCGACCGGGACCCCCGAACTGTCCCAGCTGTACGCCGAGGTGGCCGGGCGCTGAACCGCCTGCTGATAGGACGTCCATGACTGCGGTAAATACGGCTAATGGCCGCAAAATGCGTGTCGCTTCTTCACCTCGTCCTTATGCGGATAGTTTGCGGCGACCACGACACAGCTGAGAGTGAGTAGGGCTGCGCATGGCCGTCGATCCGTTGATCGAGCTGCGTGACGTCAACAAGTACTTCGGGGAGCTGCATGTCCTGCAGGACGTCTCCCTCACCGTCGGCAGGGGGGAGGTGGTCGTGGTGATCGGCCCTTCGGGGTCGGGCAAGTCGACGCTGTGCCGTGCGATCAACCGGCTGGAGCCCGTCGCGTCCGGCACGATCACGCTCGACGGGCAGCCGCTGCCCGAGGAGGGCAGAGACCTGGCGAGGCTGCGTTCCGAGGTCGGCATGGTCTTCCAGTCGTTCAACCTCTTCGCCCACAAGACGGTCCTGCAGAACATCTCGCTCGGGCAGGTGAAGGTCCGCCGGCGCAAGAAGGACGAGGCGGACCGGCGCTCGCGCGAACTGCTCGACCGTGTGGGCCTCGCCGACCAGGCCGACAAGTACCCGGCTCAGCTCTCCGGAGGCCAGCAGCAGCGCGTGGCGATCGCCCGCGCCCTCGCCATGGACCCCAAGGCGCTCCTCTTCGACGAGCCCACCTCGGCCCTCGACCCCGAGATGATCAACGAGGTGCTGGAGGTGATGCGGCAACTGGCCCGCGACGGCATGACCATGGTCGTCGTCACCCATGAGATGGGCTTCGCGCGCTCCGCCGCCAACCGGGTGCTCTTCATGGCCGACGGTCGCATCGTCGAGGACCGCACCCCCGAGGAGTTCTTCACCCACCCGCGCAGCGACCGCGCCAAGGACTTCCTCTCCAAGATCCTCAAGCACTGAATCCGGACGGCGGCAGCCACGGGGCGCGCCCGTCCCGGCAGCGGCCGGAGATCACTGCTCGCGCAGCGGGACCGACACGTACGACGGGTCGTCCGCCGGCGAGGAGAAGGTCAGCCGCGCGCCGGACGGGTTGTGCTCCATGTAGAGCGGGTCGACCGTGTCGACGACCAGGGCGAGCCGGTGTCCTGCCGGGACGTCGTAGGCCGTGGAGAACATCTCCAGGTCGAGACCGAACGGCTCGCCCGGGGTGCGCCCGTGGAAGGTGTACGGCGCGTTGTCGACCAGCTTGCCGAGGCCGAGCGGCCCCACGTCGTACAGATAGGCGACGAGGGTGCCGCTCTCCTCGGTCGGGGTGACGGTGGTGTGCAAGGTCGCGGCGCCCCGCACCCGTTGGGCCGTGGCGTACTTCGGCGACTGCCAGACCGCGGCCCAGCGGCGGGGAAGCAGGGGGATCGAGGCGACCGGAGGCAGCTGTGCGACCTGGTCGAGGATGCTGGAGAGGAACACGATCCCGCCGTCCGCGCCCGAGTCCACGTTCGTGTGGAGGGTGGTGTCGCCGGCGAGGGCGATCCTGCTGCGCGTCGCGCCCACCGACTTCCAGTCCGGGTACCCCTCGTACCCGCCCCCCGTACGGGACTTGAGGCGCACGGGCGCCTCGCGGTCGACGCCGTTGTCCTTGCCCTTGAGATAGTGGTCGAACCAGCGCTCGGTGTCCGTCCAGACGTCGTTGGGCAGCCCGAACAGGCCCGGGAGCTCGGCGGTCGCGTGGTCGCCGGGGCGGAACTCGAGCCGCTTCGGACCGGTCAGCTGCTCGTAGAAGGCGGCGGACTGCCGCGCCGGGAAGATGGTGTCGCCCCAGGATCCGGCGAGCAGCACCGCCGCGCCGTTCCGGTTGAGCTGGTCCGCATAGGTCGCGGGGGAACGTTTCTTCCCCCAGGCGACGAGGTCCTTCTCCTTCGTCAGGTCGCCGGAGTAGAAGGCCGAGAAGACCTCCCGGGACTCGGCGCTCTGCCGCCCGGCGACCGTGCCCACGGTGTCGAGCACGGCGGCCGCCTGGAGGTGCTGGGTGCGGCCCGAGTAGATCGAGTCGATGAGGTCGCCCCAGCCGCTGAGCGAGGCGACGGCTCGCACGCGCGGGTCGTGGGCGGCCGCCAGCAGACTGATCCCGGCGCCGTAGGAGACGCCGGCCATGCCGATGTGCCGGGCGTCGGCGGGGGTGTGGGCGAGGGCCCAGTCGACGACCTTGGAGGCGTCGGCCACGTCGCGCGGGCCCGCCACGTCGATCTCCCCGCCGGACTGCCAGAAGCCCCGCACGTTGTAACTGAGCACCACATAGCCCGAGTCGGCGAGCCGCTGTGCCTGGGCGAGGTACTCGACCTGGGGGAAGCCCCAGCTGGTCGGCAGCACGACGAGCGGGTAGCGGCGGACGCCGTCGGCGCCGGCCGGGGTGACGACGTTGGCCTTGAGGACGGTGCCGCCGTCCCCGGCGATGTCGACGTAGCGCACCTCGTTCGCGGCGGCGTGGGCCGCGGGCGCCAGGGCCAGCATCCCGCCGGCGACGAGAGAGGCGGAGACGGCGCCCGCGGCGGTCGTGCGCAGAGCCCTGCGGTGCTGTCCCACGATTCACTCCTCAACTTCCCGCGTCACAAAGTGACCCGACGGTAACCGCAAGGGCGACCGCGGGTAACCCGTCGGTAAGTTACGTGGGAGTAACGATTGTCGTCGCAGGCAGAGGGGCCTGCGCCGCACGCGTCACATCGTCGACCAGCTCGACCACGTCGGGGCCGTACGCCTGGGAGTTGATCACCTTCAGCAGCAGGACGAAGGACCCGCCGCCGTGTTTGCGCGCCAGCCGCTCGTGGTGGCGCACGAGATAGCGGGTGGCGGCCTGGTTGTTGATCGCGCGCTGGCCGCAGAACAGGAACACCGGCCGCCCGCCCCGCCGTTGTCCCGCGGTGAGCCGGGCCAGCAGGACGTACTCGGTGACGCCGGATTCCATCCGGTAGTGTTCGCCGCCGATCTGGAACGCCAGCCGGTCCGGGCCCGGTTCGCGGTCGGTGTTCACGCGTACTCCGGGCAGCATGGCCTGAAGGTGCGCCGCCATCCGCCGGTTCGACCCCGGCCCGCCCATGCAGAACTCCGTCCGCTCCCCGAACCCCTGCCGGGTCGCGTCCTGGGTGACCACCTCGGCGCCCGCCCCGCAGTCCTTGACGAGCGCGGCGAGTTCCAGCAGCGCGAACACGTCGTGCCGGTGCACGGAGAGGTCCGCGCTGCCCGCGTCGCGATTGACGACGAGGAGGCACTCGGAGTTCTCGGGCAGCCCGAAGAACGCCTGCTTGCGCCGGAGTTTGCGGCGCCACAGATAGGTCCGGGCGACCCAGCCGAGGGCGGCGCTGATGCCCGCCGCGATGACGCCCAGGGCGATGTTGCGCACGTCGTCGTTCATGGGCGCGCATGCTAGCGGGCGAGCAGGCGCGAGGCGTACCCGTGTTCGAGGTGTGGCAGTCGTATGACAGTGCCTCGAAGGAGTCTGTCGGGACCTCTCGAATGTGGTTACGCTGCGCGGACGGTCCCGGACTGGAGGTACGGATGCGTCGCCCTGTCGCGCGGAAACTGTCGGTCCTGGCGGTCTCGGCCGCCGTGGTCACGGTGAGGGCCGCCGCGCCGCCCACCGCCGCGCCACCCGCCGCACAGCGGACGGCGGTCGGGAAGACGCCGGTCGCCGTCGGCTACGGCGGCGCCGTGGCCAGCGTCGACGCGGACGCCACGGCCGCCGGCATCGAGGTGCTGAGGAAGGGCGGCAACGCCGTCGACGCGGCCGTCGCCACCGCCGCGGCCCTCGGCGTCACCGAGCCCTACTCCTCCGGCGTCGGCGGCGGCGGCTACTTCGTCTACTACGACGCCAAGTCCCGTACGGTGCACACCATCGACGGCCGCGAGACCGCCCCGCTGACCGCGGACTCCGGTCTCTTCCTGGAGAACGGCAAGCCGCTCGCCTTCGCGGACGCCGTCAGCAGCGGCCTCAGCGTCGGCACCCCCGGGACGCCCGCCACCTGGGCGACGGCGTTGAGCAGATGGGGCAGCGAACGGCTCGGCACCGTCCTGCGGCCCGCCGAGCGCATCGCCCGCGACGGCTTCACCGTCGACGACACCTTCCGCTCCCAGACCGCCGCCAACGAGGCCCGCTTCCGCGCCTTCCCGGACACGGCGAAGCTGTTCCTGCCCGGCGGCCGGCTGCCCGTCGTCGGCTCGACGTTCAAGAACCCCGATCTCGCCCGCACCTACAAGGAGTTGGGCGCCAAGGGCGTCGACGCGCTCTACCGCGGCGACCTCGGCGAGGACATCGTCTCCACGGTGAACCATCCGCCCGTGGACCCGGCCTCGGGCTGGAACGCCCGGCCCGGCGCACTGTCCGCGAAGGACCTCGCCGCCTACCGCGCCAAGCTCCAGGCGCCCACGAAGACGTCGTACCGCGGACTCGGCGTCTACTCCATCGCGCCCTCGTCCTCGGGCGGCACCACCGTCGGCGAGGCCCTCAACATCCTGGAGCGCACGAACCTGGCGAAGGCGAGCGAGACGCAGTACCTGCACCGCTACATCGAGGCCAGCCGGATCGCGTTCGCCGACCGAGGGCGCTGGGTCGGCGACCCCGCCTTCGAGGACGTCCCCACCCGGCAGCTGCTGTCGCAGGAGTACGCCGACTCACGTGCCTGCCTCATCAAGGACGACGCGGTGCTCACCAGCCCGCTGGCGCCCGGCGATCCGCGCCACCCGGCCGCCTGCGGCGCCGGTGGTACGGCGGCGCCGACGACGTACGAGGGCGAGAACACCACGCACCTCACCGTCGCCGACAAGTGGGGCGACGTCGTCTCCTACACGCTCACCATCGAGCAGACCGGCGGCAGCGGCATCACCGTGCCCGGCCGCGGCTTCCTGCTCAACAACGAGCTGACGGACTTCTCCTTCGCCCCGGCCAACCCGGCCGTCCACGACCCGAACCTGCCCGGCCCCGGCAAGCGGCCGCGCTCGTCGATCTCGCCCACCATCGTGCTCGACCGGCACGACAAGCCGGTGGTGGCGCTCGGTTCGCCCGGCGGCGCGACCATCATCACCACCGTGCTGCAGACCCTGACCGAGTTCCTCGACCGCGGGCTGCCGCTCGTCGACGCGATCGCCGCGCCGCGCGCCAGCCAGCGCAACGCCGCCCAGACGGAACTGGAGCCCGCGCTCTACGACGACACCAGCCCCGCAGGGCTGCGGGCGCGGCTGGAGGCCGTCGGGCACTCCTTCAAGCTGAACCCGGAGATCGGCGCGGCGACGGGTGTGCAGCGGCTGCCGAACGGCAAGTGGCTGGCCGCCGCCGAGACCGTACGGCGCGGCGGCGGTTCGGCCCAGGTGGTCCGCCCGGCGCCGTAGCGCTCAGAGTTCGGCGGCGGGGACGGGCGGCTGCGTGCGGAACGCGAGCCGCCCGTCCTCGACGTCCACCGAGACCCGGTCGCCCTCCGTGACCCGTCCGTCGAGCAGCAGCCGGGAGAGCCGGTTGTCGACCTCGCGCTGGATCGTGCGGCGCAACGGCCGCGCCCCGTACTCGGGTTGGTAGCCGCGCTCGGCGAGCCAGTCGACGGCGGCGTCGGTGAACTCGGCCGTGATGCCCCGCGCCTGCACCAGCAGACGCGTCCTGTCCAGCAACAGGTCGGTGATCCGGCGCAGTTGCTCGCCCGTGAGCTGCCGGAACACGACGATCTCGTCGATCCGGTTGAGGAACTCCGGCCGGAAGTGCTCGCGCAGCGGCCGCAGGATCTGCTCGCGGCGCGCCTCCTCGTCCGCGTCCGCCCCGCCCGGTCCGAAACCGATGCCCGCGCCTCGCCGGGTGATCGCCTCCGAGCCCAGGTTGCTGGTCATCACGATGACCGTGTTGGTGAAGTCGACCGTGCGGCCCTGGGAGTCGGTGAGCCGGCCGTCGTCGAGGACCTGCAGCAGGATGTTGAAGACGTCCGGGTGGGCCTTCTCCACCTCGTCCAGCAGGAGCAGCGAGTACGGGTGGCGGCGGACGGCCTCGGTGAGCTGCCCGGCCTCCTCGTGGCCGACATAACCGGGCGGGGCGCCCACCAGACGGCTGACGGTGTGCCGTTCCTGGTACTCGCTCATGTCGAGGCGGACCATCCGCTCCTCGCTCCCGAACAGGGACTCCGCGAGCGCACGGGCCAGTTCCGTCTTGCCGACGCCGGTCGGTCCGAGGAACAGGAAGCTGCCGATCGGCCGGTCCGGGCTGGCGAGCCCGGCGCGCGAGCGCAGCACCGCGTCCGCGACGACCCGAACGGCCTCCTCCTGGCCGACCACCCGGTCGTGCAGGTGCTCCTCCAGACCGAGCAGCCGGTCCTTCTCCTCCTGGGTCAGGCTGGCGACCGGGATGCCGGTCTGCCGGGACACGACCTGGGCGATCGCCTCCGCGGTGACCTCCAGGTCCCGGCCCTCGTCGACCGTGACCTCGCCGCTCGCCTGCGCGATGCTCCCCTGCAACTCCACGATCCGGTCGCGCAGCCGGGTGGCCTCCTCGTACTGTTCGTCAGCGACCGCCTGGTCCTTGTCGCGGACGAGCTGTTCCACCTCGCGCTCCATGGCCCGTACGTCGGTGCCCTTCGTGCGCGCGCCGAGCCGCACCCGGGCGCCGGCCTGGTCGATCAGGTCGATGGCCTTGTCGGGCAGACGGCGGTCGGTGAGATAGCGGTCGGACAGCTCCACCGCCGCGTCGAGCGCGCCGTCGGTGTAGCGGACCTGGTGGTGGGCCTCGTAACGGTCGCGCAGCCCGCGCAGGATCTCCAGCGCGTCCGCGACGGACGGCTCCGGCACGAGGATGGGCTGGAAACGGCGGGCGAGCGCCGCGTCCTTCTCGATCCGCCGGTACTCCTCCAGCGTCGTCGCGCCCACGATGTGCAGTTCGCCGCGGGCCAGCGCCGGCTTGAGGATGTTGCCGGCGTCCATCGAGCCGGCCTCGCCGCCTCCGCCCGCGCCGACGACCGTGTGCAGCTCGTCGATGAAGACGATCAGCCGGTCGGAGTGCGCACGGATCTCCTCGACGATGGTGTTCAGCCGCTCCTCGAAGTCGCCGCGGTAGCGGGTGCCCGCGACCACGCCGGTCAGGTCCAGGGCGACCACCCGCCGGGAGAGGAGGACGTCGGGCACGTCGCCCTCGGCGATCCGCTGGGCCAGCCCCTCCACGATGGCGGTCTTGCCGACGCCCGCGTCGCCGATCAGCACCGGGTTGTTCTTGCCGCGCCGCGAGAGGACCTCGATGGTCTGTTCGATCTCGTCGTCCCGGCCGATCACCGGGTCGATCCGGCCCTGACCGGCGAGCTCGGTGAGATCGCGCCCGTACTTGTCCAGGGTCGGCGTGCCGGTGGACTGCTGTCGGTCCGCGGCGCGGGCCGCCGTCGACGTGTCCGGGGGCTCGGGCGGCATGCCCGTGGAGGCGAAGCGGGCCGCGTTGAGGATGTGCCCGGCCGCGGAGTCCGGGTTCGAGGCGAGGGCGCTGAGCACGTGCTCCGGGCCGATGTGCCCCGCACCCCGGGAACGGGCCAGGTCGTGCGCGTCCAGCAGGGCGCGTTTGGCGGCCGGGGTCAGCGAAAGCGAGGTGGGCGGCGGCGCCTCGCCCGGTGGGTGCTGGGCCGGTCCCGACCGCTCGTCGATCTCCGTCGCCAGCGAGTCGGGGTCGGCGCCGGCCCGGCTGAGCAGGGTACGGGTCGGCTCCGCCGTCAGGGCCGAGCGCAGCAGGTGCTCGGTGTCCAGGTCCCTGCTGCCGTGCTCGGCGGCGTACTGGGCCGCGCCGCGGACGAGGTCTCTCGCGGGCTGGCTGAGCAGCCGGCCTATGTTGATCTGACGGGGGCCTGGGCGGGGCCCGCCGAAGAAGCGGGCCAGGAACTCGCCGTAGGGGTCTCCGTAGTCGCCGTAGCCCTCCGGGCCGGTGAAGCCGTTCGTCATGGCGTTCCGTTCCATGGACGTGCGATGCGGTGCCGGGCGCCCTCGGCTGGGGCGGACACACCCACCTTCGCACGGTCGCCCACGGTGGGCATGCGCAGAACGCCTCCCCGAATCGGTGACGCGCGGCGCAGACGGCCGCGGACCGCGGGGAGACCGCCGGGGCGGGCCCCCCGCGGTCCGGCAGAGCCCCACCCGGGACCGCGGCGACCCGCCGCCGCGGACCGCC
>NZ_MJAJ01000087.1 GCF_001746365.1 Streptomyces sp. LUP30
GGGCGGCGTGGCGGCCCAGCCGGGCAGGGCGGCCCGGGCGGCGCGCACCGCGGCGTCGACGTCGTCGGCCTCGGCCGCCGGGACACGGCCGATGATCTGCTCGTCCACCGGGTTGACGACCTCGATCACGTCCCGGCCCGCGGCCGGGCGCCACGCTCCGTCGAGGTAGATGCCGTCGTGTGCCTTCATCGTGTTCCCTCCGGGCGGGCGTCGTCGTCCACGACCTAAACTAGCGTCGTTAGTTTTCCGGCACCAGGGGCCACCGGGGTACGCCCGCTCACTCCTCCAGGTCGGGCAGCCGGGCCGGGGCCGGGCTGACACGGTCGCCGTGCTGGTCGAAGACGAAGACATGGCCGGTGTCGACGAGGAGCGGGACCTGCATGCCGTACCGGAGGTCGAAGTCGGGGGTGGTGCGCACGACCAGGTCGCCGAGCGGGCGGTGCCCGGCGGGCGCGGGCGGCCCGTCCTGCTCGGAGGGCTCGTCCAGGACGACGACCGGGCCGGCCCGCAGGCTGCCCGCACGCTCCCGCAGGCGGCCCAGCACCCCGCCCTCGCGGCGGCGGCGCCGGGACGGCCTCGGGAGCGGCCGGGGTGCTTCCAGATCCGGCACCAGGGCGGACCGGGAACCGGTGTTGAAGTGCACGAGCACCTCATGTCCCTGGAACTCCACGTGTTCCACCAGGCCGGTGATGTGGGTCTCCTCGGGCCGGGCCTCGGCCGGCGTGGCGATGCGGACGGCCTCCGAGCGCAGCCCGACGATCACCTCCCGCCCCTGTTGCACGCGCAGCAGCTTGTGGTCCGGGGAGAGGGGTTCGGGCAGCCGCAGGGCCTGTTTGCCGAGGCTGATCGTCATCGCCCCGTCCAGCGGGGCCAGGACCAGGCCGCGCAGGAGGTTGATGCGCGGGGTGCCGATGAACGCGGCGACGAAGACGTTGCGCGGCAGCGCGTAGACCGAGCGCGGGGCGCCCACCTGCTGCAGGACCCCGCCGCGCAGGACGGCCACCCGGTCGCCGAGCGACATGGCCTCGGCCTGGTCATGGGTGACGTAGACCGTGGTCACGCCCAGTTCCCGGGTGAGCCTGGAGATCTCGGCGCGCAGATGGTTGCGGAGCTTGGCGTCGAGGTTGGACAGCGGCTCGTCCATCAGGAAGGCGGAGGGGTGGCGGGCGATGGCCCGGCCCATGGCGACGCGCTGACGCTCACCGCCGGAGAGCTGCCCGGGGAAGCGGTCGAGGAGGTCCTCGATGCCGAGCATCCGCGCGGTGGCGTCGACGCGGGGGCCCGGATCGGCGCCGGGGGCCTCGATGCGCAGCGGGAAGCCGATGTTGTCGCGGCCGGTCATGTTCGGGTAGAGCGCGAAGTTCTGGAAGACCATCGCGATGTCCCGGTCGGACGGCGCCAGGTCGTTGGCGTATCCGCCGTCGAGCCGCAGCTCGCCCTCGGTGATGTCCTCCAGGCCGGCGATCATCCGCAGCACGGTGGACTTGCCGCAGCCGGAGGGCCCCAGCAGGACGAGGAACTCGCCGGGCGCGACGTCCAGCGACAGCCGGTCCACCACCCGGTCGCCGCGGGCGTGGACCTTGCTGACGTCGTGCAGGGAGATGGCGCGTGTCATGAGAGGTGTCCCCGGGGACTCACTAGGGCGCTGGTGCTCCGCGGTCCGATCTGCCCCGTGCGGGTCGACGAGGCTTGTGCGTCACGGAAGTTAACGGACTGTGCCCGGCCGGGGGAAGAGAAGGGCCCGGATCCGAGGCCGCTGTCCGACGGGTGAGAAACCGGACCGGCTGGTTCACCGGGCGCCGGGCTCACGGACCGCCGGGCCGCGGACGGCTGGTTCACCGGGCGCGCCGGTTCAGCGAGTCTGCGTCAGATGGGCGAAGACGACGACGTTGCTGGTGTAGCCCGTCGCGCGGCGGAAGAGCCCCCCGCAGGTGAGGACCCTGAGCTCGGGCCGCTTGCTGGGCCCGTAGACCTCCTTGTCGGGGAAGGTGGCCTTGTCGAAGACCCGCACCCGGTCCACGGTGTAGACGGCGGTGCGGCCGTCGGCGCGCCGTGCCTCGATCCGGGCTCCGCGCGCCACGCGCGCGAGGCCGGCGAAAACCGCGGGGCCGGTCTTGGTGTCGCGATGGCCGACGGCGACGGCCGTGCCCCGCTCTCCCGGGGTCGGGCCGCCCGCGTACCAGCCGACGAGCTTGGGGTCGTCCACCGGCGGCGTCCCGAGGTGCCGGTCGGGGCCGAGCCGGAGCGGGACGATCGGCGCGTCGATGCCCAGGGAGGGCACGCGCAGGGTGGTCGCCGGAGACCGGGGCAGCGGACGTGGCGGGGGCGTGGGCCGCTCGGACCCCTTCTTCCCCTCCGTCCGGTCCCCTTCTCCGTCGCCCCCGGGGGCCGGGGCGGCGGCCGTGCCGTCGGACGCCGCCCGGCCCGCCCCGGCCGGGACGCCCGGGCCGTCGTGCCCCCCGCACCGGACTCCGACCGTCACCAGGACGACCGTCAGCACGGCCGTCCTGGTGAGGCGAAAGGCACGCGTCCGGTACCAGGGCCTGCGTACGCGCCTACGCGGCACCATGGTTGCGCCGGCGGGTCAGTCGGAAATAGGCGACGCCGCCGACGGCCGCCAGGCCGACCGCCGCGGCCCCCGCCAGCGGGGTGAAGGACTGCGAGGTGTCGGCGAGTCCGCCGCCGCCGGCGTGCACGCCGCCAGCCGGACCGCTGCCCTTCTCACCGCTCCAGCCGCCGCCCTGGCCGCCCTGGCCGCCCTGGCCGTTCTGGCCGTTCTGGCCGTTCTGACCGCCGCCGCCCTGGCCGCCGCCGTTCGGGCCGTTCGGGCCGTTCTGGGCCGCGACCTCGCGGCCGTCGTCGGTGATCGGCCGGTTCGGGCCCTCGTTGCCGTCGCGCCGGCCCTCGGGGCAGCTGATCTTGAAGACCTTCACCTTGGGCGAGGGGGCCGGAGGGGCGCCGGGGGCGGCGGCCGGAAGGGTCCACTCGAGCGTGTAGGACCCCTCGGCGAGTCCGAGGGTGCCGGTGTGTCCGGCGCCGTCGGTCAGCGTGATGGTGCCGGTCACGGTGGCGGTGTCGGGGGCCGGGGGCCGCGCCTTGATGGTGTAGCCGACGGTGGGCAGTTCGCCGAAGTTGGCGGCGTCGAGGTAGAACCGGCAGGCCACCGGGTCGTCCTTGGAGACGCCGGGGGGTACCTGCTCGCGGTGGATCCTGATGTCGCCGGCCTCCCCTACGGCCACGGCGGACGGCGCCGCGAGGCAGGTGAAACCCGCCGCGGCGAGCACCGTGAGAGCCGTGGCGCCGAGACGGGCGCCGAAGGCGGGCGGGAGCGTCGAGCTGGACATGCGCATTCCTCCGAGTCAGGACGATTTTCATACAAATCGCTCTTGCACCTGACTCTCTTTCACATCGGCGCTCCCGACTGTGGGAGCGCCGCCCGACGCGCCGTCAGACATCGCTCGACCGGCGCAACCCCGCCTCGGCCCCGCGGCCGGGCGGGACCACGCCCGCGCCCCCGCCCCTCCGCTGCCCTCCCGGCGATCGCGCGGCCACCCCCGACGACAGCAGCAACAACGCCCCCAGCATCACGAACGGCGCGGCCGCGCCCGCGACCCCGGCCGCCAGACCGGCGGCGGCGGGCGCGGCGACCTGGCCGAGCCGGTTGCCGGTTAGCCGCAGCGCCAGGGCGGTGGAGCGGGCGCCGTCCGGTGCGGCCTGGACGACCGTCGTCATGGACAGCGGCTGGCCGACCCCGAGGCAGAAGCCGAGCGCCGCGAGGATCGCGCCCAGCGCCCAGACCGGCGCCGGCAGCGCGACACCGGCGCACAGCAGGCCGGCCAGGAGACAGGTCACGCAGAGCAGCGCCGTCCGGCCGAGCAGCCGCAGCAGCGGGGTGAGGACGAGCCGGCACGCTATGGAGGCCGCCGCGCGGACGCTGAGCAGCACGCCGATCACGGCCGGCGCGATGCCCCGGTGCTCGCCGACCACCGGCAGGTACGCGGTGAGGATGTCGGTCGCGGACAGCACGGAGAGGCTGATCAGGATGCCGGCCGGGACGCCCCGCGTGTGCAGGATGCGGCCGAGGGGGACACGGCCGTGCGGGCCGCCGCGGGAGCCGGCCGCGGTCTCGCGGTGCTCGACGCCCCACAGCGTGGTGAGCGCCATCGCACAGCCCGTGCCCGCGACGAGCAGGGCCAGTCCGCTGCTGCGCGTCATGTCCGCGCCGTCGATCAGCGCTCCGGCCGCCACCGGGCCGACCAGCTGCCCCAGGGAGGCGCCGATGGTGAAGTGGCCGAAGTTGCGGTCCTGTTCGTGCGGCGCGGACTGACGTGCCACCAGCGACTGGGATCCGATGACGAAGCAGAGGTGGCCGAGTCCCATCACCCCGCTCCACAGGGCCATCGTCCACAGCGAGCCGGCCACGCCGCTCAGCACGCAGCCGCCGGAGATCAGGACCACCCCGACGGGCAGCAGGGGGGCGCAGCGGCCGTGGTCGGTGCGCCGGCCGAGCGGCACGGCGGCGAAGAGCGGCAACAGGGCGTAGACGCCCGCGATGACGCCGATCGCCCGCTCGTCCGCGCCCAGCGCGAGGGCCCGGTAGGACACGGCGGGCCGGGCCATCGACACCGCCCCCTGCGCGAAGCCGAAGGCGATGACGAGACGGAGCAGCCAGCCGCGGTTCCCGCCGGGCCTCACAAGTTCCTCCACGGCCGGGTCAGATGATCCCGAACAGGATGCCCGCGCCGAGGATGGCCAGGCAGGTGCAGGCGGCCCACTTCACCACGAACCGGGTGTGGTCGCCGAACTCGACCTTGGCCATGCCGACGAGGACGTAGACGGCCGGGACGAGCGGGCTGGACATGTGCAGGGGCTGGCCGACGAGCGAGGCGCGGGCCATCTCCAGCGGTGTGACGCCGTGGGCCGCGCCGGCCTCGGCGAGGACCGGCAGCACGCCGAAGTAGAAGCCGTCGTTGGACATGAAGTACGTGAGCGGGAGGCTCAGGACGCCGGTGACGAGCGCCATGTGCGGACCCATGCCCGCGGGGATGACGTCCACCATCCAGGTGGCCATGTGGTCGACCATGCCGGTGCCCTGCAGGACGCCGGTGAAGACGGCGGCGGCGAAGACCATCCCGGAGACGTTGAGGACGTTGTCCGCGTGGGCGGCGAGCCGCGCCTTCTGGTCCGGGATGTGCGGGAAGTTGACGGTCAGGGCGAGCGCGGCGCCGAGCAGGAACAGCACCGGGATGGGCAGCCACTCCATGATCATGGAGGTCAGCAGTCCGACCGTGAGCAGCGCGTTGAACCAGTACAACTTGGGGCGCAGGGTGGCCCGTTGCGGGTCGAGGCCCTGGAAGCCCTCGTCGCTGTCCTCGTCGCCGAGGTCGACGGCCGCACCGGAGCCCGCCGCCGGCGCGGAGGTCGCTCCGGGGCCGGAGCCGCCGGCGCCCACGAGGACCGTCTCGGTCCGCTCGGCCTTCTCCTTCTGCTCGACGTGGCCCCCCACCAGCACCTCGTCCAGGGTCAGCACGCCGAGCCGGGTGCGCTCGCGGCGGCCGAGGACGTAGGCGAGGACGAAGACGAAGAGCAGGCCCACGGCCAGGGCCGGGATCATCGGCACGAAGATGTCGCTGGCGTCGAGCTTGAGGGCGGTGGCCGCGCGGGCGGTCGGGCCGCCCCAGGGCAGGGTGTTCATGACGCCGTTGGCCATGGCCGCGACGCCGGTCATCACGACGAGGCTCATCTTCAGGCGCTTGTACAGCGGGTACATCGCCGAGACGGTGATCATGAAGGTGGTGGAGCCGTCGCCGTCGAGGGAGACGATCGCGGCGAGCAGCGCCGTGCCGATGACGATGCGGAGCGGGTCGGCCTTGCAGAACTTCAGGATGCCCCGGACGATCGGGTCGAAGAGCCCGACATCGATCATCACACCGAAGTAGACGATCGCGAACATGAGCATCGCCGCGGTCGGGGCGAGGCTGGTGACGCCGTCGAGGACGTAGTCACCGAGCTTGGCGCCCTTTCCGACGAAGACGCAGAACAGCGCCGGGATCAGCACGAGCGCCGCGATCGGCGACATCTTCTTCAGCATGATCAGGACCAGGAAGGTCGCGATCATGGCGAAGCCGAGGATGGTCAACATGAGTGGATACCTAACGTTCGCCCTTGAACATCCCACCTGGGGGTCGGCGGTGGGTCGACGTTAGGTCCGTTCAAACGGTGTTAACAAGACGTTGACCTGCGAGCAATAAGCGCAAAACTCCAGGTCACAGCTTTGCTCAGCTCACCGGGCCGGGAGAGCGGCAACTTCCACCGGCACTCCGTTGAGGACGGCGTTGCCCGACAGGGGGTCCAGCAGGCTGCCGTCGAGGAGCTGGTTGACGTTGACGCCGGGGTCGGCCGCGGCATGGCTCAGACGGGTGCCGGGGCGGTCGTGGCCCCAGCCGTGGGGCAGGCTGACGACGCCTTGGCGCATCTGGTCGGTGAGCTCGGCCGGCGCCGTCACCTCTCCCCCGGCGCCCTTCACCCGCACCGGCTCGCCGTCGCGCACCCCGAGCCGCTCGGCGTCCTCGGGGTGGATGTGCAGGGTGCAGCGGTTGGTGCCGCCGGTGAGGGCGGGGACGTTGTGCATCCAGCTGTTGTTGGACCGCAGATGCCTGCGGCCCACGAGGACGAGTCCGTCCGTGCGCTGCCGCATGCCCTCCCGAAGGCGGGGGAGGTCGTCGACGATCGGCTTCGGCAGCAGTTCGATCCGGCCGCTGCGGGTCTTCAGCGGCTGGGGCAGCCGCGGGCGCAGCGGGCCGAGGTCGATGCCGTGCGGCGCGGCGAGCAGCCGGGCCAGGCCCAGTCCGTCCGGGCGGGCGCCGAAGCCGTCGCCGTAGGGGCCGAGGCGCAGCATCATGTCCAGGCGGCGCTCGGGGCCGGTGTCGCCGGTGAGCTGTGCGGCGAGTTCGCGCGGGTCGCGGCCGTGCACGGGCGAGTGCGGGTCCTTGACCGCCTTGCCGAGGGTCTGCCCGACGACCAGGTCGTCCACGGCGCCCGGGTCGGCGCCGTGCATGCCGGTGGCGGCCAGGGTCAGCCGGGCGAGGATCTCGGTCTCGGCCATCCGGCCGGGCTCCAGCGGGACGGCCGCACGAGTGTAGCGGACCTGGTTGCGCACGGCGAGGGTGTTGAAGGCGAAGTCGTGGTGCGGGCTCTGCGAGGGCGGCGGCGGGGGCAGTACGACGTCGGCGTGGCGCGAGGTCTCGTTGAGATAGGGGTCGACGCTGACCATGAAGTCGAGGGCGTCGAGGGCCTTGTCGAGCCGGTCGCCGTCGGGGGCCGACAGGACGGGGTTGGCGGCCACCGCGACGAGCGCCCGGATCGGCTCGCCCTCGTCGGTGGCGGTGTCGATCTCCTCGGCGAGCGCGGAGAGCGGCAGTTCGCCCTTGGCCTCGGGGTGCCGGCTCACGCGGGAGTGCCAGCGCGCGAGCTGGAAGCCGTGCCCGGGTCCGGCCGGGCGGGGGGTGCGGTCGGTGGCGGCCTGCGGGAAGAGCGCGCCGCCGGGCCGGTCCAGGTTGCCGGTGAGGATGTTGAGGACGTCGACGAGCCAGCTGGCGAGGGTGCCGTAGGGCACGGTGCAGCTGCCGATGCGGCCGTAGACGGCGGCGGTGGGGGCGGCGGCGAGCTCGCGGGCCAGGGTGCGGATCAGCGCGGCTTCCACGTCGCAGGCCTCGGCGACCGCCTCGGGGGTGAACTCCCGTACCGCCTGCACGAGTTCGTCGACGCCTTCGACGTGCGGGCCCAACTCGCCCAGGTCGACGAGGGATTCGTCGAAGAGGACGTGGGTCATGGCGGCCAGGAGCAGCGCGTCCGTGCCCGGCCGGACGGGGATGTGCCGGTCGGCGAGCTTGGCGGTGCGGGTGCGGCGCGGGTCGATGACCGTGAGGGCGCCGCCGCGCGCCTTCAGCGCCTTGAGCTTGCCCGGGAAGTCGGCGGCGGTGCACAGACTGCCGTTGGACTCCAGGGGGTTGGCGCCGATGAGCAGGAGGTGGTCGGTGCGGTCGAGGTCCGGCACGGGGATCGCGTTGGCGTCGCCGAAGAGCAGTCCGCTGGAGACGTGCTTGGGCATCTGGTCGACCGTGGAGGCGGTGAAGAGGCTGCGGGTGCCGAGGCCGGCGATCAGCACCGCCGGGTAGAGCGCGCCGGCCATGGTGTGCACGTTGGGGTTGCCGAGCACGACTCCGACGGAGTTCGCCCCGTACCGCTCGACGACCGGCCGGATCCCGGCGGCCACCGCGTCGAAGGCCTCCTCCCAGGTGGCCTCGCGCAGCTCCCCGTCCTTGCGCACCAGCGGGGTCCGCAGCCGGTCGGGATCGCCGTCCACGGCGCCGAAGGAGGCGCCCTTGGGGCAGATGAAGCCCTTGCTGAAGACGTCGTCGCGGTCGCCGCGGGCGCCCGTGACCTTGGTCCCCTCGATGGTGAGCGTGAGCCCGCAGGTGGCCTCGCACAACGGGCAGATTCGCAGGGCGGTGCGGGACACGGGTCCTCCTGGGGGCGGCAGTGCCTGTCCCGAGTGAGCATACCGACCGGTATGGCCCGTGGGGAGGGGGTCGGCCGCGGCCGTCAGTCCAGGGTCCGCGCCAGGTACGCGCGCAGCAGCTCGCGGGTCTCGTCGATCACCTTCGGGTCGCCCTGCGGATCCACCCGGAAGGCCAGGTGGACGAGGGTGTCGGCGGCCTCCACGGCGATCAGGAAGGTGCGGCGCAGGTCGTCGTCGGGAGCGCGGACGAGATAGTCCGAGAGCAGGTCGGTGAGGCGGTCGGCGACACGGTGGTTGGGTTCGGCGTGCCGGGCGCCGACCGGGATCTGGTTGCCGAAGTCGACGAGGGAGAAGCCGGGCGCGGTGCGCTTCATGGCCAGGTACTCGTCGAGCACCGCGTCCATGGCGGCCCGCCAGTCCCCCTGGCCGGCCTCCTTCAGACGCTCGGTGACGCGCTCGGCGTAGCGTTCGAGGTTGCGCTGCGCGAGCGCGTCGGCCATCTGCCGCTTGTTGCCGAAGAAGCGGTAGACGGAGCCGATGGGGACACCGGCGCGCTCGGCCACGGCCCGGGTGCTCAGGGCGTCGTAGCCGACCTCGTCCAGCAGGTCGGCGCAGGCGTCGAGGATCCTGGTCAGCCGTTCGGCGCTGCGCCGCTGCACGGGCGCACGACGGAGCGATGTCGCGTGGGGCACGGACCTCATGATGCCTTTCCGCCGCGTCCAGGTGAACCTCGCCCCTGTGTACGGAGAAAGGTGCCTGATGCACTCAAGCGGACGGCGATCCGGCCGGCGACACGTCCGGCGATCCCGCCGGTGATCCGGTCGGGGACGGGGCGGGCGACGGCTCCGACGCCGTGACGTCCGCCGTGGCCTCCACCGGCTTGCCCTCCACCGCCCACACCGTCGCATCGTCGGCGTAGAGGCGGACGGTGACCTCGTGCGTGCCGTGCGGGAGATAGCCTGCCGGGATGCGGTACGAGGTGCTGCGCAGGTCGGCGACCTCCCTGCTGTCGACGTAGAGCCGGGCGATGCCGCGGCCGGTGACCGCTTTCTGCGGCGCATCCGTCGGCGAGAGCCGGAAACGCGCCAGCTTCACCCGCACGTCCCAGCCGCCGTGCGCGTCCGGCTGCACCTCCACGCCCACCTCGGGCGCCCCCTTCCTCGCCACCTCGCGGTAGTGGCGCCCGTCGCCGTCGGTGTGGTCCAGCACCTTGCCCACGGGCGAGGGCGACTGCGCGTTCCCGTCCCGCGTACCGCTGGAGCCGCAGCCCACGGATCCGGTCAGCAGCAGGCCACAGACCGCGAGCGCGGCGGGAAGGGTGCGCGTCCACGACATGATCGGGACACTAGAGCACCGGTCCGGCACGCGGATCCCCCTGAAGTCTGGTTCTGGCCGTGCCGTGATCGTCCTCCGAGAGGAGGACCCCCGCCCTCTTGCGTCCATGAAAACGCAATCCTACGGTGATGCATAGGAATCAGTCGGCAAGGGAGCCACGATGAGCAGCGGGGACGCACGCAAGACGGCCGAGGGGCTGAGCTATCTCTCCGGGTTCGGCAACGAGCACGCCAGTGAAGCGGTGCCGGGCGCCCTGCCGGAGGGCCGCAACTCCCCCCAGCGCGCGCCCCTCGGCCTGTACGCGGAGCAGCTCAGCGGCACGGCGTTCACCGAACCGCGCGCGCACAACCGCCGCTCGTGGCTGTACCGGATCCGCCCCTCGGCCGCGCACCCGGCGTTCACCCGGTCCGGCGACGGCGCGATCCGCACCGCCCCCTTCGGCCAGACGGTCCCCGACCCCAACCGGCTGCGCTGGGACCCCCTGCCCGAGCCGCCCGCCGGCACGGACTTCCTCGCCGGTCTGTGGACCCTCGGCGGCAACGGCGACGCGACCCAGCGCACCGGCATGGCCGTGCACCTCTACCACGCGAACGCCTCCATGGACCGCGTCTTCGGCAACGCCGACGGCGAGCTGCTGATCGTCCCCGAGGAGGGCGGGCTGCTGCTGCGCACCGAGTTCGGGCTGCTGCGCGCCGAACCGGGCGAGGTGGCGCTGATCCCGCGCGGGGTCCGCTTCCGCGTCGACCTGCTGGACACCGCGCCCGACGGCGGGCCCGGACCGACCGCACGCGGTTACGTCTGCGAGAACTACGGCGCGCTCTTCCGTCTCCCCGACCTCGGGCCGATCGGCGCCAACGGGCTCGCGAACCCCAGGGACTTCCGCGCCCCCGTCGCCGCCTACGAGGACGTCGAGGGCCCGGTGGAGGTCGTCAACAAGTTCTGCGGCCACCTCTGGAGCGCCACCTACGACCACTCCCCGCTCGACGTCGTGGCCTGGCACGGCAACCTGACGCCGTACGTCTACGACCTGCGCCGCTTCAATGTCATCGGGACCGTCTCCTACGACCACCCCGACCCGTCGATCTTCACCGTGCTGACCTCCCCCTCGGACACCCCCGGACTGGCCGGCGTCGACTTCGTGGTCTTCGCGCCGCGCTGGCTGGTCGGCGAGGACACCTTCCGGCCGCCGTACTTCCACCGGAACGTCATGAGCGAGTACATGGGCCTGATCGAGGGCGCGTACGACGCCAAGACGGCCGGCAAGGGGGGCTTCGTGCCGGGCGGCGGTTCGCTGCACAACATGATGTCGGCGCACGGCCCGGACCGGGAGACCTTCGACCGTGCCGGCGCCGCCGAACTGAAGCCGCAGAAGGTCGACGACGGGCTGGCGTTCATGTTCGAGACGCGCTGGCCGCTCGTCCTCACCCCGCAGGCGGCCCGCGCCGACCATCTGCAACAACGCTACGACGACGTCTGGCAGGGCCTCGAAAGCCACTTCCGGCCCTCCGACGACACATTGCACTGAACGGTGCCGACCGGTACGGATAGCCCGTGACCTCCTTCGCCCCGGACTCGATCGTCCTCACCCGAAAGCTGCCGCTCTGGTATCAGGTGTCGCAGTCGCTGCGCGCCTCGATACTGGGCCGCTCGCCCCGCGAACCGCTCCGGCTGCCCACCGAGGAGCAGCTGGCCGGGCACTACGGGGTGAGCGTGCTGACCATGCGGCAGGCGCTGAAGGAGCTGGAGGACGAGGGGCTGATCACCCGGCACCGACGCCGGGGCACCTTCATCGAGCCCACCGCGCGGCGCGGGGCCCCGGTGCGGCTGCTGGGCTCGGTCGACGCGATCGTGGCCCAGCAGTCCGGCATGACGACCGAGCTCCTGGAGCACGGCAGCACGGCCGTCCCCGCCGAGGTGGCCGAGCACTTCCCGGACCTGACCGAGGTGGCGGCCTACCACCGTCTCAGGAGCGACGAGGAGACGGGCGAGCCCACCAACCACGCCCGCAACTACGTCCGCCCCGAACTGGCCGCCCGCATCGACCCCGAGGACCTGATCCGCTGGCCCATGACGAAGGTGCTGCGGGACGTCGTCGGCGCGGACATCGGCAGGATCACGGACACCGTCGAGGCACGGCTGGCGGACCCGGAGACGGCCCGGCTGCTCCGGGTCCCGCTGCTCAGCCCGATCCTGCACTACACGGGCGTCACCCACGACACCGCCGGCCGGGTCCTCGACGCGGCGGTCATCCACTACCGGGGCGACCGTTTCTCCTTCACGGTCACGCTCGACGCGACGTGACGCGCCGTGCCGCGCCGTCTGCGAGCCGTCGTACGATGCCGAGCGTGACGCACGACGACGCTCCGCCGCTGGCGGACCTGATGCCGTGGTCCGTCGCACCGCCGCGGCTCGGCCGGGGGTGGCCGACGGCGCCCGACCCGACGTCCCTGAAGGCCCGCTGGGACGCCCTGCTGAAGGCCGAAGGCGCGGACCGCGAGGCCCTGTTCGAGCCGACGCGCTCCCGCACCCTGTACTCGGCGGTCGGACAGCTGCCCGGCCTGTCCGCCGGGACGGAGAAGCTGGTCCGCGCCTCGGGCCCCTGCCCGGAGCCGGTCCGGGTGCTGGCGGCGCCCTTCGACGAACAGTGGCTGATCCCCGATCAGCGCCTGATCGACGCGGCCCGCCCCGAGTTGTGGCGGGTGGCGGACGAGCGGCAGGTCTTCGTGGTGGAGACACCGGAGTCGCCCCTCCTCGTGTCCTCGCTGATCCCGCTGGTGCGGCCCGGTCGCGTCCGGCCGCTGTACCGGCGGCCCGGCGGCGAGGAACCCAATCTGGCGCCGGGCCTGTCGGACCTGCTGCGCCGGCTGGGCCACTCCCCCGATCCGGTGGACTTCCTGGCCTGGATGCTGACCGCCGTCCGACCCGACCTCACCGTCCCGCTCACCCGCGACCCCGGGCTCTGGGCCGAGGGCGTGGAGTGGGGCCGGCGCGCGCTCTGGCTGCTGCGCCGCGACGGCGAGCGGCCCCGGCTCCCGGGCGGCCGCCGGCCCTACGTCCGCGCCCCGCTCCCGGCCCGGCCCCTGACCCTTCACTACGACCGCGACGCGGAGACCCTCCACCTCGACGAGGGCCGGATCTCCCCCGTCCCGCCGGAGGCCTGGGACTTCGAGGCGGGCGGGGCCCGGGTGCTGGAGCGGTGGTTCGCGGCGCGGACGGCGCAGAGCACCGGGCCGGGCGCTCTCGCGGCGATCCGCCCGGCCACCTGGCAGCAGACGTGGACGTCCGAACTCCTGGAGCTCATCACGGTGTTGACGCTGCTGGCCGAGGTCCGCGGCCGACGGGCGGAGTGGGAGGTGACCGACACGGTCAGCACGGCGGAGCTGCGCACGGCGGGCGTGCTGCCGGTCCCGGACTCCGCGCGCCGCCCGGCGACCGTGCTGGACCACCACGAAGAGGGCCCGGAGGGCCAGTTCGCCCTGCTGTGAGGCGGGGTCGCCGGTGCCGGGGCCGCCGTGCACCGGGGGAGCCGTGCACCGTGGGCCCCTCGGGCCGGCCTCGATCACGGTGTTGCGCCGCTCGCCGTGCGGCGTCGCGCGCGGGGCGAGGGCGGCCCCGGCTGACAAGGGCCCCGGTCAGGGGACATGATCCCCTGCATGGACCAGCCCCTGCCGCAGCCCACGCCCCAGCCCCAGCCCCTGCCCCTGGAGGGGCTCACCGTCGTCGCCGTCGAGCAGGCCGTCGCGGCGCCGTTCGCGACCCGGCAGCTCGCCGACCTCGGCGCCCGGGTGATCAAGGTCGAGCGGATCGACGGCGGCGACTTCGCGCGTGGCTACGACACCGCCGCCGGCGGCCTCGCCTCGCATTTCGTGTGGTGCAACCGGGGCAAGGAGTCCATCGCGCTGGACCTGAAGGATCCGCGCGGGCTCGACGTCGTACGACGGCTGGTCGCCGACGCGGACGTGTTCGTGCAGAACCTCGCGCAGGGTGCGGCGGCCCGGCTGGGCCTGGACGCGGCCACCCTGTGCGCGACGCATCCGCGGCTGGTCGCGGTGGACATCTCCGGGTACGGGCCGAGCGGCCCCTACGCCGGCAAGCGGGCCTACGACATGCTCGTGCAGTGCGAGGCCGGGCTGGTGTCGGTGACCGGGACGCCCGCGCAGCCGGTGAAGGCGGGGATCCCGGCCGCGGACATCGCGGCGGCCATGTACGCCTTCTCCGGCGTGCTGGCGGCGCTGGTGCGCCGGGGCACGACCGGGCGGGGCGGCCCGGTGGAGGTGTCGATGCTGGAATCGCTCGCGGAGTGGATGGGCCACCCCCTGCACCACACGATGCACGGCGGCGCCGCCCCGGCCCGCACCGGCCTGGCGCACGCGGTGATCGCGCCGTACGACGCCTACGCCACCGCGGACGGCGGACGGGTGCTGCTGTCGGTGCAGAACGACCGGGAGTGGCGGCGGCTGGCCGAACAGGTCGCCGGGCGGCCCTCGTTGGGGACGGATCCGGCGTATGCGACGAACGCGGCACGGGTGACGAACCGGGAACGCACCGATGCCCTGGTGGCGGAGGCACTGGGCGCGCTGGACACCGACGAGGCGCTGACGCGGCTGGAGGAGGCGGGCATCGCGTGCGCGCGCCTGCGGGATCTGCCCGAGCTGGCGGAGCATCCGCAGCTCGCGGCCCGTGATCGCTGGCGGGAGGTGGGGACGCCGGTCGGACCGCTACGAGCGCTGCTGCCCCCGATCACACTGCCGGGCGGGGCGGAGGCACGGATGGGTGACGTGCCCGCGCTCGGGGAGCACACCGAAGCGCTGCTGCGTGCCGTGGGGATGACGGACGAGGAGATCGCAGCGCTGCGCCGGGACGGTGTGGCCGCCTGAGCGCGGGACTCAGTACATGACGACGTGCCGGACGGTCAGTGCTTGTTGCCGCCGAACAGCGAGCGGCGCAGTCGGCGCAGGGGCGCGAAGAGCGAGACGCGGCTGACCCGGGCCCGCGTCGTCCTGGAACCGTGGTCGCGGTCGCGCAAGGGCTCACGCGCGGTCAGCTCCCGCATGAGCGAGGTCGCCTCGACCGTCTCCCGCTGCGGTATGGCGGGACCCGCCAGCACCGAGAGATGGCGGTCCAGGCGCGAACTGGTCGCGCTGCTCCCGCAGGTGATCGCAGGGACGCGCGCCCTGCTGTGCATCGTTATCTGTTCCATGTCACTCCCCACCCGTACGAGTCCACCCGGCCCGGGCAGGGTAACCCTATCGCCCCGTCGAGGCACACATGTATCGAGCTCACGTGATTCACCTTCCCCGTAAGGGGGTTGACGACTCCTCGGCGATCACTCTCCGAATCCAACCGATTTCAGGGTGAGTTGGACAACCGGCTGAGTAGTGGGCTGTGGCGATCCCCCGTCCGGCTCGACGGTCACAGCGAGTGACGTCGCCGCCTTGTCGAGACCGGTGGCGACCAGGGGCGTGTCGCCCGCGAAGAGCCCGAGGGAGCGCGGTTGCGCGTTCGGGCGCATGAGCCACAGCTGGTGCACCTGCCCGGAGGGCAACGCGCCGTATCCGCTCAAGGTGACGATCGCCTGTCCCTCCGAAGCGGAAGCGATCACTCCGATACTTCGGCCCCGGGCGTCCTTCCCGTTGCCCGCCCGCGCGTCGGGAGCTGCGAGAACGTGGGCGATCTCACGCGCCTGGGCGCGCTCGGCGTCCAGGCGGTCCTGGGTCCGTCCGGCGTGGACGGCGAAGACGGAGGCGGCCACCAGGGCCGCGGCGGCGGTGGCCGTCGCCAACGGCGCGAAGAGCGGGCGGCGCGCGCGGGGCGCTCCCCCACGACCGGACGCGTGGGAGGTGCCCCCGGAGCGTCGAGGCGGCGGCTGCACGCCCCAGACGTGCGGGGGCAGTTGCGGCGCATGCTCCCGCACCGGCGCGCGCGGCGCCTCCTGCGGGGTTCTCTGCACCGCGGCCAGCACCCGCTCGCGCATCGCGGGGGGCGGCGTGGCGGCCGTCGACCAGGCCAGCCGGACGGCGTCCTCGGCCAGCGCCCGCACTTCGGCCGAGCAGCGGTCGCAGCCCTTGAGATGCTGTTCGAAGCGGCGGCGCTCGTCGGTTTCGAGGGCGTCGAGCGCGTAGGGGGCGGCCAGGGAGTGCAGATCCCCGCGGCGGAACAGGCCGAGCAGACTCATGCGGCGCCTCCCAGGCAGTCGCGCAGCCGCGTGAGTCCGTCACGCATCCGTGTCTTCACCGTGCCGAGCGGCAACGAGAGCCGGTCGGCCACCTCACGGTACGTGTAACCGTCGTAGTAGGCGAGGGTGACGGACTGGCGCTGAAGGGCCGTCAGCCGGTTCAGGCAGCGTCGGACCAACTGGCGTTCCAGGCCCGCCTCGACCTCCTCCGCGACCTGGTCGAAGGCGGGGTCGTGGTAGCGCGAGGCCTCGCGCTGCTCGCGGTCGACGGCCGCGCGGGCGCTGCGCACCCGGTCGACTGCGCGGCGGTGGGCGAGGGTGAGGATCCAGGAGAGGGCGCTGCCCCGGTTCGGGTCGAAGCGGCCGGCCGAGCGCCAGGCCTCCAGGAGCACCTCCTGGGCGACCTCCTCGGACTGTGCGGGATCCCGGACGACGCGGCGCACGAGCCCGAACACCGGCCCGGAGACGAGGGCGTAGAGCCGTTCGAACGCCCGCTGGTCGCCCCTCGCCACGAGCACCAGAAGCTCGTCCGCCTCCATGCCGTCCCCCTCCCTGCGACCGCCGCACCCGGGCCGCCCCGTCACACCAGGCATCCGCAAACGAACACACCTCCGGTGGATGGGTACGGATCGGAGAGGCGAAAACGCGGGTGAGCAGGAAAGAAAAAGTTTTTCGTTCCTGACCAATCCGAACCCGCCCTCCGTTCCGTATCACTGTCCGTCAGGCAACTTGGCACAGAGGACGGACGGCATGACAGCTTTCTCCAGGAGCGGCAACGGACGCAGGAGCGTCGCGACCCTCATATGCGGTGCGTTGGCCGCCGGGGGGCTCGCAGCCGCCGGCGCCGCCGCGCTGGCCCCGGGGGCCGCCTACGCCTCCAGCCACCGTGAGGCTCCTCTCATCTCGGGCACCCCGCAGTACGACAACACGGACCTCTACGCGTTCGTCAGCCCGGACCACCCGGACACGACGACCATCATCGCGAACGTCATCCCCTTCGAGGAGCCCGGTGGAGGCCCGAACTTCTACCAGTTCGCCGAGGACGCCCAGTACGACGTCCGCATCGACAGCGACGGCGACGCCAAGGAAGACCTGATCTTCCGCTACACCTTCAAGACGAACGTCAAGAACCGGAAGTCGTTCCTCTACAACACCGGCGTGGTCGACAGCCTGTACGACCCCGACCTGAACGTCACGCAGTCCTACGACCTGGAGCTGATCAAGCTCAAGAAGGGCAAGGTCGAGCACCAGACCAAGCTCGCGGACGACGTGCCGGTGGCCCCGTCCAACGTGGGCAAGGCCTCGATGCCGCATTACTCGAAGCTGCGTGACCAGGCGATCTACAAGCTGTCCAACGGCTCCAAGACGTTCGCCGGCCAGGCCGACGACCCGTTCTTCGCCGACCTGCGCGTCTTCGATCTGCTGTACGGCGGCAACCTCTCCGAGGTCGGCAACGACACGCTCAAGGGCTACAACGTCAACACGATCGCCCTCCAGGTGCCGAACGACCTGATCGCCGAGTCGAAGCACCAGCCGATCGTCGGCATCTGGTCGACCACCCAGCGCCAGAACGCCCAGGGCTACTACACGCAGGTCTCGCGGCTGGGCAACCCGCTGGTCAACGAGGTCGTCAACCCGATCAAGGACAAGGACAAGTTCAACGCGTCCAAGCCCAAGGACGACGGCCAGTTCCTGAAGAACGTCACCAACCCCGAGCTGCCCAAGCTCATCGAGGGGATCTACAAGATCAAGGCGCCGGCCGAGCCGCGCAACGACCTCGTCGACGTGTTCCTCAAGGGCGTCAAGGGCCTCAACCAGCCCCCGTACGTGACGCCGTCGGAGGAGCTGCGCCTCAACACCTCGATCAAGCCGACCGCCAGCCCCAAGCGGCTCGGCGTCCTGGACGGCGACAACGCGGGCTTCCCGAACGGCCGTCGCCTCACCGACGACGTGATCGACGCCTCGCTGCAGGTCGTCGAGGGCGAACTGGTCGGCTCCAAGAACGATCTGGGCGACGCGGTCGACAAGAACGACAAGAGCTTCGAGAAGTACTTCCCCTACATCGCCCTGCCGACCGAGGGGTCGCGCGGCGCGATCGCCAAGAGCGGCGCCGACGTCAAGAGCCAGCTCGGTGACGCCCTCACCGGCTCGGACGACAACACCACGTTGATCGCGTCCTCCGCGGGCGCCGGTGCGGCGGGCATCCTCCTCATCGGCGGCGGCCTGATGTGGTGGCGAGGCCGGCGGCGGGCCTACTAGGCCCTCCCCCTGAACGGGCCGGGGAGAATCCTGCGCTCCCCGGCCCTGTCCCACCGACTGGCGCGGCCCGCGTACTCATCCCCCACGGCGCGGGCCGCGCCGCCCCATGCGAGCAGACGGAACCACCCCAGGCGACCTAGGAGAGGGCATGTCCCCGCGGACGAACGACGGCGAACCGGAGCCCACCCGACCGGCCTCCGCCCGGCCGGCACCGGTCACGGACGGGCCGGTTTCCGGCGAATCCGCCTCCGGCACCCCGGTCGCGGACCCGGGACAGCCGGCGCCCGCCACCGCACCGGCCCTTGAGGGGGCCTCCGCGGAGAGCGCGCCCGGGGCCGACCCGGGGGCCCCTGAGGCGCAGACCGACGCGAAGTCGGACTCCGACGCCGGCTCCGACGCCATGGGCGCTCGCGCTGCCGCCGGCGGAGCCACGGCCGACACCGACGGCGCCACCGGGGCCGGACCCGGTGCCGAGGTCGCCGGTCCGGCCGGCTCGGACGCCGAGGCCGGTGCGGGCGGCGACGCCCACGTGGGATCGGTCGTCGGTGCGGGGACGGGCGGCGACGCCCGTGACGACGTGACCGGCGAGCCCGAGACGGCCGGTGCCGGTGCCGGGGTCGTAGGCGAGGGCGAGGTCGTAATGGCGGGCGTCGAAGCCGCCGTTGCCGAGCTGCGGGAAGTAGGCGTCGCCGATTCCGTCGGCGCCCGGGGTGGGGGCGGAGGAGGCGGCGATGACGAGGAAGGAGGC
>NZ_MJAJ01000088.1 GCF_001746365.1 Streptomyces sp. LUP30
CGCCGCCCGCTCCCCTCCCGCTTCCCACCCCCACCCCGCTCCCCCGCCGCCCGCTCCCCTCCCGCTTCCCACCCCCACCCCGCTCCCCACGCCCTCCCCCGCCCCGGCCCCGCCGATGGCGCCGGCGGCGGCGATGGCCCCGGCGGCGATGGCCCCGGCAGCCATGTCCCCCGCCGCCATGTCCCCGGCGGCCATGTCCCCGGCGGCCATGTCCCCGGCCATGGCGTCCCCGATGGCCCCGGCCATGGCTCCCCCCATGTCCCCGGCCATGGCTCCCCCGATGTCGCCCGCCATGGCTCCCCCCATGGCCCCTGCGATGGCGCCGCCGATGGGCCCGACCCCGCCCGGCGTCCCGGCCCGCGGCGGCCTCACCGCCGCCCAGGTCCGGGGCACCAACGGCCTCTCCCCGGCGCCGGCCACCGGCTGGCCCAACGCCCAGAGCTGGCCGAACGCGGCCGGGATGGGCCAGGCGGGCTAGCCGCTCACCGGGCTTCCCCGCGGCCGGGGCGGGACGAGCCCTGGCCGGCTCGCCGGTGAGGTCCCGTGGTCCGACGCCGCCGGGGGGCGGCGTGGCCCGCGGGGGTCAATGGGCGACGGGCCGTCCGCTGCTCCGGTTCAGGAGGTTGACGCCCGGCCTGGGTGTGCCGTCGTCGTTGCCGTCGTAGTAGTGGCAGGCGATCAGGTCGGCGTCGGTGCGCTTCACGACGTGGGGCGCCTCGATGGCCCTGGTCCCGGCGGGGCGGGCGGCGATCGTGCGCCGGGCGGTGTCGGGGGAGAGCTGCTTGCCGGCCGAGGGGCAGCGGTCGGCGCAGGAGCCGGGCAGGCCCGAAGGCGAAGTGGCCAGGTGGAGCGCCGAGTTGTCGGGCCCGAAGGTGGAGACCGCGTAGTACAGCAGGTGCTTGCCGCCCCGGTACGAGATGTCGGGCGCCCAGGCCTCGGTCGTGCCGCACGACGATCATCCGTGCGGCCGGGCGTCTTCCCCTGTCCGGCAAGGGCCTTGACGGGCCGGGACTTTGCCTGGCTGACAGTGTGCCGACAGGAACCGCCCCTAGGGTGCCGTGTCCATGACAGACACTCCAGATGCGCGCACCCCCATAGCGCGCCGAACCGTACTCCTCGCCACCGGCGCGACCGCGGCCGCCCTGGCCGTAGGCGCCGCCGCCCCGCCCGAGGTCCCCGACGACACCGTGACCGACACCGCTCCCGTCGCCGCCACGGCCGTCTGCACCCTCACCAAGGAGATGACCGAAGGCCCCTATCACCTCGACGGACAGTACGTCCGCGCCGACGTCACCGAGGGCAAGGCGGGCGTCCCGCTGAAGCTGGCCCTCACGGTCGTCGACGACGCCAGCTGCGTCCCGATCGGCAACGCGCTGGTCGAGATCTGGCATGCCGACGCCCTCGGCGAGTACTCCGGCTTCGTCGGCGCCAACGGCCACAGCGAGACGGACGACGGCACCTTCCTGCGCGGCGCGGTCCTCACCGACTCCGGCGGCGTCGCGTCGATCACCACGATCTACCCGGGCTGGTACCGGGGCCGCTGCATCCACGTCCACGTCAAGGTGCACACCGGCGTCACCGTCACCTCCGACGGCCGCTTCACCGGCGGCCGGGAACTCCACACCGGCCAGCTCTTCTTCGACGAGAGGGTCACCGCCGCCGTCGCGAAGGTCTCCCCCTACTCGGCCAACAGGGTCGCCCGCACCACCCTCGCCCAGGATTCGATCTACGACGACGGAGGCGCCGCGTCCGGCCTCCTGACCCTGACCGCCCTGGGCGGTTCGACGTCGTCCGGATACACGGGCACGCTGACGCTCGGCGTGGAGCGCTGATCTGCCGCACGTGATCGCGCCCGGCTCCTCCGGTGCGCCGGAGGAGCCGGGCGGCCTCAGGGCCGGGACCGGTTCACTTGCCCGGGCATTCCTTCCAGGCCATGTGGTAGACGGTGCTGATGTCGCCGTCCGTCGAGTCCATCGTCATGAAGCTGACCTTGGACGCGGAGGACGAGCCCGCGTTGACCCGCAGCTCGGTGTTGATGTTGAAGTTGCGCTGGACTCCGCAGGGCGCGTAGACCAGGTTGGCCCAGTCGGTGGTGTCCGTGGCCTGCCAGTTGTCGTTGAGCGCGCCGTTGAAGGTGTGGTTCTTGAACACCGTCTGCGACGAGCCCTGGAAGTAGTACGAGGCCCGCTGCACACCGTTGGCCCCGGACTGCAGCGAGGCGAAGCCCCGGTAGTCCGCGCTGGCGATGGCGTAGGTGAAGCCCGAGGGGACGTGGACGATCAGGCTCAGCTGGCAGTTCTTGCGGAACGCGGTCGGGTCGGAGTTGCCGCCGACCTGTGCGAGGTACTCGCTGTAGGTCACGGTGAAGGCGGTGTTGTCCTCGGAGACGGCGACAGCCGCCGAGCCCGGGCGGCAGCCCGAGCCGTTCACCGTGGCCACATTGATGACGATCTTGTCCGGGGGCGGGTCGACGAACCCCGGGGACGGGTTGTGCGCGGGTATGGCGGCGGTGACGAGAGCGGCGACAGCGCCGCCCAGGAGCAGCCCACTAGCCATGGTCTCTCCCCTTCGTTCGGATCGGTGGGGGGTGGATGCGGCCGGCTCCGCACAGCAACCATGTGAAGGATCAATGAAGTTGCTGTGAAGAACCGGGGCGATCGCATCGTAGGGAGACCGCTGGGGCACGCCCAGGTGGAACTCCGGCCATTCACCCCGGCCCGTTCACACCCCGTGGACCGCGCCCGCCGGATCCCCTCGCCCACCGGTCACGGGTTCTCCCAGGCGGCGGGCTCCTCCGACAGCTCCTTCACCGGGGCCGGCAGCGCGTCCGCCGCGATGTCCGCGATGGTGACGCCCTCCAGGATCCGGCGCACATTGGCCCGCAGCGCGATCCACACCGGCAGCAGGGGCTGCGCCGACCCCGTGTACGTCAGCCCCGTCGGGCGTTCGCCGCGCACCGACACGATCGGACCGTCCACCGTCCTGATCACGTCCGCGACCGTGATCGCCGCGGGGTCCCGGGCCAGCCGGTAACCGCCCCCGCCGCCGCGCCTGCTGTCGACGATCCCGCCGCGCCGCAGATCGCCGAGGATCCCCTCCAGGAACTTGTGCGGGATGTCCTGCACGGCGGCGATCGACTCCGCCTTGACGGGGTCGCCGCCGCCCTGCCGCACGGCCAGTTCCAGCACCGCCCGCACCGCGTAGTCCGCCCTCGCCGAGATCCTCATGGACCCATTGTGGGGTCAGCGGCCGGGCGGCCCCGCCGCACGAGCACCGGCTAGGCCAGCCTGATCACGTTCCAGGACAGCGGCTCCAGCGTCGCCGTCAGCGTGCCGTCCGTCAGCGTCGTGCCCTCGGCCGGGTGCGGGGCGACCCGCTCGGGGTCGGCGAGGGTGTTGCGGGCGTCCGGGTCGGCGTCCGCGAGCACGCTGTGCTCCACGACCGACGTCAGGCCGAGGCTGCCCAGGCGGACCTGGAGGGGAAGCGCCTCGGTACGGCCGCGGTTGACGGCGAAGACGGTGACCGACCCGTCCTCGGCGCGGACCGCCGTCGCGTGCAGGAGGTCCGCCTCGCCGTACTTGCGCGTCCGGTACGTCGGCGAGTCCACCCGGACGTCGAGGACCTGGCCGCGGCCGTACCGGGCGGCCTGGGCGAACGGGAAGAACGTCGTCTGCCGCCAGGCCGGGCCGCCGGGCTCGGTCATGATCGGCGCGATGACGTTGACGAGCTGGGCGAGACAGGCGACGGCGACCCGGTCGGCGTGCCGCAGCAGCGCGATCAGCAGGGAGCCGAAGACGACGGCGTCGGTGACGCTGTAGCAGTCCTCCAGCAGACGCGGGGCCTGCGGCCAGTCGGCCTGGTCGATGCCCTTGGCGTGCTCCTCCCACTCGGGCAGGTACCAGACGTTCCACTCGTCGAAGGAGAGGCTGATCCGCTTCTTCGACTTCAGCCGCGCGCCCACGTGGTCGGCGGTGGCCACCACGTTCTCGATGAACGCCTCCATGTCGACGGCGGACGCGAGGAAGGAGTCGACGTCACCGTCCTCGGGCCAGTAGTAGGCGTGCAGCGAGATGTGGTCGACGAGGTCGTACGTCTCCTGCAGGACCGTCGCCTCCCACTCGGCGAACGTCGGCATGGACTGGCTGGAGGAACCGCAGACGACGAGCTCCACGCCGGGGTCGAGCTGGCGCATGGCCCGGGCGGTCTCGGCGGCGAGACGGCCGTACTCCTCGGCCGTCTTGTGGCCGGTCTGCCAGGGGCCGTCCATCTCGTTGCCCAGGCACCACAGCCTGATGCCGAAGGGGTCCTTGTCGCCGTGGCCGACACGGAGGTCGGAGAGGGCGGTGCCCTCCAGGTGGTTGGCGTACTCCTGGAGTGCGAGCGCCTCGGCGACTCCGCGCGTGCCGAGGTTGACGGCCATCATCGGCTCGGCGTGCGGCCCGATCTTCCTGAGGAAGCCGATGAACTCGGAGAGGCCGAAGCGGTTCGTCTCCGTCGAGTGCCAGGCCAGGTCGAGGCGGTGGGGCCGGTCCGCCACGGGACCGACCGAGTCCTCCCACCGGTAGCCGGAGACGAAGTTGCCGCCCGGATAGCGGACGGCCGTGACGCCGAGTTCCCGCACGAGGTCCAGGACGTCCGTGCGGACGCCCTCGGCGTCGGCAGCGGGATGGCCGGGCTCGAAGACGCCCGTGTAGACGCAACGGCCGAGGTGTTCGACGAAGGAGCCGAAGAGACGGGGGTTCACCTCGCCTGTGGTGAAGGCGGGGTCGAGAGTGAAACGGGCGGTGCTCATCGTGGCCTTTCGGGTCTCGGTTTGCGCTGCGGGTTCCTCTGCGGGCCCGGTGCGTGGACTCCGGCGCCCGGCCACACCGGCCCGCGCGCCGGTTTTCGTGCTCCTGCCGTTCTCCGCGCTCCTGGCGGTCCAGTGGGCCTGCCGTTCTCCGCGCTCCGGCCGGTCCCGTGAGCAAGGTTCGGTATATCGAATCATGCTCGTCACTTCGAACGGGACCGTAAAATCAACGCGCCTGCCCGTCAATGGTTTTGACGCGATCCCTGACAGCGCTTTCTGTCGCGGTCCCCGTCCCCGCTTCTCGTGACGTGAGCACAACCGGCCGCGTAGGCTCGAACAGGCTGCCGCCGGGCGGTGGAGAAGGGGGAGCGGATGGACATCGCGGGCGCGCGCGGGAAGGCGGCCCGGATCGCCTCGGCACTGTGGCGCACGCGGACCGGACCAACCATGCGCGAGCTGACCGGCGATCTCTCCGCCGCGCTGCGGGCGCGACCGAGTCGCCCGTCCGGGGTGCGGGACGTGTGCCGGGCGCTCTGCGAGGAGATGTCCGCACGGCGTGGCGGCCGGCCCGTCGAGGTGCGGTTCGAGCGGTTCCCCGACGAGATCGAAGTCACCGGCCTGTGGGTGGAGTTCCAGGAGTTCGACCTGGTGATCGTGGAGGAACGCGCCGAGGCCGTACAACAGTTGGTCATCCTCGGTCATGAGCTGTGGCATCTGCACGCCGGGCACCGCCATCACCATCACGGCGTCGGCACGGTGGCGGCGGGCGTGCTGGCCGACCGGCCCGGCTGGGACTCCGTCGCGCTGGCCGTCGCCGCCCGCAACGGCTCCCGCGAGGACGACGAGGCCGAGGCCGACGACTTCGGCCACCGCCTCGCGGCCCGGTTCCGGCGCTATCTGTCCGACTCCGGGCCGCCCGGTCCGGCGGCGGCCCCCGGACCGGGCGCGGAGACCGCCGCGGTCCAGCGCACGCTGGGCTACCGGGGACGCCGGGGTACCGCGCGGTGAACCACGGGCTGTACATCTCGTTCTGGCTGCCCACCGCGGTCCTCGGCGCGGCCCTCGCCATCAAGCTCCCCAGCATCCTCAAGCTCTGGCGGGACCCGCTGCTGCGCGCCGTCGGCGGTCTGCTGGTGTTCGCCTGCGCGGTGTTCGTGTTCGCGGCCCCGAAGACCATCGCCTGGACCAACCGGGTCACCGGCGTGCCGAACATCGCCGCGCCCTGGGTGTACTCCCTGCTCACCGCACTGTCCGCGTCCTGGCTGCTGCTGATCATCGCCTGGCGCAACGGCCGTACGGAGCGCTCGGCCCAGACCCGGCGCGCGACACGGTGGGTGGTCTCCGTCTACGCGGGCGTGGTGGTCGCCCTGTGGGTGCTCTTCGCGCTGGCCGACGTGCCCGTGGAGCGGATCCGGGACCTCGACACGTACTACGCCAACACGCCCTACATGCGCGAGGAGATCCTGCTCTACCTGCTCGCGCACACGGTGGCCTGCTCGGTCACCGCCCGGCTGGTGTGGAACTGGAGCCGCACCGAGGGCCTCGACGCCTGGCTGCGCTGGGGGCTGCGCTTCCTGGGGGCCGGCTATGTGACCAACCTGCTGTTCAGCGCGGCCAAACTGACGGCCGTCGCGGCCCGTTGGACCGGGCACGACCTGGACTGGCTGAACACGAGCATCGCGCCGTCGGCGGCCTGCATCGCCGCCACGCTCGTCGCGATCGGCTTCATCGTGCCGCACGCCGGCCAGTATCTGCAGGAGCGCTGGCGGGTCCGCCGCCGGCACCGGAGCCTGAAGCCGCTGTCCCGGCTGATGCGGACCGTCACCGGCGGACGCGAGCCGTTCGACCTGCGCGCCACCCCCGAACTGCGGCTGATCCGCCGCGAGACGTTCATCCGCGACGCGCTCCTGCAACTGGCCCGCCATCTGGACGACGGCCTGCGCGCCCGGTCCTACGACGCCGCTGTCGCCCTCGGCTTCGAACGCGGCCGGGCGCAGGCCCTGGCGGCGGGCGTCGCGCTGCTGGACGCCGTGGAGGCGAGGGAGCGTTCGCGGCGCGGCCCGGGAGCGCCGGAAGCCCCGACGCCCCCGCGGGCCGACGCCCGGACCGCCTCCCCCGCTACGACGGCCTCCCCCGCCGCCGCCTCCTCCGGCCCTTCCTCCTCCGGCCCGGACACCACCTACCTCCTGCGGGAGATCCAGGCCGTGTCCCGCGTCCTTCGCCACCCCGTCGACCTCCAGGCGGTCCGCACCCACGCGGCCGCCCCGGCAGAGAGCATGTCCACGCATGAGTGAGCCCTCCAACCCCGCCAGAACCGCCGTAGTACTGGGGGGATCCCATGCGGGCATGCTCGCCGCACGCGCCCTGAGCGGTTTCGCCGACCGGGTCGTCGTGATCGAGCGGGACGTGCTGCCCGACGGGCCCGCGCCCCGCAGGGGTCTGCCCCAGGCGCGCCACGCCCACATGCTGTGGTCGGGCGGAGTGCGGGCGGTGGAGGAACTGCTGCCGGGCGTCACCGAGGCCCTGCGGGACGCCGGCGCGCGCAGGTCGCCGGTCACCACGGACATGGTCGTCATGGGCCCGCGGGGCTGGTTCCGCCGCTGGCCCGAGTCCCACCACGTGATCCTGGCCGGACGCGATCTGCTCGACGCGACGATCCGCGCCCGGGTCCTCGCCGACGAGCGGATCGAACTGCTCTCCGGGGCCGAGGCGACGGGGCTGGTCGGGGACGCCGGGGCCGTCACGGGAGTACGGGTACGGACGCGGGGCGGGACGGGCGGAGGGGACGGCTCGGGATCCGGTTCGGGAGCCGGTTCGGAGCGGATCGTCCCGGCCGCCTTGGTGGTCGACGCGACCGGGCGGGGTTCGCGGGCGGCCCGGTGGCTCCAGGCCCTCGGCCTGCCCGCGGTGGAGCGGCGCGAGGTGGACTCGGGGCTGGCCTACGCGAGCCGGCTCTATCTGGCGCCCGAGCAGGCCCGTTCCGGGTATCCGATCGTCAACGTGCAGCCCGACGTCCGGGACGGCCGTCCGGGCCGGGCGGGGTTTCTGCTGCCCATCGAGGACGGCCGCTGGATCGTGACCCTCAACGGCACGCGGGGCGGCGAACCGACCGCCGAGAACGACGACTTCGTCCGCTTCGCCCGCGAGGAGCTGCGCCACCCGGTCATCGGCGAGCTGCTCGAACGGGCCGAGCCGCTGTCCGACGTGTCGTACACCCGGGCCACCGTCAACCGGCGCAGCTACTACGAGCGGATGGCGGCCTGGCCGGAGAACTTCGCCGTCCTCGGCGACGCGCTGGCCGCGTACAACCCGCTCTACGGCCACGGTCTCGCGGTCGCCGCCCAGAGCGCGGTGGCGTTGCGGGAGTCCGTCCGGCGGCACGGCTGGGGCTCGACCGGACTGTCCCGTCGCGTGCAGCGGGCGGTGGCCCGCCCGGCCGGCGCCGCCTGGGACCTCGCCGTCGGCCAGGACGTGTTCTATCCGGGCGCGACGGAGAACGGCCCCACGCTCCGCGACCGGCTGCTGGCCGCGTACGTGGGCCGTCTCATGCTCACGGCCACCGGCAGCGGCCGGATCGCGCGCCGGGTGACCGACGTGACGTCGCTGGAGCGGGGCCCGCAGGTCCTGCTGACCCCGACGGTCCTGCTGGCCGCCACCGCCGGCCCCCTCAAACGGCCCCTGACCGGTCCGCCGCTGACCCCTTCCGAGCTCGAACGGGCGGGCCTGCGAGCGGGCCTGGGGTAGCGGCCGGGGCCGCGTCGACGCGGTGGGCGCGGTGGGCGCGGCCGGTCGTCAGCCGGCGAAGGCCGGCTGGGGCAGGCCCTTGCCGGCGTCCGCGATCACCAGGAGCGAGCCGGCCACCGGGTGCGGGGCCGTCAGGCCGACCCGGGCCGTGGTGACGTACAGGTCCGTCAGGCCGGCGCCGCCGAAGGCGCACGCGGTGACCCTCGGGGTCGGCAGCGCGATCACCCGGTCCAGTTCGCCGGCCGGGGTGTACCGCCGTACCGCTCCCCCGTCCCACAGGGCCACCCACACGCAGCCGTCGGCGTCCACGGTGAGGCCGTCGGGGAATCCGGCGCCGTCCTCGACACGGACGAAGGGGCGGCGGCCGCTCACCCGGCCGTCCGCCGAGCAGTCGAAGACGTCGACCCGGCGCGTCGGCGAGTCGATGTAGTACATCAGCGTGCCGTCGGGGCTCCAGCCCGTGCCGTTGCTCACCGCCACGTCGTCGAGGACCAGCTCGGCCGAGCCGTCGCCGGCGAGCCGGGACAGCGTGCCTCCCCCGGGGGCCTCGTCGTAGCGCATGGTGCCGGCCCAGAGGGAACCGTCGGGCGCCACCGCCGCGTCGTTGGCGCGACGGCCGGGGACCGGCTCGTGGCGAAGCCAGCGGAAGCTGTCGTCGGGGTCGAGCAGGCCCACCCCGTCGCGGAGGTTGAGGACGAGGCCGCCGCCCGCCCGGGGCTTGGCCGCGCCCACGTGCTGGTCGGTCGCCCGCACCGTGCGGCGGCCGGTGGCGGGGTCGTAGGCGTGCAGGCGGGAGCCGAGTATGTCGATCCAGAGCAGCCGGCCGGTGGCCGGGTCCCAGGTCGGCCCCTCGCCGAGGGTCGCCTCGGCCCGGACGGCCACCTCGTACGACGTCCTCATGCCACGCTCCGGTATCCCAGCAGTTCGGACAGTTCGGCCGCGCCCTTCGCGGCGAGCTGCTCCAGCTCCACGCGGCGGTCGTCGCTCCAGCGGATCATGGGGACCGAGATGGACAGCGCGGCGACCACCTGGCCCGTGCGGTCGCGCACCGGCGCCGCCACACAGCTGACGTCCGGGTTGGACTCGCGGCTCTCGACCGCGACGCCCCGCTCCCGGATCTCGGCCAGGGCCTCGCGCAGCGCACCGGGCTCGGTGATGCTGTTCGGGGTCATCCGCACGAGGTCGGCGTCGTCGGGGACGCGTGCGCTGAGCTCCGGCTCGGGCAGCGAGGCCAGCAGCATCTTGCCGACGGAGGTGCAGTGGGCCGGGAGGCGCCGGCCCGCGGCCGAGACCATCCGGACCGCGTGCGTGGAGTCGACCTTGGCGATGTAGATGACGTCCGTGCCCTCCAGGATCGCCACGTGGACCGTCTCGTCACACGTTTCGGCGACGGTGCGGGCGACCTGCTGACCCTCGGCGGCGAGGTCGAGCTGCTCGGCATAGCGGCTGCCGAGCTGGTACGGACGCACTCCGAGGCGGTACCGTCCGGGTTGTCCGGGGACGGGCACGATGTACGACCGCGCGGAGAGCGTGGTCACCAGTTCGTGCACGGTGGTGCGCGGAAGCTGGAGCTTGCGCACGATGTCGGGGGCGGAGAGCGAACCGTCCCCGTCGAGGAAGAGCTCGAGGATGTCGAGAGCTCGGGTCACGGCAGGTACGAGGCGTCCCACGACCGGCCCCCTCCCTTAATCGATGGTCGGTGCCTGTGTTCGAGATATCAACAGGCGATCGGCATGACGAACACAGGCTGTCATACGCCGTTGCGCCGGGCAATGGCCGGGAAACGCACGGTGGCCCCGGACGGTACCCGTCGTGGGCCAGGATGGGACGCATGCCGACCCAGAAACGCCTCGCCGGCTCGTTCACGGCCCTCGATTTCCAGTTGGTCCTGCTGCGCCGCATGGCCGACCACAACCCGGATCTGGTGGAGGACGCCCGCCATGACCTGGGCGTCTCCCTGACGCAGATGAGAGAGGCCAACAAACGTTGGCAGGCAATGGTCCACTCCCCGCACACCAGGGGGACGCTCGCCCGCTACCGCTCGGTCCTCGGCGAACCCGAGTCGAGAATCGCCCGCCGGGTCGGCGATCTCGACTGCGAGGCCTGGCTGTGGCCGGTCTCCCTCTGGCCCGACCTGCGTTTCGAGGTGCTGCTCGCCCCGACCGGCGCCGTCTGGAACGAGTGGCTGGTGCGCGCCCCGGGAGCCCGGCCGCCGTTCCTGGAGAGCCTCGACGACCTGACTCCCTGGTCCTGCACCATCGACGAGGCCGCCCTCGCCTTCGCCCCGGCCCGTCCCCTGGAGGGCACCGCCCCCAACCGCTGGGGGCTGGCCTTCACGGCGCCGGACCGACGGGGCGTGCGCCGGGAGGTCGTCGCCGAGTTCACCTGGGGCCTGCTCCAGCGGACGGCGACCAGGGAGTAGCCGACGGACGACGCCCGGGTCGCGGGCCCGGGCAGCGGCCACGGTCAGCGGTCAGCGGTCAGCGGTCAGCGGTCAGCGGTCAGCGGTCTGACGAAGACGGTCTGACGACGGCGGACGGTCAGCGGGCGGCGGCCGCCAGGATCGCCGTCACGACCTTCGGCGTCGACTCCGGGTGCAGGAACAGGAAGAGGTTCGGCTCGACCAGTTCCAACTCCATCACCTGCGGCCGCCCGTCGTCGCCGTCCACGAGGTCGACCCGGGCGTAGAGCAGCTCGGGCGCGCCGGGCAGGGCGGCCAGAGCGCTCTCGGCGACGGCCAGTTCGGCCGGGCTCGGCGTCCAGGGCTCCAGCCCCGGGTGGGCGACCTTCTCCGCGTCGAAAGCGGTGCCCGGGGCCAGCACGGCCCGCTTGCGGCTGGCGTGCAGGAGGCGGCCTCCGAAGAACTGCAGGGCCCGCTCACCGCCGGTGTCGATGGCGCGCACATACGGCTGCACCATCGCCGTCAGTCCCTCGGCGTGCAGCCGCGCGAGATGGCGTACGGCCGTCTCGTGGGCGTCGGGGGTGTAGCGGGCGGCATAGCGGGCGCCGGCGCCCGAGGCGGGCTTGATCACGTATTCGCCCCCGGCCGGCAGCTCGGCCGGCTCGCCGGGCGCGAAGTACCGCGTCGGCACGGTCGGCACCCCGGCCGCCGCCAGCTCCCCCAGGTACCGCTTGTCGGCGTTCCACCGCACCACCGCGGCCGGATTGGCCAGCCGGGTCACGGCGGCGACCTTCTGCGCCCAGGCCGTGAACTCGTCCGCACGCCAGCTGTAGTCCCAGGTGGAGCGGATGACGACGAGGTCGTACGAGGCCCAGTCCACGTCGGCGTCGTCCCAGAAGACCCCGTCCGCCTCGGCACCGGCCGCCCGCAACGCCTCCACCAGCACCGGAAGATCGACGTCCTTGCTCGCCTGCGACCGGGGGTCATAGGTGACAAGCGCGACTCGCGCCACGACGGGCTCCCTCTTCGTACGACTGTCCGATCCCCGGAAGGCTAACAAGGCGGGTCGCGCAGTGAGCGGGATCAACCCCCCGCTCGGCCGGATCGCACGTGCCGCGGGGTAGGAAGGTGCTGTCGTTCTCGTTCGCCGTTCCCCGTTCACCGTTCACCGTTCGCAAGGAGTAGCCGCGTGACCCCTCTCTTCCCGGCCCTGTCGGACGATCCGTCCTCGCGTCCCGCCCTGCGGTTCGGTGAGCGCTCGCTGTCCTACGCGGAACTCGCGGCGTCGGCCGGCGTCGTCGCCGGGCGGGTGCGGGGGGCGGGGAGGGTCGCCGTGTGGGCGACCCCCTCGCTGGAGACCGCCGTCGGGGTGGTGGGCGTGCTGCTCGCGGGGGCCGCCGCGGTGCCGCTGAATCCGAAGTCGGGCGAGAAGGAGCTCGGGCACATCCTGTCCGACAGCGCGCCCGCCCTGGTGCTGGCGGCGCCGGGCGCGGAACTGCCCGCCCCGGTGCGGGGACTGCGGCGGATCGACGTCGCCGTGTGCGGGAAGGCGGAACCGCCGGCCGGTGAGGCCGTCGGCGAGGAGGAGCCCGCCCTCGTCGTCTACACCTCCGGCACCACCGGGCCGCCCAAGGGCGCGGTCATCCCGCGCCGGGCGATCGCCGCCACCCTGGACGCGCTCGCCGACGCCTGGCAGTGGACCGAGCAGGACGTGCTCGTGCACGGGCTGCCGCTGTTCCACGTCCACGGCCTGGTCCTGGGCGTCCTCGGGCCGCTGCGCCGGGGCGGGTCCGTGCGGCATCTGGGGCGGTTCGACACGCAGGGTGTGACGCGGGAGCTGAGCAGCGGCGCGACCATGCTGTTCGGGGTGCCGACGATGTACCACCGCATCGCCGAGGCGCTGCCCGCGGACCCCGCGCTGGCCAAGGCGCTCGCGGGGGCCCGGCTGCTGGTCTCGGGGTCGGCCGCGCTGCCCGTGCACGACCACGAGCGGATCGCGGCGGCGACCGGACGGCGGGTCGTCGAGCGGTACGGCATGACGGAGACGCTGATGAACACCGCCGTGCGGGCGGACGGCGAGGCCCGGGCCGGGACCGTGGGACTGCCACTGCCGGGGGTGGAGCTGCGGCTGGTGGAGGACGACGGGTCGGTCGTCGACGCCCTCGACGGGGAGAGCGTCGGGGAGATCCAGGTGCGCGGTGCGAACCTGTTCACGGAGTACCTCAACCGGCCGGACGCGACCGCCGCCGCCTTCACCGCCGACGGCTGGTTCCGCACGGGCGACGTGGCCGTGCGCGATCCCGACGGCTACGTCCGCATCGTGGGGCGCAAGGCCACCGACCTGATCAAGAGCGGCGGCTACAAGATCGGGGCCGGGGAGATCGAGAACGCGCTGCTGGAGCATCCGGAGGTGCGCGAGGCCGCCGTCACCGGCGAGCCGGACGCCGACCTCGGTGAACGGATCGTCGCGTGGGTGGTGCCGGCGGACCCCCAGTCGCCGCCGCCGGAAAGCGAGTTGGCCGACCACGTGGCACGGCGGCTCGCGCCGCACAAGCGGCCCCGCGTGGTGCGCTACCTCGACGCGCTGCCCCGCAACGACATGGGCAAGATCATGAAGCGGGCGCTGCCGGCATGACGACGGAACGTGCGAGCGCGCGCGAGGTGATCGCCCTCGTCGCCGACGACTTCGTCCGGCTCCCGCACGAGGAACGGCCGTCCGCCCCGGACGGCCCCCTGGGCTGGCCCGGCTACGACGCCGCCCGCGCCCGTGCGGCCGAGCGCACCGGCGAGTCGGAGTCGGTCGTGTGCGGCACCGCGACCGTCGGAGGCGTCCGTGCCGTCCTGATCGCCTTCGAGTTCGGCTTCCTGGGCGGTTCGCTGGGTGAGCGCACCGGCGACCTGCTGGTCGGGGCGTACACGTACGCCCGTGAACACCGGCTCCCCGTCGTGCCGTTGGTCGCCACCGGCGGCAGCCGCATGCAGGAGGGCATGCTCGCGCTCACGCAGCTCCAGCGGGTGGCACGGCAGTCGGCGCTCACCAGGGAGGCGGGCCTGCCGCAGGTGGCGGTCCTGCGGGATCCCACGACCGGCGGCGGCTGGGCCACGCTGGGCGCCGGCGCCGACGTGGTGCTGGCGCTGCCGGGCGCCCAGGTCGGCTTCGCCGGCTCACGGGTCCGCCCGCCGGACGCCGATCCGGCCGCCTATACGGCGGAGGCGCAGGTCGCCGCGGGCGCGGCGGACGCGGTGGTGCCGGCGGTGGAGCTGCGGGACGTGCTCGGCCTCTGGCTGCGTCTCCTGACCGACGGCGCCCGGGCGACGAACCCCCCACCCGGGGGCCCGACCCCGCCGAACGCCTCCGGCGCGCAGACAGGGCGGCCCGTCACCGGTGCCCCGAGCGGCCCGGGGGCCGGGAGCGTCGTCGTGGCGGCGCCCGTGCCCGGCGCGCTCGGGGAGGCCGGGCTGCCCGCCACCGGCTGGGACGCCGTGCAGCGGGCCCGCTCGGCGAAGCGTCCGCGCGCGGGGGCCTATCTGGACGCCTACTTCACCCGCCGGCTCGCGATCTCCGGTGACCGGTGCGGCGGCGTCGACCCCGCCGGAATGCTGTGCGGCTTCGGCGTCCACCGGGGCCGCACCGTCGCGTACGCCGCGCAGACGGGGGCGGCGACGCGGCCCGCCGGCTACCGCACCGCCGTCCGGCTGATCCGGCTCGCCGAACGGCTCGGCATCCCCGTGCTCACCCTGGTGGACACCCCGGGCGCGGCCAACGACGCCGAGGCGGAACGCCAGGGCGCGGGCGCGGCGATCGCGGAGCTGTTCGGCGTGGTCGCCGCCGCGCGCACGCCGATCACGACGCTGGTGATCGGCGAGGGCGGTTCGGGCGGCGCGCTGGCCTTGGCGGCGCCCGGCCGCACCTGGGCCACGCCGGACAGCTACTTCTCGGTCATCGCCCCGGAGTCCGCGGCCGCGATCCTCAAGCGGCCACCCGCTCAGGCGGAGGCGACCGCCGACCAACTGCGCATCCGTCCGCAGGACTTGGTCGAGCTGGGGGTGATCCGGGCCACGAACGCGCCGTGAACGCGGGACAATCACGAGCACCGTCCGTGACAATGGGTGCGCACAGCGCGCAGGAGAAACGGAAGGGGCGACGGGGGACACCGTGGACGGACTGGTGGAGTTCAAGACCGACGACGGGGCCGTGGTGGCCGTCGAGGCGGTCGCACAGGGGCAGCCCGGTTCCCGGCTGGTGGCCCGCGACGGGACGGTCCGGGCGACCCGCACCTTCGAGGGCGCTCTGGAGGGCGTGCGGGCGGCAGCCGAGTCCGCACTGCGGGTGTTCAGGGACGGGACGTTACGACCCGACGGCGTCGAGATCGAGTTCGGGGTGAAGTTCTCCGCGGAGACGGGCGCGATCATCGCCAAGGGCACGGCGGAGGGGCACCTCGTCGTGAAGCTGACCTGGTCGCCGTCAGGCGGCTCATGAACAGCGCCGCATGGCACGCCCGCATCGGGAAGGGCGGCGAGGTGGCGGGCGCCGGCTTCCTCGTCACCCCGAACACGGTGCTGACCTGCGCCCACGTCGTGCACGGCGCGGCCGCGGACGCCCTGACGGTGACCTTCACCGAGCTGCCCGGCTTCCCCGCGGTGCCGGCCAGGGTGGTCGCCGACGGCGGCTGGGGCGGCGCGACGACCGACCTCGGCGACCTGGCCGTCCTGGAACTGGCCCGCGAGGTGGCGATCGCCCCGGCCGCGCTGGCTCCGGTGGACGCGGCCGACGGCCCTCGTGCGGACCGGCCCCGCAAGCTCGTCGTCTACGGCTTCCCGGTCGGCTTCGACGAGGGAACGCTCGCCGAATACCGCATCACCGCACGGCAGTTGCTCAACGGCGAGTGGATCCAGCTGGAGGCCTGGCAGCTCGGCGGGCAGCCGCTCGCCCCCGGGTTCAGCGGCGCGGCGGTCGCCCTCGCCGACACCGGCGAGGTGGTCGGCATGGTCACGGCGGCAGCCGGCGACCGGGGCGTGCACAACGGGCGGATGATGCCCACCGAGGTCATGGCGCGCTACTGGCCCGCGCTGGAGGGGCTGGTGCCCACTTCCGACCACCGCGGCGCCGACCGCGCCCGGCTGCGCGAGCTGGTGGAGCGCGCCGTCCGCGAAGGGCTGGACGACGACCCCGGTCGGCGCGTGCGGCTCTACGAGGCCGCCAGGGGGCCGCTGGATCCGGACGCCCCCGAGGAGGGCTTCGACTCCCTGCGTTCGGCGGCCCTGTTCGTGCTGTGCGAGGTCGACGGCGACGACGCGGCCGCCACCGTCGCCCGCTTCACCGCGCATGTGGAGTCCCTCTTCGCGGCCCCCGTCGAGGCGGCCGCCGCGCCCGACTGGTCGCCCATCCTCGTCGACCTGCGGCGCAGCGGCGCGGGCGACGGGCGGGTCCTGGTCGAGGTGAGCGCCTACAGCGGCGGACGCAGGCACCCGGTCGGCTCCGGCACCGTCCCGCAGGCCGGGGTACGCGCCTATGTGCAGGACCGGATCGAGGCCGCCTTCCGGTATCTGACGCCCGGCTGCGACGAATTGATCGCGTTCGCGCTGCCCCGTGAGTGGATCGACCTGCCCGTGGACCGCTGGGCGAGCGCCCCCGACGACGACACGCCGCTCGGCTGCGTGTACCCGCTCGTCGTCACCGACCAGGCCCGCCGCAGGGCGGGCATGCGCCACCAGCTCGCCCGGGCGTGGAAGCGGCTCGACTCCGCGTCCGGCGCGTGGGTGCACCGGGTCGAGTGCGGCGGGCCCGAGGAGCCCCGCCGGCTGCGGTTGCGGCTGCGGCGGGACGACGCCTGTCTGGCCGGTTTCGGCGCCGCGCCGGCCGCGTCCCGCACCCGCCCGCACTTCGACACCACGGTCAACGCGCCCGCCCCGGTGGTCGTCTGGTCCCGCGAGGGCTGCGGCGCCGGGCCCGACGAGCTGTGCGCGGGCGGGGAGGGCTGTGCGGGCAAGACGTTCCTGGACGAGCTGGACGCCTGCGTGTCGGATGTGCCGCCCGCCGAACTCCCGCGCCTCGTCCTGGCGTTGCGCGAGGAGGCCGACGCGGAGGACGGCCACTGGGCGCACGACATCCAGCTGCTGTGGGACGACCCGCGTGTCTTCACCGACCCCCACGGCGACGCGCCCGCCCACGCCCACTCCCCCGTGGCCTGAGCCGCCCCATCGAGTCACGCCGAGTTTCGGAGAAGCATGCCCCACTGGTCCGTCTACACCGGGAACAGCGCGCCGCACGACGGCATCGACCGGCTGCCCGAGCCGCCGCCCTGGCGCGCGTTCGACGGCGAGCCCCTCGTGCCGCCGCCCCGGGACGCCGACGACGAGGCGGCCGTGTCGCCCGACCGAGTCCACCGCGCCCGCGCGTACGTCGCCACCGCGGAGAGCGTCCAGCTCGTCAACGCCGCGCTCGTGCTGCGCCGCCCGCTGCTGGTCACCGGGCCGCCCGGCACGGGCAAGTCCTCCCTGGCGTACGCGGTCGCCCGCGAGCTGGGTCTCGGCCCGGTGCTGCGCTGGAACATCACCAGTCGCTCCACCCTGGCCGACGGTCTCTACCAGTACGACCCGCTGTCCCGGCTGTACGCGGCCCGGCAGGCGGCGTGGCGCGAGCGCGAGGACGCCTCCCGCGGCGGGGTCGAGGACCATCTGCGGCTCGGCCCCCTGGGCACCGCGCTGCTCCCCTACGCCCGTCCGCGCGCCCTGCTCGTCGACGAGATCGACAAGAGCGACCTGGACCTGCCGAACGACCTGCTGAACGTCCTGGAGGAGGGGCAGTACGAGATCCCCGAACTGATGCGCGCGGCGCGGCTCTCCCGGGCGGACGCCACCGCCGAGGTGCTGGCCGACGGCTCGGACGTCCCCGTCACCGTGGCCCGCGGGCGGGTCCGTTGCCGCGCGTTCCCGTTCGTCGTCCTGACCAGCAACGGCGAGCGCGAGTTCCCGCCGGCCTTCCTGCGCCGCTGCGTCCGGTTGAAGCTGCGCCGTCCCGACCGCGAGCAGCTCAGCGACATCGTCCGGGCCCATCTGGACACCCCGCCCGGGGAGGCGGAACGCCTCATCGACCGCTTCCTGACCCGCGCCGCCGACGGCGAACTCGCCACCGACCAGCTGCTGAACGCCCTCTACCTCACCGGCGTCACCGGGCTCGACGCGGCCTCCCGCGACGCCCTGGCCGAGCAGCTGATGCCGTACCTGAGCGCCACGGCGGACGGCGATGGCTTCTGAGGCGGCGCCGAAGGGCGACCGGTCCGCCCTCGAACGGCTGACGGAGCTGCTGACGGCAACGTCGGACACCGCGCCCACCCCTCGCGAGCTCGCCGAACTCCTTTGGCTAGCGCGCCAGTTGCCCGGCCCGGAAGTGCCGGAAGTGCCGGACGGGTCGGACGCGCGGACGGCGCCGGCCGGGCGGGCCGGAGTGGAGGCCGGGGCCGGACCGTCGGCGCCGGAGCCGCCCGCCGCGCCCCCGACTCCGGCCGACCGCCCCGGCCCGCCGAACCCCCCGCCCGTCCCGTCCGCCCTGCCGCCTGCCGTGACATCGCCGTCCGCACCGCCGGCACCCGCTCCAACGCGATGCCGAACCGCTCCCGATACGTCTGCAGGACCTCCTCGTCATCGGTCAGTTCGTCCTCCCGGCTCACTCCGTCGGCAGCCGTCGGTGAGCCGTGAGCAGATCAGCGATTTATCCTCCCGCCGTCCTCGGTGAGCCGTGAGCAGATCAGCGATTTCGTGAAATGCGACTCCGGCGAAGTGCTGTGCCACCAGGCTCCCGCCACGAAGTCCCGCAACACCC
>NZ_MJAJ01000089.1 GCF_001746365.1 Streptomyces sp. LUP30
GGGCGGAGACGGCAGGGGCGTGGCTTACTCGTCGCCCGCAGGAGAAGGCGGCCAGACCCCTGCCGCCAGCACCCCCAGCGCATAGGCGCGGGCGACCAGTTCGGTCCGGTTCGCCGCGCCCTAGCGCGTGGACAGCCGCCGCAGGTGGTACGTCACCCCGTCCGGGGTGAGGCCGGTCTCGCGGGCGGCACGGGCCGTCGTGGCGCCCCCGACGACCTGCCCGCGGACGACGCGGACGACTCCAGGGCTTCGCTGCCGGCCCTCCGCGAGGCCTACCGGGCCGCGTCCCAGCTGTACGAGAAGGTGGGCGTCGGCGCGGACCTGCGGGCCGAGCAGGCCCGCGCGGAGAGCGACGAGAGCGCGGCCCGCGCCGAACTGGACCGGCTGAGCAACAAGGTCCGCACGCGCGCCGAGCAACTGCTGCAGTCACCCGACGGTTCCGACGGACCGTCCCGGCAGGCCGCCGCCGCACGCGCGGAGGAACTGGTGCAACTCCTGGAGACACGGGTGTCCACCGCGAGCGAGCAGCTCGGGCGCCTGCGCGGAGAGGCGGAGCGGCACGCGCCCGAGGACGGCGCCGCGCACACCGAACTCGCCGAGGAACTCCAGCCGCGCGACGCCGAACACGCACAGGCGCTGCTGCGTACCGCGACCTCCGAACTCGCCTCCCGCACCGAGGCCCTGGACCGCTCCCGCGAGGCGCACGCCGAACTCCTGGCCGCCCACCGGGCCGCCGAGGACGCGGCCGGAGGATTCGACGAGATCGCCGCCATGCTGCGCGACCTGCTGCGCGAACACACCCCGGACGAGGAGCAGGAGGAGTCCGAGCCCTACCCCGGCACCCCGGAGGAGGCCCGTCACACGGCCGCCGAGGCACGCCGCTCCCTGCGCGGCTGCGCCGCCGACCTGTCCGCCGCCGAGTCCGCCGTCCGCGAGGCCAGTGACATCCTCGTGCGGCACGCCAACTCCACCCGCTACGAGCAGGTGCGCACCCCCGCCCGCCAGCAGATCCGTGAGCTGCCCGCCTCCGCGCTGCCGGAGCACGCCAAGAGGTGGGCGGACGCCTTCGCACCCCGACTGCGCGTCCTGACGGACGAGTTGGAGCAGCTGGAGCGCAACAGGGATTCGATCGTGGACCGGCTGCGGGGGCTGGTGGAGTCCGCGCTCGCGACCCTCCGCTCGGCCCAGCGGCTCTCCCGCCTGCCCGAGGGACTGGGCGAATGGTCAGGCCAGGAGTTCCTGCGCATCCGCTTCGAGGAGCCCGACCAGGCCACCCTCACCGAACGGCTCGGCGAGGTCATCGACGACGCGACTCGGGCGGCCGTCAAGAAGAACTCCGACCTGCGGCGCGACGGCATGTCCCTGCTGCTGCGCGGGGTCGGCGCGGCGCTTCAGCCCAAGGGCGTCGCCGTCGAGATCCTCAAGCCGGACGCCGTGCTGCGCGCCGAGCGCGTCCCCGTCGGGCAGATGGGCGACGTGTTCTCGGGTGGTCAGCTGCTCACCGCGGCCATCGCCCTGTACTGCACGATGGCCGCACTCAGGAGCAATGACCGGGGCCGGGACAAGCACCGCCATGCCGGAACGCTGTTCCTCGACAACCCGATCGGACGCGCCAACGCGACCTATCTGCTGGAACTCCAGCGAGCCGTCTCGGACGCCCTGGGCGTGCAACTGCTCTACACCACCGGCCTGTTCGACACGACGGCACTGGCCGAGTTCCCGCTGGTGATCCGCCTGCGCAACGACGCCGATCTCAGGGCGGGCCTGAAGTACATCAGCGTCGAGGAGCACCTTCGCCCCGGTCTGCCGCAGCAGGCCACGGCCCCGGAAGGCGACGCTGCGCAGGTGCACAGCGAGATCACGGCGACGCGGATGTACAAACGGCCCGCGCCGCACGCCGGTTGACCGGCAGGCCCGACGCCGTGGCCCGGACGGGACGCAGCCGGAAGCGGGGACGCGGCCACAGCCGCGTCCCCGCGCCGACTCCGCCGATCCTGGGCCGTCTTCAGGAGTGAGAGAGCCGCCCGGCACCGCTCTGCCTGCGTATCCGCTCCTGCCCGCGCGCGGCGACCCGTGCCTGCCGACGCTCCCGCCGCCGCTCACGCCGCAGGGAACGCGCCGAGCTGCTCGGCGTCGACACCACGCCGTTGCGCTGGTTCCACACCTGTCGGGTCACCCAGACGTCCAACACGCCCCAGGTGGCCAGCACCGTGCTCACCACACTGCTGATCACCATGGGGAAGGCCAGCCAGGACCCGGCCATCGTGCACAGGAACGCGACCATGGCCTGAATCAGCGTCACGGCGATGACCAGCACCGCCCGTACGGCCGCCGTGCGCACCGGATCGGGCATCCGGCGTCGACGCGCGGGCTCCTCGACCCACAACGGCCGGTAGGCCACACGCGCCGGCCGGGCGCCGCGCTCCGCCGGGGCGGGTCTCTCCGCGGCGCGGACGCGTCCAGCCGCCGTCTGGGGCCCGTTCGCGGAAGGGCCGCGATCCGGAATCTCGGGTTCCCGCAGTGCCGTACCGCCTGTCGCCGCGCCGTCCTCGGGCGCTTCGCGCCGCTCCGCCGTGCCCATCACCGTGTCACTCCCCACCGCCAGCAGACCGCTCGCCTCCGGGTTGAAGACCCTGCTCCCCAGTGGCTGCCCGGCTTGCGCTGATTTACGCAGCCCAGGTGCGGCATACGGCTCGTGTGGCCGATTCCGCCCCCCATTCCCAATGAGTAGGACGCGTGACCTGCCCAGAAGATTCCCGCGTTGCGAAAAATTCTGGCCAACTCCGGTGCGCGGCCGATCGGATCAAGCCGACCTGCAGGGATCGGATTCGAGGAGGCAATCTCCCACAATGGCCGGACAACACACCATGTCTCGCCCTCGGTACGGAAGTTCATCTTCCGGACGGCTCTTCGAGTTATCGGCGTGTCGGTAGTAGGCTCGCGCCGTTTGTTGACGCACATGTGTACCCCCTGCCGGTGGGGGTCCGAGCAGGGGGAGGCCATGCGCTTTCGCGGGAAGTCGATCCGCCGGAAGATCGTGGCGCTGCTTCTCGTGCCGCTGGTTTCGCTGACGGCGATCTGGGGCTTCGCCACGGTGCTCACGGGACGTGAGGCGAGCCGTCTGTTCACCGTGTCGTCCCTCGTCGAGAAGGTCGGCTATCCCATCGAGGACACGGTCCGCGTCGTTCAGCAGGAACGCCGTCAGACCCTCGTCTACCTCGCCGACCCCCGCGCCGCCGACGCGCTGTCCGTCCTGCGCCGTACCCGGACCGCCACCGACGCGGCCATGGCCGAGATCCGCGGGAACGCCCGCGACCCCGACGTGCGTGACGTCCTGGACCAGGACGACAGCGAGGGCCTCACCGCGGTGCTCGACGCCTTCGCCGGCATCGACGCCCTGCGCCGCAGCGTCGAGGAACGCACCGTCACACGAGCCCAGGCCCTCGACCTCTACACCCAGCTGATCGACCCCTGTTACTCCCTGCTGGTCAAGCTGGACGTGGTCGACAGCGTCGAGATGGACAAGCAGTACCGGGCCCTCGTCGGCGTCGCCCACGCCCGTGAACTGCTCTCCCAGGAGGACGCCCTGCTGGGCTCCGCCCTGGTCGTGGGCCGGCTCGGCCGCGAGGAGATCCGCGAGGTCTCCGACCTGCAGGCCCAGCGGGAAGTGGTCTACGACATCAGCCTCGTCCAGCTGCCCACCGCGGAGCGCGAACGCTACGAGAGCTTCTGGAAGAACGCCACCACCGCCCCGCTGCGCACGGTCGAACACGCCGTCGTCGGCGCCACGCCCGGCGACCTGCCCCGCGGGGTCAGCGCCAAGAACTGGGACACCGCCGCCGGCAGCGTCCTGGACGAGCTCGGCGCCCTGGACGAGCAGGCCAACGACCGCTATCAGGACCGGGTCCGCCCGGTGGCGACCGAGGTCATCGTCAAGGCGGTCGTCGCGGGCGTCTTCGGGCTGGTCGCCCTGATCGTCTCCCTCGTGCTGTCCGTGCGCATCGGCCGGGGCCTCATCCGCGACCTGCGCCAGCTCAGGGTGGAGGCCCACGAGGCGTCCGGCGTGCGGCTGCCCAGCGTGATGCGCCGTCTGTCCGCGGGCGAGCAGGTCGACGTCGAGACCGAAGTACCGCGCCTGGAGTACGACAAGAACGAGATGGGCGAAGTGGGCCACGCCCTCAACACCCTTCAGCGCGCCGCCGTCGAGGCGGCCGTCAAACAGGCCGAACTGCGCTCCGGCGTCTCCGAGGTCTTCGTCAACCTCGCCCGTCGCAGCCAGGTGCTGCTGCACAAGCAGCTCACGCTGCTCGACACCATGGAACGCCGCACCGAGGACACCGAAGAGCTCGCCGACCTCTTCCGCCTCGACCACCTCACCACCCGCATGCGGCGGCACGCCGAAGGACTGGTGATCCTCTCGGGAGCCGCTCCCTCGCGGCAGTGGCGCAAGCCCGTGCAGCTCATGGACATCGTGCGCGCCGCCGTCGCCGAGGTCGAGGACTACGAACGCATCGAGGTACGCCGTCTGCCGCGCCTGGCCGCCACCGGCCCGGCCGTCGCCGACCTCACCCACCTGGTGGCCGAACTCCTGGAGAACGCCACGGTGTTCTCCCCGCCGCACACCGCCGTCCAGGTGTACGGCGACCGGGTGGCCAACGGCTTCACCCTCGAAATCCACGACCGGGGACTCGGCATGGCGCCCGAAGCCCTCCTGGAGGCCAATCTCCGGCTCGCCGAGACGCCGGAGTTCGAGCTGTCCGACACCGACCGCCTCGGGCTCTTCGTGGTCAGCAGGCTCGCCCAGCGGCAGAACGTGCGCGTCTCCCTGCAGCCGTCGCCGTACGGCGGGACGACCGCCGTCGTCTTCATCCCCGACGCACTGCTGACCGACGACGTCCCCGACACCAACGGCATCGGCTTCCGGCTCGACCGCCCCCGGCCCCCCAAGGAGGCCGAGCTCGCGGAGACCCGCAGGTCGGCGCTGTCGCCGGCCTCGGCGCAGCTCCCCGGAGTGCCCGCCTCGCTGTTCGACGGACCGGTCGAGCTGGAGGCGCCCGTCGGTCTGGACGCCCTCGGCGAATTCCAGGTCCCCCTGGCCGAGGACGACGACGACCAGGGTGTTCTGTTCCGTCCCCGTCGTTCCCTCACCGATCCCGACGGGGCGGGCGTCGACACCGCGGACCAGCACCGCAGGCTGTCCGCCGGGCCGGGCGAACCCGAAGGGTCCGTCGGCGACGACCCGGGCGCGCCCGTGCCGCTGCTGCCGGGGCGCCGCACGCCCAAGCTGGTCAGTTCGCACGGGCGCCCCGTCCCGGAGCAGCGCCTTCCGCGCGCGGAGACGGACCCGGACCTCCAGGCCAGGCCCGGCCCGCGCCGCATCGACGACGGCAAGCCGGCGCCTCTGCCGTCACGCCGGCGTGGCACGGCGGCCCGGATTCCCCACAGCGGCGACGCCACCGAAGGTCTCCCGGCGCAGGAGCCCGACGTCCGCGGCGGGCAGGAGCCGGCCTCGCCCGCCGCCCTTCCCCGACGCGCACGGCAGGCCGCGGGCCTGTCCGACGGCCCGGACAGCGACGCCGGTCGGCGAGCGGAAGCGGATCGGGACACCGGCTCGGGCACGGGAGCGTTGCCGCGGCGCGTGCGTCAGGCGAACCTGGCCCCGCAGTTGCGTCAGGGCCCGGCGCCGCGCGCGGAGGACCGCTCCGACCCGGCGGACCGGGACGCCGACGAGGTACGCAGCCGCATGGCCTCGCTCCAGCGCGGCTGGCAGCGCGGCCGCGTGGAGAACGCCGCGGGCGACGACGCCCACAGCGGCACAGCACCACAACGAACGACAAAGGGGGACGGTCGATGACCGCACCGAAGACGACCGGCCACACCAGCATCAACGGCGAGCTGAACTGGCTCCTCGACGAACTCGTCGGCCGGGTCGCCAGCATCCGCAAGGCCGTCGTCCTCTCCGGCGACGGTCTGCCGACGGGGGTGTCGAAGGACCTGACCCGCGAGGACGGCGAGCACCTCGCCGCCGTCGCGTCCGGCTTCCACAGCCTTGCCAAGGGCGTCGGCCGCCACTTCGAGGCCGGCAGCGTCCGCCAGACGGTCGTCGAGCTCGACGACGCGTTCCTGTTCGTCACCGCCGCCGGTGACGGCAGTTGCCTCGCCGTGCTCTCGGACGCCGACTCGGACGTGGGCCTCGTGGCGTACGAGATGACGTTGCTCGTCAAGCGGGTCGGCGTACATCTGGGCACCGCCCCGCGCACCGATCTGCCCTCGGGCGGGTAGTGGGATGGCATGAGCACAGACGGTCAGGGAACAAGTCACTGGTTCGACGACGAGGCCGGGCCGGTCGTCCGTCCGTACGCCATGACGCGCGGCCGTACCACCAGTGCGGTCCAGCATCGTCTCGACCTGATCGCGGTCGTCGTCGCGGAGCCTCACGCGGACGACGCGGAAGCGGACCCCTCGCTGTCCCCCGAGCACGTGCACATCGCGGTGCTGTGCCGGGACGCGCCGCAGTCGGTCGCCGAACTCGCCGCCGAACTCAACCTCCCCATCGGAGTGGTGCGGGTCCTGGTCGGCGACCTGGTGGACGCGCAGTTCGTTCATGTGAACCGACCGGTGCCCCCGGCCGAGCTGCCGGACGAAAGCATTCTGCGTGACGTGATCAACGGCCTCCGGGCGCTGTGAACAGCGCGGAAGCGGGTTCCGGGACGGCGGCGGCCGGCTTCCGGCGTATGCGCCGCCGTCCCGGCTCCCGGCTCGACGTGCCGCCGGTCCCGGCCACCTGACCCCCCGTCGACCGAGTCGACGGACCGGTCGACCGATCAACCGACCGACCCACCGCCCCACACCCCCCATCAAGCCATCGAGCAGGAGAAGAGATCGATGATCTTCGGGCGTTCTGAGCGCGGCAAGCCCCCGGTCGAGCCCGTCACGCTCAAGATCCTGGTGGCCGGCGGCTTCGGCGTGGGCAAGACGACCCTCGTCGGCGCCGTCAGCGAGATCAAGCCGCTGCGCACCGAGGAGTACCTCACCGAGGCCGGTCGCCCGGTGGACGACACCACCGGCGTCGAAGGCAAGCACACCACCACCGTCGCCATGGACTTCGGGCGCATCACCCTGCGCGAGGACCTGGTGCTGTACCTGTTCGGGACGCCCGGCCAGGAACGGTTCTGGTTCATGTGGGACGAGCTCTCCGAGGGCGCGCTCGGCGCCGTCGTGCTCGCCGACACCCGTCGCCTGGAGGACTGCTTCGCCGCCGTCGACTACTTCGAGCGGCGCTCCATACCGTTCCTCATCGCCGTCAACTGCTTCGAGGGATCGGCGCGTTACCCCGAGGAGGACGTGCGCGGCGCCCTCGACCTCGACGAGGACGTACCGGTCATCCTGTGCGACGCGCGCGACCGGAGGTCGGTCAGCGACGTTCTCGTCGGCGTCGTCCAGCATGCGATGGACTACGAAGCCGAGCGCCGGGAGACCGTCACCACCTAGCCACGCGGAACGGCTACGCCCGTGCCTCCGCCGCCCCGTGCACGGCCCTGGCCCCGGCCCCTCACCGCACCGCGACCACCGCCGAGCCATGGCCGAACAGCCCCTGGTTGGCCGTGACGGCCACGCGCGCGTCCGCGATCTGACGGTCGCCCGCCTGCCCCCGCAACTGCCAGGTGACCTCGCAGACCTGGGCGATGGCCTGGGCCGGCACCGCTTCCCCGAAGGAGGCCAGCCCGCCGCTCGTGTTCACCGGTATGCGGCCGCCCGGCGCGGTCGCGCCCTCCCACAGCAGTTTGGCGGCCTCGCCCTCACCGCACAGGCCCAGGTCCTCGTACCACTGCAGTTCCAGAGCGGTGGACAGGTCGTAGACCTCGGCGAGGGACAGGTCCTCGGGACCGAGACCCGCCTCCTCGTAGGCGGCGCGGGCGATCGACGCGCGGAACGGCTCGGCGCCCGGCTCGGCCCCCGTGGCGGAGTCGGTCGCGATGTCCGGCAGGTCCAGCACCGTGCGGGGGTAGCGGGGAGTCACGGTGGACACGGCCCTGATCCGCACCGGGTCCGCCGCCCCGTGCCGACGGGCGAACTCCATGCTGGACAGGACCAGCGCCGCACCGCCGTCGGAGGTCGCGCAGATGTCCAGCAGCCGCAGCGGATCGGCGACGACGGCGGAGGCGGCGACCTCCTCCGACGAGACCCGCCTGCGGTAGCGCGCGTACGGGTTCAGCGCCCCCATGGCCGCGTTCTTCACCTTCACCTGGGCGAAGTCCTCCGGGGTGTCCCCGTGCACCGCCATGCGTCTGCGCGCGTACAGCCCGAAGTACGCCGGATTGGTCGCCCCGAGCGCGCGGAACCGCAGCCAGTCCGGGTCGTCCGGCCGCTCTCCTCCCGCCGGCCGGAAGAAGCCCTTGGGAGCGGCGTCCGCCCCCACCACGAGCACCACGTCCGCCCGGCCCGCGAGGATCTGGGCCCGGGCCGTGTCGATCGCCTGTGCCCCGGACGCGCACGCCGCGTACACGCTCGTCACCCGGGCCCCCTGCCACCCGAGCGCTTTCGCGAACGTCGCCCCGGCCACATAGCCCGGATAGCCTCCGCGCACCGTGTCCGCGCCGACGATCGAATCGACGTCCCGCCAGGCCACGCGCGCGTCCGCGAGGGCCGCGCGCGCCGCCTTCACGCCGTACTCGACGAAGCCGCGCCCCCACTTGCCCCACGGATGCATGCCCGCACCCAGCACCGCCACCTCTGTCGTCATCCCGCCACCCCCGTCGGCCGCCATCGCCAGATCGTCCAGGTCGTATCCGCGTCCTCGTTGAGCACGCCCGGGACGACCTCCACCTCCATGCCCACCGCCAGGTCGGCGACGGTGATGCCGGGAACCGCCTGTCCCAGCACCACGATCCGCTCGGACTCCAGCTCCACTGCGATCAACGCGTACGGTTCCCACGGAAGTTCCGGATCCGTCACGTAGGGTGACGGAGGGCGGTACCGGCTGTCCGTGTAGGACCACACGCGTCCGCGCCGGGAGAGCGGGATCTCTTCCAGGTCGCCGCTCTGGCAGTCCGGATCACGGCAGTAGGTGTCCTCGCGGGGGAAGAAGACCGCCCGGCACGCCGAGCAACGCGTTCCGAGCAGTCTGAAGTCGTCTCCCTCCCCGCTGAACCATCCGGCGACCACAGGTGTGCGTGTAGGCGACAAGGTCCCCTCCCGGACTCACATCTGACGATGCGTCAGGAGTGTGCCACGGCGGTGGGGAAATGGGCAGGGAGCAGACATGACACGACTCTCCACCGACTGGTCCTCAAGAGCACGCTGGAGGACGTCGGTTTCGTGAACCTCGCCGAGGAATGGCGGCACTGCACCTTCACACCCGAACCCCACCCGGACGCCTGCTTCGACTTCCCCGTCTCCGCCGCGTCCCTCGCCGGACGGTGCTGAGCCGCCTCCGTGCGAAGCCTTCCCCAAGATCGGATACGCTCCGCCGCGTGTCCGAAACTCTGCACTCCACTTCGAACTCCGCGCGCGGCTCCCACTGTTCGAGCTGCGGAGCGCCCTACGGGGAGGGCGTCACAGGCTGGCCCCGCACCTGCCGGGTCTGCTCCACCGTGGTCTACCGCAACCCCCTGCCGGTGGCCGTCGCGCTCCAGCCCGTGTACGACGCGAAGGGCACCGCCCTGGTCGTCATCACCCGAACCATCGCCCCCGCGCGCGGGGGCATCGCCCTGCCCGGCGGCTTCATCGACGACCGTGAGGACTGGCGGCAGTCCGTCGTCCGCGAGCTCAGGGAGGAGACCGGCATCGAGGCGGCGTCCCGCGACGTGCGCCTCGCCGACGCCATGAGCTCGCCCGACGGTCACCTGCTGCTGTTCGGCCTCCTCCCGGAGCGCCCCGCCGACCGACTGCCGACGTCCGCGGCCACCGACGAGACCGAGGGCTGGCACCTGCTGCACCGACCGGAGGAACTCGCCTTCCCGCTCCACACCATCGCGGTGCGGGCGTTCTTCGAGGGCCGCTACATCTGACGTCACCGCTCGCCGAGCCCGCGTACGCGGACCGGGTGGGACGGCACCTGCACGCCGTCCTCACCCTCCCGCTCCACGACGACCCCCAGGCCCTCCCAGCGGCTGACGTACCGCTCGATCTCCGGCTCCTCCTCGCCCCCGCCCGCGTCCCGCACCACCAGGCCCCCGCCCGTCCGCCCCGGGACCGGCGCCCACGCCTCCAGTTCCAGCCCGCCGTACTCGCCCCGCACCGGGAGCACGGCGCCCGCGCGCGCGAGCACCGGAATACGCGACGACGGGGCGTCCACGAGCACCTGCCCCGGCCCCTCGTACGCCCGGCCCGTCGCCGTGTCGTACCAGCGCCCCCGCGGAAGCCGCACCGTACGCCGGTCGGCGCCCGGCTCCAGCACGGGCGCCACCAGCAGACAGTCGCCCAGCAGGAACGCGTCCTCGCAGTCCCGCAACGCCCGGTCCCGAGGCGAACCCCACCACACGGGACGCACATACGGAGCGCCGGTACGGCTCGCCAGATGCGCCAACGTCACGAAATACGGCATCAGCCGCCGACGCTCCACGAGCGCCCCACGCGCGTGCTCCAGTACCTCGGTCCCGAACTCCCACGGCTCACGCCCGCCCCCGCGCCCACTCGCGTGCGTGCGGAACAGCGGCAGATAGGCCCCCAACTGCAGTCGGCGCAGATACAGCTCGGGCGACGCACCGCCGTCGGAACCGCCCACGTCCGGCCCCGAGCACGGCACCCCGCACAGCCCGAGGCCCAGCACCAGGGACAACGACGCCCGCAGTCCCGGCCAGCCGGTGCCGACCTCCCCGGACCAGGCTCCTCCGTAGCGCTGCAGACCCGCCCAGCCGGACCGGGAGACGACGAACGGACGCTGCTCCGGGTCCAGTCTCCGCAGACCCTCGTACGCCGCCCGGGCCATGCACAACCCGTACACGTTGTGCGCCTCGCGATGATCGCCTCCGCGCCCCTCCAGGGAGTGCCGCGCCGACCTCGGCAACGTCGACTCCCCGAAGGCGGCGAACGATGTCGGCTCGTCCCTGTCGTGCCAGAAGCCGGCGAAGCCCTGCTCGATCCGCTCGGCATGCAGACCACCCCACCACCGCCGCACACGCGCGTCCGTGAAATCCGGGAACACCGTCTCCCCGGGTCGCCCCACGCCCTCGACGAGCCGCCCCGACGCGTCCCGCACGAACGCGTCTCCGGCGACCCCGCCGTCGTACACGGCGCTGCCCGGCGCGGCCTTGACCGCCGGGTCCACGACCGACACCAGACGTATCCCGTCCCGCCGCAGCTCCTCCGCCAGCACCGGCAGTTTCGGGAAACGCTCCTGGTCGACGGTGAAGACCTGATGGTCGGCGTAGTGGTCGACGTCCAGGTGAACCGCGTCCAGGGGCAGACCGTGTTCCTGATAGCCCGCGACGATCCGGCGGACCTCCTGCTCGCCGTCGAAGCCCCGCCGCACATGATGGTGACCGAGCGCCCACGCGGGAGGCACCGCCGGCGCCCCGGTGAGCGAGGCCCAGGCGAGGAGCACGCGCGCGGGAGTGCCCACGATCACCCAGCGCCGCAACGGCCCACCGTCCATCCGCACCTCACACGCCCCCGGCCGGTCGTGCCCGGAGCCCGCCCCCTCCTCGCCCTCCCGCAGCACGACCGTCCCGTCCCAGGACGTGTCGTGGAACGCCAGATGCGTCCCCGCGTCGGCCACCACCAACTGCACCGGCATCGTCAGATGCAGCGGATCGTCCCCAGCGCCGAACGCCTGCCCGGGATCGGTGTTCCACAGCCGGTACGCCCCGTCGCGCAGCCGCGGCCCCGACGCCCGGCCGCCGAGGCCGAAGAACCGCGCGTCCGCCGCGACCTCCGAGCGCTGCATCCACCGCGCCGCGCCGCCCTCCTGCCGCTCCCACCACCGGGGCGGCAGATCGCGTCGCAGCACGACTCCTCCCGGCGTGCACACCTCGACGGCGCCGTGCCGCGAGACCACGACCGTCACCCGCTCCGCCACCACCCGCCAGCCGCCCTCCTTGTCCGGCTCCAGCACCGCGCGCGGGTCCGGCTCGGGACACGGGCCGGCCAGCGCGTACGACGGCTCCGGTTCCGCCCCGTCCCAACCCAGGAACACGGCCCCGTTCACGGCGACGCGGATCCGCAGCTCCGAACGGCCGAACCGCAGCGTCCCCCCACCGGGACCCGGCAGCGCCTCCTGCACCGGGCCGGGCACCCGCGCGCGCTCGGGCCCCCGAGCCGGCAGCCCCGCCGCGTCGGCCCGCCTCCTGCGCCACGACGCCCGCACGGTGCGCAACCCCTGGGCAGCTCCCGCGGAACCGACCGCCTTCATCGAACGCACCAGGTCACGACCGCTCATGCTGCTCACCCTGTCACTGACCGCGTCACGCGCGCGGGTCGTTCAACTGCCGTTCACCTGTGGTGGGAGCACATCTTCACGACACGGACTGTGGGGCGCCCACCCTGGTGCAGAAGTCGATCACATGGCATCGTCCGTGTCAGCCGCGTCACGCGCACCACCCCCTGCTCGTGCGCGGGCGACGCACACGACGCGCACAAGCCGGGAGCCGCTTCATGCCCACCGTGAACCCCGAGCCGCTCTGGCGGCCAGATCCGCAGCGAACGGCGCAGGCCCAGGTCACCAAATTCCAGACCTGGGCGGCCAGACACCACGGAGCCCCCGCCGAAGGCGGATATCCGGCGCTGCACCGCTGGTCCGTCGACGAGCTGGAGACGTTCTGGGAAGCCGTCACACAGTGGTTCGACGTACGGTTCTCGACGCCGTACACGCGCGTGCTGGGCGACCGCACCATGCCCGGTGCCGAGTGGTTCCCCGGCGGGACGCTGAACTACGCCGAGCACGCGCTGCGGGCGGCCGCCACCCGACCGGGCGAACCGGCCCTGCTCCACGTCGACGAGATCCACGAACCGAGCCCGGTGACCTGGTCCGAGCTGCGCCGCCAGGTGGGCTCACTGGCCGGCGAACTGCGCGCGCTCGGCGTCCGCCCCGGCGACCGGGTCAGCGGATACCTCCCGAACATCCCGGAGGCGGTCGTCGCCCTCCTCGCCACGGCCGCCGTCGGCGGCGTGTGGACCTCCTGCGCTCCCGACTTCGGCGCCCGCAGCGTCCTCGACCGGTTCCAGCAGGTCGAACCCGTCGTCCTGTTCGCCGTCGACGGCTACCGCTACGGCGGCAAGGCACACGACCGCCGCGCCGTCGTCGCCGAACTCCGCGCCGAACTTCCCACCCTGCGCGCCGTGGTCCACATCCCCCTTCTCGGCGCCGAACCGCCCGAGGGAGCTCTGCAGTGGTCGGCCCTGACGGCCGCGGACGAGGAACCCGTCTTCGAACAGGTCCCCTTCGACCACCCCCTCTGGGTGCTCTACTCCTCCGGCACGACCGGCCTGCCCAAGGCCATCGTCCAGTCGCAGGGCGGCATCCTCGTCGAACACCTCAAGCAGCTCGGCCTGCACTGCGACCTCGGGCCCGGGGACCGCTTCTTCTGGTACACCTCGACCGGCTGGATGATGTGGAACTTCCTCGTCTCCGGCCTGCTCACGGGAACGACGATCGTCCTTTACGACGGCAGCCCCGGCCACCCCGACACCGGCGCCCAGTGGCGCGTCGCCGAACGCACCGGCACCACCCTGTACGGCACCTCGGCGGCGTACGTGATGGCCTGCCGCAAGGCGGAGGTGCACCCGTCCCGCGACTTCGACCTCTCCAAGGTCCGGTGCGTCGCCACCACGGGATCCCCCCTGCCGCCCGACGGCTTCCGCTGGCTGCACGACGAGGTCCGCGCCGACCTGTGGATCGCCTCGGTCAGCGGCGGCACGGACGTGTGCTCCTGCTTCGCCGGAGCCGTCCCCACCCTCCCGGTGTACACCGGCGAACTCCAGTCGCCCGGCCTCGGCACCGATCTGCAGTCCTGGGACCCCGACGGCCACCCCCTGACCGACGAGGTCGGCGAGCTCGTCGTCACCAACCCCATGCCCTCGATGCCGGTCCGCTTCTGGAACGACCCCGACGGCAGCCGCTACCACGACAGCTACTTCGACACCTACCCCGGCGTATGGCGGCACGGTGACTGGATCACCGTCACCTCGCGCGGCTCCGTCGTCATCCACGGCCGATCGGACTCCACGCTCAACCGCCAAGGCGTGCGCATGGGCTCGGCGGACATCTACGAGGTCGTCGAGCGACTCCCCGAGATCAAGGAATCCCTGGTCATCGGCATCGAGCAGCCCGACGGCGGGTACTGGATGCCGCTTTTCGTGCACCTCGCCCCCGGAGCGGTCCTCGACGAGGCGCTCCTGGACCGCATCAAACAGGCCATCCGCCGAGAGCTCTCCCCGCGCCACGTCCCGGACGAGGTCATCGAGGTGCCCGGAGTCCCGCACACCCTCACCGGAAAGCGCATCGAGGTCCCGGTCAAGCGCCTCCTCCAGGGCACCCCACTGGAGAAGGCCGTCAACCCCGGTGCCGTCGACGACCTCGGCCTGCTGCACTTCTACGAGGACCTCGCCCGCAAGCGATCCTGAGGCCCCCGGCCGGGCCACCCGCTGAGCGCCGCAGATGGTCCGGGCCCTCGCCGAACAGAACGGCGGAGGCCCGGCCATCGGTACCCACCCGTGTGACCAGCGGTTTCCGTACGGCAAAGGTCAGCAGTCGGCACCTCCGCCCCTCACTGTCAGTGCTGTCGATTACCGTGAGTGAGCATTGATCGATGTGCACACCAGGGGGAAAACGTGGCAGACACCGACCAGCAGACCATGCGGCACGTCCTGCGCCGTGAGATCGCCGGCACCATCGGCGTCCTCAGCGACGAACACGACTTCCGCGCCATGCGGCGCTACCGCACCTTCACGTTCGACGATCACGCCACCTACCTCCAGCAGGTCGAGAGCCTGCTCAGGACGCGCGCCCGGCAAGGCAGCCACACCACGCTGGCCCTCTTCGACCCGCACGAATACGCCGCCTACTGCACCGCCAAGGGCCTCGACGCCGACGACCCGGCCAACCGCACCCGCTTCACGGCCGAACTCGCGACCACCGGCCCCACCGTCCTCTACGAGGGCCAGCCCCTGACCGACCTCCTGCCCGCCCTCGTCGACGAGGCCGTCCGACAGGCCGCCTGGGAATACGCGGCCAGCTTGCTCGCCCGTCTCGGAGCCTGCGCCACCTGCGGCGAGGACATCGGCCGCGCCGCCTTCACCCGCGCCTCGGACCTCCTCACCCGCATCCTCGACACCGCGCCACGCGGCGACCGGCACCTCGTCTGCAGCGTCACCGGCACACCCGAAACGCTCGTCGCAGTCCTCCACGCCGACGACGAAGCCGACGTCACCGGTCCGCTGCTCGACGACGCCGAGGCCCTGGAGTTCACCACCGTCCTCGCCCTCGGGCTCGCCACCCAGAGCCGGGGCGGACTGGTCATGCGCACCAGCGCTCCGGGCGTCTGCGACCAGATCTACGGGTGGCGCCTGCGCGGCGACGGCCTGGAACCCCTGACTGCCGGGGAGGTCTTCGACGCCTACTGCACCGACATCGAATCCGGCGAACTCATCTCACCCGAGTCGGGCGTCGACTACTGCTTCCCACCGGATCTCGGTCCCCGAGGGCGGCCCTCGGGCCACGCCCACTGATCGACAGAGCAACACCCGCCTACGCCAGGGGCGCCCCACCCGAAGGCGGAGCGCCCCTGCATCACAGCCCGGCCGCCGACCGGCTCCGGCTACTCCCCGGACAGCACGGCCTGCGCCGCGCCGCGCGCTTCATCCGCACTGTCGCAGGCACGGGCGGCGGCCGCCGCCCGCTCGCACTGAGCCAGCGTGTACTTCGCCAGCGCCCCGCGCACATACGGAATCGACGCCGACCCCATGGAAAGAGAGGTGACCCCCAGACCCGTCAGCACACACGCGAGCAGGGGATCGGCGGCGGCCTCGCCGCACACACCGCAGCTCTTGCCCTCGGCCTTGGCCGCCTCGGCGGACAGGGCGACGAGGTCGAGCAGCGCGGGCTGCCACGGATCCTGCAGACGCGATACCGCACCCACCTGCCGGTCCGCCGCGAACGTGTACTGCGCGAGGTCGTTCGTGCCGAGAGACAGGAACTCCACCTCCTGCAGGATCGAACGCGCGCGCAGAGCCGCCGACGGAATCTCGACCATCGCACCGAACTTCGCCCGTAGCCCCGCCTCGCGGCACGCGTCCGCGAAGGCCTTGGCGTCGGTTCGGTCCGCCACCATGGGCGCCATCACCTCGAGGTAGACGGGCAGTCCCTCGGCAGCCTTCGCCAGCGCCGTCAGCTGCGTCCGCAGCACGTCGGGATGGTCCAGGAGCGTCCGAAGGCCCCGCACGCCCAGCGCGGGGTTGGGCTCGTCGGCCGGGGTCAGGAAGTCCAGCGGCTTGTCCGCCCCCGCATCCAGCACCCGTACGACGACGCGCCCCTCCGGGAACGCCTCCAGCACCTGCCGGTAGGCCTCGACCTGCTTCTCCTCGGACGGCGCGTTCTTGCTGTCGTCGAGGAAGAGGAATTCGGTGCGGAAGAGCCCGACGCCTTCCGCCCCGGCGTCCAGGGCAGCCGCCAGGTCAGCCGGGCCACCGACGTTCGCCAGCAGCGGCACCTTGTGGCCGTCGGCGGTGGCGCCCGGACCGGTCGAGGCGGCCAGCGCAGCCCTGCGCTCGGCGGCCGCCGCTTCGAGCTGCGCCTTCTTCTCGTCGCTCGGGTTCACGAAGACATCGCCGGTGCTGCCGTCGACGGCGATCACCGTGCCCTCCGCGAGCTCGCCGGCCCCCGGCAGAGCCACGACGGCCGGCACGCCGAGAGCGCGGGCGAGGATCGCACTGTGACTCGTCGGCCCGCCCTCCTCGGTCACGAAACCGAGCACCAGGGTCGGGTCGAGCAGCGCGGTGTCAGCGGGGGCCAGGTCCCGGGCGACCAGGACGTACGGCTCGTCGCTGTCCGGCACCCCCGGCATCGGGACGCCCAGCAGACGGGCGACGATGCGGTTCCGCACATCGTCGAGGTCGGCCACCCGACCCGCCAGGTACTCACCGGCGCCGGCCAGCAACTCGCGATAGGCGGCGAAGGCGTCGTACACCGCACGCTCGGCCGTGCTGCCGACGGCGATACGCCGGTCCACGTCGACCATCAGCTCGGGGTCCTGAGCCATCATGGCCTGCGCCTCGAGCACTGCCTGGGCTTCGCCCCCCGCCAGATTGCCGCGCGCCATCAGGTCGGCCGCCACAGCCTCCACGGCTTTGCGGGCGCGCCCCTGCTCGCGCTCCGCGTCCTGGGCCGGGTTCTGCTTGGCGGGCGGCTCGAGCACCGCCGTCCCCATGTGCCGAACCTCGCCTATCGCCACACCGTGGCTCACGCCGACGCCTCGCAGCGTTGTCACCATCTCACCCGTCTCCCATTGTGCGGCGGGTCCTGCCGCCGCGGTGGTTGTCCTGTGTGCCGTCGATCCGGGACGGCGGCGGCGTCACTGCCAGGAAAACAGAGTGTCGCCGGCCTTCACATCGCCGTCGTCACGGAGATCGCCGAGTGCGTCGGCCGTGGCCTCCAGAGCGACGATCGGGCACACAGGGGACTTGCCGGCCGCTTCCACCGCGCTCGGGTCCCATCGCACGATGCCCTGCCCGCGCGTGACGGTGTCCCCCTTGTTCACGAGGAGCTCGAAGCCCTCACCGTTGAGCTGCACGGTGTCGATCCCGAGATGGGTGAGCACGCCGTGGCCCTCGGAGTCGACGACGACGAAAGCGTGGGGGTGGAGGGAGACGATGACTCCGTCCACCGGCGCGATGGCCTCGGAGGGTTCGCGCACCGGGTCGATCGCCGTGCCCGGACCGACCATGGCTCCGGAGAAGACCGGATCCGGCACCGCTGCCAGTCCGATGGCGCGTCCTGCAAGCGGGGACGTCACGGTGGTCATGGGAAACCTCCCAGGGGTGGAGATGTATATGGGCCGTTACTGCCTGTCCAGGACGGCGCACTGTGCAGCAGGGTATGTCACATGAAGTACCGGTTCCGCACGAGAACAACCGACCGTGGTCTAGACCACACCCTAGTCGATTTGCAGCGGCTCTGCGGCCCCGTGTACAGTCGTACTCCTGCTCAGGGCGAGCGACGCGATCAAACGCGCTCGTCGAGCGGCACCCAAACTTGTCAGATCCTATCTCTGGATCATCTTCTGCATGTCTGCGGAAAGGTGGTCGGAGGGCCGGAAAAACCCTGATAGAGTTTGAAACGCAAGAACGAAGGGAAGCGCCCGGAGGAAAGCCCGAGAAGTTCGGGTGAGTACAAAGGAAGCGTCCGTTCCTTGAGAACTCAACAGCGTGCCAAAAATCAACGCCAGATATGTTGATACCCCGTCCCCGGCCGTGAAAGCCGAGGATGAGGTTCCTTTGAAGTAAACACAGCGAGGACGCTGTGAACGGCCGGGCTTATTCCGCCTGGCTGTTCCGCTCTCGTGTGTGCGATCCCGATTACGGG
>NZ_MJAJ01000009.1 GCF_001746365.1 Streptomyces sp. LUP30
TCCGCGTACGAGCCCATGGCCAGGGCGATGTCCGCCTGGGCCCAGAAGCGGTGGTAGGTGAACACGGGGGCGGCGCCGCCTGCGAGGTAGGCCTGGATCTTCGACCAGGCCGGGTCGTTCTTGTAGAAGGAGCGCAGGGAGGCGAAGGTGGAGGTGGAGTCGATGGCGTCGCCGTTGGGCATCTTGCCGGTGTAGCCGCTCGGGACGTAGACGCTGTCGTTGAAGCGGTTGTAGTCGGCGCGGGTTTCGGGGACGGCGATGCCCAGGGCGTCCTGGTCGTTGGTCCACATGCCGTCCAGGAGGGCTTTGGCGGTGGTCTTGGCCTGGGTGTTGCCGGACTTGGCGGCGTAGTACGTCAGGGTCTTGGCGTATGCGGCGGCCACGCCGACGTCGTCGGTGTAGTCGGCGACGGTGACGTGCAGTGCGGTGTTGGCGCCGGGGCTGGAGGCGTTCCAGGTGTCGGGCTGGCCGGACCATTGCAGGGTGGAGGGGATGCGGAAGGTGCCGTCGGGGTTGATCGTGGTCTTGGACAGTGCCCAGGCGACCCACTTGTCGAGGACTGTCTTGGCGGCCGGGTTGCCGGTCTGCTGGTAGTACTCGGCGACGCGTTCCATGGACCAGGCCTGGAAGCCGAACCACTGGTTGGAGGGGGGGTCGTGGTAGACGGGCTGCTGGTCGTAGTACATGCCGTAGAAGGTGGAGGTGCCGGTGGGGGGAGTGGCGTAGCGGCCGGCCCAGCTGTTGGTGGCTCCGCCGGCGATGGCGCCTTCGCTGGACTGCAGCCAGCGGTAGAACTCCAGTTGGCGGCCGAGTGACTTGGCCCAGTCGGCCTGTCCGGTCGCTGATTTGGGCTTGAGGTCGGCGTTGTTGCTCAGGGCGTAGGCGGCCAGGGGGTTCTGGTAGCCGCCGTGGGTGTGGCTGGAGCCGATGCGCCAGGCCCAGCCGGCGTTGGTGTCGGTGGCGCCGCCCCAGGCGTAGTACCAGGACAGCAGGTAGTGGGAGGCGTCCTTGCCGGTGCCGGCCGGGCAGGCGGTGGGTCCGACGCAGTTGCCGACCTTCTTGAAGTACTTGTCGTACATGGCGTAGCGCAGGTAGTCGCCCATTTTCGCGGCCTTGCCGACGGTGGTGGAGACGTCGGCGGCCTTGCCCTGCTGTCTGGCCCAGGTGTCGGCCCAGTAGGCGGCCTGCACGGCGCGTGCGTCGGCGTCGGGGGCGTCGGTGAACTTCCACTGCTTGGCGTAGGACGAGTCGCCCGTGAACAGGTCCAGGTAGCCGTTCTTGCCGCCGTACTTGAAGGCGTCGCAGGTCGGTTGCGGAACCGTTTCCCACACCGATTCCTGTGCGCCGCGCTGGAAGGTGTTGATGTAGGACGGACCGGTGTCGGTCGGTCCTGCCTCGCACTTGCCGGGCGCGTTGCCGTAGCCGTAGGTGTTGTCGACGTCCTCGAGCCAGTGCATGCCGTAGATGTCGTCGGTGCCGTAGGCGCTCTTGAGTTCACCGGCGATGGGGTCCGAGCCCACGGAGACACCGGTGTCCAGCTTGGCCGGGTACTCGTTCGGCGTGTCCAGTTCCGGGGCGTAGGTGGCCGGCTTGGASGCGTTGTAGAAGGAGTTGGTCGGCTGGTCGGCGTGGGTGGGGATCATGTACTTCTCCATGATTGCCCAGGCGCCGTTGAACTTCGACCAGTCGCCGGTGACCTTGCCGTACATGGCCTGCAGCCACAGCAGGTAGCTGTAGGCCTCCGAGGTGGTCTCGTGGCCCTGGTCGGGGGCCTCGACGATCAGCGTCTCGACCGAGTGGTAGGGGATGCCCGCGGGGGAGAAGTAGCCGTTCGCCGGGTTGGTGATCTTGCCGTAGAGGTCCAGGAACCGGGCGTCGTACGCCTTNGATCATGTACTTCTCCATGATTGCCCAGGCGCCGTTGAACTTCGACCAGTCGCCGGTGACCTTGCCGTACATGGCCTGCAGCCACAGCAGGTAGCTGTAGGCCTCCGAGGTGGTCTCGTGGCCCTGGTCGGGGGCCTCGACGATCAGCGTCTCGACCGAGTGGTAGGGGATGCCCGCGGGGGAGAAGTAGCCGTTCGCCGGGTTGGTGATCTTGCCGTAGAGGTCCAGGAACCGGGCGTCGTACGCCTTCGTGGCTCCCAGTTCCGTCACGGTGACCGAGGCCTTGGCGTGCCCCGGGGCCGTCGACTCGAAGACGGCGGGGCCGGTGCCGGAGGCGTCCGCGGTGACGGTCACCTTCTGGGCGGTGCTCCAGTTGGAGGGCGTGAAGGTGAGGCTCGCGCCGCCCGTGATCGACAGGCCCGAGTTGCCGCTCGCCCGAGCCGTCGTCACCGTCACGTTCGCGTTCGGCTGCTTCGACAGCTTCACCTCGTAGGTGCCCGTCTTGCCCTGCTGGACGCCCAGTTGGGTGGGCGTGGTGACCACGGTCGGGCCCGAGGCGACCGTGACGCCGACCGGGGTGGACTCTGCGGACGCGCCCAGGCTGTCGTACGCCTTGGCGATGAGCGAATGACTCCCTACGGCCAAGTCGGTGGCGGAGAACGTGTACGGCGCACTCGTGTCCGTGCCGAGCAGCTTGGTGTCGTCGTAGAACTCCACCTTGCTGATCGTCGCGTCGTCCGCGGCCGCCGCCGTGGCCGCGAGCGGCACCGCCTCGCCCTGCGTGTAGACGGCGCCCGCGGTCGGGCTGGTCAGCACCGTGACCGGCGGCTGGTGCGCGCCGACGCAGGCGGTGCCGTTGACCGAGAAGCTCGCGGGAGCGGCGTTCGTGCCGCTGTAGGTGAACTGCGCACCCGTGCTGACCGCCGCGCCCGCCGCGATCGTCCCGTTGTACGACGCGTTGTTCACCGTGATCTGCTGACCGGACTGCGCCCAGCTGCCGTTCCAGCCGTTCGACAGCTTCTGGTTGCCCGCGTAGGAGTACGTCAGCGTCGCCCGCCGCGATCGTCCCGTTGTACGACGCGTTGTTCACCGTGATCTGCTGACCGGACTGCGCCCAGCTGCCGTTCCAGCCGTTCGACAGCTTCTGGTTGCCCGCGTAGGAGTACGTCAGCGTCCAGCCGTTGATGGCGTCCGTGCCGCGGTTGGTGAGGGTCAGATCCGCGGTGAAACCGGAGCCCCAGTCATTGGTCTTGTAGTCCACATTGCACTGAACACCCGCTGCCTGTGCGGGGGTTGTGCCGGTGGCCAGCATCGACAGGGGCAAGGCCAATGCGGCTGCCGCGGCGGTCCACACGCGCCGAAGGGTGGTGCGTTTGCGTCCGGGATCCATGAACTGGTTCCTCCTAGCGGCTTGCGGCTCGGGGAAGGACAAGTCTTGGCCAGTGGGAGCGCTCCCATAATGGGGATGCGGGGTGCGGCGGTCAAGAAGCTTGAAGAGTCGAAAGCCCAGAAGCATGTGGTTCAAAGGAAGTTGAGCGCTCCCCCTGTGCAACCGGGCCACTTGGCGCTAACTTCCTTCGCACCAGTGGGAGCGGTTCCAACCAGTCGACGCACCGATCACGGCGCGCCAAGCTGAAGGAGTCGCTCATGCGACACCCCCCACCCTCGCACCCTGCATCCGCCGTGGGCGCGGACGCGCTCGTCGCGACGTCGGCCGTCCCGACGGGGCGGCCGCAGGTAGCGATGCCCTGGGCCGTGGAGCACACCGTCGCCGGCCCGCGGAACGACGGCGACCATGCGCCCCGCACGGGCCGGTCCACGACGACCGGACCGATTTTCCGGTGAGCCCTTCCTGATCACGACCACGCGCCGTACCGGCGTCGTGGGGCACCAAGCTGCGCGAACGCCTGTGCCTGCTCAACCAGTGAAGAAATCCCCGAAGCAGAAGGAACCGTTCTCATGAGTCGCACCAACATCTCCTTGCTCGCCGCGCTGGCGCTGTTGACCGGAGCCTCCGGGGCTGCGCTCCTCACGGCGCCGGCCGGGGCGGCCACCGCCTCCGTGCCCTGCGCGGTGGACTACAAGGTGCAGAACCAGTGGGACACCGGCTTCACCGCCGCCGTGACGATCACCAACAACGGCGCGGCCAAGTCGGGTTGGTCGGTGAAGTGGTCGTACGCCGGCAACCAGAGGATCTCCAACGGCTGGAACGCGAAGGTCACCCAGAGCGGGGCCGCCGTCACGGCCGCCAACGAGAGCTACAACGGCACGCTCGGCACCGGCGGTTCCGTCAGCTTCGGCTTCCAGGCCGCCTACAGCGGTTCCAACGCCGTCCCCGCCACGTTCACCCTCGACGGCGTGACCTGCAACGTCGACGACGGAAGCGGATCGGGCGGCGGCACGGGCGGAAGCACGGGAGGCGGTACCGGCGGCGGCACGGGAGGCGACACCGGCGGAGGCACCGGAGGCGACACCGGCGGCAGTACGGGCGGGGGCACGGGAGGCGACGACGGCGGTGGCACGGACGGCCGTGTCGCGAACCCCTACGTCGGTGCCAAGGGCTATGTGAACCCCGAGTGGTCGGCCAGGGCCGCCGCCGAGCCGGGCGGCAGCCGCATCGCCAACCAGTCCACCGCCGTCTGGCTCGACCGGATGGCCGCCATCAACGGTGTCGCCGGCGGCATGGGCCTGCGCGCCCACCTGGACGAGGCGCTGAAGCAGAAGGGCTCCGGCGAGCTCGTCGTCCAGCTGGTCATCTACGACCTGCCGGGCCGTGACTGCGCCGCCCTGGCCTCCAACGGCGAACTCGGACCGAACGACCTCGACAAGTACAAGAGCCAGTACATCGACCCGATCGCCTCGATCCTGTCCGACCCGAAGTACGCGGGCCTGCGGATCGCCACGGTCATCGAGCCCGACTCGCTGCCCAACCTGGTCACCAACGCCGGCGGCACCAACACCACCACCGACGCCTGCGTGACGATGAAGAGCAACGGCAACTACGAGAAGGGCGTCTCCTACGCCCTCGACAAGCTCGGCGCCATCGCGAACGTCTACAACTACATCGACGCCGGCCACCACGGCTGGCTCGGCTGGGACAGCAACCTCGCTCCGGCGGTGCAGGAGTTCGCCAAGGTCGCCACCAGCAACGGCGCGAGCGTGCACGACGTGGCCGGGTTCATCGTCAACACCGCCAACTACAGCCCCGTCAAGGAGCCCAACTTCAAGATCACCGACACGGTGAACGGGCAGACCATCCGCCAGTCGAAGTGGGTCGACTGGAACCAGTACGTGGACGAGCAGTCGTTCGCGCAGGGGCTGCGGGACAAGCTCGTCGCCGCTGGGTTCGACTCCGGCCTCGGCATGCTGATCGACACCTCCCGCAACGGCTGGGGCGGCTCCGCCCGGCCCGCCGGTCCCGGCCCGACGACCTCCGTCGACGACTATGTCAACGGCAGCCGGACCGACCGGCGCATCCACGCCGGCAACTGGTGCAACCAGAGCGGCGCTGGACTCGGTCAGCGGCCCACCGCGGCTCCGGCCGCCGGCGTGGACGCCTATGTGTGGGTGAAGCCGCCGGGGGAGTCGGACGGCAACAGCGCGGCCGTCCCCAACGACGAGGGCAAGGGCTTCGACCGCATGTGCGACCCGACCTACGGCGGCAACGCCCGCAACGGCAACAACCCCACGGGCGCACTGCCGAACTCGCCGCTCGCCGGACACTGGTTCTCCGCCCAGTTCCAGCAGCTGATGCAGAACGCCTACCCGCCGCTGCCGTAACTTTCTGACGCGGTGAACGTCCGCCGGGTCCGGGCCCCCATGAGGACCGGACCCGGCGGAACCATGTGCGTCCGGGGCAGCGCAACGCCGAAGGCCTGATGTGCCTGATCCCGCCTTCGCGGCCGACTCGGGTCCCGGAGAGGGTCGGTGACGCCTGGACGAGGTCGTGGAAAAGGATTTGAGGCGTTCGCGCCCCGCTGCTACTTTCGCGGTGGACCGTGAAATCGTCGTATGGAGGTGAGCCCCGTGAACACAGTTACCCGTGGGTGCTCCCTCAACCCGTCACGGTCCGGCGGCTGACGTTCGGTGTCGCCAGGAGCGCCTGAGATCGAGGCACTCCTGGAAGGAGACTCCGATGAATACCAGACGTTCGACCCCTGGCCTGAGCGAGAGCGCGGTGATGATCACGCGCGTCGCGGACAGGCAATGGCATGCACTGGATGACGACCTGGTGGTCGGCCGGGGGCATGCGGAGCACCGGCCCGACGGACGTTTGTTCGTCAGCGTGGACGCCTGGCACGACGCCGCCTTCGACCGGCTCGCCCAGGCGATGCTGACGGAATTGCCGGCGCCCCTGCACACGGTGGTCGACGAAGCCGACGTCGAGCTGACGGCGGCCTGGCGGCGGGCCGGGTTCTCGGTCCGGCGCCGCGAGTGGGAGTACGTCGTGCCCACCGACCCGCGGATCACCGGGCTCGAAGCGGTCCTGCCGCCCCCGGGCGTGACGATCGTGCCCGCCGGTCAGGCGGACGAGAGGCTGCTGAGGGCGGTGGACCGCGCGATCCGTGACGAAGTCGAGGCGACCGTCGGGTGGCAGTCGATGCCCGCGGAGGTCGTTCCCGGCCTCGACGGCCACACCATCGTCGACCCGTCCGTCTACGCGGTGGCCGCTGCGCCGGACCGTTACCTGGGTCTGATCCGGGTGGTGAGGGTGAAACGGCCGCGCATCGGGTTGGTCGCGGTGCGGGCCGGAGAGCAGCGCCGCGGCATCGCGCGGGCGCTGCTGGCCCACGCGCTGGGGACGCTGCACCGTTCCGGGGCCGCCGAGGCATGGACCGAGGTCCACGAGGGCGACCAAGCGGCCTCGGCGCTGTTCGAGGGCATCGGCGCCCGGCCGACGAGCAGCAACCTCGAGCTGGTGCGATGACGAGGAACAGGAACGTCATCGAAGTCGAGGGCAAGGTCGTCGAGTGTCTGCGCAGCGCCATGTTCACCGTGGAGCTCGAGAACGGCCATCAGGTGCTCGCGCACATCAGCGGCAGGATCCGCAAGAACTACATCAAGATCATGCTGGAGGACCGGGTGCTGGTGGAGCTCCCGCCGTACGACCTGACGCGCGGCCGGATCGTGTTCCGGTACCGGAACTAGCGGCGGTCGGCTCCTTCCGCGACGGCTGATCCCCCGCCCCCGGTCACGGTCCCTCCGTGACCGGGGGCCGACCGAGGCCGACGACGCCGCACCACAGGCGCGCACCGGGAACAGCCGGTGCGCCCGGCGTTGTTGCACCTCACAAGAGCCCGGCGTCGCGGACGGCGGGGCGCACAGAGATCGACAGGCCGTCCCGACGTGATCCATGGCCCCGGGTCCGCGGTACGCCCGTCATCCGACGTCTGATATTGAGGGGCGACCGCTCGACGCCCGCCGCGGACTTGGACCGGGACCTTTTCACACAGGAGGACTGTTTCATGAACGACTCGCCCTTGACGCTCATGGCGGTGCACGCCCACCCCGACGACGAGGCCACGGGAACGGGAGGCGTCCTCGCGCGATACGCGGCTGAGGGCATGCGCACGGTCCTTGTGACGTGTACCGACGGTGGTTGCGGAGACGGACCGGGGGGCGTGAAGCCGGGCGATCCCGGGCATGATCCGGCGGCCGTCGCCTTGATGCGGCGTCAAGAACTCGAGGCGAGCCGCGAGGTCCTGAAGATCAGTCACCTGGAGATGCTGGACTACGCCGACTCCGGGATGATGGGCTGGCCGACCAACGACGCCCCCGGATCCTTCTGGCGGACGCCCGTGGAGGAGGGCGCTGCCCGACTCGCGGAACTCTTGCTGCGCTACCGGCCCGACGTGGTCGTCACCTATGACGAGAACGGCTTCTACGGCCACCCCGACCACATCCAGGCCAACCGCATCACGATGGCGGCGCTGGCGATGACCGAGCTGACACCGAAGGTGTACTGGACGACGGCGCCCCGTTCGATGATGCAGCGGTTCGGGGAGGTCATGCGCGAGTTCGGCGGGCAGGAGCCGGATCCCGCCGAGGCCGCCGAGATGGCCGAGATCGGACTCCCCGACGAGGAGATCACCACCTGGGTGGACACGTCCGCCTTCGGAGGCCAGAAGTTCGATGCGCTGGCCGCGCACGCCAGCCAGGGCGAGAACATCTTCTTCCTCAAGATGGGCCAGGAGAGGTTCACCGAGCTGATGGGCGTCGAGACCTTCGTGCGCGTGCAGGACACCACCGGCGCGGCCGTCCCGGAGAACGACCTCTTCGCCGGACTGCGCTGATCCGCCCGACCCCCGCGTGCCCGGGAGCGCCGGAAGAGCTCGCCTGCGAGTCGCCGTCGCCCCGGCCACCCGTCGCCCCGGCCTCGTCGACCGGGAGGACCGCTCCCGTCACACAGGAGGCGCGGTCACTGAGAAGCCGGGCGGCGGGCTGGGCGATCCCTCCTGGGGCGGCCGCTCGGCGCAGCCGGTGTGAGCGTCGAGCGGGCCGCCCGGGGGCACGACCGGCTGCCGAGCGATTCGGGGGTAGGCCGGCGTCTGGTGGGTACCCGCGTCCGGCGTGCCTCGACAGACGGGAGCGCGCAGCAATGGTGCGTCGAAGCATGAGGTGATGGAATGCGGCTCCGCGAGTCGGCTCTGGCGTTGGCCTCCCGGTGTTCCGCCGAGATACTGGCCGGTCGCTACCGCCTGGACGCTCGCATCGGATCGGGCGGCGCGGCGGATGTCTACCGTGGCTTCGACCTGCGGATGAGGCGCGCCGTGGCGGTCAAGGTCTTCCGGCCCGGCACCGGTGTCGAGTCGGAGAAGAGCTCCGAGAGCGAGGCCGTGATCCTCGCCCGGTTGCAGCATCCCGGGCTGGTCACCGCCTACGACGCCGGACGGCATGACGGCCGCGCCTACCTGGTCATGCAACTGATCGAAGGCTCCACGCTCAAAGCCCGCATCGCCGAAGGCGCCCTGCCCTGCGAGGAGACCGCGACGCTGGGAGCCGACCTCGCGCGGGCCCTCGCACACGCCCACGAGGCGGGGATCGTCCACCGAGACGTCAAACCGTCCAACATCCTTCTCGACCTCTCGGGTCGCCCCTACCTGACCGACTTCGGCATCTCCCGGCTGCTCGACGCCACCACCCGGACCGCCACCGGAACCCTCGTCGGCACCGCCGCGTACCTCGCTCCGGAACAGGTGCTGGGTCGGCCCGTCGGTCGGCCTGCCGACGTCTACGCCCTGGGACTCGTGCTCCTCGAATGCCTCACGGGCCGGCTCGAGTACGACGGCGGCCCCCTCGAAGCTGCGATCGCGCGACTCCACCGCGAGCCCGTACTGCCGGGCGCCCTGCCCAGCGAACTCGCTGATCTGCTGAGGGACATGACCGCCCTGGACGAGCAGAGCCGTCCGTCGGCGCCGGACTGCGCCCGCACGCTGGCCGCCCTGGCCGACATGACCGTCTCCGCGCCCGACGGGCCCACCGCCCCGACGGCGTCGGCGGCCGACGCCACAGCCCTGGTGCGGAGCCGGAAACCGGCGCACGACGACGACGCGACGCACCTGGACGCGTTGCCGGCCCCGGTGCGAGCCGCCGCGAAGGCGGCTCCGGCGCGTGGCCGGGTCCTGGTGATGGGCGGAACCGTGGCGCTGGCCACGGTCATGGCGGCCGCTCTCGCCGCCACCGACGGCTTGCCGTACCAGGGGAGGGACGGGAACACCACAGGAGCGGTCACCCGTCCTGCCGAGAACGCCGACTCCGAAGGCGGCTCCGCCGGAAGGAACGACTCCTCCGCGCCTCCGAGGACTCCGTCGGCCTCGGCCCACGACACCTCTGACGGACCCCTCCGTGACGCCGCCTCCGTGCGCGGTGTCCGGCCCCCTTCCGGCGGCATGAGCCCGAAGCCGGTCCATGCGACGGTCATGTCTGTCGACAGCAGGTCCGGCAGCGGAGCACAGGCCGAGCGGAAGCCGGCCACATCCGGTAAGCAGTCGGGCAATCCGGAGAACGCCGGGAACGCCGCGAAGGCGGAGCTGAAGCCCAAGGAGAAGAAGCACCGGAAGCCGGGCAAGACCGACTGACGGTGCGGGGTGGGTCGGTGCGGGGCGGTGCGGGGCGGTGCGGTGCGGGGCGGGTCGTGTCGGGCCGGCTGGGACGGATCGAGGACGGGCAGGTGAGGTGCCCGGTCCCATCCGAGCCAGGGCCCACGCAGGGGAAGAGCTTCACGCCTTATATACATCCTATGTATGGTCGGATTCGTTGACGAGTGCCTGATCTTCCGGGCTCAAGAACCCCTGGTGCGACCCCGATCTTCTCGGTCTTCCGGGTCAATCTCGTCTCAGGTGTAGACGCGGCTGCCGTCGGTCTCCTATAAATCCATCCGATGTCTACTCTGGGGCGACGCGGAGCACGGCCGTTCGGTCGACGCTCCGGTCCTGGCGTCCTGTCATCCCCCACCTCGACAGATGGAGCCGCACCATGCCCTCTGACTCCCTCAGCAGACGTTCTCTGATGAAGGCCGCCGCCCTGGCCGGAGGAGTGGCGGCCTTCGGGCTGCCGCAGGTTCTGTGGCCCTCCACGGCCGAGGCGTACACCGTCCCCTCGAAGATGGACTGGTGGTACCAGGCCAGGTTCGGGATGTTCATCCACTTCGGGTCCTACTCGCAGCTCGGCCAGGGCGAGTGGGCGTTCGACAGTCAGCAGTGGAGCAAGGCGAACTACCAGAACCAGGTCACCAAGAACTTCGACCCGGCCCGGTTCAACGCCGCCACCATCGCCGAACTGGCCGAGAACGCGGGCATGAAGTACCTCGTGATCACCGCCAAGCACCACGAGGGCTTCGCCATGTGGAACTCCGACGTGGCGAGCTTCACCGACACCACGGCCGCCAACCTGTACAACCTGCACGACTACAACGGCGTCCAGAGCGACCCGCTCATGGAACTCAAGACGGCCTGCGAGAGCCGCGGGATCAAGTTCTGCCTGTACTACTCGATACTCGACTGGAACCACCCTTCCCAGACGGACCGCCATCAGGGCGGTCTCACCACGATGTCCTCCCAGGCCGCCCGCACCGCCTACATCACCGACCTGAAGGCACAGCTCCAGGAACTGCTGGACCGCTACGACCCGGCGCTGCTGTGGTTCGACGGCGACTGGTTCGGCGAACCTTCCAGCCCCACCCTGGAGGACTGGTGGCTGTCGTCGGACGGCGTCGACCTCTACAACTGGCTGATCGCCCGCAAGCCCGACCTCGTCGTCAACGAACGGGTCAAGCGGGACCACGGTCTCGGCGACTACGCGGTCGCGGAGTTCGGGATACCCGCCGAGCCGATGGGCCGCCCGTGGGAGCGGTGCTCCACCATGAACGGCGCCTGGGGTTACAACGCGTCGCGTGAGAACTCCTACAGATCCGTGAAGGACATCGTCCAGGAACTGGTCACGGTGGTCTCCCGGGACGGCAACCTCCTGTTGAACATCGGCCCCAAGGGCGACGGTTCGGTCACCTCCGGGACGCAGACCGTCCTCACCGGCCTGGCCTCATGGATGTCGGCGCACAGCGACAGCGTCCACGGGACCAGCGGCAGCCCGTTCGCCGTCGAACCCGCATGGGGGAAGGTCACCAAGAAGAACGGCAAGCTCTTCGCCCATGTCTTCGCCTGGCCCACGGACGGCCGCCTGCGGATCCCGGCGATCGACAACACGATCAGCCGCGTCTACCTGCTGAACAACCCCTCGGTCTCGCTCCCGTACACCGTCACCGACCAGATCAACGTCAGCGTGCCGGCCACCGCGCCGAACGCCGACGACTCCGTGGTGTGCGTCGAGGTCCAGGGCATGCCCGTGCGGGTCTCGGCGACGGTGTTCCAGAACGTCGGCTACGAAGGCGCCCACGCCGTTCTGCCGCTGGGCAGCTACACCTCGTCCCAGCTGTCCGCCGCCGGCCTGGGGCCCGCCATGGCCTCCTCCCTCCTGGTGCCCGACGGCTTCCAGGTGCAGGGCTACTCCGGCGACGACTTCACCGGCACCGCCTGGACGTTCACCTCGGACACCCCCGACCTCCGGGTGACCGGCAACAACGACGTCATCGCCTCGCTGAAGGTGATGTTCAGGACCGACAAGTACTTCCGCCTGGCCAACGTCACGAACCACCTGGTGCTGGACAGCGGCGGCAAGGTCGCCGGCGGCTCCGCCCTGAAACAGTGGGATCCGGTGGAGCACACCAATCTCCAGTGGCAGGCGATCGAACTCGGCAACGGTTACTACCGGCTCGTCAACCGCACCAACGGCATGGTCGCCGACGGCTGGGGCGCCACCGGCAACGGCGACCCGGCCCGTCAGCAGGCCTGGAACGGCAGCGACGCCCAGCAGTGGCGGATCACCCACCGGGGCCAGGGCCAGTACTCGATCGCCAACCGCAGCACGGGCCTGGTCCTCGACGGCGGTGGAATGGCCGCCGCAGGGGCCGTGACCAAGCAGTGGACGTGGCAGCAGAGCACCAACCTGCTGTGGACGTTCAGCCCGGTCGCCTGACAGGCCCCACCCCGACGGCACACCCGTGTGCCGGTGACCCGGGGCAGGGTCGGTCCGCGCCGGGCCGGCCCTGCCCCCCCCGGAACGTCAGGTGAGGGTCCATTTCTGGTTGGTCTGGCCGTTGCAGGTCCACAGAACGAGCTTGGTCGCGTTGGCGGTCGCCGCGTTCGACGCGTCGAGGCAGAGGCCCGAGAGGTTGTTGGTAAGGGTGCCGTCGGAGTTGGCGGTCCATTTCTGGTTGGGGCCGCCTGTGCAGTCCCAGATGATGACCTTGGTGCCGTTGGCGGTGCCGCTGTTGTCGGCGTCCAGGCACTTGTCGCCGTAGACGACGAGTTCTCCGCGCGAGGTTCGGGCGAAGGTCTCGTTGCGTCCGCCGGAGCAGTCCCAGATCTGGGCCTGGGTGGCGTTGACGAGGGTGTTCTTGTCGATGTCCACGCAGCGGCCGGAGGCCGAGCCGACAAGGGCGACGCCGTCGGCGCCGGGGATGCCCTGGACGCGAACGGCGTCGACGTCGGGTGCGGAACTGCCGGTGACGGCCGCGAACTTCACCGTGTTCGTGCCCTTGGCCAGGTGCGCGAGCACGGACACGGTGCGGTAGGCGGTCGCCGAGCCGGTCGGCGGGAAGGCCACGACGTACCTGTACTGGCCGTTGACCTGGATGGTCGCCTTACGGGCGGTGCTGGAGCCGTTGGCGTAGGTGATGTCGACCAGCTTGGTGCCCGCCGTGGCGGCGGTGACGTCACCGAAGGTCGGCGTGGCGGCGGCGGTGTTGTCCTCGAAGGTGGAGCCGGCCGCTTCCGTGCCGGAGACGGTCAGCAGCACGGCGTCGTTCGCGCCCACCGAGGTGGTGAAACCGGTGGCGAAGGAGCCGACGGCCGTGCGTGTCCAGGCGTTGCGTACGGACGCGGACGCCGAGGTCAGGCCGAGATCCGCCCAGCGGGCCGTGATGTTCGCGGCGGAGCCGGTGCGGTTGAGCAGCATCACCGCCCGCTTGCCCGTGCCCGTGAGCACCTTGCCGTAGACCTGCAGGCCGGGGGTGTCCTCGGCGACCTTGACGCCCTGCAGTCCGCGCGGGTCCTGATCGACGGCCAGGACCTCGGGGTTGGTGAGGATGTCGCGGGTCTCCGTGCTCATCGTGGCCACGTTGTTGCCCGCCAGCAACGGGGCGCCGGCGATCGACCACAGACTCATGTGCAGTCGGTTGCGCGCGGCGGTCATGCCGTTCAGGCCGACCATCATCATGTCGGGGTCGTTGTAGTACCCCGTGTGCTGGGCGGCGGGCTGCAGGGCCTGGTCGAAGTTGCGGTACATCTTCGTCAGGCCCGGCGTCTCCTGGTAGAAGAGGACGTCGTCACTGGTGCGCCACAGGTCGCCGTAGCCGGTCGCCCAGTTCCAGGGCAGACCGGTGCCCCACTCGCAGAAGGACAGCACCAGCTTGCGGCCGGTGACCGCCGAGGCGGCGTCGTTCGCGGCGGAGATCTGCCGGTACTGGGTCTCCTGGTTCAGTCCCTCCACCCGGCCGCCGCACCAGTCGATCTTGACGTAGTCGAAGCCCCAGCGCTGGAAGGTGCTCAGATCCTGCTGGTAGTGGCCCTCCATACCGGTGTTGGGGGCGGCCGGCCGGGTGGTGGGGTAGTAGTAGCCGCAGCCCTGCTTGCCCGCGTCGGTGTAGATGCCGGCCTTGAGCCCCTTGCTGTGGATGTAGTCGGCGATCGCCTTCATGCCGCCCGGCCACAGGTTCTCGTCGACGACGATGTCGCCGTTGGCGTCACGGGCGCCCTGCCACCAGCCGTCGTCGAGGTTGACGTACTTGTAGCCGGCCGCCGCCATGCCGGACGAGACCAGGGCGTCGGCCTGCTGCCTGATCACGGTGGAGTCGATGCTGCTGAAGAAGGAGTTCCAGGACGCCCAGCCCATCGGCGGAGGGGTGACGTCCATCTGGCTCGTGCTCACGGCGGTCGGCTCGGCGGACAGGGGCCCCGACGGCTCCGCCTGACGGTCGAGGGTCGCCAGACCCATGACGGTGAGTCCGACGGCGAGGGTCTGGACGGTCACGCGTCTGAGCCACTTTCGGGCAGCGGTGCGGGGCATACGGCTCTCCAGAGCGGGGGGCAGGGAAGGGAGCGCAGCGAGTGTCGACCAGCCGTGGCGCGTCAGTAGCCGACGGAGAAGGTGGCGTCCGCCCGGTCGGTGGCGGTGGCGATCGGGTCGATGCGCAGGACGTAGTCCGAGTGCCGGATGTAGCGGGTGGGGAAGTTGTGGGAGCGGAACGACGTCCACGCGGAGTCGGCCAGGCCGGCCTCCTTGTGGAAGGTGGCGTCCTGGGCGAACGTGCTGGTCCCGTCCCTGGCCTCCAGCCTCAGCTGGTAGTTGTAGTGCCGCAGGTAGCGCGTCGGTTGTGTCAGCGACTGGAAGGACACCCCGGAGCTGTCGGCGAGGCCGGGCACGATCTTCCACTGGGAGTCGGTGTACGGGTCGAAGGGGTAGGGGTCGATGCGGCCGACCGAGTCGGACTGCCTCACGTAACGGCCCGGGAAGTTGTACGACTTGATCCTGTTCCAGGCCGGGGCGCCCCACTGCGCGACCATGTTGTCGTACACGGTCGAGGTGATCGTGGTGATGCCGCAGTGTTTGGAGTTGAGCGGCTGGGTGTAGAGGCGCTGGTCGAGCGCGGTCCAGGTGCCCGCCGCGAGGTCGCTGCTCTGCCAGGCGTAGAAGACGCCGTTGGGGGTGTAGGTGTCGCCCCACAGGTACCAGGTCCCGGATGTCAGGGACTTGACCAGGGTCGGGGCTTCGGTGCCGCCGTGTGAGACGGCGGTGCTGAACGGGGTGAAGCTGCCGGGGTTCAGGGAGGTGGACCTGGCGCCGACGAGCGTTCCGTTCTTCTTGAAGTAGAGGTAGTTGACGCCGTTGACGCCGACGGCCATGTCGCCGTCGATGATGTCGTAGCCGGGGTCGAAGAAGACCTGGGGTGCGGAGGCGGTGACGAAGTCGGTCGTGTAGTTGACCATGATCACGTTGTGGCCGCTGCTGTTGACGGCGGAGTAGATGAGCGCGTACTGGCCGCGGCTCGCGTCCCAGAACGCCTCCGGCGCCCAGCTGTGGGTGTTCATGTCGTGCAGCTTCAGCCGGTGGTAGCCGGTGAAGGTGCGCAGGTCGGTGGAGTTCCAGACGTGGACGTACTGGCTGACGTAGTTCCAGTCGGTGCCCTTGAGGTCGGTGGCGNCCAGGTCTTCTTCGACCCCGGCTACGACGTCATCGACGGCCATGTCCCCGTCGATGACGTCGTAGCCGGGGTCGAAGAAGACCTGGGGTGCTGAGGCGGTGACGAAGTCGGTCGTGTAGTTGACCATGATCACGTTGTGGCCGCTGCTGTTGACGGCGGAGTAGATGAGCGCGTACTGGCCGCGGCTCGCGTCCCAGAACGCCTCCGGCGCCCAGCTGTGGGTGTTCATGTCGTGCAGCTTCAGCCGGTGGTAGCCGGTGAAGGTGCGCAGGTCGGTGGAGTTCCAGACGTGGACGTACTGGCTGACGTAGTTCCAGTCGGTGCCCTTGAGGTCGGTGGCGAGCACGACGAAGGTGCCGTCCTGCTTGCGCAGGATGAACGGGTCGCGCAGGCCGAGCGAGCCCTCGGTGGGGGTGACCACCGGGTTGTTCTGGTTCAGCGGCATCCACTGCAGACCGTCCCGGCTGACGGCCAGGTGCAGGCCGTAGTTGGCCTCGAGCATCGTCGTGGACTCGGTGAAGTAGGCCATGACGTATGCCGAGTCCGCGGCATGGGCGGCCCCCGCTCCGATGGTCACGTCGGCGATCGCGGCGGCCAGGGGGACGCCGGCGGCCATCCCGAGGAACCGCCGACGGGACGGCTGGAAGTCGGACCGGGAACTTGTGCTCATCTGCTCTCCAAGGCGACGTGCGGGCGGGCATGACACATCGACCGTCCGGTATATCGGACAAGGTTCGACTATTCGGTCAGAAGTTAGGGGTGAGGGAAGAGCGGGTCAATGGTTCTGTCGTTCGTCGTCGGATTTTGCGTGATCGGTCACGGCGGACCGCTCCGCCCGGACCGCGCCTTCGGTGCGGGCGGGAACGCCGCCATCCGTCGCCCGGAGTCTGCACGCGCTTCCGTCCGAGGCCGACCGGGCGTCCCGGAGGAAACCCGGTCGACCTGGTTCCCTCCTGGGAGAGATCCTTGCGCATGGAGTTCCTCTGCTACCACCGCGACCGGCCCGGCTCCCTGCCGCTGCGTGACGAGCTGCTGGAAGAGCACTGGTCCTATATGGACCGGTACGCGAAGGAGTTGATCGCCCGCGGCCCGACCTTCACCGACGACACACCCACCGGCAGCGTGCACATCGTCGACCTGCCCGATCCCGCCGCCGCCCGCGCGTTCGCCTTCGACGAGCCGAACTACCAGGTCGGCGTCTACCGTGACGTGCTGCTGCGACGCTGGCGCAACACGCTGGGACGCACCATGTGGGAGTTCCCCGGCGGCCGGACCGGCGGCAACCGGTATCTGGTGCTGGGCTTCGGCACGGGGGAGCCGGCCGACCTCGTGGTCCCGGCCGGCCGGGACGAGCTGATCGCCTACGGGCCGCTGCTGTCCGACGACGGCGCCACCTGGCTGGGCACGGCGGTGTTGCTCCGGGCGCCGGACCCGGAGAGGGCACGCGCCGTCCTGACCCGGGATCGGTACGCCGACATCGAGGTGCACGACTGGCAGTTCGGCGGGCGGCCTTCGTGAGCAGGACGCAGCGCCGCGGCCACGGACCGGTCGTGTCCGAGCACTGACCGCCGCTCCGGGGGATTCGCGGCGACCGCGGGCAACCGCGGTCGCCGCATGCGTCCCATGCCGGCGCCCGGCCCGCCCACCGGGCGTCCTGGGTCGAACGGAGAGGCCACCCCTGTACGACTGTCCGAGTGTGCGGACGGACATCGGGCTCACTCGGGTGGTCCGGGTGTGAAACCGGCGCGTGTCGGTGGCGGTCCGCGCTCTGGCGTTATAGCGTTGTGATCAGCAGTCGTGGTTCCGAAGTTCTGTTCGCCCGTGATCGCCGTCGCGGGCGTTCTTGCTGTTCAGCGCCTCTCCGGACCAGGGCGATCACCTCCCGGTCACGCAGGGTGCGTGCCCGGTTTCCCCTCGAAGGAGACAGTCATGGCCAAGGGCACTGTGAAGTGGTTCAACAGCGAGAAGGGCTTCGGCTTCATCGAGCAGGAGGGTGGCGGCCCCGACGTGTTCGCCCACTACTCCAACATCGCCAGCCAGGGATTCCGTGAGCTGCAGGAGGGCCAGAAGGTCGAGTTCGACGTGACCCAGGGCCAGAAGGGCCCGCAGGCGGAGAACATCCGCCCCGCCTGACGCCTCCCGCCTCGGTCCGGCCCGGCATCCCGACTCGGGACGCCGGGCCGGACCGTGTCCGGAGGTCCTCCAGCCGGCCCCGGAGGCGTCCCGGACTGCGGAGACCGACGTCAGCACGGCGTCTCCCGCGGCTACAACGCCCACGCGAACGCCCACGCGCGCGCCCGGCCCGAAGAAGACCGGCAGCCGCCCGTGCCGCAGCACGTCCTGTCAGCGCTATGAGCCAGGGCCACATCGTCCCGTGTCACAGCATCTCGAAGTCCTCGTACTCGAAGCCCGGGGCGACGATGCAGGACACCAGGACCGGCTGGTCACCGGCCGGCTGCGCGGTCTGCCAGACGCCGGCCGGCACGAGGAACTGCGGCTGCTGCCCGTACTCGACATCGGGTCCCACCGCAGCGACGGCCGCTTCCTGCGGAGCGGCTCCGCTGCCACCGAGTCGCAGGGTGAGTGGGCCGCCCCGGTGCCACAGCCACAGTTCGTCCGAACGCACCCGGTGCCAGCGGGACACCTCGCCGGGGTGGAGCAGGAAGTAGATGCCGGTCGCGAAGGGGCGTGGCCCTGCGTACCCGTCCGGAACCGCTGTCGGTCCGGTCCGCCATGTCTGCCGAAACCAGCCGCCCTCGACGTGCGGCTCCAGTCCCAGACGCGTCACCAGCTCGGAAATCTCACTCATGAGGACACATGCTGACGCATGCCCACCTCGTATGAGGCAACGTCCGGATCACCCCGGCTGCGTCGGTGCCGCACCGCGGGAGTGACTGCGCCGATGAGTTTCCGGCGGTCGTGCGGTCTACTCGTCAACGAAGGGAGCGCACCATGCGCAAGATCATTGTTTGCACGTTCCTGACACTGGACGGGGTCATGCAGGCGCCGGGCGGTCCGGACGAGGATGCCGAGAGCGGCTTCGAGCATGGCGGCTGGCAGAAGCCGGTGAGCGACGACGAGGTCGGCGCGGCCATCGCCGGTTGGTACGAGCATTCCGACGCGATGCTGCTCGGCCGCAAGACGTACGAGATCTTCGCGTCGTACTGGCCGACCGCCGATCCCGGCAATCCGTTCACCGAGCGGATGAACAGCATGGACAAGTACGTGGCGTCCCGGACCCTGACGTCCGTCGAGTGGCGGAACTCCACGCTGCTGGAGGGCGACGTCGTCGATGCCGTACGCGAGCTGAAGGCGTCCGACGGCGGCGACATCAACGTCGTGGGCAGCGGCGACCTGGCCCAGACCCTCATGCGGCACGGTCTCGTCGACGAGTTCCGGCTGACCGTCCATCCGGTGATCATCGGCAGCGGAAAGCGGCTGTTCGCCGACGGGGCGATCCCCACCGCGCTGGAGCCGGTCAGCGTCTCGACGACGAAGAGCGGCACCGTCGTCGGCGTCTACCGGCCGAACGGGAAGCCCGGCTACGACAGCTACTAGGGCGTTGAGTGCGCGTCACCGAACGGCCGGGGAAAGAGGAATTCCACGGATCCCTGTATCACCGAAACGGCAGATGACGTGGGAGCGGGCGTATTCGCACCGCTCCCCGTCGTCCGACACGGCGTCCCGGAGGTCCACGGGCGACGGGGGCGACGGGCGTCGGTGAAGGCGTCGCCCGTCGTCAGGACCGTCAGACGGCGATGATCTGCCACTGCTCCTCGGGCACGCGGTTGTAGGTGAACTGGTTGATGTTGGCGCCGTCGGCGGTCGAGCCTCCGTCGACGTTGAGGGACAGTCCGCTGAACCGGTTGGTGAGGTAGTAGTAGCCGTCGCCGGTCGGGGTGACCGCCCAGTGCTGCTGGGGGACGTTGCTGTCCCCGTAGAGGGCGACGTTCCCCCCGTCCGCCCGCGAGAGGCCGGCCACCTCCATCAGTTTGCCGCTGTTGATGTTCTTGATCTCGTAGTAGCCGTCTCCGGTGGAGGCGAAGGTCCACTTCTGGGCAGTGTTGTTCAGCCACGGCCACAGCTGGATGTTGGCGCCGTTGGCGGTGCCGAACTTGTAGACGTCGGCGACCTTGCCGCTCTTGCGGTTGACGATGCGGTAGACCGTGCCGTCGCCCGGGAGGACGTTCGACACCAGCGACGGCTTGGCCGTCCGGCCGCCGATCCTGACACCGCCCATGTTGGCGTAACCGCCGGTGGCCGCGTTCGCCTGGAGCCGTACGAAACCCACGTTATGGGCGGGCCATTCGGCGACCTTGGTGGTGCGGTCACCGGCCCAGGCGCCGGTGGCGACCTGGGTGAAGTTCGTACCGTCGGTGCTGGTGGAGATGGTGTAGGAGGTGATGTCGCCGTCGGTGGAGTCGCTGCGGTTCCACTGCTTGGGCAGGTACTCCAGGGTGGAGACGTTGCTCCACACCCCGCCCAGGTCGATCGTGATCGAGTGAGGCAGGGCCGAGGGCAGCCCCCACGTCGACCAGCAGGTCTCGTAGCCCTTGTCGCTGAGTCCGTCGATGGCGTTCAGCGGTCCCTCACCGGTGCGGAAGCCGGTGGCGTAGGCGCTGACGGGGGTGACGGGATGTTCGGCGCGGGGCATCTGGGCGGGCAGTCGCGGGCGGGAGGCGTTCGGGCTCCAGGCCGCCCCGACTTCGGCGAGCCGGTTGACGATGTTGGTGTCCAGCCTGCCGTCGCGGTTGGGCGGGCAGTTGAGGATGAACGAGGTGTACTTCGGTTCCAGGTCCGCCAGGTGCGACAGGATCGCCGCCTTGCTCAGGGGGTCGGTGGTCGGCGTGGTCGGATGCCAGAACCACCCGTTGCTGATCGTCTGCCCCTGCGTGGCGGCACAGGTGTTCCCGGCCGGCGCCGTGACGCCCAGCGGTTCCTCGAAGTAGATGGCGTCACCGAGGAAGGGCACCGACAGTCCGCCGTGGTCGATCATGACGATGTCCGGCTGGAGCGACTTCACGTGCTCGCGGATCCGCTGGTAGGAGACGGCCTGTTGGCCCATCTGCCACCCGTAGCCGTCGGTGACGAACAGGTCGATGGTGCCGTAGTTCGTGAGCAGTTCGGTGATCTGACCCAGGATGAAGGTCATGTCGCCGGGCTGGATGGCATCGGTGATATCGAGCCCGGCCACCTTGTGCCGGCTCTCCCACGCCTCGACGCCGAAGGTGCGGTCCCATATCGAGTAATAGAGCCCGACCTTCAGTCCCTTCGCGCGGAAGGCGTCGCAGTACGCCTTCACCACGTCCTGCTTGTAGGAGCTGTTCGCGACGTTCTGGGTGCCGTAGGCGCTCGGCCACAGGGCGAAGCCGTCATGATGCTTGGTCGTCAGGATGCCGTAACTCATCTTCGCCGCCGCGGCGGCGGCCGCCCACTGGGCACAGTCCACGGCCGTGGGGGCGAACAGGGCGGGGTTCTGGTTCGGGGTGGCCCACTCCTCGTCGGTGAACGTTCCCAGGTTGAAGTGGTTGAACATGCCGAACCGCATGTTCACCAGGTTTTCCAGGTTGGTCTGGGGGTCCGCGGCGGCCGCCTGCGCCAGCAAAGGCGACAAGGCGGGGATCACGGGCAGCGCGGTCGCCGCCACAGCGGCGCCCGCGGCGCTCAGCAGCGTGCGACGGGACAGTCTTTTTGACGACATGGGCTTGCTCCTACGTCCAGGGGATGGGGCGCCCGCATCCCCGGGAAACCGCTTCGTCCGTTCACGAGAGGGGAAACCGCCCGCGTCGAGGATGTGGACACGACACGAGGGCGTGCTTTTGTGGGGAACACACGAGTGGCGCGGTACTCCTGGGTGTTGGGTACCGGATGTTACGCATGAAGTTCGGCCATGCGACCCGCCCCTGTCAACGGGCGTGCAGGGATGAACTGCTGTCCCTGCGAAGTCCTTCTGTCCGTAAAGTTGGCTATGGTGTGATTTGCCCGGCGCCAGACATCGTATGTCTGGCGCCTTCGTCCCCGGGGTTGCTGCTTCCTCGTTTCGGTTCGGCGGGTGGGTGTGGGGGTCCGTGGTGGCGGCCCCGGAACATGCCGACGGGGTGGTGCTGTCGGAGGCATTCAGCCGCGCGTCGGCCGGGGCTCCCCGCCCCGCATCAACCATGGGTCGAGCTGCGTCATTCGGCTCGGACGTCGTCCAGGTGCACGACGCCCTTCGTCGCCGCGTCGCTCCCATGGACGAGGTACAGGCTGAACGCCGCCACCTTGGTGAGACGAGCGGTGTCGAGCACGGCTCCGGCGTGTTCGGTGTCCCAGGGAGCGGGCGTGAACTCGCTGAAGGGCGCCCGCAACTCCTGCCCGTCCGTGTCGGACAACGGGAACTGGTACCAGAAGTCGACTCCGTCGGCGGCGATCTGGAGCGCTCCGCCGTTCGCGGAACCGTCGCCCTGCAGCCACAGCGCGAGGGAGGTGAAGGCGGACCAGTCCGCGTCGACCGGCTTGCCCACGCCGGTGTACTCGGCGCCGGAGAAGTCGTACGCGTAGGCCAGCCCGTAGGAGCCCGAGGACTTGTGGTCGGCCGACAGGGTGAGGGTGTGGGAGTTGACATGGGTGTACGCCTCGTTCAGCGCGACGTCGTCTCCGGCGTATCCCTCGAAGTCGTCGACCCGACCGGCAGGCAGGGGGTCGGTCTTGCCGAGAAGGACCACGGCCGAGTCGGTGAGCATCCTGCCGTCCACCCGTGCGCTCACCGTGAGGGTCACCGAGCGGTTGTCCGGCGAGGCCTCGCAGACCGGCCAGTCGCCCGAGTAGAAGCCGTCCGCGTCGAGGCGCAGCGGTCTGGCGCGTCCGCCGTTCACGGAGTAGGTCACCCGGCCGGCCCTCGCCGGTGTGACACGCACCCGGACGGTGGTGTCGCGGGCCGTCACGCGCTGGCGGTCCGTGGGGGTGACCAGGTGCATGAGCGGGGCGTTGCTGACAGCGGTGGTGCGAGCGGAGTACACACCCCGGAGATCCGCGGCGAACAGGGTGTAGGGGTCCTGGTGGTACTTGACGAAGTCCGGCAGCAGGACGTGGCCCGGATAGGGCACGTAGGCGCGCTTGACGCCTCCGAAGTTGGCCCAGGTGAGCATGTAGGTCGCCTGACGGGCCAGCGGGTCCGCCTCGATGGCCTGCGACAGCCGGGTGAACCACTGCAGGTCGCGGACCTCGGTGCCGCCCTCTCCGAACTCGGTGAGGGCAGGGGCCTTGCCTCGCTCGTTCGCCAGCCGGGCCACCATCGCCAGGTCCGTCACGAGGCCGTCCAGCCAGGGGGTCGGCCCGGCGTTGTCGTCGTAGGAGTCGTAGCCGAGGATGTCGACGAAACGGTCACCCGGGTAGGTCCTCAGGTAGCCGGCCGGGTCGCCACCGAAACTCGAGTTGGGCGAGTAGGCGTACAGCAGATTGTGGACGCCTCTGGTGTCACGCAGGTACTCGACGGTGTAGCGGTACAGCTCGATGTACTCGCGCGAGGTGGTGTGGCCGGCGCCCCACCAGAACCAGCCCGCGTTGTTCTCGTGGTAGGGGCGGAAGACGACCGGGATCGCGGTGCCGTCAGGCCGCCGCGCGCCCTTGACCGCCTTCGCGACGCGGTCGAGGAAGGCCTTGAAGTCCGCGTGCTTGGCGCCTCCGGGAAGGATCTGGCTGACCACACGGCCCGTTGTGTCGTAGAAGTCCTTGCCGGTGACGAAGTTCGGCATGTGGGCGCTGAGGGTGTTGATCCCGCCGCGTGCGTCCCCCTGCCGGATGCACCGGCTGAGTGCGGCTATGTTCCCGGCTTCGGTTCCGCCCTCGACGCCGGGGCGTTCGGCTCCGTCGAGGATGAGGGTGTCCCAGCCGAACACAGCGGGGTGGTCGCCCACTGCCGCCCTGGTGTCGGACGCCTTGCCGTCGGGCGTGGTGAAGGTGAAGCCGTAGGTGAGGTCATGCTGGTGACCGAACATGATGCCTTTGCCCTGCTGCCGCCGCAGGTACGCGAACAGCGCGCGGGTGGCCGGGGTCGCCCTGTCGTCGACGATCCGTACCGGTGTCGGCATGCCTGCGGGCGCCGGGGAGGCCGCTGCCGCGGCCGCCGGATTCCAGGTCCCGGCTGCCATGGCGACCGTGGCGCCGATGAGGATGAACGCGCGACGCTTCATGGAGGGGTCGGACATGTACGTCTCCTTCGACGTGACGGACTTTCGCAAGGGGAAGCGCGGGGCGGAACAGGGCCGAGGAGACGGCACGACCTGCGAGCCTTCGGGCACCGGTTGCCACAGCTCTGAACGCCCGGGGGCTGTCGGTCACTTGTGGGGCCTTCTGTGACGCTGCCGGCGGCAGGGCGGCGTCGAAGGACGGGGGTCCCGGCCGCCGGGGGACGCGCAACTCACGACGCGCGTGTGCTTCAAGTGACGCTATTTGACTAGAGTTTCAAGGAAAGAGAAAGGGGTTGCGCTGAGGTTGGATCTGCCTCGGCCGAGCATCGCCTCAGGCGTCGCCTCTCGGCTCCCGGACCGCGTCGGCCACGCTGACCACGTCGTCCACGACGTCGGTCAACGGCTTGGAAGCATCGATGAGCGTCGCGCCATGGCCCTCGTAGATCGCTCGCATCAGAGGATTCCACTTCAGGGCCGCTGCGAGTTCCTCGGGATGACGACCGAACGCGTTCGTGGTCCGGGTCGCGAGCCGGTGGCGGAGGGTGTCCTCGTCGATCACCAGGCAGACGATGAGGTCGAAGAGATCGCGGACGTCCGCCTCGTTCTCCGCCGACCCGCACAGGAACGCGATCCGGGACCGGGACTCCTCGACGAGCGATGTGACGCGTTCGCGGACGATCGCCCACCCGTATCGATCGAGCCAGCCCCTGGGAACCGGATACGGAGGATCCGTCACGACCTCGTTCGTGGCCCGGTCGATCCAGTGACTGAAGCCGTCCTCGTCCGCATCGAGCGCGACGTGACCAGCTCGCGCAACGCGCCGCGGACGGTGGACTTACCGGTCCCTGAATTGCCCGTCACCCACACCAAGGCCACGCCGCCAGCATAGACATGACCACCCCGGTCCATCGACGCCGGCGCCGCGATCCGGCAAGGCGCGGATTCGTGCCGCCGCCGCTCCCACGGCCTGCCCGCCGTGCCGGGCCACCAGCGCCTTCCTGCGCGGCGATCGAAAAGCAATCGCCGGTCCCCTGCTGCTCGTGGGCCGACCCCGGCCGTGCTGCAGCCCGGTATCCGGTCCGGTTCCACATGCGGTGGGGAGGGGATGGAGTGATTCTCGAAGGAGGGAAGCAGCGTGTCCGGCACGTCGGCGGCTTCCGGACCGGGTTCGCCGTCGGGCTCGTACACCTTCATCCACGTCGCATCCCGCGTCGCAACGGGACGGAGGCCGCCGCCATGCAACCGGTCGTCACTGTGGGCCTCGACGGCTCAACCGAAAGTCTCGCCGCCGCTCGGTGGGCCGCCGACGAGGCCGACAAGCGCAGGCTCACGCTGCGTCTGCTGCATGCGTGGCCCCTGCTGTTGCCGGAGCCCGCGCACGCCACGTCCGAGGTCGACCAGAACTACTGGGCGAAGCGCCTTGTGCACACGGCGCAGGCCGAGGCGCAGGCCCGGCACCCGGGTCTGACCGTCGTCGGGAGTCTTGTGGCCGATGACGCGCACGTCGCTCTGCTCAAGGCGGCGTCGGAGTCGGAGATGACCGTGCTCGGCTCCCACGGGATGGGGACCGTCGAGAGCTACTTCATGGGCGAGGTCAGCATGCCGGTCGTGGCGCACGCCCCGTGCCCGGTGGTGCTCGTTCGCGCCGCGGCGCGGGACGGGGGAACGGATGCCGCACCCCCCGGTCCTGTGGTCGTGGCCCTCAAGTTGAACGGTTCCTGTGACGGTCTGCTTGATTTCGCGTTCCATTCCGCGGCGGCCAGGGACGTTCCGCTGGTCGTGACGCACGGTCGAAGTGTGCCCTTCCACGCGCGTGTGCCCTGGGGTGTGGATCACCAGGTGACCGAGGAGATGACGCGGGCGGCGCAGCACGAGATGAGCATGGTGCTCAATCCCTGGCGTGAGAAGTATCCGCAGGTGGAGGTGGCGGAGGACCTTCGTCTCGTAAGTCCCGCCAAGGCCGGGGTCCAGGCCTCCGCGGGCGCCGGGCTGCTGGTCGTGGGCCGACGGGCGCCCCGGCACGGTGGGGCGCCCCACCTCGGACCGGTCGCCCACGCCGCCATCCACCACGGGCGCTGCCCCGTCGCCGTCGTCCCGCATGACTGAGCCCGGACACCAGGGCTGACGTCCCACCGCCCGGAGTGCGCGAGACCCATGCCGCCGTCGTGCTCTTCACCGGGGATCGCGGCGCACTGTGGCCACCGCACGAAGAGGCGCCCCGGGGCAGGGGGAGGGGGCTCAGACGACGTCGAGTACCTCGGCCACGGGGCGGCGCGGTGTGCCGGGGCCCGCGGGTCCGTATCCGAGCCGGAGCACCATCTGGACGAACCCCATGGCCGACTGCGGGTCGCGCACGCTCCACCGGAGCTCCGGCCATTCGAGGGCCTGCGAGGTGAGGGACGTGGCCAGTCCGTCGAGGGTGGCCTGGAGCAGGACGCGTTCCATGGCCTGGCCCGCCAGGATCCAGTCCCTGGGCCTGTCGCGCACGGTGCCCAGCAGGGCGAGCTGGGGAGCGTTCTCGAACGCGGCTGCCTCCCGGCCCGGAACGACGCTCCTGCCCGCGTAGTCGCGCACGGGCGCCCTGCCGTAGAGCTTGCGCGGCCCGAAGGCGTACGCGGGCACCCCGTCGCTCGCCGCGCCCGCGCTCTCCGGGCCGATGCGGGTCCAGCGCCTCAGCTCCTCGGTTGCCGCGGCGTCCGTGGCATCGCGCCCCTCCGCGTCGTGCACCAGGTTCAGCAGCATCTGCACATGCCATTCATCGGGGAAGAGGAGCCGCACCCCCTCCAGCAGCGCGGCGGCGCTCAGGGCGTCCTTGATGGCCTGGGGTATCGCCTCGTCGGTGAACGGCTCGCGGCTGGTGTGGCGGCGACGGATCGCCGGATACAGCGGGGCGAGATCCTCCTCGACGCCGTCTCCCGTGAGCGCCGGTCCGGTCGGGCGGACCACCGCGAGCAGTCGAGGTTCCGCCGGATCGGGCAGCAACCGGGTGCTCGCCGCCCAGCCGGCGTGGGCAATGGCGACCCGCAGGTTGAACAGCGCGGCGGCGCACCCCAGGTGCAGGCCGCGAGTGGTGGGGTCGGCCTGCGGCATGGCGCGATCGAGATCCGAGTACACCTGGATCGCGCTGTCTTCGCGCAGGAACCGGAATCTCCACGGCTGCGCGTTGTGCATGGACGGAGCCGCGGCGGCGTCCTCGACCAACGCTGTCACGGTCGTCGTCCCGAGTGCGCCCACGGACATCGCACCCGCCTCCCTTCGAGGCCACCGATCCTCATGGAAGGGCGATTCCCGTCTCCTCCACTGTCCCACGGCCGCCCCCTGGCGGCCCCGGCGACTTCGCGGCGGGGGCGGCAACGGGTCATGACGGCAGGTGAGGGTCGTCGGGCTCGCCGCCTCCCATGTCGAGACGGAACGGCGGATAGACGTCCGTCATCAGGGTGACGTAGGCCGCGACGCGCAGTACCCATCGGTTCAGGCCTGTGACCAGGTCGAACAGGTCGCGCGGGTACTTTTCCGTGAAGGCGAGGACGACGGCGGCGATCAGGGTGAGCACGTCCACGAGTCCGCCCGTCCACCAGCCGAGGTGCCAGCCTCCGACGAAGAAGCCGATGACGATGTACTGCGGGATGGCCAGCAGCCACCACTTCACCAGGACCAGGCCCCGTGAGAGACGCTCGGGATACGCGATGTCCAGGCGTGCGGGGTAGTCCGGTTCCTCCCCCAGAGTGAAGGGCGGGTAGCGGTCGGTGGCCAGAGCGGCGTACGAGTAGTAGGCGACTCGCCAACTCCAGCGCAGTACACCCAGGTTGAAGTCGAAGAGGGGGCGTGGGTAACGCTCGGTGAACAGGATGGCGAAGAAGGCGATCACGGTGACGACGCCGAAGGCGATCCAGAGGAAGAACAGCAGCAGGCAGTGCGGAATGATCAGGATCCACTTCACCAGCCACAGCCAACGGGAGAGCGGGGCGTCGAGCCGGGCGGTGACCCGGACCGGTCTGTCGGGCTTGGCGACCGCAGGGCTCATGGCGATCAACTCCGCTTCGGTGCTCAGGTGGCCGGCCCGGTGCCTGTGACACGACGTCCTCACGCGGCAGGTCCGCCTCGGAGGCGGCGCCCGCGAGCGCTCGCCGTCGGCGACCGGTCCGGCGGGGATGGCTTCCGTCTCCCCGTGTCGCGTACGTTCCTCCTTCCACTCTCCGCCGGGTTCACGAGAGCCGCATGTGCCGAGCGGCCTCCACCGGCTCGCCGATGCGACGGAGCAGCCGTCAGGCACTCGGACGCCTGGGGGCCGGTGCAGCGTTTCGCCGCACTGTGGCGCCCGCTGAACGTCACCAGCAGTGTGGTGCGAGCGTGCTCACCCGCGAGTCGCGTGGCGTGGCGGGGCCCGGCGGCGGGGGCGACGCTGGAGGAGGGGTGCGACGGCGCGGAGATCTCCTGGAGGTGTCATGGCTGGTGCGGACGGGCGCAGGCCGATCGTCGTGGGCGTGGATCCCGATGCCTCGAAGCGACTCGCACTCGCCTGGGCGGCCGACGAAGCGGACCGACGGGGTCTACCGCTGCGGCTCGTGCATGCCCAGGGCGTGCCGACCCGCGGTTATCGGTCGCGGGAGGTGCGGCCCTCCTGGGAGGAGTGGAACCAGGCGCTGCACGGGGCGGGCGACCAGATCCTCGAGGAGGCGGTCACGTTCGTCGAGTCCCGGCGACCGGAGGTGGAACTGTCGACGCTGCTGGCGGAGGGAGAGCCGGCGTGGGTCCTGCGCGAGGAGGCGCGCGGTGCCTCCATGGTCGTGGTGGGCTCCTGGCACCTGAGCAGACGGCGTGAACTGCTCGCCTCCGCCGCCGTGGCCCTGCCCCTCGTGGCCCACGCCCCCTGCCCGGTGGCGGTCGTCCCGGAACCGGAGCACGTCACCCAGGAGCCGGCGTACTTCGTCGTCGGCGTCGACGGCAGCCCGCACTCGGCGGCCGCGGTGGATCTGGCGTTCGAGGAGGCGGCCCTGCGGGGGGCGGTCCTCCGCGCCCTGTACGTGTGGCAGCCTCCGCTCCTCGGCATCGTGGACGAGGACGCGGCGGTGCAGGAGGCCCGCCGCGTGCTGTCCGAGACGGTCGCGGGCCGTACCGCGACACACCCGGAAGTGGAGCTGCATCACGAAGTCCTTCTGGGGCACCCGGTGCACGTCCTCACGGAAGCCTCGGAGCACGCCCTCGGCCTGGTCGTGGGAACACGGGGGCACGGCGGATTCACGGACATGTTCCTGGGCTCGGTGAGCCAGGGGGCACTGCACCACGCACGCTGCCCCGTCATCACGGTTCCGGTGTGAGCCGTCGAACGAACCGGCCCTTCGTCGCGGACGAGGCCGTCCGGGCCCGAGGGAACAGGCCTCCGCCTCCGCCCTCCTCGCCGAGCTGCCGCGCGGGACCGGGACGGAGGCAGGACGGCCGGCTCGGCTGCGGCGCCGGTGCGGGCGGGGAGGGGGGGGTGGGTCCGTTCGGAAGCCTGTCGACCGAGCCCATGACGAACGCCTCGAAGTCCTCCGCGACCAAGGTGATCGCGAAGTCGTCCGCCCGCAGTCTTCCGGGGCGGTGGCGTTGATTCCGCCGTGTGCGCGTCGGGCCTGCTTCCGGCAGTCCCGGCGCCGGAGCGGAATGCGCCGCGGGCGCGGTCGGACGACGGCCGCAGGCAGGGTTACTTGCTGACGGCGAAACGCATCAGGGCGTGTTCGTCACCCTGCTTGATCTTGCCCGTGATGTTGATCACTTCGAGTTTCCAACTGCCCCCGACGCGGACGGCCTTGGCCACCGCGCAGCCGTTGTCCTGGGTCAGCAGACTCGGCCAGATGTCGGCGACCTGCTGCGAGCTGCCTCCGGTCGCGTCGTAGACCTTGAAGCTGATGTTGCGCGCCTTCTGGAAGGAGCTGCCCTTCTTGTACGCCGCGGCGACGAACACGATCGACGTGATCTGGGGCGGTATCCGGGCGAACTCGACGGTCACCGTCTCGTCGTCACCGTCGCCGTGCCCCGTCTGGTTGTCGCCGCTGTGCACGAGCGAGCCGTTGCCCATCGGGTCGAGCGAGTCGAGACCCGCGAGGCGCACCGGGTCGCCGCCCTGCATGGCCACGGCGATCAGGTCGAGGTCGGTGCCGGACTTGCGGCGCAGTTTGCCCAACACCCCGCCGCTGCTGCCGGCGGTGGGATCCCAGGAGACCCCGAAGGTCAGGCGGGTCACTCCGTCCAGGTCGGCGGGGCCGTCTTCTTTGGTGAGGGTGATCATGTGTGGCTCATCCTTTGCGCGAAGGGACTACAACACGCAGAGTGTGCCCAATGCCTTTCTGGTTCCCGCCTCACCCCCCGGGATCGGACCGGGCGGGCCCGAGGGTGATCATGCGCGGGGCCGGGGGCCGGGGAGACCGGGGCGCGTGCGATGGCGGCGGGGGAGACGCCGCCCACCATCGCCTGCACGTCACCCGCGCCGCGCCGCGGTGCGTGCCGTCGGGGCGCCCGGTCGGCAGGGCCGCGAGAGAGGCGGAGTGAAATGTCCGTCTCGCTGCGCGTCCGGGTCCGGGATCCTATGCTGACAGCGAGAGTGGGACGATCTGGGGGGTTGCCTGATGCAGGCAGCAGGCAAGGCATTGAAGTCGGGGGCCAAGCGGCTCCTGGGGCGTGCCGGGTTCGACATCGTGCGCAGCAGCAACAACCGGGGCGGCGTCGACGACTTCCTCCCGTTCGAGGCCACGATGCGGGCCGCACGGGCGGCCGGTCTGTCGGTCGGCGACCACATCGACCAGGTGATGAACGGGACGCCGGGCGCCACCCAGTCGACCATCGACGAGCTGCGCGCCCTCGGCGTCTTCGCCGGACGACCGACCTCGGTGCTGGAGATCGGGCCCGGGTCCGGACGCTACCTGGAGAAGACGCTGAAGGAGTGTTCACCGGAACGCTACGAGATCTACGAGACGGCTGCGCCCTGGGCCGACTACCTGGTGGAGACGTTCGGCGTGGTCGCCCGGCCGACCGCGGGAAGCAGTCTGGCCCCCACGCCCGACGCCAGCATCGATCTCGTCCAGGCGCACAAGGTCTTCAACACCGTGACCTTCCTCTGCGCCTCCCGGTACTTCCTCGAGATGGCACGTGTCACGCGACCCGGGGGTCGCATCGTCTTCGACGTGATGACGGAGACCTGCCTCGACCCGGACGCGGTGCGCACCTGGGCGACACAGGGCGGCGAGGGGCACGGCTCCTACCCGGCCGCGCTGCCTCGCCGGACGTGCGTGGACCTCTTCGCGACCCTCGGTTGCACCCTGGAGGCCAGCTTCGTGGCGCCCATGGGCGTCGCCACGACGGAGGTGCTCGTCTTCGGAAAGGCGGCTTGATCCGGAGCGGGCCTCCGCCTGCCGGTCGACGGGACGGTGGACCAACGGCCTTGCCCGGGGCCTGTGACGACGAGGGGCGCGGCGTCCCCGCACCCACGACGACGCCGAGCAGGGCGTTCGGCGGGCCTGGCAGGTCTTCTTCGCTCCGGATCCCTCCGTCGAAGTCGAAGACCGGGTTGCCGCCTTGGAAGGCCGCCCCGGCAAACGCTGACGGCCGAGGGCGAGCTATGCACCGCCGGTGTCATCGCGCAGGGAGTGAATCATCCTGCGCAGGATCAGGAAGGCGCCTGACTGCTCGCTCTCGGTCATTCCGGCCAGCATTCTGACCTCGACGGACCGCACCGCCGCGGACGCCTTCTCCAGACTCCGCCGGCCGCGAGGCGTGAGCCGCGCGGGAAGGGCCTTCCCGACAGGCGCCTGTGCGGGCCTGGTCACGTAGCCCTCTCGTTCCAGGTTCTGGAGCAGCACGTTCATCGACTGCCGTGTCACGAAGGCGCCACGCGCGAGCTCGGAGTTCGACAAGCCCGGCCGTTGAGCCAGGAGCTCGAGGCAGGAGTAGTGCGTCACGCTCATCCCCAGTGGCCGCAGCACCTCCTCCATGGCCGTGCGCAGGGCGCTCGAAGCCTCTTTCAGCAGGTAGCCCAGTGATGTGTCCAGGTCGATGCCGGCACCGTTTTGACTCATGTCAGGATTCTGACATACCTTGCCTGTGTCAGGAATCTGACACGAAGCGAAGGAGCATCATCATGCCCACCACCGGCCCCGACTTCATCTCGCTCCAGGTGCGCGACCTCGACGCTTCGCAGGCGTTCTACGAGCAGTACCTCGGCCTCGTCCGCTCGCCCGCCGGACCGCCGCACGCCGTCGTCTTCGAGACGAAGCCGATCGCGTTCGCACTCCGCGACGTCGTTCCCGGCACCGATCTCGCATCCGTCGCCCAGCCCGGCATCGGTGTCGCCGTCTGGCTCCACGCCACCGATGTCCAGGCCGCCCACGACGCCCTCGTCGCCGACGGTCACACCATCGTCTCCACGCCGATCGACGGCCCCTTCGGCCGGACCTTCACCTTCGCCGACCCCGACGGCTACCACGTCACGCTCCACGACCGCGCCTGACGAGCCGAACGCCGCCGACGATCACCATTCCCCCCGAAGGCCGCCGATCGAGAGGCCGATCAGATCCACGCCTTCGGCGATCACGACGAAGACGCTCACCGCACTGATCTCGCAATGATCAAGTGGCGCTTCGCCGTACCCAAAGGGCCGTACGCACCGCCCGTTCCCGTCTGGCTGCCCCCGGCCGACTAGGGCGCTGCTCGCTCGCCGGTGCGACGGCCACCGTCGTCGCGACCGCTGCCGACGCGGGCACCGGAGCTGTCACGCGGTCCCGACGGCTCCGGTCCCCGTCACCTGGTCCGGTGCTCGCCCGCTTCCGGTTGCTCCAACTGGGAGGCGAGGACCGCGGCCTGGACCCTGCGCTGCACACCGAGCTTCGCCAGCAGACGGGAGATGTGGTTCTTGACGGTCTTCTCGGACAGGTAGAGCTTCTTGCCGATCTCACGGTTGGTCAGGCCGTCGCCGATCAACGCCAGGATGTCCCTCTCGCGCGGTGACAGGCCCGCCAGCTCGGACGGCACGGCCGGGCTGTCCGCGGGGTCGGCCCGCAGCGAGCGCATCAGGCGGGCCGTGGTCGAGGGATCCAGCATCGACTGGCCGGCGGCGACGGTGCGGACCGCGGAGACGAGGTCGGATCCCTTGATCTGCTTGAGGACGTAACCCGAGGCGCCGGCCATGATCGCGTCGAGCAGGGCCTCTTCGTCGTCGAACGAGGTCAGCATCAGACAGGCCAGTTCCGGCATCTGGCTGCGCAGTTCCCGGCAGACCGAGATGCCGTCGCCGTCGGGCAGCCGCACGTCGAGGACGGCGACGTCGGGGCGGAGTGCGGGGCCCCGGACCAGCGCTTGGTCGTGGGTGCCCGCATCGCCGATCACGCAGATGTCCGGCTCGGCGTCGAGGAGGTCGGCCAGGCCGCGACGGACGACCTCGTGGTCGTCCAGCAGAAACACCCGGATCGGGTCCTGCTCGGTGAAAGTGCGTGGCTCTGGCATCGCGTCCCCTTGCTTCCCCTGAAGGGACAGGTTGCGGGTTCTCCTTCATGTCGATCATCACTCGCCCGGGCCGCCCGCACCAGGGGCCGACCGGCCCTACCTCGAAGGGAGGACCGGTCCGGGTTTGACCACCCTCGCGCGGGCCATGGTCCGGGCGGCCCGGGCGGGCGTGGCGTCCGGGGCCGGCTCAGACGGTGCTGCCGGCGCCGTAAGGGGCGTACAGGTCCAGCAGGCGCGTCCTGGTCGAGCGGAGTCGGTGGGCGAGTACCCGGCCGACCCACTGGCTGACGTCGTGGCCCAGCGCCGGGTCTTCCCGGCACATGAACCGGACGGCCGTGGCGTCGAACTCGTAGGCCCGCACGGGTGTGGTCGCCTCGGCGCCCATGTGCCACACGTGCGGGGGGAAGAGCCAGGACCAGCCGACCAGTTCGTTGTGTCCGAGGTTCTCGACGACGGCCGCCCGGCGGCCGGGGACGCGCGTGTCGAGTTCGATCCTGCCGGTGCGGATGATCCAGAAGCGGTCCGCGCGTCCGCCCTCTTCGAAGAGGCGCGTTCCCGGAGGGAAGGACACCTCGTGGGCGATCCGCATGAGCCGCTCGCGGTGATCGGCGGACAGCGAGCGCAGTATGCCGGCGGTGGGGCACGTGTTCATGGCCTGTCTCCCTCGAGGGGTCCCGACTTCCACTGCCACCCTGCGCCCCGGCGTCGAGCGGGGCCATGGGCCACCTGGCCCACACCGGTTCCCGGGGCGGCCCCGATCGCGAGCGTCCGCCCTCGCTCCGAGGCCCAGGGGGCGCCGGCCTACTGACGGCCCAGCCACGCCCGGTACGAGGCCACGGCCGTCGGGAGGGTCGGGAAGATCAGCTCCTCGCCGACCGAAGCGGTCAGGCCGTACGCGGTCAGGTCGGCCCACAGGTCCTGCTTCACCCGGGCGAGGGCGAACACGACGCCGCGGTGCACGAGTTCGCGGCGCAGCTCGTCGACCGCGTCGAGGGCGGTGATGTCCACCTCGACATTGGCCTCGGTGTTGAGGACGAACCAGCGCACCGGGTCGCTCTGCTCGTCGACGGCGGCCAGCGCACGCCTGCGGAAGTTCTCCGCGTTGGCGAAGAACAGCGGCGAGTCGTAGCGGTAGATCAGCAGACCGGGGATCGTCCGGGCGGTGGGATAGTCGTGGACGTCGTGCATTCCGGCCATGCCGGGGACGAGTCCCTCGACGGCGTCGTGCGGGCGGGCCACCCGGGTGAGCAGCTCGGCCACGGACAGCCCGACGGCGACGATCACTCCGTACAGAATGTCCAGGGTGAGCACCCCGGCGAGGCACCCGAGCGCCAGGAGCAGTTCACGGCGCCGGAAGGACGCCAGCCGGCGGAAGCCCGCGAGGTCGATCATCCGGACCGCGGCGTAGACGACGAGTGCGCCGAGCACGGCGGACGGCGTGCGGGCCAGCAGGGGGCTGAGGAACAGCAGCACACCGAGTACGACGGCGCCTGCGACCAGTGAGTACGCCTGGCTGTGGGCGCCCGACGAGGAGGCCAGCGCGGTGCGGCTGGCACTGCTGCTCACCGGGAAGCCGTGCAGCGCCCCGGCGCCGATGTTGGCCGCGCCCAGGGCGAGAAACTCCTGGTCGGCGTCGAGCTCGGGGCCGTCGTCGTCGTGGTCGGCGAAGGCCCGCGCCGTGAGGATGAAGTCGGTGTAGGCCACCAGGAGCACGCCCAGTGCGGGCAGCACGAGACGCGGCACCTCGCTCAGGTCCGGCAGGGCGAGAGCCGGCAGACCGGCCGGGATCTCGCCGATCACCTTGAGCCCGTAGCGGCCGTCGAGGTCGAAGGCCGCCACGGCGGCCGTGCCGAGGACGACGGCCGCCAGCGGACCGGGCACGAACCTGAGGTAGCGGGCCGGGCCGAACAGGAACACCAGGGCCGCCGCGGAGAAGAGGACGGTGGGGAGGTGCGCGTCCCCCACATGGGTGACGAAGGACCACAGCTGCGGGAAGAACTCCGAGCCGGTCGTCCGCACCCCGGTGAGTTTCGGCAGCTGGTCCACGATCATGATCAGGGCCACGCCCGCCAGATAGCCGATGAGTACCGGGCGGGAGAGCAGGTCCGCCAGAAAACCCAGGCGCACGGCCCGGGCGACCAGGCACAGCAGTCCGACCGTGACCGCCAGGGCCGCTGCCAGCGCGGCGTAGCGCCTGGGGTCTCCGGCGGCGAGCGGCGCGACCACCGTGGCCGTCATGAGGGCGGTGGTGGATTCGGGGCCGACCGACAGCAGACGGGAGGAGCCGAACAGGGCGTAGAGCGCGAGCGCCGGGAGGATCGCCCACAGGCCGGCCGCCGGGGGCAGCCCCGCCACCCCCGCGTAGGCCATGACCTGCGGCACCAGGTACGCGGCCACGGTCACCCCGGCGAGCAGATCACCCGGGAGCCACGCACGCCGGTAACCGAGCAGGGTGACGAGCCCGGGCGCAAGCCGGCGCCATGGCGAGACGCGCGGGGCCGAACTCCTGGACATCTGCCGCCTTCCGTCGTCTGCCCTCATGATCCACCGCTGTGTGACCGGGTGCGAGGCCGCTGGCCGCGACCGGCGCGTCCGCGGCGGGATCCGAGCCCAACGGCCCGCGCACACAGGGCCGTTCGGCCCTCTCAGCGCGGACCATCGGCATCCGGCGCCGACACGGGTGAAGGACGAGGGTCGGTCACGTCCGGCGATGACGCGACCGACCCGTCTCCGCCGCCGAGCCGGGCAGGGGCCGTTGGTCCGGAATCCGGGACCAGTGGCCCCTGCCCGCAGAACCGCCCGAGAACGACGCTGGAATCGGATCCCTCGCCCCAGGAGGTGGAGATCATGCTCCGCACCATCACCGTAGGTCTCGACGGCTCGCAGGAAAGCCGGGCCGCCGCGGAATGGGCGGCCCGCGAAGCGAATCTGCGCGGCCTGCCGTTGAAGATCGTCCACGTCCGGGAGCCGGTTCCGGAGCCGATGGCGCAGGCGCCGCTTCTCGGTGCGCAGACCCACCGGCACGGGACCGAGCGGGTTCCCCGGGAAGCCGCGGAGGGCCTCAGGCTGCGCCACCCCGGCGTCGAGGTGCGCACCGAGCAGGTGTCCGGCCGTCCGGCCGAGGCCCTGGCCGAGGCGGCGGACAGCGCCGAACTGCTCGTCCTCGGCTCACGCGGTCTCGGCGGGCTCGGCGGGTTCATGGTCGGCTCGGTCGGCCTGTCCGTCATCGCACACGCGGACCGTCCCGTCGTGCTGGTGCGGGCGCTGGAGGTGGCCGCCGACGAGCACGAGCCGGACCCGGTCGGCGTCCCCTCCGCCGCGACGCCCTTCCTGCCCGTGGTCCTCGGGCTCGATGTCGAGCACCCGGACGAGACGCTGATCGAGTTCGCCTTCGACACCGCCGGGCGCCGGGCGACGCTCCTGCGGATCGTCCACGGCTGGAACCCGCCGCCGTACTACGCCTACGGCACGCCCGTCGATCCCGCGCTGCACGAGGCACTGGCCGACGCCGCCGCCGAGGCCCTCGCCGAGGCGGTGCGGCCCTGGCGGCGCAAGTTCCCGGACGTGGAGGTCGCCGAGGCGTCCCGCTACGGCAGCGCGGCCGTCCACGTCGTGGAGGCCGCACGCGAGGCCTCCCTCGTGGTCGTGGGCCGGCGGATCCGCCGCAGCGCCCTGGGCGCCCACATCGGTCACGTCACGCACGCCGTCCTGCACCACAGCGCCGCCCCCGTCGCCGTCGTCCCCCACGGCTGACCCGCCCCCGGTCGCTCCCGAACACGCGCGAGGAGAAGAGAGCCATGAAAGCAGCGGTCGTACGAGCGTTCGGCGAGCCCCTGGTCATCGAGGAGCGCCCCGACCCGCAGCCCGGCCCCGGACAGGTCCGCGTCCGGGTGGAGGCGTCGGGGCTGTGCCACACCGACATCCACGCGGCGCACGGAGACTGGCCGGTCAAGCCGAACCCGCCGTTCGTCCCGGGACACGAGGGCGTCGGGCTGGTGGAGGCGCTCGGCGAAGGCGTGACCCACCTGTCCGCCGGGCAGCGGGTCGCCGTTCCCTGGCTCGGCCGGGCGTGCGGACGGTGCGAGCACTGCCTGTCCGGCTGGGAGACCCTGTGCGAGCAGCAGATCAACACCGGATACGGCTGCGACGGCGCACACGCCGAGAAGATGCTCGCCTGGGCCGACTTCGCGCAGCCGGTGCCCGACGGCATCACCGCCCTGGAGGCCGCCCCGCTGACCTGCGCGGGCGTCACGACGTACAAGGCGCTGAAGGTCGCGGGCGTCCGTCCCGCCCAGCTCGTCGCGATCTCCGGAGTCGGCGGCCTCGGCCATCTGGCCGTGCAGTACGCGAAGATCGCCGGCGCGACCGTGGCCGCGATCGACGTCACCGACGACAAGCTCCGGCTGGCCACGGAACTCGGTGCGGACATCGTCATCGACGCCCGCACGGAGGACGTCGGCGCGGTGCTCAAGCGGCACGGCGGCGCGCACGCCGCCATCGCGCTCGCGGTGAACGACGCGGCCTTCGAGGCCGTCAACGCCGGACTGCGGCGCGGCGGCAGGCTCGTCATGGTGGCCCTGCCCGCACACGGCACGGTCCGCGTGCCCGTCTTCGACACCGTGCTGAACGGCACCTCGGTGATCGGTTCGATCGTCGGCACCCGGCAGGACCTCGCCGAGGTCTTCCGACTGCACGCCACGGGCCGCACCGAGGTCGTCTACGAGGCCCGTCCCCTCGCCTCCGTCAACGACTCCATCGACGAGGTGCTGCGCGGCGAGGTCAAGGCCCGCATCGTGTTCGACCTCGGCGCGGGACGGTGAGGACCATGGACCTGCCGATCGTCGTGGGCGTGGACGGCTCGGAACCTAGCCTGCGGGCCGCCGACTGGGCCGCCGACGAGGCCGCCCTGCGCGGGGCCCCGCTGCGGCTGGTGTACGCCTCCCTCTGGGAGCGCTACGAGGGCGAGTCCCTCGCGGAGGACATCGGCAAGCCGCCCGAGCAGGTGCGGGCCGAGGACATCGTGCGGGTGGCCGCGGAACGCGCCCGGCTGCGGCAGGCCGGCGTCGACATCTCCACCGACGTGCTGCCGGAGGAGCCCGAGTACGCGCTCGTCCGTGAGGGACGCGGCGCCTGCGCGCTGGTGCTCGGCACCCGCGGTCGCAGCGGCCTGGCGGAGATGCTGCTCGGCTCGGTGAGCCTGACCGTGGCCGCGCACGCCGACTGCCCGGTGATCGTGGTGCGTCCCGGCAACGACAACCAGGTCCGTGCAGGTGCACACGGCCGCGTGGTCGTGGGCGTCGGGGAGCAGGGCGCGGACTCCGCGGCGCTGCGCTTCGCCGTCCGGGAGGCGAGGCTGCGCCATGCGAGCCTGGACGCCGTACGGGCCTGGCGGTGCCCCGCGCACGAGAGCACCGACCATCCCCTGCTCGCCGGCGAGCCCGCGCGGCTGCACGAACAGCACGCTGTCGAGGTCCTGGACAGGGCGTTGAAGGAGACGCCCGCAGACATGGACCTTCACCGGCTGACGGTCGAGGGCCCGGCCCGCAGGGTCCTGCTGAACGCCTCGCACGAGGCCGACCTGCTGGTGGTCGGCGCCCGCCGCAAGCAGGGACACCCGGGGCTCCAGCTGGGGCGTGTGGCCCACGCGGTCCTGCACCACCCGGCCTGCGCCGTCGCCGTCGTACCCGAGCCGGCGTGAGTTCCGCCTTCACGACGGCCGCCTCCGTCCAAGACCGCCCGACGATCCCACGCCGACGACACCCGGAGACCACCATGGCCACGGTCCGACACCAGGACGCCACCGCACTGACCGACGACGAGATGCGCACCCTGGACGCCCACTGGCGGGCCGCCAACTACCTGGCCGCCGGACAGATCTACCTGATGGCCAACCCCCTGCTGACCGAGCCCCTGAGGCCCGAGCACATCAAGCCCCGGCTGCTCGGCCACTGGGGCACCTCGCCCGGCCTCAACCTCGTGTACACCCACCTCAACCGGGTGATCAAGGCGCGGGGGCTCGACGCCCTGTGCGTCTGGGGCCCGGGCCACGGAGGCCCGTCCGTCCTGGCCAACTCCTGGCTGGAGGGCAGCTACAGCGAGACCTACCCGGACGTGCCGCGGGACGGCGCGGGCATGGCCCGGCTCTTCCGGCAGTTCTCCTTCCCGGGCGGAGTGCCCAGCCACGTCGCCCCGGAGACACCCGGTTCCGTCCACGAGGGCGGAGAGCTCGGCTACTCCCTGGCCCATGCCTACGGCGCCGCCTTCGACAATCCCGACCTGCTGGTCGCCTGCGTGATCGGCGACGGCGAGGCGGAGACCGGACCGCTGGCCGCGGCCTGGCACTCGAACAAGTTCCTCGACCCCCTGCATGACGGAGCGGTGCTGCCGATCCTGCACCTCAACGGGTACAAGATCGCCAACCCGACGGTGCTCTCCCGTCTCCCGGAATCCGAACTCGACGAGCTTCTGCGCGGCTACGGTCACGAGCCCCTGCACGTGACCGGCGACGATCCGGCCCAGGTGCACCGTGCCATGGCGGCGGCGATGGACGACGCCCTGGACCGGATCGCCGTGATGCAGCGGAGCGCACGCGAGGACGGCGTCACCGAGCGCGTGCACTGGCCCATGATCGTGCTGCGCACGCCGAAGGGCTGGACCGGCCCCGCCGAGGTGGACGGCGTCCCCGTCGAGGGCACCTGGCGCGCGCACCAGGTCCCCCTGGCCGGGGTCAGGGAGAACCCCGAGCACCTCCGCCAACTGGAGACGTGGCTGCGCTCCTACCGGCCCCAGGAGCTCTTCGGCACCGACGGACGGCCCGTCGCCGACGTCCTCGCCTGTGTCCCCGGCGGCGCCAAGCGGCTCGGCGCCACCCCGCACGCCAACGGCGGCCTGCTCGTCCGCGACCTGCCCCTGCCGGCGCTCGACGAGTTCGCCGTGCCCGTCGACAAGCCGGGCACCACCCTGCACGAGCCCACCCGGGTTCTCGGCGACCTCCTCGCCCGGGTGATGAAGGACACCGGCGGCCGCCGCGACTTCCGGCTGGTCGGACCCGACGAGACCGCATCCAACCGGCTCCAGGCCGTCTTCGACGTCAGCGGAAAGGCGTGGCAGGCCGAACACCTGCCGGTCGACGAGCACCTCGAACACCATGGCCGGGTGATGGAGATCCTCTCCGAACACACCTGCCAGGGCTGGCTGGAGGGCTATCTGCTGACCGGCCGGCACGGACTGTTCTCCTGCTACGAGGCGTTCGTCCACATCGTCGACTCGATGGTCAACCAGCACATCAAGTGGCTGAAGACATCGAGGGAGTTGGCCTGGCGTGCGCCCATCGCCTCCCTCAACTATCTCCTCACCTCCCACGTATGGCGCCAGGACCACAACGGCTTCTCCCACCAGGACCCCGGCTTCGTCGACCACGTCCTCAACAAGAGCCCGGACGTCGTACGCGTCTACCTGCCGCCGGACGCCAACACCCTGCTGTCGGTGGCCGACCACGTCCTGCGCAGTCGTGACTACGTCAACGTCGTCGTCGCCGGCAAGCAGCCGTGCTTCGACTGGCTGTCCATGGACGACGCCCGCGCGCACTGCGCCCGCGGCGCCGGGACCTGGGAGTGGGCCGGGACGGACCACGGCGGTGAACCCGACGTGGTCCTGGCCTGCGCCGGTGACGTGCCCACCCAGGAGGTGCTCGCCGCCGCCCAACTGCTGCGCCGACACCTGCCGGACCTCGCCGTCCGCGTGGTCAACGTCGTCGACATGACCCGGCTGCTGCCGCGTGAGGAACACCCGCATGGCATGAGCGACTTCGAGTACGACGGCCTGTTCACCACCGACAAGCCGGTGATCTTCGCGTACCACGGCTACCCCTGGCTCATCCACCGCCTCGCCTACCGCCGCACCGGCCACCGCAACCTGCACGTACGCGGCTACAAGGAGTCCGGCACGACGACGACGCCGTTCGACATGGTCGTCCGCAACGACCTCGACCGCTACCGCCTCGTCATGGACGTCGTCGACCGCGTCCCCGGCCTCGCGGTGCGGGCCGCCGCCGTACGCCAGCAGATGGCCGACGCACGCACCCGGCACCAGGCCTGGATCCGCGAGCACGGCACCGACCTGCCCGAGGTCGCCGACTGGACCTGGAACGACTGACCGCCCCGCACTCCGGAAGGAACCCACGCCAAGAACCCACGCCAAGACATACGGCTGGTGCCGCCGACGTGGTCGGCCGTCCCACCCACCGGCCGCGCCGACTGCGAAGGGAGGCGGACCACCATGGCCGACACCGTGCTGGTCACCTACGGAACGACGAACGGATCCACCGCGGAGATCGCCGAAGTCGTCGCCGACGTCCTGCGCAAGGCCGGACTGTCCGTCGAGTCGACGCCGGCCCGGTCCGTGACGGGCGTCGAACGGTACGACGCCGTCGTGGTCGGCGGCGCGCTCTACGCGGGGCGCTGGCACAAGGACGCGCGGCGGTTCGTCCGCCGCAACCGCGGCCCCCTCGCGGAGCGTCCGGTGTGGTTCTTCAGCAGCGGTCCCCTCGACGCCTCGGCATCCGAGCGGGACATCCCGCCCGTGCGGGGCGTGCGGCGGGCCCTGGACCGACTGGGCGTCAGGGACCACGTCACCTTCGGAGGGCGCCTGGAGGAAGGCGCCGAAGGGCGGGTGGCCGGGATGATCCTGCGCTCGGGCAAGGGCGGAGACTTCCGGGACTTCCGTGCGATCGAGGCGTGGGCCGAAGCCGTCGCCGCCGCACTGACGCACACCTGAGAGGAGCGGCACCGTTCGGCCGTCCCGACGGCCGGTGGGGAGGACCGGCCGGACAGGCGATGAGGGCCGGACGGCCCAAGCGGATCGAACGGAAAGACGACAATCTGGATGTGCTGGGGCATCCCGGCAACCGGAAAGGGACGGTGAAGAGCGTCATGACAGGCCTCCTCTCCCACGGCCCCGGCCTGCCCGCCCGGGAGGACGTCGTCCAGTACCCCGGCATCGCGGAGCCCGCCGACGCCGTCGTGCGGGTGGGCGCCGTCACCCTTCCCCCTGGACCGCATCGAGGAGGCGGACGACCTCTTCGCGCGGGCCGCCGACACCGGCGCTCGAGGTGGTCCTCGGCGAGCGATCGCACGCGGAGGCCGCTGTCCGGGCGGCCTGACGAGAGGACGTGACAGGTCATGACCGAACAACACACGGCGAAGGCGCCGGAGGGACCGCCGTCGGGCGATCTGGGCCGCCGGCTCGCCACCCGCCGCACGCAGCTCGGACTGACGCGCGAGGAGACAGCCGACCGGGCCGGCATGGCGCCCGGCTACCTGGGGCACCTGGAGGAACACCCCGACGCCTCGCCGAGCCACGGCGCGCTGCTCAGACTGGCGGGAGCCCTGGAGACCACCCTCTCGTCGCTCACCGGAGGCGACGCCGACCAGCCGCCCGGACCCGGACTGGCCGGTCACTCACCGAAGTTCACCGAGCTGAGCAGGACCGAGTGCGGCGACCTGCTCTCCACGCACGGTGTCGGAAGGCTCGCGGTGCCCACCGCGCAGGGCCCGGTGATCGTCCCCGTGAACTACAGCGTCATCGACGGCACGATCGTCTTCAGGACCGCACACGGCGCCACGCCGTCCCTCGCGGTCGGCTGCCCCGTCGCCTTCGAGATCGACCGCATCGACGACGCGTTCAGCCAGGGCTGGAGCGTGCTGGTGCGCGGCCACGCGCGCATGGTGACGGACCTCGGCGAGGCGCAACTGCTCGCGCGACGTGCGCACAGCACGCCCTGGGCCGGCGGCCGGCGTGACGTGTGGGTGCGCGTCGAACCGTATGCCGTCACGGGACGCCGCATCACCGTGTGAGCCGGTTCCTCCCCGGGTGGGCCGAAGGCCGCCGGCCTCCGGCCGGGGTCCCGCACGGCTCGACGACGGACCGGCTCAGCACATTCATCAGGTGAGAGGCGAGAAGGCAGATGGACGCCAACGACGGATTCCGCGACCTGGACCGGCAGGAGTGCCTGCGCCTGCTGGCCACGGCGCCGGTGGGGCGCATCGTGTACACACGGCACGCGCTGCCCGCCGTTCTGCCCGTCAACTTCTGCCTGGATCACGACGGCGCGGTGCTGGTCCGCACGTCGGCAGCCTCGGAAATGGTGCGCGCCGTCGACGGAGCACTGGTCGCCTTCGAGGCCGACGAGGTCGACGACGCCACACACTCCGCATGGAGCGTCGTGGTCATGGGAGCGGCCGCCGTAGTGACCGACCCCGCGGAGCACACGCGGATGCTGCGCACCGGGCCGCGTTCCTGGGCGCCCGCGGCGCAGGAGGTCTTCCTGCGTATCGACCCGGAGCTGCTCACCGGACGCGAGCTCATCGGCGGACGTTCCCTGTACGGCGTACGCCTTCCCCGGTGAACAGGCCTTGCCCGCAGGGTTCGTTCAGCATCGGGGAGGGTCCGTCCGGCGGATGCCGGTCACCTCGGTCGGCGCGCGTCCTGCCGCCGAGCAGTCCGGCGCGGTCACGGCCGCGCTCGGCGAGGTCGTACACATGACGGACCGTGGCGGCGGTCGGTCCTTTCCATGGGGCCGGTCGGCCCAGGCCGGAAACCCCGGCCACCCGGACCGATCCGCTACCGGGCGCTCAGGCCGGAGACTAACGTGGCACATGATCGGACCGCTGGGCGTCCGAGCGTCGAGGGCCGGAGGAACGCAGGTGGGAAGCTCCGAGGAAGCCCGCGTACGGCTGCCTCAGCTGCGACTGGACGAGCTGCTGGAGGAGCTGCAGGCACGGCTGGACGCGGCCCGCGGCACCCGGGACCGGGTGCACAGCCTGCTGGAGGCGGTGCTGTCGGTCGGCAGGGAGCTGGACCTGGAGCAGGCCCTGCACAGCATCGTGGAGGCCGCCGCGGCGCTGGTCGACGCGGAGTACGCCGCGCTCGGCGTGATCGGCCCGGACGGCAGGAGCCTGTCGGCCTTCCACACGGTCGGCGTCAGCGAGGAGCAGATAGCCGACATCGGCCCGTTTCCCGAGGGGCACGGGATCCTGGGGGAACTGATCCGCCATCCCGAGCCGCTGCGCCTGGCGAAGATCTCCGAGCACCCCGCCTCGTACGGCTTCCCGGCGCACCATCCGCCGATGAACACGTTCCTCGGCGTCCCGATCCGGGTGCGTGACCATGTCTTCGGCAACCTGTACCTGACCGAGAAGCGGGGCGGCGCACAGTTCGACGAGGAGGACGTCTCGGTCACGCAGACGCTGGCCGTGGCGGCCGGGGTCGCGATCGACAACGCCCGGCTCTACGAGGAGTCCCGGCTGCGGGAGCGCTGGCTGCGGGCGAACGCGGAGATCACGCACAGCCTGATGTCCGGCAGCGACCGTACGGAGGTTCTCGCGTTGATCGCCGAGCGGGCCGGCGAGATCACCGGATCCGCCCTGGCGGCGGTCGCGCTGCCCATGCAGGACACCGGGTCACTCGCCGTGGAGATCGCCGTCGGCATGGACGCGGAGGCGCACCGGGGTCTTGTGCTGCCCATGGACAGCAGCCTGATGGGGCTGGCCTTCTCCCGCGCCTCATCGGTTTCCAGCGCCGACGTCGGCCAGGACGACAGGATCTCCCTGGAGCCGCCGCGGTTCGACGGGCTCGGCCCCGCCGTGGCCGTGCCCATCGGCACGGGCTCCGCAGGTCCGCGAGGGGTGGTCCTCCTGGCACGCAAGGCCGGCCTGCCGGCGTTCTCGGTGACGGAGACCGAGCCGCTGCAGGCCTTCGCCGGGCAGGCCGCACTGGCGATGGAGCTTGCGGAACGGCGTGCGGACGCCGAGGAGGTCGCGGTGCTCCAGGACCGCGACCGCATCGCCCGCGATCTGCACGACCTGGCCATCCAGCGGCTGTTCGCCACCGGCATGACCCTTCAGAGCGCCGGCCGTTTCATCGAGCACGAGGAGGCCGCCGAGCGAGTGGCGCGCGCGGTCGACGACCTCGACGAAACCATCAAGATCATCAGGTCGACGATCTTCGCCCTGCGCACCCGAAAGGGAGCGGGAGAGGCCGGGCTGCGGGCGCGTGCCGTACGGGTGGTCGGAGAAGCCGCGCCGGTCCTCGGCTTCGCCCCCGGCGTCCGGATGGAGGGTCTGCTGGACACCGACGTACCGAAGGAGATCGCGGATCACGTGGTGGCGGTGCTCTCCGAGGCCCTGACCAACATCGCCCGCCACGCCCACGCGAGCCGTGCCGACGTCCTTCTCACCACCGACGGGCGGCAGGTGCGGCTGTCGGTCGCGGACAACGGGACGGGCATCCCGGCCGGCGGCCGCCGCAGCGGTCTGCGGAACATGGCCGAGCGCGCCGAGCAGTTGGGCGGCCGGCTGGAACTGGGCAGTCCGGAGGGTGGCGGCACCACGCTTACCTGGCAGGTGCCGGCGCGGAAGTCGTAGCCGTCCAGGAGCACGGCCCGCGCCTGGGGGGTCACGCGGGCCGAGAGCGGCACGAAAAGGCGGGCCTTCGCAACGACTGTGCGCGAAGGACGCCACCCGCTTACCGCGGATCCTGAGTGTGCGGTGTGCGGTGTGCGGTGCGCGGTGCGCGGTGTGCGGTGCGCGGTACGCGGCTTGCGAGCGCCGCTCCTCCGTGCCTTGGCCGCGATCTGCCCGCCACCTCCGGCACACCACCAGGACGGCACCGCCCGTCGCGCGCGGGGAGCTCGTCCCCGGCCCATCGAGCGGGGCGGCGGCATCTTCGCGGGGCCGATCGGCTCCCGGCGGGGACCTCCGGCCCCTCCTGCGGCCCGGGCGTCGCTCGGAGACTGATGGCGCACCCCTGAAGGAGGTCCGCACGTGCCCGCCGTCATCGTCGGTGGCGGTGGTCCCGCACGACTGACGCGAGCCGCCCGGTACTGACACGGTCGGTGTGCTGACCATCACGGTCCCGGTCCCGGAGGGGAGGGCGGGTACCAGGACCATCCGGGTGCGGCGCGGCTGCGGCAGGGCGCGTCGGGTCGCACCGGGTGTGCGCGGCCGGCGGGATCGTCGGCCGCGCACACCGAAGCCACGATCAGCAGCCCCAGCAGAGGCAGCCGACCGCTTGGAGGTGGCCACGCGAACGTCGTGCACACCGGGCTGCTGGGGTTCAGAAGAAGCTGAGAACTTCCTGTGCCAGGCTGACGCGTCGTACCGGCCGTCACGGGCAGACCGTGGGCGCGTCGTCTCCGCACGGTCACCTTCTGGAGGAAACACCCGATGAGCCTCACCGTCGTCAACGGGCTGCCCGCACACGTCCTGATCGTGCATTTCGTCATCGTGCTCGTCCCCCTGAGCGCATTGGCGGTCGTGGTCGGCGCGATATGGCCGAGCGCGGCGCGGCGCATGGGAGTGGTGCTGCCGTTGCTGGCACTGGTGACGCTCGCCAGTGTGCCCCTGGCCACGCAGGCGGGCGAGTGGCTGGAGGAGCACGTGGCCGGCAACGCCCTGGTGCGCAGGCATGCCGAGCTCGGCGACGGGCTGCTTCCCTGGGCTGCGGGTTTGCTGGTGCTGGCAACGGCGATCTGGTGGACGGCCCGCAGGTCGGCCGCGGCCGAGGCCGGATCCGGAGAGGGGAGCCGGCCCGTCGCGGCACGGTCCGCGACGGCCGTCCGTGTCGTGACAGCGGTGCTCTGTCTCGGGGTGGCCGCGGGCGCCATGGTGGACGTGTACCGGATCGGGGACTCCGGGGCCAAGGCCGCCTGGCAGGACGGCTTCTCCAAGACCGCCCGGGGCGACAACGGCTGACGGAGGGATACGCGGGTGGCGCGCGAGCACCGGGCTGCACCGGGCCACATGGAGAGCCGTGTGGCCGGGGCTTCCCGGGAGGTACGGGGGACGGCGGACCGGTCTGCCCCGCGCGTCAGGGAGTTCCCCGTACTGACCCAGCCGGCCGGGGGCGGTCTGCGGCACGTCGATATGACCACCCACTGCGGGTGACGCGGCGCCGCGGTGACGCGACGGTCAGGCAGTGGCGGGCAGGGGGCGCCTGGCGACCTCGTGGGCGTCCTCCTGGGGCAGGCCCAGCGTGCGCAGAACCATCTCAGCCAGGTTCGCCGCGGCCTCGTCGCCGTTCAGGTCGGGGCGGGCCCGACATGAGCACCAACGTCCTGCGCACCGCCGACGGTTACCAGGCGATCCTGCCCCAGACTCTCGGCTCCGCTCGGGCGGACGGCTCCGGGCCGGTCGGTGTGCGCCCCGGTCGAGCAGGTCGTCAACCCCGCCACCGCGGACGCCCCCGGCCTCGTCGACCACTACGCACGCCTGGGCGCCGTACGCCGAAAGCGGTGGGCCGCGATGTCCGTCGACCACGCACGTTGCGAGGGCCACGGCCGTGCGCCGAGCAGGCCCCCGCCGTCTTCAGCCTGGACGACGACGCCGAACTCGCCCACCACTTCGAGGGCGTCCGGTTACCTGCCGTGCATCAGCCCGCCGCTCGCGCCGCCGTAGAGGCCTGCCCGACGGCCGCCCTGCGAGCCCTGCCGTGAGCGCACGGCGCCCGGTGCTCGTCGTCGGCGAGGCGCTCGCCGGCGTCACCGCCGCCCGCCCCTGTCCGGGGCGGTCCTCGAGCAGTTGGCCGTCACGCAGACCGACGGCGGTGGATACCGAGGTCAGCGCACCCTTCCGCGCGGTTTCAGCGGCACCGACGGCAGCTCCGGTGCGGGCAGGGGGCCGCCGTCGTAGCCCTTCACCTCGCCGAAACGGGTGCCCTTCATCCAGTCCTCGCGAGCCTGCACGATCTCCTCCTGGGACCGGCCGACGAAGTTCCACCACATGACGAGCTCCTCCTCGAACGGCTCGCCGCCGAGCAGCATCAGGGCCGCGTCCGACTCGGCCCGCAGGGGCAGTTCGGTGCGGCCGCAGCCGAGGTAGAGCATGGAGCCGGGGAGGACGGGGACGCCGTCCACGTGCACCTCGCCGGACATCGACAGGACGCCGTACTCGAAGTCGGGCAGCAGCGGCAGCCGGACGTCGGCGCCCCGGGCGAGGGCGAGGTCTGCTCCCACGATGGGGGTGTACGCCGTTCCGGGGGACGTGGAACCGTCGAGGTCGCCGAGGAGCACCGTGGCGGTGAGGCCGGGCGCGGTGACCGTGGGCAGGTCTGCGTGGTGCTCGAAGCGGGGGTCGGTGTGCCGGTGGACGTCCGGCAGCGCCACCCAGAGCTGCGCGCCGTGAAGAAGGCGGGCGTGCGTCCGCGGACTCTCCTCGGAATGGCTGATGGCGCGCCCGGAGGTCATCAGGCCGAGTTCCCGGGGCCGGATGGTCTGCAGGCTGCCCGTCGAGTCGCGGTGCAGCACCTCGCCCTCGTGCAGCCAGCTGACGGTCTGCAGGCCCATGTGGGGATGCGGCGGGACCTGCATGCCGGGTTCGTCGGCGATGTCGTCGGGCCCGTAGTGGTCGACGAAGGCCCAGGCGCCGATCATGCGCCGGCCGAGATTGGGCAGCAGGCGGCGCACCTCGGTCGACCCGCCGAGTTTCACGTGGCGGGGGCTCAGCAGTTCACGGACGGGTTCGGTGACGACGAATCCGCGGCCGCCGCACACACTCGGCACGGGCGAGCGGTCAAGGTTGCTCATGCGGTCAACCTAGCGCTCGCGCGGGGGTGCGTGGGAACGGGGAGACGCGGCCCGAGGCCGGTGAGCCTCAGGACCCGCGTTCGCACCGGCGTTCGGCCCGGCCGGTCGGTTCGTCGAGCGGTCAGGCGGGTCGAGCGGGCGGTCGACGGCTGCTCGGTCGGTCGTACCGCCGAGCGGTCAGTCGGTCAGGGCGGCGGCGAGTTCTGTGGTCGCCCGTTTTATCTCGGTGTCCGGTTCGGCCAGGAGCTGGCGCAGGACGTCGCGCTGGGCGTGGACGGCGTGGCGGGCCGCGCGTTCCCACGCCACGTAGTTGCCCGGGTGGTGCAGCAGCTTGGGATACGCGACGGCCGTGGTCTCCCACTGCCGGGCGTCGGCGATGCTCTTCAGCAGGCGCAGGATCTTCGCGCGGCAGGTGACCTGGGGGAGCCGGACGAGTTCCCAGAGGAAGGGCACCGTCGCCGCCGTGGCCTCGTCCACGACGAAGCCGAACTGGCAGATTCTCCGGCGGAGTTGGCCGAGGGCGGAGTCGGCGCTGTCGGCGTCGCCCCGGGCCAGCGTGGTGAGCAGGAACGGGATGCCCGCGGCGGATCCGGTGGAGTCCCTGATCTCGGGCCACGGCACGTGTCCCAGGTCCGCGAGCGGTGCGGTTCTCTTCGTGGCAGTCATGTCCGGTGTCTGGTGTGGGTCGGGGATCAGGGCTGGTGTCGGGTCGGCAGCATGGCCCAGACGGTCTTGCCCACGGGGCAGCGACGGGTCCAGCCCCAGTGCTCGGAGAGGGCCTCGATGATGTGCAGTCCGCGGCCGTGTTCCAGGAGGTTGTCGCCGGCGTGCGGGTAGACGGGCAGGCTGTCGCTCGGGTCGGTGACGGCGCACACCAGGTGGGAGCGGCGCAGGGTGAGCCTGAGCCGCACGCGGAACTCGTCCGCCGAGGTGTGCGGGAGTGCGTGCAGCACCGCGTTGGCGGCCAGTTCCGTGACGACGGTGACCGCGTCGTCGCTGCAGTGGTTCAGGGACCAGCAGTCGAGGGTGCGATGGGTGAAGTCACGCGCCTGGGCGAACTCTTCGCGGCTGCCCGTGAGGTTCAGGGCGGCGGTTCTGGGCGAGTCGCGGACGGAGACGGACTCGTGGCTCCGGAGCTGCTGCGCAGGTGATGGCACGGGGCATCTCCCTGAGACGACGTCAGGACGGTGGGCCAGAAGTGCGGTTGACGGCATGGCTATTATCCACGCTGAAGAGGTCCTCGTGCAATTTCACGGGAAATTGCGCGTACGAAGCGAGGAGAGTGCAATGGCGTCAGTGCCGAACGGAGTGCGGGCGAGCTCGCTGGGCGTCCGCTGGCTCAAGAGCAGTCACAGCAACGCCGAGGGCAACTGCGTCGAGGTCGCGGCCCTGGAGGGGGGAGGCGTAGCACTGCGCAACTCCCGTGATCCCGACGGTCCGGCGCTGGTGTACACGCCGGCCGAGGTGGCCGCCTTCGTGGCCGGCGCGAAAGGCGGGGAGTTCGACCATCTGGTGTGAGGTCCGGGTGAAGGCGACGTGAGGATCCGGGGTGGACCCGGTGTGTCCGGCGGACTCGACGGAATCGCACGGGCGGGTGGGGATCCGTCGGAGCGTGAGAGTGTTCGACGGGTGCGAAGGTGCTCGACGGAACCTCAATTCCCCTGCAACGTGCGGCCCGAGGGGTTCGGATGCGATACTGCGGTCTGTCGTCTGCCGGTCCACGGGGAGTCAGGATGTCTGTCGAGTCACCTCGCGTGTCCCGCCTCGAACCGTATCTGAACCGGGCGGAGCCCGCCCCGACCTTGCTGAAAATGCTGGTCGGCGTGCAACTGACCGGCATCCGGGAGGATGCCGGCTACTCCCAGGACCAGGCCGCGCGCGCTCTTGGGTTCAGTCCGGCGAAGCTGTCGCGCATCGAGGCGGGCAAGGGGAGAAGGCCTCCCGTCGAGGCCGACGTGCGCGCCCTGCTGTCGCTGTACGGAACGGCCGAGCACGAGGCGTCCGTGTTGATCCAGCTGCTGCGGCAGGCGGGTCAGCCGGGATGGTGGCAGCGCTACGACAAGCGCCTGATGCCCGAGTGGTTCGACCGGCTGGTCGGCCTGCAGGAGGCGGCCACAGCGATCCGTACCTTCGAGATCCAGTACGTTCCCGGCCTGCTGCAGACTCCCGCGTACGCGCGTGCCGTCGTCGAGCGCGGGCTCCCGTCGGCGACGTCGCGGGAGGTCGAGCGCAGGGTGGAGCTGCGGACCCGGCGCACCGAACTCCTGCGTCGGCCGGACCCTCCGCGGATCTGGGCCGTCCTCGACGAGTCGGTGCTGCTGCGGGTGCTGGGCAGCCGTGAGGTGATGCGTGAGCAGCTCCACCACCTCGTGGAGCTTGCCGGTCTGCCCCATGTCACGGTCCAGGTGGTGCCGTTGGACGTCACGCACGCCTCGGCGCCGGCCATACCGGTCACCTACCTCCGCTTCGGCGGCGTCGATCTGCCCGATGTCGTCTATCTGGAGCAGATCCGCAGCGCCACCTTCCTGGAGGACCGGGACGAGACGGAGGAGTACCGGGTGGCGCTGGACCGGCTGGCCGACGAGGCGCTCAATCCGCGTGAGTCCGTGGCGCTGCTAGAAGCGACCGTGCGGCAGCGCTACGCCTGAGGGTGCGGGGGCGCCCGATCCGGTGTCGCGGCCCGCCGGGGTCGCGCTGATCTCGTGGCGCCGGACCGGGCGAGCTAGCCCAGGCGGGCCACACCGCCGAACTCGATCCACTCCTGCGTGAGTTGGCGGGGCGCGACCTCACTGTCGGGGCGCCAGGTGGAGACCTCGACGAGCCCCGGGTCGAGGATGTCGAGGCCGTCGAACAGCGCGGCGACGTCCTTCTCCTGGCGGACCCGGCCCCAGTGGCCCTGGGTGGCCTTGTCCATGAAGTCGGTGACGAACTCCCTGACGGCAGGGTCCTCGCTGACGAGCTGACACATCAACAGGAAGCTGCCGGGGGCGAGGTGTTCGGTCACCCGGCGCACCACCGCCCGGGGCCCGTCGGTGTCACTGTCGGGGATGCAGTGGAAAACCGAGTTGAACAGCACGGCCACCGGCCGGGAGAAGTCGATCAGCCGCTGGGTGTCCTGGTGGGCGAAGACGGCGTCCGTGTCCCGCATGTCGGCGTGGATGACGGTGGTGCGCTCGTCCTGCTCCAGCAGGGCCCGGCCGTGCACGAGGACCATGGGGTCGTTGTCCACGTAGACGACGTGTGTGCTGGGGTCGATGCGCTGCGCCACCTGGTGCACGTTGTCCTGGGTGGGCAGGCCGGAACCGTGGTCGAGGAACTGCCGGATCCCGTACTCCTGGCTCAGGGTCCGCACGGCCCGCTGCAGGAAGCGCCGGTTGTTCAGGGCGAGGGCGCGGGTGCTGGGGACGACCTTGTCGAGCTCCTCGCAGGCGGCTCGGTCGGCAGCGTAGTTGTCCTTGCCGCCCAGGTAGTGGTCGTACATGCGCGCGGCCGTCGGCACCGCGGCGTCGATCGACGTGGACAGCTGCTTGCCAGGCTGCATCTCTTCCCCCAGATCCCCACCGTGCCATGGGCCGGCGCGGCCGACAACCCATCCTAGGGAAACGGCAATTGACGGCACCACCCCTTGATCGACAGTTCCCCTGAAGGTGTCCACACCTGGCCGAAACCGTACAGGACAGGGGATGAGGGGTGGACTCTGTGTCCAATCGCTGGACTCGTGGTCTAATGGAGGTATGGAAGCCACCGAAGCGAGCCATGGCCGGGAAGCCGAGCGGGACGCGATCCTGCGCGCGCTGGCTCCCGTCGTCGAGGGGATCGCGGCGACTTTCGGGCCGGTGTGCGAGGTGGTCCTGCACGACTACCGGCGACCGGAGCGGTCCGTGACCGCCGTCGCCGGTTCGGTGACGGGGCGGACGGTCGGCGGTGCGATGAGCGAGATCGGCATGCGGGTCCTCGCCCGCGGCGACGACGCCGTCGACGAGCTGAACTACGTCACACGCACCGCCGCCGGGAAGCTGGTGAAGTCGTCCACGATGGTGCTGCGCGACTCGGCCGGCGCGGTGTTCGGCGCGCTGTGCGTCAATGTGGACGTCACGGAGGTGGACCGGGTGCAGAGCGTGCTGGCCGCGCTCGCGGGGACGGCGGGAGCACGGCCCGACACCCCGCCCGTGACCACGTTCGGCGACGACATCGACTCCGTCGTCGACGCCCTTCTCGACGCCCATCTCGCGCGCCAGGACCAGACCTGGGCCGGGCTCGACGGCCCGCGCAGGCTGGCGCTCTTCCGCGGTCTGGACGAACGGGGCGTCTTCGCCGTGCGCCGCGCCGTCGAGCAGGTCGCCGCCCGCCTCGGCATCTCCCGCGCCTCCGCCTACAACTACCTGTCCCGGTCCAGAGCCGCGCGCGACGCCGACGGCTCCGACAGCACCCCCGAGGGAGCACACCCGTGACGACCACACCCCTGCCGATCACCCTCGACGACGTGCGCGACGCGGCCGTCCGCCTCAAGGGCGTCGCCCACCGTACGCCCGTGCTCCGCTCCCGGACCCTCGACCGGACGGTCGGCGCCGAGGTTCTCCTGAAGTGCGAGAACTTCCAGCGTGTCGGCGCCTTCAAGTTCCGCGGCGCCTACAACGCGGCTTCCCGGCTGGCCCCCGAACAGCTCGCCCGGGGCATCGCCGCGTACTCCTCCGGCAACCACGCCCAGGCCGTCGCGCTGGCCGCGCGTGAGCTCGGCGCCACCGCCGTGATCGTCATGCCCGAGGACGCGCCGCGCTCCAAGCGGGCGGCGACGGAGGCCTACGGCGCCGAGATCGTGACGTACGACCGTTACAGCGGCGACCGGGTGGCCGTCGCCGAGGCGCTGGCCGCCGATCGGGGCCTGGCGCTGATCCCGCCCTACGAGCACCCGCACGTCATGGCCGGTCAGGGCACCGCCGCGCTGGAACTCCTGGAGGAGGCGGGGGAGTTGGACGCCCTGCTCGTGCCGGTCGGCGGCGGCGGGCTCGTCGCCGGCAGCGCGACCGCGGTCAAGGGCCTGCGGGCGGGCGTCCGCGTGGTCGGCGTGGAACCGGAGGGCGGGGACGACACCAAGCGGTCGCTGGAGGCGGGTCGGCGCATCGAGATCCCCGTGCCGCGGACCATCGCCGACGGCCAGGCCGTGCACGTCCCCGGAGAGCTGACCTTCTCGGTGAACCGGCGGCTCGTGGACGAGATCGCCCTGGTCTCGGACGACGAGATCCGCTCCGCCATGCGGTTCGCGTTCGAGCGCCTGAAGATCGTCATGGAGCCCAGCGGCGCCACCGGTCTCGCCGCCCTGCTAGCGGGCCGGGTCGTGGCCCCGGGCCGTCGGATCGGTGTGATCGTCTCCGGCGGCAACGTCGACGCCGCCCGCTTCGCCGAGCTGTGCGGTGGTGACGTCTAGGCCCGTGTCGCCCGGATGGCGGCCCCCGGTGGACAGGCGGACGATGGAGGCGTAGGGGTGCGGCTTCCACCGGCGCCGTCCAGGTCCGCCGGGGAGACCGGCCCCGGCCGTGGTCGAGCGCGGCCGGAAGGGAGGAGCGTCATGATCGAAGTGAAGACGCTCGACAAGCCGGACGAACGCCGCGATTTCCCCCGCGGGCACCTCGAGGCCGTCCATATGACGGGGCTCGACTTCGCCGTGGCGACCTTCGAGCCCGGCTGGCGCTGGACCGAGTCGCTCGCGTCGATCGCGGGCACCGCCACCTGCATGATCCACCACAACGGCTACGTCGTCTCGGGACGCATGCACGTCACGATGGACGACGGCGGCGAGGCCGAAATGGGCCCGGGCGACGTCTTCGTCGTCCCGCCCGGCCACGACGCCTGGGTGGTCGGCGACGAACAGTGCGTGGTGTACGACTTCGCCGGGGCGATGGCGAAGGACTACGCGAAGGCCGAGTAGGACCACGAGCAGGGCCGGGGGAGGGGAAGAGAGGGAAGAGGAGAGGAGGGGCGGCGCAAGACGGGGGCCCGGGGCGGGAGAGCCGCTTCGGATCAGATGGGGAGCAGGCGGCCGGTGAGCTCGCCGAGTTGGCGGGCGTTGCGGCATTCGTGCATCGCCACCAGCTCGGCGTACTCCGGCGCGGCCGAGTCTCCGGTGCCCCACAGCGAGCGCGGCTCCGGGTTCAGCCAGTACACCCGGCGGGCCCGTTCGGAGATCTCCCGTACGGACGACAGGTTCGGGTCGCTCATGTTGGTGCGCGCGTCCCCGAGGACGAACACCGTCGTGCGGGGCCCGACGGCCGCGCTGTAGCGCTGCGCGAACTCGCCCAGGGCGACGCCGTAGTCGCTGCTGCCGTGGTAGCCCGTCACCGTCGCCTCGGCCCGGATGCGCGCACCGAGGCCCTCCGGATCGGCGGCGCCGTGCTCCAGCAGCCCCGTCACCTCGTCGATCCGGTTGACGAAGGCGAACACCCGGAGCTTGCTGAACTGGTCGTGCAGCGCCTGCACCAGCAGCATCGTGAAGTCGGAGAACCCCGAGACCGAGCCCGACACGTCGCACAGCAGGACCAGTTCGGGGCGGACCGGCCGACGGCGGCGCAGCACGGGTCGCATCGGCACCCCGCCCGTCGACAGCGAGGCCCGCAGCGTGCGCCGCAGATCGATCGTGCCCCGGGCGGCCCGGCGGCGGCGCGCTGCCATGCGGGTGGCCAGTTTGCGGGCCAGCGGCTGTACCGTCCGCCGGAGTTCGGCCAGCCGGTCCTTTCCCGCGTACAGGAAGTCGACCCGGTCGGCGGTCGGCGCCACCGCGCGCCGGGCGATCTCGTCGCGCCCCCGCCGTTCCGCGACCCGGCGCCGTGCCTCCTGGGCGACCAGGGCGCGGAAGGACTCGATACGGCGCCGGATCTCGTCCTCCAGCAGCCGGTCGGCGAAGCCGGAAGCGCCGCCCCGGGCCCGGACGTCGTCCCGCACACGCGCCAACAGCGTCTGCGGGCGCAGCCGTTCGAGCGTCTGGTGCGACGACCAGCCGTCCGCGCCGGGCGAGCTCCCGTACCCGCCGAGCCCGTCGACCGCCTCGATCGCCAACCGGGCCAGCAGCGCCTCGTCGTCCGCGGCGAGCGCGGCGGCCAGCCGGTCGCGAAGGTCGTCCCGGTCGCCGGGCTCGTCCACCGGCGCGCCGACGCCGTACGGGAAGTACAGGTCGAAGACGGTGTCGAACACCCGTCGCTGGTCCGTGGAGTGCAGGAGCGTCGCGGCCAGTCCTTCTCGGAGCAGACCCCGGTCGGCGAACCCCAGGGCCGCCGCGGCCTCGGCGGCGTCGACCGTCTCGCCGGTGCCGACGCGGACGCCGTGTGCGCGCAGCGCGGCGACGAAGCCGACGAGGCGGTCGGCGACCTCGGCGCTCACCCGGCGTCCAGGTCGAGCTTCGCGCCGGCCTTGAGGATGTCGTCCTGGTGCTTGAGGATCACGCCGAGCGTCTCGCGGACGACGTCCTCGTCGAGGGTGTCGGCGCCGAGGGCGAGCAGGGTGCGCGCCCAGTCGATCGTCTCGGCGACGGAGGGCGCCTTGCGCAGGTCCATGGCGCGCAGCGCGCCGACCACCCGGACCACCGACTCGGCCAGCGCCGCGCCGATCCCGGGCACCTTCAGCCGGACGATGCGCCGCTCCAACTCCTCCTCGGGGAAGCCGATGTGCAGGAACAGGCAGCGTCGGCGCAGCGCCTCGGACAGCTCCCGGCTCGCGTTGGAGGTGAGGACGACGAACGGGCGGCGGGTCGCGGTGACGGTGCCCAGCTCCGGGACGGTGATCTGGAAGTCGCTGAGCACCTCCAGGAGCAGTCCCTCCACCTCGACGTCGGCCTTGTCGGTCTCGTCGATCAGCAGGACGGTGGGCTGGTCGCCGCGGATCGCGGTCAGCAGCGGACGCGGGAGGAGGAACTCCTCGCTGAAGATGTCGGTGCGGGTCTCGTCCCAGGTCTCGCCGCGGCCGGCGCTGATGCGCAGCAACTGCTTGGCGTGGTTCCACTCGTACAGCGCCCGGGACTCGTCGACGCCCTCGTAGCACTGCAGCCGCACCAGCCGGGCCTGCGCCACCTGGGCAACGGCCTTGGCGAGTTCGGTCTTGCCGACCCCGGCGGGGCCCTCCACGAGCAGCGGCTTGCCGAGCCGGTCGGCGAGGAAGACGGTCGTCGCGACGGCGGGGGAGGCCAGGTAGCCGCTCTCCGCGAGGCGGGCGGAGACATCGTCGACGGATGTGAACAACGGGGCCTCCGAGCGGTCGGCGCGGGCTGCGGGCATGGTCGGGGCACTATCTAAGCGCTTGTTCACCTCCTTTGTCATCAGATCGGGGACCGTTGTCAGTGGCGGGCGGTACGTTGCGGATCATGGGTGTTTATCTGGTGAGCGTGGACGCGCGGGAGTGGCTCGGGCAGCACGAGGGCGGGCACGGCGAGACCGCCGCCGCGCTGAACGAGGAGTTGCGGCGGCGCGGACAGCCGCCGTACCTGCCGGGAGAGCCCTCGGGCGCCGGGACCGGCTGGTTCGAGGAGAAGATGAGCCCGTCCATGGAGGGGTTCGCCGCACTGTGCCGGGCGCATCTGACCCGGGCCGAGGAGGAGACCCTCTCGGGGTGGTCCGTCCTGGTGCCGCTCTTCCTCGACCAGGAGATCGAGCTGCCGATCGGCACGTCGTACAGCGATGAGACGCTGGTGGCGGGAGCGCCGCAGGTCCTCGCGATCGCGGAGCGGCTGGCCGCCGTCCTCGACCTGCCGCTGGACGCGATACCGGCGACCGGGAACCTGGAACTGACGCTGTGGTTCCTGGACGGGCAAGGGCGTGAGGTCGCCACCGCCCGCCCCGGACCGTGGGCAGAGGACCTGGACACCGCCTTCTACGTGGCGGTGTATCTGCGGGCGGCCCAGTACTCCCTGCGGCACGGCTGCCCGATGGTCTACTCCTGAGCACCGCTGGAGCCCCGCGAGCGGTGCACCGCACGCGCGTGGTTCAGCCGACCAGGATCACCTCCAGGGTGCGCGGACCGTGCACGCCCTCGACCCGGTCCAGCTCGATGTCGCTGGTCGCCGAGGGGCCGGAGATCCAGGTCAACGGACGTCCCGGATCGAGCCGTTCGAGGGCCTGCGGCACCGAGGACACCACCTGCTCGGGCACGCGCACCACGCAGATGTGGTGATCGGGGACCAGGGTGATGCGGCGCCGGCCCTGGTCCGGTCCGCCGTCCAGCACGATCGTGCCGGTCTCGGCGACGGCCACCGCGCACGCCGTCACCACGCTGTCCACCTCGTCGAGTTCGTGCGCTCCGCTCTCCGCACGGTCCGCCACCCGCACGACGTCCGTCTCCGCCAGCCACGCCTCCTCGAGCCCGGACGGCACGAGCACGGTCGCCGCCTTCCGCTCCGCCAGCAACCGGGCCAAGAGGGAGGGCAGTCCGCCCTCTCCGCACCGGTGCACGATCGCCCGGTAGTCCGCCAGGTGCTCCGCCAGCAGCTCCACCGTCTCCTGCACGGTGCGCTCGCCGTGCTCGCGCAGATAGTCGCGCGCGACGGCGTTCTCGTACGGGGTGTCGTCCGGCGGCACGTCGGCCAGCGCGCGCCGCACCCGGCCCAGGATCAGTTCTCTGCTGCTCACTTCGCCGTTCCCTCCTCGGTGGTGCCGCCGTTCGTACGCTGCCACCAGTCGCGGAACGGCTCCGCGGGCACGGCCGGCAGATCGCGCGCGGCGCTCCACGCCCTGCCGGGGCCGGGCAGGGTCCGGGGATGCAGACCGCGCGTGCGCGACGCCAGTCGCTGTCCGGCGCGCAGGGCGCCGGGGCGGGAGAACGCCCAACGTGCGGCCCGCATCGCCGCCCGCTCGGCGGCGTGCCCCTTGGCCGGCTTCAGCACAACCCTGTTGCCCGCTCGCGTGACCGGGCCGCCCTCGACGACGCGCTCGCGCAGGTGCACCAGGACCTCCGGGATGTCGATCGCGACCGGACACACCTCGTAGCAGGCGCCGCACAGCGAGGAGGCGTACGGCAGCGAGGCGTCGATCTCGCTCGCGGTACCGCGGAGCTGCGGGCTGAGGATCGCGCCGATCGGGCCCGGGTACACCGAGCCGTAGGCGTGGCCGCCGGCCCGCTCGTACACCGGGCACACGTTCAGACAGGCCGAGCAGCGGATGCAGCGCAGCGCCTGGCGGCCGACCTCGTCGGCGAGGGTGTCGGTGCGGCCGTTGTCCAGCAGCACCAGGTGGAAGGTCCGCGGCCCGTCGCCCTCCCCGGCGTGGCCGTCCCGCGTGCCGGTCCACGTCGACGTGTACGGGTTCATGCGCTCGGCCGTCGAGGAGCGGGGCAGCGTCTGGAGGAAGACCTCCAGGTCGCGCCAGGTCGGCACGATCTTCTCGATCCCGACGACGGAGATCAGCGTCTCCGGCAGGGTGAGGCACATGCGGCCGTTGCCCTCGGACTCGACGACGACCAGGGTGCCGGTCTCGGCGACCATGAAGTTCGCGCCGGAGATCCCTACCTTCGCCCGCAGGAACTTCTCGCGCAGATGCAGCCGGGCCGCCTCGGCGAGCTCGGCGGGCGTGTCGGTGAGGCCCTCCGGAGCAGGACGGCCCCACTCGCTCATCTCCGCCCGGAAGATGTCCCGGATCTCGCCCCGGTTGCGGTGGATGGCCGGGACCAGGATGTGCGAGGGGCGGTCCTTGCCCAACTGCACGATCAGCTCGGCGAGATCGGTCTCGTAGGCCCGGATGCCCTCGGCCTCCAGCGCCTCGTTGAGCCCGATCTCCTGCGTCGCCATGGACTTGACCTTGACGACCTCCGACTCGCCCGTCTCCTTGACCAGACGGGTGACGATCCGGTTCGCCTCGTCCGCGTCCGCCGCCCAGTGGACCGTGCCGCCGGCCGCGGTGACCGCCGCCTCCAACTGCACGAGGTACTGGTCGAGCCGGCGCAGGGTGTGGTCCTTGATCTGCCGGCCCGCCTCCCGCAGTTCCGCCCAGTCGGACACCTCCGCCACCGCCGCCGCGCGCTTGGCGCGGATGGTGTGCGTGGCGTGCCGCAGATTGCCGCGCAGGGTGGGGTTGGCGACCGCCTCGCGCGCCGCCTTCGGAAACGCCGGCATCCCGACGAACGTCCCGCTCACAGTGCCCGCTCCCGTTCCGTGCTCGCCAGGATCTCCGCGATGTGCACCGGCCGCATGCCGGTCCGCAGCCGGGTCATGGTCCCGCCGATGTGCATCAGACACGAGTTGTCGGCCGCGCACAGCACCTGAGCGCCCGTCGATTCGGCGTTGCGCACCTTGTCGGCGCCCATCGCCGCCGAGACGTCCGCGTTCTTCAGCGCGAAGGTGCCGCCGAAGCCGCAGCACTCGTCGGCCCCCGGCAGTTCGACCAGCTCCAGACCCCCGACGGCCTGGAGCAGCCGCCGGGGCCGGTCCCCGAGCCCCAGTCCGCGCAGCCCGTGACAGGTCGGGTGGTAGGTCACCGTGTGGGGGTAGTACGCGCCGACGTCGGTCACTCCGAGCACGTCCACCAGGAACTCGGTGAGCTCGTAGGTCTTCGGGACCACCGGGGCCAGCGTGGCGGCCAGCGCGTCTCCGCGCCCCTCGGCCCGGGCGCGCTCGCCCATCCGCGGATACAGCTCCCGCACCATCGCCCCGCACGATCCGGACGGCGTCACGATGGCCTCGTACTCTCCGAAGACATCGGAGAAATGACGGGCCAGTGGCTCGGCCTCATGGCGGTAACCGGTGTTGTAGTGCGCCTGACCGCAGCAGGTCTGCGCCATCGGGAAGTCGACCTCCACCCCCAGCCTGGTCAGCAGTTTCACCACGGCACGGCCGGTGTCGGGATAGAGCGTGTCGTTGACACAGGTCAGGAACAGTGCGACACGCATCGCGGCTCCTTGAGGTAGATCATCGGATGAGTGAAGAGTAGACCGGCGCGGCGCTCCGGGGGGAGACCCCCGGTTCAGCGCACGGTGAGCCGGGCCTCCGCCTCCCGCCACCGCTCGGCGTCTCCCCGCGGCTCGTAGCGCGTCAGCGGCTGCGTACGGGCCAGCAGCCGGCGCATGTCGGCGCGGTCGCCGGCCAGGCCGTGGGCCCGTGCCTGAACGAGCACGTTGCCGAGAGCCGCGGCCTCCGTGGGACCGGCCACCACCGGCAGCCCGCAGGCGTCTGCGGTCAGCCGGCACAGCAGCGCGTTGCGGTTGCCGCCGCCGACGATGTGGACGACGTCGACGGGGTGGTCCGCGAGTCGCTGGGCGTCGGCGATCGCCCGCCGGTGCGCGAGGGCCAGGGAGTCGAGGATGCAGCGGGTGATCTCGCCGGGCGTGCGCGGAACCGGCTGCCCCGACGCCCGGCACGCCTCGGCGATCCGCTCCGGCATCCGCCCGGGCGCGAGGAAGGCGGCGTCGCCCGCGTCGACGACCGAGCGCAGGGCCGGTGCGGCGGCCGCGTCCCGCAGCAGTCCGCCCAGGTCCGGGTCGCCCCAGGCGCGTACGCATTCCTGGAGCAGCCACAGTCCCATGATGTTGCGCAGGTAGCGGACCGTGCCGTCCAGCCCCAGCTCATTGGTGAAGTTGGCGGCGCGGCTGTCCTCGCTGAGCACGGGCGCCGTCAGCTCCAGTCCGGCCAGCGACCAGGTGCCGGTGCAGATGTAGGCGAAGTGCTCGCCGACGGCCGGGACGGCTGCCACGGCGGACGCGGTGTCGTGCGAGCCGACCGTGGTCACCGGCACCGGGCCGGTCAGCCCCGTCTCCTCCAGCACCTGGGACCGCAGCAGTCCCGCCGGGTCGCCGGGCCGCCGCAGCGGGGCGAACAGCGTCAGGTCGATGCCGAGCCGCTCGGCGACGCCGTGGGACCAGTCGCCCGTGCGGGGGTCGATCAGCTGGGTCGTGGAGGCGTTGGTCAGCTCGGTGCCCTGCTCGCCCGTCAGCCAATAGGACAGCAGGTCGGGAATGAGCAACAGCCGTCGTGCCTGGGCCAGTTGAGCCGTGGAAGCCGCGGCCTTCAACTGGTAGAGGGTGTTGAAGGGCGCGTACTGCAGGCCCGTCGCCGCGTACAGCTCGGCCGCCGGCACGGTGGCCCACACCTTCTCGGCGACGCCCTCGGTGCGCGCGTCACGGTAGTGCACCGGGTTGCCGAGCAGGGCCCCGTCGGCGTCCAGCAGCCCGTAGTCCACGGCCCAGCTGTCGATGCCGACGGAGTCCACCCGACCGGCCGCCCGCAGCCCGTCCAGCACGCCCCCGTACAGGGACAGCACATCCCAGCGCAGCCCCTCCGGCACCCGGACCGGCCGGTTGGGGAAGCGGTGGGCCTCCGTCAGCTCCAGCGAGTCCGGGCCGACCCGGCCGACCATGACGCGTCCGCTGGACGCGCCGAGGTCGACGGCGGCGTACGACTTCACGGCCGTCACCGGAGGAAGGCGGCCGCCACACCCGCGTCGACGGGGACGTGCAGCCCGGTGGTGTGGGTGAGCTCGCCGCCGGTCAGCGCGAACACGGCGTTGGCGACGTGCTCGGGCAGCACCTCGCGCTTGAGGATGGTCCGCTGCGCGTAGAACTCTCCCAGCTTGTCCTCCTCCACCCCGTACACGGCCGCGCGCTGGGCGCCCCAGCCGCCGGCGAAGATGCCGGATCCGCGCACCACGCCGTCGGGGTTGACGCCGTTGACGCGGATGCCGTGCTCGCCCAGCTCGGCGGCGAGCAGGCGGACCTGGTGGGCCTGGTCGGCCTTGGTGGCGGAGTAGGCGATGTTGTTCGGTCCGGCGAAGACGGCGTTCTTCGACGCGATGTAGACGATGTCGCCGCCCAGCTTCTGCGCGATCATCACCCGGGCCGCCTCACGCGAGACGAGGAAGGAGCCGCGGGCCATGATGTCGTGCTGCAGGTCCCAGTCCCGGGCCGAGGTCTCCAGCAGCGGCTTGGAGATGGAGATGCCGGCGTTGTTGACCACCAGGTCGACCCCGCCGAAGGCGAGCGCGGCGGTCTCGAAGGCGCGGGCGATCTGCTCCTCGGACGTCACGTCGACGGTGACGGCCACCGCCTTGTCGGCGCCGCCGAGCTCCTCGGCGACGGCGGCAGCGTTCTCGGCGTTCAGATCGGCGACGACGACGCAGGCGCCCTCGGCGGACAGCCGGTGCGCGATCGCCTTGCCGATCCCGCTGCCGCCGCCGGTCACCAGGGCCACGCGGGTGGCCAGGGGCTTGGGCTTCGGCATCCGCTGGAGTTTGGCCTCTTCCAGGGCCCAGTACTCGATGCGGAACTTCTCCGACTCCTCGATCGGCGCGTACGACGACACCGACTCGGCGCCCCGCATCACATTGATCGCGTTGACGTAGAACTCGCCGGCGACCCGGGCCGTCTGCTTGTCCTTGCCGAAGGAGAACATGCCCACGCCCGGCACCAGCACGATCGCCGGGTCGGCGCCGCGCATGGCGGGGGAGCCCGGCTCGGCGTGCCGGGTGTAGTAGGCGGCGTACTCCTCGCGGTACTCGGCGTGCAGCTCCGCCAGCCGGGCGACGGCGTCCTCCAGCGCGGCGGTGGGGGGCAGGTCCAGGACGAGCGGCCGCACCTTGGTGCGCAGGAAGTGGTCCGGGCAGGAGGTGCCGAGCGCGGCGAGCCGTGGGTGCTCGGCCCGCGCCACGAAGTCCAGCACGGCGTCGGAGTCGGTGAAGTGCCCGACCTGGGGCCGGTCCCGGGAGGCGATCGCCCGCACGTGCGGGGCGAGAGCGGCGGCCCGTCGCCGGCGCTCGTCCTCGGGCAGTGCCTCGTACCCGGCGACGACCGGTCCGAAGGGCTCGGCCTTCCCCTTCTCCGCCAGGAAGGCCTCGGCGGTGCGGATGATGTGCAGCGAGTTGCGCTCGCACTCCTCGGCGCTCTCGCCCCAGGCGGTGATCCCGTGGCCGCCCAGCACCACGCCGATGGCCTGCGGGTTGGCCTCCTTGATGGCGGCGACGTCCAGGCCGAGCTGGAAGCCGGGCCTGCGCCACGGCACCCAGGCGACGGCGTCGCCGAAGCACTCGGCGGTCAGTTTCTCCCCGTCCGCCGCGCAGGCGAGCGCGATCCCGGAGTCCGGGTGCAGGTGGTCGACGTGGGCGGCGTCGACGAGCCCGTGCATGGCGGTGTCGATGGACGGAGCCGCCCCGCCCTTGCCGTGCAGGCAGTAGTCGAACGCGGCGACCATCTCGTCCTCGCGTTCGACGCCGGGGTAGACGTCGACGAGGCCGCGCAGCCGGTCCAGCCGCAGCACGGCGAGCCCGGCCTCGGTGAGCGTGCCGAGGTCGCCGCCCGACCCCTTCACCCACATCAGCTCGACGTCCCGACCGGTCACGGGATCGATGTCGGCGCCCTTGGCGGAAGCGTTGCCGCCGGCGTAGTTGGTGTTACGGGGATCGGCGCCGAGCCGACGGGACCGACCGAGGAGAGCGGCGGCTTCGGGGTGGGTGGTCATGCGGATTCCCTTACTTCTCGAACGTGGGCGACGGAGCGCGCCCCGGGGGGGCGGGGGGCTGTATCGATGTGCGGCTCCCGCCGCGCGGGCGCGACCAGCCACGACGGGCCGCAGTCCGCGACGGACAGGCGACGGCGGACGCTTACGCCCCCCACCCGGCCTGCTCCCCGCCGACCCGCTCGGCAACGATCTTCTCGGCGTACCCGGACGCCCGGTACGCGGCCATCGGGTCGGGGTCCAGCCCCGTCTCCTCCCGCACCTCACGCAGCAGCGGTCGCACGTCCGTGTTGTACGCGTCCATCAGCACGGCGTTGGCCTCCAGCACATCCCCCGAAGCCTGTGCGGCGGCCAGCGCCGAGCGGTCGACGAGCAGCGCCTTGGCCGTCGCCTCCTGCACGTTCATCACGGAGCGGATGATCGCCGGGATCTTGGCCTCGATGTTGTGGCACTGGTCGAGCATGAACGCCACGTCGGCGCTGAACCCGCCCCCGCGCACGACCTCGTACATGATCCGGAACAGCTGGAAGGGGTCGGCGGCGCCGACCATGAGGTCGTCGTCGGCGTAGAAGCGCGAGTTGAAGTCGAACCCGCCGAGCTTGCCCTCGCGCAGCAGCGTGGCGACGATGAACTCGATGTTGGTCCCGGGCGCGTGGTGTCCCGTGTCGACCACGACCTGCGCCTTCGGGCCCAGCTTCAGACAGTGCGCGTACGCCGTTCCCCAGTCCGGCACGTCCGTCGAGTAGAAGGCCGGCTCGAAGAACTTGTACTCCAGCAGCATCCGCTGCCCGTCGCCGAGCCGCGCGTACACCTCGGCCAGGCCCTCGGCCAGCCGGTCCTGCCGTGCACGGAGGTCGTCCTGGCCGGGATAGTTGGTCCCGTCGGCGAACCACAGCTTCAGATCGGCCGAGCCCGTCGCGTCCATGATGTCGACGCACTCCAGCAGATGACCGACGGCCTTGCGCCGGACCGCGGCCTCCGGGTGGCAGATGCTGCCGAGCTTGTAGGCGTCGTCCTGGAAGGTGTTGGAGTTGATCGCCCCCAGCTTCACGCCCCGGTCCTCGGCATGTTTCGCAAGTGCGGAGTAGTCCTCCACTTTGTCCCACGGGATGTGCAGCGCGACGGTGGGGGCCACGCCGGTGAACGCGTGCACCTGTGCGGCGTCGTCCAGCTTCTCCTGCGGGGTGCGGGGGACGCCCTGCTGGGCGAACACCTTGAACCGGGTCCCCGAGTTCCCGTACGCCCACGACGGTGTCTCGACGGCCTGGGTCTTCAGCGCGGCCTTCACCGCTGCGAGGTCGGTCACTTCGGGCTCCTGTGACATCGGTCCGGAAGAACATCCCCAGCGGCTGCCAGAGCCTTCCGAGGACGCTTCTGGAAACGCTGTTGATGAAACGATTCAGAACGGGAAGCTATGAGCCCGCAGGAGGACTGTCAAGCCCCCGGGCCTGGTCTGTTGTCCGTGACCACTGTGTGACCTTCGGCTATCGAAAACTTTTCGAGACGTACCCATTGACGTGACATGGCCGTCATGCCTAACGTCCCGGCCATCCAGTTGAAACCTTTCACGACGCCGTGACGGCCCTTGGGGCATCGATTCGCGGACGTCGTCGAGGAGCCACCCATGACCCACCCGTCCGACACGGGACCCGCCCCGGTGCTGGCGCTGAAGGACGTAGCCAAGTCCTTCGGCGCCGTACGCGCCCTGCGGGGCGTCTCCCTGGAGCTGTTCCCGGGCGAGGTCCATGCCCTCGCCGGGGAGAACGGCGCGGGCAAGTCGACCCTGATCAAGACCCTCGCGGGGGTGCACCGACCGGATGCCGGCCGGGTGCTGCTCGACGGCGAGCCCGTCGTGTTCCACGGTCCCGGCGACGCCCGTGACGCCGGTATCGCGGTGATCTACCAGGAGCCCACGCTCTTCCCCGATCTGTCGATCGCCGAGAACATCTTCATGGGCCGCCAGCCCCGGCGTGCCTTCGGCCGCATCGACCACAAGGCCACCCGTGCGGCCACCGCCGCCCTGATGAAGCGCCTCGGCGTCGAACTCGACCCCGACCGCCCGGCGAGCGGCCTGTCCATCGCCGACCAGCAGATCGTCGAGATCGCCAAGGCGCTCTCCTTCGACGCCCGCGTCCTGATCATGGACGAGCCGACCGCGGCCCTCACCGGCAGCGAGGTCGCCCGCCTCTTCGGCGTGGTGCGCACCCTGCGCGAGCAGGGCGCGGCGGTCCTGTTCATCTCGCACCGGCTGGAGGAGATCTTCCAGATCTGCCGGCGGGTGACCACCCTGCGCGACGGCGCGTGGATCGCCACCGAGCAGGTCGCGGGCATGACCGAGGACGACCTGGTCCGCCGGATGGTCGGCCGCGACCTCGACGAGCTCTACCCCAAGCAGGACGTCACGCCGGGCGAGGTCGCCCTCAGCGTCCGACGGCTCACCCGCGAGGGCGTCTTCACGGACGTCTCCTTCGAGGTCCGCCGCGGTGAGATCGTCGGCCTCGCCGGACTCGTCGGCGCCGGCCGCACCGAGGTCGCCCGCGCGGTCTTCGGCATCGACCGCTGGGACGCCGGCGAGGTCGTCGTGGACGGCCGCCCGCTCACCAACGGCGCGCCCTCGACGGCGATGACCGCGGGCCTCGCCCTGGTCCCCGAGGACCGGCGCGCCCAGGGCCTGGTGATGGACATGTCCATCGAGCGCAACATCGGCCTCACCGGCCTGCGCACCACCGTGAGGGCGGGCCTGATGGACCGCGGCGCCGAGCGCAGCCGCTCCCTCGACTGGGCGGTCAGGCTCCAGGTGAAGTACGCCAGGATCGCCGACACCGTCAACACGCTCTCCGGCGGCAACCAGCAGAAGGTCGTCCTCGCCAAGTGGCTGGCCACCGGCCCCAAGGTGCTGATCGTCGACGAGCCGACCCGCGGCATCGACGTCGGCACCAAGGCCGAGGTGCACCGGCTGCTCTCCGAGCTGGCCGCCGACGGGGTCGCCGTCCTGATGATCTCCTCCGACCTGCCCGAGATCCTCGGCATGGCCGACCGCGTGCTGGTGATGCACGAGGGCCGGCTCACCGCCGAGATCGCCCGCACCGAAGCCACCGAGGAAACCGTGATGGCCGCAGCCACCGGGAGGGCCGTCGCATGACGGTGACCACTCCTGATCAGGCCCCCGTCGCCGAGGCGCCCCGGTCCGGCGGCACCCGGCTCGTGGACCGCGTGTTCAAGATGCGCGAACTCGCCATCCTGGTCGTCTTCCTGGTGATGATCGCCGTCACCCAGGCCGGCAACAGCGAGTTCCTGTCCGAGCAGGGCATCAAGGACCTCCTGCTCAACGCGACCATCCTGGTGCTGGTCGCCACCGGCCAGTCCCTGGTCGTCATCACCCGCAACGTCGACCTGTCGGTCGGTTCCACCCTCGGCATCAGCGCCTTCGCCGCCGGCACGTATCTGCACGGCGGCGGCAACCCGGTGATCGCGATCGTGCTGGCCGTCCTGCTGGGCATCGGCTTCGGGCTCCTCAACGGTCTGCTGGTCAGCCTCGGCCAGGTGCCCGCCCTCGTCGTCACCCTCGGCACGCTGTACATCATCCGCGGCATCGACTCCATCTGGGTCGGCTCCCGGCAGATCACCGCGGCCGACCTGCCGAACCCTTTCGTGGACTTCGGCTCCGGCGGCCTCTCGGCCGTGCCCTGGCTCGCGCTGATCGCACTCGTCGTCCTCGTGGCCACCGCCTACTACCTCAAGCACTTCGGCAGCGGGCGCGAGCTGTACGCGCTCGGCTCCAACCCCGAGGCCGCACGACTGGCCGGCATCCCGGTCCGCAAGCGGATCCTCGCCGCCTACACCTTCTGCGGCGGCCTCGCGGGCCTCGCCGGAGCCATGTACCTGGCCCGGTTCGGCAACGTCGACTCCAGCACGGGCAACGGCTACGAACTGACCGTCGTCAGCGCGGTCGTGGTCGGCGGCGTGGTGTTCACCGGCGGGTCCGGCAGCGTCTACGGCGCCGCACTCGGCGCGCTGCTGCTCACCTCCATCAACAGCGTCCTGCCCGCCCTCGGCGTCAGCTCGGTCTGGGTGCTCGCCATCAACGGCGTACTGCTCCTGCTGGCCATCGCGATCGACCGGGTCGTCGCCGTACGGGTGGCGTCCGCTCTGAAGAAGAAGTCGGCCGCGGCCAGGGCCGCCGCCGTGAAGACCGCCGTGAAGACCCCCGTCAAGAAGGGAGACGCTCACGATGCCTGAGTCGCTCACCCGTGCGAGCCGCTGGTCCGCCCTCAGGTGGGACGGGGTCGTCGGCGCCCTCCTGATCGTCCTGCTGCTGTTCTCCTTCACCTTCGTGGACGGCTTCGGCAACGCGCTGAACCTGTCCTTCCTGATCGGCAACACCCTGCCGATCGCCCTGGTCGCGCTGCCGATGACCCTCCTGGTCGTCGCCGGCGAGATCGACCTGTCGGTCGCCTCCACGGCCGGACTGTCCGGCGCGGTGATGGGCGCCCTGTGGAACCAGGGCATGACGATCGAGGCGATCATCCCGGTCTGCCTGCTGCTCGGAGTGGTCTGCGGCCTCGTCAACGGCCTGCTGGTGACCCGGCTCGGGCTGCCCTCCCTCGCCGTCACCATCGGCACGCTGGCCGCCTACCGGGGCATCGCACAGATCGTCCTCGGCTCCGACGCGGTCACCGACTTCCCCACCCAGTACCTGGACTTCGCGGCCGGCCGGCTCGGGGACACCTTCCTCCCGCAGGCCTTCCTGCCCTTCGTCGTCCTGCTCGCGATCGCCGTGGTGGTCCTGCACGCCACCCCCTTCGGACGCTCGCTGTTCGCGATCGGCGCCAGCGAGGAGGCCGCCCGGTTCGCCGGCGTCCGGGTCAAGCGGCACAAACTGATCCTCTTCACGGTGACGGGCCTCATGGCCTCCCTCACCGGGATCTTCTGGGCGCTGCACTACGCCAGCGCCCGCTACGACAACGCCACCGGCCTCGAACTCTCCGTCATCGCGGCCGTGCTCCTCGGCGGCATCGACTTCGACGGAGGCAAGGGCACGCTCGGCGGCGCGATCGCGGGAGTCTTCCTGCTCGGCGCGGCGCAGAACGTGATGAGTCTCCAGGACGTCTCCGCCCAGTCGCAGATCGTCGTCACCGGCGTCCTGCTCGTCGTCTCCGTGCTCGGCCCCCGGGTCGCACGGCAGATCTCCGTCGCGCGGGCGGGCCGCCAGGCAGCCGCCTCGACACCGACGTCGTAACCCGCTCCGCCACCCTCGTAAAGGACCCACACCACCATGCGCAAGTCATCGCTCCGCCGTGCCTGCGCGGCCCTCGCCGCCGTCTCCTCGCTCGCCCTCGCCGCCACCGCCTGCGGCGGCACCACCAAGGAGGACGTGAAGAACGAGAGCACCGGCGCGGCCGCCGCGGCCGGCAAGGCCGACCCGAACGCGGCCACCAAGAAGGGCCTGACCGTCGGCTTCCTGCCCAAGCAGGTCAACAACCCCTACTTCACCTCCGCCGACAAGGGCGGCGAGGGGGCCCTGAAGGAGCTGGGCTCCAGCTACAAGGAGGTCGGCCCGTCGAGTGCCACGGACACCTCCGGGCAGGTGTCGTACGTCAACACGCTCACCCAGCAGCAGGTCGACGGGATCGCCGTGTCCGCGCAGGACCCGGGCGCCCTGTGCACCGCGCTCAAGCAGGCGATGAGCAACAAGATCAAGGTCGTCACCTACGACTCGGACACCAACCCCGGCTGCCGCAACGCCTTCGTCTCGCAGGCCTCCGCCGAGGACCTCGGCCGCACCGAGGTGCAGCTGCTCGCCGAGCAGATCGGCTACAAGGGCGAGATCGCGATCCTGTCGGCCGCGCAGACCGCGACGAACCAGAACGTCTGGATCGACTTCATGAAGAAGGAGCTGGCGGACCCGAAGTACAAGGACGTCAAGCTCGTCAAGGTCGCCTACGGCAACGACGACGCCCAGCAGTCCTTCCAGCAGACCCAGGGCCTGCTCCAGCAGTACCCGAACCTGAAGGGGATCATCTCCCCGACCACCGTCGGCATCAAGGCGGCCGCCCAGTACCTGTCGGGCTCCAAGTACAAGGGCAAGGTCAAGCTGACCGGCCTGGGCACCCCGAACGACATGCGCACCTACGTCAAGAACGGCACAGTCGAGGCCTTCGAGCTGTGGGACCCCTCGAAGCTCGGCGCGCTCGCCGCGCAGACCGCGGTGGCGCTGGTCTCGGGCCAGATCACCGGCGCGCAGGGCGAGACGTTCAAGGCCGGCGGCACCACGTACACCATCGGCAAGGACGGCGTGATCAGCCTCGGCAAGCCGACCGTGTTCGACGCCAAGAACATCGACCAGTTCAACTTCTAGTCACCCCTCGACCCGACCCCCCACCGAGGAGCGGTACTTCATGCAGCGCGTCTGTTTCCTGCTCAAGGTCCGTCAGGACATGCTCGCCGAGTACCGCGAACGCCATGCCGCCGTGTGGCCGGAGATGCTCGAAGCTCTCTCGGCCACCGGCTGGCACAACTACTCGCTCTTCCTGAGGGACGACGGTCTGCTCGTCGGATACCTGGAGACCGAGGACTTCGCGGCCGCCCGGGCCGCGATGGAGGCCACCGACGTCAACACCCGCTGGCAGGCGGAGATGGGCCCGTTCTTCGAGTCGCTCGACGGCGACCGGCCCGACGAGGCCATGAGGCCGCTCACCGAGGTCTTCCACCTCGCCTGACATCCGCACCCCTTGATTTCCCGCTCTCGCACGACAATGGAGTCCCCCGAGATGAGACGACGCACCCTGCTGGCCGGCGCCCTCCTCAGCGCCGCGGCCACCTCCCTGCCGACCGCCGGCACCGCACGGGCCGCCGACCCCGGACCGTCGGTGACGAAGAAGGGCACCACGCAACTCGACGCGCAGGCCGTGTTCTTCGTGTCCTACGACGGACTCGTCAACAACAACTCGTTCCAGAAGAACGGGCTGTTGACCTACAAGGGCTACCAGTACGCCACCTGGTACACCGCCACCAGGAACGCGGTCGTCGCCCGCCGTGTCCTCGGCGGCACCACCTGGTCGACGGTCACCCTCGCGCACCAGCTCAAGACCAGCGACTCGCACAACGTCATCTCCATGGGCGTCTCCAAGGGCGACGGCCGCCTCCACCTGAACATGGACTCCCACAGCGACGGCTTCTTCTACGTGAAGTCGGTCGCCGGACTTCTCGACAACCCGTCGACCACCGCCTGGACGTCCTCCGTCTTCGGCGCCGTCCAGACCACCCTCGACGGCCTGGCGCTCACCGGCCAGTTCACCTACCCGCAGTTCGTCGCAACCCCCGAGGGCAGGCTGCAGCTCAGCTACCGGGCCGGCATCTCCGGCAACGGCCGCAACGCCCTCGCCGAGTACGACGGTTCGACCTGGACGAACCTCGGCGAATGGTCCAGCTCGACGGGGACGTACACCAGCGAGCACGGCTCCTCCACCGCCCGGAACATGTACCTGCACGGCATCGACTACGACGTCGCCGGCAGACTGCACTCCCTCTTCACCTGGCGCGAGCAGAACGGGGCGGTGATGTGCTCCAGCGGCGGCATCACCAACCACGACACCGGTTACGTGTACTCCGACGACCGCGGCCGGACCTGGCGCAACGACGCGGGCGCCGTCGTCGGCGTCACGGGCGGCTCCGACAAGGTGGCCGTCACCGACGGCGGGCTCGTCGTGGACGCGCTCAACCCGGACCACTCCCTGATGAACCAGGAGAGCCAGGCCACCGACTCCGCGGGCCGGCCGCACGCGATCATCAGCTACGTCCCGGGCCGCTTCGGCCAGTGCACCACGAACTACGTCGCCGACCGCACCGCCAACGGCCGCGCCTTCCACCTGCGCAAGAACGCCTCCGGCGGCTGGCAGAAGACGGAGATCCCGGTCGTCCTCGGCTCCAGCCAGCGCACGAAGCTGGTCCTGGACAAGTACGACAACGCCTACGCGATCTTCCCCTTCGGCCGGATCGCCGGCGCTTCCAAGGCCTCCGGGCACACCGACTGGAGGGTGCTCTTCGACGGCAGCGGACTCAACGCGTTCGGCGAGGTCGTCATCGACGAGCTACGGGTCAGGGCCGACAACGTGCTGTCGTTCATGTACCAGGAGAAGTCGAGCGGTACGACCCCCTCGGCGCTCCACGTCATCGACTTCGCGCTGCCCGCATGACCGGAGCACCGACTCGGACGGGAGCCCGACGGCATGGCGGTAATGTGAAGGCCGTCCCGCCGTGCCCCATTCACCTGGAGGTTCCCGCCTGATGGCCCAGTCGGTGGGTATCAAGGACGTCGCCCGTGCCGCCGGAGTCTCCGTCGGCACGGTGTCCAACGTCATCAACCGCCCGGACACGGTCGCCACGGAGACCCGCGCCCGGGTGCTCTCGGCGATAGACCGACTCGGGTACGTCCGCAGCGAGTCCGCCCGGCAGTTGCGCGCGGGACGCAGCCGGATCATGGGGCTGCTCGTCCTCGACATGGGCAACCCCTTCTTCGTCGACGTCGCCCGCGGCGCCGAGCGGGCCGCCCGGGACGCCGGTCTCGGCGTGATGGTCTGCAACAGCGCCGAGAGCGCGGGGGAGGAGGCCGAGTACCTGTCGCTCTTCGCCGAGCAGCGGGTGCGCGGTGTGCTGCTCACCCCGGCCGACGCCACCGGCCGCAACATCGAGTCCTTCCGCCGGCACGGCATTCCCTTCGTGCTCGTGGACCGGGTCTCGGAAGGCACGGCCGAGTGCTCGGTGTCGGTGGACGACGTGGCGGGCGGCGCGCTCGCCGTCCGGCATCTGATCGACGCCGGACATCGCTCCATCGCCTACGTCAGCGGCCCGCCCGGCTTCACCCAGGTCCGCGACCGCCGCACCGGCGCGCTGAACGCGCTGGCGGAGGCCGGTCTCGGCCCCGACAGTCTGCGCGAGTTGCCCACCGAGCGGCTCGACGTCGCCGCCGGACGCGACGCGGGCGCCCGGCTGCTCGGCCTCGCCGACCGCCCGACCGCCGTGTTCTGCGCCAACGACCTGCTCGCCCTCGGCGTCCTGCAGGCCATGTACGCGGCCGGCGTCGGAGTCCCCGACGACCTCGCCATCGTGGGCTACGACGACATCGAGTTCGCGGCCGCCGCGGCCGTCCCGCTCACCTCGGTGCGCCAGCCCGCCGTGACCATGGGCGCCCTGGCCGCCGAGATGCTGCTGGAGGAGACCGAGGAAGGCGGCTCGGGCGAGGGGGGCGGGAAGCGGGCTCACGAACACCGCCGGGTGGTGCTCCAGCCGGAGCTGGTGGTGCGCAGGTCCAGCCTGTCCGCACGGTGAGCGAATGACGGGCCGGCGTGCTGAACGCCCGTTCAGCAGCTTACTGAGCCGCCGTTCAGCACCGGGCCGAGCGTCGGTTCCGCGCCGTTCATGATCCCCCGGGCTGGGACGCCGCCCGGACATGTGCTGAACTGGGCCGCGGTCCGCACACCGATCGTCCCGGGAGCCTTCGTTGTCCGTCAGCTACCGTCAGCCCGGCGTCGTCCTCACCGACCGCCGTTTCACCGTGCCCCTCGACCACGCCGACCCCGCAGGGGAGACGATCGGGCTCTACGCCCGTGAGGTCGTCGCGAGCGACAAGGCGGACCAGGACCTGCCGTGGCTGCTCTACCTCCAGGGCGGGCCCGGCTTCGGCGCCCACCGGTTCGTCGGCAGGCCGTCCTGGCTCGGCCGCGCGCTGGAGGAGTACCGCGTCCTGCTCCTGGACCAGCGCGGCACCGGGCACTCCACCCCGGCCAACCGCCAGACGCTCCCGCTGCGCGGCGGTCCGGCCGAACAGGCCGCCTACCTCGCGCACTTCCGCGCCGACTCCATCGTCCGCGACTGCGAGCTGATCCGCCGCGAGGTCACCGGCGGCGCACCCTGGACGGTCCTCGGGCAGAGCTTCGGCGGCTTCTGCGCGGTCACGTACCTCTCCTTCGCCCCCGAGGGCCTGGCCGCGGCCCTGATCACCGGCGGGCTGCCCTCCCTGGACGCCCACGCGGACGACGTCTACCGCGCCGCCTACCCGCGCATGGAACGCAAGACCGCCGCGCACTACGCCCGCTACCCGCAGGACGTCGAGCGCGCCCGCCGCATCGCGGAGCACCTTCTGCACCACGAGGTGTCCCTCCCGAACGGCTACCGGCTGACCGTCGAGGCGTTCCAGACGCTCGGCATCCTGCTCGGCGGCGGCGAGGGCAGCCACCGACTGCACCACCTCCTCGAAGAGGCGTTCGTGACCACCCCGCGGGGTCCTGAGCTGTCCGACGCCTTCCAGGAGGAGCTGCAGGGGCAGCTCTCCTTCGCGGGACACCCCCTCTACGCCCTCGTCCACGAGGCGATCTACGGGCAGGGCGCCCGCCCCACCGACTGGTCCGCCGAGCGGGTGCGCGCCGAGTTCCCGCAGTTCGACGCCGCCAAGACGCTCACCGGCGACGGCCCGCTCCCCCTCACCGGAGAAACGATCCACCCCTGGATGTTCGAGGCCGATCCCGCTCTGCGCCCGCTGCGCGAGACCGCCGAGCTCCTCGCCGCCCGCACCGACTGGCCGACGCTGTACGACCCCGCACGGCTGGCCGCCAACGAGGTGCCGGTCGCGGCCGCGATCTACCACGACGATCTGTACGTCGACACCGCCCACTCGCTGCGCACCGCGCGGGCGATCCGGGGGCTGCGCACCTGGGTCACCGACGAGTTCGAGCACGACGGCGTCCGGGCCGGCGGCCCCCGCGTCCTGGACCGCCTGCTCGCCCTCGCCCGTGACGAGGTGTGACGACGACGTCACCGGATAGTCTGCGGGCATGACCGAGCCGACGACCCCCCAGCTCCAGCCCATGCCCGAGGACTGGCAGCGCGCCCTGGCCGTGGTGGCGCACCCGGACGACCTGGAGTACGGGTGCGCCGCGGCGATCGCCGCCTGGACCGACGCCGGCCGCAAGGTCGGCTATGTGCTGGCGACCCGCGGCGAGGCGGGCATCGACACCCTCGCCCCCGCCGAGTGCGGCCCGCTGCGCGAGCGGGAGCAGCGGGCGAGCGCGGCCGTGGTCGGCGTCTCGTCGGTCGAGTTCCTCGACCACCGCGACGGCGTCGTCGAGTACGGTCCCGCCCTGCGCCGGGACATCGCCGCCGCCATCCGCCGGCACCGTCCCGAACTCGTGATCACCCTGAACCACCGCGACACCTGGGGCGGGGTCGCCTGGAACACCCCCGACCACGTCGCCGTCGGCCGGGCCGTCCTCGACGCGGCCGGGGACGCCGGCAACCGCTGGATCTTCCCCGAACTCGTCGAGCAGGGCCTGCAGCCCTGGAACGGCGTGCGCTGGGTCGCCGTGGCCGGGTCCGCCACGCCCACCCACGCCGTGGACGCGTCCCCGGGACTGGAGCGTGCGGTGGCCTCGCTGCTGGAACACCGCGCCTACATCGAGGCGTTGACCGACGAGGCGCCGGAGGCCTACGCGAGGGGATTCCTGACCGGGACGGCGGCGTCGGTGGGGGAGAGGTTCGGCGGGCGGCCTGCCGTGGCGTTCGAGCTGTTCAACAGGTAGTCCGGCACGTCAGTAGGCTGGCGGCATGCGAGACAAGACGGTGCAGCCGGCCGACCTGCGCGGCGACTGCGAGAACTGCTTCGGACTGTGCTGCGTGGCCCTGCCCTTCGCCCGCTCCGCGGACTTCGCGATCGACAAGCCCGCCGGCAAGGCGTGCCCGAACCTGGGCCCCGGCCACCGCTGCGGCATCCACGCGAGGCTGCGGGAGTCCGGCTTCACCGGCTGCACGGTCTACGACTGCTTCGGCGCCGGGCAGAAGGTCTCCCAGGTCACCTTCGGCGGCCGGGACCGGGACACGGCCCCGCGTGCGGAGGCCCGGCGCATGCTCGAGGTGTTCCCGGTGGTCCGCCAGCTCCACGAACTCCTCTGGTATCTCACCGAGGCGCTCGCCCTCCCCGCCGCCCGCCCGATCCACGGCGAGCTGCGGCGGCTCCTGGACCGCACCGACGAACTCACCCGGCTGTCCCCGGACGAGCTGGCCGCGCTCGACGTGCCCGCCCACCGCGGCGACGTCAACGTGCTGCTGCTGAGGACCAGCGAACTGGTCCGCTCCGGCATACCCGGGCGCAGGAAGGAGCGGCGGGGCGCCGACCTGATGGGCGCCCGGCTCAAGGGGGCCGATCTGCACGGCGCGAACCTGCGCGGCGCCTGTCTGATCGCCGCCGACCTCACCGGCGCGGACCTGCGCCGAGCGGACCTGATCGGCGCCGACCTGCGCGACACCGACCTGACGGACGCCGATCTGAGCGGCGCGTTCTTCCTGACCCAGCCGCAGCTGAACGCGGCTCGGGGGAGCGCGGGCACCCGCCTGCCGGAGTCAGTCGCCCGGCCCGCGCACTGGACAGCGCGGCGCTGAGTCCGGCGCCGCACCCTCTTCGCCGACCGGATCCCCACCGGGTCGGCCGACCGGGCCGCCCGCCTGTTCCAGGGGCCCGCCGGACGGTTTGCGCGTGCGCCGCTCCAGATGCATCCGCAGCCCTTCCGGCATCAGCGTCAGCCGTTCCGTGACCCGCAGCCGGTAGTCGGGGTCCGGCCGCAGGTCGTACCGGCGCAGCAGCAGCCCCAGCACCAGCACGGCCTCGTGGAGCGCGAACTGCCGTCCGATGCAGGCCCGGGCGCCGGTGCCGAACGGCTTGTAGGTGTGCGGAGCACGCGCGCGCACGGACCGGGCGTCGAAGCGGTCGGGGTCGAAGCGTTCGGCGTCCGGCCCCCAGACCTCGGGGTCGCGGTGCAGCATGGCGGTGAGGACCAGCGCCCAGCCGCCGCGCCGCATCGGGTGCTCGCCCCCCAGCACGGTGTCCGCCCTGGCCTCGCGTGCGAACGCGGGCGCCGTCGGCCACAGCCGCAGCGCCTCGTCGAGCACCCGGCGCACATAGCGCAGTTTCGCCACCTGCTCGTAGCCGGGCACGGCCGTGTCGCCCCACACCCGGTCCACCTCGGCGCGGGCGCGGGCCGCGAGATGCGGGTTGAGGGAGAGGTAGTGCAGGGCGAAGGAGAGCGCGCCCGAGGTCGTCTCGTGGCCGGCCACCAGAAACGTGACGACCTGGCGGCGCACGTTCAGCGCCGACAGCCGTTCGCCCGTCGAGGGGTGGGCGGTGTCGAGCATCCGGTCGAGCAGGTCGCCCTCCCCGCCGCCCGCCGACCGGCGCTCCCGGACCAGATCGTCGACGGTGCGGTTGAGGAAGGCGATGTCGGCCTCGTTGCGGCGCGTGGCCCGCCGCAACAGGGCGGGGGAGGGCACGGTGTTCAGCCGCTGTGCGTAGGTGAGGGTGCCCACCATCGCGGAGACGAAGGGGTGCGGCCGTGCGCGCTCGAAGGAGCCGAAGTCGTGCCCGAAGCCGGTGCGCGCGATCGTCTCCAGGGTCAGTTTGGTCATGTCCCCGGGGACGTCCACCGCCCGGCCCGCCGCGAGTTCCGCGTCCCAGTGGCCGGTGAGACGTGCCGCCACGTCCAGCATCATCGGGTGGTAGGCGGCCATGGCCTCCCGGCTGAACCCCGGTGCCAGGACGTCGTGCGCCAACTGCCAGTTCGGCTCGTGGTTGTACGCCGTGAACAGGGCGTCCCCCACCACGGGGCGCAGGTTGGCGATGCCCAGTCCCACGTGTTTGGCGAACCGCGTCTCGTCCGCCATGTCGGCGGCCAGGGCCGCGCCCCCGACGAACACGAACTCCCGGTCGAACACCTTGCGGCGGAAGATCGGCCCCAGCTCCGCGGCGTACCGCAGGGAGTCCTGCAGGGGGGTGCGCCGGCTCGCCCCCAGGAGGTCGCCGAGGAGGGGGATCCGGTGCGGCGGATGCGGTATCCGCGCCAGTTCGGGCCAGCCGAGCTCCGCACTGCGGAAGCCCCTCGGCAGGGTGTCCGCGGGCGTCGCCCCGGCCGTCGCCGTCGGCAGCGGGGCCGCCGCGCTCCGCGGGGATCCCGTCGAGCCCGCCGGCCCGGCGCACCCCGCTGTTCCCGCAGGCTCCGCTGTTCCCGTCGTCCCCGTCTCCGCCATGACGCGATCTCCCTCGATGCAGCGGCAGGTTGAGCATGTTGTACATGGGTTCAATAGCGCGCCTCAGTCTGGTGCCGCCGTTGAACCGGCGTCAAGTAAGGTGCGGCCATGGCCGCGAACCACGGGGAGGAGCGCACCCGGCGTCGACTCAGCACCGAGGAGCGCAGGGAACAGCTCCTGTCGGTCGGTGCGCGGCTCTTCTCGGAGAGTCCGTACGACGACGTGTGGATCGAGCAGGTCGCCGAGATCGCCGGGGTCTCCCGCGGGCTGCTCTACCACTACTTCCCCACCAAGCGGGACTTCTTCGCGGCGGTCGTCGAGCGCGAGAGCGAGCGGATGCTGCGCATGACGGCGGCCGTGCCCGGCGTCCCGGTCCGCGAACAGCTCGTGTCCGGTCTCGACACCTATCTGGAGTACGTGGAGACCCACGCGCACGGCTATCGCGCGTTCCACCGTGCGGACGCCGCCGGCGACCAGGCCGTGCGCAAGGTCTACCAGCGGGCGCTCGCGGCACAGGAGCAGCAGATGCTGGCGGCCCTCGGCGCCGACCCCGAGTTCGGGCGGGTCCTGGAGGAGCGCCTCGACGTACGGCTCGCGGTGCGCGGCTGGCTGGCGTTCACGACGGCGGTCTGCCTGGAGTGGCTGCGCGGCTCCGAGCTCTCCCGCGAGCAGGTACGGGAGTTGTGCGCCAGGGCGCTGCTGGGGGTCATTTCTCCGGAGTGATCTTCTCCGGCGTTGTCCGGCCAGGTCCGGTGACGTGCTCGTCGGCAATGGTGGAGGCGAGGGCGGTGGTTGGCGCGACCTCGGATCTCCGATAGGTTAGGCAAGCCTTACCTTAGGAGGTTTCAGGATGGGTGACAGCCACAGCTGGGCCGCGGCGCCCACGGCCGCCGAGCGGGCCCGATCGGTGCTCGCCACCGCATGGTCCTGCGCGGTGACCGCGGGCGGCGAACGCGAGGAGTTCGTCGGCGCGCACACGGTCGACGACGACGGCCGGGTGGTCCTGCGCGTCCCCGAGGACAGCGCCCTGCTCACGGCGGCGATCTGCGCGCCCCACGGCGAGCCGTCCGCCGTGCTGGAGTTCGCCGACGTCGCACCCGTTCCGGTGCGCCGCCGGGTCCGCTCCCGGCTCCGGCTCGCCGGCTGGTTCACCCCCGAGGGCGACCGGCTCGCCTTCCAGGCCGCCCGCATCGTGTTCACACCGTCCACGGGCGCGGTCGTCCTCGCCCTCGACGAGTTCGCGCAGGCCCGGCCCGACCCCCTCGCCGCCGACGAGGCCCGGCTGCTCACGCATCTCGCCGACGCCCACCCGGACGCGGTGGAGCGGCTCACCCGGCTCGTCCCGCCGGACAGCCTGCACGGCGCCGTCCGCGTTCAGCCGCTCGCCGTGGACCGGCTCGGGCTGACGCTGCGCGTCGAACGCGCCCGCGCCCACGGCGACGTGCGGCTGACTTTCCACGCCCCTGCCGACGACGTCGCCCGGCTCACCGAGCGGATGCACGTCCTGCTCACCCGGGCGGCCGGCGCGTCCTGCCCGCGCGCCCTACAGCGGCAGCGCGCAGACGGCGACGGGTGAGGCGAACGGTTTGTCCGCGAGCCGGAGTTCGCCGTTCGTGCCGTCCACCCGGAAGACGTTGACCGTGCCGGATCGCTGGTTGGCGGCGAACAGCAGTCGGCCGTCCCGGGAAAGGGCGATCTGCCGCGGGAAGTCGCCCTCCACCGGCGTCGTGCCGAGCAGCCGCAGCCGCGCGCCGGCCGCTTCCACCGCGTAGCGCGCGACGGTGTTGTCGCCACGGTTGGCGAGGAAGGCGTACGCGCCGTCCGGCGTGACCGCCAGCTGCGCCGGGTAGTTGGTGTCCGCCTTCGAGCCGCTGGACTGCGGCCGCCCGATCGTCAGCCGGCCGCTCGACGGCTCGTAGGCGCACACCGTGACCGTGTCGTCGGCCTCGTTCGCCAGATAGGCGTGCCGGCCGCCGGGATGGAACGTGAGGTGGCGCGGACCTGCGCCCGTCCGGGTGTGCGCCTGGGCGACCTCGGTGAGCGTGCCCGCCTTGTCGTCCAGGCGGTAGCTGTACACGGTGTCCGTGCCGAAGTCGACGGCCAGGACGTGTCCGCCGTCCGGAGCCGTGATGAACTGGTGTGCGTGCGGCCCCTGTTGGCCCGGCCGGGGCGCAGGGCGGGTGTGCCGGACCATGTCGGTGCGCTCACCGAGCGCCCCCGAGGCGTCGATCGGGTGGACGGCCACGGTGCCCGAGCCGAAGTCGGCGCTCAGCAGCCACCGCCCGCCGGGGTGCACCGACAGATGGCACGTGGCGGCCCCGCCGGTGGCCCGGCTCCCCAGCACCTTCTCGTCGGACAGCCGCACCGCGGTCACCGCGCCCCGCTCGCGTTCGTTCACCGCGTACAGGGTTGCGCCGTCCGGGTGCACCGCCAGGTAGGACGGATCCGGCACGCCGGTGATCGTGCCCTTCCCGGTGATCCGGCCCGAGGCGCCGTCGTACGCGGCGACGCCGATGCCCTTCCCGCCGCCCTCCGCGGAGGTGTAGGTGCCCAGGTACAGCGGGCGCGCGCCGGAGCGGCTCGGCGAGGGGTGGGGCGAGGCCTTCGGTGCCGCGGACGACGACGGCTGCCGGGGAGGTGCACCCCGCCGCGCCTCCCCGACGTCGGCCGGATCGCCGTCACCGCCGCATCCGGCCAGCGCCGATCCCGCGGCCGCGCCGCCGAGCGCGCCGACGAAACGGCGCCGCGTCCAGCGTCCACGGTCCCCGGATTCCGGCGGGCCGGGGGACCCCCGTCGCGCCGCTCCCGTCCCACTGTCCATGCCCGCACCTCAGGTCGTCGTCCGCCTCCGCCGTGACAGCCACCTTCACCCGGACCGACCGGCGAACGCAAAAGCGGACGCGGAGGCCGACTCGCGCCGGGGCGCGCGTCCGGTCGCGGGTCGGCCGCGGGGACGCGCGTGCGGACGGACGTGCGGACGGACGTGCGGACGGACGTGCGGACGGACGTGCGGACGGACGTGCGGCGGGGCGCCGGGGCGCCAGGACGGCTCTGCGGATGCCCGGACCGGCGTACGGCGGGAACACGGCGGGGCGTACGGCGGTGCCGGTCCTCCCCCTGTCCCGCTCGTCGTCCTCGTCGCGTGCGTCAGTCGGCACGACGTCGGGCGGCGGCCCGGCTTCGCCGCAGCCGGCCCGGTATCCGCAGCCGCGCCCTGAGCCGGTACAGCCATGGCCGGCGCTCCCGCTGCTCCTGACTGTTGCGGTCCAGCTCCTCCAGGAGCCGGCGGGAGCGGTGCTCGGTGTCCAGCTCGTCGAGGATGCGGTCGACCTCGGTCAGGACCGCGCCGTGCAGCTGCCACTGGCGGGCGTCGTGCTGGAGCTGCTCCAGCAGCAGCTGGGCCAGCTTGTCGCGGGTGGTGGCGGCCTGGCGCAGCTCGGCGGTGAGCCGGGCCTCGGCGGCGTCCGCGTTCAGGCTGACGTGCGTGGTCACCAGCACGGCGAAGCTGACCACCGCGTCGGCGATCTCGGAGAGCACCCGCTCCACGACCTCGCCGGTCGCGGGCGGGAACAGCGGATGCGGCTCCCGCTCCTTGGCGAGGTCGGTGAGGGACCGGGCGAGCACCCGCAGCACCACCGTGCAGATCTCCAGCGTGTCCAGACCGGTGCGCAGCACCACCCGGTGCAGCAGCCCCTCCCGCACCCGGGGATTGAGCCGCAGGCTCTCCTCGGCCTGCCGCAGGGCCGCGTCCACCTCGACGATGTCGTGGTCCAGCCGGCGCGCCTCGTGCAGCCTGGCGGCCGCCTGCTCGGCCGGGGTACGGCCCGCGGCCTCCTCGCCGATGCGCAGCATCAGCTGCCGCAGCCGCCGGGCCAGCCCCTCGATCGACTCGCCGGCCTCCTCCACCCACACCGGCGGCGGCAGCAGCAGATTGCAGCCGAGGCCGACGACCGCGCCGATCAGCGTCTCCACCACCCGCGCCCACGCCGTGTCCCCGACGGTGGTGACGCCCAGCACCAGCATGGCGCTGATCGCCACCTCCGGGACGTACTCGTCGACCCGCACCAGGTGCCCCACGCCCAGCGAGGCCACGATCAGCAGCCCGAGGCTCCACCAGGTCAGACCTACCAGGAGGCTGAAGACGATGGCGACGACGACGCCCGCGACCACCGCGGTCACCCGGCGGACGCCGTTGGTGAGGGTCGCGTACAGGGTGACCTGGACGACCAGCAACGCCGTCAGCGGCGCGGTGAGCGGCAGTGCCTCGGGGCTCAGGCGCAGTGCGACGACGTAGGCGATCGAGGCCGCGGCGGCCGACCGCAGAGCCTGGAGGACGACGGGGTCCCGATGGCGCCGCACCAGCCGCACGAGCGGCGCCGCACGTTGACGTACTTCTTGCATCCCCAGACCAGTTCCCCTTCCTCACCTGCCTCGAACGTCTCTTCCGCCCCTCGCTGGTCCGGACGGCCGACCGGGCCGTGTCCCGGGCCGCCGGAGAGCCGGGGAGCCGGGGAGCCGGTCAGGCGTACCGCGCGTCGAGGAAGGCGGACAGGTTGTGCGTCGTTGGGGCGATCTGCTCCTCCAGCGTGAGGCCCTCCTCGGAGCGGCCCGCCGCGCCGCCTCGCGTGCGGTCCTCAGGGAGACCCCGCCGCCGGGGTGGAAGCGCCCGCCCGGCGACGGGCGGAGACGGCAGGGGCGTGGCTTACTCGTCGCCCGCAGGAGAAGGCGGCCAGACCCCTGCCGCCAGCACCCCCAGCGCATAGGCGCGGGCGACCAGTTCGGTCCGGTTCGCCGCGCCCTAGCGCGTGGACAGCCGCCGCAGGTGGTACGTCACCCCGTCCGGGGTGAGGCCGGTCTCGCGGGCGGCACGGGCCGTCGTGGCGCCCCCGGCGAGCAGCGCGAGGATGCGCCTCTCGACGGACGTGACCCGGACCGGGGCGTCCGCCCTGCGCGGAGCCGCCTCGCCGAGGACGCGCAGCATCACCAGCAGCGCGGGAGTCTCCTCGACGGTGTCGCTGACCGGGTCCGCCGTGAGCTCCCCGAGCCGCTCACCGCCGCCGGGGGCCCGCCAGCGCACCGCCACCTGGTAGCGCGAGCGGTGCCGAAGCCGCAGCGCCTGCGCGATCCGCTCCACCTGGTTCGACTCCCGCGGCCGGAACAGCTCCAGCACGTCCCGCCCGCGCAGGCGCCCCGGACTCGTTCCGCACTCCGCCGCCATCGCCGGATTGGCCAGCAGGACCGCGCCGTACACGTCGCACACCGCGACCGGCACCGACACCCGGTCGAAGAGCGTCAACGCACGGTTGCGCCACACCACGGCATGCTGCGCTCCCTCGCCCGGCTCGCCGCTCTCACCCATGGACGGGATGCGCCGCCTGCCAGGCCAGCCGCAGGTCCGCCTCCTCGCCCAGAACGGTGAGGAACTCGTCCAGGTCGAGGAACTCCTGCCACACGGGCCGCCCGCTCACCCGGCACAGCTCCGCCACGACCAGGTCCTCCAGGTCGGCCACCCGCTTGTTCTTCCACACCTTGTCGGCCAGGCTGACGAGCAGATCCTCCAGCCCGGCGTCCGGGCTCCCCCAGGAGGCATGGGTCGCGGCGAACCGGGCCAGGCCCGGGCTCACCCCGTGGGCCAGCAGCAGGTCCCGCCCGGCCTCCTCGTGCCGGGAGCCGGGGCCGGACAGCTCGCCGGGGTGCAGGGTCTTGCCGATGTCGTGCGTGGCCGCACCGAACAACACCGCCCACCGGTCCACCGGCGGCGCCGGATCGCGCCGTCCGACGCGGTCGAGGAGCCGGGCCGCCACGTCGTGCACGGCCCTGAGGTGAGCGACCAGCCGGGGCGGGGCGCCGATCTCGGCCAGAAGCGCCGCCACCTCCTCGGGCAGCGGGCGCAGCACGGGAGCCGAGGTCTCGCCCAGGGCGATGGACAGCACGGTCGGGACGGTGGTCATCCGACAAGCCTAATAACCGCCGGTCGCCCGCTCCCGCAACCCCTTGCCGGCCTCGCCCACTGCACGAACATGTAGTGCGACGGCACGGGCCGCCGCCGCGAGTGGATCACGCTGTACTCCGGTACGCCGTACACCCGGTACGCCTACCCCCGCACAGCGAAAGGCAGTTGTCGCGCCATGCCCCCCACCGCGCAGCGCACCCTCCGGTCCGCCGGCTCCGTCCCCGTCGCCGACATCAGCGCCACCGGCCCCGGCCGCACCCCCGTTCAGCAGGTCATGGAGCTGATGCGCGAACACGGGCCGCTGCTCGTGCGGCGGTTGCACGGCCGCGACACCCTGTTCGTCGCCGACGCGGACCTGGTCGCCGACCTCGCCGACGAACGGCGGTTCGCCAAGCACGTCGGGCCCGCTCTGGAGAACGTCCGCGAGTTCGCCGCCGACGGCCTCTTCACCGCCTACAACGACGAGCCCAACTGGGCGAAGGCGCACGACATCCTCATGCCGGCCTTCGCCCTCGGCTCCATGCGCGCCTACCACCCCGTGATGCTGAAGGTGGCGCGACGGCTCATCGACGCCTGGGACCGCGCCGCCCGGGCGGGCCGGCCGGTGAACGTCCCCGACGACATGACCCGCATGACCCTCGACACCATCGGACTCGCCGGCTTCGGCTACGACTTCGGTTCGTTCGAGCGGGACGAGCCGCACCCCTTCGTCGAGGCGATGGTCCGCTGCCTGGAGTGGAGCATGACCCGACTCGCCCGCCTCCCCGGCGAGGACCACTCGGCCGCCGACGCCGCCTTCAGGGCCGACGCGGACTACCTGGCCCGGGTCGTCGACGACGTCATCGCCGCCCGCACCGCGGACGGCGGCGAGGCCGCCGAAGCCGACGACCTCCTCGGGCTGATGCTCGCCGCCGAGCACCCGTCCGACGGCGCCACCCTCGACCTCGCCAACGTCCGCAACCAGGTCATCACCTTCCTGATCGCCGGCCACGAGACCACCTCCGGCGCGATGTCGTTCGCGCTGTACCACCTGGTCAAGGACCCCACGGCGCTCCGGCTCGTCCAGCGCGAGGTGGACGCCCTGTGGGGCGACACCGCCGACCCCGAGCCGACGTACGACGAGGTCGGCCGCCTGACCTACACCCGGCAGGTCCTCAACGAGGCGCTGCGGCTGTGGCCCACGGCGGCCGCCTTCAGCCGCGCGGCGCTCCAGGACACCCTGCTCGGCGGGCGGGTCCCGCTGAAGGCGGGGGAGTCGGTGGTCGTCCTCGCCCCGATGCTGCACCGCCAGCCCGTCTGGGGCGACAACCCCGAACTGTTCGACCCCTCCCGCTTCACGGCCGAGGCGGAGGCGGCCCGCCCGGTGCACGCCTTCAAGCCGTTCGGCACCGGCGAACGGGCCTGCATCGGACGGCAGTTCGCGCTGCACGAGGCGACCATGCTGCTGGCCGTGCTGGTCCACCGCTACCGGCCGCAGGACCACGCCGGCTACCGCCTCGCGGTGAAGGAGACCCTCACCCTCAAACCCGACGGCTTCACTCTCACGCTCGGGCTGCGCACGCCCGCCGACCGGAACCACCCCGACCTCCCCGGCGCCGCCCGGGCCGAGACCGCACAGGCCGACGGGGGTGCGCTTCCCGCCCGGGTCCGCCCCGGCTCCGGCGCCCTCTTCCTGCACGGCAGCAACTACGGCACCTGCCGTGAGTTCGCGGCCCGGCTCGCCGACGAGGCGGCCGGGATCGGCTGCGACACCGACGTGGCCCCGCTGGACGCCTACGCGGGCAGGCTCCCCGTCGACCGTCCGGTGATCGTGGTCGCCGCCTCCTACAACGGCCGCCCCACCGACGACGCCGCCGCCTTCGCCGCCTGGCTGGAGGGCGAGCACGACCTCTCCGGAGTGACGTACGCCGTCCTCGGCGTCGGCGACCGCAACTGGGCCGCCACGTACCAGCAGATGCCCGTGCGCATCGACCAACGGCTCGCCGAACTCGGCGCCGTCCGCCTCCTCGACCGCGCCGCCGCCGACGCGTCCGGCGATCTGACCGGCGCCGTGCGGGAGTTCACCACCCGGCTGCGCACCGCGCTCCTGGAGCGGTACGGCGACCCGGACGCCGTGGAACCGTCTGCCGGACCCGACGCCGGGCCCACGCCCGCCTACGAGGTCCGCACCCTGACCGGCGGTCCGCTCGACGCCCTCGCCGCCCGGCACGGGCTGGTCGCGATGCGGGTCACCGAGGCCCGCGACCTCACCGCCCCGGGCCACCCCCGCCGCAAGCGGTTCCTGCGCATCGCCCTGCCCGAGGGGACCGACTACCGCACGGCCGACCATCTCACCGTGCTCCCCGCCAACGCCCCCGGCCTCGTCACCCGCGTCGCCGCCGCGCTCGGCGTCGACCTCGACGACGTGCTGGACATCCGCCCCGGCCGTTCCCGGCGCGACACACTCGCCGTCGACCGGCCCCTGACCGTACGTCAATTGCTGACTCGTCACGTCGAGTTGCAGGAACGGCCGGGCACCGCCCAGCTCGCCGTGCTGTCCGCTGCGAACCCCTGCCCGCCCGAACGCGCCGCGCTCGCCGCCTTCCCCGAGGGCGACCCGCGCACGCTCGTCGAGGTCCTGGAAGCGTTCCCGGCCCTGCGCGGCGCCCTGGACTGGCCGCGGCTGCTGGAGCTCCTCACCCCGCTGCGTCCGCGGCACTACTCCATCTCCTCCTCGCCCGCCGTCGACCCCCGCCACGCGGACCTGATGGTCTCGCTGCTGGAGGCGCCCGCCCGGTCGGGCGAAGGCGTCTACCGGGGCACCGGCTCCGGGCATCTGGCCGGCCTCGCGCCGGGCGACACCGTGTACGCCCGGGTCCAGCCCTGCCGTGCGGCCTTCCGCGTGGACGACTCCGCGCCCGTGGTCATGGTGGCGGCCGGCACCGGCCTGGCGCCGTTCCGCGGCGCCGTCGCCGACCGCGTCGCGGCCCTCGCCGCCGGGAAACAACTGCCGCCCGCGCTCTGTTACTTCGGCTGCGACGCGCCGGACGCCGACTTCCTGCACGCCGACGAGCTGCGCGCCGCCGAGGACGCCGGCGCGGTCACGCTGCGCCCCGTCTTCAGCGCGGCCCCCGAGGACGGCATGGCGTTCGTCCAGCACCGTATCGCCGCCGAGGCCGACGAAGTGTGGCGGCTGCTGGCCGGCGGCGCCCGGGTGTACGTGTGCGGCGACGGCTCCCGGATGGCTCCCGGCGTCCGGGACGCGTTCCGTACCCTGTACCGGGAGCGCACCCCCGGCGCCGACGACTCCGCCGCCGCGGCGTGGCTCGACGAGCTGATAGCGCACGGCCGTTACCTCGAGGACGTGTACGCGGCGGGCTGACCGGAGGAAGGGGAGGGGCGCACGGTGACGGACTCCTGGGCACGGGCCCGAGGCGTGCTGGAGGCGGCGGGCATCCCGCCCGACCGCCTCGCCCGGCTCCGCCCGCTCGGCGGCGGCACCTACAACACCGTCGAGGAACTGGGCCTCACCGACGGCAGCCGCTACGTGCTCAAGGTCGAGCCCGCGGCGGTGGGCCTCAGTCACGAGAGCCGACTGCTGGTGGGCGAGGCGGAGTTCTGCCGGGGGGCCGCCGAGGCCGGGGTGGCGGTGCCGCATGTCGTGGTCCTCGACGGGCCCTGTCTGCTGATGACGCCGTGTCCGGGCGACCCCTGGGACGACTCGCTCACCGCCGCCGAACAGGTTCCGCTGCGAACGGAGTCGGGCCGTCAGGTCGCCCGGCTCCACGAGGTGACCGGCCCGGGGTTCGGCTATCCGACCGGCGCGCTCGGCCCGCTCGCCCCCGACTGGCGCACCGCGTTCACGGCGATGTTCGACGCTCTCCTCGACGACGCCCGCCACTACGGCGCCCCCCTGCCCCGCCCGGTCGACGAGGTGGCCGCGGTGGCCCGGACCGCCTATGACGCCCTCGACGAGGTGACCGTCCCCCGTCTGGTCCACTTCGACCTGTGGCCGGGCAACATCCTGGTCGACCGCGCCGGCGGCGAGCCCCGGGTCGGCGGCCTCATCGACGGCGAGCGCATGTTCTGGGGCGACCCCCTCGCGGACTTCGTGTCCCTGGCGCTGCTGGGCGACATCAGGACGGACGAGGCGTTCCTGCGGGGGTACCGCGAGGGCGGCGGGCGGGCCGTGTTCGGCGCGTCCGCCCGGGCGCGTCTGGCGCTCTACCGCGCCTACCTCTACCTGATCATGCTCACCGAGACGGTCCCGCGGGCGGCCGGCCCCGAACACCTCCGCTGGGTGCAGGAGAGGGTCGCTCCCGAGCTGGTGGCGGCGCTGGATGAGATCGCCACCGCGGACCTCTCTTAGCTCACATCGTGAACTAAGGGTTGGAGAATGTCGCGCACGCCCTCCCACGGAGGTATGTTGCAGGTCGGGCAGGGCTCGGAGGGGAGCGACATGACGGGGCGGAACGGGCGCACGGTACGCGACCTCAGGCGGGCCAACCGCACGGCCGTACTGCAACGACTCTACTTCGACGGGCCCCTCAGCCGTTTCGAGCTGGGGCCGGCCACCGGCCTGAGCTCCGGCTCGATCAGCAACGTCGTCGCCGACCTGGTCGCCGACGGACTGGTCGAGGAGGCCGGCAGCGTCGACTCCGACGGCGGCCGCCCCCGCATCCTGCTGCGGGTGGCCCCCGCCGGCGGCCACATGATCGGCGTGGACGTCGGCGAGACGCGGGTGCGGATCGAGCTGTTCGACCTCACGCTCACGGAACTCGCCCGCGCCGAAAGGCCGTTGGAGCAGAGCCGGTACGAGGTCGACGGGATCGTCGCCCATATCCGCGAGGGAGTCGCCGAGGTCCTGGCGACGGCCGGCGTCGACGCGGGGCGGCTTCTCGGGGTCGGCATAGGCGTCCCGGGCATCGTCGAGCACACCCCCGAGCGCGGGGCCGTCGTGCACGGCCAGACCATCGGCTGGGACGCCGTGCCGGTGGAGGCGCTCCTGCGCGAGGGAGCCCTCCTGCCGGAGAGCGTCCCGTACTTCATCGACAACGGCGCCAAGACGCTGGGCCAGGCCGAGATGTGGTTCGGCGGCGGCCGGGGCGCACACAGCGCGGTCGTCGTCCTGTTCGGCTCCGGCGTCGGGGCGTGCCTGGTCACGCCGGAGGTGGAACACGGCCGGGCCGTCGAATGGGGCCATCTGACGGTCCGGGTGCGGGGCCGCCGCTGCCGCTGCGGCGCCCTGGGCTGTCTGGAGGCGTACGCGGGCGCGGAGGCGCTCCTGGAACGCTGGCGCGAGCAGGGCGGCCGGCCGCCGGAGAACGTCGACGAGGAGACCGCGCTGACCGCGATGCTGACCGCCGCCTACCCCCCGGCCGGACCGGACGGCGGCCGGCCCGCCGACGGCGTGGAGACCGCCGGTGCGGGGCGGACCGCGGACCCCGTCGCACTCGCCGTGCTGGAGGAGACCGCCGAGTACCTCGGCGCCGGTCTCTCCGATCTGATCAACCTCTTCCAGCCGGAGCGCATCCTCATCGGCGGCTGGGCCGGCCTGCAGCTGGGCGCCCGCTTCCTGCCCGCCGTGCGCCGGCACGCCACCGCGTACGCGCTGCGCCACCCCGCCCAGAAGGTCACCGTCGAGCTGGGGCGGCTCGGCCCGGACGCCGTCACCGTCGGGGCGGCGATCCTCCCGCTCGCCGACTTCTTCGGCCGCGGCGGCCGACGCCCCGAGCCCGCACCCACCGGCCCGGCACCGGCCTGGCGCACGGTACTGGAGGAACGCGCCCCCCGCTGAACCCGTGGTGCGCTGCCCGTGCGGCGCGCTGTGCCCGCCTCCGCTGTCCCGGTCCGGGCGGGCGCCGTGCCCCGGGCCGTGGCCTGCGAGGCCGGTGGGTCCCACGTTTCGCCGTCCGTGCGGGAGGTACTCGCGAGTCGCCCGGACGAACGCCGTCCGGGGACCGTCGCCCGCGTTCGACGCGGTGCGACCGCGAAGGGAGGACGTCGTGGCCGAAGACCGTCTCCAGGGACCCGGCGGGAACGGTGCGCCGGTCCCGCGCGACCCGCCGGACCAACAGGCCGACGGGGGCGACGACCGCTGGGACGTCGCCGAGCCCGAGCAGTCACCGGAGGCCGCCGAGGACGTCCCCGACACCGACGAGGCGGGAACGGGCCCTCAGGGCGCCCCGCACGCGGGCAGCGGCCAGTCCGAGCACCCCGAGCCCGAAGAGCCGACCGCCTGACCACCGCCGTCCGGGGACACCCGGCCGTGGGGTGGCCGGGCGCCCGCGGCCGGGTGTCAGCTCGCCTTGCGGCCCTGGAGGGGGTCGGTCGGGGCGCCCGCTCCCTCGCGCAGGCCGAACAGGAACTCTTCCAGTACTTCCGGCGCCGTGTGCTCGGGGCGCCAGCCGAGTTCGACGCGGGCGCGGGTGCAGTCCATCAGGGGGAGCCGCAGGACCGCGTCGAAGAGGTGGGGTGAGGCGGGCAGGAGGTGCAGGTTCCAGGCCGCGGCGATCGCCGTGCGCGCAGCCGTGCGGGGCAGCCGCAGCGGTTGGGCGCCGAACATCTCGCCCAGCAGCTTCGCGTCCACGGCCGGCTCGGCTGCCAGGTTGAACGGGCCGCGCACCTCGGTGCGCAGGGCGAGCCGATAGGCCTCGGCGGCGTCGTCGGTGTGCAGCGTCTGCATCCGCAGCCCGGGCACGTCCGGCAGGAAGGGCAGCAGTTCGGGGCGGGCGAGCGGGCCGGGCAGGAACCTCCCGCCGAAGATGCGCCGCTGCTCGCTCGCCGACTCCCGCTTGAACAGGAACGCGGGCCGCATCCGCACCACCCGGGTCTGCGGACGGTCACGTTCGAAGATGTCCAGGGCGCGTTCCAGGTAGGCCTTCTCCCGGCAGTAGGCGGCGTCCGGCCAGCCGTGCGTGGGCCAGGACTCGTCCACCGGCCGGTCCTTCGGGCCCGGCGAGTACGCACCCACCGAGGACGCATGGACCAGCACGGGCACCTGCGCGGCGGCCACGGCCTCGAACACGCGCAGGCTGCCGAGGACGTTCGTCCGCCAGGTAGCCGCCGGGTCGTGGGTGGGCTGGAACGCCCACGCCAGATGCACCACGGCGTCTGCGCCCTGGAACACGGCCGCGAGATCCGACCGTTCGGAGGCCAGGTCGACGGCCGTCCAGTCGGTCTTGCGCGGGGACCAGTCCGGGATCCGTCGCGCCAGCCCGCGGACCGAGGCGACCTCCGGATCCTCGGACAGACGACGCACCACACTCGTGCCGACGTTGCCGGTGGCGCCCGTGACCACGATGTTGCTGCCCGTTGCGCTGCTCACCTTCGGCTCCTCTCGGGGTCCTGGGGGAGCCGACCGAGTACCCGGCCCGCACCGGCGCACGCGGCCCCGGTCCCGGGCACCTGACCTCGGAGGTAATCGACCCCCGCGGCCCGGGCGGCGAGCATGGACGACGTCACCGTTCACCGCATCCCGCACGCACCGCAGGAGGACGTCCATGCCGTACTTCACGAGCCCCGTCGACGGCGCCCGGCTGCACCACATCGACTACGGCCCGGCCGACGGGCCGGTGATCGTCTTCGTGAACAGCCTGTATTTCGGGTCCGAGATGTGGGAGTACCAGATGCTGCCGCTGGCGCGGGAGGGCCACCGCTGCGTCGGCTTCGACCGGCGCGGCCACGGCCGTTCGGACGACGTCTGGGGCGGGTTCGACCTGGACAGCCTGGCCGACGACGTCCAGGGCCTGCTGGACCACCTCGACCTGCGGGAGGTGACCCTGGTGGGCCACTCGGTCGGCGCGGCCGAGGCCGTCCGCTGTCTGACCCGGCACGGCGCCGACCGGGTGGCCCGGGTGGCGCTGGTCGCCGGCATGACGCCCGGTCCCGCCCGGTCGGCGAACCACCCCGAGGGCGTCGACCCGGAAGTGATGCTGGCCGGCGTCGAGGCCTTCCGGCGCGACCGCTCCGCGTTCTTCGCCGACGGGGCCCGCGCCTTCTTCGCCCTGGACCGCCCGGGCAACGACCTCTCCGCGGCATACGTGCAGACCATGATCCGGCGCTGCCACGGGTCCACGGCTCGCGCCGGCGTCGCCGTCGGCGAGCTGATCGCCGCCCTCGACGTCGCACCCGAACTGGCCGCGCTCGACCTGCCCGTGCTCGTCGTGCACGGCACCCACGACACCTCCGGGCCGCTCGAGCTGACGGGCCGCCGCGCCGCCGCCCTCGCCCCGAACTCCACCCTGGAGGTGTACGAGGACGCCGGTCACGGCCTCTTCGCGACCCACGCCGACCGGCTCACCGCCGATCTGCGCAAGTTCGCGGCGGGAGTGAGCCGGACTATCCCTGAGCCGGGAAGGCGTTCACGCCCGTGAGCTCGGCGGACAGCTCCCACAGTCGCGCCGCCTGCTCCGGGTCCGTCGCCCAGTCCCTGACACCGGACCGGACGTCGCCGTCGACGGCGGGCTCGGCGACGTCGCAGTCCTCCAGGTAGAGACCGCCCATGCCGGCCAGCTGCGGCGAGGTCGCCGCCCAGACCTGGGTGGCCGCGCCCTGCTCGGGGGACTTGAAGCCGGGCTGGTCGATCACGTTGCCGTCCTCGTCGATCCAGCCGCGCTCCACCATCTCCTCCTTGGGGATGTGGCGCTGGAGGGGCGTGATGATCCCGCCGGGGTGCAGCGAGAAGGCCCGGACGCCCCGGTCCCGGGCGAGCCGGTCGAGGTGGACGGCGAAGAGCGCGTTCGCGGTCTTCGCCTGGCCGTAGGCCTCCCACTTGTCGTAGCCCTGCTGCCAGTGGACGTCGTCCCAGCGCACGCCGGAGAAGTGGTGGCCGCGCGAGGACACCGAGACCACGCGGGCCCCGCCGGGCTCGATCGCGGACCACAGCCGGTTCACGAGCGCGAAGTGCCCGAGGTGGTTGGTCGCGAACTGGGCCTCCCAGCCGGGCCCGACGCGGGTCTCGGGGCAGGCCATGACGCCGGCGTTGCCGATGAAGAGGTCGACGGTGCGGCCGGAGGCGAGGAAGCGGTCGGCGAAGCCGCGCACGCTGTCCAGGTCGGCGAGGTCGAGCTCGTCGACCTCGACGCCGTCGATGCCCTGCACGGCCTCCCGTGCGGTGTCCGGGCGGCGGGCGGGGACGACGACGCGGGCGCCGGCCCTGGTGAGCGAGCGGGTGGTCTCCAGGCCCAGCCCGGAGTAGCCGCCGGTGACGATCGCGAGCTGTCCGCTCAGGTCGATGCCGGCGAGGACGTCGTCGGCGGTGCTGTGGGCGTCGAACCCCGAACCGATCTTGTGCTGTGCAGTGCTCATGTCCGAGACGCTACGAATTGAAGTGCGCTCGAAGTCAAGCGCGTACCGCGTTTCGCGCAGTCCGCGCGCCCGGACAGGGAGAAGCCCCGACCGGACGGGGGAATCACGGTCGGGGCGGTCTGTGCGTGGGCGCGGACGGCGGTCGCCTCTCGGCGAGACGCTCCACAGGGCTTCAGCCGGACGATCGTCCCTGTGGGCAGAAGGTGAGGCCCGGGGACACTGTCCCGTCCACACCCACGGTTGGTTCAACGGGTAACTACCTATGCGTGTTCCCCGGTTCGCCGCGGCAAGCGGTGACGTCCGTCACCTCATGCCAGCGGACTCGTCGTCAGGGAGGCCAGGAGGTCGGCCGGGTCGTCGTAGACGGCTTCCGCGCCCGCCTCCAGCAGGTCTGCCCGGGGAATGCCGCCGCAGAGGACGCCCACGCAGCGCACCCCGGCCCGGCGGCCGGCCTGCATGTCCCACACGGTGTCGCCGACGAACACGGCCTGCTCGGCGGGGGCGCCGGCCAGCTCCAGGGCGTGCTGCACCGGCTCCGGCGCGGGCTTGCCCTCCTCGACGTCGTCGGCGCTGGCCGTCGCGGCGATGACGTCGTCCGCGTCGATGGCGGCGCGCAGGGCCGACAGCTCGGGCCCGCTCGCCGAGGTGGCGAGCACGACCGTCCAGCCGTCGCCGTGCAGCCGGCGCAGCAGCGAACCGGCGTCCCGCAGCGGCGGCAGCCGGTCGAAGTACTGTCCGTACAGGGCTTTGTGGGCGGCGCTGAGTTCCGCGTCCTCGTCCTTGTCCCGGTCGTCGCCGAGCAGGCGGGCGATGAGGTCCTCGGATCCGAGCCCCACGGCCCGCAGCACGGCGTGCATCGGCACCCGGTGGCCCGCCTGCCGGAAGGCCTCCCACCAGGTGACGACATGCAGGTGGTTGGTGTCGACGAGGGTGCCGTCGACGTCGAACACGGCGGCGCGAGTCATCTGAGTCCCTTCTCCTTCTGCGGGTACCTCTGCGTACCCCGGGCGATACCCCCGAGTACCACCTCACGGGCCGGTCACGCCCGCCGGCACCCGGCCCTCCCGCGTCCAGGCCAGCAGGTCGGCCAGGGGCCAGGCGGTCACGATCCGCTCTACGGGCACCTCGCACTCCTCGGCCCGCGCGCAGCCCAGGATCTGCCAGTCCAGCTGGCCGGGCGCGTGCGCGTCGGTGTCGACCGAGAACAGCACACCGGCCGCCAGGGCCCGGCGCAGCAGCCGGCGCGGCGGGTCGAGCCGCTCGGGCCGGCTGTTGATCTCCACCGCGGTGCCCGACTCGGCGCACGCCGCGAACACCTCGTCCGCGTCGAACTCCGACTCGGGCCGCCCCCGCCCGGTCACCAGCCGCCCGGTGCAGTGGCCGAGGATGTCGGCGTGCGGATCGCGCACGGCGTTCACCATGCGGCGTGTCATCGCCCGGGAGTCCATCCGCAGCTTGGAGTGCACGGACACCACCACCACGTCGAGCCGGTCCAGCAGCTCGGGTTCCTGGTCCAGCGACCCGTCGTCGAGGATGTCGCACTCGATGCCGGTCAGCAGCCGGAAGGGCGCCCAGGTGGCGTTGAGCTCCTCGACCACCTCCAGCTGGCGGCGCAACCGCTCGGGGGACAGCCCGCGGGCCACCGTCAGGCGTGGCGAGTGATCGGTGAGCACGGCCCACTCATGACCGAGCGCGGCCGCGGCCCGGCCCATCTCCTCGATGGGGCTGCCGCCGTCCGACCAGTCGGAGTGGACATGGCAGTCGCCGCGCAGCAGAGCGCGCAGCCCGGCCCCCGCGCCGTCCGTCAGGGGCCGTCCGGCCTCCTCCTCCAGCTTCTCCAGGTAGGACGGCGTCCGGCCGGCGAGCGCCTCGCTCGCCACCTGCGCGGTCTTCGGGCCCACGCCCTTCAGCGACTCCAGCGTCCCGGCCGCCGCCCGCTGCTCGACCTCCGCCGAGGTCAGTCGTGCCAGCACCCGGGCCGCGGTCCGGAAGGCCCGCACACGGTACGTCGGCGCCAGGGACCGCTCCAGCAGGAAGGCGATCCGGTCCAGTGCCTCGACGGGATCCATCGCCACCTCCTGGCTCCAGAGTTCCCCACCGGCGCCCCGACCGCACGACGAGCGGAGCGGCCTTCCCGGCGGGGGACGTTCGATGATTCATACCGGTGCGTTCCGCTCTACCCTCTATGTCATGAGCGAAATCGCGAGCCTGCGCGTCTCCCGGCCGCGGATCATGGTGCTCGGAGTACAGCCGGGCCCCGCGCCGTTCCGCATCGTGGAAATCGATGCCGAGGTGGTCGGCGAGGCGAGGGACGTGACCGACGTCCTCCAGATCGCCGCCGCCTTCGGCATCACGGTCCACGACCTCGACGACCCGGACACCGTGCGCTGGGTGGGCGGGGACAAGTACACCTGGAAGCCGCACTGAGCGGCGCCCCCGCTGCCCGTCCCGCGCCGCCTCACACGCGCTGCTTGCGCGCGTGCACCGCGCGGCTCACCCTGCGCCCCAGGAGCAGGTAGCCGATCAGGGCGCCCGTGGTGTTGAGGATGACGTCGTCGATGTCGAAGGCGCGTCCGGTCACCAGCGCACCCTGGGCGAACTCCACGAGCAGCATGACGGTCGCGGTCAGCAGCAGCACTCGCACCAACCCGCGCGCCCGGGGCGCGACGACCGGCACCAGCACCCCGAAGGGCACGCCGAGCAGCAGGTTTCCGCCGATCTGCTTCACCGCGTCGCGCAGCGCCGGCTGGTCCAGGTAGGCCCGCAGCGAGTCGCCGGGGCGCAGGTTGGAGTGCACCAGCGCCGCCGACGCCGGCGACGGCTCCAGGGTGATGCGGGCCAGGGCGACGGCGAACGCCACCATGAACGCGAACGCCACCAGCATCGCCAGCAGCCGGAGCGGGAACGGCAGTGGCCGGTGCTCGGGACGCGCCGACTCCGCCTCCGCGGCCCTCTCTGCCTTCCTGGCCCTGCGCGAGCTCCCCGCTCTCCGGGCCCGCTGTGCTCGGTCCGGCTCGGCGGGCTCGGGTGCGGCTGTCTTGCCGGTGCGCAGGCGGAACGTGGTGAGCGGACGTAGCGCTGCACGGGCCATGCGGTCCTCCAGTGTTCAACATCCGGGCGTCGTAGGGCGATTACCCTCGAACGGCCCGGGGATGCGGGCGGACGGCTCCGGGGCTCTCCCGCGGCCGTCACGTCCGCCGCGGTCGCCCGCGCGTCCGCCCGCCACGGCCCGGGTGTCAGGTGCCGTAGGACACCTTCACCTCCTTGAAGCCGAGGGAGCGCAGCAGCCCCTGGAGCATGTCGGTGGTGTTGGTCTCGGCGCGCTTGGTGAGCTCGCTCTCCTTGGCCGCGTCCCCGATGTGCTTGACCGCGAGTTTCTGCACGGCCTGCTCACCGCCCGGGTTGTCGGAGAAGAGGTCGCCCAGGCGGTCGAGGAGGCCGCGCTGCTTGGACACCGCGTAGGAGCGGTCGGGGTCGAGGGCCGGCTTGCCGAGCTGGGCATGGGGCAGCCGGAGCGTGGCCGAGGTGCGGTTCTCGTCGACCGTCACGTTCTTGTCGCCGACCTTGCCGAGGTCGACGTAGGCGTCGACGGTGCCCGCCCCCACGTACAGGGTGCGGGTACCGCGGATGGCGTCGGGAAGGTACTTGGCGTCCTTCTCCAGGTCCACGACGACCTGGAAGTTGCCGGAGGCGGCGTCGTAGCGGCTCATGTCCTGGATGGACTTGAGCAGGGCGGGACCCGAGCGGTCATGGGTCTCCGTGCCGAAGAAGTCGCGCAGCCCCGGCAGCAGGCTCAGCCGGATCCCCGCGAACATCACGACGAGCACGACCACGACGGCGGTGAGCACCTTGGCCCAGCCGGGTATGCGGCCGGGCGGACGCCGGGTGGACTTGGTCTCCCTGGTGGGCTCGATCGAAGTCGTCATGCGGACGGTCCTCTCTTCCTCCTGACCGGATTCCCGTCAATGCCCGTGTCAGACCGCCCTGTTGAGGAGCTGTGACAGTACGGGCCATGCGCGGTGCTCTTCCGCGCACGCCGGCCCGAGCGGGAGAACGCCGGAAGGGGGCGGTGAGCGGACGGCTCACGAGGCGCCGTCGGGATCGCCGGGCTGTGCCGCGACCCGGCGAACCACCTGATCACTCGGCTCGCGGGGGTCTGGCCGGTTCGGGGCCTTCGAGGGACTCCCTGGTGCCGCCGGCGCTTTCTGCGGGTGGGCAAAACGGACGCGGTCCGTAGCATGAGAGGCCCCGCCCCCGGCCGGACACGATCAGCGAGGAGCCGACCGTGCGAGACATCTCCGTGTTCAGCGGCAGTGCCCACCCCGAGCTGGCGGCCGAGGTCTGCGCCCACCTCGGTGTGCCCCTGAGCCCCACCCGCCTCAGCAGATTCGCCAACGACTGCCTGGAGGTCCAGCTCCAGGCCAATTGCCGGGAACGGGACGTCTTCCTCGTGCAGCCCCTGGTCCGGCCCGTGCAGGAGCACCTCGTGGAGCTGCTGCTGATGTGCGACGCGGCCCGCGGGGCGTCGGCGGGCAGGATCACCGTCGTCATGCCGCACTATTCCTATGCGCGCTCCGACAAGAAGGACGCTCCCCGCATCTCGCTGGGCGGACGTCTGGTCGCCGATCTGATGGCGGCGGCCGGCGTCCACCGGGTCCTCGCCATGACGCTCCACTCGCCCCAGGTGCACGGCTTCTTCTCGATGCCGGTGGACCACCTGCACGCCCACCGGGAACTGGCCGCGCACTTTCGCCGCTACGACCTCACCCGTACCACCGTCGTCTCGCCGGACCTCGGCAACGCCAAGGAGGCGGCCGCCTTCGCCCGGATGATCGGCGCCCAGGTGGCGGCGGGCGCCAAGCAGCGCTACGCCGACGACCGGGTCAGCATCAGCGCGGTGATCGGCGAGATCGCCGGGCGGGACGTCATCGTCCTGGACGACGAGATCGCCAAGGGCAGCACGGTCCTGGAGCTCCTGGACCGGCTGAGGGAGTCGGAGCCCCGCTCGATACGGGTGGCGTGCACGCACGGACTGTTCGCCGCCGGTGCGCTCAAGCGGCTCAGCGAGCAGCCGGACGTCCTGGAGATCGTGTGCACGAACACGGTGCCGGTTCCCGTGGAGGAGCACACCGAAAAGCTGCGGATCCTGTCCATCGCCCCCGCTCTGGCGGAGGCGGTGCGCCGCATCCACAACGGCGAGTCCGTCAGCGCCCTGTTCGACGCGGCGCGCGGCCAGTAGCGCGGCGGGCGCCCGGGGCCGGGACGCACGGGGCGGACCGGCGGGGGCGGACGGGACGGCTGAAGGGTCGGGCGGCGCTTCGGGGCGCCGTCATAACGTGCCCGACGTGGCGCCGGGCCGCTCCAGGGCCGCGTCCAGCGTCGTGGCGGGCGGCAGCAGCCGGGACAGCCCGGTGGCCCGCAGGATCCGCAGCGTGAGCGGATGCGCGCAGACGAGGTGCAGATGCCCGTCGTGGTCGAGTACCCGGCCGCGCGCCCGGTACAGCAGGCGCAGCCCGGAGCAGTCGAAGAACTCGATCCGGGTCAGGTCGATCACGATCCGCGGTGCGGGACCGGCGGTCGCGTCGTCGAGCAGCGGGCCGATCTCCGTGGCCGCGACGAGATCGATCTCGCCGCGGAACTCCAGCACCGTGTATCCGCGGTCCTGGCGGACGCGCAGATGCGGGGAGTCCGCCGCGGGTTCCACCTGCACGACGACATCGCCTCCAACCCGCTCCACCGGTCGGGAGCTTCCAACGGCCGGGGAGCACGCAGCAGTTCCCCGCCTCAGCAAGTTACCCCCGATGGAGTGAATTCCAGCATGTTCGATTGACATATGTCTTCGAAATGCAACCGACTCTGGGCGAGTTTTTTCGCGTCGTGAGCAAAGGGGGGACAAAGCGTTACGACAGCGCGTGCCACGCCTTGGAGAGGGCGGTGCGCAACTGCTCCGTCTGGTGGCCCGTGAGGTCCCGGACCATGCGGTCCTCCAGCTCCCGCACCGGGCCGGCGTGCCGCTCCAGCAGTCCGCGCCCCTCCTCGGTGAGCAGGATCAGCAGCTCGCGCCGGTTGCGCGGATTGCGCTCGCGGCGGATCAGGCCGCGCCCCTCCAGGGAGCGCACCAGGTCGGCGATGGACTGGGCGGTGACGAAGGAGTCCCGGGCCAGCTGGGCGGCGGACAGTCCGTCGTGCCGCTCCAGCACGGTCAGCGCCGTGTACTGCAGGGCCGTGATCCCGGACGGCTTGACCAGTTCGTCCAGGTGGGATCGCACGACCAGCTCCACCTGCTTCACCATGTAGAGCAGGGACGGGGGTGTCCTGTGCGGCGGGGATGCGGGCGCCGCTGCCTGGGTTGTCCGGGGGCCGACCATGATGCAGAGCGTAGACCATTGACAGGAAACCTGTCCGTAATGAGACTGCCAACCAACAGGAATCCTGTTTGTTGAAATCTTGGCGACGATGCTGAGGAGTGGCGATGACCGCCTTCGAGATCGACCCCGGCCGACTGTTCGTCGGGGGACAGTGGCGAGACGCCGCGGACGGTGCCCGGACCGAGGTGGTCGATCCGTCCCGGGGCACGGTCCTCACCACCGTCGCGGAGGCGGGGGCCGCCGACGTGGACGCCGCCGTGCGGGCCGCACGGGAGGCCTTCGACGCCGGGCAGTGGTCCGGTCTCAGCGGCCGGGAGCGGGGCCGCGTGCTGCTTCGCGTGGCCCAGCTGATCCGCGAGGAGGCCGACGACATCGCCCGGCTGGAGAGCCTGGACGTCGGCAAGCCCATCACCCTCGCGCACGCCGTCGACGTCACCAACGCGGCCAACGACTACGAGTACTTCGCGTCCCTCGCCTTCGCCCTGGACGGCGCCCACCGTGACACCCCCATGAACGCCCTCGCCTACACCCGGCGGGACCCGATCGGCGTGGTCGCCGCGATCACCCCCTTCAACTTCCCGCTGATCCTGGCCGGATCCAAGATCGCCCCGGCCCTCGCCGCGGGCAACACGGTCGTCCACAAGCCCGCCGACGAGACCCCGCTCAGCGCCCTGTACATGGCGGGACTCTTCCAGCGGGCCGGCGTCCCCGACGGTGTGGTCAACGTCGTCACCGGCGCGGGCCCGGTCGCCGGCGAGGCGCTGCTGCGCCACCCCGGCGTCGACAAGATCGCCTTCACCGGTTCCACCGCGGTCGGCCGGCACGCCGCGAGCGTCGCGGGCGAGAACCTCAAGCCGGTCACCATGGAACTCGGCGGCAACGCGGCGCACCTCGTGTTCGAGGACGCCGACCTGGAGAAGGCCGTCGGCGCGGTCATCAAGGGCTTCGTCTTCAACACCGGCCAGTTCTGCATGGGCGGCCCGCGTCTGCTGGTGGCCCGCCCGGTCTACGCCACCCTGCTCGGCATCCTCGCCGAGGCCGTCCCCGGGGTGCCGGTCGGCGACCCCCGGCTGCCGGAGACCGTCGTCGGCCCGATGGCGGGGGAGCGGCACCTGCGCAAGGTCGAGGAGTACGTCGACCTCGCCCGCAAGGAGGGCGCCCGCATCGTCTGCGGAGGTGAGCGCCTCGACCTCGACGGCGGCTACTACTACAAGCCGACCGTGATCGCCGACCTCGCGCCCGACTCCCGTGTCGTCCAGGAGGAGATCTTCGGCCCCGTCCTCACCGTCCAGCCCTTCGAGGGCGAGGACGAGGCGATCGCGCTGGCCAACTCCACGCCGTACGGACTGGCTTCGGGCGTCCAGACCGGCAACCTGGCCCGTGCCCACCGCGTCGCCGACCGCCTGCAGGCCGGCATCGTCTGGGTCAACGACTGGGCGATGCTCGACCCCGCCGTCCCGTTCGGCGGCGTCAAGGACTCCGGCTTCGGCCGCGAGTACGGCCCCGAGGCGCTCGCCGCGTACACCAGGGTCAAGTCCGTCGTCGTCTCGCTCGACTGAGTGCGGTCACCCGAACACCTCTGCCCGACAAGGGAGTTGCACCGATGCCCATCACCACACGCGCCGCCGTCGTCGAGTCCGCCGGAGCGCCCTTCACCCTCTCCGAGGTCGTGCTCGAAGACCCCGCACCGCACGAGGCGGTCGTCCGACTGGTCGCGGCCGGTCTGTGCCACACCGACCTCGGCGTGGCGAGCGGCGGACTGCCCTTCCCGCTGCCCGGAGTCCTCGGGCACGAGGGCGCGGGGGTCGTCGAGGCGGTCGGCTCCGCGGTCACGGGCGTGGCCCCCGGAGACCACGTCGTGCTGTCCTTCACCTCGTGCGGCGACTGCCGCAACTGCCACGGCGGCCACCCCGCCTACTGTGCCGCCTGGCTCCCGCTGAACCTCCTCGGCGGCCGCCGCGCCGACGGCAGCGGCACCGTCAGCCGGGACGGCGAGGTCCTCGGCGGCCACTTCTTCGGCCAGTCCTCCTTCGCCGAGCGGGCGCTGGTCGACGAGCGCAGCCTCGTGAAGGTCGACCCCGACGTCCCGCTGGCGTCGATCGCGCCGCTGGGCTGCGGGGTCCAGACCGGCGTCGGCGCCGTCTGGAACGTGCTGAAGCCGACGGCCGGCGCCGCCGTGGTCGTCCTCGGCGCCGGAGCCGTCGGCCTGTCGGCCGTCGTGGCGGCCGCGCTGTCGCCGGCGACCACGATCATCGCCGTCGACCGGGTCGCCGAACGCCTGCAACTGGCACGTGAGTTGGGTGCCACCCACACCGTCGACGCCGGTCAGGCCACGTTGGGCGAGGTCGTCGCGGAGATCACCGGCGGGCAGGGCGCCGACGGCGTCGTGGAGACCACGGGCAACACGGCCGTGCTGCGCCAGGGCGTCGACGCGCTCGCCGCCCGCGGCACCCTCGTCGTCGTGGGCGCGCCGCCCTTCGGCAGCGAGGTCGCCCTGGACGTCAACGGGCTGCTGGGCGGCAAGCGCGTCGTGGGCCTCACCCTCGGCGACAGCGAGACGCAGGCCTTCATCCCGGCCCTGGTCGAGCTGGTCAAGGACGGGCGTCTCCCGCTGGACCGCCTGATCGGCTTCTACCCGTTCGCGGACATCGAACAGGCGGTGCGGGACATGACCGCGGGCAAGACCGTCAAACCCGTGCTCGTCTTCTGACGACCGGTCAGTCGACCGTCAGGACCAGCTTCCCGGTCGTGCGGCCGGTGTCGCCGAGCCGGTGCGCCTCGGCGGCCTCGGCCAGCGGGAAGGCCCCCGCGATCGTGGCGCGCAGCCGGCCCGCCTCGACCAGCTCGGCGATCGCGCGCATCCCCGCCCGGTCGGCGTCCACGAGCATCCGCACCGCCCGCACCCCGAGCCGCTCGGCCTCCGCGTGGAACTCGTCCGACCCCACCGGCAGGATCGACACGACGATCCCGCCCGGCCGCAGCACGCCCAGCGACTTCACCGAGGTGTCGCCGCCCAGGGTGTCCAGGACGACGTCGACGTCCTTCACGGCCTCGGCGAAGTCGGTCTCCCGGTAGTCGATCGCCTCGTCGACGCCCAGCTCGCGCAGGAAGTCGTGCTTGCCCGCGCTGGCCGTCCCGATCACGTACGCGCCGCGCGCCTTGGCGATCTGCACGGCCACATGGCCCACGCCGCCGGCTGCGGCGTGGATCAACACGCGTTGCCCGGGGCGGAGTTCGGCGGTCTCCACCAGCGCCTGCCAGGCGGTCAGCGAGACCAGCGGCAGCGCGCCCGCCTGGACGTGGTCGACGCTCTCGGGCTTGTGCCACAGGGCGCGCACCGGCGCGATGGCGTACTCGGCGTGCGAGCCGTGGCCGTAGGGGTAGGGCAGCATGCCGAAGACCTCGTCGCCGGGCGCGAAGGCGGCGACGCCGATGCCGACCGCCTCCACGGTTCCGGAGAGGTCCCAGCCCAGGACGAAGGGCGGCTCGCCCAGGAAACCGCCGGTGGCGCGGTGCTTCCAGTCGGTCGGGTTGACGCCGGCGGCGCGCACCCGGACCAGGACCTCGTTCGGGCGGGGCGCGGGCCGCTCCACCTCCGTCTGCTTCAGTGTTTCGGGACCGCCGAGGACGTCCTGACCGATGACGCGCATGGTCGTACCGGTGTGCGGGGTGTTCACAGTGCTCATGCTGAACAGCCTGCCCGGTGCGACCCGGCCGCGAAATGGCATGATTGCCAACATCCGATAGGATCGTGCCATGCCTTCCGGAGACCAGCACCGTGTCGTCGTCCTCGCCCTCGACGGCGTCTACCCGTTCGAGCTCGGCATCCCGGCCCGCATCTTCGGCGCGGCCGACGGTCACTACGAGGTCCTGACCTGCACCGTCGACGGCGGTCCGGTGCGGACGAACGCCGATTTCACGATCGGCGTCGAGCACGGCCGCGAGGTTTTGGCGACGGCCGACACGGTCGTGATCGCGCCGGTGGCCCCCGACCGGGTGACGCACGACCTGCCGGACGAGGTGGCCGAGGCACTCGCCCTGATCCGCCCCGAGGCGCGCATCGTCTCCATCTGCACCGCCGCGTTCGTCCTTGCCGCGGCCGGACTGCTCGACGGCCGCCGGGCCACCACCCACTGGCAGGTCACGGAGGTGTTCCGCCGGATGCACCCGCAGGTCGAACTCGACCCGGACGTGCTCTTCGTCGACGACGACCGGGTGCTGACCTCGGCCGGAGCCGCCTCCGGCGTCGACGTCTGCCTGCACATCGTCCGCAAGGACCACGGAAGCGAACTCGCCAACCAGGTGGCTCGCCGCTGTGTGGTGCCGCCGTTCCGGGACGGCGGCCAGGCGCAGTACATCGAGCAGCCCGTGCCCGTGGCCGGCGCGGCCGGCACGGCCGCCACCCGCTCCTGGGCCCTGGAGCGGCTTCACGAGCCCCTCGCCCTCGCCGACCTCGCCGCGCACGCCCGGATGAGCCTGCGCACCTTCGCCCGCCGCTTCCACGACGAGGTCGGCCTCAGCCCCGGCCGCTGGCTGATCCAGCAGCGCGTCGCGCACGCCCGGCACCTGCTGGAGGCCAGCGATCTCTCCGTGGACCAGATCGCCGCCCGAGTCGGCTTCGCCACCGGCGCCTCGCTGCGCCAGCACCTGCACACCGCCATCGGCGTCTCCCCGCAGGCCTACCGCAGAACCTTCCAGGCCACCCGCTGAACGTGCGGCGCGACACCGGGGCGACCCGCGGCCGCGGCTGGTCGGGGATGAACTCCACTGCGTACCAGAGCAGTTGAGACTCGCGGGCGCCCTCAGTGAGTGCCGAGTGCCGAGTGCCGAGTGCCGAGTGTGGAGTGTGGAGACGGCGTTGAGGCGGGAGTCGCAGGGGGAGAGACCGGGGCGAGGGATGCATGCGGGTCGACGTCGGCGGGCCGGGCTTCCGGCCCGCCGACGTCGACCCGCCCCCGGCGAAGGGCGCGGCGTCCGGCCGGTGATCGCCGCTCAGCGGCTCGCGTGCAGGGCGACCAGCAACTGCCAGACCTGGTCGGCGATTTCGGCGGGTGTGCCGTCGAGGTCGCCGTGCAGCCAGTCCGCCAGCACGCCGGCGAAGGTCGCGGCGACGGCCGAGGCGATCAGGGGTGCGTCCGCCGCGCCCGCCCGCTCACGTTCGCGCAGGCTGTAGGCGCGCAGGTCCCGGTGGAGCACCCGGCCGAGCGGCCCGCCGCCGCCCCGCGTGAGCAGGGTGCGATACAGCGTGGCGTGGGGCGTCAGTGAGCCGAAGAAGTCCGCCAGCGCGGCCGGGGCGCGGACCGGGTCCGGCCGTCCGCGCCAGGCGTGCAGTGCCTCCACCGCCTCGCGGACGACGTCCGCGCAGGCGTCGACGGCGAGGGCCTCCAGGTCGGGATAGTGCACATAGAACGTGGCCCGTCCGACGCCCGCCCGGCGCACCAGCGCGGCCACCCCGACCTCCTCCAGAGGCCGCTCGGCGCACTCCTGGAGCAGCGCGGCGCGCAGCCTGGCCCGGGTGCGGGCCGCTCGTGGGTCCTCGGCTTCGCCGCGGGTCACTGCGCGATCAGAACGGCGGCCAGGGCGATCGCGCCGGGCAGCGCCTGTGCGAACAGGATCCGCCGGTTCGCGGTGGCGGCGCCGTACACCCCCGCGACGATCACGCAGGACAGGAAGAACACCTGTGCCCTGAAGCCGGTCGGATCGGCCGCGACCAGCCCCCACACCAGTCCGGCCGCGAGGAAGCCGTTGTACAGCCCCTGGTTGGCGGCCATCGAGGCGGTCCGCCTCGCCAGCTCGGCGTCGAAGCCGTGGAACGACATCCCCGGCGCCTTCTGCCACAGGAACATCTCCATCACCAGGATGTAGAGGTGCAGCGCAGCCACCAACCCGACCAGCACGTTCGCCAGAATGTTCATGCTCTCCCTCGACTTCTGCGGGCAACTTCCCAGACAGGTGTCCACTATAGCGGGACACCTGTCCAGGAAGTCCAGCGGCGTTCCCCGCACGGCACGAGACGACGCGTGACGGGGCGTGGCCGGTGGCTGACGCAAACGGGGGTATCCGCAAGGTTCGGGGACGGGACTCGCCCGCCCCGGCCCGGATTTCGCGGAGGAGACGACGACATGGCAGTGGTGAAAGCGGGCGTCGTGGTGCTCGACTGTGCCGAGCCCGAGAAGCTCGCCGAGTTCTACAAGGGGCTGCTGGACGCCGAAGAGACCGACACGAGCGCCAACCGCGTGGAGATCAGGGGCGCCGACGGCATCCGCCTGGCCTTCCGGCGGGACGTGAACGCGACCCCGCCGAGCTGGCCCCGCCCCGAGAACTCCCTCCAGGCCCATCTGGACTTCATCGTCGACGACCTCGACGAGGTGGAGCGCAGGGTCGTGGGTCTGGGCGGTCGCCCGCTGGAGACCAAGGGCGCCCCCGGCCCGCACGAGGAGCGAGGCTACGCCGACCCGGCCGGCCACTCCTTCACCCTGCGTCTCGAACCTTCCACAGCGCCGAAGCAGGGCTGAAGCCGAAGCAGGGCTGAGGGGACCGAAGCGCGGCTGAAGCGGGACGGCACCCGGGCCGCGCACGGGATCGACGCCCGGTCATGGCGTCCCGGCAGCCGACTCGGGGCCGCCCGGCATCTCGGCCGGGCGGCCCCGAGTCGGCTGCCGGGGGACGGGCGTGCGCCCGTCAGGGCTCAGTCCCGGCCGGACTTCTCCTTGGCGGGCCACACACCGGTGGACCGTTCGATCGCCTTGGCGCCGGTCCGGTCGGCGGCGCTGCGTGCCGCCGCGAAGATCGCGCCCTGAACCGCCGCCGCGAGCAGGATCTCGCCCCAGCCGCGGTCCCGGTCCAGAGCGTCGGGGGCGTCGTCCTCGTGACGGATCGCCTTCCAGGCCTTGCGGAACGCGAGGCCCGCCAGGGCGCCGCTCGCCCAGCCGAGCGCGAAGCCCACGGGCTGGTAGACGAGGGGCAGTTTCCTCTTCTTCGACACGTCGGTCTCTCCTTGTCTGAGGGGTACGGGTGGTGTCAGGGGTACGGGGTCTCAGGGGCGTCCCCGTGCCGGAACCTGTTCCTCGGCGCGCACCGGTCCGGGAGGAGTCCCGTCGCCGAAGGGACGGCCGCCGAGCTCCTCCCTGTGGTGCGGGGAGCGCCAGCCGGCCAGGTCCGGACCGAGGGGGACGATCCGGGTCGGATTGATGCCGGTGTGCACTCGGTAGTAATGCCGCTTTATGTGGTCGAAGTCGACGGTGTCGCCGAAGCCGGGCGTCTGGAACAGATCGCGGGCGTACGCCCACAGCACCTGGTTCTCGGTCAACTTCCAGCGGTTGCACTTGAAGTGACCGTGATAGACGGCGTCGAAACGCACCAGCGTGGTGAACAGCCGGATGTCCGCCTCGGTGATCGTCTCGCCGACCAGGTACCGCTGCCCGGTCAGCCGGGACGCCAGCAGGTCCAGACGCCGGAAGACGCCCGCGCACGCCTCCTCGTACTCCTTCTGCTCGGTCGCGAAACCCGCTCGGTACACCCCGTTGTTGACGTCCTCGTACACCTCGGCCATCACCGTGTCGATCTGGTCGCGCAGCTGTTCGGGGTACAGGTCGGGGGCGCCGGGGCGGTGCCGGGCCGACCACTCGGTGGCGAGGTCGAGGGTGAGCCGTTGGTAGTCGTTGGTCACCAGCTTGCCGCTGGGGACGTCCACCACGGCCGGCACGCTGACCCCGCCCGGCGGATCGCTCTCCCGGCGTTCGTAGGCCTCGCTGAGGTAGCGGATGCCGAGCACCGGGTCACGGCCGTCCGGGTCGAGGGTGAAGCGCCAGCTGCGGTCGTCCTGGATCGGGTCGGCGATCGCCATGGACAACGCGTCCTCCAGACCGAGGAGCCGCCGCGAGATCACCGCCCGGCTCGCCCACGGGCAGGCACGGCTGACGACCAGCCGGTAACGGCCCGCCTCGACGGGCCAGCCGTCGCGGCCGTCCGCCGTGACGCGGTCGGTGAACCGGCTCGCGGACCGTACGAACGACGTGTGCCCGTACGCGGCGTTGTCGTCGCCCCTGCCGCCCATGCTTCCTCCCGGTGATGATGCGTTCCGTGCGTGACGGGTTCCGTGCGTGACGGGTTCCCTGCTCACCGCGTTCCCCGATTTCGGCCGCCGGCACGGTGTGAGCCGCACCCGCCGGGGCAGTCGGCGAACGTGAGCGGGACACCTTCAACACGGAACGCCGAACGCACAGGCGAAGAGACGACCCCGGAGAAAGGCGAGCGCGGTGCCGAACGGAAAGCCGACCGGAAGACACGTGTCACGGTCCTGGTGGCCCTCGCCGCCAACCTGATCATCGCGGCGGCGAAGGCGGTGGGCGGCCTGGTCGCGGGTTCGCCCGCGCTGCTGTCGGAGGCCGCGCACTCCGTGGCCGACAGCCTGAACGAGGTCTTCCTCCTCGCCGCGCTGCGCCGCAGCCGCCGCCCCGCCGACCGACAGCACCCCTTCGGCTACGGCAAGGAACGGTTCTTCTGGTCGCTGCTCGCCGCCGTCGGGATCTTCGTCATGGGCGGCTGTTTCTCCGTCTTCCAGGGCGTCGAGGCGCTGCGGTCGGGCGCCGACGAGAAGACGAGCGGCTATGTGGCCGGCCTCATCGTGCTCGGCGTCTCCTTCCTGGCCGAAGGCGCCTCGCTGCTGCGGGCGCTGCACCAGGTCCACGGACAGGGCGGCGCCGTCGCGGGGCTGCGCGACCCCGCCCTGCGGACGGTCGTCGCCGAGGACGGCACGGCGGTGCTCGGCGTCACCCTGGCCGCGGTCGGGATGGCCCTGCACATGGTGACCGGGCAGGTCGTGTGGGAGGCGTCCGCCTCGCTGGCGATCGGCGCACTGCTCGTCTTCGTCGCCTACCGGCTCGGGCGTGAGGCCCGTGACCAGCTCATCGGCGAGGCCGCCGACCCCGAGACCGGCTCGCGCATCCGCGCCCTGCTCGACGCCCAGCCCGAGATCGACAGCGTGGAGGCGCTGTTCACGATGAAGATGGGCCTGGACTCAGCTCTGGTGGCGGCCCGCATCGACCTCATGCCGGGTCTGGACAGCGAGCGGGTGGAGGAGGTCGCCGTCCGGATCAAGCGTTCGATCGCCGGTGTGGTCCCCGAGGCCGACCAGATCTTCCTGGACGTGACCGACCGTCCCACGCGCGAGGCAGAGGAAAGCCCCGCCGCGACGGGGGAGCGCGGCGGGGCCTGACAGTCGGCTGCCCGGCAGGAACGCCTTCATGCCCGCACCGGCGGAACTTCTTCCAGGAGTTGTGCGAGGCGCGCGGGGTCCGTCAGATCCGGGAGCCGGACCCACGGACCCCGAGGTCCTCGCGGGAGGGCCCTCCGCATCGGCGGAGGGCCCTCCCGCGTCCGCGCCCGGGTCAGCTGCCGCCGTCAGGTTCCACGACGAACACCGGGATCTCCCGGTCCGTCTTCTTCTGGTAGTCCGCGTACGGGGGGTACGCGGCGACGGCGCGCTCCCACCACTCGGCCTTCTCCGCGCCGGTGACCTCGCGGGCGGTCATGTCCCTCTTCTGCGGCCCGTCCTGGAGCTCCACCCGGGGCTCGGCCTTGACGTTGTGGTACCAGACCGGGTGCTTCGGCGCGCCGCCCTGGGAGGCGACCAGCGCGTACCGGCCGTCGTGCTCGACCCGCATCAGCGGGGTCTTGCGCAGCTTCCCGCTCTTCGCGCCCCGGGTGGTCAGCAGGATGACGGGCATGCCCGTGTCCCGCAGCGTCGTCGCCTCCTTGCCACCGGAGCGTTCGTACTGCTCGACCTGGTCGCGCACCCACTGTTCCGGGCTGGGTTCGTACTCGCCTTCGAGAGGCATGGCATCCGTCCCCTTCGTCGTGTCTTCCGTCGTCATGGCGGCCGTCGTGTCCGTCGTCGAGCCGTCGCCGTGCGATCCGCGTCGCACACGTCGGTCCCGCACTCGTCGATTCCACACACGTCGGCTCGCGTCGTGCTTCAACACCGGTACCCGGCTGTTTCATCCGTACCGGTGCGGTCTATGCCACCATGCGCACGGCCAGCCCGGTCATCACCGCGCTCGACAGGAGCGCCGTGGCCAGTCGTCCGCGGTGACCCGTCAGGGCCCTGCCCAGCAGCGCGCCGCCGCAGGCGACCAGAACCTGCCAGCTCGCCGACGCGACGAAGGCCGCCAGCACGAACACGCCCTGTTCGAGGGGGCGTACCGCGTCGTCGGCGTCGTTGCCGAGGACCAGCGCGGCGAAGTAGACCACGGTCGTCGGGTTGAGGAGGGTGATGCCGAGGAGGCTCAGGAAGGCCCGCGCCGCGCTCGGCGGAGGCGGTGCCGAGCGGGTGCTGAGCCGGTGGGCCCGGTACTGGGACAGCGCCGTGACCGCGCCCCGGGCCGCCAGTGCGAGCAGCACCAGGGCCGAGGCCCAGCGCAGGGGCGTGAGCACCGGCCGCAGCACGGCGGCGACGGCGGCGCCCCCGGCCGTGGCGACCAGGGCGTACAGCCCGTCGGCGGTGGCGACGCCGAGCGCGGCGCACACACCGGTGCGCAGCGAGGTGCGTGCGGTGAGGGAGACGAGATAGGTCGCGACAGCGCCGACGGGTACGGCGATGCCGTATCCCGCGACCAGACCCGCGACGAGCGCGGCCGTCACGAGGCTGCGGTGTCGGGCCTCCGGGGGACGCCGGGCTGCTGCTGGACCGGGGCCGTGGAGGCGGCGGCGGACGTCGGCAGCGGCAGGGCTTCGTCTGTGGGCATGGCGGGATCGTGCGGGTGGCGACCACCCGACGGCAACTGTTTTTCCCCAGGCCGGCGCCCACGCCGTCGCGGAAGCTGCCTGATCCGCCGTCGAGGCGGGACTTCGGAGCGAACGATTCCGGCCCTATCGCCCCATTCGTCGATCTGGCCGAACTCCATGTCGCCTTATAGGTGCCCGGGGCATCTAATGAAGATCGGCAGGACGCACCCCTCGTCTGCGAGGTCACCATGACGGATACCCAGGTCACGACGGACGCCGAGATCGCGACAGATACCCAGGCCGCCCACGACACCCGGATCGCCACGCACGACGAAGGCGCGGCGTGCCCGGCGGAGGCGGCGGTGCGGGGCGAGACCCCCGTCGCCTTCCCGCAGGACCGGACCTGCCCCTACCGACCGCCGGCCGCCTACGATCCCCTGCGCGCCTCCCGTCCGCTCGCCCGCGTCACCCTCTACGACGGCAGCACCGCCTGGCTGGTCACCGGTCACGAGACGGCCCGCGCCCTGCTGGCCGACCCCCGGCTGTCGACCGACCGCACCCGCCCCGGCTACCCGGCGACCTCTCCCCGGCTGCGGGCCCTGCCGGACCGCAGGGCCGCTCTGCTCAACGTCGACGACCCCGAACACCACGCCCAGCGCCGGCTGGTGCTGGCGAACTTCACCCTCAAACGCGCCACGGCCATGCGCCCGGCCATCCAGCGCGTCGTCGACGAGCGGATCGACGCCATGCTCGCCCAGGGACCGCCCGCGGAGCTGGTGAGCGCCTTCGCGCTGCCCGTGCCGTCCACCGTGATCTGCGAGCTGCTCGGCGTTCCGTACGCCGACCACGAGTTCTTCGAGGAGCAGTCGCGGCGTCTGCTGCGCAGCAGGGTGCAGCAGGAGGTGCGCGACGCGCGCGACCGGCTCGACGCCTACCTCGGCGCCCTGATCGACCGCAAGCTGGAGGCTCCGTCCGGCGACGGCGTCCTCGACGTCCTGGTCGACAAGCAGGTGCGCGAAGGGACGGTGGACCGCCAGGAGGCCGTCTCGCTGGCCACGATCCTGCTGGTCGCCGGACACGAGACGACCGCCAACATGATCTCCCTCGGTGTCTACACCCTGCTCCAGCACCCCGATCGGCTCGCCGAGCTGCGAGCCGACCCGTCGCTGCTGCCGGCGGCCGTCGAGGAGCTGATGCGGATGCTGTCCATCGCGGACGGGCTGCTGCGTCAGGCCACCGACGACATCGACGTCGGCGGGACGACGATCCGGGCCGGGGACGGCGTGGTCTTCGCGACCTCGGTCATCAACCGCGACGAGAGCGCCTTCCCCGCGCCGGACGACCTCGACTGGAGCCGCTCCGCCCGCCACCACGTGGCCTTCGGCTTCGGCATCCACCAGTGCCTCGGCCAGAATCTGGCCCGCGCCGAACTGGAGATCGCCCTGGGCACGCTCCTTGCGCGGCTGCCCGGCCTGCGTCTGGCCGTTCCGGCCGAGGAGGTCCGCTTCAAGCCCGGAGACACCATCCAGGGGATGCTGGAACTCCCCGTGACCTGGTGAGGGGCCACCCCATGGACATCCACATCGACACCGACGTCTGCATCGGCGCGGGCCAGTGCGCCCTGGCCGCGCCGGGCGTCTTCACCCAGGACGACGACGGCTTCAGCGCCCTGGTGCCAGGCCGCGAGGACGGCGGCGGCGACCCGATGCTCCGGGAGGCCGCGCGCGCCTGCCCGGTCGGCGCGATCAAGCTGTCCGGTCCGCCGGGCTGACGCTCGCCGGATTCTCTCCCGGCCCGACGGCAGCAGCGCCGCCTCCTGGACCTCCGCCGCCGGGGCGGCGTCGCCGCTGATCCCTTCCTCCCCGTCGCGACCTCGGCCGGGAGGAACAGCCGGCCGGTCGGCGCGGACGGCGGGCTCGTCTCGGCCACCGGTCCGGCCAGGCAGTCCAGGAACGCCTGCTCGTGCGCGCGACCGAGAGCGGACAAGGGGTGCCCTTCCCGCTTCAGTAGGGTTCGCGGGTGACCCCACAGGACGAACAGCAGCCGTTCCTCTACCTCGTCGTCTGCGCCGCGGGCGTCGCCGCGGACGTCGGCGAGCTGATCACCGCCGCACAGAAGCGGCGGTGGCGGGKCGGCGTCATCGCCACGCCGCCCGCCGTGAACGGCTTCTTCGACGTCGCCGCCGTGGAGGCGCAGACCGGGCGTCCGATCCGCTCCGCCTGGCGACGGCCGGGCGACCCGCGGCCGTTCCCGGATCCCGACGCGGTCGTGGTCGCCCCGGCCACGTTCAACACCGTCAACAAGTGGGCGGCGGGAGTGGCCGACACGCTCGCACTGGGCACCCTGTGCGAGGTCGTCGGACTCGGCGTCCCCGTCGGCGTCCTGCCCTGCGTGAACGAGACGCTCGCCCGTCATCCCGCCTACCGGGAGAGCCTGACGCGGCTGCGCGCGATGGGTGTGCGCTTCGCGCCCGCGTACGAGCGTGCCGCGGGGGAGGGGTTCGGGTGGGAGCGGGCGCTGGACCTGCTCGACTGAGCCGGTGCGGCGGGCCGGGACTCACCCGGGGCCGGCCGGTCCGGGTTCCGGATCGCGGGGGGTCCGCGACGCGAACTCCGTGCCGCAGGGTCCCGAGCCCTCGCTCTCCGGCAGGACCACCCGCGACCCGCTCATGGTCAGCGTCCGGTAGTACCCGCCGATCCGCTCCGCCGACCGGCCGACGTAGTGGCCGATGAACGAGCGGCGGAACCGGTCGACGCTGCGGTTGGGGCGGGATCCGTGCACCAGGCTGCCGTTGAAGAACAGTACGTCCCCCGGCGCCATGTCGACCGGCGTCGGCGTCAGACCGGGCGGCGGCGGCACGTACTCCCGCGCGAACGACACCTGCTCGTCCGCCTGTTCCGGGCAGAACAGCTGCATCCGGTGCGTGCCGGGCACGACCTCGAGTCCGCCGTTGTCCCGGTCGATCACGTCACAGGCCAGCCAGGCGGCCACGCAGGTGCCCGGCTCGACCCGCAGATAGAAGTTGTCCTGGTGCAGTGCCTGGCCCCGGGCGCCGGGCGGCTTGAAGTAGAACATGCTCTGCGCGGCCAGCGCCTCCTCGCCGAGCAACTCCTCCAGCGCCTCCCGCAGACGCGCGTCCAGCAGGGTCCGCCGCGCGAGCGGGGAGATCTCGTGCGGGTACATCACCCTCGGGTACGCCCGCAGCGGATCGGCGTCCCCCGGGCTCGGCTCGAAATGTCCCGGCACGGGCCTCCCGGCCGCCTGCAGCGCCCCGAACTCCGCGCACAGCGCGTCGACTTCGTCGTACCCGAACAGTCCCCGGACGACGGTGAAGCCGTCCTCCCTGTACTGCCGCAGCCCCGCCTCGCCCAGGACGTGAGCCCCGCCGCCGACGTCGTCCGTGGCCTCGACCCTCATGTGTGCCCTCCTTCGGTCCGCTGCACCCGACCCTGCCACGGCAGGACGGCCGCCCGCCGGGACACGGCGCGGAAAGCGCGTCGAGGCGGCGTTCGGGACGGAACGCACCAGCTGATTTCCCACCCGAAATCCCGTCGAAAGGGGGGGCCAAAAGGGGCGACGATACAGGGACCGCCCCACGCCTCCTTCAACGATTGACGTTTCGTCAACATTTCTGGGTCGGTGGGGAATGCGGGAAACCGTGCGGTCTCTTGTTCCTCCAGGTCCGGCTGTGCGAAAGTGTGCCTTGTCGGCGCACGGACAACGTTTTCCGCACTGTGCGCGCGAGACGTCTCCCGTTCACACCCCGCACGCTCCAAAAGAGCCGTCCCCCGCGGACGTTCGGAGGCGTCGAACCCTGTGCGAGCCGATCCCGCTTCCCCGGCCGGATCGCATACCCGATGGTATGGACTTTGTGCCGCATGCCCCCGGAAGGAATGCAGACCGTGAATCACGCAGGCCTGTCGAATTCCCCTTCGGCGCGCCGCTTCGACGCGACGGACGAACAACTGAGCGCGGAGCTGAAGAAGTGGACGGGGGCGTCCCCCGCGCTGCACCCGGTCGGTGAACTGCTGGACCGGCACTGGGAGGCCGCCTTCGCCTACGCACGGCTGTGCACCGACGGCGAACGCGCGGCCGGCATGCTCACCACGGCCGCCTTCACCCGGCTGTTCGGCGAGACCCTGCGGCAGAACGGGCCCACGGCCGCATGGCGCCCGCATCTGCTGGTCACCGTGCGCCGCGTCGCCGCCGAGTGGGAAGCCGACGGCCGCCGTGACCTGCTGCACCCCGCGCTGCGCTCCGAGGCCGAGGCGGACGGCGACGCTGACGGCATGGTCGGCGATCGCGTGGCCGCCCTGATGCTGCCGCCCGTGCACCGGCGCATGCTGTCCCGGGCGTTCCAGCGCCTGCCCGAGTCGGCCCGCTGTCTGCTCTGGCACGTCGAGGTCGAGGCCGAACCCCTGGCGGTGCCGGGCGGGCTGCTGGGCCTGGAGGAGGACGGCGCCCGCGTCGAACTGCGCCGGGCCCGCGAGCGGCTGCGCGAGGAGTGCCTCCAGGTGCACCGCGAACTCGCCACCGACGACGAGTGCCACCGCTACCACCGGCTGCTGGACGTCACCTGCCGCCGCGGAGGCGCCGACCTCGATCCCGACCTGCGCGCCCACCTCGGACAGTGCCGGCATTGCGCCCACACCGCCGACCAGCTCAGACAGTTCGAGGGGCTGCTCGGCGCCGCCCTGGCCGAAGGAATCCTGGGCTGGGCGGCCGCCGCCTACGTGGCGGTCAGGATGGCCGGCGACGGCCGGTTCGTCGAGCCGCCCCGGGGATATACGGGCGAGGCCTTCACCGACGGGAACGCCGGCGTTCCCTCGCCCGCTCCCTCTCCCGCGCCCGACGCAGCGGGATCGGGCGGCGCGGACCGCCGCGCCGGATCGCGGTCGGGCGCGCTGTCCCGGATCGGGGCGCGGGCCGCGGGCCTCGCCGGCCGAACCGGTGCCACGGCCGACGCCGACCCCCGTCCGGCGACGAGCCGTTCGGCCCAGAAGGCGGCCCGCCGGGCCCGCCGCCGCAACGTGGCCGCCGCCGTGCTGACCGTGAGCGGGATCGTCGTCCTGCCGCTCGTGGTGTGGGCCGCCCTCGGCTCCGGGGACGACACCGCCTCGGTCGCGGACAACGAGGGAGCGAAGGCTCCGGCCGCGGGGACGGACACGGCCGGCAACGACCCTTCCTGGGCGGGCGCCGGTGACAAGGCCCAGGGCGCCATGCGCGGCCGGCTGCACAACGTCGCCTCCGGGCTGTGCATCGGGATCGTCGGGGGCGAGGCCGCCGACGGCGCCGAGACCGAACTCGCCGCCTGCTCCTCGGCGCCCGGCCAGCAGTGGTCGTACGAACCGGACGGGTTGCTGCGCAGCGCCGCCGACGCCGGGCTGTGCCTGGACTCGCGCCTCGGCTACTCGGTGCGGCTGGGCCCGTGCGCCGGGGCCGGCCGGCCGGAACCCGAGAACGTGCGCTACGACTTCACCCTGCAGGGCACCCTCGTCCCGCGCTCGGGCCAGAACCTCGCGCTCGCGCCGGCCGCCACCGACGGATCGGGCGCCCTCGTGCTGAAGAACCGGGTGGACAGTGCCGCACAGCGCTGGGTGATCGACACCTCGAAACCCGACGCGCAGATGCAGTTCGTCAACTGGGGCGCCGACAGCACCGCCTCCGAGGCCCCGGCCCAGGGCGCCACGCCCAAGGCGGCCAAGCCCCCGGCGCCCGCTCCGACGCCGTCCGCCGACAGGACCGCCGCCCCGGCGCCCGGGCCGACGTCCGGCGCCCCGTCCGGCTCGGACAAGTCGTCCTGCTCGTACGCCCACCCGTACTCCTGCCAGTGGGGAGGCCGACCGAGCGGCGGCTCCGGATACGGCGGCTACGGCGACTCCGGTTACGGCGGCTACGGCGGGGGCCACGGATACGGGGGATACGGGTCAGGCGGCTGGGGGCACTGACGTCGGCCGCAGTGGCCGCACGTCCGTCAGACGCCGATCACCTGGAGCGAGGCCCACAGCGCGGCGACCGCCGGGATCAGCGCGGCAGGCACCGTGAGCAGCCCCAGGCGGGTGAACTCGCCGACGCCGACCCGCTCCTCGCGTTCCTGCACCACGCGCCGCCACAGCAGCGTCGCCAGGGATCCCGCGTAGGTCAGGTTGGGGCCGATGTTCACCCCGAGCAGCACCGCGAGCACCGCCCCGGTCCCGGCCGGGGCGGCGAGCGGCACGAGTACCAGCACCGCGGGCAGGTTGTTGATCAGGTTCGCCAGGACGGCGGCCAGCGCGGCCACGCCCAGCAGCGCGAGCAGGCCCGGGCCGCCGGGCAGGACGTGCCGCAGCGCGTCGGCGAGCCCGTTGTCGACCACCGCGCGCACGACGATCCCGAGCGCCAGCACGAAGGCCAGGAACCCCGGCGCCGCGGCCCGCACGACGGCGACCGGCGTCACCCGCCGCCGGGCCAGCGCCCGTCCGGCCATGACCAGGGCGCCCGCGAACGCCGCCCACGCCGGTTCGATCCCGACCGCCGAGGCCACCACGAACCCGGCGAGCGTGCAGGCGACGGTGACCAGCGCGAACAGGGGCAGCTCGGGCGCGGGGCCGTCGTCGGCACCGCCCTCGACGGCGGGCAGGTCGTCGGCGAAGAACCGCCGGAATACCAGGTACTCGGCCCCGATCGCGACGACCCAGGGCAGCGCCATCAGGGCGGCGAACCGGGTGAAGCTCAGCCCGCTCGCCTCGAAGGCCAGCAGATTGGTGAGGTTGGAGACCGGAAGGAGCAGCGAGGCCGTGTTCGACAGGTGCGCGCACGCGTAGACGTGCGGCCGGGAGCGCACGCCCATGCGGGCGGCGGTGGCGAACACCACCGGGGTGAGCAGCACCACGGTCGCGTCCAGGCTCAGCACGGCCGTCACCGCCGAGGCCAGTACGAACACCGCGACCATCAGCCGTCGGGGGCGGCCGGCGGCCCGGCGGGCCATCCACGCCCCGCACGCCGTGAACAGTCCCTCGACGTCGCACAGGTGCGCCAGCACCAGCACCGCCGCGAGGAAGCCGACGACGGGCCCGAGGCGTTCGGCCTCGGCCAGCGCGTGCTGCGGCGAGACCGCGCCGAGGACGATCGCCACGGCCGCGGCGGGGACGGCGATCAACGCCTCCGACCGTCCGGCGGGGCGCAGCACCGCCCACACCAGGGAGGCGGCGAGCAGACAGACGGACAGAGCTTCTGCGAGCGGGGTGTTCAGAGGAGTACTCCGGAGGCGGGGACGTGGTCGGGCCCGCCCATCGAACTGGTCCGGGTGCCGGTCCATGAAAACATGCCCGGGTAAACGTCCGGCAAGCAGTCACACCCGTCACACCGCCCACGGCGGCAGGCGGCACAGGCCCGCTCAGTCCTCGTCGAGCAGGCTCAGCTCCGCCCAGATCGTCTTGCCCTCCGGGGTGTGCCGGCTGCCCCAGCGCTGGGTGAGCTGGGCGACCAGGAGCAGGCCGCGGCCGCCCTCGTCGAAGGTCCTCGCCCGGCGCAGGTGCGGGGCGGTGTGACTGTTGTCGGACACCTCGCAGATCAGCGTCGCGCTGTCGTGGATCAGCCGCAGCCGGATCGGCCGGGAGCCGTACCGGATGGCGTTGGTCACCAGCTCGCTCACCACCAGCTCCGTGGTGAACGACGCCTCGCTCAGCTCCCAGCGCGCCAGCTGCCCCACGACCTGTCTGCGGATCGGCGCGACCAGCGAGGGATCGGCCGGGATGTCCCAGGTCGCGACCTGGGCGGCGGGCAGCCCCCGGGTGCGCGCGAGCAGCAGGGCCACGTCGTCGGCGGCGCCGCCGGACGGGAGCAGGGAGTGCAGGATCCGGTCGCAGGTCTCGTCCAGGGAGTCCGCGTGCGCCGCGAGCGCCTCGCCCAGCAGCCGGTGACCGGACTGCGCGTCCCGCCCGCGGGTCTCGATCAGACCGTCGGTGTAGAAGGCGAGCACGCTGCCCTCGGGGACCTCCAGGACGGCGGACTCGAACGGCAGGCCGCCTACGCCCAGCGGGGGACCGGCGGGCAGATCGATCCGCTTGGCCACGCCGTTCGGACGGAGCACCACGGGCGCGGGATGCCCGGCCCGCGCGAGCGTGCAGCGCCGGGACACGGGGTCGTACACCGCGTAGAGACAGGTCGCGCCGACCTCGCCGGGGCTGCCCTCGTTCCCGGCCTCCTCGGACAGGCGGACGACCAGGTCGTCGAGGTGGGTCAGCAGTTCGTCGGGGGCCAGGTCGATGTCGGCGAGGGTGCGGACGGCGGTGCGCAGCCGGCCCATGGTGGCCGAGGCCTGGATGCCGTGTCCGACGACGTCGCCCACGACCATGGCCACGCGCATCCCCGACAGCGGGATCACGTCGAACCAGTCCCCGCCGACCCCGGCGCGGGCGGCCGGGAGATAGCGGGAGGCGGCGTCCACGGCGGCGGTCCGCGGCAGGGTGCGCGGCAGCAGGCTGCGCTGCAGCGCGAGGGCGGTCTCCCGCTCGCGCGAGAAACGGCGGGCGTTGTCGATGCAGACGGCGGCCCGTGCCGTGATCTCCTCGGCGAGCAGCACGTCGTCCGGGGTGAACGGGTCGGGCCGGCGGAACCGGGTGAGGACCGCGACGCCGAGGGTCACGCCCCGCGCCCGGATCGGCACGGACATCGTCGAGTGGACGCCGAGCTCCCGGACCCGCGCCCGGCGTGCCGGATCCCAGGTCAGCCAGGCGTCCAGCTCGCCGCTGGGCACGGTGCCGATGATGGTGCGCCCCGCGATCAGGGAGTCGACCTGTGGAGACCCCGCCGGGTAGCCCTGCGCTTCCCCGGGCTTGGCCACGGCCTCCGGGGTGCCGGTGTTGACGGAGTGGTGCGCGGAGCGGCGCAGGCTCAGCGGCGGTGTGAAGCGGACCGGGAGTTCCCCGCCGTCCTGCGGGTCGAGCAGGTCGACGCTGACGAAGTCGGCGAGCGCGGGCACGCACACCTCGGCCAGCTCCTGCGCCGTCCGGGTGACGTCGAGGGTGGTGCCGATGCGCACGCTCGCCTCGTTGACCAGCTGGAGCCGCTCACGGGCGAGGTAGTTGTCGGTGAAGTCGTGGGCGGCCAGGCACACGCCCCGCACCCGGCCCGCCGCATCTGTGAGCGGCGCCATCCGGGCCAGCCAGGCGTGCGCTTGCTCCTCGCCGCCGGTGCGCGTGTACATCTGCACATCCAGCGCCCGACCGCTGGTGAGCACCCGCAGCATGTGCTGCTCCAGCTCCGTGCTCTGCGGCCGGCCGCCGATCTCGGACAGCCGCAGTCCCTGGATCCGCTCCTCGGGCAGTCCGATCACCTCGCCCATCGCCTCGTTGATCCGGCGCAGCCGCAGACGCTCGTCGTAGACGGCCACGGCACAGGGGGACTGGACGAGCGCCGCCGAGGCCAGGGGGTCGTCCGAGAGAGCGCCGTCGACCCCGGCCACCGGGGTGACGATGAGCCACTCCCCAGGGCCCCCGTCCTGCGTCCCGGAGCGGTGGGCGAGCAGCCACACCGGAACGGGCCGGCCGTCACGGTGGCGCAAAGTGACCGTTCCGTCCCAGCGTGGGCCGGTGAGCACGGGGGCCCCCTCGGCCAGCAGTTCCACCGCGGGCCGGCCCACGACCTCGGACGTCTCCCAGCCGAGCAGGGCGCTGGCCCCTTCGTTCCACCCGACGAGCGTTCCGGCGTCGTCGACGACAGCCCGGGCCGTCGCAGCCTCGTCGAACGGATACTCCGGGCTCATCTCGCCACTCCATCGCGGACACTCACAGTGAACGGGCACGTCACTTCCGTTCCAGCCTAGTGTGTCCCGTCCGCGCGCGGACGAGAACCCCCGCGGGCCTGCCCGACAGCGGGTTCCCCACAGGGTCAAGAGCCAAAACCGGCCGATCTGGCGGAGCCGGCACCACGGTGGTCCCCGGGCCTCGACGACGGCTCCGTGCTCTTGACGGGCATGCGGACGGCGGCGTCAGATTCTGTTTGTAATCGATCAGTTGTGAGTACTTCTGGTTCCTGATGAGAGAGAGCCGACCATGACGGTCACTCGCAGATCGGTCCTTCTCGCCTCCGCGACCGCCCCGGCCGCCGGACCGCTCCTCGGCGTCCCGGCGGCGCGCGCCGCCGAGGCGTCCGTGAGCGCCCCGGGCCGCCGGACGGTCACGCTGCGCGACGGCTGGCGCTTCGCGCTGGCCGACCCGGTCGGGGCCACCGACCCGAGCGGGCAGTACGCCGACGCCGCCGCCCCCGGCTACGACGACTCGGCCTGGCGCGAGGTGGCGGTCCCGCACGACTGGAGCATCGAGCAGACCCCCACCACCGGGAACGGCACGACCAGCGGCACCGGCTTCTTCCCCGGCGGCCTGGGCTGGTACCGCCTCGCCTTCACCCTGCCGTCCGCCCTCACCGGCCGGCGCATCTCGGTCGAGTTCGACGGCGTCTACATGGACTCCTCCGTCCACTGCAACGGCGTCGAGGTCGGCCGCCACCCCTACGGCTACACCGGCTTCGCCTTCGACCTCACCGATCTGCTGCACACCGACGGGAGCACCGAAAACGTCATCGCGGTCAAGGTGCAGAACCGGCTCCCCAGCAGCCGCTGGTACTCCGGCAGCGGCATCTACCGCGAGGCCCGGCTCGTCATCACCGACCCCGTGCACGTGACCCGCTGGGGGACCCGAGTGACCACCCCCGAGATCACCGACGAACGGGCCGTCGTGCGGGTCGCCACCACCGTCGCGAACGCCTCCGGGGCCGCCGCGGACGTCGAGGTCGTCTCCCGCATCCTCGCCCCGGGCGGCCGCACGGTCGCCCGCGCGTCCTCCACGGTCGCCGTCACCGACCTGGCCACGCAGACCCAGGTCCTCACCGTGCACCACCCGCAGCGGTGGGACTTCGAGACCCCGCACCGCTACACCCTGGAGACCGAGCTGCGCGTCGCGGGCCGGACCGCCGACACCTACCGGACCCCCTTCGGCATCCGCACCTTCCGCTTCGACCCGGCCGAGGGCTTCCACCTCAACGGCAGGTACAGCAAGATCAAGGGCGTCGACCTCCACCACGACCTCGGCGCGCTCGGCGCCGCGATCAACGTCGACGCCGTCCGCCGGCAGATGACGATCATGAAGTCCATGGGCGTCAACGCCTTCCGCACCTCGCACAACCCGCCCTCGCCGGAGATGATCCAGGTCTGCGAGGAACTGGGCATCGTGATGCTCGTGGAGGCCTTCGACTGCTGGAGGACCGGCAAGACGCGCTACGACTACGGGCGGTTCTTCGACGAGTGGTGCGAGAAGGACGCGACCGAGATGGTGCTCGCGGCCCGCAACTCGCCCGCCGTCCTGCTGTGGTCCATCGGCAACGAGATCCCCGACTCCACCTCCACCGCCGGTCTCGCGATGGCGGACCGCATCATCGCCGCGATCCGGGCGGCGGACGACACCCGCCCGCTGATCATCGGCTCGGACAAGTACCGGACCCCGCCGGCCAAGGGCTCCGCAGCCGATCTGATGCTCGCCAAGCTGGACGGCCTCGGCCTGAACTACAACACCGCCAAGTCCGTGGACGCCCTGCACGCGACCTACCCGCACCTGTTCCTCTTCGAGTCCGAGTCCTCCTCGGAGACCTCGACCCGCGGCGCGTACCAGGAGCCCGAGCACCTCAACACCGGCGAGAACCACACCCCGGGCCGCCGGGCCACGTCCTCCTACGACAACAACCTCGCCTCCTGGACGATGAGCGGCGAGTACGGCCACAAGAAGGACCGCGACCGCAAGTGGTTCGCCGGGCAGTTCCTGTGGTCCGGCATCGACTACATCGGCGAGCCCACCCCCTACGACGTCTTCCCGGTGAAGGCGTCCTTCTTCGGCGCGGTCGACACGGCCGGGTTCCCGAAGGACATGTACCACCTCTTCCGCAGCCAGTGGACCGACGAGCCCATGGTCCACCTGGTGCCGATGACCTGGAACCACGAGGCCGGCGACACGGTCGAGGTGTGGGCGTACTCCAACGCCGACACCGTGGAGCTCTACCTCGACGGCGAGTCCCTCGGGGTGCGCAGGTTCGACAGGAAGAAGACGGTCGACGGCCGTTCCTATCTGGAGACCACCGAGGCCACCGGGGACGACAAGACGTTCACCAGCGGCCCCTACCCCGGCAGCTACACCAGCCCCGACGGCAGCGCGGGCAAACTGCATCTGACCTGGCACGTGCCGTACAGGCCGGGCGAATTGAAGGCGGTGGCGCGCAGGAACGGCCGGACGGTCGCCGTCGACAGCTTGCGCACGGCGGGCGCACCGCACTCCGTGCGCCTCACCGCGGACCGCGGGTCCCTTCCCGCGGACGGCCGGTCGCTCGTCTTCGTCACCGCCGAGGTGGTCGACGCGCGCGGGACGGTCGTGCCCGACGCCGAACACCTCATCGCCTTCGATGTGGCCGGCGGCTCCCTCGCCGGCCTCGACAACGGCCGGCAGGAGAGCGCCGAGCGCTACCAGGCCACCACCCGCACCGCCTTCCACGGCAAGGCTCTCGCCGTCGTGCGCTCCGGCGTCCGAGCGGGCGCCCTGAAGGTGACCGCGCGGGTGGACGGTCTGCGCAAGGGCGCGGTCACCGTGCGGACCACGCACGCCCGCACGACGGCGGCCACCCCGGCCGCCGTCTTCGCCCCCGAGCACCCGACGCCGGTGACGCACCCCCATGCGGACGCCGGCTACTCGGGCCGCGCGGACACCCTGCCCGCCGCCATGCTCGACGGCGACCCGGCCACCGGCTGGTCCAACGCCTTCACCAAGGCGGCCACGGCCCTGCTGCCCGCCTTCGCCGGCGCCCGGCGCACGGACTGGGTCTCGGTGGACTACGGCCGGGCCCGGACCTTCGACCGGGTGGAACTGTCGTTCACGGTCGACTCCGGGCACAGTCTGCCCGCGTCGGTCGAGGCCGAGGTCTGGGACGGTGAGCGGTATGCGCCGGTCACCGGAGCAGCCGTCGACTGGGCCACCGCCTCGGACGCGCCGACGGCCCTCACCTTCGCCCCGGTGCGCGGCACGAAACTGCGGCTGACCCTGACCAGCAGCGCGCCCGGCACGGCCCGAGGGGCGATCCGCATCACCAGACTGGAGGCGTGACCTGACGTCCGGGCCCGGGCAGGGCGAGCCAGGACCAGCCCGGCCCGGACGGCTCAGTCCGTCCGGGCCTTCCCGGCCGGCTCGAACGTCACCTCCGCCGTGTCCACCGTGCCCGCGCTGCGGCCGGGCGCGCTCTGCCACGACCAGTACAGGTTGGTGTGGGCCATCACCTGCTCCGGAGCGGGCGCGCCGTACGCGGTGAGGTCTTCCGTGGTGTGCGCGTCGCCGACCAGCGTCACGTCGTACCCCCGTACGAACGCGCCGTGCAGGGTCGAGCGGATGCACACGTCCGTCTGCGCCCCCGCGACGACGACCCGGCCCACCCCGCGCTCCGCGAGCAGCGACTCCAGTTCCGTCTCCTCGAAGGAGTCGGAGTAGGTCTTGTGGACCAGCGGCTCGCCCTCCAGGCGGACCAACTCGTCGACATAACGCCAGTCCTCGCTGCCGGAGACCAGTTGGTCGTCCGAGTGCTGCACCCAGACGACCGGCACCTCCTGCGCGCGGGCCGCGCCGACCAGCACGCCGATGTTGGCGATCACTTCGTCCCGGCGGGGCGTGCCCGCCACCACGCCGTTCTGGACGTCGATGACGAGCAGGGCGGTGCGGGGCCGGTCGGGCAGCGTGGTCATGGGCGACCTCCTGTTCGGCGGGTGCGCGGTGCGCCCTCACGGGCGCGCGCTCTCGTACGGCCCACACTAGGACGCACCACTGACAACGCGCCCGGACCGGGGCCGGGGCGCGGCCCGCGGGCTCCGGCTCCCGGTCCGGGCGGCCGCGAAGGCCCCGAACCGGCAGGCCTTCCCGTGACTGCTGGGCCCGGGCCTCCCCCTGAACGCACGTCCGCTCCCGGAGCCGGCGGCAGCACGCCCGGGCAGCATGTCCGGACCCTGTCCGCGGCGGTCCGTATCACCCTCCCGCGGACCCTCCCGCGGGGCGCGTGACCGGCTCCCGCGCGGCACATCCCGCACAGTGCTTCGCTCCGTCAACTACCCACACGCGCGCCGCGGTTATATCCTGCGATCCCGTTTTGGGAGCGCTCCCACACGATGGGGTCCGGACCATGCGCGGAGCGCCCCGCACCTCACCGAGGAGCCTGGACGTGAAACGACGCAGAACCGCCCTGCTGTCCCTCGCGACCCTGCTGGGCGCGGCGCTCACCGCGCTGCCCGTACAGAACGCCGGCGCCGACGAGGTCGAGCAGGTCAGGAACGGCGGCTTCGACACGACCGCCGACCCCTGGTGGACCAGCAACGTCACCGCCGGCCTCACCGGGGGCCAGTTGTGCGCGGACGTGCCCGGGGGCACCGCCAACCGCTGGGACTCCGCCGTCGGCCAGAACGACATCACCCTGGTGAAGGGCACGACCTACCGCTTCTCGTTCCGTGCCTCCGGGGTGCCCGAGGGGCACGCGGTGCGGGCGATCGTGGGACTCTCGGTCTCCCCGTACGACACCTGGCAGGAGGCGTCCCCGGTGCTGGACCCGGCGGGCGGCACGTACTCCTACACGTTCACCTCGCCGGTCGACAGCACCCAGGGGCAGGTCGCCTTCCAGGTGGGCGGCAGCGCCGATCCGTGGCGGTTCTGCCTGGACGACGTCTCGCTGCTGGGCGGGGTGCCGCCGGAGGTCTACGAGCCCGACACCGGGCCCCGGGTGCGCGTCAACCAGGTCGCCTATCTGCCCGCCGGGCCGAAGAACGCCACCCTCGTCACCGACGCCGCCACGAAGCTGCCCTGGCAGCTGAAGAACAGCGCGGGGGCGACGGTCGCACACGGCTGGAGCGTGCCGCGCGGGCTCGACGCCTCCTCGGGACAGAACGTCCACACCATCGACTTCGGCGCCTACCGCAAGCGCGGCACCGGGTTCACCCTGGTCGCCGACGGCGAGACCAGCAGGCCGTTCGACATCGGTGCAGCCGCCTACGAGCAGTTGCGTCTGGACGCCGTGAAGTACTACTACACGCAGCGCAGCGGCATCGCGATCCGCGACGACCTGCGGCCCGGCTACGGCAGGGCGGCCGGGCATGTGGGCGTCGCCCCCAACCACGGCGACACGAGCGTCCCCTGCCGGCCGGGCGAGTGCGACTACCGGCTGGACGTCGAAGGCGGCTGGTACGACGCCGGAGACCACGGCAAGTACGTCGTCAACGGCGGGATCGCCGCCTGGGAACTGCTCAGCACCTACGAACGCTCCCTCGTCGCCCGCACCGGCCACCCGGCGAGACTCGGCGACGGCACGCTCGCCCTGCCGGAGAGCGGCAACCGCGTGCCCGACATCCTCGACGAGGCCCGCTGGGAGCTGGACTTCCTGCTGAAGATGCAGGTGCCGGACGGACAGCCGCTCGCCGGAATGGCCCATCACAAGATCCACGACGCCCAGTGGACCGGCCTGCCGCTGCTGCCCTCCGACGACCCGCAGCAGCGGGAACTGCACCCGCCGACCACCGCGGCGACCCTCAACCTGGCCGCGACGGCCGCGCAGGCGGCCCGTCTCTACCGGCCCTACGACAAGGCCTTCGCCGCGAAGGCGCTGTCGGCGGCGCGCAAGGCCTGGACGGCGGCCCTCGCGCACCCGGACCTGTACGCGGACCCGGCCGACGGCACCGGCGGCGGCGCCTACAACGACGACGACGTGACCGACGAGTTCTACTGGGCGGCGGCCGAGCTGTATCTGACCACCGGTGAGAAGCGGTTCGCCGACCGGGTGCTGAACTCGCCGACGCACACCGCGGACATCTTCGGCTCCTACGGGTTCGACTGGTCCCGCACGGCGGCCGCGGGCCGTCTCGACCTCGCGCTCGTGCCGAGCAAACTGCCCGGCCGTGACAAGGTCCGCCGCTCGGTGGTGCGGGGCGCCGACAAGTACCTCGCCGCCCTGGCCTCGCAGCCGTACGGCATGCCGTACGCGCCGGACGGAAACCGCTACGACTGGGGCTCCAGCCATCAGGTCCTCAACAACGCCGTGGTGATCGCGACCGCCTACGACGTCACCGGCGCCGCGAAGTACCGCGACGCCGCCGTCCAGAGCATGGACTACATCCTCGGCCGCAACGCGCTGAACATCTCGTACGTCACCGGCTACGGTGAGGTCAACGCCCAGCACCAGCACAGCCGTTGGTACGCCCACCAGCTCGACCCGAAGCTGCCGTCCCCGCCGGCGGGGACCCTGGCGGGCGGCGCGAACTCGGGCATCCAGGACCCCTACGCGCAGTCCAAGCTCCAGGGCTGCGTCGGCCAGTTCTGCTACATCGACGACATCCAGTCCTGGTCGACCAATGAGAACGCGATCAACTGGAACGCCGCTCTGACCCGGATGGCGTCCTTCGTGGCGGATCAGGGATAGTCCCCTCCCGATCGGGAGCGGACGGGGACGGACACCTTGCGGTACCGCGCGGTCATCAGTGTGACCTGGTGATATTTACGAGTAAGTACCCGCGCGGTACCGTGAAGGGCATGCCAGCCCTCAATGTGGAATTCAGCGATCGCGAGCTGGAGGACCTGCGGCAGATCGCCAAGGAACGCGGCACGTCGATGAAGGCACTCGTGCGGGAGGCGGCCGCGGCCGACATCGCGCGGCACCGGGCGCTGCAGGAGGGCGCGGAGGCCTTCCGCAGGTTCTTCGCCTCCCATGCCGACGAATTCGCCGCCGCCTTCCCGGACGACGAACGTTCCGCCCGGAGCGAGGGGCAGGTCGCCTGACCGATGACGTCCGTCATCCACATCGACGTGCCCTGGCTGCTCCAGCGCCATGAAGAGGTACTGCCCGAGCAGCCCACCGTCAACGACTTCTCCGCGCTGGTCGCGGCCGTGGCCCGGCACCGGGTCGACCCGCCCAGGCTCGGCGTGGACTCCGACCCGGCCTGGCGGGCCGCCGCCCTGCTGCACACCCTCACCCTGCTCAAGCCGCTGCCCTCGGCCAACGCCCGCTTCGCCTGCGCGACGGCGGTGGCGTACATGTTCACCAGCGGCGTCGGTATCGACCCGCCGTACGGCGCGCTCGTCGACCTCGCCCGTGACCTGCTCGACGGCAAGACCGACGTCTACGCGGCGGCCGACCGCTTGAGGTCCTGGCAGATCTAGGCGGGAACAGGCGGGCAAACGCGCACCTGCATGCCGGTGCGGGACAGCGCGGCGAGGCCGTAGGGCTGGGGGAGTTCGCCGCCGCGGGCGCGCGAAGTGCCTCGGGCCGCCGGCCGAGGGCGGGAGGAGCAGGGCCGGCGGCCGTTTCGCGCAGGAGAGCCGCCGTCCTGCGCGGGGCCTCCGAGGAAGTGGCCGGTTCCAGCCAACTACGCGGACCGGTGCACCGGGAGCGTGCGCGGCCCTTTGCTGGGTGTGCGTGTTTCACACGGGGCGCGACGGCGGAATTCGGCCGGTTCGCCAAGGCGCGCCCAAAGGCGCGCGGCACGGCCGGAGTAGGTTTCCGTTATCGACATTCCATCAATAAGCATGGCTTCAGTCGTCGCCTTGTTGTGCCCGACTTAGTTGTGCAAAGGTGAACCACCCGTGCGGGGGGTCATGGCCGGGCCCCCTGCGTTCGTCGGCGGAGGCGAATTCCCGCTCCCTGCCGCACCGAACAGGTACGTACCAAAGGAATTCGCTCAGTGCCCACCCCTCAGCCTCCTCTTCCGCCCTACCCGCCGCCCGGCGGGGGACCCGGAGAATCCGACGAGTCTCTTGCCGCCGGAATACGCGGCGGCGCGGACAGCGAGGTCGCCCGGTCCACCGCCATGCTGATCGCCCGGCACTGGCGACCGGTGCACGAGTACGCGGTCATCTGCCTCGCCTCCTCCGGGAGCGCCGCGTCCATGCTCACCACCGCCGTCTTCCATCAGGTCTTCGACCGGCTCAAGCTGGGCGAGCCGGGCGCCGCGCTGCGCCCCCGGCTGCTGGTGACGGTGCGGGACACGGCCCTGCTGTGGTCCGCCGACGAGGGGCTGTCCGGCGTCCTGCCCGTGCTGCGCAAGCCGGCCGGCGCCCGGGGGATGCGCAGTGCGAAGTCCATGACCCCCGAGAACCGGGTGCTGGCGGAACGCTCGTTCCAGGGGCTTCCCCCGGTCGCCCGCTGCGTCCTGTGGCATATGGAGGTCGAGGCCGAGCCGGTCACCGTGGCCGCCGGTCTGCTCGGCATGGACACCGACACCGTGTCCGCCATCCTCGAACAGGCGCAGGACAAGCTCCGTGAGGGCGTGGTGCGCGCCCACCGGGAACTCGCCCCGAGCAAGGACTGCCGCTTCTACAACCGGCTCCTCGACGTCCCCATCCGGCGTGGCGGCGACCTGCTGCCCGACGTGCGGAAGCACCTGGACGAGTGCCGCTACTGCCGCTCCGCCGCCGAACAGCTCGGCCACTTCGAGAGCGGCCTGGGCGTGCTGCTCGCCGAGGCGGTGCTCGGCTGGGGGGCCCGCCGCTACCACGACACCCGTCCCGGCCGTGCCAAGCAGCAGACCGTCCGTCTCAAGGGCTCCGCGCGTCATCGCGGCGGCGGCACACGGGGGCGGGGCGGCAATCTGCTCGCCCGCATTCCCTCCCCCCGCCGGCGGGAGCCCGGGGCGGCACGGTCGCCGCGAGCGCTGTTCACCGGCGTCGGCCTGGCCTCGGCCGGACTGCTGACGACCCTGCTCGCCGCCGGCATGTGGTCGGACGACGGCGGCGCCGACCCGGCCGCCTCCACCAGCGGCAGCGTCCCCGGCACCGACTCGCAGGCGGCCACCGCCTCGCCCACGGCCCCCGGCACCGCCCGACTGCCCACCCCGCCACGGCAGACCAGGCTGCGCAACGAAGCCGCCGACCTGTGCCTGGACATCCGGGGCGAGGCGAAGGCCGGCGCCGCCGTCCAGCTGGCGGCCTGCTCGTCCGAGGGGACCCAGGAGTGGTCGTACAGTGACGACGGCCAGCTGCGCAGCGCGGCCCATCCGGGCCTGTGCGTGGACTCGCACGCGGACGCCGGCGTGGTGATCCTCGGCACGTGCGCCGACGCCACCGACGCGCGCGGCGAGGACGTCCGCTACGACCTCACCGTGCAGGGCGAGTTGCTGCCCCGCTGGGACGACGCGCTGGCGCTCGCGACGGCGGGCGAGGACGTCGGCGCGGACGTCGTCGTCAAGGTCCGCGACCACTCCACCGGCCAGCGCTGGCTGACGGACGCCGCCTCCGTGACCCCCGGCTCCCTCGCGGTCACCGGTACGGACGCACCGCCGTCGGCCCAACCGGTCGGCCTCTCGGACGGCACGGCCTGACACCCGGGTCACGCCCCAGCGGCGGCGTCCCGTCCGTGCGGCTGCGGCTGCGGCTGCGGCGGCGCCGGCCGGTGTCCGCCGGGCGTCAGACGGGGGTCTCGACCAGGTCCGCCGGGCCGACCGTCGCGGGGCCGGCGTGGCCGGACAGGGCCAGGGTCAGGTCGAACTCGGCGAGCAGACAGCGGATCACGTGCTCGACGCCCGCCTGTCCGTCCAGGCCCAGCCCGTACGCGTAGGGGCGGCCAAGCAGCACCGCCCGAGCGCCGAGCGCGAGCGCCTTGAAGACGTCCGCGCCGGTGCGCACCCCGCTGTCGAACAGCACGGCCAGCCGGTCGCCGACCGCCCGCGCCACTCCCGGCAGTGCGTCGGCCGCCGCGATCGAACCGGCCACCTGGCGGCCGCCGTGGTTGGAGACGACGACGCCGTCCATCCCGGCGTCGGCGGCCAGCCGCGCGTCGTCCGGATGCAGCACGCCCTTGAGGACGATGGGGCCGTCCCAGTTCTCCCGCAGGAACGCCAGGTCCGGCCAGGTCTTGCCGGGGTCCGCGAACAGCTGGATGAAACGCAGCACGGCCGCGTCGCGGTCCTCGTGCGCCGGCTTGGCCAGGCCCGCCTGGAAGGCCGGGTCGGTGAAGTAGTTGGCCGTGCCCACCCCGTGCAGGAACGGCAGATACGCCTGGTCCAGATCGCGTGGCCGCCAGGCCAGCAACGGTGTGTCCAAGGTGACGACGAGCACGCTGAACCCGCTCGCCCCGGCCCGGCCGAGGAAACTGCGGGTCACCTCCCGGTCCTTGGACCAGTACAGCTGGAACCAGCGCTCGGCGTCGCCCATGACCTCGGCCACCCGCTCCATCGGCGTGCTCGACGCCGACGACAGGATGTACGGCACCCCCTGCGCTGCGGCCGCACGGGCCGCGGCCGACTCCGCCTCGGGGTGCATGATCGACAGCACGCCGACCGGCGCGAGGGCCAGCGGCGCGGGCAGGGCCCGGCCCAGCACCTCGACCGACAGGTCCCGCTCCTGGACGTCCCGCAGCATCCGCGGCACGATCCGGCGGCGCTCCAGGGCGGCACGGTTCGCCCGGGCCGTGCTGCCGTCCCCGGCGCTGCCCGCCACGTAGCCGACCGGGCCCGGTCCGAGGCGCTGCTCGGTGAGCTCCTCCAGCCGGGTCAGGTCGGTGGGCAGCCGGGGGACCGCGCCCGTCATCCCGTTCAGATAGATCTCGTACTGGAAGTCCGCCCAGTGCTTGGCCATCCGCCCGTGCCGCCTCTCGCCGTCCCGTGGTCGCCCCGCGTCGCCGCAGTCGCAGGGCGACGATACCGGCGGGTAGGCGCGTGGCCGGGCGGGCCCCCGGGGGTCATCCCTGGTCCGTGGCCCCGCCGGGCGACTCCTCCGGCCCCGTCGGGTCCGAGGCCGCGTCCGGGCCCTGGGCCCGCACCCGCTGGACGTGTTCGAGGGACTCCCGCAGCTCGGTGAGCCAGTCGTCGGTGTGGCGCTGGACCAGCCGGACGCACCAGGCGAGCGCGTCGCTGCGGCTGCGGGCGACGCCCGCGGCGATCAGGGTGTCGAGCACCTGGCGCTCGGGCTGACGCAGCCGGGTCATGACCGGCGCGGCGACATGGGTGAACAGGGCCCGTTCCCCGTCGCACACCACACCCCAGGACACCTTGTGCCGGAACCGGTGCTCGGCGTCGCGGGCCACGGCCATCCGGGTGTCGCGGGTGCGTTCGCGGAACTCCTGGATCCGGGCGTCGACGGCCGCCTTCCGCTCGGCGGCCGGAGCGTCCTCGGCCAGCCGGGGTGCGGCGATGCGGCCGATCACGGTGATCTCCTCGCGATCGGCCGTGACGTCGGTCAGTTCCTCGAAGAGCTCGTCGGGCAGTCGGCCCGCGAACCAGCCTCTCAACTTCTCGGTCTGCTCCGTCGTAATCATGTAATCAGCATTACTCCGCTGGTCGATGAACACAAGGCGTCGGGGAGGAGTCCGCCGAGAGCGGAACGAAGGGGTGCGGCGCGGGCCGGGGAGCGAAGAGCGGAATGTTTCAGGCCGATTAACGAAGCTATGAAAACCAGTCACGGAGAGGGCTGAAGAGATCACGAAGCGCTTGCTTGTGGCGTTGGAACGTTCGAATCCCGTGACTTCACGCCACTGATTCAATACGCAAGGTTACTGAAACCCATGGGGTCGATGTGAGATTCGGCGGCGGACTCGGCAGACTCGCGCTCGCCGCGTCCGGCACCGATCGGTTCGGACCGGCACACCCCCGAATCGAGCGGAAGGATGCACACAATGCGGAACACCGCGCGCTGGGCAGCGACCCTCGGCCTCACGGCCGTCACCGTCTGCGGATCCCTCACCGGACCCGCGCTCGCCGCCCCGGCCGCAGCGCCCACCTCCCTCTACGCCCCGTCGGCCTTCGTGCTGACCGTGGGCCACGGAGACAGCGCCGCCACCGCCAACGCGGCCCGGGCCGTGACCCTGAACTGCGCCCCGACCCCCTCCGGCACCCACCCCGCCGCCGCCCTGGCCTGCGCCGAACTGCGCGCCGCCGGCGGGGACCTCGACGCCCTGGCGGGTCCGAGCGGCGCCGTGTGCACCAAGCAGTACGACCCGGTGGTCGTCACCGTCGACGGCGTGTGGCAGGGCAAGCGCGTGGACTTCGAGCGCGCCTTCGCCAACGAATGCGTGAAGAACGCTGCCGTGAGCAGCCTCTTCGCGTTCTGAGACCGGGATCACGTGGTCCTCGTGGACAACGAGAGAGGCTCGTGAAGTGGGGAGTGCGAGCCCCTTAGGCGAGGGACCGTCGTGATCTCGCACCCGGAGGCCGGGCGGGCGGAGTGGGGCCCCCGGCCGGCCTCCGGGATCAACGCGTTTACGCCCCTGGGGCCGGTTCATCCGGCCCCAGGGGCGCGTCTATGACGGCTTGCGCTCCCGGTCGCGGTGGCTCGTGTCGCACCAGGGATAGCGGCGGCTGCGTCGGCAGGTGCACAGGGCCACCCGGAAGCGGTCGGAGGCGACCGTGGTGCCGTCCTCCAGTTCCACCTCGACCGGGCCCTCGACGAGCAGGGGGCCACGGCGCTGGACGCTGATCCGACGGGGCCTGTCAGCAGGGGAGTTCGGCACGGACGACCACCAGTTCCTCGTTCTCGTCGGCATTCAGGAAATATCTACCTTTTCGGATTCCGGTCGTGCGGCTGCCCCGTCGCCCGCGGACTCCTGCGACGCGGGCCGCAGCGAGGACTCGCCCTTGCGCCAGGCGGCGAGCAGCCGGTCGGCGAGGCGGTCCTCCAGGAACCCGGTGACGTCCAGACCGAAGACCACGTCGGAGGCCAGATGCGGTTCGTCGGCGAGCAGACCTTCGATCACCTCGTGGCGCACGACCTGCTCGTGCACCGCGTCCGCCTCGACGTGCTCGTCGTAGAAGTGCTCGGCGGCCGGTCCTGCGTCGGTACGGCGCATCGCCTCGGCGAGCCGTCGGGAGCCGGGCGAGGAGGTGATCTCCACCGCCGCGAAGTGACCCACGAGGGCGCCCCTGAGAGACCGGTGCAGCCCGAGGAGGGACATCAGGTTGACCGTGGCCAGCGTCTCTGCGCAGGCGACGTCCAGATAGCGGCCGTACGCGGTGTCCAGATCCAGGTCCGTCATGAGGTCGGCGAACAGCTGCGCGTGGACGCGCTCGGGCCGGCCGCCGCCCCACTCGTCGAACTCCACCGCCGCCATCGCGGCCTTGGCCCGGCCCGACAGCCGTGGCAGCACCCAGGCGTGCGGGTCCGCCTCCTTGAGGTGGTAGAGGGAGCGCTGCACCGCGTACTCGCGCACCTGCCACCGCTCGCCCTCGCCGGACAGGAAATGACTGACGCCCGCGCCCTCGACGGGCTCGACGAGAAGGTCCGCGAGCGCCTCGTCGACGGATGCGTGCACCGGGGTGTCCTCGCGCAGGGCGGTCAGGAAGAGGTGCTCCAGCGCGGCCCGCACCCGCAGCAGATCCGGATCCCACTCGCGGTCCGGGTCAACGCCCGCGAAACCGCGGTAGTGGAGCTCGTAGCAGAGGTACAGCGCCAGCTGGAGGTCGTCGCCGTAGGGGGCCGCGGCGGCGACCGTGTCGGCCGCCGGGAGCGCGCCCGTACCCGACAGATACGCGCGGACCGCGGCGGAGACCGGGCCGCGGGCGGCCGGCAGCCGTGGTCCCTGGGGGTCGTGTGCCATGCGGGCCGGGTACCCCGCACCCGCACGGCCACCCCTGCGACCTGCGGCGCGCCCGCCCCGCTGCCGCACGAACCCCACCCCGGGGCCTCAGCCGCCCTCGGACTCCTCCTGGGCCCGCCGGTCGGTGGTGAGCGCGTCGGCCGCCTCGCCCCTGCGCCGCTCGCCCTCCAGGTCGTCGACGCGCGTCTCGGCGTCCTCCGCCTCGCGCCGGACCCCCTCACGCGCGGTCCGGGGACGGTCCTGGCCGGTGTCGGGCTGCTGCTCTTCGGGGTCGGACGTGGTGGGGGTTCCGTTCGTCGGGCGTGCCCGGTCGCGCTGTCCGACGGACGGACCGGTGGACGACCAGGGGCGGCGTCACCGCGGGCGCGGCGGGGCGGGCACCCGGCTAACGGCCGTGCTGGGCGAGGCGCAGGGGGACCGGTTCCGCGGGCGCGTCCGGCTCCTCGTCGGCGAGCCGGGCCACCTCCGCCCACCAGGCCGGGCCGTCCTCCAGATGGCGCAGCATCACGCCCTCACGGATCGCCCACGGGCAGACGGTGACCGATCGCAGCCCGGTCAGCTTCATCGCCGTGTGGCCGATCACGGCGCCGGCCAGGCTCTGCGCCGCCCGCGGAGCGGAGATGCCGGGCAGCCGGGCGCGCTCGGCCGCGGGCAGCGCGGCCAGGGTGTCGACGGCCTCGCGCAGGTCACGGCGGTGCAGGGTGCGGTCCATGAAGGGGCCGTGCCGGCCGGGCGCGGCCCCGCACAGCCGGCCGAGCTGCTGGAAGGTGCGGGAGGTGGCCACCGCGGTACGCGGCCCCTCCCAGCGGATCCGGGCGGCCACGTCCCTGAGCTGGTGGCGGATCCTGCGCCGGGCCGCGCGCAGCAGCTCAGGGGTGGGCGGGTCGATGCCCGCGAAGAAGTCGTGGGTGAGCCGGCCCGCTCCGAGGGGCAGCGACGCCACGAAGTCGGGCAGCCGGCCCCGGCCGAAGGCCACCTCGAACGAGCCGCCCCCGATGTCCAGCAGGGCGAGCGGACCGGAGCGCCAGCCCATCCAGCGCCGGGCCCCGAGAAAGGTCAGTTCGGCCTCCACCTCGCCGGGCAGGGTGCACAGGGCGACGCCGGTCCGGTCCCGCACCGCGCGCAGCACCTGGCGTTGGTTGGGGGCCGCGCGCACCACGGCGGTGGCGAAGGCCAGCGGGCCGGTCGCGCCCCAGCGGTCCGCCGTGCGGGCGGCCGCGGCGACCGCGCCGACGAGTCGTTCCACGGCCTCGTCCGGAATCGGGTCTCCCGGTGCGACCTGCTCGGACAGCCGCAGCCGCCACTTCGCTGTGTGCACCGGGAGCGGGACGCCGCCCGCCGCGTCCGCCACCACCAGCCGGACGGTGTTCGACCCGACATCCAGAACGCTGATTCTCATGGCCCGCGAGTACCCAGTCCTGAACCCGTCCACTCCGCGCGCGACCGGGGTGCGACGCGGCGGGGCCGCCGTCCCTGGTGGACGGCGGCCCCTGTTCCCGGTGCGGCTCTCGATCCGACGACCCGTCACATGTGGATCACCGGGGCCGCGTCCGCGTCCTGCTCGGGGACACCGCGGCGGAAGAGCAGGAACGCGATGACCGCGCCGGCCGCGAAGAAGACGGCCGACCACCAGAAGGCGGTGGTGTAGCTCTCGATGGTGGCGTGCGCCTGGACCAGCTTGTTCGTCGGGTCCTTGCCGGCCAGGTAGTCGGTCGCGGCGCTCGCTGCGAGGGTGTTGAGCAGCGCCGTGCCGATCGAACCGCCCACCTGCTGCATGGCGTTGACGGTGGCGGAGGCCACGCCCGCGTCCTCGGCGGCCACTCCGCCGGTGGCCAGCTGCATGGCGGGCGGCATGACCAGCCCGAGACCGAGGCCGGTGACGATCAGCTGCGGCAGCACCGCGCTCAGGTAGTGCGAGCCGACGCCGATGCCGGTCAGCCAGGCCATGCCGACCGCGGCGATGGCGAAGCCCAGCGGGATGACCGCCTTCGGGCCCAGGCGCGGCACCAGGACCGTCGTGCCGAGCTGGGCCGCCACCATGAGCGCGCCGACCATCGGCAGGAAGGCGACGCCCGTCTTCGTCGGGCTGAAGCCGAGGTTGAGCTGGAGGTAGTAGGTGAGGAAGAGGAACACGCCGAACATGCCGGCGCCGGAGATCAGCACGGCGAGGAAGGAGGCGGCGCGATTGCGGTCGAAGAGGATGCGCAGCGGCAGCAGGGGGTGCGCGGCCCGCGTCTGCCACCAGGAGAAGGCCGCGAGCAGCAGTCCGCCGGCGATCAGGAAGCCCCAGGTCAGCGGCGAACCCCAGTCGTGCGTCTCGGCGTTGGAGAAGCCGTAGACCAGGGCGAACAGTCCGGAGGCGACCAGGACGGTGCCGGGCACGTCCAGCTTGGAGTTCTCGGCGTCGCGGTGGTTGGAGAGCAGGATCCAGCCGCCCGCGAAGGCGACGACGGCGATGGCCACGTTCACGTAGAGCGTCCAGCGCCAGTCGAGCGCGTCCGTCAGGACGCCGCCGAGGAGCAGGCCCACCGCGCCTCCGGCGCCGGCGATGGCGCCGTAGACGCTGAACGCCCTGGCCCGCTCCTTGGCGTCGGTGAACGTGGTGTTGAGCAGGGAGAGGGCGGCCGGTGCGAGGAGCGCGCCGAAGGCGCCCTGGAGCGCGCGGGCGGTGACCAGCATCTCGAAGTCGGTGGCCGCGCCGCCGAGCGCGGAGACGGCGGCGAAGCCGACGACACCGATCAGGAAGGCCGTCTTGCGGCCGAAGAGGTCGGCTATCCGGCCGCCGAGCAGCAGCAGGGAGGCGAAGGCCAGTGCGTACGCGGTGACGATCCACTGCCGGTTGCCGTCGGAGAAGCCGAGGTCGGCCTGGGCGGAGGGCAGGGCGATGTTCACGATGGTGGCGTCCAGCACCACCATCAGCTGGGCGAGGGCGACGACCGCGAGGATCCACCACTTCCTGGTGGATGCTGCGGACGCCTCCTGTTCGGCGCCCGTGCGGGTGCCGTCCGTCAAGGTCTTCGAGGACATGGGGAACCACTCCAGGAACGAAGGGCAAAGAACACGTAAACGAAACTGTTTCGTACACATGGAGGCTAGACCAGTTTCAGCGAAACGGCAAAGTTTCGTTAGCGCGTCCCGGCGCGGACCGGGCCGGGGCGGTGGGGGAGGGGGCGCAGGGCGGGCGCGGGGGATCGCGGGGGCCGGGAGCGGCCCGGAACGGACCGGGCGCCCTCAGGCCAGCTGGCGCCGCACCAGCTCGTGCAGCCGGCCGCCGGTGTCCGCGAGGAGCTGGGCGGGCGGGCCCTGCTGGGCGACCTTGCCGTTCTCCATCACGATCACCCGGTCGGCGTCCAGCACCGTCGACAGGCGGTGCGCGATGACCACGCGCGTCGCGTTGAGCTTGCGGGTGCTCTCGATGACCGTGCGCTGCGTCTCGTTGTCCAGGGCGCTGGTGGCCTCGTCGAAGAACAGGATCCGCGGCCGGCGGATCAGCGCCTGGGCGATCATCAGCCGCTGGCGCTGGCCGCCCGAGACCGACCCGCTGCCCGAGACGATCGTGTGCAGCCCCATCGGCATGCGTGTGATGTCCTCCGCGAGACCCGCCATCTCGGCCGCCGCCATCGCCTCCTCGGGCGTGTAGGCCTCGGTGCCGCAGATCACGTCCAGCAGGGAGCCGGTGAAGGGCTGGGCGTGCTGGAGCACCACCCCGCACTGGCGGCGCACCGCCGACTGGTCGAGCGCGGCCAGGTCCTGGCCGTCGTACAGGACGCTGCCGGAGACCGGCTTGTCGAAGCCGATGAGAAGCCGCAGCAGCGTCGACTTGCCGCAGCCGCTCGGGCCGACGATCGCCACGAACTCGCCCGGCCGCACCTCGAAGGAGACGTCGTCGAGGACCAGGGGACCGTCGTCGGAGTAACGGAACGACAGCCGGCGGGCCTCGAGCGCACCGGTCAGCCGGCCCGGGCGGGTATTGGACGTGCGGACCTCGGGCGTCGCCTCCAGCACCGGCCGGATCTCCTCGAAGAGCGGCAGCGCGGCCACCGCCGACACGAACGCGCCGGTCAGCGAGGTCACCGAGGTGAGCAGCATCGTCATCGACGTGTTGAAGGTGAGGAAGTCCGCAGCGGACAGCGCGCCGCGGGCCGGACCGGCCAGCAGCATGAACATCAGCAGCGAGCAGAACGGCAGATACACCGCGCCCAGCACCGTGTTGAGGTTCTTGATCCGGCCGAGCCGCTGCTGCAGCTCACGGCTGCGCGCGAACTGGCCCGCCCAGGCCGCGTACGCGTAGTTCTCGGCCGCCGCCACCCGCAGCTTCGGCAAGCCGCGCAGTGTCTGGAACGCCTGGTTGTTGAGCTTGTTGGAGAGCACCACCAGCCGCCGCTGCCAGCGCACCTGCCACAGCCCGAGCCCCAGGAACACGGCGGCGATGACGGTGAGCATCCCGATCGCCGCCAGCGCCATCGGCACGCTGTACCAGAGCAGCAGCCCCAGGTTCATGGCGCCGACGGTGACGGACTGCGCCACCGACGGACCGAGCCCCGCCAGCAGCCGCCGGATCGCGCTGATGCCCATGGCGGCGCTCGCCAGCTCGCCCGTGGAACGCTCGGCGAAGAACTTCGTCGGCAGCCTGAGCAGCCGGTCCCACACGGCTGGCTGGAGCGTCGCCTCGATCCGGCCCTCCATGCGCAGGATGGTCAGGTTCTGCAGCAGCATGAACGCCGCCGCCACCACACTGCTGACCATCACGGCCAGGCACACCTGCACGATCAGCTCCTGCTGGGCCCTCGGCACGTACTCGCCGAGCACCTTGCCGGTGGCGATCGGCACCAGCGCCCCGATCGCCACCGTCACCAACCCGCTGAGCAGCAGGTTCGTCAGGTCCGAGCCGGTGCCTCGCATGCTGAACCGCAGCAGGCCGAGCGGGCCGGGGCTCTGCTCCGGCAGCGGCCGGTAGAACATGACGGCCCGCGGCTCGAACTCCTCCGCGTTGGCCTTCTCGACCGGAGTCTCCCGGCCGGTGGCGGGATGGACGGCGACATAGCCCCCGCGTCGCCACAGCAGCGCGACCGGAGCCCCGGACAGTGCCCGGTGCCCGACCAGCGGACCCACGTCGTCCCGCCACCAGCGACCGTCGAGGCGGACGGCCCGGGCGCGCACCCGGGAGGCCAGCGCGACCCGCTCGACCGGGTCGAGCCGGTCGCCGTCGGCGCCCGTCCGGGACGGCTCGGTCAGGGTGATCCCGGCGGCCCGGGCGACCAGCCGGCAGGCGGCGAAGGTGGCGTCGGCGTCCGCGGACGTCGTGCTCCGGTCCGGCTTCCTGCCGATCGACGCCAGGAGCGTCCGGTCGGCCTGGGCGCGGACCGCCTCACCCGCCTTGATCCCGGCGGCCGTCCGCGTCTCATGGCTGCGTTCCAGCTGTTCGATCCAGCGGTCCAGCGCGGTCAGCAGCCGGTACTGCTGGTCGACCATCGACTGCCACACGGCAGGGTCCATCAGCAGGTCCGCGGCCGCCTCCGCGCCGTACAGCGAGCCGTACTGCACGCTGCCGGGCGGCACCTGCATCCAGAACACCTCGTCGTCGTCCCCCGTGTCCGCGTGCACGCGCGCCGGGGCGCCGCCGTCCTCGGCGGCCCCCTCGACGGCCATCGGGGCCTGGAACAGGATCGACAGGCCGCGGCCCACGCCGAGGGCGAGCGCGTACTCCAGCGGGCTCGACGTCGGCGGCACGTACTGGGGGTTGCCGTACTCGTCGTAGGACCAGGTCTGGGTGCTCGCGGGCTGGTACAGCTCGCGCAGCCCGACCCGGTGCACCACGCAGTCGCGCGACGGACGGGCGACCAGGGTGTGCTGGGGTCCGGCCACCGGGCCCAGCAGCAGGGACCCGGCCTCCAGACGGCCCAGATGATGCCAGTGGCCCTGGTGCCCGGCGTCCACCGCGAAGAGGTCGAGCGCGCCCGACGCGACCACCCACAGCACCTGCGGACCCTCCAGGTCCAGGCGGCTGAAGCCGGCGCAGTCGATCCGCGACCCCAGCTGTCCCATTGCGGTGAGAACGACGTCGTCCCCGGCTACGGCTGTCATCTCATCGCTCCCTGACCAGGGCCGCGTACGCACCGCCGCGCGCCACCAGTTCCTCGTGCCGACCGCGCTCCACGACCGTGCCGTGCTGGAGCACGACGATCTCGTCGCTGTCGCGCACCGTGCTGAGCCGGTGGGCGATCACCACGCACGCGCAGCCGCGCCGGCGCAGGTTGTCCATCACCGTCTGCTCGGTCTCCGCGTCCAGCGCGCTGGTCACCTCGTCCAGCACCAGGACGCTGGGCCGGCGCACCAGCGCCCGCGCGATCTCCAGGCGCTGGCGCTGCCCGCCGGAGAAGTTGCGGCCGTCCTGCTCGACCCTGCTGTGGACGCCGCCGGGCCGGCGCAGGACGACGTCGAGGAGCGCCGCGTCGCGCAGCGCGTCGAGGACGGCCTCGTCGGGGATCGACGGGTCCCACAGCGCCACGTTGTCGCGGACCGTGCCCTCGAAGAGGAACACCTCCTGGTCGACGAAGGAGACGGAGGAGGCCAGCGCCCCGCGCGGAATGTCCTCCAGACGCTGCCCGTCGATGCGGATCACGCCCTCCCAGGGCGTGTACAGACCCGAGATCAGCCGGGACACGGTCGACTTGCCGCTGCCGGAGCCGCCGACCAGCGCCACCTGCTGCCCCGGCCCCACGGTCAGGTCGAAGCCGGTCAGCAGGGGCTTGTCCAGCGGGCTGTAGCCGAAGGCGATGTTCTCCAACTCGACGTGGCCCCGCAGCCGCCGGGTGGAGTCGGCGCCCGTGCGGCGGTCGTACAGCGGGTCGGAGCGGAAGTTCTCCACGTCCTTCAGCCGGGCCACGTCCGCCGCGAAGTCCTGGATCCGGCCCGCGACGCCGTTCAGCCGGGTCAGCGGGGCGGTGAAGCGGGTGACCAGGGCCTGGAAGGCGACCAGCAGGCCCACCGAGATGTGGCCCTCGATCGCCCGCATGCCGCCGATCCACAGGATCAGCGCGCTGTTGAGCGTGGCGAGGGTCGGCGCGACCACGCCCAGCCAGGCGCTCGGCGCCCCGAGGCGCTGCTGCTCCTCCAGCGTCGTGGCGTGCTGCCCGGCCCACTTGCGGAAGTAGCCGTCCTCGCCGCCGGTCGCCTTCATCGTCTCGATCAACTGCAGCCCGGTGTAGGCCGTGTTGGTCAGCCGTGCGTTGTCGGCGCGCAGCTTCGCCGTCCGCGTCGCCCGCATGCGGATGACGATGCGCATGGCGACGACGTTGAGCAGCGCCACCCCGATGCCGACGTAGGTCAGCTGCGGGTCGTACGTGTACAGGAGGACCGCGTAGAGGACGACGACGACCGCGTCCACGCCCGCCGAGGCGAGGTCGCGGGCCAGCGTCTCGGCGACCGCGTCGTTCGACTGCAGGCGTTGGACGAGGTCGGCCGGACTGCGCTGGGAGAAGAAGGTCACCGGCAGCCGCAGCAGATGGCGCAGGAAGCGGGCGCTGGACAGGGTCGAGGAGATGATCCGGCCGTGGTGCAGATTGGCCTGCTGGAGCCAGGTGAGGGCGACCGTGAGTGCCACGCAGGCGCCCATCGACGCGAACAGCACCGTCAGCAGCGAGGTCTGACCGCCGATCAGGAACATGTCGATGTAGGTCCGGCTGAGCGCCGGCACCGCCGCGCCCACCAGCACCAGCAGCAGGCTCGCCAGCACGGCCGCCGGCATCGTGCCGGCGGTCCCGCGCAGCCGGGCCGGCATCGCGCCCAGCACGCCCGGCTTGCGTCCGCCCCGCTCGAACCCCTCACCCGGCTCCAGGACCAGCACGACCCCGGTGAAGCTGCCGTCGAAGTCCTCCATCGGCACGAACCGCCGGCCCTTGCCGGGGTCGTTGACGAACACGCCCCGGCGGCCGAAGCGCCGGCCGAGGCCCTCGTAGACGACGTAGTGGTTGAACTCCCAGAAGAGGATCGCCGGGGACTTCACCTGGGCGAGGGCCGCCAGGTCCATCTGCATGCCCTTGGCCGTCATGCCGTAACTGCGGGCCGCCTTGAGCAGGTTGCTGGCGCGCGAGCCGTCACGGGAGACGCCGCACGCGATGCGCAGCTCCTCCAGCGGGACGTGCCGCCCGTAGTGACCGAGGACCATGGCGAGCGAGGCCGCCCCGCACTCCACGGCCTCCATCTGGAGCACGGTGGGCGTACGGACCGTCTTCGCCGAGGACTTGGGGACCGTGCGCCGGGGCGGCGCGGCCCGGCGCCGGCCGCGGGTCTGCTCATCGGTGCTCACGGCAGCAGCCAGTCGACGGGACGCTGGTCGGCCAGCCGGATCGATCCCGTGGCCATGGTCATGGAGGCGAGGGCGTACGGCGGGCCCTCCGTCGACGACCACCGGTAGCCGCTCTTCGTCGCGGTGGACCTGTCCAGGCGCACCAGCACCGCCACCGGGCGGCCGTCGTCGGTGAACTGCTCGCCCAGCTGGCTGTCGCCGAGGAAGGCGGAGATCTGCCGCGCGGACTGGACGTTGCGGTCCACCGACTTCACATGGCCGCGCAGCACGCCGAACTCCTGGGAGGGCACGGTCTGCACGGTGAGGTCGACGGGCGCGCCGACCGGCACGGAGGCCGCGTTCCGCGCGGGCACGTACACCGTCGCGTACAGCGGGTCGTCGGCGTCGGCGACCTTCTCCACGGCGGCGACGTTCGCGCCGGTGGAGATGATCTGCCCGATGGTGGCGGCGAGCGCGGTGACACGGCCGGCGGCGACCGTCCGCACCACGGTGTCGCCGTCGGCCGTGCGCACCTTCAGCACGGGGGCGCCGGCGGGCAGTCGGCGACCCTCCTGCGCGAGCACCGCGGTGACCTGGCCGGCCACCGGGCTCTGCAGGATGTAGCTGCCCTCGCCATGGGTGAGGACGGCGGGCGCGCTCACGGTGGAGGCGACCGAGCCGGTCACCGCCCACACGGACGCGGCCACGACGACGACCACGGTGACGACCAGCACCAGCCAGCCCTGAGGGCGCGCGAAACGCACCGGCAGGTCGAGTTCCTCCGGTGACTGTAGCTTGGCGAGGGCCTGTTGACGGAACTGCACGGGACTTCCCCCGGAAGGGTCAGGACGCCGACGAGCCCCGGAGCCGGGTGAGGGCTCCGGGACTCGCAGGGGTCACACAGGGCGCGATCAGAGACCGGCGACCAGGTTGGTGACCGGGGCCGTGTTCAGGCCGGTGACACCCTCGACCGTGCCGACGACCGTGTTGACCAGGCCGGAGACCGGGGCAACGCCGTCCACCAGGCCGGTGACGGTGCCGACGGCGTTCAGGGACAGACCGCCGGAGACGTTGTCCAGCTCGGCGTCGGAGATCTCGACGGTCTCAACCTGGGGGGTGGAGTTCATGGGGGAACTTCCCTTCACATGGATATCTCATAAGGGGGAGCGGCCCCCTCTGGGGACAGATGACGGCCGCGACCGCGGGGCCCCGGGCTTCCCGTTTCGGGGAGGCCGCTGCGGCCCTGCGATGCGTTGGATCAAAGCAGGTCCACGGCCGACGCTTCCAATCAATCCCGCCTCTCACCTGGGCACTTGCGTCACAGAAGCGGGAAACCGTGCAGGTGCGCCCACGCCTTGTCGGCGACTTCTTCACACCTCTGACCGGATTCGCTCGGATGAGCGCGGGGCTTTCTCGCGGCGAATCGGACACTCCTGCCCCTATGGCATGTCGGCCGCCGCCGAGTTGTGCAGAACCCCCGCTCGCGGTGACCTGGTTGAGCATTCGATGTGCAGATTCCCTGAAGCAGGGATTCCGCTCCCGATCGTCGACACAGTGTGCCGGTCCGGACACGAAGCGTGCCGGGTGCGGCTCCGGCGCGCGGTCGCCCGCTCCGCGCAGGAGCGGCCACCGCTCGGAACAGGACATCGGAACCGCTCGGCGCGCGCCGGGGCGGAGTCGGACGCTCCGCCTCGTCGTCCCTTCCCGGGCGGAATCTCGCCGCCCTCGCCGCCTGTCGCCGGCGCGTGGGGGCCGCTCCCCGCTCGATCCGGTCGGCCGCGGGTCATGTCCGATTCAGCGTTGCGCAAAGGAAGTTGGCAAACGCGATTGAACGCGCCGCGCATCGGCTGCGTACTCATGGCCAACCAGGCGCCGCTGTACGGAGCTGCCGAACCCCCGGCAGCCAGACCCCGTCCCCCAGGAGGTCGAGTTTTTTGAGTCACAAGCGAGTTACGAAGCGCAAGGCCATCATCGCGGCTGGCGGTGTGGCAGCGCTCGGAGCGGCGGCCATCCTGCTTCCCCAGGCCAACGCCTCTCAGGACGGCGGTTCGGGCAACACCGCCTCGGTGAAGACCCTGAAGGCGGGCAACGCCTCGGACCTCGCCTCACAGTTGCAGAAGATGCTCGGCGACTCCTTCGCCGGCTCCTACTACGACGCCGCCGCCAAGCAGTTGGTCGTCAACGTGGCGGACGTCTCCGGGGACCGGAACGGCGTCCTCGAGCAGGCGAAGAGGGCGGGCGCCAAGGTCCGTGAAGTGGACAACAGCACGGCCGAACTCAAGGCGGCCGCACAGACGCTGAAGACCAAGGCGACCATCCCGGGCACCTCCTGGGCCGTCGACCCGAAGACGAACAGGATCCTCGTCACCGCCGACAAGACCGTCACCGGCGGCAAGTGGAACAGGATCGAGTCGACCGTGAAGAGCCTCGGCTCCGGCATGGCGACGATCCGGAAGTCATCCGGCGCCCTCAAGCCCCTCGTCTCCGGCGGAGACGCGATATTCGGCGGCGGAGCACGCTGCTCCCTCGGCTTCAACGTGAAGGCGGGCGACGGTTCCGCGGCCTTCCTGACGGCCGGTCACTGCGGGGTCGCGGCCAAGCAGTGGTCGGACTCCCAGAACGGCCAGCCGATCGCCACGGTCGACCAGGCGACCTTCCCCGGCAACGGCGACTTCGCACTTGTGAAGTACGACGACCCGAACACCCAGGCGCCGAGCGAGGTCAACACCGGTCAGCAGACCGTCGCGATCAGCCAGGCCGCCGACGCCACGGTCGGCACGCAGGTCTTCCGGATGGGCAGCACCACGGGTCTCCACGACGGCCAGGTCCTCGGTCTCGACGCCACGGTCAACTACCCCGAGGGCACCGTCACGGGCCTCATCCAGACGGACGTCTGCGCCGAGCCCGGTGACAGCGGCGGCTCGCTCTTCACCCAGGACGGCCAGGCCGTCGGCCTGACCTCGGGCGGCAGCGGCGACTGCACCGCGGGCGGCGAGACCTTCTTCCAGCCGGTGACCACCGCGCTGGCGGCCGTCGGCGCGACCCTCGGCGACGCAGGCGCAGGCAACGCCGGAGGCGCCGGCGCCGCGGGCAACGCGGGCGGCGCGGCGGGCAACGCGGGCGGCGCGGCCGGCAACGGCGGTGCCGTGGACGAGAACGGCGACGGCATCGACGACCAGACCGGTGAGCCGATCCAGGGCGGCGGCGCGGCGGGCAACGGCGGTGCCGTGGACGAGAACGGCGACGGCATCGACGACCAGACCGGCGAGGCCATCCAGGGCGGCGGCGCGGCGGGCGACGGCAACGCCGACGGCGGCGTGAACGAGACCGGCAACGGCGGCAACCAGGCCGCCGACGGCGGCAACCAGGCGGGCAACGGCGGCAACCAGGCCGGCAATGGTGACAACCAGGCCGGCAACGGTCAGCAGGACGGCTCGGGTGTGACGCAGTCGCACTGACACGACGTCATGTGAACGGTCCGGCCCCTCCGGCGGGGGGCCGGACCGTTCGCGTGAGCGCCCGACCGCCCGGCCCTCACCGGTCCTCCTGCGGCCGCAGCAACAGCAGCGCCACGTCGTCGATCCGTTCCTCAGCCGCCGCGTAGTGCCCCACCAGCTCGTCGGCCAGCTCCTCCAGCGGGCGGTCCCCGGCCGCGCCGAGCCGCCGTCCCAGGTCCGCTACCGCGTCCTCGATGTCGACCCCCGGTGTCTCGATGAGCCCGTCCGTGTAGAGGGCGAGGACGCACCCGGGGCTCAGCTCGACCTCCGTGGTCGGATAGGTCGCCGAGTCGTCGATGCCCAGCAGCGGGCCGCCCGCGAGGTCCAGGACCCGTACCCGGCCGTCCGGCCGCCGCAGCAGCGGCGGGGGATGCCCGGCCCGGGCCATGACCGCCCGTCCGCGGGCCGGATCCAGACGCAGGTACAGACAGCTGGCGAGCAGCTCGGAGCCGAGATCGATCAGCAGCCGGTTGGTGCTGCGCATGACCTCTCCGGGTTCCTGCCCGACCGTCGTGTACGCGCGCACGGCGGTGCGGATCTGCCCCATCAGCCCGGCCGCGGTCACGTTGTGCCCCTGTACGTCCCCGATCACCGCCGCGGCGAGCGGGGGCGAGGGCACCAGGTCGTAGAAGTCGCCCCCGATCTCCATGCCCCGGGTGGCGGGCAGATAGCGGGCGGTCGCCTCCAGGCCGGCCAGCGACGGCAGTGAGGGCGGCAGCAGCGCCGCCTGCAGGCCGTGGGCGAGCTGGTGCTTGACGTCGTACAGCAGGGCCCGGTCCAGGGCCTGGGCGATCAGCCCCGCCAGGCTGGCCAGCACCGCGCGTTCGTGCGTGGAGAACCGGCGCGGTGCGGCGTAGGCCAGCACACAGGCGCCCACCGGGCGGCCGGAGGCGATCAACGGCAGGTAGGCCCAGGCGGCGAAGCCGTCCGGGGAGGTGTGCCGCGCCGGATACAGGCGTTCCAGCTGTTCCCGGGAGTCGAAGAACGCCGGGACCCCGTGGGCCACGGCGTGCGCGCCCGGGGTCGGGGCGGTGAGCGGCATCCCGTCGAACCGTTCCACGGCGTGCGGGTCGGGATACCCGTGGTGGCCGAGCACGTGCAGCCGGCCGGCCTGCGCGCCGAGCAATGCCAGGGCCTGGCTGCCCACCGCCGGCGCGATCTCGTCCGCGACCAGCCCCACCACGTCCTGCACGCTCACCGTCTCGGTGAGCGCCCCCGCCATGCTCAGCGCCTGCGACATCGACACGAGCCGGGTGGGCGCATCCCCCGGCTTGGGGCCGGCGGGCCGCATCTCCGACACGGCCCGGGCCCGGCTGATCCGGACACTGATCCCGGTGGTGCTCGGGTACAGCCGGAACGACAGCCACTCGGAGGGCGGCCGCAGCGCCACGAACGAGGTGGCGTTCTGACTGATCAGCGCGGCCCGGTAACGCTCCTCGTAGATCGGGTCGTTGAGCCACGGCACGCTCGCCCACAGCTGGGAGCCGAGCAGCCCGCTCACCGGGACGCCGAGCAGGTCGGACGCGGCGGCGTTGGCGAAGCCCACCCGCCCGCTCAGATCCAGCGAGCACATCCCGTACGGCAGCCGGGCCACCATCCGGGCCGCCTCCAGCGAGCCCAGCGTGTCCGAGACACCGCCCAGCGGCCCCGCTTCCAGCAGATCCGACTCGGCGAGCACCGCACGGTTGCGGGCCGCCGCGCGCTCCAGCCGCAGCGCCAGCCGCTCACAGGCCGACGTCAGCTCGTGGCGCTCGCGGTCGGACAGCTCCGGGGGGTGGGAGCCCGGCCAGGTGAGGAAGACGGCGCCGTACACCCGGGACCCGGTGGCCACCGGCAGCGCGGCCAGCGCGAACGGATACGGCAGCACGACGGCGATCCGCGGATAGCGCCGGGCCATGTCCTCCTGTCCGCCCACCCACACCAGTCGCCGCTCGCGCGCCGCCTCGGCCACCGGAATGGGCGCGCTCAGCCCGACCCGCTCCCAGGGCGCGGCGAAGGACCGGGGCAGGCCCGCCATCACCGCCATCTCCAGCACCGGCTCGTCGCCCGGACGCAGGTAGACCGCGCCGGAGTGCGCTCCGACGGCGTCCATCATCGACGTCAGCGCCAGCGAGAGCAGCGGCCGGCCCACCGGGGCCCATGCCGAAGCCGGCGCCTGGCCGGACGTCTGCTCGGGCACGGCGACCACCTCCTCGCCCGGCGCCGCGCGGGTCAGGCCTCAAATCTGCCCCCTCACGCCGCGACGCGCACGGCGAGCGGCGCGCCCGCCGAATGCCGTCTCGTACCCCGTCGGCCCGTTGTCATGCCCCCCGGACCGAAGCGCGCGGCGGTGGGCAACCGCCCCGCGTGCGCCCCCGCGCACCCTGATGGCCGGATCTTCGCGCTCAGGAACGGTCCGGGAGCCCGAACAATGGGCACGCGCTGAACACCGAGAAACCTGCGTACGGCTAGTCGAAGGGGCGGAAGTGATCCGGGTCTTACTGGTGCACGACGCATGTCTGGTCAGATCGGTCCTCGCACAGTGGTTGTCCAGGGAGCCGGACCTGCGGGTGGACGACGTCCCGTGGCGCAGCGCGGCCGGCCGGGTGGGGGCGGTGCGACCGGACGTGTGCGCGGCGGACCTCGACTGCTCCGACACGTACGGCATCCCGCCTCTGGGCGATCTCAGTCCGCGGGGCGTCGGCCTGGCGCCACCGCGGCTGCTCGTGCTTGCCAGCGCGAACCGGCCGGGCCTGCTGAAACGGGCGCTGGAGGCGGGCGCGCTCGGCTACGTCGACAAGGCCGGCACGCCGGAACAACTGCTGCGCGGCATCCGGCGAGTCGCTCAGGGGGAACGTTTCGTCACCGATTCGCTGGGCTTCGGTTTCCTCAAGGCCGCGGAGATGCCGCTGACCCGTCGGGAACTGAGCGTGTTAACCCTCGCCGCCGAGGGCGCCTCCATCGCGGAGATCGCGGGGAGCCTGCACCTGTCCCACGGGACCGTGCGGAACTACATGGCGGCGATCACCCGCAAGACCGGCGCCCGCAACCGCGTGGACGCCATCCGCATCTCCCAGGGGCAGGGCTGGCTGTGAGACGGCCCCGGACTCTCCGGGCCCCCCAGGCTTCCCAGATTCCCCAGGCTTCCCCGGTACCCCGGACGCTCCAGGCCCTTCCGGCTCCGGGCGCTCTCGGGCGTTCCCGGCGTCGTCGTCGGTCCCCTCGGCCGTCCACGAGCCGACGAGGTCGCGGTAGAGGGCGGAGCGGCGCACCACCTCGTCGTGGGTCCCGCACATCGTGCGCGGACCGTCCATGACCAGCACCCGGTCGGCGCGCCGGGCTGAGCTGACGCGGTGCGCCACGACGACCAGGGCGCCGCCCGGCCGGGCGGCGAACGCCTGCTCGGCGCGTGCCTCAGCCTCCGGGTCCAGATGACAGGTCGCCTCGTCGAGGAGGGCCAGCGGGGCGGACGACAGATACGCCCGCGTGAGGGCGATCAGCTGGCGTTCGCCCGCCGACAGCGCCGCCGGGTCCACGGTCGCGTCCGGACCGCCCAGCGCGTCGAGCAGGGGGGCCAGTCCGACGGCCTCGGCCGCGGCGAGCAGCTCCTTCTCGGGTACGGGGTCCGGCCGCAGGTGCGCGAGGTTCTCGCCCAGGGTGCCGCTGAACACGTACGCCTCCTGCGGGATGAGGACGCGCCGGGCGGCGGCGTCGCCTCCCGGCACCGGTCGGCCGCAGACCCTGATCTCCCCGCGCACCGGTTCCAGCAGTCCGGCGACCAGCCCGGTCAGGGTCGATTTCCCGACCCCGCTCGGGCCCACGACCGCCAGGTGGCCCCCGGCGGGCACGGTGAGCGTGAGGTCGTCGACGACGGGCGCGGAGGCGGGGCCGTAGGCGAAGGTGAGCGCGGTCAGGGCGAGCGCGGGGGGCGTCCGCGGCGCGGCCGCCCCCGGGGGGTGCGGGGCGCTCGGGCCCGGGGGGTGCGGGGCGCTCGGGCCCGGGCCGGGTGCCGGTCGGGGCTCCGTCGGGTCGGGCGGGGTCAGCCGGCGCAGCACCACGGTCAGCCGGGATCCGCTGGTGCCCAGGCCGTGGACGAGGCCGGTCAGGGCCGGGAGCAGGGACTGGGTGACATAGGCGAGGGCGCCGACCAGCGCCCCCGGGGTGACGCCGTGCGCCAGGAGCCAGGGGGCGCAGGCCAGCAGCATCACCAGCGGCAGATGACCGCCGAGCGCGAGGCACGCCACCCGGACCACGCCCCAGCGGGCCAGGGCCCGGGCCGCCCGCAGCTCGGCGTCCACGAGGACGCCGGTGTCCGCGGCGATCCGGTCCTCCGCACCGGCCGCCGTGACATCCCGCAGCCCGGGGCAGACGGCGCCCAGGTCCTGCGCCAGCGCCTCGTCGGCGGCGAGGAACGCCTCCTGCCGCCCGGCCAGCGGACGCAGGGTCAGCGCGAACAGTGCCACCCCCGCGGCGAGCGGAGGCACGACCGCGAGGAGCAGCGGCGGGGCCAGCGAGCACAGACCGGCCAGCGCGCCCGCGGACGTGAACACGAACGAGCGCGAGACCATCACCAGGCCCGCGAAGGTGTCCCGGGCGATCTCCACCTGCTGGGTGAGCCCGGACAGCGCCCCGCCGTCCGCCTCGCGCACCCCGCGCTCCACCACCCGCACGACCAGCCGGTCCCGCAGCGGTTCGACCAGCGCGGCCACCGCCCCGTACACCCGCCCGGTCCCGTAGGCGCCCAGCAGCACCCCGAGCGCGGCCGGCGCGAGCCATCCGAGCCCCACCGCCGCGCGACCGGCCAGGAAGCCGTCGTCCAGGGCCCGCGCCAGGGCGTACCCGAGCAGAAAGGTCTGCCCGGACTCCAGCACCGACCAGCCCACCAGCCGTGCCAGGGCCCGCCGGTGGGCCTTGAGGAACCTCAGCCCTCGCGTCCTGAGCCGCTCCGGAGCGTCGGCGGGGCTCATCGCGGCCCCTCGCCGGCCGCAGCCGCGCCGAACACCGCCCGATAGCCGGGCGCCCGCCACAGCTCCCGGTGCGTGCCCACCGCGCGAACGCGCCCGCCGTCCAGCCAGGCCACGGCGTCCGCGCGGGCGGCCGTGGCGGCGCGGTGGGCGACGACCAGGCGGGTCGCGGTCGTCGTGCTGCCGAACACCACGTCGGTGACCTGGCGCTCGGTGACCGTGTCGAGGCTGGACAGGGCGTCGTCGAGAATGAGCAGCCGGCCGCCGTGCGCGAACGCGCGGGCCAGGCCGAGACGTTGGGCCTCGCCGCCGGAGTGCGGGGCGTGGGCGCAGGGGGTGGCGTAGCCCTGGGGCAGACGGCGGACGAAATCGTCGGCGCGGGCGGTACGGGCGGCTTCCCGGACCCGGGAGGGGGAGGGGGCACGGCCCGGCGGCCCGAGCGCGATCGTGGCCTCGACGGTCGCGCCCAGCAGCGCGGGGCGGTCGAAGGCCTGGGCGATCGCCGCGCGCAGTTCGTCCCGGGGGAGCGCGGACAGCGGCACGCCGTCCAGCAGCACTTCCCCCGCGTCCGGATCGGCGAGTCGGCCGGCCAGCGCCGCCAGCAGCGACTTCCCGGCGCCCGAGCGGCCCACCAGGGCCAGCGTCCGCCCGCCGGGCACGACCAGGTCGACGCCGTCCAGCACGGTGCGCCCGCCGCGCCGGGCGGTGACCCCGCGAAGCTCCAGCCGGCCCGTGCCGTCCACCGGCAGACGCCGGTCGCCGTGGGCGGGCGCCGGCTGGTCCAGCACCTCGCCCAGGCGCGCGGCGGCGGTCCGGGACCGGACCAGGCCCGAGAGCTGCCCGACCAGCACGCCCACGCCGGTCGCGAGCACCGCGTAGCGCGAGGCGGCGAGGACGTCACCCGCCGACAGCCGATGCCGGGTGAGCAGCACGCCCGCGACGGCGACGACCCCGAGGTGCAGCAGCGGCGCCACGGCGACCGCCTGCGCGGCGGCCCGGCCCTGGACCCGCCACATGCGCAGTCCCGCCCGGGACAGTGCGGGCAGCGGACGCAGGATGCGGGCGGTGTCGCGGTCGGCCGTGCCGGCGGCGCGGATCGTGCGGGCCCCGGCGACCGCCTCCGTGAGCGCGGCCGCGATCCGTCCCTGCTCCCGCTGGTAGTCCGCCACGCAGACCGAGGTGTCCCGGGCGAGGGTGCGCAGCAGGAGGGTCAGGACCGGGGCCCCGGCCAGGAAGACGGCCGCGAGCCACGGGTCGACGAGGGCCAGCGCCACCACGGCGCCGACGGGCCCGGCGAGCGCGGCCAGCAACGCGGCGCGGGAGCCGGGCGCCGTGCCGGCCTGGGCCGCGTTGCCCACGACGCGCGCGACGAGGTCGCCGGCGCCGAAGCGGTCGGCGGCGCGCGGGCCCACGGCCAGGATGTGCCGGGTGACGCGGCGGCGCAGGAAGGCGGCCGTGCGGGCGTCCAGGGTGCCGGCGAGCACGGTCTCCAGGGCGTCCAGCAGCGTCAGCAGGGCGAGGAGGGCGGCGCAGTACAGCACCCAGCGGGTCGCGGGGGCGTGGACGATCAGCAGGTCGAGGGTGCGGCCCAGGGCGGCGGGCAGCAGCAGCCCGGCGCCCGTCGCCGCGACGCTCACCAGGCACAGGGCCACGCAGCGTCCGGCGCTGTGCCGGGTGGCGGTGCGCAGCAGTTCACCGGTCGTCCGGTCCATCGGCATCCTGGTCCCGCGCTTCCTTCGGGTTCCCGGGGCGGCAGGACCCCGGGCGGCCCTCTCCCTGAGGAGCGGACCGCCCGGGGCCTTCAGCACGACGTGCGGGTCACAGACAGAGGATGACGCTCGCCGCGCTGACGCAGGACAGCAGGCTGACGGTGCTGTTGCCGCCGCCGCCGTTGTGCTCGTCGGATTCCATCGTCTGCAGGTCGAGAAGGGCCATGGTGTGTCCTTTCGTCGGTTGGATGTCTCGTCCCGTGGGGACGGGGTTGCGTCACGACTCCGTCGTTGCCGCGGAGCCGCGTCATCAGGGCCGCCGGTGCGGCGGCGGAAGGAACGGCAGGTGGGCGTCGGCGCCCGCGCCGTCGGGGTCGAGGGCGGCGGCCAGGGCGAGCAGACAGCCCGCGGTGCCGGTGCCGAGGTCCATGGACAGCCGCATCATCTGGTGTCCGGGGAAGGCGAGTTGGCCCTGGTAGGACATCGCGAACCAGCCCAGCGCGTCGATCTGCTCGTCGAGCCGTGCCCGGGTCGCGCCTTCGGCGGTGGTACGGGCCAGGTGCAGGATCATCCCGGCGCGGCCCTGGAAGAGGCCGGGCTGTGCGTAGAAGCGGGACGTGGCCGCGGTCAGGACGCCGGCCCGGGCCCGGGCGAACTCCCCGCCGGGGTCCGGGAGACGGACCAGAGCATCGTCGAGCACCGCCCCCACGCCCACGCTGCCGTCGCCGAGGTAGGGCAGGGTCCGCCATCCCTCGTCGACCTCCAGCGAGCCCCCCTCGCGTTCCACGCAGGCCGCCAGGTCACGGCGCAGGGCGACGTCCGCCGCCGACAGCAGCGCGCGCTCGCCGGTCGCCTCGTACTGCCGGAGCAGGAACAGCGCGGGCCCGCTCGCTCCCCGCAGCAGCCCGGCGCGCCGCCGGGGCGTGTCCGGCACGGGTTCGGCCAGACGGCGCACGACGATGTCGGCGGCCTCGGCGGCCCGTGCGCGCAGCTCCGGCTCGCCGGTGCGGCGCGCCAGGTCGGCGAGGACGAGCCCCAGTCCGGCCAGACCCCCGTGCAGGTCGGAGGACAGGTTCTGCCACCGCTCACGCAGGATGCCGTCGATCAGGTCGAGCGCGCGCTGCCGGTGACCGAGCAGGTCCAGCACGTGGGCGACGCCGGCGAGGCCGTCGTAGAGCCCCAGCGGGGTGCCCGTCGGCGGCGGTGCGGTGCGGTCCAGCAGCCAGCGCTCGCCCTCGTCGTGACGTTCGGCGCCGGTGGCCCGGAGCGCGTACAGCACGCCGGCCGCGCCGTGCGCCAGGCCCAGTCCGCCGCCGTCGGAGAACTGGGCGACGTCTCCGGGGTAGAGCCGGTCGTCGCGATCCGGGGTGGCCGAGGCGAGGATCGCCTTCACCATCGAGTCACGGCTGTGCGGCCAGTCGGCGGGTTCCACCCGCAGGGCCGGCGCCGACGCCACGCGCGTGGGGCGCGGCGAATCCGCGGGCCCGCGCCGGTGCGGTTCCTGCGACACCTCCCCGACGTCACGGGTGATCTCCGCGACCGCCTCGTCGAGGAACTCCGCCGGCACGTCCGGGAACTGCTCGGCGATCACCTCGGCCAGATGGGCCGCCTTGCCCCGGTCGACCACGAACAGCGTGGTGACGGGCAGGAACAGGGCGAGCCGTAAGCACGCCAGCGCGTACCGGTCGACGTCGGCGCCCCGGCGGTCGGGCGGGGCGAAGAAGCCCGGGTGCGCCACGACCTGGCGGCCGTTCTCCTCGGCCGGGGCGGCCGCCTCGAAGTCGATCAGGTGCACCGACTCCTCGTCGGGCGCCACCATGATGTTGAAGACGTGCAGGTCGTTGAAGACGATCCCGCGCGCGTGCACCTTCTCCACCGCCTGCTCCACCGCCCGGTGGATGCGCACCGCCCACGCGGTGTACGCGGCGACGGCCGCCGGATCCGGGTCGGGGGACAGCAGCGGGTGCCGCTCGGCGAAGAACGAGTTCAGAGGCCGTCCCGGGACGAGGTCCATCACGAGGAAGCGGTGGTCGCCGAGCAGGAACCAGTCGCGCACCTCCGGGACCACGCCGGTGCCGGACACCGCCTCCAGCGCCCGCTTCTCGCGCTCCAGCCGGACGATGGCGTCCGCCCCGTCCGAGGCCAGCCCTGCGTGCGGCCTGCCCTCCTTCAGCACCACCTTGCTGCCGTCGCGGGTGTCGGTGCCCGCGTAGACCCCGCCGCCGTTGGAGAAGTGCAGCGCCTTCTCGATGCGGTACGGCAGGTCGCCCACCGTCGTGGTGTTGCGGGCCACGAGGTGCGGCTCCAGGAACGCCGGCAGCGTCACCCACGGCGGCACCTGGAAGGAGGGCGCCCGCCGGTCCGGCACCAGATTCCCTTCGCCGTCACGCACCGCCGGCGCCAGCGAGCCGCGGTCGTCGACGACGAACATCCGTGCGAACGCGCCGTAGCGGACGTAGAGCGGGCCCTCGTGCCAGCGCAGATCGGTGAGGATGTAGGGGCCTTCGCAGCCCTCCAGCAGGGCGCCCAGCTCGCGCAGGACCGTGTGCAGCTGCTCCTCGTCCGCCGGGTAGACGGTGACGAACTTGCCGCTCGTGTCGCGGCCCGCGTACTTGGTGTTGCGCAGATGCAGCAGGTGCGGCCCCGGCACGAACTTGAAGGGGATGCGGCGCGCGACGCAGTAGTCCCACACGATCGCGGCGATCCGCTCCGCGTTCGCCCGGGTGGCCGAGGCGTGGATCTTCCATCCCTGGGCCGGTCCCGGCGCCGGGGAGCCGTCCGTGTCGAGCGGCGTCAGCGTGAGCCAGTCGCCGATCCGCGCCGACGTCCAGCCCTCGGGGACCGGCCGGCGCGCCGTGTCGTACAGCGGAGCGGTCCCGCTCCCGCCGGCGTTCAGCCGGTCGGGCGTCTCGTAGAAGTGCGTGTCCGCCAGCGCGTACACCTCGTACCGCTTGTCCATGCGTCCCCCTCCGTGGGCCCGCCAAGAGCCTCGCAAGCCCCAGGGGGGCGCGGACAGTCACGCCTGTCACGAGCTCACCGTGCGGAACGCACGCGTAAAGACCTGTTCGGCTTCGTTCGAGCACGGGCCGCCCGACGCCCCCCGCGGCCGGCCCTTCCGTCCCTTCCGCCGCCCCGAAACGGGCACAGGGGCTGCGCGCGGACCGCGATGGCGCTGTAATTGCGGTCGTGGTCAGTGAGGGTGCCGCGGAGCGCAGAACGGGACTTTCGCGTGCCGAAATCGCCCTCAAGACGATCACGGCCGATCTCGCCGCACCGGACCGGGTGCGCCGCACCCTCGAACAGGCGCTCGTCTTCGCGGGCGCGGCCGTCGCCGCCGTCTACACGTCCGGGGCCGGTGGCGACCTGCTCTGCCTGGCCGAGGCGGCCGGCGTGCCGCGGACCCTGTACGGGCTGCGCGAGAGCTATCCGCTGGACGGCCGCTCACCGGCCGCCGACGCCCACCGCACCGGACGGCCCGTGTGGCTCGGTCCGGCGGGGCTCGCCGACTGCCCGGAGGCACGGCGGATGCCCGCCCGGGACGTCCACCTGGCTGCCCTGCCCCTGCGTGACGGCGCGGGCTGTCTGCTCGTCCTCAGCGAGCGGCCCGACGGCTTCGACGCCGACGCCCGGGCCTGTCTGGAGCTGGTCGCCGAGGTCGTCGCCTTCCCCGCCGCGGTCGCCCCCGCCGAGGGCGAGGAACTGCGCGCGGGCGATTTCAGCCTGGCCATGGACACCGGCCGGGTCGAGGTCGGCGACGAGATCCTGGAGCTGTTCCGGATGCCCCGCGCCGACTTCGACGGCCGGGTGGAGACCCTCCTCGGGCGCGCGGTCCCGGAGGACCTGCCCTCGCTGATGTCCGTCGTCGAGGCCGACCACATGACGATCGGCGACCGCGAGCTGGAGTTCCGGGTGCTCCAGCCCACCGGGCCGCCGAGGTGGCTGCGGCTGCGCGGCCGGCTGCTGCCCGGCGGCGACGGCCGGGCGGCGCGGCTGGTCGGCACCGTCGCCGACGCCTCGGCCCTGCGCGACGAGGTCACCGACGTGGCCCGGGTACAGCGGCTGGCCGCGGCGCTCGCCACCGCCGGCACCGTCCGCGACGTGAGCCAGGCCGTCGTCGCCGCGCTGCGCAAGCCCCTGCAGGCCGACCGGATCGCCCTCGCCGAGGTGGAGGGCGAGCGGCTCGTGGTCACCGTCCTCGATCCGCCCGAGCCACAGTCCTGGCCCGCGCTGTGGCGGCTGGAGTGGCGCACCGAGTGGCCGGACGCGTCCGTGCGCGCCATGCCGACCCTCGCCGCCGCCCTGCGGGAGGGCCGCGCCCGGATCTGGCCCGCGGGCACCGTCCTGGAACCGGCCCTGGCCGGGGTCGGTCCCGGCGGACTCGCCGTCCTGCCGCTGTCCGCCGGCGGTCGCACGGCGGGCGCCTGCCTCATCGGCTGGGACCGGCCGCACCACTTCGGGCCCGACGAACGCGCCCTGCTCACCGCCTCCGCCGGCCTCGCCGGGCAGGCCCTGATGCGCGCCCACGCCTTCGACGCCGAGCACGAACTCGTCGCCATGCTGCAGCGCCAGCTGCTGCCGCGCCGGCTGCCCGTGCTGCCCGGCGCGGTCGCCGTCGCACGCTATCTGCCCGCCACCGCCGGCCTGGAGGTCGGCGGCGACTGGTACGACGTCATCCCGCTGCCCGACCACCATGTGGCCCTCGTCATCGGCGACGTCCAGGGCCACAGCGCGGCCGCAGCGACCCTCATGGGGCAGATGCGCACGGCCCTGCGCGCCTACGCCGCGGAGGGCCATCCGCCCGACGTGGTCGTCTCCCACGCCAACCGGCTCCTGCTGGAACTGGAGACCGACCTCTTCGTCACCTGCTGCTACGTCGACGTCGGCATGGAGGACGGCACCGCCTGGTGCGTGCGGGCCGGGCACCCGCCTCCCGTCGTGCGCCACCCGGACGGCTCGACCGACATCGCCGAGACCGACGGCGGCCCGCCGCTGGGCGTCCTGCCCCAGGCCGAGTTCCCGATGACGCCGCTGCGGCTGTCGCCTGGCGCCGTCATCGCCCTGACCACGGACGGGCTCGTGGAGTCCGCCGACCTGGACATCGACACCGGCCTGGCCCGGCTCGCCCGTGGACTGTCGGCGTCCGACCCCGCCCAGCTCGGACTCGTCGCCGACGCCCTGCTCGGCGACGCCCACCGCGGCGACGACGTGGCCCTGCTCCTCATGCGCTACGACGGCATGGCCGTCAAACCCCTGCGCGAGGGCTGGACGGTGTGGCGGGTGCCCGAGGCCTCCCGGCACGCCCGCCGCTTCACCCGGCGCACCCTGCGCGGCTGGGGCGTCACCGAGACCGCGATGGACGCCGCCCTGCTCGTCGTCTCCGAGCTGGTCACCAACGCCCTGGTGCACACCGGCGGCCCGGTCCGCCTGGACCTCACCCTGATCGGCAGCCGGCTGCGCGTCGCCGTCACGGACGCCTCTCCCCGGACGCCCGTCAAGCCGACCGACCCGGGCTGGGAGGCCACCGGCGGCCGGGGCATCCTCCTCGTCGAGGCGATGTCCGACGCCTGGGGGTCCGTGCCGGTCAGCGGCGGCAAGCAGGTGTGGAGCGAGCTGGTGCTGCGCGGCTGAGCCGCCGCACGCCGCGCACCGCCGTGCAGCGCCGCCGGGCCGTGCGCCGGGCCGCCAGGTGTCCGCGGGCCCGGGCAGGGTACCCGGCGGCCATGGACAACTTCGCCTCCGCCTACCTCGCGGCATCCGGAAGGTCCGCCCTGGCCACCGTCGCGTTCATCGTCGTCGGACTGGTGCTCGTGGGCGGTCTGATCTGGGCCTTCCGGCTCGGCCACAAGATCCGCAAGAGCGAGCCCGCACCGCCGAAGCCGCATGAACAGCCCCGGATGCCCGCGTCCGGACGGACCCACGAGAGCCGTACCCGCGAACCCAACGAGATGCCGCGGGCGACCGACGAGGGCGAACGTCTCACGCCGCACGAGCTGCGGACCACCGGCAGCCGGGAGAGCGCCGACCAGCGCCGCCCCCGCTGGGAGGAAGGCTCCGGCGGCTCGTTCGGCAGCGGCGGTCCGGGAGCGGGCTGAGCCGCCGCACCGGCCCTGTCGCCGACAGGGCGCCGAAAGAACAGAAGGGTGTTGAACTGTCGTGACCGCGCACACCGAGGAGAAACCCGCGACCCGCCGTCCCGAGACGGGGTGGGCCACGGCCCGCCGGGTGCGCCGCGCCCCCGCGGCGCCGCGCACCTGTCTGGCGGCGGTGGCGGCGTCCGGGACGCAGCCCGGCCCGGAGAGCAACATCATCCGGGGCGAGGACTGACCGGCCGGCGACACGGAGCGCCGGAATCGGCCGCTGCGCACGACGGTTCAGGACCGCGCGGCGCGCGGACGGGCGTGCGACGAGGACCGGACGCCCCGGCGCCCCGCGCCGGCGGGCTCTGCCCGGCCGCGGGCTCACCCGCCGCGCGGCGTTCCCCTGCCGAGCACCTGGTACAGCGCACGGCGCACCCTCCGGGCCAGTCGCCGTGCGCCGCCCGGCTGGGGCGCCGGGACCACGAGGACGCCGTCCTGATCGACGTGCAGGGCGAAGGGCAGCGGGTGAAAACGCGCCCCCTCCGTTTCGGGCGTGAGGCACACCGCCGTCAGCCAGGTCCGGCCCCTGAGGCCGTCGACCGGCAGGACGGCCTCCAGCCGCCCGCCCGGGGACAGCGCGGCGACCACCTCCCAGGCGACGCCCGGCTTCGCCGGCACCAGCCGCAGCACGGCGTCGGCGCTCTCCGGCACATGCAGGGGCAGGACCACCCAGAACCGGTCCTCCTCGACGCTCACGTCCCCGGCCGCCACCCGGCCCAGACCGAGCCGCTTCGTGGCGTGGCCGACGTCCAGCGCGAGACTCGCGTGCCGCTCCGTCCAGTAGGGCAGCACCACACGGCCCGCCACCACCGCGGCGGGCGGAGCGGGCCGGCCGTGGCGGGCCGCCGGGCCCAGCCGCACCTCCTGCGTCCAGCCGCCCAGGCGCACGCGCACCCACATGTCCCACAGGCCCTCGCCGGGCGCGTCGCCGCTGACCGCGGTCGCCGGGTCGAGGACAGCCGTGGCCCGCAGGACGAGCCGCACCCGGCTGCCGTCGCCGGTCGGCACGGTCTCCCGGACCACCTCCACCGGCTGAAGGTACTGCGCCGAGCCGGTCCGCTCGCGCAGCAGCAGGTCGGGCACGGTCCGGTCGAACCGGTCCACGGTCTCCGCGCCCAGCAGGCGCACCGCCCCGGCGAGATCCCGCGGTGGCCACCGCGGTGAGCCGGCGGCGGACGGGAAGGCCATCGGCCCGCCGTCGTGTGTCAGCTCGGCGGTGAAGACGATCCGCAGCACGCCCTCCTGCCAGGCGACGTCCTCGGGGCCGACGGCGAGCGCGACGCCCGTCTCCCACTGCGCGAACGCGACGACGTCGTCGTAGCGTCCCTCGGCGGCCAGCGCGGCGACGACCCGCTGGGCGGGCTGCAGCGGCGCGGCGACCCCCGGCCCGAACCGTTCGACGACCACCGCGTGGATCTCCGCGAACAGTTCCCTGCGGTAGTCCTCGGGCAGGTCCAGGAAGCGCCGGCCGCGCAGCCGCTCGACCATCTCCACGCGCAGCCAGCGCCGGAACAGGCTGTCTCGCACCGGACCCGGCGCGGTGTACCGCTCGACGACGTCGAGGGCCTCCCGCACGTCCTTGAAGTAGCCCACCGGATCGGGCCGCCGCAGGCTCAGGTTCGAGCCGTCGTCCCGTCGCACGTGGTAGTAGCAGACGTAGTCGCCGAGCACGCAGACGTTGTCCGCGCGCAGATAGGCCTCGGTGACGAAGACATGGTCCTCCAGGCGGCGGCGCCCTTCGGGGAAGCGCAGCCCGGTGCGCTCCAGAAACGCCCGTCGGAACATCTTGTGCGGGGTGAGGCTGTCGATGAGCGGCGCGTTCGCGACGTCGGCGCGCGGGCGGTTCGCGCGGAACAGCTCCACCGGCACCGAGCGCCCGTGACCGGCCGACTTGCCGACGACGACGTCCGCGTCGTTCGCGACCCCGTAGGCGTACATCCGCTCCAGGGCCTCGTCGCCGAGGCGGTCGTCGTCGTCGACGAACATGACGTACTCGCCCCGGGCGGCGTCGATGCCGACGTTGCGGGGCCCGCCCGGCCGGCCGGAGTTCTCCTGGTGGACGACACGCACCCGGGCGTCCTCGGCGGCGAGCGCGTCGAGCAGGGCGGGGGTGGCGTCGGTGGAGCCGTCGTCGACGAAGATCACCTCGTACTCGCCGGGCGGGAGCGACTGCCCGAGCAGCGAGGCGACGCACGTCTCGATGCGAGGACCGGGGTCGTGGACGGGGACGATGACGCTGACCTTGACCGGCATCGGGCTCCTGGCCCCCTTGCTGGATCGCTCTGCCGCGCGCGGAACGGCGGGTGCGCGTGGCCCGATGCTAACCCCGCCGCCGACGCCCCACCTGTCCTGATCCGTCCCGCGGCGCCGGTTTCGTATCCTGACGCCGTGCGTCTTCTGCTGATGGCCGACACCCACCTCCCCAAGCGCGCCAAAGCGCTGCCCGCCGCCCTGCTGGAGGAGCTTCCGCGGGCGGACGTGGTGATCCACGCCGGGGACTGGGTCGACACGGCCACCCTCGACCTGCTGGAGAGCCGCAGCCGCGCGGTCGTCGGCGTCCACGGCAACAACGACGGGCCGGACCTGCGCGCGAGGCTGCCCGAGGTGGCCCGGGCCGAACTGGGAGGGCTGCGCTTCGGGGTCGTCCACGAGACCGGCCCGGCCCAGGGCCGGGAGGCCCGCTGCGCCGCCCGCTTCCCGGACCTGGACGTCCTGGTCTTCGGCCACAGCCACATCCCCTGGGACACCACCGCCCCCGGCGGGCTGCGTCTGCTCAACCCCGGCTCGCCGACCGACCGCCGCCGTCAGCCGCACTGCACCTATCTCACCGCCACCGCGGCGGACGGCCGTCTCACGGACGTCGTGCTGCACCGGCTGCCGACGCGCTGAACCGGGATTCCCCCGGGGGCCGGACAGAGGCCGGGCCGCTCCCGGCCGAGAAGGTCGGGGGCGGCCCGGTACTTGCGGGTGTGCGTTGCTTCAACGGACCTCCTTCCTTCGCTGGACGAAGGGCAGAGGACGTGCATCCCTGTCCGTGCTGGTCGCCTACCCACCTCACAACCTTCCATAACGGACCAACAGTCGTTTTTCGCATCGAAAAAACCGGTGGACGTCACGGTCGGCGCCGGATGACATGGCAGACGTGCTCATCGACACCGCGCTCGTACGCCGTCTGCTCGCCGCGCAGTTCCCGCACTGGGCCCGCCTCCCCGTCGTCCCCGTGCCGAGGTCCGGCATGGACAACGCCACCTTCCGCCTCGGCGACGAACTGTCCGTCCGGCTCCCACGCCACGCGCACTGGGCCGGTCAGGTCGCCCGGGAGCAGCGCTGGCTGCCGCGGCTCGCGCCCCTGCTGCCGCTGCCCGTCCCGGAGCCCGCCGCCCAGGGCGCGCCCGGCGAGGGCTACCCCTACCCGTGGTCGGTGTACCGCTGGCTGGAGGGGGAGACGGCCACGCCCGAGGCGCTCGTCGACCCGGTGCGCACCGCCCGCGACCTCGCCGGCTTTCTCACCGCCCTGCATGCCGCCGACCCCACCGGGGGCCCGGGGCCGCAGCCCGGCAACGCCTTCCGGGGCGTCCCGCTGGGCGACGACCGCGACTCGATCGCCCACGAGAGCCGGGTGCGGCCCAAGATCGCGGCGCTGAAGGAGACCGGCCTGGTCGATGCCGACGCGCTCACCCGGGTCTGGGAGGCGGCCCTGGCCGCGCCGGCCTGGCGCAAGCCGCCGGTGTGGATCCACGGCGACCTGGACGCGGGCAACCTGCTCCTGCGCGAGGGCAGGCTCGGCGCGGTCATCGACTTCGGGACGCTGGCGGTGGCGGACCCCGCCGTGGACCTGCAGCCCGCGTGGAAGTTCCTGCCCGCCGAGGCCCGCCCGGTGTTCCGGGAGGCGGTCGGCGCCGACGACGCCACCTGGGCGCGGGCCCGGGGCTGGGCGCTGGCCGGGTCGCTGCCGGTCCCCGACGACCCGTTCTTCCGCGACCACCCGGCCCGGATCACGGCGGCGCTGCACCACCTGGAGCAGATCGTCGCGGACCACCGGGCGGACCGCGCGTGACGGCACGGCCGTCAGCGATGGACCGGCCCCCGCGCGAGCGTCAGCGGAGCGCCACTGCCGCCCCAGCGCAGCGCGACGATCTCGGCGGCCACCGACACGGCCACCTCCTCGGGCGTCCGGGCCCCCAGATCCAGCCCGATCGGTGAGCGCAGCCGGGACAGCTCGCGCTCGGTGAGCCCGGCCGCCACCAGCCGGGCGCGGCGCCGGTCGTGCGTACGGCGACTTCCCATCGCCCCGATGTAGGCGGCGGGCCGGCGCAGCGCAGCCTCCAGCAGCGGCACGTCGAACTTCGGGTCGTGGGTCAGCACGCAGATCACCGTGCGGGCGTCGGTGTCCGTGCCGTTCAGGTACCGGTGCGGCCAGTCCACGACCACGTCGACGCCCGGCGGGAAGCGCCGGGGGGTCGCGAAGGCCGGGCGGGCGTCGCACACCGTGACGCGGTAGCCGAGGAAGTCCCCGACGCGGGCCACGGCGGCCGCGTAGTCGACGGCGCCGAACACCAGCATGCGCGGCGGCGGCGCGAAGGAGTGCAGGAAGACCGAGACGTCGTCCTCGCGCCGGCGGCCCTGCGGTCCGTAGTGGCGCATGGTGGTGGCGCCCACGGCGAGCTCGCCGCGCGCGTCGGCCGTGACGGCCGCGTCCAGGCCCTCCGTGCCCAGGGCGCCGCGGACGCGGTCGGGCCAGACGGCGAGGACCGCCCCGCGGGGCGCCGGGCCGTCGACGACCGAGGCCACGGCCACCGGCTCGCCCGCGGCCACCGACTCCGCGACCGCGCCGAACGACGGGTCGAGGCGGGGCGAGACGGCCCGCACCAGCACCGAGATCTCGCCGCCACAGGTCAGTCCGACGGCGAAGGCGTCCTCGTCGTCGTATCCGAAGACCTCCAGCCGGGCCGCGCCGTCGGCGACGACCTCCCGGGCCAGCTCGAACACCGCGCCCTCCACACAGCCCCCGGACACGCTGCCCACGACCTCGTCGTCGGGCCCCACCGCCATCGCCGCGCCCGGCTCGCGTGGCGCGCTGCCGGCGACGGCGACCACCGTGGCGAGACCGAACGGCGCACCGGCGGTGTACCACCCGTTCAGCACCGGAAGAATGTCGCGCATGTCCGCACGTTAATCCGTTGCGGCCCCGCTCGCCGGTCTGCTGCACTGCGCAGGGTACCCACTCGCCGAAAGATCCCAGGAGCACCGATGCGCACACCGTTCATGTCCACCCAGCAGGAAGGAATCACCCCCATTTCAAAGGACATGACGCTTCGTGCACGTGCTCAATCTCGGGATTCTCGCCCATGTCGACGCGGGTAAGACCAGCCTCACGGAACGGCTGCTGCACTCGGTCGGCGTCATCGATGAACTCGGCAGCGTCGACGCCGGCAGCACCCGGACCGACACCCTCGCGCTGGAGCGGCAGCGCGGCATCACCATCAAGTCGGCCGTCGTCTCCTTCCGGATCGACGACGTCACCGTCAACCTGATCGACACCCCCGGCCACCCGGACTTCATCGCCGAGGTGGAGCGGGCGCTCTGCGTGCTCGACGGCGCGGTGCTCGTCGTCTCGGCCGTCGAGGGGGTCCAGGCGCAGACCAGGATCCTGATGCGGACCCTGCGCCGGCTGCGCATCCCCACCCTCGTCTTCGTCAACAAGATCGACCGTCGCGGCGCACGCGACGAGGGGGTCCTGCGGGAGCTGACCGAGCGGCTGTCCGCACGGGTCGTCCCGATGGGCTCCGTCACGGGGCCGGGCACGGCTGCGGCCGCCTTCACCGCCGTCGAACCGGCGCTCGAGCCCGCTGTCGAGGTCCTCGCCGACCACGACGACGCCCTGCTGTCCGCGTACGTGGACGGCGTCGTCACCCAGGAGCGGGTCCGGGAGGCCCTCCTCGACCAGACCCGCCGCGCCTTCGTCCACCCGGTCTACTTCGGCTCCGCCACGACCGGCGCCGGGGTGCCCGAACTCGTCGCCGGGATCGCCGAGTTGCTGCCCGGCGCGGACGGCGACCGCGACGGGCCGCCGTCCGGCACGGTCTTCAAGGTGGAGCGGGGCCCGGCCGGCGAGAAGATCGCCTACGTCCGTCTGTTCTCCGGCGTCCTGCGCGTCCGCGACCGCGTCCCCCTCGGCGGCGGCGACGGCCGTGGCCGGGGTGAGGACGCGGGCAGGGTCACCGCGATCAGCGTCTTCGACCAGGGCACGGACGTACGTCAGGAGGAGGTGGCCGCGGGCCGGATCGCCCGGCTGTGGGGCCTCGTCGACGCCCGGGTCGGCGACTGTCTGGGCGAACCCCGCGACGAACGACGGCGCTTCTTCGCGCCGCCGACCCTGGAGACGGTCGTCGTGCCGGGGCCGGGCGTCGACCGGCGCTCCCTTCACCTCGCCCTCACCCGGCTCGCCGAGCAGGATCCGTTGATCGGCCTGCGTCACGACGAGGTCCGGCGGGAGACGTCGGTGTCGCTCTACGGGGAGGTGCAGAAGGAGGTCCTCCAGGCCACCCTCGCCGAGGACCACGGTCTGGCGGTCGACTTCCGTGAGACGACGCCCCTGTGCGTGGAGCGTCCGGTGGGCGTCGGAGCCGCCGCCGAGTTCATCAAGAAGGACGCCAACCCGTTCCTCGCCACCGTGGGCCTGCGCGTCGAGCCGGCCCCGGCGGGCAGCGGGGTGCGCTTCGGCCTGGAGGTGGAACTGGGCTCGATGCCGTACGCCTTCTTCAAGGCGGTCGAGGACAGCGTCCGCGAGACGCTGGGCCAGGGCCTGCACGGCTGGCAGGTGACCGACTGCGCCGTCGCGATGACCCACTGCGGCTACTGGCCCCGTCAGAGCCACGCCCACCAGGGCTTCGACAAGAGCATGTCGAGCACGGGCTACGACTTCCGCGGTCTGACTCCGCTGGTTCTGGCCGAGGCGCTGCGCCGCGCCGGCACGCGGGTCCACGAGCCCATGCACCGCTTCCGCGTCGAGGCCCCGGCCGACACGCTGGGCGCGCTGCTGCCGGTGCTGGCCGGCCTGCGCGCCGTGCCCCGCACGACGGACGTCAGGGGGGCGCGCTGCGTGCTGGAGGGCGCGGTGCCCGCCGCCCGGGTGCACGGCCTCGAACAGCGCATTCCCGCGCTGACCCGGGGGGAGGGCGAGTGGGAGAGCGGCTTCGACCACTACGCGCCCGTCGTCCACGGGACGCTCCCGGAGCGACCGCGCACCGACCACAATCCGCTCCACCGTGAGGAGTACCTGTTGCGCGTGACGGGTCGGGTGGCCAACTGAGCTGACAGAAAGCCAACTTACTCGTGGGTCAGAAGGTATTGACGGTGTCCGGAAATCACCGGACTGTAGTGGACATGCCGAATATCCGGGCTCGTCTGCTCGCTGTTCTGGTTGTCCTCTGCGGACTCTGCGGCTTCCTGACGGTGGCGGGCCCCACGGCCGCCACCGCCGCCACCGCCGCCACGATCCCCGACTCCCTCTCCTTCGACGGCACGGCGCTCACCGTGTCGGGCGGCCGCTTCGTCGACGGCAACGGCCGCGAGGTCGTGCTGCGCGGCTACAACGTCTCCGGCGAGACCAAGCTCGCCGAGAACAAGGGCCTGCCCTTCGCCTCCGTCGCCGACGCCAGGAAGTCGGCGACGGCCCTGCGCGCCCTCGGCGGCGGCAACTCCGTGCGCTTCCTGCTCTCCTGGGCCTACGCCGAACCGGCGCGCGGCCAGGTCGACACCGCCTACCTGGCCGCCGCCACCGACCAGATGCGCGCCTTCCTCGACGCCGGCATCCGGGTCTACCCCGACTTCCACCAGGACCTCTACTCCCGCTGGCTGTTCAACGCGGGCAGTTGGTACACCGGCGACGGGGCGCCCAAGTGGGCGGTGGATCTGGGCGGTTACCCGAACGAGTCCTGCGGGATCTGCCTGCTCTGGGGGCAGAACATCACCCAGAACGGCGCGGTCAAGGCCGCCCAGCACGACTTCTGGCACAACGACCACGGCCTCCAGGACTCCTTCCTGGCAACCGCCCAGCAGACCATGACGTACGTCAAGGCCAACCTCACCGCCGAGGAGTTCGCCGGCGTCCTGGGCTTCGACCCCTACAACGAGCCCTACGCCGGCGCCTACGACTCCGGCCAGACCAGCCGCACCTGGGAACGCGACCTGCTGTGGCCCTTCTACGTGAGGTTCCGGGCCCGGATGGACGCGGCCGGCTGGGCCGACAAGCCCGCCCTCGTCGAGCCGAACCTGTTCTGGAACGGCAACGTCAGCAAGGAGGAGGGCGGCCTCCTCGACGCGGGCGCGCTCGGCTCCCGCTATGTCTTCAACACCCACTTCTACGACCAGAAGGCCATCTCCGGCATCCTGATGTGGGGCAACGCGGCGGACGGCCAGTACGTCGGCGACCTCGGCACGGTCCGCGACCGCGCCTCCACCGCCGGGACGACCGCGATCGTCAGCGAGTTCGGCCACCCGCTGAACGGCAACACCGCCGGCAAGGCGCCGACCGTCCTGAAGGCGATGTACCAGGGCCTCGACTCCCGCGTGAAGGGCGCCAACTGGTGGACCGCTCCGGCGACTTCGGGCCCGGTGCTGTCCGGCTCGCAGTGGCAGTGGGACATCTACAACGGCCGCCACCACGAGCTGATGAACGACAACCCCGACAAGGTGCGCACGACCGGCGACGCCTGGAACGACGAAGACCTCTCCGCCGTACGCCTGGACGATGGCGGGGCGGTGGCCCTGCGGCAGGACGCCCGGCTGCTGGACCGGATCTACCCGAGCGCCACCTCCGGCACGACCGTCGCCTTCACCTACGAGGACCGCTCCCGCGACGGCTCCACCACGCTCACCTGGAATCCGGTCCCCAGCTCCCTGCCCAACACCAGGCAGCTCGTCGGCTCCGGCCAGTACGGGCTGCTGGTCTGGCGTTCGAACGGCGGCACGGCGCCCACCGAACTGCACCTGCCGGCCTCCTTCCCGACCGCCACGACCACGGTCGTCTCCGACCTCGGCACGGTGTACGCCCCGCCCGCGTACACGACGACCAGCAAGATCGCCGCGGCCGCCGAACCGGGCGGCACGGGCAGTCGTCGCCTGCTGCTCGGCGCCCAGGACTCGGGCGTCCTGCACTACGCACTGGTGACCAACGGGGCCGCCGCGCCGTCCGCGACCCTGCTGGCGGCCGCCCGTACGGAACTGTCGGCGTGGGCGGCCCAGAAGACGGGGTGAGCACGCCGGACACGACCAAGGGGTGGGCGGCGGTCACCGCTGCCCACCCCCGCCGCGCCGGGGAGCGCGTCAGCTGCCGGTTCCGGTCCAGTTCGCCGCCACATGGCCGAGCCGGACCCGCTGCGGATGGTCGCCCACCGGCACCGAGAGGACCTTCTGGCCGGTGGCGAAGTCGATCGCGGTGATCTGGTCGGCGCCGCTCTCGGAGATGACGCAGTCCTTGCCGTCGCCGCTGACCGTGGCCCAGTAGGGCTTCGAGGCGGTGACCAGCGGGCCCTCCTGGAGGGTGCCGCGGTCGACGATCGTCGCGTAGTCGTCCATCGTGCCGGCCACGCACAGCTTGCTGCCGTCGGGGCTCATCGAGAGGCCGTGATGACGCGAGTCGTTGACGAAGGTCGTGCGGTCGTCGCTGGTCGCCGGGTTCTTCGGCAGGGTCTTCGTCCGGGTGATCCGGTCCGAGGCGAGGTCGTACTCGAAGAAGCCGTTGAAGAACGAGACCTGGAAGTACAGCTTGGACTCGTCCGGCGAGAACACCGCGGGGCGTACGGCGTCGGAGTAGTCCTTGAGCCCGATCGCGTCCAGCCGCTGCCGCATGTCGATGACCTTGACCTGCTGGTACGTGGTCGCGTCGACGACGGTGATGCGGCGGTCGCCCTTGGTGAAGTCCTGCCACGGCGCGTCGAGCGAGGTGTTCACGTCGCCGATCGCCATGTTGTAGATGTACTTGCCGTCCCTGGTGAAGATGTTCTCGTGCGGCTTGTCGCCGGTCTTGAACGAACCGAGCTGCTTGCCGGTGACGATGTCCAGGACGTGCACGGTGTTCGAGATCGACGCGGAGACCGCGACCCGCTTGCCGTCGGGTGAGACGGCCATGTGGTCCGAGCGGTAACCGGACACCGGGAAGCGCCAGTTGATGTTCCCGGTGGCCAGGTCGATGGAGACGACGTCGGCGAAGCTCGGCCGGGAGACGACCACGGACGCGCCGTCCGGGGTGGTGTACATGTCGTCGACGAACTGGTCGTGTCCCTCGCCGACCCCGTTGCGGATGGCCTGGAAGTAGATCCACTTGATCGGGTCGGCGTTGATCTCCGCCATCCGGGCGGCCTTGTCGGGGATCACGTTGATCCGGCCGACCTTGGCGAAGTCACCGCCGGACTTGACGACGTCCGCGGTGCCCTCCCAGTTGTTCCCGACGAAGAGCACCTCGCGCAGGGCGGCGGCGGTCGAGGCGTCGGAGGCGGCGGTGGCGGTGGCGGCGGTCGCAGGGGCGGCGACGGTCAGGACGAGGGCGGCGGCTACGGAGCAAAGGTGCCTGGATCTGAAGGCAGGCATGCTGCTCTCTCCTCTGGGTGGCTGAAGGCGTGGGGGCAGGGCGGAAGGCCGCCCGAATCTGAACACCGATGCGTTCAGAGTTGACTTACTGGAAAGTAAGGAAGGGGTGCCCTTCGCCACAAGACTCCGTGCACGACAAAATTGGCGGCGGGGGGAGCGCGATGCGACGAGGGAGGGCCAGTGACGGGCAGGCTCAGAGCGCCGACCGGCCGTTACGGCGGCAAGTCCGCCGAGCAGCGGCAGGCCGAACGCCGGGAAAGATTCCTGGAGGCCGCACTGCGGCTCTTCGGCGGCGGGCCCGGCTACCGCGGCACCACGGTCGCGTCGCTCAGCGAGGCGGCCGGCCTGTCGACGCGCCAGTTCTACGAGGAGTTCCGCACTCTCGAGGACGTTCTGGCGGCGCTGCATCTGCAGGTCAACGACTGGGCCGAGCAAGCGGTCCTGGCCGCCTTCGCCGACGCGCAGGGCCTGCCGCTCGCCGAGCGCGTCACCGCGATCTTCCGCGCCTACGCGGCCGACGTCACCACCGACCCGCACCGGATCCGGATCACCTTCGTCGAGATCGTCGGCGTGAGCCCCCGCCTGGAGAAACAGCGCCTGGCCCGGCGCGCCCGCTGGATCGACCTGATCTGCGCCGAGGCGACGGCCGCGGCCGAGCGCGGCGAGGCGGCGCCCCGCGACTACCGCCTCGCGGCCGCCGCCTTCATCGGCAGCGTCAACGGCCTCCTGCACGACTGGAGCGCGGGCTGGGTGGACGCGACGCTGGACGAGGTGGTCGACGAACTGGTGCGCCAGCTGCTGGGGACCCTGCGACCACCGGGGTGGACCCCCGCGCCCGCCCGGGTTCTTCCTTCCGGCGGTCTCGAAAGGAAGAACCCCTAGCTCGGCCCGCCCGGCAGGTCGGCCGACAGCAGGGCCACCGCTCTCACCACGGGCCCCGCCCCGTCCTGCGCGCGTACCCGGACCCCGGGCTCGCGGGCGCGCTCGCGGATTCCGGGGGACCGGGTGGCCCGCACCAGGGCGGCGGCGAGGGCGTCGGCGGTCGGCCGGCGCAGGGGGAGTGAGGCCGGGGCCACGCCGAGCGCGACCGGACGGTCGGCCCGGAAGGCCTCGTCGAACTGGATCGGCACCGGCACCGGCACCGCGGGCACCTCGGCCCGCACGCCGGCCGCCGTGGTGCCCGCGCCGCAGTGGTGGACCACCGCCGCCGTCTCCGGGAAGAGCAGCGCGTGCGGGACGTCGTCGACGGTCAGCATGTCGTCGCCGTCCGCCATGAGAGCGGCCCGGCTGCTCTGGATCACCCCGCGCAGCCCCGCCCGGCGCAGGGCCCGGACGATCTCGGCGCTGAGGCGCCGGGGGCCGGGCACGGTAGCGCTGCCCAGGCCGGCGAAAGACCGGCGGCGCTCCCGCGTCCAGGAACTCCCGGTGCGCGGCAGGCGGCCGCGTCTCGCGGTCGTACGGCCACCAGCACCCGCTGACGTCCAGCGTCGCGCGCCAGTCCCGGGGGCGGGGACCACCGGCGGGCTGAAGCCGTGCAGGACGGGCCCGCCGGTCCGGCGCCGGACGGGCAGGGCGGGGCGCGACGGGCAGGCCCAGCCGGGCGCGTACCGTCGGCACGACCGGGGCGAAGATCTGCTCTACGGCCAGGCCGACGCCGTGCGCGGCCAGCCGGTCGCCGACCGCGCCTCAGGAGCCGCCGCCCAGCATCGGGGGCGCGAACTCCCGGGTGGGCGCGAAGGGCTGGAGGTAGAGGCCGAGGCTGGCAGGGACATGCCCTCGGCGATGGCGTGCCCCAGCGCAGCCGGCGAGGCGGACAGCCGCAGGGCGTCGCTGGACCCGGCGGCGGTCAGCAGATCGTCGGTCATCCGGCCGACCGGCGCCCTGGCCGTCCGACCCACCCGCAGCAGCTTGCCGGCACCGGTCGCACTGCGGTGCAGTCCCGGCCCTGTTCGGACTCCGGCTCGGCCCGCGGATCGAGCGGCGGCGTGTGGAAGCCCACCCCCGAGCCGGTCACCAGGGGGCGAACCGTCCATGGGTGACGAGGGTGACCTGGTGTTCCGCGCGCACCAGCGCGTGGCCCAGCCCCGTGAAAGGGGCCACGTCGCCCCGGGATCCCGCCGTCGTGATCGCCGCTCCCACGGCGGACGGTATGGCGGCGCGAGGCCCGTCGAGGGGCGAACGACCTTACGAAAAGAGCCACTTGGCCTCCGGGCTGCGGTTGTGCCACTTCTGTCTCAGCCGTTGACTTTGTCCTCCGGCGGCCCTACTTTCAGCGCGCGTCACGTTCGCTCAGTCGATCCATGTTCGATATATCGAAAGTTCGAATCCCGGAGCCGCCACATGTTCCCCCCACCACGCTCCCGCGTCCTCCGCCGTGGCAGATCCGCCGCGGCGCGGGTGCTCGCCCTGCTGTTGACGGCGACCGCCGCCCTGCTGTTCGTCCAGCCCGGCACGGCCCAGGCCGCGACCTCGCGCCAGATCGCCGTGCCGGCCGCCCCGATGGGCTGGGCCTCCTGGAACAGCTTCGCCGCGAAGATCGACTACAACGTCATCAAGCGGCAGGTCGACGCGTTCGTCGCCTCCGGCCTGCCCGCGGCCGGATACCAGTACGTCAACATCGACGAGGGCTGGTGGCAGGGCACCCGCGACAGCGCCGGGAACATCACCGTCGACCAGTCCGAGTGGCCCGGCGGCATGCAGGCCATCGCCGACTACATCCACGGCAAGGGTCTGAAGGCCGGCATCTACACCGACGCCGGCAAGGACGGCTGCGGCTACTACTACCCGACCGGCCGTCCCGCCGCTCCGGGCAGCGGCAGCGAGGGCCACTACGACCAGGACATGCTGCAGTTCTCGCAGTGGGGCTTCGACTTCGTGAAGGTCGACTGGTGCGGCGGCGACGCCGAAGGACTCGACGCGGCGACGACGTACCGGTCCATCAGCGGCGCGATCGCGAAGGCCACGGCCGCGACCGGCCGCCCGATGACCCTGTCGCTGTGCAACTGGGGCCGGCAGAACCCGTGGAACTGGGCGCCGGGCCAGGGCGCGATGTGGCGGACCAACGACGACATCATCCTGTTTGGCAACAAGCCGTCCATGACCAACCTGCTGACCAACTACGACCGCAACGTGCACCCCACCGCCCAGCACACCGGTTACTACAACGACCCGGACATGCTGATGGTCGGCATGAGCGGCTTCACCGCCGCCCAGAACCGCACCCACATGAACCTGTGGGCGATCTCCGGCGCCCCGCTCCTCGCCGGCAACGACCTCACCACGATGACGACGGAGACGGCGGACATCCTGAAGAACCCCGAGGTCGTCGCCGTCGACCAGGACGCCCGCGGTCTCCAGGGCGTCAAGGTCGCCGAGGACGGCGCCGGGCTCCAGGTGTACGGAAAGGTCCTCGCCGGCTCGGGCCGGCGGGCCGTGGTGCTGCTCAACCGCACCTCCGCCGCCGCGAACATCACCGCCCGCTGGGCCGACCTGGGGCTGACCGGCGCCTCCGCCACCGTCCGCGACCCGTGGGCCCGCGCCGACGTCGGCGCGTACGCCACCGGCTACACGGCGAACGTCCCGGCGGGGGGCTCGGTCCTGCTCACCGTCACCGGCGGCACGGAGGCGTCGAGCAGCACCTACACCGGCACGTCGGGTTTCTCGGGCGTGGTCGCCGACAGCACCGGCCTGAAGGTCGTCGACGTCGCCTACACCAACACCGCCGCCACCCCCCGCGTCGCGACCCTGAAGGTCGACGGACAGGCCGCGACGACGGTCTCCTTCCCGCCGACGGGCTCCGCCCAGGGCACGATCTCCGTGCAGGTCGCCCTGTCCAAGGGGTCCGCCAACACGCTCGCCTTCACCGGCGCCCCCACCCTCGCGGACATCACCGTCAGGCCCCTGCCCGGCACGAACGGCAGCCTCGTCGTGGGCAAGCAGTCCGGCCGCTGTCTGGACATGTTCGACTCCACCATCGCCAACGGCACGCAGGCCGAGATCTGGGACTGCAACGGCGGCTCCAACCAGGCCTGGACGTACACCTCCCGCAAGGAACTCGTGGTGTACGGCAACAAGTGCCTCGACGCCTACGACCACGGCACCGCCAACGGCACCAAGGTCGTCGTCTGGGACTGCACCGGGCAGAGCAACCAGAAGTGGAACGTCAACGGCGACGGCACGATCACCAACGTGAACGCCGGCCTGTGCCTGGACGCGAACGGGGCGGCCACGGCCAACAGGACACCGATCGTGCTGTGGTCGTGCGGCGGCGCCGACAACCAGAAATGGACCCTCGACTGACCTGACGCGGGGCTGCCGCCACCGCCTCAGGCCCCCGCCGCCCCGGTCGACGCCGTGTCCCGGGGGGCGGGGTGCGGCTCACCGGTGGCGGCCGCGTCGCGATCGCCCGGCGCGTGGAGACGGGAGAGCCGGGACAGGACGGCGGGGGCGCACTGCCCGCAGTGCGCCCCACAGCAGGGCGACGCAGACACGCCTGCCCGCCGCCGAAGCCGGCGCCGGCAGCCGGGAGCGGGCCGCACGTGACCTCCCCAGCCGTGCCGTCGCCGAAAAGGTCCAGGTCAGCCGGGAGGTGACCTGGACCCTGGCAGCCTTCCTCCCTACTCGTCCCATGCCTGGATCATGGTCTGCTCGACGATCTTGCCGTCCCGCAGCGTGATCATCGACTCGGACAGAACGCGCACGCCGTCCGCGTACCGGCAGGACTCGCTGAAGGCGGCGCGGTCGCCCTGGACGATGCACTCCTCCAGCTTGTGGGTCATGTCCCTGCTGTAGACGTCGTCCAGCATCCGGGCGATCTCGTCCCGGCCGTGCAGCGTCCTCGGGTGGCTGGGTTGTGCCTGGTGGTCGACGACGCGCAGCTCCGCGTCGTCGGCGTAGAGCGACAGCAATGTCGTCGGGGTCCGTCCTTCGATGCCCTTGCGCAGGGTCTCGGTGTCGAAGGCGGAGCCTGCCGCGGTGCCCATGGTGACCTCCTCCGAGGGCCGTGGCCAAGATGGAAGGGCGGGCCGCCGGACCCTCACCTTCGAGGCTCCTCCCGCCCGCCGGGCTCGGCAAGCGGGGCCGGGTCCCTCCGCCTGTCGGGTGAGCGCGGGCGCCCGCCCGTGTCCCCGAGGGCGTCCGCGACGTTCCTGAGGACATGATCTCCACTCGACGCATCGCCGCAATCGCCGCTCTCGCCGCCGGGGTCGCGGGCCTCGCGGCGCCCATGGCGAGCGCGGCCGACGCCCCGGCCGCCGGACAGCTCAACCCGATGACCACGCTGGACACGCTGGTCGCGGACCAGATCCCGGCCGAGCACCGGGCCGAACTCCCGCCGGTATCACGGCAGCTGGGCGAGCTCAACAAGGTGACCCAGCTCGAGCAGCTGAACGAACTGCACCAGGTCACCGACCTCGTCGCCCCGGTCACCGGGCTGCTGACCTGAGCGTCGCACCTCCCCCGCGGGGGCCGTCCGGACGACCGGGCGGCCCCCGCACCCGTTCCCCCGGGTCGTCCCGGTTCGCGGGCCCCGACTGCGGCCCCGCCGTCCCGTCCCGGATGGTCTCCTCGGGCGCACGGGCCCGGCAGGCTCAGTCGACCGTCGAGAGGAACTGGGTCGCGGCGAGCTCCGCGTAGAGCGGGTCGCCCGCCACGAGCTCGCGGTGCGTGCCCACCGCCCGGACCCGGCCCGCGTCCATGACGACGATCCGGTCGGCCATCGTGACCGTCGACAACCGGTGGGCCACCACCAGGACGGTCGTCGTGCGGGCGACGTCCGCGACGGTGTCGCGCAGCGCTGCCTCGTTCACCGCGTCCAGCTGCGAGGTCGCCTCGTCCAGCAGCAGCAGCCGGGGGCGTCGCAGCAGGGCGCGGGCGATGGCCACCCGCTGGCGCTCACCCCCGGACAGCTTGGTGCCCCGGTGCCCGACCAGCGTCTCCAGCCCCTGGGGCAGTCCGGCGACGAGGTCGTCGAGCCGGGTCGTCTTCAGCACGCTCCGCACGGCGTCGTCGTCCGCGGCGGCGTTTCCCAGCAACAGGTTGTCGCGCAGCGAGCCCGACAGGACGGGCGCGTCCTGCTCCACATAGCCGATGGAGGAGCGCAAGTGCGACAGGTCCCAGTCGGCGAGGTCGCGGCCGTCGAGGGCGATCGTGCCGGACTCGGGGTCGTAGAACCGCTCGATGAGCGAGAACACCGTGGTCTTCCCCGCGCCCGACGGTCCCACGAACGCGGTCATGCCCCGGGCTGGCACGGCGAACGTCACGCCGTGGTGGACGCGGGGCAGGTCGTCGGCGTACCGGAAACGGACGTCGGAGAAGGCCAGCGAGGCCGGTTCGGCGGCGGGCGCGGGAAGTTCCGCGGGCCGGGACACCGGTTCGGCGGGCAGCCGCAGGGCCTCCTGGATGCGGCTCAGCGCCGCGGAGCCCGTCTGGTACTGGGTGACGGCCCCCACGACCTGCTGGATCGGCGACATCAGATAGAACACGTACAGCAGGAACGCCACCAGTGTGCCGATCTGGATCGCGCCGGTCGCCACCCGCGCGCCGCCGACCGCGAGGACGGTGATGAACGCGGTCTGCATCGCCAGTCCGGCCGTGTTCCCGGCCGCGGCCGACCACTTGGCGGCCCGCACGCTCTGCCGCCAGGACTCCTCGGCCGCCGAGTGCAGCGTCGCCTCCTCACGCTCCTCGGCGCCCGACGCCTTCACCGTGCGCAACGCGCCCAGCACCCGCTCCAGCGAGGCCCCCATCACGCCCACGGCGTCCTGCGCGCGCCGGCTCGCCCGGTTGATGCGCGGCACGATCACCCCGAGGACCGTCCCCGCGCACAGGATCACGGCCAGCGTGACTCCGAGCAGCACCGGATCGACCAGGCCCATCATCACGACCGTGGCGGCCAGCGTCAGCCCGCCGGTGCCGAGGCCCACCAGGGAGTCCGTGGTGACCTCGCGCAGCAGGGTCGTGTCGGAGGTGACGCGGGCCATCAGGTCACCGGGCTCGCTGCGGTCCACGGCCGTGATCCGCAGCCGCAGCAGATACGACGACAACGCCCGCCGCGCGCCCAGCACCACCGACTCGGCCGTCCGCCGCAGCACGTACGAACCCAGCGCGCCCACCGCCGAGTTGGCGACGACCAGCGCCGTCAGGGCGAGCAACGCGCTGCTGATCGCCCGGTCATGGCCCAGGTCGTCGATCAACTTCCGTGCCACGAGCGGCAGCAGCAACCCGGTGGCGCCGGTCACGAGGGAGAGGACCGCGCCCGCGAGCAGGGCCCGGCGGTGCGGCCGCACGTAGTCGAGCAGCAGCCGCCACGGGGGCCGGTCGCCGGCGGTCGGGGCGATGGTCACGGGGCTCCTCGGGGGGTTCGGCGGAAGCCCCCAGGCTACGTCGGCCGCCGCGTGGGGCCCGGGCACGGGTTCGCAGCGCCGGCCGGCCCCGTCGCCCGTGCTCCGACCGATCAGTCACGCGTAGGGTCGGCATCGGGACGGACGTCCGTCGAAGAAAGGGGCTGCAGCATGCCGCAGGAAGTGCGCGGGGTGATCGCGCCGGGCCGTGACGAGCCGGTGCGCGTGGAGACGATCGTGATCCCGGACCCCGGTCCGGGCGAGGCCGTGGTGAAGATCCAGGCCTGTGGGGTCTGTCACACGGACCTGCACTACAAGCAGGGCGGGATCAACGACGAGTTCCCCTTCCTGCTCGGCCACGAGGCGGCCGGCGTGGTGGAGTCGGTGGGCGAGGGCGTCACGGACGTCGCGCCCGGCGACTTCGTCATCCTCAACTGGCGTGCCGTGTGCGGGCGGTGCCGGGCCTGTCTGCGCGGGCGGCCCTGGTACTGCTTCGACACCCACAACGCCGAGCAGCGGATGACCCTCACCGACGGCACCGAACTCTCCCCGGCCCTGGGCATCGGTGCGTTCGCGGAGAAGACGCTGGTGGCGGCCGGACAGTGCACCAAGGTCGACGCGTCGGTGTCGCCGGCGGTGGCGGGTCTGCTGGGCTGCGGGGTCATGGCGGGCGTCGGCGCCGCGATCAACACCGGGGCCGTCGGCCGCGGCGACTCGGTCGCGGTCATCGGCTGCGGCGGTGTCGGCGACGCGGCGATCGCGGGGTCCAGGCTGGCCGGCGCGGCGAAGATCATCGCCGTCGACATCGACGACCGCAAGCTGGAGACGGCGCGCGGCATGGGCGCCACGCACACCGTGAACTCCAAGGCGACGGACCCGGTGGAGGCGATCCGTGAACTCACCGGCGGGTTCGGCGCGGACGTGGTGATCGAGGCGGTCGGCCGCCCGGAGACCTACCGGCAGGCGTTCTACGCCCGCGACCTCGCCGGCACGGTCGTCCTGGTCGGCGTGCCCACGCCGGAGATGAAGCTCGAACTGCCCCTGCTGGACGTGTTCGGGCGCGGTGGCGCGCTGAAGTCCTCCTGGTACGGCGACTGCCTGCCCTCTCGCGACTTCCCCATGCTGATCGACCTGCATCTCCAGGGCCGGCTGGACCTCGGCGCGTTCGTGACCGAGACCATCCGACTGGACGAGATCGAGAAGGCGTTCGAGCGGATGCACCACGGGGACGTCCTGCGTTCGGTGGTGGTGCTGTGATGGCCGCGCGCATCGAACGTCTCGTCACCTCGGGGCAGTTCAGCCTCGACGGCGGCACCTGGGACGTGGACAACAACGTGTGGATCGTCGGCGACGACCACGAGGCCGTCGTCATCGACGCCGCCCACGACGCCGCGGCCATCGCCGCGGCCGTCGGGGACCGGCGGCTGACCGCCATCGTCTGCACCCACGCCCACAACGACCACGTCGGCGCCGCCCCCGCTCTCGCGGACCTCACGGGCGCGACCATCTGGCTGCACCCCGACGACCTCCCGCTGTGGAAGCTCACCCACCCCGACCGTGAGCCGGACGCCCATCTCACCGACGGTCAGGTCATCGAGGCCGCCGGCGCCGACCTCACCGTCCTGCACACCCCCGGGCACGCGCCCGGCGCGGTGTGCCTGCACGACCCGGGGCTCGGAGTGCTGTTCACCGGCGACACCCTCTTCCGGGGCGGCCCCGGCGCGACCGGCCGCTCCTACTCCCACTTCCCGACGATCATCACGTCCATCAGGGACCGGCTGCTCGCCCTCCCGGCCGAGACGCGGGTGCTCACCGGACACGGGGACGAGACCACCATCGGGGCCGAGGCGCCCCACCTGGAGGAGTGGATCGCCCGGGGGCACTGACGCGGAGACGCCGACGCGGCTCCACCCGGCCGGGTGAGAGCCGCCGAAAGGCGGCAGAAGACGTCCGGCTTTCCCTGGACCATCGAGGCGACACCACTGCCGCGAGGACACAGGAACAGGGAGGCCGGACATGTCTGGGCCGCTGGAGGACAAGGTCGCACTGGTGGCGGGGGCCACCCGGGGCGCGGGACGGGGGATCGCCGTGGAGCTGGGGGCGGCCGGCGCCACCGTGTACGTCACCGGACGCACCACCCGCGAGAGGCGCTCGGAATACGACCGCCCGGAGACGATCGAGGACACCGCCGACCTGGTCACCGAGGCGGGCGGCCGGGGCATCGCGGTCCCCACCGACCACCTCGACCCCGCCCGGGTCCGCGCCCTCGTCGATCGCATCGCACGGGAGCAGGACCGCCTCGACATCCTCGTCAACGACATCTGGGGCGGCGAGAAGCTCTTCGAGTGGGACACCCCGGTCTGGGAGCACGACCTCGACAACGGGCTGCGGTTGCTCCGCCTCGCCGTCGAGACCCACGCCGTCACCAGCCACCACGCGCTTCCGCTGCTCCTGCGCAGGCCGGGCGGCCTCGTCGTCGAGATGACCGACGGCACCGCGGAGTACAACCGCGACACCTACCGCGTGAACCTCTTCTACGACCTCGCCAAGACGTCCGTCCTGCGCATGGCGTTCGCCCTCGCCCACGAGGTCGGACCCCGCGAGGCCACCGCCGTCGCGCTCACCCCGGGCTGGATGCGCTCGGAGCTGATGCTCGACCAGTTCGGCGTGCGCGAGGACAACTGGCGCGACGCCCTCGACCGCGTCCCCCACTTCGCCATCTCCGAGACACCCCGCTTCGTCGGCCGGGCCGTCACCGCCCTCGCCGCCGACTCCGGCGTCGCCCGGTTCAACGGACAGTCCCTCTCCAGCGGCGGTCTCGCCCGGGAGTACGGCTTCACCGACCTCGACGGGAGCCGCCCGGACGCCTGGCGTTATCTGGTCGAGGTCCAGGACGCGGGAAAGCCGGCGGACACCGCCGGCTACCGCTGAGGCATCGCCCGCACGCCGTCCGCCGGGTGAGCCTGTGTCACCGCCGTCACCGCCGTCACCGCCCCGCCGGTGACGGCCGCGGCGGTCGGTCGTAGGCTGCCCGGCGGGCGCGAGCGGCGCCGGGCCGGCGGAGCGGCGGTGAAGTTCACCGTTTCGTCACAGCCTGCGTCGGCGTACAACCGCCGCCCGCGCAGAGCGGTCTACCACTGCGAGATCGACACACCATGCCAGGGAGAGGGCAGCCATGGGGGACATACGCAGACGAGGGGTCGTCGCGCTGGGGGTCACCGGACTCGTAGCGCCGCTGACGCTCGCGCTGGGCGCGGGGCCGGCGCAGGCCGCGAGCTGTACGACGCAGGCCGGGCCCTACCAGAAGCAGGTGGAGAAGTTCCTCGGCCGGCCCGTCGACGGCAGGCAGTCAGGTGCCGACTGCAGCGCCATCCGGGCCTTCCAGAACAAGCACGGCATCACGCCCAACATCGGCTACGCCGGGCCCGTCACGTGGGGCGTGATGGACCTCATGAACAAGCAGAAGGCGGTCGGCAACAAGCCCAACAAGGCAGGCACGTGCCCGACCAACAAGGGCCGGATCGCCTGTGTGAACCTCACCCTGCAGATCAGCTGGATCCAGGACGGCAGCAGGCTCGTCTACGGGCCCGTCCCCGTCCGCACCGGCCGCGACGGGTTCGAGACCCGCACCGGTCTGAAGAAGATCTACTGGCGCCACCTCAACCACGTCTCGAACATCTACAACGTGCCCATGCCGTACAGCCAGTTCTTCGACGGCGGGCAGGCCTTCCACTCGGTCGGCCTGAGCATGTGGAACCCGCCGGGCTCGCACGGCTGCGTCAACATGACGTCGACGACCGCCAAGAAGTACTGGTCCCTGCTGAAGACCGGTGACGACGTCTTCGTCTACGGCCGCAAGCCGGGCACCTGAGACCGCGCACGCTCCTGAGGCGGTCCGGGCGCCCGGCGTTCGGAGTCACGCCTCGGGGGCGTCCCCGAAGTCCGGTATGTCCAGCCGTACTCCACCCTGCCGCGCCGACTCGTGCGCGACGATGCCCGGCAGGGTGTAGCGGGCCGCGACCCAGGCGTTCACGGACGGCAGCGTGCGCGCGGCGACCGCGGTCACGAAGTCGTCCACCAGGAAGTGATGGCTGCCCTCGTGCCCGTTGTGCAGTGTGTCGAACTCCCGGGGCAGCCGTGAGCGGTCGTGCACCGGCGCCGAGCCCGACGTGAACGCGGCCCGCAGCTCGGGTGCGACGTGCCCCAGCGACGGGTCGTCGGGGGACATCGTCGGCTTGGGCTCCAGCAGCTCGCTGATGTCCTTCACGCCGTTCTTGTCCTGCCACAGAGCCACCGTCGCGAGCTGCTCCATGCTCGCCTCCGTGCCGAAGAAGCGGAAACGGGACTCGCGGATGTGGGAGGGGTAGCCCACCCGCCGGAACTCGTTCGTGCGGAACGAGCCGCCGCCCGCCACCTCGAAGAGCGCGGTGGCGTTCGAGAAGTCGTTGCCGAACCGGCTCACCTCCTTGTCGAAGACGCCGTCCCCGCGCTCGTCGACGACGCCGATCGCCGACACGCTCACCGCGTGCGTGCGCCAGGCGCCCAGCACCCCGCCCACGGAGTGCGTCGGGTACAGCAGCGGGGGATAGCTCGCGGTCGCCTTCCAGTCCTCGCCGCCGCTGTACCGGTACGCCTCGTAGAACCCCAGGTCCATGTCGTGGACGTAGTCGCCCTCCGCGTAGAAGATCCGTCCGAAGGCGCCCTCGGCGATCTGGTTGCGCGCGTGCACGGTCGCCGGGTTGTACTGGCTCGTCTCGCCCATCATGTACGTGAGCCCGGTCGCCCGGACGGCGTCGATGATCGCTGCGATCTCCTCCACGCTGATCGCCATGGGAACGGCGGAGTAGACGTGTTTGCCGGCGTTCAGGCCCTCGAGGACCAGCGGCCCGTGCGTCCAGCGCTGGGTGAAGACGGCGACCGCGTCCACCGCGTCCGACTCCAGCATCGCCTCGTACGACGGGAAGACGCCCGTGAGGCCTTCGGCGGCGGCGAGTCGCTCGGCCCGCTCGGGGAGCAGATCGGTGACGTACACGTCGCCGACGCCGGGATGGGCCAGGAACAGCCTGGCGAACTGACCGGAGAACTGTCCGGCGCCGACGATGCCGAGGGAGAACGTCATGGTGCGGGTGTCCTTCACTGGTCGGGAAGCAGGATGATCCGGCTCGGCCACTTACTTTTGAGGTGAAAGAATCCGGACGTCAAGAGGTCGGCGGGTATCCACTTCGACCGGAAACTCTGCTACCTATGGCGATCTGGATAGTTCCAGGGCAATAAGAAGTCCGGGTGGGAGTGTGATCCTCATGGCCACAGGCGCCGCCAGTTGGCTGCCGCTGAGCGCGGGGGAGCGCTCCGTCGCGATCGAGGTGCTCGTCCACGGACCGCTCTCGCGCACCGATCTGTCGCGGCGGCTGAGTCTGTCCGCGGGCAGTCTCACCCGGCTGACCAAGCCGCTGATCGAATCGGGTCTGCTGGTCGAGGCGCCCGAGGCCGGCGGCGCGGTCGAAACCCGGCAGGGCCGCCCCTCGCGACCGCTCGACGTGGTCGCCGGATCCCGCTCGTTCATCGGCTTCAAGATCACCGAGGACATGGTGTACGGCGTCGTCACCACCCTCAGAAGCGAGGTGGTGGCCCGCCGCGCCCGCCCGCTGGCCTCACGCCACCCCGCCGAGGTGGTCGAGGTGCTGGGGGAGACGGCCGACGAACTGGCCCGTGCCCACCCGGGCATCGCGGGCGTCGGCATCGGCGTGGGCGGGCTGGTCAGGGACCGCGCCGTCGTGGCGGAATCGCCCTTCCTGGGGTGGCGCGACGTCCCGCTGGCCGCCCTGGTCGAGGAGCGCACCGGGCTGCCGGTGGTCGTCGAGAACGACGTCGCCGCACTCGTGGAGTCCGAGACCTGGTTCGGCGCCGGCCGCGGCCTCGACCGCTTCGTGGTCCTCACCGTCGGCGCGGGCATCGGCTACGGGCTGGTCCTGGGCGGCCGACGGGTGCCGTGCGCGCAGGAGGACCGCGGGTTCGGCCGGCACTGGATCCTGGACCCCAACGGCCCCCTCACCCCCGACGGAGCGCGCGGCAGCGCCGTGTCCCTGCTGACCATCCCCAGCATCCGCTACCAGGTTCAGGCGGCCACCGGCCGGGAGCTGACCTACGAGGAGATCCTCGCCCTCGCCGCCGACGGCGAGCCGATGGCCGCCCGGGTGGTGGAGGAGGCGGCCCGCGGCCTGGGCGTGCTGGTCGCCCAGATCGCCAACTTCGTCATGCCGCAGAAGATCCTGCTGGCCGGCGAAGGAGTCGGCCTGATGGGCGTCGGCGGCGCGACGGTGGAGGCGACCGTCCGCGCCCACCGGCATCCGCTGGCCGCTCCCGTGACGCTGGAGACGAAGGTCTCCGACTTCCACGACTGGGCCCGCGGCGCCGCGGTGCCGGCGATCCAGGTGCTGGTGCTGGGGACGGGGCAGGCCTGAACGTCCGGCGTGCGCGGACACTCGTCCGAACGAACCGTGCCCAAGGGGTTGACAGATGGACGTGATCAGTAACACGTCCGATATGTCCGGTTCATTCGGGATGACTCACGCGGCCTTCACGTCGGACGCCCTAAGATTCACACCATGTCCACCACTGTTGAAACCCGCTCCGAGCGATCGGCTGCCGAGGTCAACGAGGAGATCCGGGCCTTGTGGTTCCGGTCGGGCGGGACACTGAGCGTCGAGCAGCGCGAGGAGTACCAGCGGCTCGTCCTGGAGTGGGCCGCCGCTCCGCAGCCCGTCCAGGCGGCCTGAGGGTCGACCCGGCGGGCCGGCCCGGCAGCCGACCGACCACGGGCCGCTCCTCGCGGCCCCGTCCTGAACTGAAGGATCCCGGGCGCAGGAGCGTCCTCCCCGCACGACCCCGGCCGCCCCTCGGCCCGCTTCTCTCTCCCCCGTGCAGTGCCTCGACCGAGGTCCGGGCAGGGTCACCCCCAGGTCGCCGAGTAGTAGCGCTGGTAGGCCTTCCGGTCCTGCTCGGCACGGAAGTACCGGGTCGCGACCAGAGCGACCATGCTGCCCGCGATGACCAGCAGCCCGGGGCCGACGTTCCTCGGGTCGGTGAGCCGGGCGGCCAGGGACACGTTCCCGCCGCCGCCCGTCACCGGCGTCGTGGTACCGGGGGAGGCGGAGCCCGGGGCGATCGCCGCCTGGGTGGGGGAGGACGTCGGCGCGGGCCCGGCCGACGACGCCTGCTTGCCGCCCTGGGCGTTGGCGGAGGGAGCCGCCACGATCAGCTGGAGGCCGCCGAGCTGTTCCAGCGCCTTCGTGACCGGCTGGAAGAACGTCGTGCCGCCCGTCTTGCAGTCGCCGCTGCCGCCGGAGGTGACGCCGAGGGCGATGCCGTCGGAGAACATCGGGCCACCGCTGTCGCCCGGTTCGGCGCACACGTTCGTCTCGATGAGCCCGCCGACCGTGCCCTCCGGATAGTTCACCGTCGCGTCCAGACCGGTGACCTGGCCGTCGTGCAGCCCGCTGGTGCTGCCGCTGCGGAACACCCGCTGGCCCACGGCCGCGTCACCGGCGCCCGTGATGCGCACCCCGTTGCCGTTGCCGATCGCCACCACGTCGGCGCCGTCGCCCGCCTTGCCGTTGGCGTACTGCACCAGGGAGAAGTCGTTGCCGGGGAAGTTGGAGTCGACCGTCTGGCCCACCTGCCGCTCGGCCTGGTTGTCGGCGAACCAGGTCGATCCGGTCGGCCCGCAGTGCCCGGCGGTGAGGATGAAGTCGCTCGTTCCGTTGGTCACGTTGAAACCGGCCGAGCAGCGCCCGCCCGTGGACAGGATGGGCTGCGCGCCGTTGATCCGGGTGGTGAACTCGCCGGTGGTGCGCTCCATGCGCACGAAGCTGCCGATCCGCGCGGCCGTGCCCGTCAGCCGTGACCAGTCGGTGGCCGACACCGTCTTGTCGGCCTGCACGACGACCTGGTTGGTGCGGTAGTCCATCACCCACGCGGTGCCGGGCACCCTGGGCGCGGACCGCAGGGTCGCCGTGGCCGATTTGAGCTCGTTCATGCTGTGCGAGACGACCTTCGGCTCGACGCCCGCCGCCCGGACGGCATCCGCCGTCTCCTTGTCGGTGACGGCGACCACCGGTCGTCCGTCGTCGGCGATCCAGGTGCCCGCGGTGCGTGCGGTGCCGAGCTTCTCGACGAGGGCCGCCCCCGGATTGGTCACGACGGGACCGGCGGCGCTGCGCACCGTCGCCTCGGTGACGGGTGGCTCGCTCGCCATGGCCGCCTGCGTGACCATGGCCCCTCCCAGGAGGAGTCCGCCGACCGCCGCCAGCCGGGTCACTCGCCGGACGGTCCGTCGTCGTACGTGCCTCATGCATGGCTCCCGAAACCCTGAACGCGCGGTCTCAACACCGCGGGGCACTCCGGTCGTTGAGCGCCCTCACCCTGGATACGTGCCGGGTCCCGGCAGCGTTCAGCCCGGAAGTGATCACCTCGCGGGCCGGCCGGACCACGAACCGAGGCTGCCCCGGTGGTGAACCATGCCGCTGCCTACACTGCGGACATGGACGAGAAGGCGATCGACCGGCTGGCCGCGGGCAAATATCTGCTGATCACCAGCTATCGGAAGAACGGGACCGGGGTCGCCACCCCCGTGTGGGTGGTGCGCGACGGCGACGCGCTCGGGGCCTGGTCGGCCGCCGACGCCTGGAAGGTCAAGCGGATCCGGGCCCGCGGCGACGTCCTCGTCGGCCCGTGCGACGTTCGCGGGAAGCCCACCGGCGCACAGGTCCCGGCGACGGCCGAGATCTGCGACGCGCAGACCACCGCCCGCTATCGCACACTGCTGGCCCGCAAGTACGGCGTCGTGGGGCGGCTCACCCTGCTCGGCAGCAGACTGCGTCGCGGCACGGACGGGACCGTGGGGATCCGCATCACGCTGTGAACGACCGGAGGGGGCACGGACCGCGCGGCCCGTGCCCCCTCCGCCCCCTTGAGCTTCTTCTCTCCGCCTCTACGCCCGGGGGCGGGGGTGGGGGCGGAGGCGGAGGTGCGCTACGGCGTGTCCACCACTGTTCCGGTCGCGGTCGGGGCGCCCGGCAGCGGCTCGCCCGACTCGTCGGTCAGGGTCAGGCGCACCGACTCCTCGGGCTCGGCCACCTGGTCCTTCACGGTCGGGATGCTGAACTCGGCGCTCGTGGCGCCGGCCGGGACTTCGGATCCCACGTACATCTCGACCTGTGACAGGGGGAGTTCCGGGTCGGGCTGCCGACCCGAGACGTTCTCCAGCCACTGCGGGTCCACGTCCTTGGTGGACAGCTCCGCGCCCCCGGTGACCGGCAACAGCCGCAGCGGGTACCACAGGGACGCCTCGGCCGGCGCGGAGAGCGAGATCCGCCAGGTCAGCGCTTCCCCCTCGGTCGCCCGGACGGCGGGCGTCAGGGTCACCGACGGCGCCGTGTCGTCGTTCAGCGCCGTGACCCCGCCCCGGTCGGAACCGACGACCGCACCGCGCACGGCCTTCACGAAGAGGTTCTGCTCCTCGTCGTTGCCGAAGAGCACGTCACCCTTCACCTCGACCGGCACGTCGATCGGTGTGGCGCCGGGCCGGACCGTCACCACCCTCTCCGTCGCCGCCCCGGTTTTGGGGTCGACCACGTAGAAGCGGGCCGTGCCGGCGCCGTGCCCCGACACCCGCACCGGCACGTGGTAGGTGCGCGCGCCGGAGTCGCCCTCCTTGACCGTGAGCCGTCCGACGTCGACGCGCGGCAGCGCCGCCGCCTTCACCGCGGGCGTGCCGGGCGCCCAGCCCCAGGCGTCCATGAACCATGCCTGCCCGGACCCCGAACGCGGAGTCAGGGACAGGGACCTGACGTGCCTGAGGTCGAGCCCGGCCCGGGTGGCGGCGGTCAGCGGCACCCGCAGCTCGCGGGCCCAGTAGGAGGCCGTACGGGACGAGCCGGGCAGCCCGTCGACGGTGATCCGGCCGAGGTCGGCGCGGCGGCCCGCGGAGTCGGTGACGGCCACGTCCAGCGCGGTGCCGGCGGTGTTCGGCGGTACGAACACCCGCAGCGCCAGGCTCCTTGCGCCGGCGAGGGAGACCGGTGCGGTGGACGTGATCTTCGTCGGCCCGCCCGGTGCGGACCAGCGCATGGCGACCGCGCTCTTGGCGCTGTCCGTGTCCAGGTCCCACCATCCGAAGTGCGGTGACATCCCCAGGGCGTCCTCGCCCAGGCAGGCCTTGGCCGGGTCGGAGTCGGCCCGGCACACGCGGCCGCCGGTCACCTTCACCCCGCCGTCCGGCAGGAAGCCGCCCGAGCGCCGGGCGCCCACCGCGTGCGTCAGGACGCGGGCCGGGTCGGCGGAGGGCGCGCGCCGTCCGGTGCCGTCGAGCAGCGGGCGCACCCGGTCGTCGCCGCCGACGAACAGCCGGGCGGCCGCCGCGATGTAGGTCGTGCCGGCCTGGTGCTGCTGGTCGGCGCTCAGCCGGGTCGGGGCGCTCGTCGAGCAGACCCCGTCCGGCTCCTGCGGGGAGTCGTAGAAGTCGTCGGAGGCCGGGGCCTCGGCCTTGCCGGGGGTCCACTCGCTGTTGAAGAAGTTGTGGTTGGCGCCGATCACGTACACGGCGCTGTGCAGGGCGGTTCCGCGACTGACGCCGCGCGTTCCGTCGAGGTAGGTCTCGCCCTCGAGGTCGGAGACGTCGCCGTCGCAGCCGGGCAGGATGCTCACGGACGGCACGTCGGCGACCGGATTCTGGCCGAAGATCGTCGGTCCGACGAGCACCGTTCCGCGGATCTTCCAGCGGACCGGGCCCCGGTAGCCGTCCTGGGCGGCCGGCGGCGGGTAGAGGCTGTCCATCGCCGCCCGGTTGACGCCCTCGCCGCCGCGTGAGTGGCCGACGAGCAGGACCTTGGAGAGGTCGGCCCGGGGGGCCTCGCGCACCGCGGCCGGGGCGCCGCCCGGATGGGCGGCCCACTCGGCCCATCGGGCGAGGTGCAGGCGGACCAGGGAGGAGCGGCCTTGAGCGCCGGCGTCCTCGACCGCCCCGTCCTGGCCGTTGATGCCGTTGGCCGAGATCGAGACGGTGACGTACCCCTGGGAGGCGAGCAGCCGCTGGTCCTTGAGGTAGCCCTTGTAGCTGGGGACCTCCTTCGTGCCCGCGGGGCAGGGCCAGTCGATGTTGACGTCGTCCTCGGCGCCCGGCTTGTAGCAGGTGACGTGACGGCCGTGCAGGAACAGCGCGAGCGGCCGCTTGCCGGTGGCGCCCTTCGGCGCGACCACCACGGCCCGCATCTCGACGGGCTGGGCGTAGCCCGGCAGCCTCACCGGGGGCAGCTCGTACTCGCCGGACAGCGTGCGGTACGAGCCGGGCCTGCCGGGGTCCACGGAGTTCGCCGGGAGCCGGGCGGGGAGTTGCGGGGCGGTGCGCGAACGCTGGTTCCTCCGGGCGGAGTCGGCGGCGGGCGCGTCCAGTCGGCGTCCGCTCGCGAGAACCCGCAGGTCCTTCAGGGGGGCGCCGCCGACGGCGGCGAGCGAAAGCCGGAACGTGCGGCCGTCCCTGCCCGGTTGCGGTACGCCGAGCAGTCGGTCGCCCGCGTGGAACTCCACACGGGCGTCGCCGACGGGCACGGGCCGGGGCGAGCGCCACACCAGTTCCCGGGCGGCGCCCTCGCCGGCGACCCGCCACCCCGACGGCAGTGCGCTGTCGGCGGGCGTGGTCAACGGCCTTGTCTCGGACGGTTGTCGGGCTTGTGCCAGTCCCGGTGTTCCCGCCAGGGCCGCGAGCGCGGCCACGGCGGTGACACCTATTCGCCGGGCACGGATCAAGGTCCACTCCTCAACACTCGGAGCGCGGGGGCCCCGTCCGTACCGGGAGCCCCTCGCATTCCGAAGGAAGGGAAAGCGGAACTGTGGGTTGCCTGTGTCGGCGGACTCCGTCCGCACCAGGACATGAATCCGGACACCGGCACGACACGGCCCGCCCGCGCCGTCGGCCGGGGGAGGGGCTGTGCGGCCTCGGGGCGCCGGGCAGCCTCGGCCTGGGACCCGAACCCGGACCCGGACCCGAACCCGGACCGGGACGGCCGGACCCGGACGATGGTCCGGCCGGGGAATCTAGTGCCAGGCCCGGTACGGCTCGTCGAGGAGTTGGAAGACCGGCTCGCCCCGCACCGGGTCCTTGACGGTGGACAGGCGGACACGGTCGCCGCTGTGGATGCCGATGAGCGGGCCCATGACCCGACCGCGGACGACGAACCCCTCGGCCATCTCGACGAGCGACACGTTGCGCGCGGCGGGGGTGTTGCGGTGCACCACGGTGGCGTGGCGCACCGTGCCGGTGCCCTCGCTGCGCTCGGTGCGCAGGTCGCTGCCCTGGCAGACCGGACACAGGAGACGGTGGTACATGGCGGTGCCGCACCAGGTGCAGCGCTGGAAGAGGATCGCGTCGCCGTCGGCGCTCGCGCGGTCGAGGAGGCCCGCCGCGGAGCCGGCGGCCTGCTGGACGACGTTTCCTGAGTGGTGGTACACGCGGGTCAACTCCCTGCACTCGGCCGGAAACCACGTGCGCGGGTCACCCGTGCACGGACGTGCCCGGTCGACCGTGCCACCGTGCACGCCCCACAGAGTATGGCACTCAGTGCCACGCGTAAAGGCACTGCGTACCCCCAAAAATGAGGGTGCTCCGGCGGTCACTCGCGCCCGAGGGTCGTCTCGATCTCCTGCACCACCCGCCACAGAGGGGCCCCACGCCGGGAGACGACGACCACGACGTCCTCGGGGTGTTCGACGCCGTCCCGCCACGGTTTCCCGGTCTCCCCCGGCCGCTCGTCGACGGACGGCGCCGACGGCGAGCCGAACGCGGACTGCACATAGCCCAGCGCGTGGTCCACGGTCGCGGTCGCCTCGCCCGCTCCGTCCGAACGCAGCCAGGAGCGCAGCGCGTTGTTGTGGGCGGCGACCACCGCGGCCGCGATCACGTCGGCCCGGAGGTCCCCGTCGCGCCGGCCCGCGAAGCGGCCCCGCAGATACTCGGCGAGGGCGCGCTCGTACCGCCACACCACGGAGAGCTCGTACGCGCGCAGCCCGGGCACCTGCTTGGTGAGCCGGTAGCGCTGCACGGAGAAGGAGGGGTTCTCCGCGTACATCAGCAGGACCAGCCGGGCGGCGTCGCAGACGCGTCGTACCGGCTCGTGCTCCGGCCGGCTCGCGGCGAGGAAGGCGGTCATGTCGGCCAGGCACCGCTCGTGGTCGGGGAAGACCACGTCGTCCTTCGAGGGGAAGTAGCGGAAGAACGACCGACGGCCGACCCCCGCGAGCGTCACGATGTCGTCGACGGTGGTCTGCTCGTAGCCCCGTTCCAGGAACAGCCGGAAGGCCGCCGCCACCAGGGCGTCCCGCATCGGCGGCTTGGCCTCCGCCTTGTCAGTGGCGCTCATGCACGGAACGTAACACCTGTGACGACGCCATGGCACTCGGTTCCCTCGAGCGGGGAACCGAGTGCCGGACAGGCGGCCGTCGGCGTCAGATCCGCTCCGCGGCCTCGACGACGTTGGTGAGCAGCATCGCCCGGGTCATCGGACCGACCCCGCCGATCGGCGGCGCGAAGGACCCGGCGACATCGCTCACGTCCGGGTGCACGTCGCCGAGGATGCCCTCGACCGTGCGGGTCAGACCCACGGACAGCACCGTCGCACCCGGCTTGATCCAGTCGGGCCGGACCATGTGCGCGACCCCGGCCGCGGCCACCACCACGTCCGCCTCCCGGGCGTGCGCGGCCGTGTCCTGGGTGGCCTCGTGGCACAGGGTGACCGTGGCGTGCTCGGTGCTCCGGGTCAGCATCAGCCCCAGCGGCCGGCCCACGGTGACCCCGCAGCCGATGACGCAGAACTGCTGGCCCGTGATCGGCACATGGTTGCGGCGCAGCAGGTCGATGATCCCGCGCGGGGTGCAGGGCAGCGGGCCGGGGATGCCCAGGACCAGTCGGCCCAGGTTCGTCGGGTGGAGACCGTCGGCGTCCTTGACCGGGTCGATCAGCTCCAGCACGGCGTGGGTGTCGATGTGGGCGGGCAGCGGGAGCTGCACGATGAAGCCGGTGCACGCCGGGTCGGCGTTCAGCCGCAGCACGGCGGCCTCCACGTCGGCCTGGGAGGCGTCGGCGGGCAGTTCCACCCGGATCGAGGCGATGCCGACCTGCGCGCAGTCGCGGTGCTTGCCGCCGACGTAGGAACGGCTGCCCGCGTCGTCGCCGACGAGGATCGTGCCGAGCCCCGGGGTGACACCGCGCTCCCTCAACGCCTGGACGCGCAGGGCGAGTTCGCTCTTGATGTCGGCCGCGGCGGCCTTGCCGTCGAGAAGTGTTGCGGTGGTCACGGGAGTCGACGAGCCCTTCGGGAGAAGACGACGGTCCGTTCATCGTACGACCCCTTCGCCCACTGCCGACCAGGAGTCCCACCGGCCGCAGCCGTCCCGCCCGGACCGGCGTCGTCCTCTGACGTAACCTTTCCGCACCGCTTCGCAGCCGCTTCCGGAGACCTGTACGCCCGCCGCCCGCCCCCGTCTCCTCCACGTCACCGACCGGGCGCGCGGGCGCCGCTACGGCGACGAGGACGTCTTCCTCGCCTCCCGCCTGCGCGCGGACTTCGACCTCGCCCTGTGCCATCCGCTGGACGCGGCAGCCCTGATGCACGCCTTCGACGGCGTGGCCGTCCGCAACAGCGGCCCGGTCCTCGGCTACCGGAGGGAGTACGACGCGTTCCGGGAGGAGGCGCTGCGCGAGGGCGTCCGCGTCCACAACCCGCTGACCGGCCGAGCCGACATGCTCGCCAGGCAGTACCTCCTCGATCCGAGCGCCGAGGGCTACCCGGTGATCCCGACCGTCGACCGCGCCGAGGACCCGCACCCGGACCGCCGCCGACGGCTCGAACCGTACGCGCCCACCGTGCGCGACCTGGAGTTCGCCCGTCGCTTCGTCGACCGGAACGACCTCGCGCACGGCATCCAGCGCGTCGGCGCCTGCCGCGCCCCGACGGGGAACTGCTCCTGGTGGAGCTGGAGGACCTCGACCCCTACCTGTCGCCGGACGCCCTCGACGACGACGGACGGGGACGCCTTCGTCGCCGCCACGGCCCGCTCGCTGCGCCGCTTCCCCGCAGGGTGAACCCCGCGGCCCGCCCGCCCGTATCTCTCCCGGGGGACCCACGGGAGGGAGACGAGCGTGCCGACACCGGAGGAACCCGGGCAGCCGCGCGAACGACAGGTCCTGGAACCCATCCGGGTCCTGCGACCGCGCAACACCGACGCCCTCGCGGAGATGATCCGCGAGATGACCGAGCCGGACCGGGACGCCGACGCCTATGAGGCGATCCCGCTGCCGCGGGAGCGGACCGGGGGCGAGGCGGAGACGGAGGAGCTCCCGCCGGTGCGCCCGCGCACGGCGACCGCGACAGCGCCTCGCGGCGGCGCGGACTGGGCGGGCGAGCGCGGCGGTCGCCGCCCCGCGCCCGCGCCCGGCGGCGGCCGGACGGAACCCGGC
>NZ_MJAJ01000090.1 GCF_001746365.1 Streptomyces sp. LUP30
GCGGAAGCCGCCCGCGGCGCGGCGCCGGCCGCCTTGCGGCCCGTGGTCATACCCCGCGTCCAGGACGGGAGCCGTGGCTCGCGGCCCGCGGGCCCCGGCGGCCGCGGCTCGGGCGGAAGCCGCCCGCGGCGCGGCGCCGGCCGCCTTGCGGCCCGTGGTCATACCCCGCGTCCAGGACGGGAGCCGTGGCTCGCGGCCCGCGGGCCCCGGCGGCCGCGGCTCGGGCCGGGGGGCCACCACGGTCGGCACGTACACCGGCGTGGTGCGACCCGCGGCGATGCGCCGGACGATCTCGCGGGCGTCGTAGGGACGTTGGTCGGGCCGTTTGGCCAGCAGGTCCAGGATGATCCGGTCGAGGTGGTCGGGCAGATCGGGCCGGTGCTCGCGCGGCGGGCGCGGCGGGGTGTCGCGGTGAGCGACGAGGACGGCCCAGCGGTCGTCCAGGTCGAACGGCGGGGCGCCGGTGGCGATCTCGTACAGCACGCACCCCAGCGAGTACAGGTCGCTGCGCCGGTCGACCTCCTCCCCGCCGATCTGCTCCGGCGACATGTAGTGCGGGGTGCCCAGGGCGATGCCGGTGCCGGTGAGCCGCGAGGAGACGCCGATGTCGTGACCGAGGCGGGCGATGCCGAAGTCGCAGATCTTCACCGTGCCCTCGGCCAGGCGCACGATGTTGGCCGGCTTGAGGTCACGGTGCACGACGCCCTGCCGATGGGTGTAGGCGAGGGCCGCGGCGACCTGGTCGGCGATCTCGACGACCTCGGGCACGGGCAGCGGCCGGCGCCCGTTGTCGTCCAGAAGCCGGCACAGGTTGCTGCCGTCCAGGAGTTCCATGACGAGGAAGAGGACGCCGTCGCTGTCGCCGAAGTCGTGGACGACGGTCACCCCGCGATGCTGGAGCCCGGCCGCCACCCGGCCCTCGCGCCGGAACCGCTCGCGCAGGATCCGCCCGGACGACGGATCGTGGTGCGGTCCGGCCCGTTTGAGACACTTCACGGCCACCTGGCGGCCCAGGGACTCGTCGCGCGCCCGCCACACCTCGCCCATCCCGCCGCGCCCGATGAGTTCGAGCAGCCGGTACCGGCCCTGGATCAGCCTGCTCTCCGCCATAGTGCCGCCGCCGCCCCCGTCGCTTCCCGGCCATCACCGGCTCGTCCAGTATGGCGGCCTATGGCCGGACTTTGTACGGTGCCGGACGGGCTTCGGGACCGAGCCTGGCCATGGCCCGCAGGATGTGCTTGGGCGGGAGCTGCCAGCGCAGACGTGCGGGAACACAGCGCAGCACGGCGCCGGCGGCACGCAACCGCCGGGTGACGGTGGCGGGTTCGGGGGCACGCCTGCCGTACAGCTCATGGGCGTAGGGGGGCAGCGAGGCGTACGCCAGATGCGCCACCCGCCGCCACAGCAGAGAGCGCGCCGGGACGAGCAACGGGTGGGTCGGCGGCCGGAGCAGGAAGTCGTCCACCGCGCGGGCCTCGGATCCGGCGGCGAGTTCGGGGCGCACCTTCTCGAAGTAGGCCCCCATGGCGGCCCGGTCGCCGGGCACGCTGTCCGGGTCGAGCCCCACCAGGCGGGCGCTGACGCGGTGTTCGCCGATGTAGCGGTCGGCGGCCGCGTCGGAGAGCGGGTAGCCGGAACGCCGCAGGACGTGCAGATAGGAGTCGATCTCGGCGCAGTGCACCCACAGCAGCAGTGCGGGTTCGTCGACCCCGTAGCGCTCCCCGGTGTCCGGGTCGGTCGCGGCGAGCAGACGGTGGATCCGGCGGACGCGGGCGCCCGCTTTCTCGGCGGCCTCGGCGGTGCCGTAGGTGGTGGTGCCGACGAAGTCGGCGGTGCGCATCAGCCGGCCCCACGCGTCGCGCCGGAAGTCGGAGTTCTGCATGACGCCGCGCACGGCTCGCGGGTGCAGCGCCTGGAGGTAGAGCGCCCGGATCCCGGCGACCCACATCATCGGGTCGCCGTGCGCCTGCCAGGTCACGCTCGTCGGGCCGAACAGCCCCGGGTCGGCCGTCATACCGGAAGTGTGACCGGACTCGCCGGTCGGCACCAGCCCACCGTCACGAACTGCACTGATGCCCAGCAGCTTCAGCAGCCGGAGCCGGAGGATGCGGTGTCAAGCCGGCTCGGACAGGACCGGGGCGACGGACGTATCGCCTCAGTCACTGCTGATCCTGCGGTGCCACGGCGGCCATCGCCTTGTCGACGGCCGCCGCGAAGGTGCCGCTGGAGCCGCTTTCGAGCCAGGCCTGCTGTGCGGCGACGAGGCAGCCGAACGCGGCCGCGGTGATCGCCCGCAGGGTCGGGTCCTCGGGCGGGCAGGGGGTTCCGGCCGCTTCGGCGCGTTCGCTCAGCGCTGCGACCACCACCTCCTGCATCTGCTGCTGCTTCTCCAGATAGCTGCCGAGCAGGTTCGGCGTATGGAAGATGACCCGCTGGATCGGCGCGGCGACGGAGTCCTTGTCGAGGCCGTCGACGTGCGGCACCAACAGATCGAAGATCGCGCGCAGCGACTGCCAGACGGGCTCACCGGCCGGGCGGGCACGCAGCCCCTGGAGCATTTCCTCGGCCAGATAGTCGACCTTGCCGACCACCAGGTCCTCCTTGGTGGGGAAGTACCGGAACACGCTCCGTTTCGACATTCCCACCGCCTCGGCGATGTCGTCGATCGTCGTCGCCTCGTAGCCGCGCTCGACGAACAGCGCGTTGGCGGCCTCCGTGATCTCGCGTCGTACCGCCTGCCGCGTGCGCTCCCTCAGTCCGGACTTCGTCTTCTCCATCACCGTCTCAGCGTATCACTCACAGCCATAGTTGACACTCGATGACATGTTTGTCATCGTGTGATGGCTGCCGGGGATCGCCCCGGCCACGGCGGAAGGACTCGATCGACGTGAGCAGGACGTGGTGCATCACGGGCGGGGCTGCCGTACTTCCGCCGGCGCTGGACGTGACCGACCGCGAGGTGGCCCGCTGCTGGTCGTCTACCACGCCGGCAAGTGGGGACTGGAGGCGTTCAGCGAGTCACTCGCCCAGGAGGTCGCCGGCTTCGGCGTCAAGGTGACCCTCGTCGAGCCCGGCTCCTGCGGCACGGACTGGGGCGGCGCGAGCGCGATGCGGGCCGAGGGCAAGCCGGCGTACCAGCCGGTGCGGCAGGCCATGGTCTCGGCCGCCGCGGACATGCCGCAGTACGACCCCGCCCACGTGGGCGCCGCGATCCTCACGGTCACGGACGCCGCCGAGCCGCCGCTGCGGGTCTTCTTCCGCAGTGCGCCCCTCGCGATCTCCGAGCAGGTCTACGCCTCGCGCCTTCAGACCTGGAGGAGGTACACCGCGGCCATCTCCGCTCTGGCCGAGGGCCGCTGATCCGGCCTCAGCACCTCACGGCGCCTGCCGAGAACACCCGAGACACCAAGACACCAAGATCAAGCGAATGAAAGGCAACGACATGTCCGGCAACACCAAGATCGCACTCGTCACCGGCGCCTCCTCCGGCATCGGCGCCGACACCGCTCTCCGCCTGCGGGAAGCGGGTCACACCGTCTACGGCGCCGCACGGCGTATCGAGCGGATGACCGCGCTGCGCGACGCGGGCGTGCGCGTCCTCAGCCTCGACGTCACCGACGAGGACTCCATCCGCAAGGCGATCGACACCATCATCCACGAGTCGGGCCGCATCGACGTCCTGGTCAACAACGCCGGCTACGGCTCCTACGGGTCCCTCGAAGACGTCCCCCTGGCCGAAGCCCGCGCCCAGATCGAGGTCAACGTCTTCGGCCTGGCCCACCTGACCCAGCTCGTGCTGCCCCACATGCGGGCCCGGCGCAGCGGCACGATCATCAACATCAGCTCCATGGGCGGCAAGCTGGTCACACCGCTGGGCGGTTGGTACCACGCCAGCAAGTACGCCGTCGAGGCGCTCAGCGACGCCCTGCGCATGGAGACCAAGCAGTTCGGGATCAACGTCGTGGTCGTCGAGCCCGGCTCGATCCGCACCGAATGGGGTGCCATCGCCGCCGAGACGCTCAAGGAGACCTCCAGCAAGGGCGCGTACGCCAACCTGGCCGAAGGCGTCGCCACGACCCTCGCCGCCAGCTCGCAGCCCGACGCGAAGATGACCTCCGCTCCGTCGGTCATCGGCAAGACCATCGTCAAGGCCGCAGGAGCCCGCCGCCCGCGCACCCGTTACCGGGTCGGCTTCGGCGCCGCCCCCATGATGTCCCTGCGCCGACTGCTCCCGGACCGCGCCTTCGACTTCGTCATCCGCCGCGCCTTCGGCATCTGACCCCCGTCCGAACCATCGGAACCCAGCTGATCCCGGAAGGGATCCGTGAAGGACACGACCATGTCAGCACCGACGCGAAGACCGGCAGGCCGCACCCGGAGCAACGAAGCAGCGCCACAGGCGGTATGACCAGGATCGACAGTTGACACAAGGCAACGCTCGTGACCTGCACTGATGCCAAGTAGCTTCAGCGACGTCGTGTTCGGTCCCCAAGTCAGCGTCCTCCGGCTGAGGAACAGCCCCGGCCGTGGTCTGTCAGCGGTCCGCCCTGACGGGCATGTCGGCTTCCGGTGCGGGACCACCGACGCGGCCGGGCTGAGCAACTGGCTCTCACTGATCAGCGCATTGGCATCACCGTCAAACCGACCGTGAACGCCGCGCCGGGCCAAAGTGTGTAGGTGTCTTGTCGTCACCTGAGCGTGTGGCAGGACGGTATCCGGGCCGGTCGGCGGCCATGGGCGTGCTGGGCTGGTCGCCGTGAGCGGCGCAAGCCCTACAACACCGACTTGTCCGATGAGCAGTGGGCGCTGGTCGAGCCGGTGACTACCGCGTGGGAGGCCGCGCAACCGTCGGTCAGCGGCCATCAGGGACGGTACGCGATGCGGGAGGTCGTCAACGCACTGCTCTGCCAGGGCCGCCCGGCTGCCAGTGGGACCTGCTCCCGCACGACTTCCCGCCGGCCCGGCGCGGTGAAGTACTACTTCTACACCTGGCGCGATGACGCTACCGACCAGACCATTCACGACCTGCTGTGCCGGGGCCGTCATCCGGGCCGGAGCCGGGTGGCAGACGACGCAGTGGCGTCCCATGTGTGTGCCCCCCGGGATGTCCGCACGCCCGGATGTGCCGCCACGGGGAGGTGGCGGCACATCCGACAGACGGACCGCCGGCTCAGGCCGGTGTCAGCTGCCATTGCTGGTTGGCGCCGTTGTTGGCGGTCCACTGCACGACGGCGGCTCCGTCGTTCTTCGACTGGCCGTTCACATCGGCCGCCAGGCCGCTGTCGTGGCTGACGATGGTGAAGTACCCGTCGCCGGTGGGCCGCACGTACCACTGCTGGTTGGTGCCGCCGGTGGCGGTCCACTGCTGGAGCTGGAGACCTGCGGTCGAGGAGAAGCCGTTGACGTCGAGCACCTTGCCGGTGGGGTTGTAGCGCAGGGTGAAGGCGCTGCCCGAGGCGCTGAGGGTCCAGGTCCCGCCGCCGGTCTGCTGGACGGCCTTGGCGCCGTCGGCGGTGGAGTTGCCGGCGATGGCCAGCGGCTTGCCACTGTTGCGGTTGACGATCCGGTAGGTGCCCGGCGCGGGGCTCGTGGAGCTGCCCAGGGTGAAGTACTCGACCGCGTCGCTGAACACGGTCGTTCCGGCTTTGCTGGTCGACAGGACGAGGTAGACCCGTGAGCCGGTGGACGGCGCGGTGAACGACACGGTCTGCGTCGCCTTCGAGCCGAGCGGGACGGTGAGGGTGGTGTTCCCGGAGGCGATCACCGGGCCGGTGGCGCTGTCGAGGTGGGCGCTCCAGGCGAAGCCCACGGCGGTGCCGGTGAAGTCGTCGTTGAACACCGAGATCGTACGGTTCACGGTGCTGTCGGCGGCGTATCCGGGGACCGCTTGCGGGAGCGGGAAGGTGCCGTTGGAGTCCGACACACCGGAGGCCGACCAGTAAGGCAGGTCGATCGCGGCCACGGGGTTGAACGCGGCCTGCACCCGCTGGAACTGCGGATTGTTCCACGGGTCGGAGAGGTTGTCGGCGCCGTAGACGGGATGGCCGCCCTCTTCGGGGGTGAAGTCGGTGGTGCGGACGCCGGGTATGACGCCCGCCCAGGCGGACAGCAGGGTGTAGGGGCGCAAGTCGCTGGCGTCCTTGCCGCGCTTGGCCACCATCGTGGTGGCGAACCACTCGAAGCCCTGCTTGGTGTTGCACTTCGGCCAGATGTACTCGCCCTCGCCGTCGGGCCGGCCGGGCACCGACACGACCTTCTCGCCGTAGGCGCCGAAGCCGTCCAAGTAGTGCCCGAAGACATCGAAGTTGGCGTACGTCATGGTGGGGTAGGGGTTGGCCGGAGCGCCGACCCACGCGTCGACGCTGACCGGCCGGGTGCCGTCGTTGCCGTTCATCGCCGCGTACAGGTCCTTCTCGAACTGCTCCGAGTCCATACCGCTGCTGCCGGGCTCGTTGCTCTGGCTCCAGCGGATGATCGCCGGGTGGTTGCGGTCGCGCAGGGTCAGCGCGCGGGCGTGGTCGACCATGTTGTCGTGCCCGGCGACGAAGTCCTGAAGGCTGTTGGAGCCGCGGATGCCGGTCTCGTCGATGATCATCAGGCCCATCTCGTCGGCCACGTCGAGCATGTAGGGGCTGGCCGGCTCCTGATGAATGCGGACCACGTTGTAGTTCAGCCGCTGGTAGTTGTCGACCGCCTGCGGCCAGCCGCCGTTGCCCGAGGAGGGCGCGAGGAAGCCGGGCAGGGTGTCGTAGGCGTCACCCTTGCCGCCGCTGTCGATGCGGTCGAAGTCCGCGCCCTGGAGGTTGTCGCCGCGGAAGTTCACCCGCACGCCGTTGAGGTAGTAGTACTCGCCGTTCTGGTTGCTCTCCCGGAATCCGAAGCGGTAGGTCGAGTCGCTGGTGCGGCCGTCGTCGGTCGCCGCGTGGACCGTCAGGCGGTGCAGTTGGGCGCGATACCCCTGCCGGTAGGGGACGTTGGGCCACCAGTACGAGGAGGAGCCCAAGTTCCACGCCACCGGCCCGACCGTCACCTTGACGGTCGAGTGGGCGGCCACGGTCACCGTGCTGCTCGGCAGCGCCGGGTAGTTGAACGACGTGGCGTTGTCCGATGCGAGCGAACCGGTCAGCGTCACCGTCCGCGCGGCGCCGGAGGCGTTGGTCACCGACGCGTCGTAGGTGAGGGTCTGATTGGCCACGGACGTGCGGATGAACGTGTCACTGACGTACACCGCCGGATACACGCGCAGGAACGCCGAACGGAAGATGCCCTGCGGCACGGCCTCGGCCCAGTCGGCCGCGTCGGGCACCAGATACCTGCCGTTCGCGGGGTTCTTCAGGGCCCCCCTGCCCTTCACATCGACCGTGATGGTGTGCGTGGTACCCGGTGCCGCGTACGCGCTGATGTCGAAGTTCGACGGCGTGAAGGCGGTGGTCCTGGTCGCCACCGTCCGCCCGTCGACCGACAGGGTCGCCTGGTGGTTCACCGCGCCGAACTCGATCCACGTGGACTGCGGCTGCCCGGAGTCCGGCACGGTGATGGTGCGGGAGTACACCGCCTCGTTCACATCGGTGAAGCCCTGCTTGTACCAGCCGCCGCCCGGCACGGTGATCGACGTCGCCGACCGGCCCGCCGGGGTGAACCCCCACGTGCCGGCCAGGTCGGTCGAGGCGATCGCGGCGTTGCCCGCGGTGAAGCCGTTGACGTCCGCCGCCGACGCGGCGGGGACGGCCGCCGTGGACGCCGTGGGCCGCGGACCTGCCGCCGTGGCCGGGTGCATGCCCACTACAGCGGTGAGCAGCACCGCGGCGGCCGCCATCACCGGCATGAAGCGTCGACGGCTCCGCAGCCGAATGTGTTGTCGCATGCCGCGAGCTCCTTCGTTGAAGGGTGGGGGGTCACGCTGCTTTCTTCGTGCTGTTCACGGTGCGACCCGGCCGAGGTGCGCGCCCGAGGTCGATGAGGTGTTGTCGCAGTGCGGGACGTCGCACGGCTACCGGTCGGTGAACGAGTTCCGGCTCGTCACCACGATCCGGTTCTGCTGGGGCAGCCTCCGGCGCGGGAGGCTTCGTCGTTCTCCGAGCACAGACGGTGGTGCCTGCGGCTGCATGTCGAAGGGTGTGCGATACAGCGGTGGGTGGGTGCCCAGGTCGAGGTGCGGGGTGCGCGCGGCGACCCGGCCGCCCACGACGTCGTCAGGGAGGATGACGGGCAGCGTGGCCGGCTGATCGGCCACGGCCTTGTGTGGCGGTGCGTGCCGCAGCCCGGTCTCCGGCTGCGGGCGGTGTGTTCACGGCCTGCGGGCGGTGTGTTCACGGGATGACCCGGTGGCAGCAGGAAGGGCTGCCGCCGGCGACACGACGCGTCCGCGGCTCCGTCGCCGTTCCGCCACACCGAACACAGCCGTCGGCTGCCATCAGATACTCCACTACGTTGTGGCGCCCGCCGGCCGGAGCCGGACGAGCTAGTGGCCCAGGATACGTCTGACTCATCAGTGGTACCGGTCCGGCCGGTCAAGCCTCGGCCGACAACGCGAACCGGTTTCGACCTCCGCAGCCCTGCGGTCGTTCCCGGTTACCAATGACAGCGCTCAGCCACGATCGACGTCAAGGGCAACAGATGTGCCTGTTCCAAGATCTTCGCCGCGGTGGACCGATCGGCGTCCAGACGGCGACTGTTTTACCTAATGGGCGACAGAGGTGCCAAATGAGTTCGACTCATCGCGGCTTGACGCTCGCTCAGCGGCATGTCCGGGGCGGTGAGCACGTCCTCGCCCGTACGCGCCCTAACGGGCGAGGAACGCGCTCAGTACCGCGCTGAGTTCGGCCGGAGCATCCATGGCTACGAGAGGGCGGTGTGAGGCTTGGTGTCCGGTTCTTCATGTCGTGCGGGACAAGCGGGCAGGTCGTGGTGACGTCGGTCCACTACGGTCAAGGCTGGGTGAACAAACCCTCCTCGGTCTCGGTCAGGATCCCGCGGTCGGTCAGCCGCTCGACCTCAAGCGGGCGTTGTTGACGTTGTTGGGCGCGACCGGCAGGTCCATCGCCCGGCAGGCGATCCAAGTGGTGCGGTGGCAACACGACTTGAGCACCAGGAAGCTGACCGTCGAGCGCGTCTACCTGATCACCGGCCTGAGCGTCTTCGACGCCACCTGCACTGAACTCGCCACCTGGATCAGAGTCCACCGGGGCATCGAAAACCACCTGCACCACGTCCGGGACCGCACGTTCCGCGAGGACGGTTCCAAGATCCGCACCGGCACCCTGCCCCGCGCCATGGCCTCCCTTCGCAACGTCGCCATTTCCGTCTTCCGCCAGGGCGGCCAAACCAACATCGCCGCCGCCCTCCGCCACACCGGCCGCGACTGCCGCCGGCCCCCGCAAGGCCTCGGCCGCACGTCACGGACCCGGACAGATCTCGATCACGCAATGACCCTGCACGTGCTACGCGACTGCCTTGGTGCCGCGTGCGGCTCGTTCACGCCGATCGGCAGCGTTGAGGTAATCGAGGTCGGCCGTGGTGCCGAACCTGATCTCCGCGAGTTCCCTGCGCAGACGGTCACTATTGGCCGTGACATTGGAGTGCGGGGTTTCGGCCGGTTACCGGTGGCAGCCGGTTGCAGTCCGGCAAGGCTGTTCTCGATCGGGGGGGCCGGAACACCACGTTGCGGTACGGGGCGATGCTGACCTGCGGCGCCTCACGACGCCCGCCTGACGTTCACATCGAGCCGTTCGGCACGCCCGCAAGGGCGGTGCTGCGGCCGCGGCTCAGTGACGGTGCTCCCAGGGCACCATCGGTCATGACATGGGATCTCCGTGGGGCAGATCGACTGTCCTGATCGCCTTCCTCGTTTCACTGCGAGCGTGAACAGTCCATTGAAGTCGACGCATTGATATGGCATCTTCACCCCGCAGTGGACACAGCGCGCCATACATCCCATCACTGAAGTGCTTGGTCTGATCTCACTTCATTGCGCACGCCACCATTCAGGCACTCTCGCTCTTCCCATCGGGAGGTTCACCATGCCGATGTCGAGATCAACGCCAGGACACGCCGAAGCGGGGAGGGCGGGAACGAGGCGGTGGCGGTCGTGGATGGCGGCGGTGGCAGCCGGCGCGGCGGTCCTCGCTTCGATGTTCTTGGCGGCACCGGCGTCAGCCCTGCCGGCGTCAGGCGCCGCCGCGCCGCTGGCCGCCCAGAGCAATCCGTACCAGCGCGGCCCTGATCCCACCGTGACCGGTATCGAGGCGTCGCGCGGTCCGTTCGCCACGGCGCATATGGGTGTGGCGCCGGGCAACGGGTTCAACGGCGGAGTGGTCCACTACCCGACGGACACCAGTCTGGGCACGTGGGGAGCGTTGGCGATCGTGCCGGGGTACACGGCGCGGTGCGCCGACGAGGAGGCGTGGATGGGGCCGTGGCTCTCCTCGTTCGGGTTCGTGGTGATCTGCATCGAGACCAACAGCCGTACCGACGGGGCCGACGCCCGGGCCGCCGAACTGCTGGCGGGGCTGAAGTGGCTGACCACGCAGAGCCCGGTCAGGGCGGAGATCGACCCGAATCGGCTGTCCGTACTGGGGCACTCCGCAGGCGGAGCCGGAGCGATCATCGCGGCGGAACGCCAGCCGTCGCTGAAGGCGATGATCGGCCTTGCTCCGGGGTTCCCCGGCAACGGCCTGAGCATGGCCACCGACAGGGTGCCGAGTCTGGTCATCGGCGGCCAGAACGACACGGTCGTCACCCCGTCGTATCTCAGCGGTCTGTACGCCACGCTGCCGGGCACCACGCAGAGCGGTTTCGCCCAGATCGCCGGAGCGGACCACGTGTACTACACCCGTCCGAACAACGTGGAGATGAAGCTGCTGATCCCGTGGCTGAAGGTGTTCGTGGACAACGACACCCGCTACACGCAGTTCCTCTGCCCGGCCCTGCCGGACCCCTCCACCGTCTCGGTCTACCAGCCGAAGTGCCCCTACGTGCCCCCGAGCGGCCCGACGCCGCCGCCGACGCCTGCCGGCGGTGAGCCTGTCCACGCCGTGGGTGCGGGCAAGTGCCTGGACGTACCGGATCAGCGCACGACAGCGGGCACGCAGGTGCAGATTCACACCTGCGACGGCGGGGCCAACCAGTTGTGGTCGCGTACTTCCTCCGGTCGGCTGACGGTGTACAGCGGTAGCTCGACCATGTGCTTGGACGCCGACGCGCAGGGCGCCGGTCCGGGTACGAAGGTGCAGATCTGGCCATGCAACGGCGGGTCGAACCAGCAGTGGAATGTGAACGCGAACGGCACGATCACCGGGGCACAGTCCGGGCTGTGCCTGGACGTAGCCGGCGGAGCCACCGCGAACGGCGCCTTGGTCGAACTGTGGACCTGCAACGGTGGGGCCAACCAGCACTGGACACTCGGAAGCCGGATGGGCGGCGCCGCTTCACCCGGGCAACCGAATGGCTGGGGCAAGTTCCCTGAAGGCATCAGGACCCAAGACCGGCAGGGACCCGCGGCCGTGCTTCGACAACGCGCGCTTTCGCGGGTTCCGGCTGAGTGACTTCTCGGCGGCCAACATTACGACGGTCCCGACGGGTCGATCGTCGCCGGGCCGGCCTCCTTGGTGGCCGCGACGATCAGCCCGACGCAGACCCGACGCAGACCCGCGGCGAGCCTGCGAAGGGACTACACGCGCAGAAGGGAGAACCGATGGGAAACCCGATCGACAACACACGTGGAAAGCCGGCCACGATGACCAGACTGCTGGCGGTGTTCGCACTCGCCGCAGGAATTCTGGCGGCCGGTCCGAACCAGGCACACGCTTCCACATCGCAGTTCAGAGGAGTGAACTGGGCCGACCAGAGAGACAACTTCGTCAACGGCGTACTGTACCCGTCCGGGCTCGGCGCGTCGGACACCTACTCATCGGCTTCCGCCGTGGCGGACCAGGTTGTTGGCCAGATGTACGCGGCGACGGGCGCCAACACCGTGCGCATGCCTGTCAACGAGCCCACTGTCGCCGGCTACTGGAACACCTACACCGGGGCGATCGACACGGCCCTCACCAAGGGAAACGTGATCCTCGCCTACTGGGCGTACACCGGCGGCAAGCCGGCGAGCACCGCCGGGTTCAACCAGATGTGGGACAAGGTCGTACAGAAGTACGGCTCCAACCCCAAGGCCTACTTCGAGGTCGTCAACGAGCCGTACGGTTACAGCACGACCAGCCTGGACGACATGTACAGCGGCTGGTTGGCCAGGTACCCCTCCGTACCGCGCTCCAGGGTGATCCTCGACGGCGCCGGGCTGGCCCAGGACGTCGCGGCAGTTGGACGCGACAGCCGCTTGGACGGCACTTTCCTGGCGGTGCACGACTACTCGTTCTTCGCGGGATACGAGGGCGAGACCGAGTGGGCGAACCACCTCGCCGGCTACATCGGCGGATACGCCGCCCGTACGATCGCCACCGAGTGGGGCGGCCCGATGGGCCCGGGCAGCAAGAACGGCGTCCACTACAACACCATCGACTACAGCATTCCCAGTGGCTCGTTCTTCGCCGACTACGTCCGGGGTGTCAGTAGCGAACTGCGCAGCCTCGGCATGGGGAGCGTCTACTGGCCGGGTCTGCGCGACGGCGACTGGTACAGCATGACCAGCAAGAGCGGCACCGGCTCGGGCATCAAGCTGTCTCTGGTGAACGCCTCGGGACTGACCCGCCTGCAGTACGCCTGGGGGATCGGCAACGGCGGCGGCACATACGTGCGGATCACCAACGCCGCCACCGGCCTGTACATCGACGGAGAGGGCCGCACGGCCAGTGGGGCCACCGTCGGCGAAGCCGGCGGCAGCAGCAACCGGGACGAGCAGCAGTGGATCGTCGAGAACGATGGATCCTACGTGCGCATCAAGAACCGGGCAACCGGCCTGTACCTGGACGGGGCGGGCCACACCTCGGACGGATCCGCGGTCACCCAATACGGTGACAGCAACAGCACGAGCCAGCAGTGGTCGGTGCTGACCGACGCCGACAACGTGCGCATCAAGAACCGCACCACCGGCAAGTACATCGACGGCATGGGCCGCACCGGCAATGGATCTGATCTGGGCCAGTGGAGTGACAGCAACAGCACGAACCAGCGGTGGCGGATCGTGGCCGCCGGTTGACCACCACCCGCATCGCCTGCCGCGTACCAACGGCGAGCGCTTCAACCGGCGCCGGTACGTGGCAGGCGATGAACGCATACCGCGCAGACTTGTCCATGGTCAGCTTGATCCTCGCCCGGTGAGCCGCACGCCCGTGCGGGGAGTGTAAATCTGACGGCGGATCCGACAACCATGGAGAGGCGCCAAGTGACGGACGCCGCCGTGGAGTTGGAGACCATAGAGCCTGTCGAGAGTACCCAGTCCGGACAGCCTGTGCCCATGCCCGACGAGTAGTGGTCGCGATGCTGGTGGAGCGGGCAGGGTGGGCTGCTGCAACAGCTGACCAAGCGGGTCTTGGGACCTTCCCTGGAAGGTGAGATTACCGATCACCTCGGCTACGAGAAGCACGAAGCTGCTGGCCGGGGGCAGCGGCAATTCCCGCAACGGGGGCCGGGGCCAGGTGTGGCTCCAGATCGAGGCATCGGCCGTCGCGGGCACCTACGCGGCCCTCGTGGCCACGGCACGAGCGGCAGTAGGCGCGCGGATGACTCTCGCCTGGCAGCAGCAGCAGCCGATCATCACCGACAGCGGCATGAACCTCGGCGTACCGTATCCCCGGAATCGATCGAACGCTGTCCGAGCCACGAGCCTCGAGATGATGCGCCATCACCTCTGAGAATGGACACCGATCTTGGTGCCAACCATCCCTCTTTTGCACCAACTAAAAATCCTCGTCACAGCGGGCTAGCGCCGTACCCGTGGCATCCCCAGGCCGATCCAGGAAATGATCTCCCGCTGGATCTCGTTGTTGCCGCCGCCGAAGGTGAAGATCACGGCGGAACGGTAGCCGCGTTCGAGCTCGCCGTGCAGGACGGCGCCCGCCGAGCCCTCCTGGAGTGCACCGGGCGCCGCGACGACCTCCATCAGCCAGCCGTAGGCGTCCCGGCGGGCCTCGGAGCCGTAGACCTTGACGGCGGAGGCGTCCTGCGGGGTGAGGGTCCCGTTCTGGAGGGCGCCGACCATCTGCCAGTTCAGGAGCTTGAGCGCGTCGAGTTTCACATGGGTCTGGGCCAGCCGTCGGCGCACCCAGGGCAGGTCGACCACCCGGCGGCCGTCGGCGAGCTTGGTCTCGCCCGCCCAGCGCTGGACGTCGTGCAGCGCGCGGATCGCCATCGTGCCGTGCGCGGCGAGGGTCACGCGTTCGTGGTTGAGCTGGTTGGTGATCAGCCGCCAGCCCTGGTTCTCGGCGCCCACCCGCCGTGAGACGGGGACGCGGACGTTCTCGTAGTAGCTGGCGGTGGTGTCGTGCGAGGCGAGCGTGCGGATGACGGTGCAGGAGTAGCCGGGGTCGGTGGTCGGCACCAGGAGCATGGTGATGCCCTTGTGCGGCGGGGCCTCGGGATCGGTGCGCACGGCGAGCCACACCCAGTCGGCGGTGTCGCCGTTGGTCGTCCAGATCTTCTGCCCGTGGACGACGTACTCGTCGCCCTCCCGCACCGCGCGCGTCTTGAGCGCGGCCAGGTCGGTCCCCGCGTCGGGCTCGCTGTAGCCGATGGCGAAGTCGATCTCGCCGGCCAGGATCTTCGGCAGGAAGTACGACTTCTGCTCGTCGGTGCCGTAGCGCATGATCGTCGGTCCGACGGTGTTCAGCGCCATGAGGGGCAGCGGCACACCGGCCTGGGCGGCCTCGTCGAAGAAGACGAACTGCTCGATGGGCGTCAGCCCGCGTCCCCCGTATTCCTTCGGCCAGCCGACGCCGAGCCAGCCGTCCTCACCGAGGCGCCGGATGGTCTTGCGGTAGAAACGCTTGGCCGCGACGGGGTCGGCATGCCGCGCGTAGGCGTTGCCCGGGACCAACTCGGCGAAATAGGACCGCAGTTCGGTGCGCAGCCGCAGTTGCTCGGGCGTGTGGTCGAGGTGCACGGCGCCTCCAGGCTCCCCAAGGCCGGTGTCCTGACGGCGCACACCGTAGAACGTGTTCCAGAAATTGGGAATGGCGAGGGAGCGGGAAGCGCGTAAAAGGGAGCGGCGGCGGCGAGGCCGTTGCTCCGCCCGGCCGTCCCGGCGGCCCGGATGTCTCAGCTGCTCAGCTGCTCAGCGCAGCGTTGCGATGAATTCGGTGCAGGCCTTGGCGCAGGCGCGACACGCGGCCGCGCTCTCCTCGGCTCCCGGCTGGCGGTCGAAGACGTGCGCGCACTCCAGGCAGACCGTCCGGCACCACTCCAGCTGGGCCCGGATGCCGGCCTCGTCCGTAGCGCTCTCCTCGGACAGCACGCGACAGGTCGCGTCGCAGACCTCCGCGCACATGATGCCCTTGCGTCGCACCAGTTCCTGGTGTTCCCTGTCGTCCGGATCCACGAGGCTCGCGCGCAGGGCACTGGCCCGCGCGCACTCGGTGCACGCCTGGGCGCAGGCGAAGCGGTCCTCCAGGAACCGGAACAGTTCCTGTTGGGATGTCGTCGTAGTCACACGGGGCGGGTAGCCGGGGAGCCCGGCGGCAAACCCGCCGAGGCCGCCGAGGCCCGAAGCCGCAGAGACCGCCGAGGCCCCGAAGCCGACACACCCCTATGGACGATTCGTCACCTTTTATATGGGTATTCACCTGGTATGACTACCGCAAGCCAACAGCTGGCCGCCGCGAGCGGCCTGCTCAGTCTCGGGCTGTTCGTGGTCGGCATGGCCCTCCTCGCCGTGCTCGGCGGCGGCTTCTGGCTGGGCGCGCGCGTCAAGTCGCGCGAGTCGGCACGGCCGCGCCCCGAGGAACAGCCGCATCTGCCGCCGGGCGGCGCCGTGCACGAGATCCGCGAGAACCGGGAACCCGACGAGGTGCCCCGGACGGCGGAGGGCGGCCGTCCCCTCACCCCGTACGAACTGACCAACATGCAGACCCGGCCGAGCACGGACAAGAAACGTCCGCGCTGGAGCCGGGGCAGCAGCGGCTCGTTCGGCGGGGGCGGTCTGGGCGCCCACTGAGCCGTTCCCCGAACGGCCGTACCCTCCTCACCGCGGTGGCCGAAGCGGCCCTCACCGGGCCGCTTCGGCCACCGCAAGCGCCTGCTCCGCGTACGGACGGCCGAACAGCACCGCGTGGACGAGCAGAGGGAAGAGCTGGTGCAGTCCGACGCACTCGGGCCATCCGTCGGCGAGCGGCGCCGCTTCCCGGTAGCCGGCCAGCACCTCTTCCAGATGCGGGCAGCCGAACAGGCGCAGCATCGCCAGGTCCGTCTCCCGGTGACCGCCGTGGGCGGCCGGGTCGATGACGCAGGCGTCGCCGTCCGCACCCCAGAGCACATTGCCGCTCCACAGGTCGCCGTGCAGACGGGCGGGTCGTTCGGGCGGCCCGGCCAGGTGCGGCAGACGCAGGCACAGGCGCTCGATCCGGGACGCCTCGGCCAGGCTGAGGGCGGCGGCGTCCACGGCCGAGCGGAGGTAGGGCAGCACCCTCTGTTCCGCGTACCAGAGCGGCCAGTCGTCGCCGGTCACGTTGCGCATGGGAGCCCGGCCGACGTACGCGTCCCGCGGACCTCCGGGCGGGCCGGCGCCGAACGCCGGAGCACCGGAGGCGTGCAGGGCCGCCAGGTCACGGCCCAGTCGCCGGGCCGCTTCGGCGCTCGGCGCGCCGGTCGGGACGCGCTCGGTCACCAGCCACCGCTCGTCGTGTCCGCGCACGGCCGGAACGCGAACGGTCCCCGAGCCGGCCAGCCAGCGCAGCCCGGCCGCCTCGGCCGCGGTCGCGCCGGGGCCGTCGCCCCGCTTCACCATCACCACGTGCCCGTCGTCGAGGACGACCTCCGTCAGCGTCCCGGAGAGCGGCCGCTCCCGGCGGGGTGAGACCCCGGTGTGCCGGGCCGCCGCCGCGCCGGAAGCCGAGGCGCGCGCGGTCATACGACGGCCTCCTCGGCGCGCGCGCAGCGGGACGCCGCCGGTCGGGTCGGGACGGGACGCGGGGACACGCCGGCCAGCCTACGCACGGCGCACGGCCCGCGGCGCGCGGGCCGGACCGTGACGAACGCGCACGCCCGCACTCCCACCTCGGCGAAACCGGGGAGCCGGCGCCCGGGCGTCCCGGCCGTCGTCGCCGGTGACCGCCTCCGCCGGAGCGGCTTCACGCGCGGGGCGGCGCCCCGGACCAGGCGACG
>NZ_MJAJ01000091.1 GCF_001746365.1 Streptomyces sp. LUP30
CGGCCCCCCTCCGCACGGCGGCGGGCAGCCGTGCCCGGTGGAGACCCCCGCCGACGCGGGCGAGCCGCCCGCCCCCGCCCCCAGCACCCCGCCTCCCCGACTCACTCCCCCCGAGGTACCCCCATGCAGGCATCCCGCCGTACCGTCCTCGCCGGCACCGCAGCCGCCGCCGCGCTCACCGCCCTGCCCGCCCTGCAGGGCAACGCCCACGCCGCGGAGACCGGCGCGAAGCCCGCCCCGGCCTACCGCTGGCGCGATGTCGCCATCGGCGGCGGCGGGTTCGTCACCGGCGTCCTCTTCCACCCCGCCGTCCGCGGTCTCGCCTACGCCCGCACCGACATCGGCGGCGCCTACCGCTGGGACGACGGAACCGCCCGCTGGACGCCCCTGACCGACCACCTCGGCTGGGACGACTGGAACCTGCTCGGCGTCGAGGCCCTCGCCGTCGATCCCGCCCACCCGAACCGCCTCTACCTCGCGCTCGGCGCCTACGCCCGGTCCTGGGCCGGCAACGGCGCGATCCTGCGCTCCGAGGACCGCGGCGCCACCTGGTCCCGCACCGACCTCACCGTGCACCTGGGCGGCAACGAGGACGGCCGGGGCGCCGGCGAGCGGCTGCTGGTCGATCCGCGCGACAGCGACACCCTGTGGCTGGGCACGCGGCACGACGGACTGCTCAAGTCGACCGACCGCGGCGCCACCTGGGAGGCCGCCGGCGGATTCCCGCCGGCCCCCGTCGCCGACGGACAGGGCGTCACGCTGCTCGTCGCCGCCGGGCGCGCGCTGTACGCGGGCTGGGGCGACTCCGACGGGACCTCGCCCCACCTGTACCGCACGACCGACGGCAGCACCTGGCACGCCGTCCCCGGACAGCCCTCCGGCGCCTCGGCGAAGGTGCCGATCCGCGCCGCCCACGACGGCCACGCCCACGAGCTGTACGTGACGTACGCCGACGCCCCCGGCCCCAACGGCCAGTCCACCGGCAGCGTGCACAAGCTGGCCACGGCGAGCGGCAGATGGACGGACGTCACCCCGGTGAAGCCGGGCGGGACGACGGCCGAGGGGGGCGTGGACACCTTCGGCTACGGCGGTGTCGCCGTGGACGCCCGCCGCCCCGGCGTGGTCGTCGTGTCCACCAACAACCGCTGGGCGGCCGTCGACACCCTGTACCGCACCACGAACGGCGGACGCACCTGGACCTCCCTCAAGGACTCGGCGGTCCTCGACGTGTCCGAGACGCCGTTCCTCACCTTCGGCGCCGGCGAGCCCAAGTTCGGCTGGTGGATCCAGGCCGTCGCCGTCGACCCCCACGACGCGCACCACATCGTCTACGGCACCGGCGCCACGCTGTACGGCACCCGGGACCTGAAGCACTGGGCCCCGCAGATCCGCGGTCTGGAGGAGACCTCCGTACGGCAGCTGATCTCGCCCCCGGCCGGGCAGGCCCACCTGATCAGCGGCCTCGGGGACATCGGCGTGATGTACCACGAGCGGCTCACGGCCTCGCCGTCGCGGGGCATGGCGGCGAACCCCGTGTTCGGGACGGCGACCGGACTGGCCCAGGCCGCGGCCGAGCCGTCGTACGTCGTGCGCACCGGGTTCGGCGACCACGGCAACGGCGCCCGGTCGCACGACGGCGGCAGGACCTGGACCCCCTTCGCCACCCAGCCCGCCCTCGCCAAGGACGCACCCGGACCGATCGCCGTCACCGCCGACGGCGGCGTGCTGCTGTGGACCCTCGTGCACGGGGACGGCACCGGGTACCCCGCCCAGCGCTCCACCGACGACGGGGCGACCTGGTCCGAGGTCCCCACCTTCCCCAAGGGCGCCACCCCGCTCGCCGATCCGGTCGACCCGAAGCGCCTCTACGCCTACGACACCGACACCGGAACCCTGTTCGCCAGCACGGACGGCGGGCTCACCTTCACCGGCCGGGCGACCGGACTGCCCTTCGGCGACAGCCAGTTCCAGCTGGCCGCGGTCCCCGGGCGCTCCGGCGACCTGTGGCTGAGCACCAAGGAGAACGGCCTGCACCGGTCCACCGACGGCGGCGTGAGTTTCACGAAGGTCGCCAGCTGCCGCGCCGCGTACGCCGTAGCCTTCGGCCGGGCCGCCGAGGGCGCCCACCACCCGGCGGTCTACCTGGTCGGAGCCACGGAGGCGATCACCGCCGTGTACCGCTCCGACGACGGCGCGCGGACCTGGACACGCATCAACGACGACCGGCACCAGTGGGGCTGGATCGGCGCGACCCTGGCCGCCGACCCGCGCGTCCACGGCCGGGTCTACATCGCCACCAACGGCCGCGGCATCCAGTACGGGGAGCCCGCCCGATGACCGCCGCCGACCGCCCCGGTCTCGCCGACGCCACCCGCGGCCGCATCCTCTTCGGCGGCGACTACAACCCCGAGCAGTGGCCCGAGGAGACCTGGCACGAGGACGTCCGGCTCATGCGGGAGGCCGGCGTCAACTCCGTCACCCTCGGCGTCTTCTCCTGGGCCCGGCTCGAACCGGAGCCCGGTGCACGGGACTTCGGCTGGCTCGACACGCTGATGGACCTGATGCACGCAAGCGGCATCGGGGTCGTGCTCGCCACCCCGACCTCCGCGCCGCCCCCCTGGCTCGGCCGGCTCCACCCGGACACCCTGCCCCGCGACGAGAACGGAAACGTCGAGTGGTGGGGCGGCCGCCAGCACTTCTCGCACTCCAGCGCCACCTACCGGCGTCACGCCGCGGCCATCACCGAGGACCTGGCCGCCCGCTACGCCGGTCATCCGGCCCTCACGATGTGGCACATCAACAACGAGTACTGCACCGCCGACCACGGAGACGAGGCGGCCGCCGCCTTCCGCCGCTGGCTGCGCGACAGGTACGGCACGCTCGACGCCCTCAACACCGCCTGGGGCACGGCCTTCTGGAGCCAGGGCTACGACAGCTGGGACGGCGTCCTGCCCGCCCGCCGCACCCACTACCTGAAGAACCCCACCCAGGTGCTGGACTTCCGGCGCTTCACCTCCGACATGCTCCTGGAGTGCTACCTCGCCGAGCGGGACATCGTCGCCCGGCACACCCCGCACATCCCCGTCACCACCAACTTCATGCCGCTGTTCGTCGGCCAGGACGCCTGGCGCTGGGCCGAGGAGGAGGACGTCGTCTCCGTCGACCTCTACCCGGACCCCCGCGACCCGCTGGGCGGCCGGCACGCCGCGCTGGTCCAGGACCTGACCCGGTCCCAGGCCCGCGGCCCCTGGATGCTGATGGAACAGGCCGCGGGGCCCGTCAACTGGCGCGGCGCGAACCACCCCAAGCCGCGCGGCCTCAACCGCCTCTGGTCCCTGCAGGCCGTGGCCCGCGGCGCGGACGCCGTCTGCTACTTCCAGTGGCGGCAGTCCCGGCAGGGCGCCGAGAAGTTCCACTCCGGGATGGTCAGCCACGCCGGGGAGCGGGGCCGCACCTTCCAGGAGGTCAAGCAGCTCGGCGGTGAACTGGCGCGCATCGGAGCCGAGGTGACGGGCAGTCACATCGAGGCGGACGTCGCCGTCCTGCACGACTGGCACGCCTGGTGGGCCGGCGCCCAGGACGGCCGCCCCTCCGTGCACGTCGACCACGTGGACGTTCTGCACGCCTGGCACGGCGCCCTGTGGGAGGCCGGCCTCGCCACCGACTTCGCCCACCCCGAACACGACCTCACCCGCTACCGGCTGATCGTCGTCCCGCAGCTCTACGCGATGACGGACGCGGCGATCGACAACCTCCTCGCCCACGTCCGCGGCGGCGGCGCCGTGGTGGCCGGATTCCTGACCGGCGTGGCCGACGAGGACGACCGGGTCCGCCCCGGCGGCATGGACGCCCGGCTGCGCGAGCTGTTCGGCATCCGCACCCTGCACGAGTGGTGGCCGCTGGAGCCCGGCGAGAGCGTCGCGACCGACGGGTTCGACGCGACCCTGTGGTCGGAGGAGATCGAAGCCGACGAGGACGCGGTGGAGAGCGCCTACAAGGGCGGCGAGCTCGACCGGCTGCCCGCCGTCCTGCACAGGGACCGCGCCTGGTACGTCTCCACCCTCCCCGAGCCCGACGCCCTGCGCGACCTGCTCGCGCGCGTCGCCGCCGAAGCGGGCGTGCGGCCCGTCCTCGAAGGCCGCCCACCGGGCGTGGAGGCCGTGCGCCGGGGCGACCTGCTGTTCCTGCTCCACCACGGCCGCGAGCCGGTCACCGTGGAGCTGCCCGGCGTCCACCACGACCTGCTCAGCGGGACCACCGTCACCGACGCGATCACGCTGGGCCGTTACGGGGCGGCGGTGCTGCGCTCATGACCGACGCCTCCTCGCGCCCGCGCCCCGCCCGTCCCCACCCCGACCACCCGGACCCCCGGCCCCTGGGCGTCGACGGCCCCGTGCACGGCACGCACGAGCACCGGCCCGCCCAGCGCTGGGAGGACGCCTTCCTCAGCGGCAACGGCCGGCACGGCGCCCTCGTGTTCGGCGACCCCCACGACGAGCGCGTCGTCGTCACCCACCACACGCTGGTCCGCCCCAACGGCGCCGAACACGCCCGGCCGCCCGAGCTGGCCGCCGAACTGGCCGCGCTGCAGGACAGGCTGCTCGCCGGCGACCTGGCCGCAGCCGAGGCCTTCACCGACCACCGGCCCCTGCAGTGGGTCCAGCCCTTCCACCCCGCCTTCCAGCTGCGGCTGAGCGCCGCGCCGTCCGACGAGCCGCGCGGTGACGCGGACCACCTGCGCTCCGTCGACTTCGCCACCGGCGAGACCACGGCGAGCTGCGCCGGCGGCGCCGGACGGCTCTTCGTCTCGCGCGCCGACGACGTCATCGTCCAGGAGGTCACCGGCCTCGACCTGGACGTCCGTCTGGACCACCGGCTGCCCGGCGCGCCCGCCGACCTCGCCGTGGGCCAGGGGACCGTCCTCACCCCGGACGGCGCCCTGCTCACCCTGCGCGCCCGCTACCCGGACAGCGACCGCGGCTACACGGGCGTCACGCTCGTCGTCACCGGCGGCCGCACGTCGCTCCTGCTCCCCGGCGTGCGGATCACCGGCGCCGCGTCCGTGCTGCTGCTCACCCGCGTGCGCCGGCACGACGGCGAACCGGACGTCGCCCGGGAACGGCGCGCCCTGGCCGATCTGCCGCACTCCTACGACGAGCTGCTCGCCCGGCATCTCCCGCTGCACCGCACCGCCTACGAACGGGTCGTCCTCGACCTGCACGCCGACCCGGGCGAGCGCCTCCTGCCCGGCAGCGAGCTGCTGGAACGCCCCCGGAGCCCCGCTCTGCTGGAGCGCCTCTTCGCCGCCGGCCGCTACCACCTGCTGTCCTCCTCAGGGCTCCACCCGCCCCGGCTGACCGGCCTGTGGACCGGCGACTGGGACACGGCCTGGTCCGGGGCGTTCACCAACGACGCCAACCTCAACCTCCAGACCTCCTCCGCCGCGGCAGCCGCCCTCCCCGAGGTCACCGACGCCCTGGCCGGCCTGATCCACCGCCAGCTCGACGACTGGCGTGAGAACGCCCGCGCGGTGTTCGGCGCCCGGGGCGCGGTCGCGCCCGCGCACAGCGACGGCGAGTCCGGGCTGGCCTACCACTTCAGCCGCGAGTACCCGCTGCACCTGTGGACGGCCGGTGCGGACTGGCTGCTCAAGCCGCTCGTCGACCACGACGAGAGCCGCGGCGAGCGCGATCCGCGCACCGCCGCAGCCCTCGCCGAGACCGCGCTCTTCTACGAGGACTTCCTCACCCGCACCGACCCCTACCACCCGGACGGCCGGCTCGTCGTCGTCCCCTCCTACTCGCCCGAGAACCGCCCGGCGGGCGCGAGCTGGGGCGCCCTCAACGCGGCCATGGACCTCTCCGCGGCCCGGCACGCGCTGCTGACCGCCGCCGCCTACCACCCGCACACCCCCGAGCGGGCCGCCCGCTGGCGCGCCCTCGCCGACCGGCTCCCGCCACACCGCGTCAACGCCGACGGCGCCCTCGCCGAATGGGCCAGGCCCGGCCTCGACGACAGCTACGACCACCGTCACCTCAGCCACCTCTACGGCGTCTGGCCGCTCGACGAGATCACCCCCTACGACACCCCCGACCTGGCCGCCGCCGCGCTCCGCGCGCTGGAACTGCGCGGCGCCGAGAACGACTCCGCGCACGGCCACCTCCACCACGCCCTGATCGCGGCGCGTCTGCGCGACGGACGCCGGGTCGCCCGCGCGCTCGACTCCGTGCTGGGCGGCGACTTCTTCCACGCCTCCCTGATGAGCTCCCACTATCCGCGCCGCGACGTCTACAACGCCGACGCCGCGCACACCCTGCCCGCGGTGCTCATCGAGTCGCTCGTCCAGTCGACCCCCCACCGGCTGGTCCTGCTGCCCGCCCCGGTCCCCGCCCTGCGCGAGGGCGAACTGCGAGGCGTGCGCACCCGGTTCGGCGCGGAGCTGGACCTGTCCTGGGGCCCGAGCGGCACCCGGGCCGTCCTCAGGCCGCACCGCAGCCACCGCATAGAAGTCCGGACTTCCTCCGGCGGGACCCGGTCGCTCGACCTGGTCGCCGGAGAAGACCGCGTCCTCACCCCGGGGACGTGGTAGCCCCCACGGAATCCCGCTCTCCCCCCACCCATGGAAGGGACACCATGGCAACTCGTACGCTCCGCAGGATCATCATGGCGACACTGGCCCCGGCCCTCGCGCTCGGCGCCACCGTCGGCCTCGCCTCCGCCCCCGCCTCGGCCGCCGTCTGGAACTCCTGCGACCAGTGGGGCAACACCAGCCTCAACGGCTACACGCTCTACAACAACATCTGGGGCTCCGGCGCCGGCAGCCAGTGCATCTGGGCCAACTCCGGCACCAACTGGGGCGTCTGGGCGAACCACCCCAACACCGGCGGCATCAAGTCGTACCCCGACTCCAAGAAGGTGATCAACAAGTCGATCACCTCGCTGGGCTCGCTCTCCAGCAACTACAACGTCACCGTCCCGTCGTCCGGCGCGTACAACACGTCGTACGACATCTGGGACACCGCACACCGCTACGAGATCATGCTCTGGGTCAACAAGACCGGAGCCGTCGGCCCGCTCGGGTCCTCGCAGGGCAACGTCACGCTCGGCGGTCACTCCTGGACCGTCTACAAGGGCAGCAACGGGGCCAACGCGGTGTTCTCCTTCATCCGCACCTCCAACTCGACCTCCGGCACGGTGAACATCCTGCCGATCCTCAAGTGGATCAAGGACACCAAGGGCTGGTTCGGCAACGAGACCATCGGCGACCTCCAGTTCGGCTACGAGATCACCTCGTCCTCCGGTGGCCTGAATTTCACCACCAACAACCTGACCGTCAGCAGCAGTTGACCTGACCATGGGGCGGCGTCGGGTTGGATGACAGCATGCGAACGACCACCCCCCTGCGCCGCCTGCTGACCACCGCGACCGCGACCGCGGCCGTCGCTCTCGCCACCACGGGAGCCGCGGTCGCGGTCCCGGCCGCCGGCGCCCCCACCGCCACCGTGTCCGCCCCCCTCGCCTCCCGCCCCGTCCTCGCCCTGCACCCGGTCGTCGAGCTGTCCGCGGAGCGCCTCGCCACCGCCGACCTGGTCGCCGCCGCGAAGTGGGGCACGAACAGCCCCGTCGACGACCCCGCCCGCGAGCAGCAGGTCCTCGACGCCGTGGCCGCCCGGGCCACGGAGCTGGGGGCCGACCCGGACGAGATCCGGACGATCTTCCGCGACCAGATCGAGGCCAACAAGATCGTGCAGCGCGGCCTCTTCCGGCGCTGGACGGACCACCCCGACCAGGCGCCTGTCACCCGCCCCGACCTGGCCGTCGTACGGCAGGAGATCAACCGCGTCACCGGCGCGCTCGTCGAGGCCCTCGCCGCCACGGCCACCGACCGCGGCGGCCCGGTCTGCCGCCCCGAGCTCGCCCTGGCCGCCCTCCGGGTCCACCACGAGAACCGCCTCGACGCCCTGCATACCCGCGCGCTCGTCCGCTCCCTGGCGTCCGTCTGCCGCTGACCCGCACGACGACGCGGCCGGCCCCCCGTCGGGACCGGCCGCGTCGGCGACGGCTACTCCGCCACAGGCAGCCGCGCACCGTCCCGCAGGAACAGCGGGAGCCGGTCCAGCGGGGCGTCGACCGTCACGGCCGCACCGCCCTCGTACGTCTCGCCCGTCCACGCGTCGGTCCAGCGCGCCCCCGCAGGCAGGTACGCGGTGCGGGCCGTGGCGCCCGCCGTCAGCACCGGGGCGACGAGCAGGTCCCGGCCGAAGAGGTAGGAGTCGTCCACCGACCAGGCCGCCCGGTCGTCGGGGAACTCGAGGAACAGCGGCCGCATGGGCGGCAGGCCCTCCTCGTGCGCCTCCCGCATCACCCGCAGGACGTACGGCTTGAGCCGCTCCCGCAGCCGCAGGTACTTCTCCAGGACCGCGCCGGCCTCCTCGCCGTAGGACCACACCTCGTTCGGGCCGCCCGTCATGTCCGGGCCCAGCGCCATGCCGGGGTCGCGGAAGCCGTGCAGCCGCATCAGCGGGGACAGCGCGCCGAACTGGAACCAGCGGACCATCACCTCCCGGTACCGCGGGTCGTCCGGGTCGCCGCCGTGGAAGCCGCCGATGTCGGTGTTCCACCACGGGATGCCCGACAGCGCGGTGTTCAGGCCGGCCGCGATCTGACGGCGCAGGGTGGGGAAGTCGGTGCCGATGTCACCGGACCACAGGGCGGCGCCGTAACGCTGGCTGCCTGCCCAGGCCGAACGGTTGAGGCTGATGATCTCCTCCTCGCCGGCCGCGCGCAGACCCTCGTAGAAGGTGCGGGCGTTGTCGGCCGGGTAGATGTTGCCGACCTCCAGCCCCGGACCCGCCCAGTACCGCAGGTTCTCCTGGAATCCGGGCTTCAGCTCGGGCTCGCAGGCGTCCAGCCAGAACGCCGTGATCCCGTACGGGGTCAGGTAGTTGTCGCGGATCTTCGACCACAGGAACTCCCGGGCCTCGGGGTTCGTCGCGTCGTAGAACGCCACCTGGACGGTCGAGGCGACGCCCTTGTCCGGCCAGTCGGCGTGGGCCATCGGGCCGTACTCGGTGCCGATGAAGTAGCCGCGCTGCTCCATCACCGGATGGTTCTCCGACAGCGGGGACACCGACGGCCACACCGACACCACCAGCTTCACGCCCAGCTCGTCGAGTTCACGGACCATCGCCGCCGGGTCGGGCCACTCCCTCGGGTCGAACTTCCACTCGCCGAGGTGCGTCCAGTGGAAGAAGTCGCAGACGATCGCGTCCAGCGGCAGGCCCCGGCGCTTGTACTCCCGCGCCACTTCGAGGAGTTCGTCCTGGGTGCGATAGCGCAGCTTGCACTGCCAGAAGCCGGCCGCCCACTCCGGCAGCATCGGGGTGCGGCCGGTGACCGCGCTGTAGCGGCGCTGGGCGTCGGCCGGGGCGCCGGCCGTGATCCAGTAGTCGATCTGACGGGCCGAGTCCGCGACCCAGCGGGTGCCGTTGCCGGCCAGTTCGACCCGGCCGATCGCCGGGTTGTTCCACAGCAGCGTGTAGCCGCGGCTGGAGGTGAGCACCGGGATGCCGACCTCGGCGTTGCGCTGGACCAGGTCGAGGACCAGGCCCTTCTGGTCGAGCCGCCCGTGCTGGTGCTGGCCCAGCCCGTACAGCTGCTCGTCGTCGTACGCGGCGAACCGCTGCTCCAGCCGGTGATGGCCGTGACCGACCGCCGTGTACAGCCGCGAGCCCGGCCACCAGAAGTGGGCGCGCTCCTCGGCCAGGATCTCCGTGCGGTCGTCCGTGCGCAGAAAGCGGACCAGGCCCTCGGCGTTCACCTCCACGGTGAGCGCGCCGACCGTCAGCTGCCCCTCGTCGTCGCCGATCTTGACCGTGCTCTCGGTGGCCGGCGGCTCGTCGAGCAGCGCGCCCGGCAGCCCCCGCAGGATCGGCCCGCCGAGCCGGGCGCGCACCCGGACGGCGTCCGGACCCCAGGGTTCGACGCGCAGGGTCTCCTGGCGGCCGCTCCACTCCAGCCCGCCGCCTTGCTCACGGAAGGTGCCGACGGTGGGGGAGGACTGCGCGAGGCTGACCTGAGGCTGGCTTTCGGCAGGCTGGTTCATGTGGAGTGCTCCTTGAAGGAGTGCAGACATGGCGGTGCCCCGGCGAGGGCACGACAGCAAAAAGCGGGGGTGGCTCAGGAGGAGGCGGGGACCGGTCCGGTGCTCGCCCGGACCGTCAGTTCGGGCGCGATCAGGACGACCTCGTCCCCGCCGTGCCCCTCCAGCTTGGCGACCAGGCGTTCCACCGCGTGCCGGCCCATCTCCTGCGCGGGGATGGCGACGGAGGTCAGCCGCACCGAGGCCTGGACGGCGACCTGGTCGGGGCAGATCGCCACCACGGAGACGTCCTCGGGCACGGCCCGGCCCTGCTGGCGCAGCAGTGCGAGCAGCGGCTCCACCGCCGACTCGTTCTGCACGACGAAGCCGGTGGTGCCCGGACGTTCGTCGAGGATCCGGGCCAGAGTCACGGCCATCGCGTCGTATCCGCCCTCGCACGGCCGGTGCAGCAGCCGCAGACCCAGCTCCCTCGCCCGGCGGCGCAGTCCGTCGAGCGTGCGCTCGGCGAAGCCGGTGTGCCGTTCGTAGACCGCCGGGGCCTCGCCGATGACGGCGATGTCGCGGTGCCCGAGCGTGGCCAGATGCTCCACGCACAGCGCGCCGGTCGCCCCGAAATCCAGATCGACGCAGGTCAGTCCCGAGGTGTCGGCCGGCAGGCCGATCAGGACGGAGGGCTGGTCGGTGGAGCGCAGCAACGGCAGTCGCTCGTCGTCGAGTTCGACGTCCATCAGGATCATCGCGTCGGCGAGGCCGCTGCCGGTGACACGGCGGACCGCGTCCGAACCCTCCTCGCCGGTGAGCAGCAGGACGTCGTACCCGTGCGTCCGTGCCGTGGTGGCCACCGCGATGGCGATCTCCATCATCACCGGCACGTAGATGTCGGTGCGCAGCGGGATCATCAGCGCGATGATGTTCGACCTGCTGCTGGCCAGGGCGCGCGCGCCCGCGTTCGGGTGGTACCCGAGCTCCCGGATGCTCTGCTCGACGCGCTGCCGGGTGGTCGTGGAGATGGACCGCTTGCCACTGAGGACATAGCTCACCGTGCTCGCCGAGACTCCGGCGTGCTGGGCGACCTCGGCGAGGGTGACCATCCAGCTCTCCAAGTTTTGTGAAGCGCTTCGACAGTGCGCGTTGCGAATAGGGGCGGGTGAGGGTGGTTCGACAGTAGCTCTAGCGCGAGTGGGTGTCCATAGGTTGTCGAAGCGCTTCGACAGCGAGTTGTGGCGGATTGGTGGAGAAGAGTACGGGAAGCGGCCCCGGGAGTCGCCCACACCCGTTCGGCGCAGGCCGCGCGGCCCCGGGAAGCCTCCGCCCGGGCGCCGTGGGACACCGGGACGCAGCCCCTCCCGGGCCCGGCCGGCGGGTCCGCTCCCGGCTCGAGGACCCGCGCGTGGGGTGGCCACCGCGGCCCGGATCGGGTACCAACGATCGGGTAGCACCCATCGGTAACCAATGTGGTCCGAGATCCCGATTCGCGGCGAGGTGAGCCTCATGTCCGCACCACCCCTCAAGAAACCCACCGTCACCGAGCGTGAGGCCCGACAGGTCGCCGAGGCCGCGCGGGAGCAGGACTGGCGCAAGCCCAGCTTCGCCAAGGAACTGTTCCTGGGGCGTTTCCGCCTCGACCTCGTCCACCCGCATCCGGTCCCCTCCGACGAGGCCGTCCGGCGGGGCGAGGCGTTCCTCGCCAAGCTCCGCGACTTCTGCGAGACGCAGGTGGACGCGGCCCGCATCGAACGCGAGGCCCGCATCCCCGACGAGGTCGTGCGCGGGCTCAAGGAGCTCGGCGCCCTCGGCATGAAGATCGACCCCAAGTACGGAGGCCTGGGCCTCACCCAGGTGTACTACAACAAGGCGCTGGCCCTGGTGGGCTCCGCCAGTCCCGCCATCGGGGTGCTGCTGTCGGCGCACCAGTCGATCGGCGTGCCGCAGCCGCTGAAGATGTTCGGCACCCCCGAGCAGAAGCAGAAGTTCCTGCCCCGCTGCGCCACCACCGACATCAGCGCCTTCCTGCTCACCGAACCGGACGTCGGCTCCGACCCGGCTCGCCTGGCGACGAGCGCGGTGCCCGACGGCGACGACTACGTCCTCGACGGCGTGAAGCTGTGGACGACCAACGGCGTCGTCGCCGACCTGCTGGTGGTGATGGCACGGGTCCCGAAGAGCGAGGGCCACAAGGGCGGCATCACCGCCTTCGTCGTGGAGTCGGACTCACCCGGCATCACCGTCGAGAACCGCAACGCCTTCATGGGCCTGCGCGGCATCGAGAACGGCGTCACCCGCTTCCACCAGGTCCGGGTCCCGGCCGCGAACCGCGTCGGCCCCGAGGGCGCCGGTCTGAAGATCGCCCTGACCACGCTCAACACCGGCCGGCTCTCCCTGCCGGCGTCCTGCGTGGCCGCCGGCAAGTGGTCCCTGAAGATCGCCCGTGAGTGGTCGGCGGCCCGCGAGCAGTGGGGCAAGCCGATCGCCCACCACGAGGCGGTCGGCGCGAAGATCTCCTTCATCGCCGCGACCACCTTCGCCCTGGAGGCGGTGCTCGACCTGTCCTCGCAGATGGCCGACGAGGACCGCAACGACATCCGCATCGAGGGTGCGCTGGCCAAGCTCTTCGCCTCCGAGATGGGCTGGCGGATGGCCGACGAACTGGTCCAGATCCGCGGCGGCCGCGGCTTCGAGACGGCGGAGTCCCTCGCGGCCCGCGGCGAGAAGGCCGTTCCCGCCGAACAGGTCCTGCGCGACCTGCGGATCAACCGCATCTTCGAGGGCTCGACGGAGATCATGCACCTCCTCATCGCCCGTGAGGCCGTCGACGCCCACCTCACGGTCGCCGGCGACCTCATCGACCCCGACAAGTCCCTCCAGGACAAGGCGAAGGCGGGCGCGAACGCCGGTGTCTTCTACGCCAAGTGGCTGCCGAAGCTGGTCGCGGGTCCGGGGCAACTGCCGTCTTCGTACGGGGAGTTCAAGCACGCCGGCGTCGACCTGTCGCCCCATCTGCGGCACGTCGAGCGGCACGCGCGCAAGCTCGCCCGCTCCACCTTCTACGCCATGTCCCGCTGGCAGGGCCGGATGGAGACCAAACAGGGCTTCCTCGGCCGGATCGTCGACATCGGCGCGGAGCTGTTCGCGATGAGCGCGGCCTGTGTGCGCGCCGAACTGCTGCGCTCGCGCGGCGAGAACGGCCGCGAGGCCTACCAGCTCGCCGACGTGTTCTGCCGGCAGTCCCGCATCCGCGTCGACGAGCTCTTCGCGCGGCTGTGGCACAACACCGACGATCTGGACCGCAAGGTCGTCAAGGGCGTCATGGCGGGCGCCTACGAGTGGCTGGAACAGGGCGTCGTCGACCTGTCCGGGGACGCTCCGTGGATCGCCGACGCGACCCCCGGCCCCAGTGAGCGGGAGAACGTCCACCGCCCGATCAGGTGATCCTTCGAACACGGTTCCCAGGCGGCCGGGTCGCAGGGCGTCCCCCAGGGGGACGCCCTGTCCTGCCGCCTTCCCGTTGCGGCAACAATGGGGGGATGAGCGACAGTCCAGCCCCCCTCGCCGACCCGCACCTCGTCCACGACCCCGTCGAGGGCGACGGCCCCAAGGACGTGGTGATCCTCGGTTCCACCGGTTCGATCGGGACCCAGGCCATCGACCTCGTGCTGCGCAACCCGGACCGCTTCCGGGTGACCGGCCTGTCCGCCAACGGCGGCCGGGTCGCCCTCCTCGCCGAGCAGGCCCGCCGGCTGCGGGCGCGGACCGTCGCGGTCGCCCGCGAGGACGTCGTGCCCGCCCTGCGTGAGGCGCTGGCCGCCCAGTACGGCACGGCGGAGCCGCTGCCCGAGATCGTCGCGGGTCCCGGCGCGGCCACCGAGCTCGCCGCCTCCGACTGCCACACCGTGCTGAACGGCATCACCGGCTCCATCGGCCTCGCGCCCACCCTCGCCGCCCTGGAGGCGGGCCGCACCCTCGCGCTCGCCAACAAGGAGTCGCTCATCGTCGGCGGCCCGCTGGTCAAGGCGCTCGCCGGGCCGGGGCAGATCATCCCCGTGGACTCCGAGCACGCGGCCCTCTTCCAGTGCCTCGCCGCCGGCACCCGGGCCGACGTGCGCAAGCTGGTCGTCACCGCCTCCGGCGGTCCCTTCCGCGGCCGGACGAAGGCGGAACTGGCGAACGTGACGGTCGAGGACGCCCTCGCCCACCCCACCTGGTCCATGGGCCCGGTGATCACGATCAACTCCGCGACCCTCGTCAACAAGGGCCTGGAGGTCATCGAGGCGCACCTGCTCTACGACATTCCCTTCTCGCGCATTGAGGTGGTCGTCCACCCTCAGTCGTATGTCCACTCGATGGTTGAGTTCACGGACGGATCGACACTGGCGCAGGCGACGCCCCCCGACATGCGCGGGCCCATCGCCCTCGGCCTCGGCTGGCCCGGGCGTGTCCCGGACGCCGCCCCCGCCTTCGACTGGAGCACCGCGTCGACCTGGGAGTTCTTCCCCCTCGACGAGGAGGCCTTCCCCTCGGTCGGCCTCGCCCGGCACGTGGGCGAGCTCGCGGGCACGGCCCCGGCGGTGTTCAATGCCGCAAACGAGGAGTGCGTGGAGGCGTTCCGCAGAGGCGCGCTGCCGTTCAACGGCATCATGGAGACCGTCACCCGGGTCGTGCACGAACACGGCACTCCGGTGACGGGAACTTCACTGACCGTGTCGGACGTCCTCGAAGCGGAGACCTGGGCACGGGCCCGGGCCCAAGAACTGACGGCTACCGCGGAGGCGCGTGCATGACAGCCCTGATGATGATCCTCGGCATAGTCGTCTTCGCGGCGGGGCTGCTGTTCTCGATCGCCTGGCACGAGCTGGGGCACCTGTCCACGGCCAAGCTCTTCGGCATCCGGGTCCCGCAGTACATGGTCGGCTTCGGCCCGACGGTCTTCTCACGCAAGAAGGGCGACACCGAGTACGGCGTCAAGGCGATTCCGCTCGGCGGCTACATCCGCATGATCGGCATGTTCCCGCCGGGCGAGGACGGCCGGATCACGGCCCGCTCCACCTCGCCCTGGCGCGGCATGATCGAGGACGCCCGCTCGGCGGCCTACGAGGAACTGCAGCCGGGCGACGAGACGCGCATGTTCTACACGCGCAAGCCCTGGAAGCGCGTCATCGTGATGTTCGCCGGGCCCTTCATGAACCTGGTGCTCGCGGTCGGGCTGTTCCTCACCGTGCTGATGGGCTTCGGCATCTCCCAGCAGACCACCAGCGTCAGCTCGGTCTCCCCGTGCGTCATCGCGCAGAGCCAGAACCGTGACGCCTGCAAGCCGTCCGACCCGGCCTCCCCGGCCGCGGCCGCCGGAATGAAGCCGGGCGACCGGATCGTCTCCTTCGCCGGCGAGAGGACGGACGACTGGGACACCCTCTCCGACCTGATCCGGGTCAGCGCCGGCAAGGACGTCGCCATCGTCGTCGAGCGCAAGGGCAGCGAACTGACCCTGCACGCGAAGATCGCCACCAACATGGTCGCCAAGAAGGACTCCAGCGGGGCGTACGTCCAGGGCCAGTACGTCAAGGCCGGATTCCTCGGCTTCAGCGCGGCCAACGGCGTCGTCAAACAGGACTTCGGCGACTCCGTGTCCTGGATGACGGACCGGGTGGGCGAAGCCGTCGACTCCCTCACCGCCCTGCCCGGCAAGATCCCGGCCCTGTGGAACGCGGCCTTCGACGGCGCGCCCCGCGAACCCGACTCGCCCATGGGCGTGGTCGGCGCGGCCCGCGTCGGCGGCGAGATCTTCACCCTGGACATCCCGGCCTCGCAGCAGCTCGCCCTGGCCGTGATGCTCGTGGCCGGCTTCAACCTCTCCCTGTTCCTGTTCAACATGCTCCCGTTGCTGCCGCTCGACGGCGGACACATCGCGGGCGCCCTGTGGGAGTCGCTGCGCCGCAACGTGGCCAAGGTCCTGCGCAGGCCGGACCCGGGCCCGTTCGACGTGGCGAAGCTGATGCCGGTCGCGTACGTGGTCGCGGGCATCTTCATCTGCTTCACCGTGCTGGTCCTGATCGCGGACGTGGTCAACCCGGTGAAGATCTCGTAGCGGCAGGTCCTCGCCGCCCCCGTGGCCGGCGGTCCGGGACGGCCCGGCACTCTTCCCGTGCCGGGCCGTCCCGCGTCACTCGGGTTTGACGGCAGAGGGGTGCCCCGCCCGAGTGGTTCCCGGGTGCGGAAGTGCTCCCGCCCCCGCCGGTGCCGTAATCTCGAAGCCTGGAACCCGCCTGAAGACGGGACCTGGGCCTTGATCCACGACTTGGGGTTGCACAGCAGATGACTGCGATTTCTCTCGGCATGCCGTCCGTTCCGACCAAGCTCGCCGAGCGCCGCAAGAGCCGGCAGATCCAGGTCGGCTCCGTGGCGGTCGGCGGAGACGCCCCGGTGTCGGTGCAGTCGATGACGACGACGCGTACGTCGGACATCGGTGCGACGCTGCAGCAGATCGCGGAGCTGACGGCGTCGGGTTGTCAGATCGTGCGGGTGGCGTGTCCGACGCAGGACGACGCGGACGCGCTGGCGACGATCGCGCGCAAGTCACAGATCCCGGTGATCGCGGACATCCACTTCCAGCCGAAGTACGTGTTCGCCGCGATCGAGGCGGGCTGTGCGGCGGTGCGGGTGAACCCGGGCAACATCAAGCAGTTCGACGACAAGGTCCGGGAGATCGCCAAGGCGGCGAAGGAGCACGGCACGCCGATCCGTATCGGTGTCAACGCCGGTTCGCTGGACCGCCGTCTGCTGCAGAAGTACGGCAGGGCGACCCCGGAGGCGCTGGTGGAGTCGGCGCTGTGGGAGGCGTCCCTCTTCGAGGAGCACGACTTCCGCGACATC
>NZ_MJAJ01000092.1 GCF_001746365.1 Streptomyces sp. LUP30
CGCGAACCCGCCCGCTGCGCAGCCCGCCCGGGCCGTCGCGCCCACCGAGCGCCCCCGTGCCGCGCGCCGGTTCGGCCGCACGGCGTGGATCGGGCTGGGGGCCGCCGTCGTGGCCGTGGCGGCGGCCACGTACCTGGTGGTCGCCGACCCGTTCGCCGGGCCGCTGCCCGACGGGTGGAAGACGAAGCACGAGAAGGAGGTCACCGCGACGCTCGCGGTGCCCGACAGCTATGTGCGCGGCGAACCCGCCAAGGACGCCCCCGCGGACGAGCACTGGGTGAGCTACACCGACCCGAGCGGCGCGATCTCGGTCGTCCTGGAGGTCAAGCGCAGGGCGGAGGACAAGGGCCACGCGATCAAGGACTCCGCGGCCGCCGAGATGTACGCCGACAACGGCGACTTCAAGGAGTCCGGCGATTACCGGGTCAACATGCCGAAGGGGCCGCGGACCAGCACGGACGGCGACGCGACCTTCCAGGGCCGCAAGGCCGCCGGGAACACGGTCGTGTACACCACCGACGACAGCCAGCACCCGGCCCCGCGCGAGCTGAGGATCCTGTACTACAGGTCCACCGGCGGCGACATGTACGAGCTCATGGTCGGCTACCCCGGCAAGGGCGACTTCACCTCGCGCGGCCGCGAGGTGGCCCGCACGGCGATCGCCAACCTGCAGATCGACCGGCCCTAGCGCGTTCCGTCGTCGAACCGCCTTCGTGTCGACGGGAGTTGACCGGCGATCGTGGTAGTCATGGAGGCATGAGCAACGACGGGGATCCCGGAGACGCCGAAGGCCGGATACTGGACGGCCGCTACCGGCTGCTCGATCGCATCGGATCCGGGGGTTCGGGCACCGTGTGGCGGGGCGGGGACGAGCTGACGGGGCGTGAAGTCGCCGTCAAGAAGCCATGGTTGCCGGGACGGCCCGAGGACGAGCGCTACCGCCGCGCGGCGCACCGGCTCCAGCGGGAGGCCCGTGCCGCCGCCCGCGTGGACCACCCCTGTGCCGTCACCATCCACGACGTGGTGATGGAGGAGGGGACGGACATCGAGGGCGGGCTCCCCTGGATCGTGATGGAGCTGGTCCACGGCGAGTCCCTGCGCGAGACGCTGCGACGCGGCCCGCTCGACTCCGCCGAGGCGGCGCGGATCGGCCTCGCCGTCCTGGGCGCGCTGCGCGCCGCGCACGCCGTCGGCATCGTCCACCGGGACCTGAAGCCGAGCAACGTGCTGCTCGGCCGTCCCCCGTTCGCGGACTCGCTCGAGCCGGGTGGCCCCCATGGCCGGGTCGTCGTCACGGACTTCGGCATCGCGCACGTCCCGGGTGAGGAGTCCCGGACCGCGACCGGAAGTGGCCTCGGCTCCCCGGACTTCATCGCTCCCGAGCGGACGTCGGGACGAGACGCGGGCCCGGCCTCCGACCTGTGGTCCCTCGGCGTCCTGCTGTACGCGGCCGTCGAGGGCCGGTCCCCGTTCCACGGGACGCCTGCGCGGTCCGCATCCGCCGCGGTCCTCGCCGCGGACCCGCCCGAGGCGGAACGTGCCGGCCCGCTCGGCCCCCTCCTCCAGGGACTGCTGCACCGCGACCCGGAACACCGGCCGACCCCGCAGGACACCGCGAACGCCCTGGAAGCGGCCCGCGCCGGCCGGGACCGCAGTCCGGCGCCGCCCTGCCCGGTGGACTCCCGGTAACCGCCGGTAACGGTCGGGGGCCGCTCCGTCCGGCCGCCGCCCGGAGATCGCGGGCGGCGGAATCCGCGCGGGGAGCGCCGGACCCAACGCCCTGATCAGCAGGTTTGTTGCCAGTGGACGCTGGCGTCGTGTGTGCGGCCGGTGAATCCCTATTACCGGCGGGTACCCAAAGTTCCCCGCACGTCATACCCTGCGCCTCATGACGGACTCGCAGGCCCCGGAAATGGCACCGGCAAAGACCGGCACGAATCCCCTCGCCCCCACCCCCACCGGCGTCCGCACCGCCGCCGACGTGGTGACCCCGGAGCTGGTCGCCCAGCTCACCAAGGGCGTGACCGGCTCCGGCCGGACGGCCAACCACACGCCGTTCACCGGCGAGAAGCTCGCCGACCTGCCCGAGTCCACCCCCGAGGACGTCCTCAAGGCCTACGAGGCGGCCCGCGCCGCCCAGGCGGTGTGGGCGAAGACGCCGGTCCGGGAACGCGCCGCCGTCCTGCTCCGCTTCCACGACCTGGTGCTGGAGCGCCAGGCCGAGGTGCTCGACCTCATCCAGCTGGAGACCGGCAAGGCGCGCCTGCACGCCCACGAGGAGGTGCAGGCCGTCGCCGTCGCCGCCCGCCACTACGGCCGCAGGGCCCCCGCGTATCTGCGTCCCAAGCGGCACGCCGGCGCCATGCCGACCCTCACGAAGGTCACCGAACTGCGCCACCCGCGCGGGGTCGTGGGGCAGATCGCGCCCTGGAACTACCCGCTGGAGCTGTCGGTCGGCGACGCGCTGCCGGCGTTCGTCGCGGGCAACGCCGTCGTCATGAAGCCCGACACGGAGACCTGCCTGACCGCTCTGTGGGCCCGTGACCTGCTCGTCGAGGCCGGTCTGCCCGCCGACGTCTTCCAGGTCGTCCTGGGCGAGGGGCCCGTCGTCGGCCCCGAGGTCGTCCGGCACGCCGACTACGTCTGCTTCACCGGCTCCACCCGCACCGGCCGCGAGGTCGCCCAGGGCGCCGCCGCCCGGCTCGTCGGCGTCTCCCTCGAACTCGGCGGCAAGAACGCCATGCTGGTCCTGGAGGACGCCGACGTGGAGAAGGCGGCGGCCGGCGCCGTTCGCGCCTGCTTCTCCTCCGCCGGCCAACTCTGCATCTCCATCGAGCGGTTGTACGTCCACGAGTCGATCGCGGACGCCTTCGTCGAGCGCTTCGCCGCCCGCACCCGGGCCATGCGCCTCGGCACCTCCCTGGCCTACGGCGCCGACATGGGTTCCCTGGTCGGCGAACGCCAGCTGGAGACGGTGACCCGGCACGTCGAGGAGGCCGTCGCCAAGGGTGCGAAGATCGTCGCCGGCGGCGTCGCCCGCCCGGACGTCGGCCCGTACTTCTTCGAGCCGACCATCCTCGACGGCGTCACGGAGCCCATGTCCGTCTGCACCGAGGAGACCTTCGGCCCGGTCGTCTCGATCTACCGCTTCAGGACCGACGACGAGGCGATCGAGCAGGCCAACTCGACGCCCTACGGCCTGAACGCGTCGGTGTGGACGAAGGACGGCCGCCGCGGCCGGGAGGTCGCCTCCCGGGTGCGGGCCGGCACGGTCAACGTCAACGAGGGCTACGCCTCGGCCTACGGCAGCGTCCAGTCCCCGATGGGCGGCATGAAGGACTCCGGGCTCGGCCGCCGCCACGGCTCCGAGGGCATCCTCAAGTACACCGAGGCCCAGACGGTGGCCCAGCAGCGCCTGCTGCCGATGGCGCCGGCCCTGGGCATGGACGACGAGAAGTACGCCCGGTTCATGAGCACCAGCCTGAAGGTGATGAAGACGCTCCGGCTGCGCTGAATCCCACCCGTTCCCGACGAGGAGAGCACGTGTCCCAGGACGCCTACGACTACGACGTCATCGTCGTCGGATCCGGCTTCGGCGGTTCCGTGACCGCCCTGCGCCTGACGGAGAAGGGCTACACCGTGGGCGTCCTGGAGGCAGGCCGCCGCTTCACCCGCGAGACGCTCCCCAGGAACTCCTGGGACCTGAAGAACTACCTCTGGGCCCCCGCCCTCGGCATGTACGGCATCCAGCGCATCCATCTGCTGGGCAACGTCATGGTCCTGGCCGGCGCGGGCGTGGGCGGCGGCTCACTCAACTACGCCAACACCCTCTACGTCCCGCCGAAGCCCTTCTTCGACGACCCCCAGTGGCGTGACATCACCGACTGGCAGGAGGAGCTGACGCCGTACTACGACCAGGCGCGCCGCATGCTGGGCGTACGGCTCAACCCGACGACGACCCCCTCCGACGTGCACCTGAAGGCGGCCGCGGAACGGATGGGCGTCGGCGACACCTTCCACCTGGCGCCGGTCGGGGTGTTCTTCGGCGACGGCGAGGACGCCGACGGCACGGTGAAGGCCAGGCCGGGGGAGCAGGTCGCCGACCCCTACTTCGGGGGCGCGGGACCGGCCCGCAAGGCCTGCGTCGAGTGCGGCGAGTGCATGACCGGCTGCCGGCACGGGGCCAAGAACACCCTCAACGAGAACTATCTGCACCTCGCCGAGAAGGCGGGCGCGGTCGTCCACCCCCTGACGACGGTCATGTCCGTCACGGACGACTCGCAGGGCGGCTACGCGATCGCCACCCTGCCCACCGACGCGCGCCGCAAGGGCAGGGCGCACGGCAGGGTCTTCAAGGCGCGCCGGGTCGTCCTCGCGGCCGGCACCTACGGCACCCAGACCCTGCTCCACCGGATGAAGGCGGGCGGCCAACTCCCTTACCTGTCCGACCGGCTGGGCCATCTGACCCGCACCAACTCCGAGGCGCTGGTCGGCGCCCAGACCGACGACCGCCGCTACCGCAAGGCGACCGGCGCGCCCAAGGTGGACTTCACGCGCGGCGTCGCCATCACCTCGTCCATCCACCCGGACGAGAACACCCACATCGAGCCGGTCCGCTACGGCCGGGGCTCCAACTCCATGGGCAGCCTGTCGATCCTGCAGGTGCCCTACGCGGAGGGCTCGTCGAGGGTCGCCGGCTGGCTGGCGAACGCCGTCCGCCACCCGCTCCTCGTGCTGCGCTCGCTCTCCAACCGCCGCTGGTCGGAGCGCACCATCATCGGTCTGGTGATGCAGTCGCTGGACAACTCGCTGACGACGTACCTCAAGCCGACGGGCGTCGGCAAGGGCCTGCTGACCGCGCGTCAGGGGCACGGCGCTCCCAACCCCAAGCAGATCAGGGCCGCCTCGCAGGCCGCCTCGGTGATCGCCGCCGACATCAACGGCTTCGCAGGGTCCAACGTGGGCGAACTGATGGGCACCCCGCTCACCGCGCACTTCCTCGGCGGGTGCCCGATCGGTGACTCCCGCGAGACCGGCGTCATCGACCCTTATCACCGCCTCTACGGCCACCCCGGCATCTCGGTCGTCGACGGCGCCGCGGTCTCGGCGAACCTCGGGGTGAACCCGTCGCTCACCATCACCGCCCAGGCCGAGCGGGCCATGTCGTACTGGCCGAACAAGGGCGAGACGGATCCGCGTCCGGCGCAGGGGGCGGCGTACGAGCGGCTGAAGCCCGTCGGGCCGGTCAGCCCGGCGGTGCCCGCCGAGGCGTTCGGCGCGCTGCGCCTGCCGTTCCTGGGGATTCCGGCGGTCCCGCCCAAGCAGTAGACCGCGTGACCGCACACGGTCCGGACACGGCGAAGGGACCTGCGCCCCCCTCCGAGCGCAGGTCCCTTCGCTGGTCCTCGTGCGTGTTACGCGTGCGCACCGGCCTTGCGGCGGCGGGCGGCGAACACCGCTCCCGCACCGGCGACGACGGCCACGCCGCCGACCAGCCCGATCATCGGCAGCGCCGAGTCGGAACCGGTGGAGGCGAGGCTGCCGGTGATCGGCTTGGCGCCGCCCTGGGCCTTGACGCCGTCGTCGGGCTTGTCGCCGTTCGGCTTGGCGTCGCCCGCGCCGTCGGCGTGACCGCCCGCGGCGACGATCTGCACGTCGTAGGCGTCACCGTTGCCGTAGCAGGCGGAGTCCTTTCCGGCGTAGATGGCCTCGCTCAGCGCGAACGACGCGCCCGCCGGCGCCGACGCCTTGACCTTCACCCTCAGGTCGAGGGAGTCCGTGGAGTTCGCCTCCAGGGTGTCCAGCAGTCCCACGAAGGAGCCCGTGACGACCTGCTTGCCGTTCTCGCCCTCGTAGGAGTCCTGGTAGCCGCTGGTCCACTTGCCGTCCTCCTTGACCTGGATGACGGCGAGGCCCTCGGAGAGCAAGGTGTCGGTTTCGTCGCCGTAGTCCATGAACGCGTCGATGTACACGTTCTTCAGGTCCTGGTCGGAGTCGTTGTCGACGACGAACTCGAAGTCGTGCCAGCCCGAACCGGCGACGATCTTGCTCGGCAGGCCCTTGATCTCGGCCGTGAGCTTCTCGTCCAGATCGAAGGACTTGCAGTCCGTGTACGGGTCGAACGCGTCGTCGCTCGCGCTCGCCGACGGGCTCGCCGTGGACGTCCCCGAGGCGGACGGGGACGAGGAGGCGGAGCCGCTCGGGCTGCCGGTCGGCGAGCCCGACGCCTGCAGAGCGCCCGAGCCGGTCGAGGAGGAGGCCGAGCCGGCGCCGGTCGGCGTGCCGGAGGCGCTCTGGCCGTCCGAGTCCGACGGGCTGGACGTGGCGCTCTGCGTCGCGGAAGCGGTCGGGGAGGACGTCTCGTCCTCCGCGAAGGCGGCGGGCGCGGACAGCAGGGCCAGCGGGGCGACGACGGCGGTCGCGGCCATGGCGACCATCGTGCGGCGAAGCTTCATGAAGACCTCGGCGGATCTGGGGTGGAGGCCTTCCGCAATGGGGGTCGGGAGTGGGCCTGTTTTCGCTGGGTGTGACCAGCGGAGGCGGCGAACGGTTGTGCTGACTCACAGGATCTTTATATGGCGCGCGTCACACCTGATCATGGCTCGGCGCGAGGAGCCCCCGGGCATGACGAAGGGCCCCGCGGGACGGATCCGCAGGGCCCTTCTTTATCGTCAGCACCGGCGTCAGGGCAGCGCCGGTGCCTGGGAGCGGCGCCGGGGGGTTGCGCCGCTGGTCCGGACCTCTGGCTGTGAGGGTCTGGCTATGAAGGTCTGGCTATGAAGGTCTGACAGTGGGGAGGGAGGCCCGCGCGGAGGTGTCGTCCGAAGGGGGACTTGAGGTCGTTCGGGTGCTTTCTACGCATCGTGCTGGATGAGCGCGGCCCCCGCAACCGTTTGACCCAGCCCTTGTGCATTTTTGCATTTTCCGCCGGTCGGTCCCGGGCGTCCCCGAGACCGACCGTTCTCTTGGTGACCGGGCTGCTGTCCCCTGCCGTCCGGTCACTTTCGGAGCGAGGTCCCACGACGCACGGCACGATCCGTACGTCTCATCGCCCCAGCGAGCCACGCGTGGTTCTTCCGGACCCGCCCCTGGCTGGAGCGGACACCGGGACCAACGACGCCGCCGGGTCCGCGGTCACGCGCCGTACGGGTGAGACGGCGGCCGAACTGACGCCCGAGGTCACACGCGTCCCCGGCACAGTTCGAGCAGTGTCATCGCCAGGGCGGTGCCGGGCCGGCCCAGCGCGTCCCGGTAGTGGCCGAGGACCTCCAGCTCGCGCGAGAGGTTCACCCGCCGGCCGCCGGAGGTGATCCGTGCCTCCTGGATGACGGCCGACACGGCCATCCGTTCCTGGATCAGGCCGATGATCCGGTCGTCGAGCGCGTCGATGCGCTCACGGGCGCCGGTGATCACGTCGGCGGCCTCGGAGGTGCGGGCGCCGGTCACGTCGATGGCGGTCATGGGGGCTCCTTGTTCGGGTTCGGGTCGCCCCGGAGCGACAGGACCCGGGAGAAACGACAGGCGCCCCGGGCCTTGTCGGCCCGGGGCGCCTGGAAAGTCGCTTGTCAGCAGCTCAAGCAACACGACCATGGCAGCCGGCGGGCCGGATGCCATAGGTAAAGACGAAGGTCGTGTGCGAAAGCATGCGGCCCAGTATGCAGCGGTGCCGGGCCCGGTCCAAGCCGGTTCGCATCCTGAGACGCGGGGACGGCTCCGGAGCCGGGACGACGCCACGTCCGCTCTCGGTAGAATTGGCCAGCACAGAGACCCCGCCCGAACCGCCGGAAGGCCCCCGTGTCCACAGCGACTCCCGCTGCCGCCGCCCCCGACACCGTCCTGGTCGTCGACTTCGGCGCGCAGTACGCCCAGCTCATCGCCCGTCGAGTCCGCGAGGCGCGGGTCTACAGCGAGATCGTGCCGAGCACCATGCCCGTCCAGGAGATGCTCGCCAAGAACCCGGCGGCGATCATCCTCTCCGGGGGCCCCTCGTCCGTCTACGAGGAGGGCGCCCCCCGCCTCGACCGCGCGATCTTCGAGGCCGGCGTCCCCGTCTTCGGCATGTGCTACGGCTTCCAGCTGATGGCGCAGAGCCTCGGCGGCACGGTCGACAACACCGGGGCCCGCGAGTACGGCCGCACCGACCTGCACGTCTCCCGCGTCTCCTCCACCCTCTTCGAGGGCACCCCGGCCGAGCAGGCCGTGTGGATGTCCCACGGCGACGCCTGCTCCGCCGCCCCCGAGGGCTTCGTCGTCAGCGCCTCCACGGACGTCGTCCCGGTCGCCGCCTTCGAGAACGACGAGAAGAAGCTGTACGGCGTCCAGTACCACCCCGAGGTCATGCACTCCACGCACGGCCAGCAGGTCCTGGAGCACTTCCTGTACCGGGGCGCGGGCCTCACCCCGGACTGGACCACGGGCAACGTCATCGAGGAGCAGGTCGCGGCCATCCGCGAGCAGGTCGGCGACAAGCGCGCCATCTGCGGCCTGTCCGGCGGCGTCGACTCGGCGGTCGCCGCGGCCCTCGTCCAGAAGGCCATCGGCTCCCAGCTGACCTGCGTCTACGTCGACCACGGCCTGATGCGCAAGGGCGAGACCGAGCAGGTCGAGAAGGACTTCGTGGCCGCGACCGGCGTCCAGCTGAAGGTCGTGGACGCCGAGGAACGCTTCCTCACCGCGCTCAAGGGCGTCTCGGACCCCGAGGAGAAGCGGAAGATCATCGGGCGCGAGTTCATCCGCGTCTTCGAGCAGGCCCAGGCCGAGATCATCGCGGACGACGGCCCCGAGGTCGCCTTCCTGGTCCAGGGCACGCTCTACCCGGACGTCGTCGAGTCCGGCGGCGGCACCGGCACGGCAAACATCAAGTCGCACCACAACGTGGGCGGTCTGCCCGAGGACCTCGAGTTCCAGCTGATCGAGCCGCTGCGCAAGCTGTTCAAGGACGAGGTCCGCATGGTCGGCCAGGAGCTCGGCCTGCCGGAGGAGATCGTCCAGCGCCAGCCGTTCCCGGGACCCGGCCTCGGCATCCGCATCGTCGGCGAGGTCACCAAGGAGCGCCTGGACCTGCTGCGCGACGCCGACGCCATCGCCCGCGAGGAGCTGACGGCCGCCGGTCTCGACCGGGAGATCTGGCAGTGCCCGGTGGTGCTGCTCGCGGACGTCCGCAGCGTCGGCGTCCAGGGCGACGGCCGCACCTACGGTCACCCGATCGTGCTGCGCCCCGTCTCCTCCGAGGACGCCATGACCGCCGACTGGTCGCGGCTGCCGTACGACGTCCTGGCGAAGATCTCCACCCGGATCACCAACGAGGTCCGTGACGTCAACCGTGTCGTCGTCGACGTGACCTCGAAGCCGCCGGGCACCATCGAGTGGGAGTGACCCGCACCGGGGCCCCGCGCGAGGGGTTCAGGTCCGCCTGAGCGTGCGCACCGGCGCTCCGGGCTGCCAGACCTGGGCGACCAGATACGTGTCGTCCTCGACGTAGGTCCGTACGACCTCCGTCAACTCGGTGCGGAAGAGGTGGAACGGCTGCGGCGGTTCCACCTCTTTCACGTACGCGGCCTTCGCCTCGCCGTCCGCCACCTCGATCGCCCGCCCCGCGATCCGTACGTCGCCCCCGCCCATCCCGGTGCCCTCGCCCGGGTTGGCCTGGAGACAGAAGCGCGGGTCCCGGCGCAGGTCGAGGGCTTTGAGCGAGCCGGGCATCATGCCGAGCCACAGCTCACCGGCGAGGAAACGGACCTCGATGCCGGACGTGCGCGGGGAGCCGTCCTTGCGCAGGGTCGCCAGGACGTGGTGGGTGAACGCGCCGAAGCGGTCCTCGGCGGTCTTCGCGAACTCGGGCTCCGCCTCGGCGAACACGGACCAGTTCTGGCGGGCGCTACTCGGTGTCATACGGCGAGTCTGACCCCGATACCGGACACCTTCTGTCGGAATTTCCGCCGCGGGCGCGTCAGAATCCCTGCGGCGTGCCGTACGGCGTTCCCTGCGGCGTGCCGTACGGCGTTGCCTGCGCCGGGCCCTGCGGTGGGCCGTACGGAGTTCCGAACGGGCTGGGCGTCGGTCGCACGTACCGCTCCACCCCTGCTCCGTCCCGCACCGGCGTGCAGCCCGCCGCCGTGAGCTGCCGGGCCAGCTTCGCGCGTCGCATCGTGTTCACCCGCAGAGCGCCCAGCAGGAACGCCGGCATCAGCACGGCGAGCGGGAGCAGCACCGCGTACACCCCGGTCAGGACGGCCATCAGCAGGAAGAGCGCCCCCGAGCCCCACCCGATGAACTGCAGCTGTCTGCGGTTGGCGGCCGCCGCGAAGGCGTCGTAGCGGATGAGCGCGGTGATCAGTTCGACGTCCGCCTGCGCCTCGGGGACCGGTGTGAGCGAGCCCAGGTACATGCCCGGCACGGGGCGGTCGGGGCCCGGGTCGGGGAAGGCGGCCGAGTTCGCCGCGGCCCGCTGCCGCGCCGACGGGTCGAGGTCGCGGACCAGGTGGACGTGGAGGATCCGGTGCTTGCCGACGAGACGCACGCTCTCGTACCGGAAGCCGTAGCACTCGGCTATGTAGGCCAGCGCGCCGAACGTCTGGAACTCCGCGAAGGGGTGGACCAGCTCGATGGCGTCACGCGTCGCGATCTGGCGCATGAGTGCGGTGATGTGGCGTGCTGCGATGCTCAAGACGTGCTCCGATGGTGACGGAAATCGTCATCTTTGCATAACGGCTCTGCCCTTTTGCGCTGACCGACGGTAACTTCCGCGTCGTAAAGCAACCAGTGCTGGAGGACCGATGCACGGGCCCACGCCGCCTGCCCCGCTGCCCACCGACCGGCTGCAGTTCGCCATGCCGCCGATGCACGAATCGGTGGAGGACGAGCGCCGTCATCGAAAGGAACGGCTGGCCGGCGCGGTACGGATCTTCGGACGGCTCGGCTTCGAGGACGGCGTCTCGGGGCACATCACCGCCCGCGACCCCGAGTACAGCGACTGCTTCTGGGTCAATCCGTTCGGCATGTCCTTCAAGCACGTCACCGTCAGCGACCTGGTGCTCGCCAACGCCGACGGGCAGGTCGTCGAGGGCCGTTACCACGTCAACCAGGCCGCCTTCACGGTGCACGCCCAGGTGCACGCCGCGCGCCCGGACGTCGTCGCCGTGGCCCACTGCCACTCCGTCCACGGACGCGCCCTCGCCGCACTCGGCGAGCTGCTGGACCCCCTCACCCAGGAGAGCTGCGCGTTCTACGAGGACCACGCCCTGTACGACGCCTACACCGGCGTGGCCGTCGACGCGGAGGAAGGGCGGCGCATCGCGGCCGCGCTCGGCTCCCGCAAGGCGCTCGTGCTGCGCAACCACGGGCTGCTGACGGTGGGCGACTCCGTCGACGCGGCCGCCTGGTGGTTCGTCTCCATGGAACGCTCCAGCCAGGTCCAGCTGACCGCGCGGGCGGCGGGCAGGCCCGTGCTGATCGACCACCGGGCGGCGGTCGCGACCCGGGAGCAGCTCGGGGGCGACCTGGTGGCGTGGATCAACTACCAGCCCCTGTGGCAGGACGTCAGCCGCAGCGAGCCGGACCTGCTGAGCTGACCGACCCTGCAGTCCACGGACCCTGCAGTCGGCCGACCCTGCAGTCCGCCGAGCCGGCAGCCTGCTGAGCCGGCCCACGGTTCACCGCTCGCTCAGAAGCCGCGCAGCACGACGGCCTTCGTCCTCGCGAACTCCTCGTCGGTCAGCACCCCGTCCCGGTGCAGCTCGCCCAACTCGCGCAGCCGGCGCAGCAGCACGTCATGGTGGTCGGCCGGGGCCGGGACGCACGGACCCTGGGCGGCCAGGTTCGGCGCGGACGGGTTGGGGGCGGACGGGTTGGGGGCGGACGATGTGGGCCGCCGTCCTCGGGCCGCGCCGGTGTCCGCCCGCTCCGGTTCGTCCTCGGGCCCGGGGTGCGCGCGGGCCGAGGGATGCGGAAGACGTGCCGTGACAGCCGTCGCCACCAGCGCCGTCAGCAGGTCGCGGCTCACGTTGCCCCACAGGTCCAGGGCGTACGGGTCCTTCTCGGCCGGCAGCTTCGAGAACACCGTCTCGCGGGTCACGAAGCGCAGGAAGCCGTCGTCCAGACCGGAGTTGGGCAGCCACTCGACCCGCACCAGGTCGTCGACGTCGAGCACACGGGGCCCGGTCGCCCGCTTCACCCGGTCCGAGGTGTCCGCCCAGTCGATCCGCACCTGGACGCCGTCGAAGGAGACGGTGCCGTCGGAGGACCGCACCGACACCGGCACCGGTGGGCCCGGCAGGAGATACGCCGTGGTCGGCTCGTCCGTGATCCGGTCCAGCAGCAGCGCGTGCCGGATCTCCTCGGCGAGGTACTCGGCGATCCCCGAGCGGTCCGTGTCCACCGTGAGCCGGTAGGGGTCGGCCGCGTCGGGCAGCCGTCCACCGGTCGCCTGCAGCAGTGGGTCGGCTCCCTCGCGCAGCCGCATCCGCAGCCGCCCGCGCCTGCGTTCGGGCTCGTAGACGATCCCGGCGACCGCCTCGAGCGGCACGGCGATCTCCCCGTACGTCTGCCGGAACAGCGGCACGGAGCGATGCAGTCCCGGCGTGATCCTGACCGTCGTGCCGTCGAAGGCCCAGGTCCCGTGACGCTGGATGATCTCGGCCATGGGCAAATTCTCGCAGCCGGGTCAACACGGCCTCCCCTGCTTCACCCGCTCTGACCAGACCTGCCGGACACACAGGGTGTGTCGTAGGGCACAATTCGCTGACATCGCAGGGGAGTTGTCCACAGGGTGGCGACCGGGGCCTTCAGAGGGCTCTCCGGGGCCTCCATCCGATCGGGTCGCGGGGAAGGCAGGGCGTCGGACGTGGCGGTGCAGGAGGCGAGACAGGGCGCGGGCCCGGGCCCGGGGGCGGGTGCGCACGAAGGCGGTTGCGCCTGCGGGGACTGCCCCCACGGGGCACGGGAAGGACACCGGCGCGCGGTCGCCGCGTTCCTGCTGAAACGGGACGAGTTCGCCGCCGGACAGGGCCTGCCGGCCGCCGTCGCCCACTCCTTCTCGGCGTCCCGCCAGTGGGTGTCCGAGGAGCTGACGCAGTCCGCGGAACTCGTCGCCGAACGCGGCCGCGCCGAGGGCGAGGCATGGCTCGGCCGTCTGTGGCGGCGCACGGCGGTCACCGTGTGGGCCGCGGTCGTCGCACTGCTGCTGGTGCAGTCCCTGACTGCCGTCGGCGCGGGCTGGACGGCCGCCCGCACCGCCGGACTCCTCGCGGCGCTCGTCGTCGCCGGCGCGCTGACCGCCGCCTCCTGGTTCCACCGGGCGCGCGGCGGGGCGCTGGCGCCCGTGATCGGCGAGGACAACCGTCTCTCCACCTCCCGCGCGGTCGCCGCCGCCTGGGTGCTGTTCGTGGCCTACGCGGTGCTGGTCCTGGTGGGCCGGCTCGCCGCCGCCTCCGGCCACGCCGAACGCGACGCGCTGATCGCCGGGCTCGACCTCGCCCGCGGCGCGGGCACGGTGACCGTTCTCGCCGTGGTCTGCGGGATCGCCGTGCTGGTGCGCCGCGTGGTCGGCCTGCGCGTCCTCGGCCAGCGCCTGCAGAAGGTCCGCGCCCACCGCCCCCGGGCGGCCGACCTGCTCACCGACGACGCCGGCCGCGGCGCCTTCGCCGACATCCAGTACGCCGTGATCGGCGCCGTCGCCCTCGCCTTCGCCGCGGTGCGCCTGGCCCGACGCCCCGACCAGCTGCCCGACCTGCCCTGGGGTCTGGCGGTCGTCGTCCTCGTCTCGGCCGCGACCTACCTGGCCGGCAAGTACGCGGAGGGCGGCCGGCCCGTCATCCTGTCCGTCGTCCGCTCCCGCGAGGCCGGCGACCTCGACGCCCCGATCCGCACCGGCGACGACATCGAGATCCGCGGCGCCGGATTCGTCCCGCCCGGCGCCCAGAGCGCCGACCGGCTCTCCCGCATGGTCGTCCGCATCGGCCCGGTCCATGTGCACGTTCCGCTGGTCCCGGTTGCGGGCGGCTTCAGCAACCCCGGCGACGACGTCCTCACCGTGCCCGTGCCGGCGGACGTGGAGCCCGGGCGGGTGGACGTCCAGGTCGTCACCGCGGCCGGGGTGGAGACCAACCGGTACGCGATCGACGTCACCGACTGACCACACCGACCGACCACGCCGACCGACCACGCCGACCGACCACACCGACCGACCCCATCCACCTCAGCGACGACGCCACAGACCCGACGTCCCCGACCGACGTCACGGACGTCATGTCACCGTCCGACGTCACTGACCCGACGTCACCGACCGACGTCACAGACGGGCACCCCCGGCCGCCGTCGCAGACGGACGTCACCGATCGCCGCCCCTGGTCGCCGTTCCCGGCCGCCGTTCCCGATCGCCGTCCCCCTGCGGCTCCCCGGCCGGGGGCCGGTGAACCGGTGTCGGGCCGAGCCCGTGGACACCTTTGAGTGCTCCCCGCCATGCCGTACGTATGGTCTGTCGAGGGGTCCCACCACTCCGGGCGAGAGGCGGCTACGGGCGATGACTCACAGTATGCGGACGGATACCTATCCTCCCCATCTCGACGGGGGCGGCCGCGGCTGGCGGGACACCGCCGCGCGTTACGCCCTCCTCCCTCTGCGGATCTTCCTCGGCGTGACCTTCGTCTACGCCGGCCTTGACAAGCTCACCGACCCCGCCTTCCTGAAGGCGAGCGGCGCCGGCTCGATCGGCGAGACCATGCGCGCCGTCCGTGACTCCTCCGCCGTCCCGGCCATGGTCGACCTGGCCCTGAAGAGCCCTGTCGGCTTCGGCTACGCCATGGCCTTCGGCGAACTCGCCGTCGGTATAGGCGTCCTGCTCGGCGTCCTCACCCGGCTCGCCGCCCTGGGCGGCGCGCTGATCTCGCTCAGCCTGTGGCTGACGGTGAGCTGGGCCTCGGATCCGTACTACCTGGGCAACGACCTCCCCTACCTGATGGCCTGGCTGCCTTTCGTCCTCGCGGGCGCCCCGGTCCTCTCCCTCGACGCCGCCTGGCATTCCCGTCGGCGCCAGCGACGGGCGGGGGGCCTGGGCTAGGGGCTCGGGGCGGACACCGGGGCCGATGGCTCGGGCTGGACGCCGGGGTTCAAGCCGGGGGCGAGCGCGGTCGGCTCGGGTCGGGGACCGACCTCTGGACCGGGACCTGTCGTCCGTCCGGGCCGTCACGGCGACGAGGTGGCGCGAACCGGGGCCTGTCGTCCGTCCGGGCCGGTCACGGCGGCGTGGTCGTCCTGTGCGGGCGGCTCACGGCGGCGTTGTGGCGTCGGTTGCGGTCGGGGCGGGCCGGCCGGACCGGCCTCGCCGTCTGCGGACATTCCCGGCCACCGCGCCCGTCACTCCCGCCAGGCAGAGGCCGGCCACGACGACCGGGATCATCACGAACCACTGCGCCTCCCACAGCCCGCCCGCGTCGCCCGCGAAGATGACGCCCGCGAGGACGAAGGAGGCGCCGGCGACCAGGCGGCCGGGCCGGAACTCATGACGCAGCACGGGCCACCTCCGCCTGTCCCACTCCGACCCGAAGGTCCAGATCGATGGTCCCCCCGTCCGCCCGCCCCGAGGCGGGCCGCAGGGTGACCTCCTTGTGCTTGCCCGGCTCCACGTCCACGTCCTTCTTGTCGTCACCCGGCAGCTGGACGTCACCCAGCCCCACGTCGATCCTCGCCTTCACCGTCACGCCCGGGGGCACGATCACCCGCAGCCGGCCCGCTCCCACCTCCGCGTCGGTGCTGACGGTCTGCCCCTTGGCCAGGGCCAGCCGGGAGAGGTCCAGAGTGCCCTCGCCCGAGCCCAGCTCGTAGTCCGTCCGCACGTCCGCCACCGTCGTGGGCCGCCAGGTCGTGTCGGTCCAGTGCGTGCCGATGTTCCTCGGCAGTACGGCCGCGCCGGCCAGCAGGGCCGCCGTGACGATCGCCAGGAACACCGACCTCGCGCTCGTACGCCCCAGGAACGAGCTGATCGCGATGCCCGCGCCGAGCACGACGAGCGCGGCCGCCAGGCCGGCCTGCAGGCTGGCGCCGAGCGGATGCCCGTGCCAGGTGAGCCTGGTGACCAGGCCGCCCGCGAGCAGGGCGAGCAGGAACGCCCAGCCGCCGATCCACCGCGGGTCCGAGGGCCGGACGTACGGCTCGCGCGAGGTGCGTATGTCCTCGCGGCGGCGGTGGCCGGTGAGCTCGACGTCGACGTTCGCCATGAAGTCCCGGCCGCGGGAGTCCGACGGGCCCCACAGGTAGCCGGTGCCGCCGTCGTGGGTGCCGTCCTTGACTATGGGGTCGCGCCACCAGGACGGGTAGGCGGCGGGCACGGGCGGCGCCTGTGCCTCCGGCGGGGCGTCGGCCACGGCCTGCGCGGCCAGTGGGTCGGGGTCGGAGGAGTCCCGGTGCCGCGACCAGTAACCGGCGCCCGCCAGGAGCAGGGAGACGACCACGGCGAACGTGAGCACGCTGCCGTTGTTCAGCATCGACAGGAACACGCCGCAGCCGACCAGCGCGAACAGCACGGCCGCGAGAGCCTGGCCGTCGACCCGGCCGGTCAGGAGCTTGCGCACCTCGTTCTGCCCGTCGTCGGCGTAGGGAACGAAGAGCCAGGCGAAACCGTAGAAGATGAGACCGATACCGCCGGTCGCGGAGAGCACGGCGAGCGTGATCCGGAAGATCACCGGGTCCATGTCGCACTGCCGCCCGAGGCCCGCGCACACCCCCGCGAGCATCTTGTGCTCACGGTCCCGCTTGAACCTCGACGGGAGTCCGGCAGCCTTCGCGCCGCCTGTTCCCCGCCCGCCGTCGCCGTCGCCGTCGGCGCCCGCGCCCGCCGCGCCGGCAGCCGCCGTCGCGGCAGCGGCG
>NZ_MJAJ01000093.1 GCF_001746365.1 Streptomyces sp. LUP30
GGCGCCGCCGACGACGGCGACGGCCCGGCGCGCGGCCGGCTCGCCGGTTCGGACGGGCTGCCCGCGCCGGCGGGCTCGGCCGCCCGGGACGCGATGGAGCGGCGTCGCCTCCGCATGCCCACGGGGTACGAGATGCACCCCTGGGCCGATCTGCGCCCCGCGGGCGAAGGGCCCGCGGTGGGAAGGAAGTTGTGGCACCAGAGTCCGGGGAGTGCGGGATGACCATCCTCTGTGTACGTTTCCAGCTTCCTCCGGCGCGCGAGGCCGCCCTGCCGGCGCTGCTCGGGCTGCTGGAGGAGTTCACACCGGTCGTCGAGGCGCTGCCGCCGGACGGGGCGCTGGCCGATCTGCGGGGCGCCGAACGGTACTTCGGGCGCAGCGCGGTGGAACTGGCGTCGGTGATCCGGGTGCGGGCGCTCGCGCTGCACGGCGTCGACTGCGTGATCGGCGCCGGCCCCGGCCCGCTGACGGCCCGCATGGCGCTGCGGGTCGCCCGGCCCGGGGTGACCCGCGCGGTCCCCGAGGGCGAGGTGCGCGAGTTCCTCGCCGGGCAGCCCGTCACCGCGCTGCCCGGGGTCGGCGTGGCGACCGCCCGCATCCTGTGCGAGTACGGTCTCGACACCCTCGGGCGGGTCGCCGCCGCGCCCCTGTCCACGCTCCAGCGCCTGATCGGCGCGAAGGCGGGCCGGGAGCTGCACGAGAAGGCGAACGGCGTCGACCGCGGCCGGGTGGTGCCGAACTCCGTGTCCCGGTCGCTGGCCGCGGAGCGCCCCTTCGAACGCGACGAGCTGGATCCCGACCGGCACCGCCGCGCCCTGCTCTCGGCCGCCGAGGAACTGGGCGTCCGGCTGCGCGCCGTGGGGAAGGTATGCCGCACCCTGACCCTCACCGTGCGCTACGCCGACAGATCCTCCACCACCCGCAGCCGCACCCTGAAGGAGCCGACCGCGCACTCGGCGGCGCTGACCGGGGCGGCGTACGGACTGTACGAGGCGCTCGGTCTGCAGCGCGCCCGGGTCCGCGCGGTCGCCCTGCGTGCCGAGGCCCTCGGACCCGCCGAACAGGCCTCCTACCAGCTCACCTTCGACCCCGTCGACGAGAAGGTCCGCCGGGTCGAGGAGGTCGCCGACCGGGTACGGGCGAAGTTCGGTCCGGGCGCGGTGAAGCCGGGGACGCTGGCGGCGTGAGACGCGCCGGGATCAGTTGGCCCACGGGGGAGTGATCCGGGTCCCGTCGGCCAGTTCCGCCTCCAGTCCGATGGACGTGGTGACCCAGGAGAGAGCGGTGTGATCGGTCGGGTTCTCGACGGCCAGGGTCGCCCCCGGGTTGACGATCACCGTGTCGCCCGCCCGGATCCGCTCGGCGCGGCCGTCGAGGGTGAGGATCAGCTCGCCGACGAGCAGATGGAAGATCTCCTCCCGGTTGACGGTGTGCGCGGGCGCCTTGGTGCCGGCGGGGATCTCGCCCCGCCAGGCGCACAGTTCCTTGCTGCCGGTGAGGGGAGTGGCGTACGAGACGAAGCGGGCGCCGTGGATCTCGTGGGTGACGGCCTCCGAGGAGCGGACGACGGGCATGGGTGCCTCCTGATGGCAGAAATGGTCAAGCAGCTTGACTAAGTTCCTCTATGGTCAAGCTGCTTGACCATGTTGTCAAGGGTGTTTCAATGCAGCCGTGCAGAACTCCGAAGCTCTCGCCCTGTCCGCAGCCCTGCTCGCCGCCGCCGGTGAACTCACCCGGCGCATCAACGACGGCGTCGTCGCCCGCGGCTTCGAGGGGCGGCCCTCCTACGGCTTCGCCTTCACGCGGCTCGCCCGGGGCGGTGCGACGGTCACCGAGCTGGGCGTCCATCTCGGGGTCACCAAGCAGGCGGCCAGCCAGCTCGTCGACGAGCTCGTGCGCAAGGGGTACGTCGAGCGCCTGCCGCATCCCGGGGATGCGCGCGCCCGGCTGATCGTGCTCACCGAGCGCGGCTGGGAGTGCACCCGGGCGGCGGAGGAGGCGGCCGCCGAGGCGGTACGGGCCTGGGCCGATGTGCTCGGTGAGGATCGGCTGGGCGTTCTGCGCGCCCAATTGACGGACATTGCCCCGAGTGGCCCCGTTCGCCCCGTCTGGTGATCGCATATCAGTGGCCGCGATCGTCCGTGGCTATCACTGGAAGTTTTTACTGACGCGTAACTTCACACTTCACTTACTCGCTCGTAACTTGACGAGTGAACAGCATCCTCGTGATCCGGATCACAGGCGTAAGGCCATCGCACCTCCCGTGAGCCGCAAGGAGATCACCCGATGCTGCCCTGGAAACGCCTGCTCAGACCGTTCGCCGCCATGCTGCTGGCCGCCGCGGCCGCCACCGTCCCCGCCGCCACCGCCGCCCACGCCGACCCCGCCGCCACCGAGACCGGCCCCGAGGCCGCCGCCGTCACCGCCTCGGCGAGCGGCTGGAACGACTACAGCTGCAAGCCCTCCGCCGCCCACCCCCGCCCCGTAGTCCTCGTGCACGGCACGCTCGGCAACTCGGTCGACAACTGGCTGGCCCTCGCCCCCTATCTCACGGTCCGCGGATACTGCGTCTTCTCCGTCGACTACGGCCGGCTGCCCGGCGTCCCGCTCTTCCACGGCCTCGGCCCGATCGACGCGTCGGCCGGGCAGCTCTCCGCCTACGTCGACAAGGTGCTCGCCGCGACCGGCGCGGCCGAGGTCGACCTCGTCGGCCACTCCCAGGGCGGCATGATGCCGCGCTACTACCTGAAGTTCCTCGGCGGCGCGGCCAAGGTCGGCGCGCTCGTCGGCATCGCCCCCGACAACCACGGCGCCACCCTCGGCGGACTCACCAACCTGCTCCCGTACTTCCCGGGCGCCGAGGACCTGATCACGGCCGCCACCCCCGGCCTCGCCGACCAGATGCCCGGATCGCAGTTCCTCGCCAAGCTCAACGCCGGCGGCGACACCGTCCCCGGCGTCCGCTACACGGTCATCGCCACCCGGTACGACGAGGTGGCGACCCCCTGGCGCAGCCAGTACCTCAGCGGCTCCGGAGTGCGCAACGTCCTGCTGCAGGACCTGTGCCCGCTGGACCTCTCCGAACACGTGGCGATCGCGCTGTTCGACCGGATCGCCTTCCATGAGGTGGCCAACGCCCTCGACCCGGCCCACGCCACCGCCACCACCTGCGCGTCCGCGCTGAGCTGACGGCGGATCCGCTCCGGGCCCGTCTGCAGGATCGTTCCGCCGGGGCCTGTCCGGCCTGAGCCGCCGGTCAGGCCCCGGAGTCATGTCTGCCGCCTCGACGCCGGTGACGGCGGCCGCCTTGCGGCGTGCGGGCATGGCGAGCCTCCTCGGAACCGCGACGACGGGCGGTGAGAGGTGCGCCGGACCAAGGAAACCGTGGAAACCCCTGCTGAGGGCGGTCGGCGGCGATCTTTAGGGTCGCCTTAAGGAAGCGCTGAGGCAGGGATCAGGTAGGTAGCGTTCACCGCATGACGAGCGAGGAGATCAGGCCCGCCACGGCGGCCGACGTCCCGGCCGTGAAGGCCGTGACGGACGCGGCGTACACGCCCTACATCGAGCGCATCGGACTGGTGCCGCGACCCATGGAGGCGGACCACGCGGCGAACGTGGCCGCGGGGAAGGTGTTCGTGACCGGCGACCCGGCCGTCGGCGAGGTGGCCGGCCTCGTGGTCGTCGAGGCGTTCGAGGACCACCTGTTCCTCGACAGCATCGCCGTCCACCCCGACGCCCACGGCAGGGGCGTCGGGCGGCGGCTGCTGCACTTCGTGGACGCACACGCGCGTGCCCTGGGCCTGGCCGAAGTCACGCTGTACACGAACGTCATGATGTGGGAGAACCAGAAGATCTATCCGCGGTACGGCTACGAGCTGGTCGACCGGCGGGTGGACGGGCCGTACGACCGCCTCCACTACCGCAAGCGGCTGGGCTGAGCGCGGGGCGGCGCCGCGCGCACCGCGCTCGCCGCCGTCAGCCGTCGGGCCACCAGGTGCGCGCGATGTCCTTGCGCACCTCCGGGCGGCCGGCGGGCCGTTCGTCGGTCTCTTCGCGGATCCTGCGGGAGTCCGTCTTCTTCAGGGGCTTCTGCACGGTCGTGCGGCGCATGGCTGCCTCCTTGAGGATCCACCGAGTTCCGCGTTCTCACGGAGGTAGACCCTTTGGGGGAGAGTTCCTCATCGTCCCCTGGTCTGTCAGTGGCGGCTGTCACGATTCGAGTGTCAGTGGCAGGTGTCACTCTGGGGCACATGAGTGGAAAGAGTGACGAAACGAATTCGCCGCGTGTCGACTGGAACGCCTCGGCGGCCGCCTTCGACGAGGAACCCGACCACGGTCTGCGCGACCCCGACGTGCGCGCCGCCTGGGCCGGGCGGCTGCGGAGCTGGCTGCCGGAACGCCCCTGCGACCTGCTCGACCTCGGCTGCGGCACCGGCAGCCTGTCGCTCCTGGCTGCCGAACAGGGACACCGGGTGACCGGGATCGACCTGGCCCCGGCCATGATCGACCTGGCCCGGGCCAAACTGGCCGGCCGTGACGCCGCGTTCCTGGTCGGTGACGCGGCGGCGCCGCCCGTGGGCGAGGAGCGCTTCGACGCCCTGCTCGTCCGGCACGTGCTGTGGACCCTGCCCGACCCCGCGCGCGTCCTGCGGCGCTGGCGCGGGCTGCTGCGCCCGGGAGGGCGGCTCGTCCTGGTCGAGGGCGTGTGGGGGACCGTCGCCCCGGTCGGCATAGCGGCGGACCGCCTCACCGCCCTGCTGGCCCCGCTGGCCGGCCATGTGCACGTGGAGCGGCTGTCGCAGGAGGCGCGGCTGTGGGGCGGACCCGTGACCGACGAGCGGTACGCGGTGGTGGCCCTGGTCTGACGCTCCGGCGGGGCCGCTCACGTGAGCAGCGACTCCAGGCCGCCGTCGGTGCGGGCGAGCGCCTCCAGCTCGTCCAGCGCGGCCGTCGCCGCGGCGGCGGCGGCCGGGTCCCGCCGCGCCAGTCCGCTCTCCTCGAACTCGTCCTCGTCCAGCCGCCGTACGTCCGTCCCGTCGGCGGAACGCCACAGGTCCAGGTCGAGGTCCTCCACGACCAGATCGGCGCCGGACAGCGCGGCCGGGCGGGTCACGTCGCAGTACCAGCCCTTCAGCGCGCCCGTCGCGTCGCGCACCTCCTTGATCGCGTACCAGCGCTCACGCCAGTAGTGCTCCGTGAAGACGTCGCCCGCCTCGAACCGGACGAAGCCGAAGTCCCGTACGCCCGCACCGGCCCAGGGCGCGCGTACCACGATCCGGGCGCCGTCGTCGGACAGCAGCTCCGCCGCGTAACGGATCTTCGTCCGCCCGGCCTTGACCAGGACGACGTCCACCGAGCGCACCGGCTCAGCCGATGTCGCGGACATAGCGCACCTCCGACGCACAGATCTCGTACCCGAACCACCGGTTGATCGCGAGCATCGGCTCGTTGCCCGCGTCGTTGCCCGTGTACGCCTCTGTGTACCCCGCGGCGCGGGCCCGGTGCAGGGAGTGGTTCTTGACGAGCTTGGCCAGGCCCCGGCCCCGGTGGGCGCGGGCGGTCCCGGTCATGCCTGTGCCGTATCTGCCCCCGTCGCCGGTGTGGGCCACGCTGAAGGCCACCGGACGACCGTCGGCCACGGCGACCGACGTCAGGTCGGGGTTCAGATGCGGGTGCTTCCAGTACTCGTCGACCCAGGCCTCGTAGTCGCTCATCTCGGTCGGGACGTCGCCCGGTTCGTCCGAGCCCGCCTCCGCGTCCAGTTCGAACAGCGGGCGCGGGTCGTCCGTGAAGTCGGCGGCGGTGCGCAACTCCACGCCGGGCGGCGGGTCCTGCAGCGGCGGCAGCGAGGCCCCGGCCAGGTCCAGGCGGAGGAAGTGCGCACTGCGCCCGGGCCGGTAGCCGCGCCGCTCGGCGAAGGCCCGGTCGCCCGGCGTGTCCAGCACCCACGCGAACAGCTGCCTCGCCCCGTGCGCCGTGAGGTGCTCCTCGGCCGTCCTCACCAGCGCCGCGCCCGCCCCGCGCCCGGTGTGCGCCGGGTCCACGTACACGTTGAGGGCGCCCTGACCGGGCTCCGGGCTGTCGTGGGCGAGGTTCACCTGGGCTGTGCCGACGACCTCGCCGTCCGCCACGGCCACCAGCTTGCGCGCGTGGGCGTCGGGGTGGGAGAGCGTGAGGCCGTGCAGCACGGAGGCCGGGCTGAAGAACACGTAGGGCAGCGCGAGGTGCCGGACCCGGACGAAGCCCTCGATGTCGGCGGCCGAGTCGGGGCGCAGCTCGCGCACGGTGACGGTCATGGGGCGCACGCTACGGGCGGGCGGCCCGGGAGCGCCTCCCATTTACCTTTACCGCCGGTGCGGGACAATCGGCCCGTGACGTTGAAGATCCATATCGATGAGGGCGCCGCACCCTACGAGCAGGTGCGCGCGCAGATCGCCGAGCAGGCCCGGTCGGGCGCGCTGCCGGTCGGCTACCGGCTGCCGACGGTGCGGGGGCTGGCCGAGTCGCTCGGCCTCGCCGCGAACACCGTCGCCAAGGCCTACCGGGCGCTGGAGACGGACGGGGTGATCGAGACCCGGGGGCGCAACGGCACGTTCGTCGCCGCCTCGGGGCCGGCCGCACAGCGGGAGGCCGCGGTCGCCGCCGGCGCCTACGCCGAGCGTGCGCTGCGACTGGGGCTCACCGAGGACGAGGCCTCGGCCGCCGTCCGGGAGGCGCTGCGGGCGGCCTACCAGGCGTGACCGGCCGCGTGTGAGCAGGCGTGATCAGCCGCGGGTGGCGAGCGCGCGCGGCGTCCGCGTCACCCTCAGGCCCGCCCGCTCCGCCGTCCTGCCGAACAGCGCCGCGTCCCCCACCGCCGCGCCGCCCGGGTCGTTGTTGAAGTACGCGTAGACGTCCGCGTCCCGCGCCCAGGTCGTCGCGATGCGGTCGACCCAGGTCTCGAGCGCGCGGTGCCCGTAGCGCGGCCACGGCCGGGCGCGGCCCTGGTGGAAGCGGACGTACCCCCAGCCGGCGGTGCGCCACAGCGGAGTGACCGGGCGGGACGCGACGTCGGCCCAGCACAGGGCCGCACCCCGGGACCGCAGCACCTCCCGCACCTCTGAGGTCCACCAGGAGTCGTGCCGCGGCTCCACCGCGACGCGGGTGTCCGCCGGGAAGCAGGCCAGACAGGCGTCCAGCAGCCCGGGATCGGCCCGCAGGGTCGGCGGCAGCTGGAGCAGGACCGGGCCCAGGCGGGGGCCGAGACCGGCCGCGTGGGCCATCAGCCGGTGCACCGGCTCCTCGGGGTCGCGCAGCCGCTTGATGTGGGTCAGATAGCGGCTCGCCTTCACCGTGACGGTGAAGTCCGACGGGACGCGGGCGGCCCAGGACGCGAAGGTCTCCCGCGAGGGCAGCCGGTAGAACGCGTTGTTGATCTCGACGGTGGCGAAGTGCGCCGTGTACTCCTCCAGCCACCGCCGCACGGGCACGTCCGCCGGGTACAGCACGCCTTTCCAGTCCTTGTACTGCCAGCCCGACGTACCGACGTACAGCGTCATACCTCCATCAAAACACCTGGGCCGGATCCGCGGGTCCCGAAGGGGTCAGAGGTACAGCCCCGCGTCCACCCCGCCCCGCGGCTCCGGCAGCGAGGCCGGGGAGACGCCCCGGCGCAGCGCGTACAGCTCGGCCAGCGTGGCGCCGTCGCGGCCGACCCCCTCTTCCGTGCCCAGCCAGTCCACGGCCTCCCGGCGGGTCAGCGGGCCGACCTCGATGCGGGCCATACAGCGGCCTGGGCGGACGACGGCGGGGTGCAGCCGCTCCAGGTCCTCGTTGGTGGTGACCCCGACCAGGACGTTGCGCCCCTGTCCGAGCAGGCCGTCGGTGAGGTTCAGCAGCCGGGACAGGGCCTGGCCCGCCGTGTGCTTGGCCTCGCCGCGGATCAGTTCGTCGCAGTCCTCCAGGAGCAGCAGCCGCCAGCGGCCCTTGCCCGTGCCGTCCTCCTCGCCGATCGCGATGTCCATCAGATAGCCGACGTCGGAGAAGAGCCGCTCCGGGTCCAGGACGCAGTCCACCTGGCACCACTCCCGCCAGGAGCGGGCCAGGGTGCGCAGCGCCGAGGTCTTGCCGGTGCCGGGCGGGCCGTGCAGCAGGAGCAGCCGGCCCGCGATGTCCTGCGGGGTGGTCGCCATCAGGCCGTCCATCGCCTCGGCGACGGGGGCGGTGTAGTTCGCGCGCACCTCGTCCCAGGTGCCGGCCGAGATCTGACGGGTCGTGCGGTGCGGTCCACGCCGCGGGGAGACGTACCAGAACCCCATGGTCACGTTCTCCGGCTGGGGCTCCGGCTCGTCCGCCGCGTCCTCGGTCGCCTCGTCGAGCACCTTGGCGGCCAGTTCGGCGGTGGTCGCCGTGACCGTGACGTCCGCGCCGCGGTTCCAGCGGGAGACCAGCAGCGTCCAGCCGTCCCCCTCGGCCAGGGTGGCGCTGCGGTCCTCGTCGCGGGCGACCCGCAGCACACGGGCGTGCGCCGGCAGCAGGGTCGCGCCGGAGCGTACGCGGTCGATGTTCACGGCGTGCGAGTACGGCTGCTCGCCGGTCGCGAAGCGGCCGAGGAACAGCGCGTCGACGACATCGGACGGCGAGTCGGAGTCGTCGACGGTGAGCCGGATCGGCAGGGCGTCCTGTGGCTGGGCAGACATGCGGCCATGATCCGGCACCCGGGCACCGTCCGCACCCGGTTTCCGCAGTGCGCGTGGTGTGTCGGGTACGCCGGGCATGCCGGATACGCCGCTTTCGTCCGGATGGCCGACCGGCCCCGCCGTTCCTTGCGCCGCCGTCCCCGTTTGACGGCCGGTCAGGAGCGCTTCTCCGTACGCCTCTGGGGGGTGGACGGCCCCGAACCGCCTCGGAAGCCCGTGGTGAGGACGAAAAGTCTTGGCATGGACACTTCCCGTCAATGCGCGTGCTTGCTACGAAAGTTGTGGCAGAGAACCTGCTAAAGGAGGTTCCATGAGACGTTCCCGACTTGTCGTATTCGTCAGCTCAGTCCTCCTCGCCCTCGGCGCCGCCCTCACCGGGGCGGGCTCCGCGCAGGGATCCCAACTCGCCGCCACAGGCGGCTATGTGGCCCTCGGCGACTCCTACTCCTCCGGCGTCGGCGCAGGGGGATACCTCAGCTCCAGCGGCGACTGCAAGCGCAGCACCAAGGCGTACCCGTACCTCTGGAACGCCGCTCACGGCCCCGCCTCGTTCACCTTCGCGGCCTGCTCGGGAGCCCGTACGGGTGATGTTCTGGCGAGTCAGCTCGGCGGCCTGAACTCCTCCACCGGCCTCGTCTCGATCACCATCGGCGGCAACGACGCCGGCTTCGCCGACGTCATGACGACCTGTGTCACCAGCTCCGACAGCGGCTGCCTGAGCCGTATCGACACCGCCAGGGCCTACGTCGACTCGACGCTCCCCGGCAAACTCGACGGCGTCTACTCGGCGATCCGCTCCAAGGCGCCCAACGCGCGCGTCGTCGTCATCGGCTACCCCCGCTTCTACCGGCTCGGCGCCCTGTGCCTCGGCCTGTCCGACACCAAGCGCTCGGCCATCAACGGCGCGGCGGACTACCTCGACGCAGCCGTCGCCCGCCGGGCGGCCGCCCACGGCTTCGTCTTCGGCGACGTCCGCACCCCGTTCGGCGGCCATGAGATCTGCTCCGGCAGCTCCTGGCTGCACAGCCTCGACCTGCTGAACATCGGCGAGTCCTACCACCCGACCGCCTCCGGTCAGTCGGGCGGCTACCTGCCGGTCCTCACCAGCGCGGCCTGACTCCGCCCGTCCGGCTCACTCGGACGGCGAGGACGAGGGGGAGATCCCGTCCGACGGGGTCTCCCCCTCGCAGGTGACCGAGAACGGCACCGCGTCCGACGTCGCCTTCACCGGCTTGCGCACCTCGACGGCGATGGAGTTGCGGTACGTGCCGCTCTCCGCGTACGTCGACACGATCACCTTGTCCTGCTTCGACTTCCCGCCGCCCGCCGGGAAGTCGAGCGTCTTCCAGGTCTGCCCGGACAGCTCTCCGTCCTTGGTCACCCAGCGGTAGGACACCGTCGCGGGCAACCGCCCCACCGTGATCGTCGCGGTGAAGGCGGGCGCGTCGGCGTCCTGGGGCGGGCACGCGCCGGTGTAGTCCGTGTGCGCGCCGACGACGGTGACCGCGACCGTCTGCTCCGGCGCGGCGGAGGAGGGGCTCTCGCTCGGGCTCGGACTCGGCGACTCGGCGGCCGACCGGCTCGCCTTGTGCTGCGGCGCGGGTGAACTCACCGCCTCCGAGGCGCTGTTCGTGACGCCGCCGGAGCCGTCCCGGTGGCCGCCGTCATGGTGCAGCAGCCCGTACGTCAGTCCGGCGACGGCCAGCGCCAGCACCGCCACCCCCGCGCCGAGAAGCACTCCGGCGCGGCGGCCCCGGTCCGGCCCCGTGGGGGAGGCGCTCCTTCCCGGCGGGCCGCCCGGGGCTGTCGTCCACGGCTGCGGCGCGGTCGGGTCCGCGGGCTCGTGCCGGAAGGGTTCGGCGGGGGTCGCCGCCGTCGGCGGATACGGCGCGTACAACGCCCCGCGGGTGGCGCCCGCACCGGGATCGCCTCCCGAGGAGGGCGTGCCCCCGGCCGCGATCACCCGCAGGTCCCGCTCGGCCCGGTCGGCGGACACCCGTTCGGCCGGGTCCTTGCGCAGCAGCCCCTCGATCACCGGCGCGAGCGCCCCCGCCCGGCGCGGCGGCGGCAGCTCCTCGTCGACGACCGCACGGAGCGTGCTCAGCGGAGTGTCGTGCCGGAAGGGGGAGTTGCCCTCGACCGCCGCGTACAGCAGCACGCCCAGCGACCACAGGTCCGACTCAGGACCCGGCGTACGCCCCAGCGCGCGCTCCGGCGCGAGGAACTCGGGAGAGCCGATGACCTCGCCGGTCATGGTCAGCGCCGAGGTGCCCTCGACGGTCGCGATGCCGAAGTCGGTGAGCACCACGCGGCCGTCGTTCGACATCAGCACGTTCGCCGGTTTGACGTCCCGGTGCAGCACGCCCGCCTCGTGCGCGGCCCGCAGCGCGGCCAGCACCTCGGCGCCGATGTGCGCGACCCGCGCCGGTTCGAGCGGCCCCTCCGCGTCGAGCAGTTCGGAGAGGGAGATCCCGTGCACGATCTCCATGACGATCCACGGCCGTCCGTCCTGCGCGGCCACGTCGTACACGGTGACGACGTTGCGGTTCGCGACCCGGGCCGCGGCCCAGGCCTCGCGCTCCAGCCGGGCGTACAGGCGCTCGACGTCGGCGGCGGCCAGCCCGTGCGGCGCGCGCACCTCCTTGACCGCGACCTCACGGTGCAGGACCTCGTCACGGGCCCGCCACACCGTGCCCATGCCGCCCTCGCCGAGCGGGGTCAGCAGACGGTAGCGGCCCGCGATCAGACGTTCACTGCCCGGTTCTTCGGACACCGCGCCCCCATTCCGCACTTCGCATCCGGGCGAAAACCTCCGCAACCCCACCAACGTAGCTCAGCCCAGTACGGATGCGGCCCCCCTGAGCACCAGTCCGGCGCCGAGGACCACCACGAGGAAGGCGGACCACAGGGGCAGGTTGCGGCGCACGAGCGTCACGGCCGGGTGGGTCGTCCAGCGCGGCTGACGGTCCAGGAGGCGGGTCGCCCCCGCGCCGAGCCTGACGACGGCGAACCCGGCGGCGGTCAGGGTCAGGGCGAGCCCGACGCCGTACGCGACGACGAGCAGCAACCCGAACCAGGCCTGCCCGAGCGCGGCCGCGCCGACCAGCACGACCACCGCCGACGGGCTGGGCACCATGCCGCCGGCGAACCCGAGCAGGAGCGTGCCGCGCAGGGTGGGGGCGACGGCATGGGTGTGGGTGTGACCGCCGTGGGTGTGCGTGTGGGTGTGCCCGTGCTCGTGCTCATGACCGTCTTCGCGGTGACGCTCGTGCTCGTGCCCATGACCGTGCTCGTGACCGGGCTCGTGGCTGTGGCGGTGACCGGGGGCGGGCGCGTCGTCGTGGTCGTGATGGGCATGGGTGTGCGCAGTGGTCGCCCCGACGAGGGCGAGTTGACGGTCCGCGGTCTTCGCGGGCTCGTGGGCCGGCGAGTGACCACCCTGCGGGTGCGGGTGCGGGTGCGGGTGCGGGTGCGGATGAGGGTGGGGATGGGCGTGCCCGTGCGCGGAGCCGCCGCGGCCGCGCCAGGCCCTGCGTGCGAGGGTCGCGCCCGCGAAGAGCACCAGCGCGCCGCTCGCCAGCCCCAGCCAGGCGATCACCGAGGGCGCCGCGGCCGAACCGGCGGTGACGAGGAGGCCCAGCGCGACGACGCCGAGGGTGTGCGTGACGGTGACCGATGCGGCGAGCGGGAGGACGTCCTTCATCCGTGCCCTGCCGCCCCGGGCCGCCGCCGTCGCGGCCATGATGGTCTTGCCGTGCCCCGGGGCGACCGCGTGCAGCGCGCCGAGGCCCACGGCGATGACCAGGGCCAGCGCGGCGAAGCCGAGGGTGAGGTGCTGGCGGGCGACCAGATCGTCCAGAGCCCGCGTCCAGCGGTCCGCGCCGCGGGGCAGCACCGAGGCGGCCGGCGCGTCCCGCTCCTTCTCGACGAGCGCCGCGCCGCCGGGCCGCACCCGCACGGAGGCGGTCGAGGTGTCCGCCGGGGAGGAGAGCAACTCCTTGGGATAGCTCGTCAGTTCGCCCGACAGCGACTTCTTCGGGACGTCGGACGCGGTGAGCGTCATCCGGTCGCCGCGCGCGGTGATCTCCCGCCAGCCGGGCCCGGTGGAGACGCCCGCGCTGTGAAAGCCGAGGGAGACGGCGTCCCCGTCGGCGACGTCGGGCAGCGGAGCGGTCAGCCGGCACTCGACGCGCAGCGTGTCGAGCCCCGCCTGCCCGGGCCGCACGGTCGCCTTGCTCGAGCCCGCCGTGAGGGTCACGGCACGGCCGTCGACGGTGAGCCTGCTGCCGGACGCGGCCGCGGCGCAGCGCTCCCGGGCCCAGGCGCTCATGCCGAGCCGCTCGATGTCGGGCTTGGCCTGGGTCGCCGGGATCTCGGCGAGGTCCTCGACATGGTCGACCCGCAGATGTCCCGGGGCGGCGACGAGACCGTCGTAGCGGTTGACGGTGAAGTTGCCGAGCGGGTGCGCGCTCGCGCCGGTGGAAGGAACCAGCACGAGCGCGCAGCCGGCCGTGAACACGGCCGCGCAGGAGGCGAACAGTCGACGGGTGCTCACTTGCTCGCCTCCAGCGTCTTGAGTGCCGCACGGGCCTGACGGGCGCCCAGCGGCGAGAAGCCGGGGTTCAGCTTCAGCGCGGCGGCCAGGTGGGTACGGGCGTCGTCGGGGTGGCCGGCGGCCTTCTCGATCACACCCCGGTGGTAGAGGAAGGCCGCGTTGCGGTAACCGGTGGCCGTGGCCTGCCGGGCGTAGGGGAGGGCCTCGGCGTCCTTGCCGTTGACGTGCAGGGCCCAGGCCAGGGCGTCCGCCGTGTGCACGGTGTGCCGGCGGGACCAGTCGTCGCGGGCCGCGCGCAGGGCCGTCGCCCGGTCGCCGTGGTCGGCGGCGGCGAGCGCGGTGTCCAGGTCGGCGTTGACGCCGTTGGCGCGGGCGATCGCCGTCCACGCGTCGACGAGCGCGTACTGCTCCTCGGCCTTCGTCCGGTCTCCGGCGCCGCCCCGCGCCTCGTACAGCTCGCCGAGTTCTACCAGCGGTCCGGGCAGCGGGTAGCGGGCGACGATCAGCTCCAACCCCTTGAGGGCCTCGGCCTGTCGGCCGCTCGCCGCCTGGGCGCGGGCGCGGCCCTCCAGCGCGGGGAGGTAGTTCTCGTCGGCGGCGAGGGCGCGGGCGTAGTGGGTGAGGGCCGTGGCGTAATCGCCCTGGTTCCAGGCGAGTTGGCCGAGCTGGGCGGCGACGTAGGCGATGTCGCCGGGCGACGTGGACACGGCGAGGGCCCGCTCCAGGACCCGGCGGGCGGTGGCGACGTCGCCGCGCAGTTCGTGGACATAGGCGTAGCGGGTGAACACCGGTACCCCGGGGCGTCGTTGGTCCGCGATCTGTACGGCCGCCTCGGCGTCGTCGTAGCGGCCCAGCTCGACGAGGGCGTCGACACGGGAGCACAGGGCGCGTTCGTTGTAGGGGTTCTGCTTCAGCGCGCTGTCGGCCAGCTTCAGGGCGTTGGCGAAGTCGTGCCGCGCGGCGGCCAGGGCGGCCCGGCCGGCCAGCGCCTGGTCGTTGTCGGGGCGCAGGGAGAGGGAACGCTTCAGGGCCTGCTCGGCCTGCGGGTAGCGGGAGGGGTCTCCCTTGGTACGGGCCTGCTCGACGTAGGCCAGGCCGAGAGTGGCCCAGCCGCCGAAGTCCTTCGACTGGGCGCGCAGATGGGCCTGCAGAGCCGTGATGCTCGCGTCGAGGTCGCCGCCGGCCAGCAGACCGGGGGACACCGCCGCGGCGGTCGCCACGGGCATGTCCCGTCCGTCGTGCATCGCGCCGAGCGCGATCGCCCCGGCGGTCAGCGCCACGGCCAGCATGGCGGCGCAGGCGGTGAGCTGGGCGGCCCGCCAGCGCCGGCCCGCGGCCCCCGCCCGCCGCACCGCGACGACCCGCTCGTCGACCCCGGCACCGGCACCGGCCGTCTCGGGCTCGCCGGTCACGTCGTCACGGGCGTCGCCGCCCGTCCCCGCACCGACGACCGATCCCACGTGGGCGTCGCCGCCCGCACCGGCCTCGGCGTCCGAGCCGGCCGGACCGGCGACCTCGGCACCGGGTCCGGCCCCGGTGGCGCCGTCGGTGTCGGCCGTGGCTCCG
>NZ_MJAJ01000094.1:0-3018 GCF_001746365.1 Streptomyces sp. LUP30
GGCCGCCGAGCACGCGCCGCGGGCCGCATCCGCCGTCGCCGCCTGGCTCGACGAGGCGCGTCCGGCGTCCCGGCCGGGCATCTGGCGGTTCGGCCACCGGCTGCCGAAGCCGCCGCGGGCGTCGGAGCGGCTCGCGCCGGTGACGGTCGTCGGCATGCTGGTCCCGCTGGTGATCGCGCTGGTCCTGTGGTCGCTGTGGCGGCGGGGCGCCCTGCCCTACCAGTTCACCCTGCTGCGGCTGTTCACCCCCGACGACTGGTGGTGGGGCGGCACGATCGCCTCCCCCAAGAACATGGACGGCGCCGAGGCACGGGTGGTCTACGACGGCGTCTTCTTCGCCGTCCTGCTGTACGCCATGGGCCGGCTGGGCAGCTGGCCGCACGTCGTACGGCACTTCGTCGGGCGGCGGCCGCAGCCCGCGCGGGCCCTGATCGCCCTGCTGGGCGCGCTGGCCGCGCTGAGCTTCGTCTTCCCCGGCGCCTTCGGCGTCGGCTGGGACGCGCTGCCGGTCGTCGACCCGCTGTTCTCGCTGATCGTGCTGATCTCCGGCGGCTACGAGCTGTTCGCCTCCCCCCTGTTCACGAACACGCTGTACGCCGTCGTCACGGCGCTGGTGGTCTGGCCGTTCGCGCGGGTGGGGGGCTGGCTGCCGTACGCGAAGGAGCTGCTCGCCGCCCGGCAGGCCGGCCCCGACCACGGGGTGCCCGCGGCCGAGCGGCCCCGCTCGCAGTGGCCCGAGCTGCGCGACGCCGGGCAGTACGAGGCGGCCGACCTGCTCACCGGGGAAGTCGCCGCCGGGCGGATGAACGACGTGGACTGCGTGCGGGTGCGCCAGGCGTGGAGCGCGGGCCTCGGGGACTTCCGGGAGACCGTGCTGCGCCAGGGCGGCGCGGCCTGGACGCATCCCTCCGGCGACCGCGACCTGCCCCGGCGCACGGCCCGCCACGACCTGCTCGCCGGGCAGGTGCGCATCGGCCGCTGGGTGGCCGCCGAGCGCGCCCCGCTCGCCTTTCACGACGCGGGCGCCGCGCTCGGCCCCGACCTGCTGGGCACCTCGCTGCTGGCGGTCGGGCCGTCCGGCTCGGGCAAGACGCGCACGCTGATCGAGCCGCTGACCGAGGCGCTGGCCCTGCAGGCGCTGACCGGGACGTGCGCCGTGGTCGCGGTGTCCTCGCCCGGCGGCGGCCCGCTCGGCCCCGACTCCGCCTTCGACGTGATCGTGCGGATCGGCGACCCGTCGTCCGTGCACGACCTGGACCCTTACGCGGGCTGCGACGACCCGGACGAGGCGGCCGCCGTCCTCGCCGAGGCGCTGGTCGGCGACCTCGACTCGGTGAGCGCCCAGAGCGCGGCCACGGCGCTCGCCAGGCTGCTCGGCCCGTACCGCGCCGCGCACGGGCGTTTCCCCGCCCTCACCGAGCTGCGCGAACTGCTGGAGGGCGAGCCCGGCGCGCTGTCCGCGCTGCGCGAGGCGGTGGCCGGGGACGAGGTGATGCAGCGCGAGCTGCAGGCGCACATCCGGCAGACGGGCGCGGCGGGCGACCCGGGCCGTGCCCTGGCCGACCGGCTGGCGCTGCTGGGCCGGCCGGCGTTCGCGGGGTTCTTCGGCGCGGGCGACGACGCGCACCGCACGTTCTCGCTGCGCGCCGTCGCCCACCACCCGCTCCGGGTGCGGATCGACCTGCCGGAGCGCGGCCACGAGGAGGCCGCCCGGCTGATCACCCGGCTGGTCCTCGCGCAGTTCCACGCCGTCGTACGGGAGCGGCACGACCACTTCGCCTGTCTGGTCCTCGACGACGCCACGGGGGCCGTCACCGACGGATCGGTGCGCCGACTGCAGCGGCTGCGCTCGCAGAACGCGGGCGTGGTGCTCGCCCTGCGCAGCGTCGGCGACGTCCCCGAGGCCCTGCACGGGCCGCTGTACGGGGCCGTCGGCTGCCGGATGGCGTTCTCCGGCATCACCACCTGGGACGGCGGCAGGTTCGCGCAGACCTGGGGCACCGAGTGGGTGGAGACCACGGAGGTCGCCAAGCACACCGTGTTCGCCGACCAGCCGATGACCCGCGCCATCCACGCGCTGCGCAAACTGGTGACCGGGAACGCGGTGACCACGGACGCGGTGACCGTGCGCCAGGTCGAGCGGGAGCGGTGGTCGGCGTCCCAGCTGGCGCACGAGGTCCCGCCCGGGCACGCGGTGCTGTCCCTGACCAGCGTGCGGGGCGAGCACACGCCGCCCCTGCTGGTGGATCTGCGGGGCTGAAGCGACGTCCCGCCCGCCCTTACGGTGAGGCAGAATCGGCACAGGCCCTTCATACGAAGCGGCCAAAAGATCACCTCGCCGATCGATCGCCTCCTCGACCTGAAGGCCCCATGCCTCCCACGCTCGCCTCGCTCGTCCACCACTCCGCGCTGAAGCTGACCGTACGGGCGGGCGGGGGCCGGCTGGACGTGCCGGTGCGCTGGGCGCACGTCAGCGAGCTGGCGGACCCGGTGCCCTACATGGAGGGCGGGGAGCTGCTGCTGATCACCGCGCTCAAACTGGACGCCGAGGACCCGGAGGCCATGCGGCGCTATGTGCGGCGGCTGGCCGAGGCGGGGGTGGTCGGGCTGGGCTTCGCCGTGGGGGTCAACTACGAGGAGATTCCCGGGGCGCTGGTGGACGCGGCCGAGGAGGAGGGCCTGCCGCTGCTGGAGGTGCCGCGCCGCACGCCCTTCCTCGCCATCAGCAAGGCGGTGTCGGCGGCGATCGCGGCCGACCAGTACCGGGCGGTGACGGCCGGGTTCGCGGCCCAGCGGGAGCTGACCAGGCAGGCGCTGGCCGAGGGCCCCGACGGAGTGCTCGGCGCGCTCGCCGCGCAGGTGAACGGGTGGGCGGCCCTGTACGACGCCTCGGGGGCCGTCGTGGCGGCCGCGCCCGAGTGGGCGGGCCGGCGGGCGGCACGGCTCACGGCGGAGGTGGAGCGGCTGCGGGAGCGGCCGGCGCCCGCCTCGGCGGTGGTCGGGAGCGGCGGGGGGGGC
>NZ_MJAJ01000094.1:3162-13857 GCF_001746365.1 Streptomyces sp. LUP30
GGGCGACCGGCCCGAGCACGACGACCGCCACGACGACCGGATCGAACTGCACTCCCTGGGCACCGGCCGGCGCCCGCGCGCGGCACTCGCCGTCGGCACCGCTTCGGCCCCGGGCACCGCCGAGCGGTACGCCGTCCACTCGGCCATCGCCCTGCTGACCCTGACGACGGAACGCTCCCGCCCGCTGCAGGCGGCACAGCAGCGGATCGGCGCGGCGGTGCTGCGCATGCTGCTGGCGAGCGAGCCCGACCATGCGCGGGCGGTCGCCGGGGACCTGTACGGCGATCTGCTCGACGCCCCCTTCCGGGTGATCGTCGCCGAGGCGGCGTCGGCCTCGCGGACGCACGCGGACCCGTCCGCGCGCGGGTCGGCGGGCGTCGCGGAGGGGCCGCACGCGCGCGCGGCGCTCGCGGCCCAGCCGGCGGGCGACCCGTTCGGCGGTCTGGTCGAGACGATCGAGTCGGCGGCCGCCCGGGCCGGGGAGGCCGTGCTGGCCGTCCCCGAGGGCGACCGGCTGACGGCGCTGGTCAGGGACGGGGGCGCGGCCGCGACCGCGTGCGCGCGCTACGCGACGGCGTGGGAGAGCGCGCGCGCCGACGACGGCGCCGCGCCCGGGACGGGCGACGAGGACGAGCTGGTCGTCGGGCTGTCGGCGCCGGCGGGGCCGATCGCCGCGGCGGCGGCGTACAGACAGGCGGAACAGGCGCTGTCCGTGGCACGGCGCCGGGGCCGGTTCTTCGTGGAGCACGAGCAGCTCGCGGCGGGCTCCGTGCTGCCGCTGCTCGCGGACGACGCGGTGAAGGCGTTCGCGGACGGCCTGCTGCGTGCGCTGCACGAGCACGACGCGACCGGGCGCGGCGACCTGGTGGCCTCCCTGCGGGCCTGGCTGTCCCGGCACGGCCAGTGGGACGCGGCAGCGGCCGACCTGGGCGTCCACCGCCACACCCTGCGCTACCGCATGCGGCGGGTGGAAGAGATCCTCGGACGCTCCCTGGACGACCCGGACGTCCGCATGGAGCTGTGGCTGGCCCTGAAGACGACGTCGGCGGACTGAGCCCGGCGCACAGCGAGCGAGCCGGCACGATCGATCCCGCCCACGGGAGCCGGGCGAAGCCCTCGCGATCCGGCCTGTCGCGATCCGGCCCGTCGGCCGTGCGGCGGCACAGGCCCGTGCGATCGGCTCGCCCACAGGCGCGGTGAAAGCCCCCGGACCGGGCCCGCGCGAGGCCTCGTGACCGGCTTGCCGCCCGGTCGTCCGGCTGCCGACGGGGCCCCGGGTCATCGTGGTCGGTCTGCCGCACGCCGGGGGCCGCGCCGCCCGTGGAGGGCCGCGCCGCCCGTACGGGTCCGTGTGAGCCGTCTCCGTGCTGTCGGCCGCGTCGGCCGCCGAGGGGCGGTGTGTCCCGCCCGGGTGGGGTGAAGGTGTCCGTCCCGGCGTGGCCGCGGAGGGGCGTCCGGGGCGTCAGTCGGCTCGTCCGTCCGCCAGGCCCGCCGCCGCCTCGTGCATCGCCAGTTCGAGGAGCGCCGGGTCGGTCAGGGTTCCGGTGCCGTCCGGCGGGACCAGCCAGCGCACGGTGCCGGTCGAGCGGCCCGGATAGGGCACGACGATCCAGGTGCCGGCCCCGGCCGTGCGGATGCCGGTGCCGAGCCAGCGGGCGGCCGTCCCGGGCGCCACGAAGAAGCCCATGCGGTCGTCCCCGAAGTCGACGAGCACCGGGCCCGGCCGGTCGAGGATCCGGGTGAGGACGTCGAGGGTGGGATGGCCGAGCGCGCCCGGCAGGATGAGCACGTCCCACGCCCTGCCCGCGGGCAGCAGCGCCACCCCCAGCGGGTTGCGCTCCCATTCCCAGCGACACGCGTCGGGATCCGGTGCGACCGATGCCAGCCATTCGACGGCCGTCTTCGCCCCAGCCATGAGAAGACCTCCCCTTCACTCGTGGACGCGGTCGCGTCACAAGGGAGAGGGAGGTCCCCGGCGGGCATTACGCGGGTTCGGGCAACCCGTTGGAGTGAACCGGGCCGCGGCTCGCTCCGGCCCTCGCCGCCACCGGGCCGGTCAGCTGTCGAAGCCCAGTCCAAGTCTGTCCATCGTCTTCAGCCACAGGTTGCGCCGTCCGCCGTGCGCGTCGGCCCGGGCCAGCGACCACTTGGTGAGGGCGATGCCCGTCCAGGCGAACGGCTCGGGCGGGAAGGGCAGCGGCTTCCTGCGGACCATCTCCAGCGACGTCCGCTCGGTGCTCTCCCCCGAGAGCAGGTCGAGCATCACCTCGGCTCCGAACCGCGTGGCCCCGACGCCCAGACCGGTGTACCCGGCCGCGTACGCCACCCTGCCCCGGTGGGCCGTGCCGAAGAACGCCGAGAAGCGCGAGCAGGTGTCGATCGCCCCGCCCCACGCGTGGGTGAAACGGACGTCCTCCAGCTGCGGGAAGCAGCCGAAGAAGTGCTCGGCGAGCTTGGCGTACGTCTGCGGCCGGTCGTCGTACTCGGCGCGCACCCGGCCCCCGTAGGGGTAGACGGCGTCGTACCCGCCCCACAGGATCCGGTTGTCGGCCGACAGCCGGAAGTAGTGGAACTGGTTGGCCGAGTCTCCGAGTCCCTGCCGGTTCTTCCAGCCGATCGAGTCGAGCTGTCCGGCGGTCAGCGGCTCGGTCATCAGCGCGTAGTCGTAGACCGGCACGGTGTACGACCGCACCCGCCGGACCAGGTTGGGGAAGATGTTCGTGCCCAGAGCGACCTGCCGCGCGCGGACCTGCCCGTACGGCGTGCGGACGGCCATTGCGGCGCCGTGCGGCTTCAGGTCCAGCGCCGGCGTGTGCTCGTACACGCGCACCCCGAGCCGCAGGCACGCCGCCTTCAGGCCCCAGGCCAGCTTGGCGGGGTGGAGCATGGCGACGCCCCGGCGGTCGTACAGGCCGGCCTCGAAGGTGGGTGAGGCGACCTGCTCGCGCACCGCGTCGGCGTCGAGGAACTCGATGCCGTCGCAGAGGCCGCGACGGTCGAGCTCCTCGTACCAGTCGCGCAGCTCCTGCGCCTGGTACTCCTCGGTGGCGACGTCGATCTCACCGGTGCGCTCGAAGTCGCAGTCGATGCCGTGCCGGGCGATCGACGCCTCGATCTCGTCGAGGTTGCGCATCCCGAGCTCCTGGAGCCGGTGGATCTCGTCCGGCCAGCGGGTGAGCCCGTTGGACAGGCCGTGGGTGAGGGAGGCCGCGCAGAACCCCCCGTTGCGGCCCGAGGCGGCCCAGCCCGTCTCGCGGCCCTCCAGCAGCACCACGTCCCGCTGCGGCTCGCGCTCCTTGGCGAGGAGCGCGGTCCACAGTCCGCTGTAGCCGCCGCCGACGACCAGCAGGTCGCAGGTCTCGGGGCCGGTGAGCGCGGCCTCGGGGCGGGGCCGGCCCGGGTCCTCCAGCCAGAACGGGACCGGCTGGGCGTCGGAAAGAGAAGTGATCCACCGGTTCATGGCGCTCGGGGCCATGATGTCAACTCCCTACGGAATGCTGCGCAGGCTCACGCCTTTTGCTTGTTGCGGCGATTGCTGACGACCATCGACGTCAGGACGAGGGCCACGGCGACGAGGAACATGGCCGTGCCGACGACGTTGATCTGGACGGGCGTCCCGCGCTGTGCCGAACCCCAGACGAACATGGGGAAGGTGACGGTGGAGCCCGCGTTGAAATTGGTGATGATGAAGTCGTCGAACGAGAGCGCGAAGGCGAGCAGCGCGCCCGCGGCGATTCCGGGGGCGGCGATCGGCAGGGTGACGCGCAGGAAGGTCTGCGCGGGCCCGGCGTAGAGGTCCTGGGCGGCCTGTTCGAGGCGCGGATCCATCGACATCACGCGTGCCTTCACCGCCGTCACGACGAAGCTCAGGCAGAACATGATGTGGGCGATGAGGATCGTCCAGAATCCCAGCTGTGCGCCCAGGTTGAGGAAGAGGGTGAGCAGCGAGGCCGCCATGACGACCTCGGGCATGGCCATCGGCAGGAAGATCAGCGAGTTGACGGCGCCCCGCGCGCGGAAGCGGTAGCGCACCAGCGCGAAGGCGATCATCGTGCCGAGGAGCGTGGCGCCGAGAGTCGCCCAGACGGCGAGCTGGAGGCTGAGCGACAGCGAGCCGCACATGCCGGCGACCCCGCACGGGTCCTTCCAGGCGTCCGTGGAGAACTGCTGCCATTCGTAGTTGAAGCGGCCCTTCGGCTTGTTGAAGGAGAACACCGTGACGACGACGTTCGGCAGGAGGAGATACGCGAGGGTGAGAAGCCCTGCGATGACCACGAAATGGCGCTTGAGCCAGTTGACGAAGGGCATTTAGACCAGATCCTCCGTCCCGGACCTGCGGATGTAGAAGGTGACCATGAAGAGGATCGCGGCCATCAGGATGAAGGAGAGGGCCGCCGCCGTCGGGTAGTCCAGCACGCGCAGGAACTGCGTCTGGATGACGTTGCCGATCATGCGGGTGTCGGTCGAGCCGAGGAGTTCCGCGTTGACGTAGTCGCCGGCCGCCGGGATGAAGGTCAGCAGCGTGCCGGAGACCACGCCCGGCATCGACAGCGGGAAGGTGACCTTGCGGAAGACGGTGGACGGCCTGGCGTACAGGTCGCCCGCCGCCTCGTGCAGGCGTCCGTCGATGCGCTCCAGCGAGGAGTACAGCGGAAGGATCATGAACGGCAGGAAGTTGTACGTCAGACCGCAGACCACCGCGAGCGGTGTGGCGAGGACCCGGTCCCCGGCCGTCCAGCCGAGCCAGCTGGTGACGTCGAGGACGTGCAGCCTGTTCAGGGCGCCGACGACGGGACCGCCGTCCGCGAGGATCGTCTTCCAGGCCAGGGTGCGGATCAGGAAGCTGGTGAAGAACGGCGCGATCACCAGGATCATGATCAGGTTGCGCCAGCGTCCGGCGCGGAAGGCGATCAGATAGGCCAGCGGGTAGCCGAGCACGAGGCACAGGATCGTGGCAGCACTCGCGTAGAGCACCGATCGCAGGAACTGCGGCCAGTACGCGCTGAGGGCGTCCCAGTAGGTCGCGAGGTGCCAGGTGACCTTGTAGCCCTGCTCCAGTGAGCCCGTCTGCACGGACGTGGAGGCCTGGTAGATCATCGGCAGCGCGAAGAACACGATCAGCCAGAGCAGACCGGGCAGCAGCAGCCAGTACGGCGTCAGACGGCCGCGCTTGCGCGGGGGCTTCTTCGCCGGCGCCGTCGGGGACAGAGGCGGGGGCGCCTCGGTGAGGGTCGCCATCTCAGACCGCCGTCTCTTCCTGGACGCCTGCGTCGATGTCCTGTGCCGCGTCCAGTCCGAAGGTGTGGGCGGGGCTCCAGTGCAGGACGACGTCGGCGCCCGGGACCAGCCGGTCGTCGCGGTCGATGTTCTGGGCGTAGACCTCGAATTCGGGGCAGACCGAGCTGTCGATGACGTACTGGGTGGAGACGCCGATGAACGAGGAGTCGGCGATCTTCCCGGTGATGCGGTTGCGCCCCTCGGGGATCTCGCCCGCGTCGTCGACGTGGCTGAGGGAGATCTTCTCCGGGCGGACGCCGACCAGCACCTTGCCGCCGGTCGTGGTGGGCGCGGAGCAGCGCGCCTCGGGCAGCACCAGTTTGCCGCCGCCCGCCTTGAGGACGATGTCGTCGCCGCTCCTGGAGTCGACCTCGGCCTCGATCAGGTTGGAGGTGCCCAGGAAGTTGGCGACGAACGTGGTGTGCGGGTTCTCGTAGAGGTCGGCCGGGGAGCCGAGCTGTTCGACGCGGCCCGCGTTCATCACCGCGACGGTGTCGGCCATCGTCATGGCCTCCTCCTGGTCGTGCGTGACGTGCACGAAGGTGATGCCGACCTCGGTCTGGATGCGCTTGAGCTCCAGCTGCATCTGGCGGCGCAGCTTGAGGTCCAGCGCGCCGAGGGGCTCGTCGAGGAGGAGCACCTTGGGGTGGTTGATCAGGGCGCGGGCCACGGCGACGCGCTGCTGCTGGCCGCCCGAGAGCTGGTGCGGCTTCTTGCGGGCCTGCTCGCCGAGCTGGACGAGCTCCAGCATGTCCTCGACCTGCTTCTTCACGCTCTTGATGCCGCGCCGGCGCAGACCGAAGGCGACGTTCTCGAAGATGTCGAGGTGCGGGAAGAGGGCGTAGGACTGGAAGACGGTGTTCACCGGGCGCTTGTACGGCGGGAGGGCCGTGACGTCGAGGTCGCCGAGGTGGACGGTCCCGGAGGAGGGTTCCTCCAGTCCGGCGATCATGCGCAGGGTGGTCGTCTTGCCGCAGCCGGAGGCGCCGAGCAGGGCGAAGAAGGAGCCCTGCGGGACGGTCAGGTCCAGCGGGTGGACGGCGGTGAAGGAGCCGTAGGTCTTGCTGATGCCGGTCAGGCGGACGTCGCCGCTGCCGCTGTCGTTCGTCTTCATCGTCGTCACGCCCCGGTCAGCTTCGCGAACTTCGCTTGGTAGGCGGTCTCTTCCTTCGCGCTCAGGGAGCGGAAGGCATGGGACTTGGCCTGCATGGCCTTGTCGGGGAGGATCAGCGGATTGTCCGCCGCCGACTTGTCGATCTTGGCGAGGTAGGGCTTCACGTCCGCGACCGGACTCACGTAGTTGATGTACGCGGCGAGTTCGGCGGCCGGCTCGGGCTGGTAGTAGTAGTCGATCAGCCGCTCGGCGTTCGTCTTGTGGCGCGCCTTGTTGGGGATCAGCATGTTGTCGGTCGAGGTCATGTAGCCGCTGTCCGGGATGACATAGGCGATGTCGGGGTTGTCGGCCTGGAGCTGCACGATGTCGCCGGCCCAGGCGACACAGGCCGCCAGGTCGCCCTTGCTGAGGTCGGACGTGTAGTCGTTGCCGGTGAAGCGGCGGATCTGGCCCTTGTCGACGGCCTTCTGGAGGCGGGCGAGGACCGCGTCGTAGTCGTCGCCGGTGAACTTCGCCGGGTCCTTGCCCATGTCGAGCATGGCCATGCCGACGGTGTCGCGCATCTCGGTCAGCAGGCCGACCCGGCCCTTGAGCGCCGGGGTGTCGAGCAGGTCGGAGACGGACTTCACCTCGACGCCGTCGAGCGCCTTCTTGTTGAAGGCGATGACCGTCGAGATGCCCTGCCAGGGGTACGAGTAGGCGCGGCCCGGGTCCCAGTCGGGGCTGCGGAACTGGTCCGACAGGTTGGCGAAGGCGTTGGGCAGGTGGGACGCGTCCAGCTTCTGGACGTAGCCGAGCCGGATCATGCGGGCGGCCAGCCAGTCGGTGAGGACGATGAGGTCGCGGCCCGTGTCCTGGCCTGCGGCGAGCTCCGGCTGGATCTTGCCGAAGAACTCGTCGTTGTCGTTGATGTCCTCGGTGTACGTGACCGCGATGCCGGTCTGCTTGCGGAACGCGTCCAGCGTCGGACGGCGTTTGCCACTGTCGTCGACGTCGATGTACTCCGGCCAGTTGGAGAACTTGACGACCTTCTCCTTCGCCGAGTGGTCGTCGGCGGAGACGCCGCCCTGGGACTTGCCGGCGGCGGGGATGCCGCAGCCGCTCAGCGCGCCGAGGCCGCCCAGGGTGAGCGCGCCGCCGGCGGAGGCGCGCAGCACCGACCGGCGGGTCATGGCCGCCCTGCCGTTGCGGAAGCTGCGCCGTATGGCGGCCAGGTGGGCCGGGCTGAGGCGGTCTGGCTCGTACTGCTCCATGCGCGTGGTGCCCTTTCGGGAGGTACGGCCGTGGTCGGCGGCCGATCGTCGTCGCTTGTCAGTCCCCGAAGACAGTGCGGTGCCAGGGCTTGCGGGCCACCGCCGTGTTATCGAACATAACGTGCTTTACCTGGGTGTACTCCTCGAACGAATACGCTGACATGTCCTTGCCGAAGCCGGAGGCCTTGTAGCCGCCGTGCGGCATCTCGCTGATGATCGGGATGTGGTCGTTGATCCACACGCATCCGGCCTTGATCTCGCGCGTCGCCCGGTTCGCCCGGAACACGTCCCGGGTCCACGCGGAGGCGGCCAGCCCGTAGGGGGTGTCGTTGGCGAGCGCGATGCCCTCGTCGTCGCCGTCGAAGGGCAGGACCACCAGGACCGGCCCGAAGATCTCGGACTGGACGACCTCGCTGTCCTGGGCCGCGCCCGCGATGAGCGTCGGGAGGTAGTACGCGCCGCCCTTCAGCTCCCCCTGGGGCGCCTCGCCGCCGGTCACCACGCGCGCGTAGCCGCGCGCCCGGTCGACGAAGGCGGCGACCCGGTCGCGCTGCGGATGCGAGACGAGCGGACCGAGGTCGGTGCCGGGGGCGAAGGGGTCTCCCACCCGGACCGTCTCCATCAGCGCGGCCGTCCGCTCGACGAACGCCTCGTAGAGGGGCCGCTGCACGTACGCGCGCGTGGCGGCCGTGCAGTCCTGCCCGGTGTTGATGAGCGCGCCCGCGACCGCGCCGTTGGCGGCGGCCTCCAGGTCGGCGTCGTCGAAGACCAGGAGGGGCGCCTTCCCGCCGAGCTCCAGGTGCAGCCGCTTGACGGTCGCGGTGGCGACCTCGGCGACGCGCTTGCCGACGGCGGTGGAGCCGGTGAAGGACGTCATCGCCACGCCGGGGTGCCCGACCAGGTGCTCGCCCGCCACCCGCCCGGTCCCGGTGACGATGTTGACGACACCGTCGGGGATCCCGGCCTCCGTCGCCGCCAGGGCGAACAGGAGCGAGGTCAGCGGGGTGAGCTCGGCGGGCTTGAGCACGATGGTGTTGCCCGCGGCGATCGCCGGGAGGATCTTCCAGGCCGCCATCTGGAGGGGGTAGTTCCAGGGGGCGATGGAGCCGATGACGCCGATGGGCTCACGGCGGACGTAGGAGGTGTGGTCGCCGGAGTACTCGCCGGCCGACTGGCCCGCGAGGTGCCGGGCGGCGCCGGCGAAGAAGGAGGTGTTGTCGATCGTCCCGGGGACGTCGAACTCGCGGGTCAGCTTCAGCGGCTTGCCGCACTGCAGGGACTCGGCGCGGGCCAGGTCCTCGGCCCGGTCGGCGAGGACCGCGGCGAAGCGGTGCAGCGCGTCGGAGCGCTCACCCGGGGTGGCCGCGGACCAGCCGGGGAAGGCCGCGCGCGCGGCGGCGACGGCGGCGTCGACGTCGCCCGCGCCCGCCAGCTCGTAGGTGAGGACGTCCTCGCCGGTGGCGGGGTCGACCACGGTGTGGGTGGCGCCGGACGTGCCCTTCGTCAGGCGGCCGGCGATGTACTGCGCGCCGTCCGAGAAACGTTCCTGTGCGGGAAACCGGTCCTGCATGTCGCTCTCCTCCGCCTTCGCCCCGAAGTGTTCGGCAGCGGGTGGCGTAGCTCCAGCTCGAATTGATTGCCGATCCTGACAGAGCAAGGGCACTCCAACAAGTGATTCCGTTGTTGCCTTTTGGTTACGCGACGGAATCTGTCGACGAGGGGCGACCAGGTGTCGAGTCGGAGCGGAAAAGGAGGGACGCTCTGTCAGTGGCGCGTGCCATGCTCGGCTGCATGGACAGGATCGAGGACCGGGAGGCGCTGGTCAGCGCCGTCCGGGCGGGGGCCGGGATCAAGTACCTGCACTTCTGGGGACACCGGCCCAGGCCGGACGGGCGGATCGGCGCGAGCTGCCTCAGCCAGTGGTGGCCGTCACCGTTCGTGGTCGACGGGATCGGTTACGCGACGGCCGAGCACTGGATGATGGCCGGGAAGGCACGTCTGTTCGGCGACGCCGAGGCGGAGCGGCGGGCGCTGGCCGCCCGCTCCCCCGCAGAGGCGAAGAAGGAGGGGCGGCTGGTGCGCGGCTTCGACGAGGAGACCTGGCAGCGGGAGCGGTTCGGGATCGTGGTCGAGGGCAGCGTCCACAAGTTCGCCTCGGACGCCGGGCTGCGCGCTTTCCTGCTGGGCACCGGCACCCGGGTGCTGGTCGAGGCGAGCCCCATGGACCGCGTGTGGGGCATCGGTCTCGCGGCGGACGACGAGGCGGCGATGGATCCGCAGCGGTGGCGCGGGCCGAACCTGCTGGGGTTCGCACTGATGGAGGCGAGAGAGCGGCTGCAGGCCGGCGGCTGAGCCGGCTCTCGCCGTCCGTCGGAGGCGTCTCAGGGCACCACGGTCGTCAGGACGCCCACCGCGACGGCGAGCACGAGTCCCACGGCTCCGCAGATGATGCCCGCCAGCGCCTGGCCGGGGTTGGAGGCCTCGCCCCGGCCGGCCTTCCGGCGTCCGATCGAGCCGAAGACGACGCCGAGGATGCCGAGGACGGCGGCGAGGGGCCACAGACAGAAGAGGACGGCGGCGAGGATCCCGAGCGCGAGCCCGGCGACCCCCATGCCGTTGCTGTCCCCCGCCCCGGTTCCGGTCCAGCCGTACATACCGGGGCCGCCGCCCCCGTAGGGCGGCGGAGGCGGGTAGCCGTAGCCGTAGCCGCCCGGGTAGCCGTAGGGGATCTGTCCCGGCCCGTCGGGGGCGATGGGCGGCGGCGGGACGGCCTGCGCGGGAGGCGCGAACGGGTTGGGCGGCGGACCGCCGACGGCGGTCCCCGGGTTCGGCGGCGGGAACGACCCCAGCGGCTGCCCGGTCCGGGGGGCGCCGAAGGGGTGGGCCCAGGGCTGCGGAGCGCCGCCTGAGGCCGGCATCGAGGTGACCGTCCGCTGGTCGTGAACGGACGCGGACGCGTGGCCGGGAAACCCGGGGGCCGGGGCGGCGGTGTGACCGCGCCCGCTCGGCTCGCCGCCACCCGGGGCGGCCCACGGGCCGGCCGCGCCGGCC
>NZ_MJAJ01000095.1 GCF_001746365.1 Streptomyces sp. LUP30
GCACTCCATCCACGGACGCGCCCCGGCCATCGCGACCGGACTGGCCGCCTCCCGCCGCGACCTGAGCGTGTGGGTGGTCACCGGAGACGGCGACGCCCTGTCCATCGGCGGCAACCACCTCATCCACGCCCTGCGCCGCAACGTCAACCTCAAGATCCTGCTGTTCAACAACCGCATCTACGGCCTCACCAAAGGCCAGTACTCCCCCACCTCCGAAGTCGGCAAGATCACCAAATCCACGCCGATGGGGTCCCTGGACGCCCCTTTCAACCCGGTGTCGCTGGCGCTGGGCGCCGAGGCGTCGTTCGTGGCCCGCACCGTGGACTCGGACCGCAAGCACCTCACCGAGGTGCTGCGCCAGGCCGCCGCCCATCCGGGCACCGCGCTGGTGGAGATCTACCAGAACTGCAACATCTTCAACGACGGCGCGTTCGAGGCGCTCAAGGACCGGCAGTCGGCCCAGGACGCCGTGATCCGCCTGGAACACGGACAGCCCATCCGATTCGGCGCCGACCGCACCAAGGGCGTCGTCCGCGACCCCCGCACCGGCGACCTCGGCGTCGTCACCGTCACCGTGCGCAACGAGGCCGACATCCTCGTCCACGACGCGCACGCCGCCTCCCCCACCACCGCCTTCGCCCTGTCCCGCCTCGCCGACCCCGACACCCTGCACCACACCCCGATCGGCGTCCTGCGCTCCGTCGAACGACCCGTCTACGACACCCTGATGGCCGACCAGCTCGACACCGCCGTCGAACAGCACGGCAAAGGCGACCTGACCGCGCTGCTGGCGGGCGGGGACACCTGGACCGTCGTCGGCTGACGCGCACAACCGTCCGGCCGGAGCCGCCCGCCGTCCTCCGGGAACTCGTACGTTCCGTGGCGCGGGCGGCAGCCCCGCAGGGCGTACCTCTGCACGGACACGCCGGCGGCCGTGATCAGGCCGCCGGTGAGGCGGAACGCCGCGGGCAGCGCGCCCCTCGGTGCGCTTCTTGAGCGCGGTGACCTCCTCGGCGAGATCGTCACCGCGGATCACGTCGACGCACTGCCGGGCGGGGCCGGTGAGGGTCCTCGGGGCCGCCGGGGGCTGGTAGACGCCGTCGAGGGGGACGAAGACGGTGAGGACCAGCCTGACCACGACACGTGGCTGCCCTTCCGTGACGGGTCTGTCGTCATCACCTCGGACCCCGCGGGCGCCCGCAACTCGTCGGTTCACCCCGCGTTCGTCGAGAACAGCCCTCCCGTGGGCCCCTGCTTGTCGCCGCCCTGCGCCTTCTTCAGCGCGTTGGCGAGACTCTCGATGGTGAGCGACTGCAGGATGACGCGGCCGCTGCCCTCCAGGGTCGCCAGCGACAGGCCCTCGCCGCCGAACACCGCGTTCATGATCCCCTGACGGTTGAGGCCTCCGACGCGCTGGACGCCGTACCGGATGCCCTCCTCGAAAGCGACCACGCAGCCGGTGTCGACCTCGATGCGGCCGCCGAAGTCGGACGGGTCCAGGTCGATGAAGTTGCCGGCGCCGGCGATGATCACCGTGCCACGGCCGGTGAACTTCTCCAGGACGAAGCCCTCACCGCCCTTCATGCCGGTGCGGCCGCCCTGGAAGGCGATGCCGAAGTCGACGGTGGACTCGGCCGCCACGAAGGCGTCCTTCTCGGCGAACCACGCGCGCGTGCCGTCGAGCTCCAGCGCCCGCATCTCGCCGGGCAGGACACCCGCGAAGCCGACCGTGCCCTCGCCGCCCTGGGCGGTGAAGTACTGGAACGCCAGCGACTCGCCGGCCAGGGCGCGCTGACCGGCCTGCATGGCGGTGCCCATCGCCTGGCGCAGCATGCCGCCCATGCCTCCGCTCCCGGCGCCGCCGCCCTGCGGCTGCTGACCGCCGCCGCCCGACGGGCCGCCCAGTCGGGTCTCCATGGTCACGTTGACCGTCTTGAACAGGAACTTTCCGGCCTCGCAGTACACGGTCTGGCCGGGCTGCAGGCTGACGACCGCCATCTGCATGGCGTTGCCGACGATCTCTTGCTGAAGGGTCACAGAAGAAGAACGCGGGAGACGGAGGGAAGAGTTCCGCACTTCTCGCCCCCGCTCCCGGCACGAACTCGACGTCCGTTCACCGCCGGTGTCACGGGACTCCGGGCGGTGGGATGGACCCATGACGAACAACGGATCCATGGAGACCACCGGCCCCGTGACGACGGCCCACGGCACGCTGCACGGCAAGGCCGCCCTCGTGACGGGCGGCAGTCGCGGCATCGGGGCGGCGACGGCCCTGCGGCTCGCCCGGGAGGGCGCGGACGTGGCGGTGACGTACGTGAGGGACGCGGAGGCGGCCGAGGACGTCGTACGGGCCGTGCGGGCCCTGGGGCGGCGGGCGCAGGCGCTGCGCGCGGACGCGGCGGACCCCGCCGAGGCGGCCGGGGCGGTGGAGCGTGCGGCACTGGCGCTGGGCGGCCTCGACGTCCTGGTGAACAACGCGGGCATCGGCGTCCTCGGCCCGCTGGAGCAGTTCGCCCCGGCCGACGTCGACCGGGTGCTGGCCGTGAACGTGCGCGGCGTGTTCCTGGCCTCGCAGGCGGCCGCCGCGCGGATGACCGAGGGCGGCCGCATCATCACCGTCGGCACCTGTATGACCCAGCGGGTGCCCGGTCCGGGCGGCGCCCTGTACGCGATGAGCAAGGCGGCCCTGACCGGGTTGACCAAGGCCCTCGCCAGGGAGCTGGGACCGCGCGGCATCACCGCGAACCTGGTCCACCCCGGCCCGATCGACACGGACATGAACCCGGCGAACGGTCCCCACGCGGCCGGCCAGGCGTCGATGACCGCGCTCGGCCGCTTCGGAACGGCCGAAGAAGTGGCCGCGACGGTCGCCCACCTGGCGACCGCCGCCTACGTCACCGGCGCCGAGTTCGCCGTGGACGGCGGCCACGCGGCGTGAGAGCCGGTCGGGCGGGCCAGGTGTCCGGCGGCCGGGAGGCGGCCGGTGACGCAGGCCGGTGTCGCAGGCCGGTGGTGGAGGCCGGTGGTGGAGGCCGGTTCAGCCGCTCAGTTCCTGGTGGCGGGCGGTCAGGGCCGCCGTGCCCGCCTCGGTGAGGGAGCCGAACAGGCGCAGCCGGGAGATGCCGCCGTCGGGGTAGATGTCCAGGCGCGCGTGGGTGCCGACGGCGGGGGCCGGCAGGACGAAGCGGTGGTTGGTGTCGGGCTGCAGGCGGGTGCGCGGGAGGATCTGCGTCCACTCGCCGTCCTCGCCGTCCCGGACCGACACCGAGGCCCAGCCGGCGCTGTTGCCCTTGAGGTACGCCGTGTCGATCTCGAGCGCCCGGATCTGCGCCTGGGCCGTCAGGCGGTAGCGGATCCAGTCGTTGCCCTGGTCACGTCGGCGACGGGTCTCCCAGCCGTCGTCCATCTTGTGGGAGCGGCCGGGCTGGATGGTGTTCGAGGCCGGCGAGTAGAAGAGGTTCGACGCGTCCTCGGCCCGGCCCCCGTTCTCCAGGGCGACGACGTCGAAGGCGCCGAGGACGGCCAGCCACGCGGGGTCGGGGACGATCTCGCCGTGCACGCGCAGCCGGGCGATGCCGCCGTCGGGATGCTGGTTGACCCGCAGGTGGGTGAAGCACTGCTCCACGGTCACCGGGAACCCGTTCGCCGCGTGGCCGCCGACGGGCGTGCGCGGGACGAGCGTCGTCCACTTCACGTCGTCGGCGAGGAGGTCCTGCGGGGACGGTGAGCCGGGCAGCCGCGCGCCCTCGATCGACACCGCCTGCGGGTAGTTGCCGCGGAAGTGGGCCGTGTCGACGACGATGCCCCGGATCACCCCGGGCGCGCCGAGGCGTACGAGCGCCCAGTCGTGGTCCTCGGGCGCGGGCCACGGATGCTCGGCGCCGACGCCTCGCCTGCGGCGCGTCTCCCAGCCGTCCATGATCTTGCCCTTGTGCCCGAAGTGCTCCGGGTCGAACTCGGCGCGGCCGGGCAGCAGCAGGTTCTCCCGCTGGGCGAAGAACTCGTCGTTGGCGGCGACGACCGCCGCGCCGAGCCGCCGGTCGGCGAGGTCGGCGTGCCGGGTGAAGGGGAAGTCCGCGGTGCGGTAGTCCGCGTACGGGTCGCCGCCTCCGTAGGGGTTCGCGTCGCCGGTGAAGCTCTGTATCGCCGTCACGGTGATCAGGTCTGCCTTTCGGAGGTCGGCCGGTGCGGGTACCGGTGCGGGACGTCGCGGTGCGGACGTCAGGGGGTGCGGGTGAGGAGCCGGCCCTTCGGTTCGGTGAACTCGCCGTCGGCGACGATGCGTTCGCCGCGCAGCCAGGTGGACTTCACGACGCCGTACAGGGTCCGGCCGGCGTACGCGGTGACCGGGTTGCGGTGCTGGAGGGCGGCCGGGTCGACGGTGAAGGACTCGTCGGGGGCGAGGACGGCGAAGTCGGCGTCGCGGCCCGCCTCGATCGCGCCCTTGCGGGAGAGCCCGGCCAGGGCGGCGGTGTGGGCGGACATCCAGCGCACGACGTCCTCCAGGCCGTGGCCCCGCCTGCGCGCCTCGGTCCAGACGACCGCGAGGCTGAGCTGCAGGCCGGAGATGCCGCCCCACGCCGTCGCGAAGTCGGCCGTCTTCAGGTCGGCGGTGGACGGGGAGTGGTCGGTGACCACACAGTCGATCGTGCCGTCGGCGAGGGCCTGCCAGAGCAGGTCCTGGTTGGCCGCCTCGCGGATGGGCGGGCAGCACTTGAACTCGCTGGCGCCGTCGGGCACTTCTTCGGCCGTGAGGGTGAGGTAGTGGGGGCAGGTCTCGACGGTGACGCGGACGCCGTCGGCCTTGGCGGCGGCGATCAGCGGCAGCGCGTCGGCGGAGGAGAGGTGCAGGACGTGGACGCGCGCGTTCAGCCGGCCGGCCTGGGCGATGAGCTGGGCGATCGCGGTGTCCTCCGCGTCGCTCGGGCGGCTGGCCAGGAAGTCCGCGTACCGGGGTCCGCCCTGTTGCGGGGCGGCCGCGAGATGGTGCGGGTCCTCGGCGTGCACGATCAGCAGCCCGTCGAATCCGGCGATCTCGGCGAGGGACCGGGCGAGACCGTCCTGGTCGAGGTGCGGGAACTCGTCCACGCCCGACGGGGAGAGGAACGCCTTGAAGCCGAAGACGCCGCTGTCGTGCAGCGGCCGCAGGTCCTTGACGTTGTCGGGCAGCGCGCCGCCCCAGAAGCCGACGTCGATGTGCGCCTTGTCGGCGGCGACCCGTTGCTTGACGCGGAGGTGGTCGACCGTCGTGGTCGGCGGGAGGGAGTTGAGCGGCATGTCGACGAGGGTGGTGACGCCGCCGGCCGCCGCCGCGCGGGTGGCGGTCCAGAAGCCCTCCCAGTGGGTGCGGCCGGGGTCGTTGACGTGCACATGGGTGTCGACCAGGCCGGGCAGCAGGACGTCGTCGCCGAAGTCCTCCACGCGGGCGCCGCCGGGAACGGGGGCGTCGTGGGGCAGGACGGCCGTGATCGCGCCGCCGGCGACCGCCACCGCGGCGGGTCGCGTCCCCTCAGGGGTGACGACGCGCGTCGAGCGCAGCACCAGTTCAGCCTCGGGCACCTCGAGCACCTCGGACACCGGGACCCCTCTCTGCCGCCGTCGGCTTCCACGCATTCCACGCAAGGAAATTCAACGTTCTGTTGAAGGAGTGTTCACTCCCGTCCCCTTGCCGTCAAGGGCACACTTCTCCACAGTGCACCCGATGCCGCCACTCTGGACGTTTCCACAAAGCGGAATTATCATTCCGACAGGCAGAACGTAGCTAGGCTCCAACGAGGAGTCAACCGGCCCCCCGGTAGGCTTCAGCTCTTCCCGCCGGTTTCGAAAGGAACGCGCCCGTGCCGACGTCCAGCGCCAGCACCACCGACTCCGCCAGGTCCGCCGGCGGAGGGGTCCAGTCCCTCGAGCGCGCCTTCGATCTGCTGGAGCGGATGGCCGACGCGGGCGGCGAGGTCGGCCTGAGCGAGCTGTCCGCGACCAGCGGCCTCCCGCTGCCCACCATCCACCGCCTGATGCGCACCCTGGTGGCCTGCGGTTACGTCCGCCAGCAGACGAACCGCCGCTACGCGCTGGGCCCGCGGCTGATCCGGCTCGGCGAGTCCGCGTCCCGGCTGCTGGGCACCTGGGCCCGCCCCTATCTGGCGCGCCTGGTGGAGGAGACCGGCGAGACGGCGAACATGGCGCTGCTCGACGGCGACGAGATCGTGTACGTGGCACAGGTGCCGTCCAAGCACTCGATGCGGATGTTCACCGAGGTCGGACGGCGCGTCCTGCCGCACTCGACAGGAGTCGGCAAGGCCCTCCTCGCGGGCTTCCCGGACCACGAGGTGCGCGCCCTGCTCGCCCGTACCGGCATGCCCGCCGCGACGGAGAAGACCATCACCACCCCCGACGGCTTCCTCGCCGCACTGGCAGACGTGCGGCGGGCCGGGTACGCGGTCGACGACAACGAGCAGGAGATGGGGGTCCGCTGCCTGGCGGTGTCCGTGCCGGACTCCCCCACCGCGGCCGCGGTCTCCATCTCCGGGCCGGCGGGCCGCGTCACGGAGTCGGTCACCGAGAGGATCGTGCCGGTGCTGCAGCAGGTGGCGGTGGAACTGTCCCAGGCCCTGGCCGACCAGGGGACGGGGACGCCGAACCCGTAGGACGCGCGGCGCCCGCGAACACGCGGCGCCCGCCGGGCTCCTGACGGCCCGTCCGAGCGGCCCCGGGGCGCGCGGTTCAGCGCCGGGGCCGGCCCCCGAACAGCTCCACCGCGGCGCGCACGTCCGACAGGCCCCGGGCCAGCGCGCTCACCGAGCCGATGGCGCCCGCGATCACCAGCAGGGAGCGCCGTAACCGGGGGGCCTCCGGGACGCCGTGGGCCGCCATCGCGGCGAGTGCGGCGAGCTCGTCCTCGGCGATGACCCGTTCGGGGAACTCGGCCGGGTGCGCGGCGAGTTCACGGCGCAGCCGGGACACCGCGGTCCGCAGTTCCGCCACCCTCTGATCCTCGTCGCCGCCGGTCACTGCCCTCTGCCCCAAGCTCCGCAACACCGCTCTCCCCCCTCACGCGCACGCGCGCGTGGACGCCCGCCCTGCCCGCCCCGCGCCCCCGCGACGGCGTTCCGGCGCCGGACGACGCGCGGGTCAGTAAACGCCACCCGACGCCGGGCGCGCCACAGCGCGTACCGAAATTCAGCCCCGGGAGGCCGCGCGGTCGACGTCCCGTCAGGTATGCAGGACGCATGACGGACAGGGAAGCGCGGGACGAGGACGAGGATCAGGTCGTCGGGCTGCTGCTCGCCGCGGGCGGGGGCCGACGCCTCGGGGGGCGGCCCAAGGCCCTGCTGACGCACCGGGGACGGCCGCTGGTGGAGCATGCCGTGGGGGTGCTGCGCGCGGCGGGCTGCGCACGCGTGCACGTGGTGCTCGGCGCGGCCGCCGACGCCGTACGGGAGCGGGCGCGGCTCGCCGGGTGCGTGATCGTGACGAACCCGGAGTGGGAGTCGGGCATGGGCGCCTCGCTGCGGGCCGGGCTCGGTTCGCTCGCCGGGACGGGGGCGCGGGCCGCGGTGGTCTGCCTCGTCGACCAGCCCGGCATCGGGCCCGAGGCGGTGGCCCGGGTGCTCGCCGCCGGAGGGGACGCGTCCTCGCTGGTCTCGGCCGTGTACGACGGCGTGCGCGGCCATCCCGTCCTGCTGGGGGCCGACCACTGGGCCGGTGTGGCGCGGACCGCGACCGGCGACCGGGGGGCACGCGCCTATCTCAAGGAGCACGCGCAGGCGATCACGCTCGTCGAGTGCGGGGACGTGGCCCGGCCGTTCGACATCGACACGCCCGAGGACCTCGCGCACCTTGAGTGAGGACCCTGGCACCGAGCGCCACCTTGCCTCGACCCGGAGAATCTCGACGTCAACAAACCATTGAACTTCCACGATGAGGAAACTAGTATCCACTGTTCAGAAGGATCCGGTCCCGACCGGGGCCTCGCCCGCCGTACCCGATCGACCGGCACCCGGTGCCACCGCTGAAGGAAGTGACCGCTCATGTCCGCACCAGCGCCGTCCTCGCTGGCCATCGTCGACGCCGAGCCCCTGCCGCGGCAGGAGGAGGTCCTCACCGAGGCGGCGCTCGCCTTCGTGGCCGAGCTGCACCGGCGGTTCACCCCGCGCCGTGACGAGCTGCTCGCCCGGCGGGCGGAGCGGCGCGCCGAGATCGCCCGTACCTGCACGCTCGACTTCCTCCCGGAGACCGCCGCGATCCGCGCGGACGACTCCTGGCGGGTCGCCCCGGCCCCCGCGGCCCTCGACGACCGCCGGGTCGAGATCACCGGCCCGACCGACCGCAAGATGACGATCAACGCCCTCAACTCGGGCGCCCGGGTCTGGCTCGCCGACTTCGAGGACGCCTCGGCGCCGACCTGGGAGAACGTCGTCGGCGGTCAGCTCAACCTGGCCGACGCCTACACCCGGAACATCGACTTCACCGACCCGAGGTCAGGCAAGTCGTACGCGCTGAAGGACGACGCGGAGCTCGCCACGGTCGTCATGCGGCCGCGCGGCTGGCATCTGAACGAACGGCATCTCGTCGACGCGGACGGATCCGAGGTCCCCGGCGCCCTCGTCGACTTCGGCCTGTACTTCTTCCACAACGCCCGGCGTCTGCTCGACCTCGGCAAGGGACCGTACTTCTACCTCCCCAAGACCGAGTCGCACCTGGAGGCCCGCCTCTGGAACGACGTGTTCGTCTTCGCGCAGGACCACCTGGGCATCCCGCAGGGCACCGTCCGCGCCACCGTCCTCATCGAGACGATCACGGCCGCGTACGAGATGGAGGAGATCCTCTACGAACTCCGTGACCACGCATCGGGGTTGAACGCCGGCCGCTGGGACTACCTGTTCTCCATCGTGAAGAACTTCCGTGACGGCGGGGCGAAGTTCGTCCTTCCGGACCGCAACGCGGTCACCATGACCGCCCCGTTCATGCGCGCGTACACCGAACTCCTCGTGCGCACCTGCCACAGGCGCGGCGCGCACGCGATCGGCGGCATGGCGGCCTTCATCCCCTCGCGCCGGGACGCCGAGGTCAACAAGGTCGCCTTCGAGAAGGTGCGCGCCGACAAGGACCGCGAGGCCGCCGACGGATTCGACGGCTCCTGGGTGGCCCACCCCGACCTCGTGCCGATCGCCATGGAGTCCTTCGACAAGGTCCTCGGGGACAGGCCCCACCAGAAGGACCGGCTGCGCGAGGACGTCCACGTCGAGGCGGCCGATCTGATCGCCGTCGACTCCCTGGAAGCCCGGCCGACCTACGCGGGACTGGTCAACGCCGTGCAGGTGGGCATCCGTTACATCGAGGCCTGGCTGCGCGGTCTGGGCGCGGTCGCCATCTTCAACCTCATGGAGGACGCGGCCACCGCCGAGATCTCCCGCTCACAGATCTGGCAGTGGATCAACGCCGGCGTCGAGTTCGCGCACGAGGGAGACACGGTGAAGGCCACGCCGGAGCTGGCCCGCGAGGTCGCCGCCGCGGAACTGGCCGCGATCCGCGAGGAGATCGGCGAGGAGGCCTTCGCGGCCGGCCACTGGCAGCAGGCCCACGACCTGCTGCTGACGGTCGCACTCGACGAGGACTACGCGGACTTCCTCACCCTGCCGGCCTACGAGCAGCTCAGGGGCTGAGCGGCCCCCGGCGTCAGGAGCCGGGACGGTCCGAGTGGCCCAGGGACCTGTCCGGGGCGACCCGGTCGCGTACGGCCTGCTTCACGGCCGTGGGCTCCGGGAAGCCCTGCTCACGGCGGTCCCAGACCACCTCGTCGCCCACCCGGACGACGAAGACGCCGCCCGTGCCCGGCCGCAGGGACAGCTCGGTCAGTTCGGACTCGAACGTCGTGAGCAGTTCCTGCGCCAGCCAGGCGGCGCGCGGCAGCCAGCGGCACTGCGTGCAGTACTCGATCTCGACCCGCTGTGTGTCGCTCATCCCAGGTGCACCGACCAATCCTGTTCCGCGGCCGGCCGGCCGTGCAGGTCGGGAACCCGCTTGAGCCAGTCCGGCCGGCCTCGCCGTGTCCTCGCCGCCCGGACGGCCTCCTCCGCGGCGAGCTCGTCCCGGGTGGGGAAGTCGGTGGGCAGCCAGGCCGCCGAGGCGCGCACCCGCGCGTGGAGGTGGTCGACGTACGCCCGGCGGACGTCGTCCGGGCTCGCGAACCCCTCCTCGCCGGCCAGCCAGTCGTCCGGGACGACCGCCGCGATCTCCCGCAGCAGGTCGCGCGTCACCCGGCCGGCCAGCTCCGCGTCGGCGGCCCGCACGTCGGGCGCGTACGAGCCGAGCGCGTGGTGACGGAAGTCGTAGGCCTTCTCCGGCGCGGTCGTGTCCCAGCGGTGGTGGAAGACGAGGGCCGCGCCGTGGTCGATCAGCCACAGGCGCGGGGGCACGGTCCCGAACGTGGGCCAGACCATCAGGTTCGAGCTGTGGACCGTGCGGTCCACGTTCACGGTGAGGGCGTCGAGCCAGACGATCCGGCCGGCCTCCAGCGGGTCCACGGGGAAGCCGCCGGCGACTTCCGGGGTGAAGTCCTTCGCGCCCGGCAGGAAGTCCATGCCGAGGTTGCGGCCGGCGCTCGCGCCGTGCAGGTCGCGCACCTCCTGGTGGGGCTCGCCGTCGGCGATGGCCGGGTCGAAGTGCACGAACACCAGCTCGGGGAACCTGAGGCCGAGGGCACGGGCCAGCTCGCCCACGATCACCTCGGCGACCAGCGCCTTGCGGCCCTGCGCGGAACCGGTGAACTTCACGACGTACGTGCCCAGGTCGTCGGCCTCCACGACAGCGGGCACCGAACCGCCCGAGCGCAAGGGCTCGACATAGCGGGTCGCGGTGACGTTCCTCAGCATGTCCGCAGGCCCTGTCGCCTGTCAGCCTTGCCTTCCACGGCCACCTCCGAGGTGCTGCGATCCGGGGTCCGCCGAGGCGGGTGCGCCCTCGCTTCCGGCCTCCGGCCTCCGGCATGAAGTGACCATAGTAGTCAAGCGTGACAGCCGGAGTGGAACGGCGTCGAAGGCGCCGTCCGTGACGGTGTCCGAGACCTCGGGCCCGCTCTCCGAGGAAGGTCGGGTCCTGCGGCCCCGTGGCCGCTCCGCGCGCTCTCCCGGCCCGTCCGAGCGCCGTCGCGCGGGATCAGGGCGGGACCAGGGGGCTGGGCAGGGGCAGGTAGCGGGCGTCGGCGCCGTCCGCGCCCGTCCACCGCAGCAGCAGGTTGGTCTTGCCGGGCAGGGTCGGCGAGGCCAGCAGCCCGGCGATCTCGGGGAGGTCGTGGCGGGCCAGCTCCCGGCGCACCGCGGGCCACGGGTCGAAACCGGGGCGCGGCTCGGCCAGGGCCCCGGCGAGCTCCCACAGATGGTTCACGACCAGGCAGTACACCAGCCGCTCCCAGCCGGCCGCCCGCTCCACGTCCGACAGCAGCTTGACCCCCTCGGCGTCCCGGAACAGCGCCTGCACGGGCATGCCGTCCGCGTCCACCGCGACCAGGGTGTTCTGCAGGTGGGCCTCCAGGACGACGCCGTGGTCGGCGAAGGCCGCGAGGGCGGGCGGCACGACCGCACGCAGATAGGCCTCCCACCAGGCGGCCGGATCCCGGAGGGCGTCGAGCGGACTGCCGTCGAAGCCCTCCACGAGACCCGCCGCGAGCAGCGGGGTCGCGCCGGGCGTCAGTCGGCCGTCCAGGCCGTCGCGGACCAGCACCGCGAGTTCCTCGAAGGCGAACGCGGCGGTGCGGTAGCCGCGGTCGCTCAGCCAGGCGGCCGGGCCGCCGATCGCCTCGAAGGCCCGGGCGGCGGCCGCGTCGGTCCGGCGCAGGCGCAGCAGGTCGTGGCGCCACAGCCGGCGGACGTCGTTGGTGATGCGCACGTCCAGGCTGAACTTCAGGCACAGGTCCCGCTCGGGCGCGTACACGGTGCGCACGGCGGCCGTGGGCCAGGCCGCGAAGTCGGTCGTGCCGAGCCGGACCAGGCGGCCGTCGGCGAAGGCGGGCGCGAGCTGCCGCCCGGCCAGGTCGAGCTGCCAGGGGTGGGCGGGCAGCAGCCGGTAGCCGGGCGGGGCCGCGCCGAGGGCGTCCAGTGCCGAGACGTCCCCCTCCTCGACGACCGTGTCCTCGCGCAGCCCCAGCAGGACGAGCGGGAAGCGGGCGTGCGCCTCGGGGGCGTAGGGCAGCCACCCGGCGGCCGGTCCGCCGCCGCGGGCCTTGGGCGCGGGGTGGTGGGGGTGGCCGGTGAGCAGCGACTGCTCGGAGCGCAGGTAGCCGCCGCCCGGCGGGGTGGCCTGCGCGCGCGCCGTGAGCAGTGCCGCGACCACGTTCCTGCTGTCGATCATCTCGGCGGCCAGTCCGGGACCGGCCGGACCGGTGCTCCGGCGCAGGGTCTCGGCGACCAGCTCGACCAGCTCGGCATGGCCGAGGCGGCGCCAGGCGCCCGCCGCGTACAGCTCGGGCTCGGCGGGCCGGCGCCGTCCGCGGACGCGCAGCAGGCGCCCGCCGGGCAGCCGGTGACGGAACCGGCTGACGCGCAGCAGGCGCCCGCCGGGCAGCCGGTGACGGAACCGGCCGTCGTCCGCGGGCGTCGGCGGCAGCGGTTCGGCGACCTCCCGCAGCAGGCAGTTGAGCAGCGGCGCGGCCGCGAGGGCGTCGGCGCGCTC
>NZ_MJAJ01000096.1 GCF_001746365.1 Streptomyces sp. LUP30
GGGTCCGTGTCCGCGCTCTGCTCCGCCGTCCCGCCGCGGGGCACGCGGACGTGTCCCTCGCCGTCCGGTGTGGTCGGCACCCGGGGGCCGGGGCCGCCGGGCGGCGCCAGGCGCAGGGCCGACTCGCCCACCCGCAGCAGGGCGCCCGGCGTGAGGCGCACGGGGCGGTTCTGCACCGGCGCGCCGTCCAGCGTGGTGCCGTTGGTGGAGCCGAGGTCGGCCACCGTGACCCGGCCCTCGGGCGTGAGCGTCACCGCGCAGTGCAGACGCGAGACGTCCGGGTCGTCGAGGGGCACGTCCGCGTCGGCCGAGCGGCCCACGCGGACCTGGCCGCCGTGCAGGAGATGGACCCCGCCCGCGTCCGGTCCGGCCACCACGTGCAGACGGGCCGGGGCGTCGTCGACCTCGGGATGCGGCTCGGGATCGGCCGGGACGCCCAGGGACAGCACCGCGCCGTCCGTCAGCGGGGGCTCGCCGAGGGTGCAGCGCTGGGCGTCGAGCCGCTCCACGCCCGCGTAGAGCACGACCGCCGCAGCGGACGAGGACGGTGCGGCGCCCTCTCCGCAGACCGCCGCGGCCAGCGCGGACGACACCGCCGCCAGGGCCGTGCCGGCGGGCGCCGTGACCAGCACGTCGCAGCTCGCGGCGCGGGGCCGGGAATCGGCGGGCGCGCCCGCCGGGTCTACGACGGTCAGCCGGATCTGCATCGCCGTCAGCGGTCCCTTCTGCACGGGCGCGGGCTTCCCCCCACCCCACACGAGCACAGCGGCCAGTACTGAAGGCATCCTCGCACCTGTCACTGACAACGCGCCCCTCACCGGAGAACAAGTGATCTTGATTGGTCGGCTCTGCCCGCAAAAGTGCCTGCCGAGTGCGTCACCGACGATCAGTTGAGATCGGTCACGTCCGGCTCCGGCAACCAGGAAGACCGGGTGATGCGTCTTTCCCTCGGAACGAGGACGACCGTGACGACCGCCCCGTGTCCGCACCACGGCACTACAGTGGGTCGGAACACTGGCGGGACAGACGAGCAGGACCTGGCAGGACCTGAGGGTCGGCGAGTCTGGCGAGCAAGCAGCAGGGAGCGCATGACGTGCGGCCGGTAGGCAGCAAGTACCTGCTCGAGGAGCCGCTCGGACGCGGCGCCACGGGCACCGTCTGGCGAGCCCGCCAGCGTGAGACCGCGGGCGCCGAGGCGGCCGTGGCGGGGCAGCCCGGGGAGACCGTCGCGATCAAGGTCCTCAAGGAGGAGCTCGCGAACGACCCCGACGTCGTGATGCGCTTCCTGCGCGAGCGCTCCGTCCTGCTGCGCCTGACCCACCCCAACATCGTGCGGGTCCGCGACCTGGTGGTCGAGGGCGATCTGCTGGCCCTGGTCATGGACCTCGTCGAGGGGCCCGACCTGCACCGCTACCTGCGCGAGAACGGCCCCTTCACGCCGGTCGCCGCGGCCCTGCTCACCGCACAGATCGCCGACGCCCTCGCCGCGAGCCACGCCGACGGCGTGGTGCATCGCGACCTGAAGCCGGCCAACGTCCTGCTCAAGCAGGACGGCGGCCAGATGCACCCGCTGCTCACCGACTTCGGCATCGCGCGCCTCGCCGACTCCCCGGGCCTGACCCGGACCAGCGAGTTCGTCGGCACGCCCGCGTACGTCGCCCCGGAGTCCGCCGAGGGCCGCCCGCAGACCTCCGCCGTCGACATCTACGGCGCGGGCATCCTGCTGTACGAGCTGGTCACCGGCCGCCCTCCGTTCTCCGGCGGCTCCGCCCTGGAAGTCCTGCACCAGCACCTGAGCGCCGAGCCGCGCCGTCCCTCCACGGTCCCCGACCCGCTGTGGACGGTCATCGAGCGCTGTCTGAGCAAGAACCCCGACCACCGGCCGAGCGCCGAGAACCTCGCGCGCGGGCTGCGGATCGTCGCCGAGGGCATCGGGGTGCACGCCAACTCCATGCAGATCGCGGCCGCCGACGGCGTCGGCCATCTGCTCGCGCCCGACCCGACGCCCGCCACGGTGCCGGGCGGCGCCTACGACCCGAACGCCGCGACCAGCGTCCTGCCGCACACGGCGGGCCCGGCGGGCGCCGCCGACCCCACCGCCGTCCTGCCGCACACGGGCGGCCCGCAGGGCGCCGCCGACCCGACGGCCGTCCTGCCGCCGGTGCCGCCGGGCCAGTACGGCGGGCCGGCGCAGCCGCCGGAGCAGCCGCACCCCTGGCAGTCCCAGATGCAGGGCGCCCGCGACCGCAACGAGCAGACCCAGGTCCAGCAGTACCTCGACCCCGGCGACGACCCGCTGCGCCGCCGCCCCCAGCGGCAGGTCTCCCGCCCCCAGCAGCAGCCGCAGCAGCCCTACCGGCAGCAGCCGCAGCAACGACCGCAGCAGCAACAGCGGCCGCAGCAGCCCGGGTACGGGTACCCCGGGCAGCAGCACCAGCAGCAGTACGCGACCCCGCAACCGCAGCAGCCCCAGCAGCGGTACGCGCCGCCGCCCCAGCAGCAGCCGCGGCAGCGGCCCGCCCCGGAGCCCCGGCAGCCGCGCGAGCCCCGGCAGCGCAGCGCCAACCCGATGCGGATCCCCGGCCTGGGCTGTCTGAAGGGCTGCCTGTTCACGCTCGTCATCCTGTTCGTGGCCGGATGGCTGATCTGGGAGCTGAGCCCGCTGCAGGACTGGATCGGCACGGGCAAGAGCTACTGGCAGCTGATCAGCGGCTGGGTCGGCGACGTCACCGGCTGGATCAGCGATCTGGCGGACTCGGCCGGCGGCGGCTCCGGGAACTGACCGCCGGACGTCGCACTCCGCTCCTGACCGCGAGTTTGTGCACTTGTCGACATCTGGCGGGTGATTTCCGTCTCCGCGGTGAAGGTTGGCTCCCAGGACGCGTACTTTGATGGGCAACACGCGTCTGTAGGAGCAGTCTTGGCACGGAAGATCGGCAGCCGGTACACCGCCCACCAGATCCTGGGACGGGGCAGCGCCGGCACGGTGTGGCTGGGCGAGGGACCGGAAGGGCCCGTCGCCGTCAAGCTGCTGCGCGAGGACCTCGCCTCCGACGAGGAGCTCGTGGGCCGCTTCGTGCAGGAGCGCACGGCGCTGCTCGGCCTGGAGCACCCCCACGTGGTGTCGGTGCGGGACCTGGTCGTCGACGGCAACGACCTGGCGCTGGTCATGGACCTGGTGCGGGGCACGGACCTGCGCACCCGCCTCGAACGGGACCGGCGCCTCGCACCCGAGGCCGCCGTGGCGATCGTCGCGGACGTCGCCGAGGGACTGGCCGCCGCGCACGCGGCCGGGATCGTGCACCGCGACGTCAAGCCCGAGAACATCCTGCTCGACATGCAGGGACCGCTCGGTCCGGGCGGCTCGCACCGCGCGCTGCTGACCGACTTCGGCGTCGCGAAACTCATCGACACCCCCAAACGGACCCGCGCCACGAAGATCATCGGCACGCCGGACTACCTGGCGCCCGAGATCGTGGAGGGGCTGCCGCCGCGCGCCTCGGTGGACATCTACGCCCTGGCGACCGTCCTGTACGAGCTCCTCGCGGGCTTCACCCCGTTCGGCGGCGGCCACCCGGGCGCGGTGCTGCGCCGCCACGTCACGGAGTCCGTCGCCCCCCTGCCGGGCATCCCGGACGAGCTGTGGCAGCTGATCGTGCAGTGCCTGGCCAAGGCACCGGCCTCCCGGCTGCGGGCCTCCGAGCTGGCGGCACGGCTGCGCGAGCAGCTGCCGATGCTGGCCGGGATGCCCCCGCTCGACGTCGACGAGCCCGACACCGAGCCGGAGGAGGGCGAGCCCGCCGAGGCCGCTCCCTCCCTGCCCGCCGCCGAGGCGGCCACGGGCCGGGTGCGGCGGGGCTCGGTCCCGCTGGTGCCGAACGCGAAGCCCGACTCCAACCGGGACACCCACACGTCGATGCGGGTGCCCGCGCCGGACGAGCTGGCCGGCGGGGCGCACGGCACGGCCCGGGTGCCCAGGGCCGCGGGCGCGCCGCGTCCGGGGTCCGCACGGAACCGTTCCGCCACCCGACGGCGCCGGATCACGCTCGGCGTGGCAGCGGCGGCGCTGGCGGCCGCGGTCGGGGTCGGCACCTGGGCGGCCACCTCCGGCGACGACGCGGGCGGGAACCCCCAGGACACGAAGAACTCGGCGCCGACGTCGCCCTGACACCCGGTGTGCCGGGCCCTCGGCCGCGGCCACGACCGCGCCCGTGGCGGCGAAGGTGACCGGCCCCTGGCCGTGACCGTGGCCCGCCCGTGACCGTGGCCCGCCCGGTCCGCGGGCGGCGCCCGGCACTGCCCGGTTGGCGGAGCCGTTACGCTGGGAGGCGTGGCAGTCGTCGATGTATCCGAAGAGCTCAAGTCCCTCTCCTCGACCATGGAGTCGATCGAGGCCGTTCTGGACCTCGACAAGCTGAGGGCAGACATCGCCGTGCTCGAGGAGCAGGCGGCCGCGCCGTCCCTGTGGGACAACCCGGACGAGGCGCAGAAGATCACCAGCAAGCTGTCCCACCTCCAGGCCGAGGTCAGGAAGGCGGACACGCTGCGCGGCCGGATCGACGATCTCGCCGTGCTGTTCGAGATGGCCCAGGAGGAGGACGACCCGGACACCCTCGCGGAGGCCGAGGCCGAGCTCAGGTCCGTCAAGAAGGCGCTCGACGAGATGGAAGTGCGCACGCTGCTCAGCGGGGAGTACGACGCCCGTGAGGCGCTCGTCAACATCCGCGCCGAGGCCGGCGGCGTCGACGCGGCCGACTTCGCCGAGAAGCTGCAGCGGATGTACCTGCGGTGGGCGGAGCAGCACGGCTACAAGACCGAGGTCTACGAGACGTCGTACGCCGAAGAGGCCGGCATCAAGTCGACCACGTTCGCCGTGCAGGTCCCGTACGCCTACGGCACCCTCTCCGTCGAGCAGGGCACGCACCGCCTCGTGCGGATCTCCCCGTTCGACAACCAGGGCCGCCGCCAGACCTCCTTCGCGGGCGTCGAGATCCTCCCCGTGGTCGAGCAGACCGACCACATCGAGATCGACGAGTCCGAGCTGCGCGTGGACGTGTACCGCTCCTCCGGTCCCGGCGGCCAGGGCGTCAACACCACCGACTCCGCGGTGCGCCTGACCCACCTGCCCACCGGAATCGTCGTGTCCTGCCAGAACGAGCGGTCGCAGATCCAGAACAAGGCGACCGCGATGAACGTCCTCCAGGCCAAGCTGCTGGAGCGTCAGCGCCAAGAGGAGCGGGCGAGGATGGACGCTCTCAAGGACGGCGGCAGTTCCTGGGGCAACCAGATGCGTTCGTACGTCCTGCACCCGTACCAGATGGTCAAGGACCTGCGTACCGAGTTCGAGGTCGGCAACCCCGAGGCCGTGTTCAACGGTGAGATCGACGGGTTCCTGGAAGCCGGAATTCGCTGGCGCAAGCAGCAGGAGAAGTAGGTTTGTCGATAAGGCAACCGCCCCTCAGGTAGGGGCGGTTGCCTTTTTAGGTCACATTCACAGCACCGACATCGCGCAAAGCCCCCCGACTTGGACATTGCGTGCGCAACGACCTTGACGATGCTTTGAAAAATGGGGAAGGTGCAGTGTGGCATGCGTATCTCCGGGGCGCATGTGAACCGGGGGGCTTTCGGCTACATCGCAGCTACCTCCGTCGATCACAGCCCCGAGCGCGGCCTCATCGACGATTCAGCTACTGGGGGTAGCAACCATATGACGAAGAAGACACGGATCCGGGTCGCGCGCATAGCCGCCGGTGCCGTGATCGCCGCGGGCGCCTCGCTCACTGTCGCCGGGGTCGCCTCGGCCGCCGGTGACGAGGGTGGCCTCAGCGGCCTCGTGTCGACGGCCGGCGGGGACGAAATCACTCCCCAGACGGGCGACGACCCCTGCCCGATCGGGATCTGCACCGTCGGCGGCACGAACTCCTCGGGCGGTGACTCCTCGACCGGCGGCGACTCCTCCACCGGCGGTGACTCCTCGACGGGCGGCGACTCCTCGACCGGCGGCAGCTCGTCCACGGGCGGCGACTCCAGCACCGGCGGCGACGCCTCCGTCGGCGGCGCGGCCTCCGTCGGCGGCGCGGCCTCCATCGGCGGGACGTCCAGCTCCGGCGGCGACTCCAGCACGGGCGGCTCCACCACGACCGGTGGCAGCTCGACCACGGGCGGCTCCACCACGACGGGTGGCGGCTCCACCACCGGAGGCTCGACCACGACGGGTGGCGGCTCCACCACGGGCGGCTCGGCCACGGGCGGTTCCAGCTCTACGGGTGGCAGCTCCACGGGCGGTTCCGCCACCGGCGGTTCCACCACGGGTGGTTCGGGCTCCACCGGTGGGGACGACTCCACCGGCGGTTCGGGTTCGGGCTCCACCGGTGGCTCCGCGACCGGCGGTTCGGGCGGTACCGGCGGCTCCACCGCCGGAGGTACCGGCACCGACGGCACCTCGACCCAGGAGGTCGGCAGCTCCGCGCTGACCGACACCTCGGCCGTGGCCGCCGACAACACCGCGCAGGGCGGTGGCAAGGAGCTCGCCGAGACCGGTGCCGGCCAGACCACCTTCCTGATCATCGGCGCCGCCACCATGATCGCCGGCGGCATCGGCTTCCGCGTGCTGCCGCGTCTCGCGGCCGGCCGCGGCGGGGCGACCGCCTGACGCCGGGTAGTCGCACCCGTACGTGACGTGCACGCGAAGGGCCCGGAGCGATCAGCTCCGGGCCCTTCGTGCGTTGCCGTCCGCTCTCAGGCGGACCGGTCGTCCGGTCTCAGGCGGTCTGGTGGGCGAGCAGCGCCACCGCCGCGACCAGCACGGCCAGCAGCGCGATCAGCGCCATGGGGTTCAGATTCGCGAGGAAGTTCTCCTGTTGCTGCAGCCGCTCGCGGTTCGCGCGGCACACAGGGCACCGGCCCTCGCTCACGGGCGCAGCGCAGTTAGCGCACACCAGCCGGTCGTACGTCATGCGCCTCGCCCTCCTTGCACCGGTTCCATGGACACAACGCTTCGGGGTACGGGAACGTTCCCCCTCCACTGTGCCAGGTTCCTCCGGGGCCCGCGCGGCTCACCCGAAGAGCGGGGGGCATACAAAGTCCCGTACAAAAACGCACAAGCCCCACCCAACCCTTCCCGACGCCTGCGCCGCCCTCCCCGGTTCGCGTATGGTCACGCTCATCTACCCCCGGCGACCCGTGGTGCATCCGTGATCCGATTCGACAACGTCTCCAAGGTCTACCCCAAGCAGACCCGCCCCGCACTCAGGGATGTCTCCCTCGAAGTGGAGAAGGGCGAGTTCGTCTTCCTCGTCGGGTCCTCCGGCTCCGGAAAGTCCACTTTCCTGCGGCTGGTCCTTCGCGAGGAGCGCACCAGCCACGGCCAGGTGCACGTCCTGGGCAAGGACCTCGCCCGCCTCTCCAACTGGAAGGTGCCGCAGATGCGCCGCCAGCTGGGAACGGTCTTCCAGGACTTCCGGCTGCTGCCGAACAAGACGGTGGCGGAGAACGTCGCCTTCGCGCAGGAGGTCATCGGCAAGTCCAAGGGCGAGATCCGCAAGTCCGTGCCGCAGGTGCTCGACCTCGTCGGACTCGGCGGCAAGGAGGACCGGAGGCCGGGCGAGCTGTCCGGTGGCGAGCAGCAGCGCGTGGCCATCGCGCGCGCCTTCGTGAACCGGCCCAAACTGCTGATCGCGGACGAGCCGACCGGCAACCTCGACCCGCAGACCTCCGTCGGCATCATGAAGCTGCTCGACCGGATCAACCGGACGGGCACGACCGTGCTGATGGCCACGCACGACCAGAACATCGTGGACCAGATGCGCAAGCGCGTCATCGAGCTGGAGCAGGGCCGTCTCGTCCGTGACCAGGCGCGCGGCGTCTACGGCTACCAGCACTGACCGCTCCCGCCATCGCGCCCGCCCCGGCGGGCGTCCCCGGAAAGGCCTGAACAACACGCCATGCGCGCCCAGTTCGTACTGTCGGAGATCGGCGTAGGTCTCCGCCGCAACCTGACGATGACCTTCGCCGTCATCGTCTCCGTCGCCCTGTCCCTGGCGCTCTTCGGCGGGTCGCTCCTGATGAGCGATCAGGTCAACACGATGAAGGGCTACTGGTACGACAAGGTCAACGTCTCGATCTTCCTCTGCAACAAGAGCGACGCCGAGTCGGACGCCAACTGCGCCAAGGGCGCGGTCACCGCGGACCAGAAGAAGCAGATCAAGTCCGACCTCGACAAGATGGGCGTCGTCGAGAAGGTGACGTACGAGTCGCAGGACGACGCGTACAAGCACTACAAGGAGCAGTTCGGCGACTCCCCGCTGGCGAGTTCCCTCACGCCGGACCAGATGCAGGAGTCGTACCGCATCAAGTTGAAGGACCCGGAGAAGTACCAGGTCATCGCGACGGCCTTCGACGGACGCGACGGCGTGCAGTCGGTGCAGGACCAGAAGGGCATCCTGGACAACCTCTTCGGGCTCCTCAACGGCATGAACTGGGCCGCGCGGGCGGTCATGGCTCTGATGCTCGTGGTGGCCCTGATGCTGATCGTCAACACCGTGCGCGTCTCGGCGTTCAGCCGGCGGCGCGAGACCGGCATCATGCGGCTCGTCGGCGCCTCCGGGTTCTACATCCAGGCGCCGTTCATCGCCGAGGCCGCGGTCGCCGGTCTCATCGGCGGGACGGTCGCCTGCGGCTTCCTGGTGATCGCCCGGTACTTCATCATCGATCACGGTCTGGCCCTGTCCGAGAAGCTGAACCTGATCAACTTCATCGGCTGGGACGCCGTGTTGACGAAGCTTCCGCTCATCCTCGCGACCAGCCTGCTGATGCCCGCACTGGCTGCGTTCTTCGCGCTGCGCAAGTACCTGAAGGTGTGACGCACGCGCCCCGGAGTGTGACGCACGCCCCGCGGGGCCGTACGGTCAACCGACCGTACGGCCCTTCGCGTTCCCCTAGACTCACCGCCATGTCAGGCCGCGACCTGTTCTGTCAGCCCCGCCGTTTCGGCCGCGGGGCCGCCCTGACATTGGTGTTCGCGAGCGTGCTCGTCGCCGGGGCCGCGACGGGATCGCTGCCGCAGCAGTGGGCCGAGGGCCACGCGGACTCCTCGGGCGCGGCTCGCTCCACCGCCCCCGCCGGACATGCCGAGGACGTGACGCGGGCCGCCGAGGAGGCCGCCGCGGACGGCAAGTCCCCGATGGAGGCCGCCGAGCGCGCCGTCAGCCGCAGCGGCGACCGCTGGGCGGCGGTCTACTCCGCGGGCGAGTACGAGGAGTTCGAGGACTCCCTCGACGGCCGGTACACCGGCGTGGGCCTGGAGGCGCGGCGCGAGCGGGACGGCCGGATCGAGGTGACCAAGGTCCAGTCCGGGTCTCCCGCGGCCGATGCGGGGGTGCACACGGGCGACCGGTTGCGCAGCGTCGACGGACGGCCCGTGGACGGCCTCCCGGTCACCGACGTCGTCTCCTTACTGCGGGGTGACATGAAGGACGCGCCCGCCGGCACCGTCGTCCGTCTCGGCCTGGAGCGCGGCACGCGCGCGTGGACGCAGACCCTGCGCCGGGCGCTGCTGTCCACGGATTCCGTCACCGTCCACGAGCTCTCCGGCGGCATCACCGTCATCACCGTCGCCGCGTTCACCAAGGGGGTCGGCGACAGCGTCCGCAGCGCCGTCGAGCACGCCCCGCCCGGCGCGGGGATCGTGCTGGACCTGCGCGGCAACTCCGGCGGACTGGTCACCGAGGCCGTCGCGGCCGCGTCCGCCTTCCTCGACGGCGGCCTCGTCGCCACCTACGACGTCGACGGCGACCAGCGCGTCCTGCACGCCGAGGCCGGCGGCGACACCGTCCGTCCGCTGGTCGCGCTCGTCGACGGCGGCACGATGAGCGCGGCCGAGCTGCTCACCGGCGCGCTGCAGGACCGGGGCCGCGCGGTCGTGGTGGGCTCGCGCACCTTCGGCAAGGGCTCGGTGCAGATGCCGCGCCGGCTGCCCGACGGCTCGGTGGCCGAGCTGACCGTGGGGCACTACCGCACCCCTGCCGGCCGTGCCGTCGACGGCCGGGGCATCACGCCCGACCTGGAGGCCGACGACGGGGCGCTGAAGCGGGCGGAGACCGTGCTGAGCGGGCTGGGCGACGCGTCCTGAGCGTTCCGCGGGCGCTTGCGTAATCGGCTTTCCCTCGGACCGCCTCCGGATGCGAAAATGGCGGGACTATGAGCAAGGGAATGTACGTACCGAAGGAATCCCAGCCGAAGCAGGGCGGGGCGGCCCCCACCGGCAAGGTCAAGGACGGCAAGCGCAAGATCGTCGCGCAGAACAAGAAGGCCCGGCACGACTACGCGATCGTCGACGTCTACGAGGCGGGCCTCGTCCTCACCGGCACCGAGGTGAAGTCGCTGCGCCAGGGCCGCGCCTCGCTGACCGACGGCTTCGTCCAGATCGAGGGGAACGAGGCGTGGCTGCACGCCGCTCACATCCCCGAGTACAGCCAGGGCAGCTGGACCAACCACTCGGCGCGCCGCAAGCGCAAGCTGCTGCTGCACCGCGAGGAGATCGACAAGCTGGCGGTGAAGTCCGAGGAGACGGGTCACACGATCGTGCCTCTCGCCCTCTACTTCAAGGACGGCCGGGCCAAGGCCGAGATCGCGCTCGCCCGGGGCAAGAAGGAGTACGACAAGCGGCAGACCCTGCGCGAGAAGCAGGATCGCCGGGAGACGGACCGGGTGATCGCGGCGGCCAAGCGCAAGCAGCAGCACGCGTAGCCCGGCGGGCACGGCCGCCGGGACTGCGGCCGCCGTGAATGCAGTGGCATCGACGGGCGTCGGTCACGTACGATGGCCTGTGTGCCCCGCAGTGGGCACGGGCCCTCCTCGGAGGGATTGAAAAAACAACATGGGGATGATCGGTTTCGACAGCGGCTGTCGAAGCAGGGGAAGCGTGTCGAGGAAGCGGCAATGATCTCGTAAACCATATGTCGCAAAAAATAATCGCCAATATCAAGAGCGATTCCCAGTCCTACGCCCTCGCTGCCTAATAAGCAGTGAGTGTAGGACCCATAATGGGTGTCAGCCCGGAAGCGTTCCCGATCCGGATCCTGGCATAATCTAGGGGACTAAACCATTGAGCTCGGTCACGGGGCTCAATGGGAAATCAAACAGTGACTGGGCCCGTCGGCGACTTGTTCGCGTGATCGCCGGGGCCGAGAAAATCACAGCGAACTGCACACGGAGAAGCCCTGATTCTGCACCGTTGGACGCGGGTTCGATTCCCGCCATCTCCACTCATCCCATGTGACATGAAGACCTCGCCCCCTCAGGGGGCGGGGTCTTCTGTGTTTGGGCCGGGGCGCTGACGCCGGCCGGCCGGGAGGGCCTCCGGGGCGGCGGCTCTCCAAATTCCGGAGGAAACGGTTATTTCGTTTCTGATGGCAGGGAGCTTTCCGGCCATGCCTGGACGGACGCCCTCCGGCCCCTCGAGTCGGCCGCTTTGTCCCCTGTGTCACCCGCGCGGCGAAAGGGGCTGGTCCCTCGGTTCGCGACGCCCTTCTGGGCCTCACCCGCGGAGGCGAAAGCTCCGGAACGGGTTCTCGGCGGCCCGCCAATGGGTGATTTTCAGCCATAGGCATGAACATGACTTCTGACCATAAATGACACATCGCGAACACAGGGCCCATGCCTGCGCTAGATTCATCGACCTGAGCGCAATGGGGTAAATGGGGCGCGAGAGCCGGGTGGGGGCCTGGTTTCATCGGCTGTGCTCAGGGTCGTAGCGCACCCGGAACTGTTCCGTGGGGGGAAGTGCGCAAGTGAAGAATTGGCGAGAAGACGCCCAACCGAAGTGGCCCGAGGCGGCGCCGCCGACCCGGGACGTGCCGGTCGTGGGGGCAGCATCCCAGAGCTTTTCCGGGGGCGGAGGGCAACCACTGATGTCCGCGCCGGAAGAGAGCGGAAGATACCGGTCCTTGATGGACGTACCACGTGAAAGCGGTTCCCTGGTGACCGCGAACACCTCGAACAGCCTTTCCGAAAACGAACGGTCGAGCGATCTCCGGGATCCCTGGGGGGAGCTCCCCGGCGGCACGGACGGCGAGGACCGCGACGCGGGCGAGGTGACGGTCCAGCTCGATCCCCTGCAGGGGCGGCCCGACGGTGGGGACGCCGCGTCCGACGTCCCGGTGTTCGTCGACGAATCGGGCCGGCGCAGCCGCACGTTCCGTCGTATCGGCATCCTCGTGGGCACCGCCTGCGGGGCCTACGCCGTGATCATCGTGGCCGCCCTGCTGTCGGGCAACGCCGGCGCACCCTGGTTGCCGCTCCCGGTGCCGGGCCAGGGCGACGACAAGCCGGCGGCCGGCAAGGTCGACAGCACGCCGGCGCCCGACGGCTCCGGCACCCCGCGGCCCGGACGGCCCGGGTCCGGGCTGCCGGCCGGCGCGGGGGCCACCGCCTCCGCACCGGGCGCGGCCTCGGGCAAGCCGGGGGCCGGCGCGGCGCCGGCGGCCTCGGGCAGCGCGGCTCCGTCGGCCGGTGCGTCCGCCGTGAAGCGGCCGGCGGCGAGCGGGTCCGCCCGCCCGAGCGCGGGCCCGACGGCCTC
>NZ_MJAJ01000097.1 GCF_001746365.1 Streptomyces sp. LUP30
GCGGCGCGCGCGCCGGGTGAGGGTCGCCGCGGGGGCGGCGGGGGTCGCGTCCCTGGCCGTGCTGGTCGTGCTGGTCGTGGGGTTGTCCTGGTCGGGGTCGTCCGAGGGGGGCGGGCGGGGGGAGCGGGGCGGCACGCGATCGGCGCCGGGCGGGGTCGTGGGCGCATCCGGCGCGCCGTCGCCCTCTCCGACCGGTTCCGCCGGTTCCGCGGGGGCGACCGTGTCCCCTTCTGCCGAGGAGCAGCCGTCCCCGGCGCTCACCACGGCCGAGGCGCCCCCGCCCGTCACGCCCTCCCGGACCGCCACGTCCGCGCCGGCGAGCGCCGCGTCCCCCGCTCCGGCGTCCCCGGTCGGGAAGGGCAAGGGGGGCCGGGGGCGGGGCAAGGGGGGCAGGTAGGCGGGTGCGGGCGCCCGTGCGGACGGAAAGCGGAAGACATCCCTCCGGCGGCTGAAAACCCACCCTTGTCCTCCCCTCCCGGCGCACTAACAATGCGCATGACAAAAGCAATGGGCGGCCGGAAGATCTCCGGTCGTCCTGTCATAAGAGGGGACCCCCACATGAGAAAGCCTCTCGTCGCCGCGTTCTTCGCCCTGGCCATCGCCGGGGCGGGTGCGGCGCCCGCGGTCGCCGCGCCGGTGAGCGCGCAGCCCGCGTCCTCGGCCGCGACCTCGGCCTCCGCCCTCTCGGCCAAGGCGGCCGGGACCGGGTCGGCCGCTCCCACGCTGCGGGCCGTCAACCTCGCCGGCACCGTCGCGCTCAGCAACTGCTCCGGGTCGGTCATCCGCTTCCCGAGCTCCCTGGACTCCGACCCGGCGCTGGTGCTCTCCAACGGGCACTGCCTGTCGACCGGCTTCCCCGAGCCGGGCGAGGTGCTCGTCAACCAGGCGTCCAGCCGCACCTTCGGCCTGCTCAACTCCGCCGGCACCAGGGTGGCGACGCTGCGCGCGAGCAAGCTGGCCTACGGGACGATGACCGACACGGACGTCTCGATCTACCAGCTCACCAGCACCTACGCGTCGATCAAGAGCGCGTACGGGATCTCCGCGCTGACCGTGCAGGACACCCACCCGGTCGCCGGGACCGCCATCACGGTGGCGTCCGGCTACTGGAAGCGGCTCTACAGCTGCAACGTCGACGGGTTCGTCTACCGGCTCAAGGAGGGCGACTGGACCTGGAAGGACTCGGTCCGGTACACCTCCGCCTGCCAGACCATCGGCGGCACCTCCGGCTCGCCCGTGATCGACCAGTCCACCGGCAAGGTCGTCGCCGTCAACAACACCGGCAACGAGGACGGCCAGCGCTGCACGGAGAACAACCCGTGCGAGGTCGACGCGAACGGCAACGTCACCGTCCGCGAGGGCATCAACTACGCCCAGGAGACCTACCTGATCCCGGCCTGCTTCACCACCGGCAACCAGCTCAGCCTGAACAAGAGCGGGTGCACCCTGCCCAAGCCGTAGGCCCGGGCGGCGGGGCGTTCCGTCACACGGGACTGCGACGGACCGCCCGCCCCGCCAGCACGTCCGTCCGCCGGCCGTCCTCGATCACGAAGCGGCCGTCGACCAGGACGTGCGGGATGCCCGTGGGCAGGGTGCGCGGCGACTCGTACGTCGAGCCCGCCGCCACCGTGCGCGGATCGAACAGCACCAGGTCGGCCCGGTACCCCTCGCGGACCAGGCCCCGGTCGGGCAGCCGGAGGCGGGCCGCCGGGCGGCCGGTCAGCCGGGCCACGCACTCCTCCAGGGTGAGGATCCCCAACTCCCGCGTGTAGTGGCCGAGATAGCGCGGGAAGGTGCCGTACGCGCGCGGGTGCGGCTTCGCGCCCGTCAGCACGCCGTCGGAACCACCGGTGTGGACGCGGTGGCGCATGATCGCGCGCACGTTCTCCTCGTGACCGACGTGCTGCAGGATCGTCGGGCCGAGTCCGTCGTCGATCAGCAGACGGCGCGCCGTCGTCCATGGGGCCTCGCCCAACCGGTCGGCCGACGCGCGGACCGTGCGGCCGACGAAGTCGCCCAGCGCCGGGTCCCTCACGCCCGAGATCTCCACCGTCTCCCAGTCCACCGGCACTCCGTGGCAGCCGTCCGCGCCGGTCACCTCCAGCTCGTGGCGGATGCGCTCGGCCGTCGCGTCGTCCGCCAGGCGGCGCAGGGTCTCGGCCGGACCGCCCTCGCTCGCCCAGCCGGGCAGCAGGGCCGCCAGCGTGGTGCAGCCGGGGGTGTAGGGGTAGGTGTCGAGGCTGATGTCGGCGCCCGAGTCGAGCGCCTCGTCCAGCAGTGCCAGCAGCTCCGGGGCCCGGCCCTCGTTCACTCCGAAGTTCATGGTGGCGTGGGCCAGATGGAGGGCGCAGCCCGCCTTCGCGGTCAGCTCCACCATCTCCGCGTACGCCTCCAGCGCGCCGGCGCCGTAACTGCGGTGGTGGGGGCAGTAGTAGCCGCCGTACCGCGCCACCACCGCGCACAGTTCGCCCAGTTCGGCGTTCTCGGCGTACATCCCCGGCGTGTACGTCAGCCCGGACGACAGGCCGACCGCGCCCTGCTCCAGGCCCTCCGCCACCAGCGCTCGCATCCGGTCCAGCTCCCGCGGTGCGGCCGGGCGGTCCTCCCAGCCGACGACGAGGGCGCGGACCGTGCCCTGGGGGACGAGGTAGGCCGCGTTGACGGCGATGCCCCGGCCGTCGAAGCCGTGGTCCAGCCGGTCCAGGTACTCGCCCACGGAACGCCAGTCGAAGTCGACGTCGTCGCCGGGGCCGTTCCAGCCGGTGATCGCCCGGCGCACCCCTTCGAGGGTGGGCTCGTCCACCGGTGCGTACGACAGGCCGTCCTGGCCGAGGACTTCGAGGGTCACGCCCTGCGCGGCCTTGGCGCTGTGGTCGGGGTCGCGCAGCAGGGCGAGGTCGCTGTGGGCGTGCATGTCGATGAAGCCGGGGGCGAGGACGAGCCCCTCGGCGTCCAGCTCCCGCACGGCCTTCGGGCGCTGACAGCCCGCGGCCGCGGCCTCCTTGACGATCGTGACGATCCTGCCGCCGTCGATCAGCACGTCCGCGCGATACGAGTCCGCGCCGCTGCCGTCGACGACGTCGGCGTCCCGGATGACGAGGTCTTCCATGATCGGCCTCCAGCTCGGGCGGTTCAGAAGAACGTGCGGATGTAGTCGACGACCGTGCCGTCCGCCTCGGCGAGCGGGATCAGCGGCCACTTGTCGAAGGACGTGCAGGGGTGCGACAGGCCCAGGCCGATCCAGTCGCCGACCTCGACGTCCGCCCCGGCGGCGGTGCGCAGCCAGGCGTGCTGGTCGGAGAGCGCGGTCACCGAGACGCCGGTGGCGGGGCGTTGCGTGCCGTCGCGGCGGATCGTCTGCGCGAGGGGCAGGCCGAGGTCGTAGGCCGCGTCGCGCTTGCCCGCGTTGACGAACGCCTGGTCGGGGGAGGGGCGCGAGACCACCTGGGTCCACAGCCGGAACGCGGGCTCCAGCGCACCCTCCTCGGGCACCCGGTTGAACGGCGTCAGCTCGCGGTAGTGCCCCTCGTCGTGCGAGACGTAGGCGCCCGAACGCAACAACTTCAGTACGGGCAGGGAGAGTTCGCCGATCCCGGCGAAGACGTCGGCGACCGCGTCGAACCAGGCGCTGCCGCCGGCGCTGACGACGATCTCCTCGGCGCCGGCGAACCGGCCCGCCTCGTCGAAGTCGGCGGCGAGGGCGGCCAGCCGCCGCAGCCAGGCGTGCACCCGCTCCGGGTCGGCCCCCGGGACCTCGCCCTCGTAGCCCGCGACCCCGACCAGCCGCAGGGCCGGCGCGGCGGCCACCGCGTCGGCGACCGCCGCGCACTCCCGTTCCGTGCGCACGCCGGTGCGCGCGCCGTCGCCGGCGGCCAGTTCGACCACGACGTCGAGGGGGCGGCGGGCGCCGCGCAGGGCCGCGTCCATCAGCTCGACGCCGCGCACGGAGTCGACATAGCAGACGAAGCGGAAGTCGTCGTCGGAGTCGAGGTCGGCGGAGATCCGGCGCAGCGCGGGCGGGTCCACCAGCTCGTTGGCCAGGAAGACCCGCTGGACGCCGTACGCCCGCGCCACCCACACCTGGTGCGGGACCGCCAGGGTGATGCCCCAGGCGCCGCGCTCGATCTGGCGCCGGAAGAGCTGCGGCGCCATGGACGTCTTGCCGTGCGGGGCGAAGGCGAGGCCGTGCCGGGTCGCGTACGTCTCCATGAGCGCGAGGTTGTGCTCCAGCCGCTCCGCCGACAGGGCCAGGACGGGGGTGGTGAATCCGCCGGTGAACAGGTTGCGGCGCTGGGCGGCCAACTCGGCGACGGTGAGGCCCTCGGCGTCCGGGGGGAGGCCCTTGAAGCGGTGGTCGACGCGTTCCTCGGCCAGCCGGGCGAGCGCCGCCAGTGCCTCGGTACTCATGGAACCTCCCTGATCAGGAGCGTTGCATCGTGTGCAACGTCCATTGCGTATGTCGCTTACCGCTGTCTAACATCTCGGCCAACGCGGGGTCAACGGAGCCTCCCCCAGCCTTCGGCCGGGGGACCCCCGTCCCGCTTGGCCCGCCCGCACCAGCACAGGAGCCACGACGATCGTGACCGCCACCGGACCCGGCGACGCCCCCGACGTCGTGGACGTCGTCGCGCTGGGCGAGTCCATGGTCGCGCTCCTGCCCTCCCGCCCCGGCCGCCTCGCCGACGTGCCCTCCTTCGAACGGGGCATCGGCGGCGCGGAGTCCAACGTCGTCTGCGCCCTGGCGGCGGCCGGACACCCGGCGCGCTGGGTCAGCCGGGTCGGTGCGGACGGCTTCGGCGACCACCTCGTGCAGACCGTCGGCTCCTTCGGCGTCGACGTCGGCTCCGTGCGCAGGGACCCGCAGCGCCCGACCGGGGTCTACTTCCGCACCGCCGGCGACCGGGCCGGCGACGAGCACGAGGTCGCCTACTACCGCGCCGGGTCCGCCGCCTCCGCGATGTCCGCCGACACCGTCGACCTCGACGCCGTGCGGGCCGGTCGCGTACTGCACCTCACGGGGATCACCGCGGCCCTCTCCGCGGACTGCCTCGGCCTGCTGCGCGAACTCACCGCCCCCCGGCCCGGCCGCCCCCTCGTCTCCTTCGACGTCAACCACCGCCCCCGCTTGTGGACGGACGGCAACAGCCCCCGTGTCCTGCTCGACCTGGCGCGCGGAGCCGACCTGGTGTTCGTCGGCGAGGACGAGGCGGCCGACGTGTGGGGGCTGGACGGCGTCGACGCCGTACGGGCAGCGCTGCCCGGCCCCGCCGTGCTCGTCGTCAAACAAGGAGCGCGCGGCGCCACCGTCTTCGACCGGGGAAGCGTCCTGCACGCCCCCGCCCCGAGGGTCGACGTCGTCGCCGCCGTCGGCGCGGGGGACGCCTTCGCCGCCGGGTTCCTCTCCGCCACCCTGCGCGGGCTGCCCCTGCGCGACCGGCTCCGGCACGGGCACCTCATGGCCGCCGCCGCCCTCACCGTCCCCGGCGACCTCGCCACGCCTCCGTCCCGCGACCACGCCGACCGGCTCGCCGCCCTCGACGACACCGCGTGGGGGAGACTTCGACTCGGTCCGGGCTGGACGCAAGCCCCGGCCGCACCGGAGGAGGCACACACCCCATGAGCCAGACCGTCGACCGCGCCCTGAGCATCCTGCCCCTGCTCGCCGAGGGCCCCGCCGACCTCGGACAGGTCGCCGACCGCCTCGGCGTGCACAAGTCGACGGCGCTGCGGCTGCTGCGCACCCTCCACGAACACGGTCTCGTCTACCGCCAGTCCGACCAGCGCTACCGCCTCGGCGCCCGCCTCTTCGCCCTCGCCCAGGAGGCGATGGAGAACCTCGACGTCCGCGAGATCGCCCACCCCCACCTCGCCCGCCTCAACGAGAGCTGCGGCCACACGGTCCACCTCGCCGTCTACGAGGAGGGCGAGGTCCTCTACATCGACAAGGTGGAGAGCCGCTACCCGGTGCGCATGTACTCGCGGATCGGCCGGCCCGTCGCCATCACCGTCGCCGCCGTCGCCAAGCTGCTCCTCGCCGACCTGCCCGAGCCCGAGCGGCGGGCCGTCGCCGAGAAGCTCGACTACCCCCTGTACACGGCCCGCTCGACGCCCAACGCCCCCGCGTTCCTGCGGGAACTGGAGAAGGTGCGCGAACAGGGCTGGGCCACCGACCTCGGCGGCCACGAGGAGTCCATCAACTGCGTCGCCGCGCCGATCCGGGGCGCCGACGGACGGGTGGTCGCCGCGATGTCCGTCTCCGCGCCCAACGTCGTCGTCACCGCCGACGAACTCCTCACCCTGCTCCCGCTGGTGCGCCGCGCGGCGGACGCCGTCAGCGGCGAGTACTCCGGCAGAAACCCGATCACGCACACCGCAAAGGAATGAACGCCGCATGACCGACAAGACCGCGCTCACCCCCAGCACGCACACCACCCCGCCCGCGAAGTTCTCGCACGGTGTGAGGAAGGGCAACATCCTGCAGGTGGCGGGCCAGGTCGGCTTCCTCCCCGCCGAGCCGGGCAAGGCCCCGGCCCCCGCCGGGCCCACCCTGCGCGAGCAGACCCTGCAGACCCTCGCCAACGTCGAGGCGATCCTGCGGGAGGGCGGGGCGAGCTGGGACGACGTGATGATGATCCGCGTCTACCTGACCGACACCGGGCACTTCGCCGAGTTCAACGAGCTCTACGACGGCTACTTCGAGGCGCAGGCCCTCACCGCCGCGCCCGCCGCCCGCACCACCGTCTACGTCGGCCTGCCGGCGGGCCTCCTGATCGAGATCGACGCGCTCGCCGTCCTCGGCTGACAGCTGCTCCAACGGCAACTGCTCCACCGACAGCTGCTCGGCTGACGCCCGCCTCTCACCGACACCCCCTCTGCCTGACACCCGTCTCTCCCCGTACCCGGTACGGCTGCACGGCACGGCGCCCCCGTCCCAAGGGTGCGCCGTGCCGCGATCCCCCCTGCCCGAAAGCCCGATGCACCCACCCAGAGGACCCCCATGTCCCCCTCGTTCACGGCGGCCGCCCCCGCCGAGGCCCCGCCCCACACCGGCGGGCTGCTCCTGCTGATCGACGGCACCGCAGGCCTCCTGACGGTCGCCGCCCTCGGCATCGCCCTCCTCCTCTACCTGATCATCAAGGTCAGACTCCAGCCCTTCGTGGCCCTCCTGGCCGTCTCCATAGCCGTCGGCCTGCTGGCCGGCCTGTCCGTGACCGAGCTCTTCGGCACCGTTCAGCGCTCGGACGCCGTCTCCACCGTCGAGTCCGGCATGGGCGGCATCCTCGGCCATGTCGCGATCATCATCGGCCTGGGCACGATGCTCGGCGCGGTCCTCGAAGTCAGCGGCGGCGCCGAGGTGTTGGCGTCCCGGCTGCTCGGCCTGTTCGGCGAGCGGCGCGCCCCCCTCGCCATGGGGCTGACCGGCCTGATCTTCGGCATCCCGGTCTTCTTCGACGTCGGCATCTTCGTGCTCGCCCCGATCGTCTACGCGGCCGCCAAGCGGGGCGGGAAGTCGATCCTGCTGTACTGCCTGCCGCTGCTCGCCGGTCTGTCGATGACCCACGCGTTCCTGCCGCCGCACCCCGGCCCGGTCGCGGCCGCCGGACTGCTCCACGTCGACCTCGGCTGGGTCATCCTCATGGGCGTCGTCTGCGGCGTCCCGGCCGTTCTCGCCGCCTGGGCGTACGCGGCGTGGGTCGGCCGGCGCATCTTCGTGGCCGTGCCGCAGGACATGGTCGAGGCGGCGGCGGAGGCGAAGCGGGCCGTCGTCGAGGAGCAGCGGGCCCAGGGCGTGGCGCCGCGCGAGGACCCGGTGCCGCTCGGCACGGTCGTCGGGATCATCGGCACGCCGCTGGTGCTGATCCTCGCCGCCACGTTCTCCTCGATCGCCCTGGACCCCTCCACGGGACGCTCGGTGATCGAGTTCTTCGGCAGCCCGTTCGTGGCGCTGACCATCGCCCTGCTGCTCGCCTACTACCTGCTGGGCATCCGGCGCGGCTGGTCCCGCAAGTCGCTGGAGACGGTCTCGACTGCCTCGCTCAAGCCGGTCGGCAACATCCTGCTGGTCGTCGGCGCGGGCGGGGTCTTCGGCGCCGTCCTCAAGGCGAGCGGGGTGGCCCAGGCGCTCTCGGACACCTTCAACGACGTCGGCCTGCCGGTGATCGTGCTCTCCTACCTGATCTCGGTGGTGCTGCGGGTCGCGCAGGGTTCGGCGACGGTGGCGATCGTGACGACGGCGGGGATCGTGGCGCCGCTGCTCGCCGAGGGCGACCACTCGCAGGCCTTCGTGGCCCTCGTCATCATGGCCGTCTCGGCGGGCTCGATCTTCGCCAGCCATGTCAACGACGGCGGATTCTGGATGGTGGCCAAGTACTTCGGCATCAGCGAGCGCGACACCCTCCGGACGTGGACCGTGCTGGAGACGGTGCTCTCGGTGGCCGGGTTCGCGATGGCGGCCGTATTGAGCCTCTTCGTCTAGGTCTCGCCCGGGTCCGGGTGCGCGACTCCCGTAACGAAGTAGGGGCTGGCTGTGTCCGGCACAGGATCTTCGACCATACTGCCCGCTGTGGAGCAGCGCATAGGTTCGAGCAGCCAGCCCCTGGAGGGCGCCGGGTTCGACCCGGCATTCATCCCCGGGCTCACGTCGCCCGCGACCGCGAAGCCGGCGGACGGTGCCCCGGCCGAGGACGAGGTCGTCGACACCGGGGAGGTGACCGAGGACGCGAACGCCGCGAACGCCGAGGACGCGAAGGGTGCGGAGCCCGTCGTCGGGGAGCCCGCCGTCGAGGAGGCGGAGTCGGAGGAAGAGCCCGCCGACGGACCCGTCTTCGAGGCCTCCGACCGCCGTGCCCGGTTCACCGCCGACGCGCGGGGTGTTCGCCTCCGTCTCGACGAGGAGGCGTGCGAGTTCCGCTGGGACGAGATCGCCGCGATCGAGACGGAGTCGCCGCGGTTCGGCAAGCGGTTCACCATCACGGTGCACACCCCTGACCGCCGCTGGTACCCGATCGAGATCGAGGCGACGGCCAGGTCGCGCTTCGAGGAGTGGGAGGGCCGGCTGGACGCGGTCCTCGACGCCTACTTCGAAGAAGGCGACGCCGAGGACGCGGACGCAGCGCAGCCCGCGCCCGAGGAAGCCGACGCCGACGCCGAGGTCAAGGACGCCGAGGCGAAGGACGCCGACGTCAAGGACGCCGACTAGTCAGCCGCAGTACTGGCTCTGCTTCCCGATGGACCGGTACATGCAGTCCGCGTTCTCGAGAAGCTGCAGCACGGCGTCCCGGTTGCGGGAGGTCTCCCGCTCGATGACCTCGTCGGGCGGGTAGAACCCGCCTCCCGCACCGGACGTCGGATACATCTCGAAGGTGTACGAGAAGATCTTCTGCGTGCCCCAGAGATAGTCGTCGATCGAGCCGTCCGTGATGTACAGATCGCTCGACTGCTCGGCCGTGTACCCGTTGCTCGCGGCCATCTTCTGCCCGACGGCCTTGAACGCGGCGTTGTCGTCCGCGGTCATCCCCGTCGCCGTGTCGGAGTAGGTGTACCCGAACGGCCACAGCACCAGCTCGCTGTAGGTGTGGAAGTCGATGCCCGCGGTGATCTGCTGCTTGCCGCCCACCACCCGGCTGCGCACGAAGTCGGCGACCACCTTCACCTCGGGCGCGGACTCGCCGGACGCGCCCCGGTAGGTCTCGGAGGACGTGGACCCCGAAGAGCCGCCGCAGCAGCCCCACTTGAAGTTCCAGTTCCGGTTGAGGTCCGTGCCGACGTACGAGGAACCGGAGTTGGGCTGCCGGTTCTTGCGCCAGGAGCGGTAGGAGCCGGTGGCGACGTCGTACTCGCCGCCGTCCGGGTTGAGGTCGGGGACGATCCAGATCTCGCGGCTGTCGACCATGTTCGTCACCCGCGGGTCCGAGCCGTAGCCGGCGCCCAGCTCACGGATCAGGTACAGCGCCATCTCCACGGTGAGGTGCTCGCGGGCGTGCTGGTGGTGGGTGAACAGCACCTCCGGCTCGGCCTCGTCGACGCCCACGTTGTCGCTGATCTTGACGGCCACGATGTCCCGGCCCTGGTACGACTTGCCGATCACGCGCTTGCTCATGATGCCCGGATAGGCGGCGATGCGCTGGTCGATCTCCGCCGTCATCTCGGCGTAGTTGTGGTACTTGGCGTCGGCGGACGGGAAGTCGAAGAGCCGCTTCCCGCCCTGCGCGGCCCGGTCCGGCGCCGAGCCCAGCGCGGTGACCTCGTACCCCTGCGAGCGCAGCGCGCGGATCTGCTCCGCGCGGCCGGAGACCACCACCGTCTCCTCGTCGGTTTCGTCGACGCTGACGCCGGACGCGGCGATCGCGGTGCGCAGCTGGGGGGTGCTGTGTCTCACGTGGATCTCGTACTGCCGGACGTCGTCGGCGGACGGCGCGGTCCTCGGGGCGCCGCCCGCCGCCGCGTCGGTGACCGTCGCCGACAGGGGCGCCGCGAGGGCGAGGGCCAGCAGGGCGGCGAGGGCGGCGGTCCGCCGGCCGCCGCGGGCGCTTGCGACGCCGGCGCCTGAACCGCGAATGCGAAGTCGCATGAACTCTCCTTGTGGGGAGTCGGGTCGTGGGGGGCTGTGCGTTTGCCGTGTGCGGCGGTGCGGTGCCGCTCATCGTCAATCCATGGCATGGACAGGTCAAGGGACGACAAAGCGCCGATGGCCGGAACCATGCGAAAAACGGCGCATGACCGGCCGCGAAGTGTAATTGCGCCCGCACCCGTCGAAAGCGATCACACGCGCGGGCCGGGTGGGCACATCGGGTGGAGATCGCGTACGCCCTCTTGCCGCATCGGCGCCTTTGGGCTTTCTTGACCTTCATGGCGGACACCACGGAACCCCCCACGGGCAACTCCACGACCACCGGGACTCCATCCGGACGTGCCGACAACCCCACGCCCCACAGGCCCAGTTGGAAGCACATCGGCCCCGGCATCGTGGTCGCGGCGACCGGCGTCGGCGCAGGCGACCTCGTGGCCACGCTCATCGCCGGCAGCAACTTCGGCTACACCCTGCTCTGGGCGGCGATCGTCGGCTGTCTGGTCAAGATCTCCCTCGCCGAGGCGGCCGGCCGCTGGCATCTCGCCACCGGCCGCACCCTCTTCGACGGCTGGGCGAGCCTGGGCCGCTGGACGACCTGGTTCTTCGTCGTCTACGTGGTCGTCTGGGGCTTCGTCTACGGCGCGGCGGCGATGTCGTCGAGCGCGCTGCCGCTCCAGGCGCTGTTCCCGCAGGTGATGGACCTGGAGTGGTGGGCCATCGCCTGCGGGCTGGTGGGCCTGGTGTTCGTCTGGTTCAACAAGTACGCCGTCTTCGAGAAGGTCATGACGGTCCTGGTGGGCGTCATGTTCGTGGTGACGGTGTATCTGGCGATCCGCGTCACCCCCCACCTCGGCGAGGCCTTCGCGGGCCTGCTGCCGGTCCTGCCGGACGAGAAGGACTCCGTCCTCAACACCCTCGGTCTCATCGGCGGCGTCGGCGGCACCATCACCCTCGCCGCGTACGGCTACTGGGTCAACGCCAAGGGCTGGACCGACGCGGGGTGGATGAGGGTCATGCGGCTCGACAACCGGGTCGCGTACCTCACCACCGGCGTGTTCGTCGTCGCCATGCTCTTCGTCGGAGCGGAGCTGCTGCACTCGGCGAACGTGGCGATCGCGAGCGGCGACAAGGGCCTTGTCCAGCTGAGCGACATCCTGGAGGCGCGGTACGGGTCCGCGACGGCCAAGTTCTTCCTGATCGGCTTCTTCGCCACCTCCTTCACCTCGCTCATCGGCGTCTGGCACGGAGTGAGCCTGATGTTCGCCGACTTCGTGGCCCGCTCCCGCGGCCGGGTCGACACCACCGGCACGGAGGTCGCCTCCGGCCGCCGGGAGCGGTCCTGGCCCTTCCGGGCGTACCTGCTGTGGCTGACCTTCCCGCCGATCGTGCTGCTCTTCCAGGGGCAGCCGTTCCGCCTGATCATCCTGTACGGCGTGTTGGGGGCGGCCTTCCTGCCCTTCCTGGCGGGGACGCTGCTGTGGTTGCTGAACTCCTCCCGCACGCCCGGACCGTGGCGCAACGGGCTTCTGAGCAACGGAATGCTGGTGCTGGCGGGACTGCTGTTCCTGGTGCTGTGCGTGAAGCAGATCGCGGACCAGCCGTGGGGGGACTTCTTCTGAGCGCGGGCGCGAGCTCGGGCAGGACGGCGACGCCGAGCCCGGCGCCCACCAGACCGACCACCGCCGGATAGTCGTCGGTCGCGAAGTCGATGCGGGGCGTGAAGCCCGCCCGCTCGCACACCTGCACCAGCTGGCCGCGGCAGCGCGGGCAGCCGGCG
>NZ_MJAJ01000098.1 GCF_001746365.1 Streptomyces sp. LUP30
CGCCGTCCGCCGGGGCGGGGAGCGCGCCGTCCGGGGGCGGGGGCGCGCCCTCCGCTTCGGCGGACGGCGTCGGGGCGGTCCCGGCGGCGCGGCCGGCGAAGGGGCGGACGGCTCGGCTGCCGAATCTGCCGTACGCGCCGAACGTCTCTCCCGGTCCCGTCGTCGCGTACGCCCCGAACCGGCCGAACATCCGTGGCGCCGTCCGGGCCGCCACCCGTGCGTCCCGGGGGCGCAGCATCAGCACCACCGCGATCGACGAGGACACCGGCGCGAGGGCCAGCAGGGTCAGGGCGGCAGGCCAGGGCAGCGCCCGGTCGGCCGCCAGGAAGTCCCTGGCCGCTCCGTCGAAGGGCATGCCCGTGAGGTCGCCGCGCAGATGGAGGAAGAACAGCAGCGCCAGCATGGAGCCGAGCAGCGTCGACAGGGCCGTCGTCATCGCCGACACGGCCATCAGACGGGCCGGGCCCAGGCCGATCGCCGCCAGCCCGGGGCGGGGCCGGGTGCCGGGGTCGGTGCGGGCCACCGCCAGGGCGAGGTGGACGGTCGCGGCCAGCGGGACCACACACCAGGCCAGCCGGAGCGCGGAGGCCGCGGGGGCCTCGGGGTGGGTCAGGGCGTGGCCGAGGGTGCTCAGCAGGAGGAAGCCGGTGCCCGCCGACGCCGCCGCCACCAGCAGACGGCGCAGCTGGACGGCGGGACGGGCGCCGCGGGTCAGACGGAGAGCGAGCACGCCGCCCCCCGGCCTTGCGACTCCGTGACCGGGGGCAGGTGGACCGTCTTGACCCGGCGACCGTCCAGCAGCGCCACCGTGCGGTCGGCGAGGGCGGCCGTCTCCGCGTCGTGGGTGGCCAGGACCACCGTGATGCCGTGCGAGCGGGCGGCCGTCGTCAGGGTGCGCAGGACGTGGGCCCGGTCCGCCCGGTGCAGGGGGGCGGTCGGCTCGTCCGCGAAGAGGACCGAGGGGGCCGGGGCCAGCGCGCGGGTGATGCAGACCCGCTGGCGCTCGGCCTGGGTGAGCTCGTGCGGACGGCAGCGGGAACGGTCGCCGATGTCCAGGCGCTCCAGCCACTCCAGCGCCGCGACCTTGGCCCGGCGTCGGCTGGTGCCGCGCAGCATCAGCGGGAGGGCCGCGTTCTCCCAGACGTTGAGCTCGGGAACGAGGAGGGGCGCCGGGTCGATCCAGCCGAAGCGGTCGCGGCGCAGCCGTTCGCGGGCCGTCGGGCCCATCGTGTGCACGGGCACGCTGTTGAACCAGACCTCGCCGCGCTGGGCGGGCGCCAGGCCCGACAGACAGCGCAGCAGGGTCGTCTTGCCGCTGCCGCGCGGTCCGCTGACGGCCAGGATCTCGCCCTCCCGCACACCCAGCGAGACCCCGCCCAGCCCGGGGGAGCCGTCGGGGTGCGAGAAGTGCAGGGAGCGTGCCCAGAGCACGTCGTTGTCCGGCGGGGCCTCCATGGGCGTACACCTCGGTTCAGATCTGTGGTTCCCGTGCCAATCCCCCGTGCGGGGGAACGAAGACAGGGCCGATCGGTCACTGGCACGCTAAGGAGGCGAGAGCGGGCATCCGGACAGCACGCGGCCCCGGGCGGCCGTTTCTCACTCGAACGGTCGACACCGGGGCCGGTGTTGATCAGCTGATCAGGCTGACGTCACAGCTTCGTCCACGCCTCCGTCAGCGTGGCGCGCAGGATCTGCTCGATCTCGTCGAACGTCTCCTGGTTGGAGATCAGCGGCGGGGCGAGCTGGACGACCGGGTCGCCGCGGTCGTCGGCACGGCAGTACAGGCCGTTGTCGTACAGCGCCTTGGAGAGGAAGCCGTACAGGACGCGCTCGGTCTCCTCGTCGTTGAAGGACTCCTTCGTCGCCTTGTCCTTGACCAGCTCGATGCCGTAGAAGAAGCCGTTGCCGCGGACGTCGCCGACGATCGGCAGGTCGTGCAGCTTCTCCAGGGTCGAGCGGAACGCGTCCTCGTTGTCCAGCACGTGCTGGGTGAGGTTCTCGCGCTCGAACAGGTCGAGGTTGGCGAGGCCCACGGCCGCGGACACCGGGTGGCCGCCGAAGGTGTAGCCGTGCAGGAAGGTGTTGTCGCCCTTGTAGAACGGCTCCGCCAGGCGGTCGGAGATGATGCAGGCGCCGATCGGGGAGTAGCCCGAGGTCATGCCCTTGGCGCAGGTGATCATGTCCGGGACGTAGCCGAACTTGTCGCAGGCGAACATCGTGCCGAGGCGGCCGAAGGCGCAGATGACCTCGTCCGAGACGAGCAGCACGTCGTACTGGTCGCAGATCTCGCGCACCCGCCGGAAGTAACCGGGCGGGGGCGGGAAGCAGCCGCCGGCGTTCTGGACCGGCTCCAGGAAGACCGCGGCGACCGTGTCCGGGCCCTCGAAGAGGATCTGCTGCTCGATCTGGTCGGCGGCCCAGCGCCCGAAGGCCTCGGGGTCGTCGCCGAAGATCGGGGCGCGGTAGATGTTGGTGTTCGGCACCTTGTGCGCGCCCGGGACGAGCGGTTCGAAGGGGGCCTTCAGCGCCGGCAGACCGGTGATGGACAGGGCGCCCTGCGGGGTGCCGTGATACGCGACCGCGCGGGAGATGACCTTGTACTTGGTCGGCTTGCCCTGCAGCTTGAAGTACTGCTTGGCGAGCTTCCAGGCGGTCTCGACGGCCTCGCCGCCGCCGGTGGTGAAGAAGACCTTGTTCAGGTCGCCCGGCGCGTGGTCGGCCAGGCGCTCCGCCAGTTCCACGGCCTTGGGGTGGGCGTAGGACCAGACCGGGAAGAACGCGAGCTCCTGGGCCTGCTTGAAGGCCGCCTCGGCGAGTTCCACGCGCCCGTGGCCCGCCTGGACCACGAACAGGCCCGCGAGACCGTCGAGGTAGCGCTTGCCCTTGTCGTCGTAGATGTAGGTGCCCTCGCCCCGGACGATGGTCGGGACCGGCGAGTTCTCGTACGAGGACATGCGGGTGAAGTGCATCCACAGGTGGTCGTACGCGGTGCGGCTGAGGTCCTTGGTGCTCACGGTTATCGGGTCCTCACGGTTATCGGGTTCCCCACATGTAGGTCTGCTTCTTCAACTTCAGGTAGACGAAGCTCTCGGTGGAGCGCACGCCGGGCAGGGCGCGCATGCGTTTGTTGATGACGTCGAGCAGGTGGTCGTCGTCCTCGCACACGATCTCGGCGAGGATGTCGAACGAGCCCGCCGTCATCACCACGTACTCGACCTCCGGCATGGCGGTCAGCGCGTCGGCGATGGACTCGACGTCCCCCTCGACGTTGATCCCGACCATCGCCTGCCGGCGGAAGCCCACGGTGAGCGGGTCCGTGACGGCGACGATCTGCATCACGCCCTGGTCGAGCAGCTTCTGGACGCGCTGGCGCACGGCCGCCTCGGACAGGCCCACGGCCTTGCCGATCGCGGCGTACGGCCGACGGCCGTCCTCCTGCAGCTGCTCGATGATGGCGAGGCTCACGGCATCCAGGTGAGGGGTGCTGCCGTTCCTGGACTCGCGGGAGTCCCTGTGCTCTGCGCTTCGACTGGCCACGGGCACACTGTGCACGACGTCTCGACAGTTCCGCAAGGTTCACGCGATGAAATTCGTTGTTTACGTATGTGAGATCTGCGGATTCCGCAGCCGTCGCGCGATCGGGGGTGTTGAAAACGCGGGCCCGCCGATTAGGGTGGTGTCTCAGTCCATGGACACCCCCGCAGTAAGAAACGATCAGGAGGCCGGCAGTGAGCACCGAGCTGCGCCGGATGCGCAAACTACGGAATTACATCGCCGGCGAGTTCCGGGACGCCGCCGACGGACGGACCACCGAGGTGGTCAATCCCGCGACCGGCGAGGCGTACGCGACCGCGCCGCTCTCCGGCCCGGCGGACGTCGACGCCGCCATGGCGGCCGCCGCCGAGGCGTTCCCGGGCTGGCGCGACACCACCCCGGCCGAGCGCCAGAAGGCCCTCCTCAAGATCGCCGACGCGTTCGAGGAGCGCGCCGAGGACCTCATCGCGGCGGAGGTGGAGAACACGGGCAAGCCCATCGGGCTGACCCGCTCCGAGGAGATCCCGCCGATGGTGGACCAGATCCGCTTCTTCGCGGGCGCGGCCCGGATGCTCGAGGGCCGCTCGGCCGGCGAGTACATGGACGGGATGACCTCCATCGTCCGCCGTGAGCCGGTCGGCGTCTGCGCGCAGGTCGCGCCGTGGAACTACCCGATGATGATGGCCGTCTGGAAGTTCGCCCCGGCGATCGCGGCCGGCAACACGGTGGTGCTCAAGCCCTCGGACACCACCCCGGCCTCCACCGTCCTGATCGCCGACATCATCGGCTCGATCCTGCCCAAGGGCGTCTTCAACGTCGTCACCGGGGACAGGGACACCGGCCGGCTGATGGTCGAGCACCCGACCCCGGCCATGGCGTCCATCACCGGCTCCGTGCGCGCCGGCATGTCGGTCGCCGAGTCGGCCTCCCGGGACCTCAAGCGGGTCCACCTGGAGCTGGGCGGCAAGGCGCCGGTCGTGGTCTTCGAGGACACCGACATCGCCAAGGCCGTCGAGGACATCTCCGTGGCCGGCTACTTCAACGCCGGCCAGGACTGCACGGCCGCCACCCGCGTCCTCGTCCAGGCGTCCATCCACGACGAGTTCGTGGCCGCGCTCGCGAAGGCCGCCTCCGAGACGAAGACCGGGCAGCCCGACGACGAGGACGTGCTGTACGGGCCGCTGAACAACCCCCACCAGCTCAAGCAGGTCGCCGGGTTCATCGAGCGGCTGCCGGCCCACGCCAAGGTCGAGGCGGGCGGTGAACGGGTCGGCGACAAGGGCTACTTCTACGCCGCGACCGTCGTCTCCGGGCTGAAGCAGGACGACGAGATCATCCAGAACGAGGTCTTCGGGCCGGTCATCACGGTCCAGTCCTTCACGGACGAGGAGCAGGCCGTCGAGTGGGCCAACGGCGTCGACTACGCCCTCGCCTCCTCGGTGTGGACCAAGGACCACGGCCGTGCCATGCGGATGTCGAAGAAGCTCGACTTCGGCTGTGTGTGGATCAACACCCACATCCCGCTGGTCGCCGAGATGCCCCACGGCGGCTTCAAGAAGTCCGGCTACGGCAAGGACCTCTCGGGCTACGGCTTCGACGACTACACGCGCATCAAGCACGTGATGACGTCCCTCGACGCGTAGCGCTCGGCGGATTCGGCCGCAGACGGGCACGGCGGTCCTCCGCCGTGCCCGTCGCGCTCACGGGCCGGCTCATCTCCCCTTCGCGGCCGCCCGGTTGACGGCGTCGGTCGGCGCCGGTCGGCGTCGGCCGGGGGCGGGCGGCTGCGGCCGTTCGGGCTTTGCCATCTCTTTACAACCTGCTCCCGGGCTGCCTCGTCTCTTCGCTCGATCCGTCAACGGACCGACGAAAGAGAGCGACTCATGCGACTCATGCCCCGAACGGGCCTCGCCGCCCTGGCAGTTGCGAGCACGGCCCTGCTGGCCGGCGCGGCGCCCGCGCTCGCCGACGCGGGGACGCCGACCCCCGTTCCCAGCGTCCGGAGCGCGAGCCCGGCCACGGGCGCAAGCGACACCGGCCCGACCAAGGCGTCCGAGCCCACCAGGGCTCCGTCCGACGCGCCCGGCCAGGTCGGCGTCGTGCCCAGGGGAGCCGCCGACACCGGCGTCGCCGAGCCGGCCTCCGAGGGCCACGGCACGCTGATCGGCGGCGGCGCGGCGGCGGCGATCGCCGCCGCCGGCTCCGTCTTCTATGTCGTGCGGCGCCGGAGGGCGACCGGCGCATGAGCCCGCTCTCCAGGCGCGCCCCGGCGCTCGCGGCCCTGGCGGTGCTGCTGTTCACCGGCTGCACCGCCCACGGGCCCGAGCCGGCCTCGACGTCCGGCACGACCACCACGGCCGCCGCGGGCGGCCCGGGGCCCTCGGCCCCGGCCGCCCCGGCCGCCCGGGCTGTGCGACCCCTCGCACGCTCGGTGCCGGTCGGGCTGCGGATCCCGGCCATCGGGGTCGACACCGAGGTCATGCGGCTGGGGCTGGCCGCCGACCGCAGTGTGCAGGTGCCTCCGGTCGAACGGCACGACCGCGCGGGGTGGTACGAGCACTCGCCGACGCCCGGGCAGACCGGGCCGTCGGTGATCCTCGCCCACGTCACGGTCGGGCAGTACGGCGACGGCGTGTTCCGCCACCTCGACCGGCTGCACCAGGGCGACCGGATCGTGGTGCGCCTGGAGAACGGCACGACGGCCGGGTTCACCGTCACCCGCGTGCGGACCGTCGACAAGGCGCGGTTCCCCACGGAGGAGGTCTACGGGAACGTGAGCCGGCCGGAACTGCGTCTCATCACGTGCGGCGGCCCGCGCACCGGCGACGGGTACCGCGACAACGTGATCGTCTTCGCCGCGCTCGGCGCCGGGTCCGCGTCCGGTTCCGGTTCCGGGTCCGCGTCCGGGGCCGGCCACGCGTCGACTACCGCGGGAGAACGTTGAAACGCTCACGCTCGCGCGAGAGGGCGGCGTCCGAACTGTTCGCCGCCCTCTACCCCCGCCTCGCCGGCTGGTGCCGCCGTCTCGTCGACGACGACGAGACGGCGCACGAGATCGCCTCGGAGGCGTTCACCCGGCTCTGGGCGCGCTGGACGACGGTGACCGAGCCCCAGGGCTTCCTCTTCGTCACCGCCGCCAACCTGGTCCGCGACCACTGGCGCAAGCTGGAACGCGAACGCCGGGCCATGCGCCGGGTCACCGTCGAGGTCGCCGTCGCCCCGCCGGCCGAACAGGCCGACCCGTCGGTGCGGATGCTCGTGCAGTCCCTGCCCGACCGGCTGCGGGTGCCGATCCTGCTCCACTACTACGCTGACATGCCGATCCGGGAGGTGTCCGTGCTGACCGGACGCAAGGAAGGAACCGTCAAGGCCGATCTGCACGCGGCCCGCGAACTGCTCCGCGTCCACCTGAGGAGAAGCCTTGATCACACCGGCTGACGACTTCGACGACAGCCCGGACCTCGACCCCGACGACCCCCTGACCGTCATCCTGCGCCCCCCCGCCGGACACCTCGGCCCGCCGCCCGGCCGCTACGAGGAGATCCGCCGCGGCGCGGTCCGCCGCCGGACGCTGCGCACCGCGGCCGGGGTCGGAGCGGCGTGCGCGGTCACCGTGTTCGCCGTCCTGCTGCCGCTGCGACTGACGGCGTCCGACGCGCCCGCGCGTCCGACGACGCCGCTCGCCCCGCCCCCCGTGACCGGCGGGCCGTCCACCGGACCCGTGCCGACGCCGTCGTCGGTCTCGCCGCCGGAGAGCGCCGAACGCCCTACCCGGGGGGCGGACGCGACACACGCCCCCGACACCCCGGCTGCTTCCGCCGGCACCGCTGCCCCGGGCACGGACCGCACCTCCGGCGCCGGCCCGGCGCCGACCGCGCAGGACCCGCGGTCGGCCCGGCGCCGTACGCAGTCCAGCGCGCCCTCCAGCGTGCCGTCGACGTCGAAGGTGCGCCGTTGAGGCCGATTCACGCACCGTAGCCGTCCGGGGCCGACTGCTCCTACCATGGAGTCCGCCGTCGGGGGAGGGTGGTCGTGTCGCGCAGTGCACCGCAGCCGTCGGGACGTCGGCTCGAGGACTCGATCGCCTGGGCGGTCCGCAACGCGGACGGCCTCGTGGCCATCGCCGTGGCCCTCACCGTGGGCCTGCTGGACATCACGGACAAGAACTTCGACGACGACATCGTCACCGGCTCCATCCTGCTGGTCCTGGCCGCGCTGGTCTACGGTTCGCTGACCGAGCGCCGGCGCCGGATGGCCGACATCCGGGCCGCCACCGCCGGGACGAGCCGCGCGATCGAGGACCTGGCCATGGTCCGCACGCTGACCGGCCCGGAGGTGGGTCCCGCGCACGAGCGGGCCCGGCGCAGCACCAGCCGCTGGGTCTTCAAGGGCGGCACCGGGACCTATCTGCGGGCGGTCACCCTGCCCGAGTGCGTGCTGGAGGCCCAGCGGCAGCGCCGCTCCCTCAGCATGAAGATCGACATCGTCAACCCGGCCGACGACAGGGTGTGCGAGGCGTACGCCCGCTTCCGGCGGACCTTCGGACACGGGGACGGCGACGACTGGACGCCGGAACGCACCCGCAAGGAGTCCTACGCCACCGTCGTGGCCGCCAGTTGGCACCGGCAACGGCTGGACACCCTGGAGATCGACGTCCATCTCAGCTCCGTGGCACCGGCGTTGCGCTTCGACCTGTCCGACACCTGCCTGATCATCACGCAGGACGACCCCCGCCGCGTCGGCCTGTTCGTGGAGCGGGGGCGGCCGCTGTACGACTACTACGTCACCGAGTTGCACCAGAGCCGCGAGCAGGCGGTCAAGCTCGATCTGCGGGAGGCGACCGCGCTGAGCGAGGAGCCGACCGTCGACGAGGTCAGACGCCTGCTCGACCGGCTCGGGCTGCCGTTGCCGGCCAGTTTCACCGACCGCGACGTCGGCGACGTCATCGACAAGGCGCTGCGCGCGGAGGACCCCTACCGCACATGAGCACGTCCTCGGCCGGATCCCGACGAGAGCCCCTTGGGGGAGCGATGGACTACCCGGCCCTGGAACGGGCCGCACGGCGGGGTGCGACCGTCGAGCTGGTGCGGCACGCCGTATCGCAACTCGAGGGCGTCGCCTCCGGCGGCCGGGCGCTGCGCGCGGTGCGTCATCCGCTGGGGTTCGTCTGTCTGCCCGTCCTGCGCGACGGACAGCAGGGCGTGTGCGTGCATGTCTTCGGGCCGACGGACCCCATCCTGATCGACCGGCAAGTGCACTCGCACAGCTGGGAGTTGACGAGCACGGTGCTGTACGGAGAGCTGAACAACCGGCGTATGGAGGTGACCGAGGAGGCCGCGCGGCCCACCCACCGGGTGTTCGAGGTGCACAGCGCACCGTCCGGGGTGGACGAACTGCGGCCCACCAGAAGGCTGGTGCGCTGTCAGCCGGGTCCCGAACAGTCGAGCTCACGGGGTCAGACCTATGCCCTAGCGGCGGGCGAGTTCCACACCACGGTGGTGCCGGACGGCCGTCCGACCGCGACCCTGGTGCTCGGGCGGACGATGCCCGGCCGGGCGGACCTCTCCCTGGGGCCGTTACGGGCCCCGGGCCACCGGGTGGTCCGCAGGATGTGCGACGCGGCCCAGACCGCCCGGATCGCCCAGGCCGCGCTCAGGAGGATCCATGAGGCCCACCCCCCTGTCGTCTGACTTCACCGCCGAGTGCAGGACGGCGGTGGCGGCCGCCGAGGCGGCCGGGGCGCTGCTGCGGTCGCGGTTCCCCGACGGGTTCGCGTCCCGCCCCAAGGGCGCCCTGGGCGACGTCGTCACCGATCTCGACCTGCTGGCCGAGAGCATGGTCGTCGACCGCATCCGCGCCGACTACCCGCACGACCGCGTCCTCGCCGAGGAGGCCGGGGACCTGGGCGGCGACGGCGGCCGCACCTGGCTGGTGGACCCTCTCGACGGCAGCAACAACGTGGTGATCGGCCTGCCCGTCTACGTCGTCGGCATCGCCCTGTGCGTGGAGGGGGCGCCGGTGGTCGGCGTGGTGCACGACCCGGTGACCGGACGGACCTGGTCGGCCCGGAACGGGGCGGGCGCACACGGTCCGGCCGGCCCGCTCAGCCCGGCCGGCCGGCCGCCCTCGCCCGCCGGACCGCTCCTGGCCTGGACCCAGGGGCACGCGGTCCGCCGGGACGATCCGGCAGTCCGCGTCCTGCGGCACAGCCTGGAGCTGCGCTCGCGCCGGCTGCTCCAGCTGTGGGCGCCGCTGGTCGCCTGGGCCATGCTGGCCAGAGGCGACATCGACGGGTTCGTCGGCTACCGCGCGGAGGCCATCGACCTGCCGGCCGGCGCCCTGCTGGCCCGGGAGGCGGGGGTGCTCCTGCGCAGGCTGGACGGCGGCGAGTTCACCGTCGGCTTCACCGGCCCCGACACCGACCGGTCCTTCGTCGCCGGCCGTCCCGAGATGCTGCCGTCCCTGCTGGACCTGGTGGCGGCCGCCGTCCCCCTGCGCGGCCGGGCCCGGCAAGGGCGGGCCGGCACCACGGCCACCGGGTGAGCCCCCGCCGCGCGGTCTCGACGGCGGCCGATCGCGCACGGCCGCCGTCGCACCCGGGCCACCGCCGCTACCCGGTGAGGGCCAGTGCCGCCACCGACGCCGTCACCGCCGTGACGGCCAGCACCGCGCCCGTGCCGACCAGCCGGGTCAGCGGCACCCGCACCCCGTGCGCGAGGCAGCGCTCGTACCACAGAAGGGTCGCCAGGGAGGCCCACGGGGTGACCACCGGGCCGGCGTTGGTGCCGATCAGGAGGGCGAGCAACTGGTCGTGGTTGCCGACCGGGACCGCCCCCTCGCCGGCCAGATAGACGGGCAGGTTGTTCAGGACGTTCGACAGGCCGCCGCCGACCGCCGCCGCGCGGAACAGGCCGAGGACGCCGCCGTCGTCGCCGACCGCGGCGGCCAGCAGGTCGTGCAGGCCGTGCGCCGTGACGGTCTCCACGACCAGGAACATCCCCGGCACCATCACCAGCAGCCGCCACGGCACCAGCGACCACCGCAGCGCCGGCCGCTCCCGCAGCGCGAACGCCGTGACGGCCACCGCCGCCGCCGTCGCGGACGCGATCCACAACGGCACGTCGGCGACCAGGATGGCCAGCAGGAAGCCCCCGCAGGCGAGAGCGCAGGCGCGGAAGAGGACCGGGTCGGCCGGGCGGTGCACCGAGGGCAGCGCATACCGCCCGCCCTCCACCGGCCGTTCCGCCTGCCCGACGCGGACCGCTCCCGGCCCGCCGCGCTCCTGCCGCCGCGCCCCTTGGGCCGTGCGGCGCGCCGGGCGCCAGAAGAAGACCCACAGACAGGCCGTGGTCACGGCGATCGCCGCCAGCTGTGGAGCCCACATCCGGCCCGCCAGGCCCAGGGAGGACAGCGCCACCCGGTCCGCGGCCAGCAGGTTGGTCAGATTCGAGACGGGGAGCAGCAGGCTCGCCGTGTTGGCGAGCCAGACCGTCGTCATCGCCAGCGGGACCGCCGCGATCCCGACCCGGGAGGCCAACGCCAGCATCACGGGCGTCAGGAGCACCGCCGTGGTGTCCAGGTTCAGGGAGATCGTCGTGACCGACGCGAACGCCACGCACAGCAGGAACAGCAGCGGGCGGCTGCCGCGGGCCGCCCGTGCCATCCGCGCCGCCACGACGTCGAACACCTCGGCCCTGCTGGTGAGTTCGGCGAGCACGATCACCGTGCCCAGGAACGCCAGCAGCGGGGCGATCCGGGTCATCGCGCCGGACGCGGCACCGGTGGGCAGCAACCCCGTGGCCACGCACGCCAGTCCGGTCGTCAGGAGGGCGATCGCCACCCGGTCCAGTACATGCAGACGCCGTAAGACACGCACGAGGGGAAGGGTCGCACAATTGTGCGCCCGTGTGACCAGGGTCTGCTTCGGGACAGATTCGCCCCAGGGGACGTCCCGCCGGTGCCGGGGCTGCGAAAACCGTTCATGCCGATGCTCGTTCACTGCATCATGAAGACATGGGGGGGCGTCAGATGAGTGGTGACACCGAGCCGTTGGACTTCTTCGTCAGCTATTCGCCCGCGGACGAGCGCTGGGCGTCCTGGATCGCCTGGACGCTGGAGGAGGCCGGATACCGGACCGTCCTGCAGGCCTGGGACTTCGTGCCGGGGACCAACTTCGTCGACTTCATGGACCGCGGGGTGAGCGAGTCCGCGGCCGTCATCGCCGTCCTCTCGCGCAACTACGAACGCTCCCGGTACGGCCGCATGGAGTGGCAGGCCGCCCTGCGCGCCGACCCGGACCTGCCCGAACGCCGGCTGATCACCGTCCGGGTCGAGGACATCCCGGTGGAGGGGCTGCTCGCCACGCTCACCTATGTGGACCTGGTGCCGGTGACCGACCCGTCGACCGCCCGCGACCTGCTGCTCACCCGGGTGGGCCAGGCCCTCGACGGCCGGGCCCGGCCCACCCTGCGGCCCGGCTACCCGGGCGACGGGCGCCCCGGGCCGCCCGCCGCGGCGACGCCGGTC
>NZ_MJAJ01000099.1 GCF_001746365.1 Streptomyces sp. LUP30
CGGCGGCCGGCGGCACGCCCGGCGCGCGGGTCGGCCGCGGCGGCGCCGAGGGCGGGTGCGCGGGCCCCGCCGGGCGCGGCACGGCGGCCGGCGGCACGCCCGGCGCGCGGGTCGGCCGCGGCGGCGCCGAGGGCGGGTGCGCGGGCCCCGCCGGGCGCGGCACGGGATTCGCATGCGTACCCCGCGCGTCCTGCGTCCCGTCGCTGTCCATCGACCCTGCCCCCTGACCAGCCGTTCCGTCCGTCATCAGCGAGCCAATCTAACGCGCCCGCAAGGGGAGTTCACCGCTTACGCGCCCGCGCCCGCGGGGATGGTCCCCCTTCGGCACTGTCCATGACGGACAACCCGTCTCTCCGACACCGCCCACATGGAGCATGCCCACCCTCCGTCCGCCGTCCTAGCCTGCGAGAAAAGAGGGAAAAGCGTCCGCAAAGCCCCGTTCGCAGAACCACAGGAGCCGTCATGACCGCCCTTCCGCAGGAGCGCCGCGTCGTCACCGCCATCCCCGGCCCGAAGTCGCAGGAGCTGCAGGCCCGCCGTACCGCCGCGGTGGCGGCCGGCGTGGGCTCGGTGCTCCCCGTCTTCACCACGCGCGCGGGCGGCGGCATCATCGAGGACGTCGACGGCAACCGCCTGATCGACTTCGGCTCCGGCATCGCGGTGACCTCCGTCGGCGCCTCCGCCGAGGCCGTCGTGCGCCGGGCCACCGCCCAGCTCGCCGACTTCACCCACACCTGTTTCATGGTCACCCCCTACGAGGGCTACGTGGCGGTCGCCGAGGCCCTCGCCGAGCTCACCCCGGGCGACCACGCCAAGAAGTCCGCGCTGTTCAACTCCGGCGCCGAGGCCGTCGAGAACGCCGTCAAGATCGCGCGTGCCCACACCAAGCGCCAGGCCGTCGTCGTCTTCGACCACGGTTACCACGGCCGGACCAACCTCACCATGGCCCTGACGGCGAAGAACATGCCGTACAAGCACGGCTTCGGCCCGTTCGCCCCCGAGGTCTACCGTGTCCCGGTCGCCTACGGCTACCGCTGGCCCACCGGCGCCGAGAACGCGGGCCCCGAGGCCGCCGCGCAGGCCATCGACCAGATCACCAAGCAGGTCGGCGCGGACAACGTGGCCGCGATCATCATCGAGCCGGTGCTCGGCGAGGGCGGCTTCATCGAGCCCGCCAAGGGCTTTCTCCCGGCCATCAGCAAGTTCGCGTCCGACAACGGCATCGTCTTCGTCGCCGACGAGATCCAGTCGGGCTTCTGCCGCACCGGCCAGTGGTTCGCCTGCGAGGACGAGGGCATCGTCCCGGACCTGATCACCACGGCCAAGGGCATCGCGGGCGGGCTGCCGCTCGCCGCCGTGACCGGCCGCGCCGAGATCATGGACGCCGCGCACGCGGGCGGCCTGGGCGGCACCTACGGCGGCAACCCGGTCGCCTGCGCGGGGGCGCTCGGCGCGATCGAGACGATGAAGGAGCTCGACCTCAACGCCCGGGCCAAGCACATCGAGGCCGTCATGAAGGGCCGTCTGACGGCCATGGCCGAGAAGTTCGACGTCATCGGCGACGTCCGCGGGCGTGGCGCGATGATCGCGATCGAGCTGGTCAAGGACCGCACGACGAAGGAGCCGAACCCCGAGGCCACCGCCGCCCTCGCCAAGGCCTGCCACCAGGAGGGCCTGCTGGTCCTGACCTGTGGCACGTACGGCAACGTGCTGCGTTTCCTGCCCCCGCTGGTCATCGGCGACGACCTGCTCGACGAGGGGCTCGACATCATCGAGCAGGCCTTCGCGCGCATCTGAGCCGGCGGTCCGCACAGCTGCCTCCCAGCGCTCGCAGAGCGTGTGAAGAACGTGTGCGGGGAGGATGGCGGGACGGGATTCGCCCTGTCCTACCGCCTGTCGCTGACGTAGGTTCTACGCAGATGAGAGATACACCCCGCCCACAGGGGACTGTGGACGGACACCGGGCCGGGGCCTCCCCAGCTTCGACCTGGTCGTGCCCTCGCGCACACAACCGGAGCTTCCGGCTTCGGAAATCTCCACACCGATCGGACGGTCGTCCGCCCCAAACCCCCCGGGGCGGCCGACGATCCGGTCCGGACGGCCACCCCGGAACCACCCCCCCTGTTCCGGGGCGGCCGACCTCCTTCTCTGGTGCAGATCACGAAAAGCGGACCCCGGACACCGATCCGGGGTCCTTTTCGTTCGGGTCCCTTCCGGTTCTCGATCGCTTCCGCGCCCTCGTGTCCGCCGGCTCCCGGCCGGCCGGCCGCTGCTGACAAGCTGGGACCCATGCCGTCCCGTCCGCGCCGCGCTCTCCTCGGCCTTCTGCCGCCCGCCGTCCTCTTCGCGCTGATCACCTGGCAGGTGGCCGCCGCCGGGCCGCTCCTCGGGCCGGACGAGCGCCTCAGCCACGCGCTGGTCCACCCCGGCCGGGCCGGCGAGCTGCTGGCCGACCTGGGGAACGTGCAGGTCGCGGTCCCGGCCCTGGTGCTGGTCGCCGCCTGGACGGCATGGCGGGGCAGAGACGCGGGCGACGCGCGGTGGTGGGTCCCGTCCGTCGCCGCCCTGTGTCTGATGGCGCTCGTGCCGCTGATCGTCGTCCCCCTGAAGGAGTGGATCGACCGGCCCGGTACGCCCGCCGTGCCGCCGGCCACCGGCTACTACCCCTCCGGGCACACCGCGACGGCGGCCGTCGCCTACGGCTCCGCGGTGCTGATCCTGCTGCCGTGGCTGCGCACGGCGCTCACCCGCCGGGCGGCCGTCGCCACGGGTGCACTCGCCGTCCTGGCCGTCTCCTTCGGGCTGGTCCGGCGGGGCTACCACTGGCCGCTGGACGTCGTGGCGAGCTGGTGCCTGGGCGCGGTGCTGCTCGGCGCGCTGCGGCTCTTCCTGGAGCGAGCGCCAGGGCGGGGCGGGGAGCGGGAACCGGAAGGGACTCAGGAGCGGGAAGCGGAACGGGGCGGCCTCGGCGCGGGAGCGGAGCGACCGCGCCAAACCGGAGCACATCCGCCGTCCACCCGTACGACTCGGACAAGCGCCCTGTCGGCGTCCCCCACCTACCGTGGAGCACGCACACACCAGGACACCCCCTAAGCGGAAGGGCCGGGACTCCGATATGACTTCCCTCCACGCCTTCTGGCTCGCCGGCCGCCAGGTCACCGGCGAGGACAGCTTCGACGTCACCTCTCCCTGGGACGGGCGCCTCGTCGCCCGGGTCGGCGTGCCGACGGACGCCCAGGTCGAGGAGGCCGTGGCCGCCGCGTACGCCGTGCGTGACGAGTTCGCCGCCACCCCGGCCCATGTGCGTGCCGCCGCCCTCGACCACGTCAGCAAGCGACTCGCCGAGCGCACCGAGGAGATCGCCCAGCTGATCTCCGCGGAGAACGGCAAGCCGATCAAGTGGGCGCGGGGCGAGGTCGGCCGCGCCGTGTCGGTCTTCCGGTTCGCCGCCGAGGAGGCCCGGCGTTTCAACGGCGGTGAGGCCCAGCGCCTGGACACCGACCTCGGTGGTCAGGGGCGGCTCGCCCTCACCCGGCGCTTCCCCAAGGGTGTCGTGCTCGGCATCGCGCCGTTCAACTTCCCGCTGAACCTGTGCGCCCACAAGGTCGCCCCGGCGATCGCGGCGGGCACGCCGATCATCCTCAAGCCCGCCCCGGCGACCCCGCTGTCCGGCCTGATCCTCGGCGACTTGCTCGCCGAGACGGACCTGCCGGCCGGCTCCTGGTCGATCCTGCCGGTCGCCAACGACAGCATGCCCGCCCTCGTCCAGGACGAGCGGCTGCCGGTCATCTCCTTCACCGGCTCCGAGAAGGTCGGCTACGCGATCATGGACTCGGTGCCTCGCAAGCACTGCACCCTGGAACTGGGCGGCAACGGAGCGGCCGTGGTCCTCGCGGACTACGCCTCCGACGCCGACCTCGACTGGGCCGCCGCCCGCATCGCGACCTTCTCCAACTACCAGGGCGGCCAGTCCTGCATCTCGGTGCAGCGGGTCGTCGCGGACGCCGCCGTGTACGACCGGCTGCTGCCGCGCATCGTCGCCGCCGTCGAGGCCCAGGTCACCGGCGACCCCTCCGACGACGCCACGGACGTCGGCCCGCTGGTCAGCGAGGCCGCGGCCGAGCGCGTCGAGGCCTGGGTGGACGAGGCCGTCGCCGCGGGGGCGAAGCTCCTCGCCGGCGGCAAGCGCGACGGCGCCTCGTACGCGCCGACCGTCCTCACCGACGTCCCGTCGGACACCACGATCGCCCGTGAGGAGGTCTTCGGGCCGGTGCTCACGGTGCAGCGGGTGAACGGCGAGGCCGAGGCCTTCGCGGCCGTCAACTCCTCCAAGTACGGCCTCCAGGCGGGCGTGTTCACCCACGACCTCCAGGTCGCCTTCCGCGCCCACCGCGCGCTGGAGGTCGGCGGCGTCGTCGTCGGCGACGTGCCCTCCTACCGCGCCGACCAGATGCCGTACGGCGGCGCCAAGCAGTCCGGGGTGGGCCGCGAGGGCGTGAAGTTCGCGATGGAGGACTACACCTACGAGCGGGTGCTGGTCCTGACGGGCCTCGCGCTCTAGCACGTGGGAACCGTTTTCATATAGCCGCCCGAAGGGGCCCGGCACCGGTGCCTTCCGGTGCCGGGCCCCTCCGCGTCGGCTCCTCGCGGACCCTCAGCCGCTGAAGCCGACGTGCGCGAGCCGCAGCGGGCCGCGCAGTCCGATGTGCAGGTCGCGCACGCCGTCCGCGGCGAAGTCGGCCTCGATGTCGACATGGTCGTACGGGCCTGCCGTGGGCGTGCCGAGAGTGAGCAGGGCCGGCGCGGCTCCGCCGTCCGACCACAGTTCGACCGTCCCCTGCCCGGCCACCGTGACCTTCACGCCGGTCGTCCCGGTCCCGAAGTCACAGGTCCGGAAGACCAGTTCGCCGGTCCCGCCCCCGACTGGCGTCACCGCGTCGCCGGACGTCTTCGCGCGGTCGACGATCTCGCAGCCGCTCTGCTCGTCGAAGTCGACGGCCGCCAGACCGCCCTCCAGGACCTGGCGCGGGCCGGACGGCTCGCCCTCGAGGACGACGCTCCCGCGCAGCCGGACGTCCGCGCTGGACGCGCCGACCAGGAGGTCGTAGGGGCCGGACTCCAGCCGCCACCGGCCGTGCGCCACGTCCCAGAAGGCGAACGCGGACAGCGGGACCTCGAAGGACAGCTCCGTCCTCTCGCCGGGCGCGAGCCGCACCCGGCGGTGACCGAGCAGCTCGCGGCGCGGCCGGACCACCGAGGGCTCCACGGCGCGGGTGTAGAGCTGGGCCACCTCGTCGGCGCTCACCGCACCGGTGTTGGCGACCGTGAACGCCACGTGCACCGACCCGCCCTCGACGCGCACCGCCAGGTCGGCGTAGGAGAACGACGCGTACGACAGGCCGTGCCCGAACGGGAAGAGCGGGTCGCCCTCGAAGTAGAGGTACGTCTGACGGGCGCCGATCACGTCGTAGTCGAGCAGGTCGGGCAGATCGGCGTCGTCGGCGTACCAGGTCTGGGGCAGGCGGCCGGCGGGGGAGACGTCGCCGGCCAGGACCCGCGCCAGGGCGGCGCCCGCGGCCTGGCCGCCGTGCGCGGTCCACAGCGCCGCGGACAGCGGTCCCGGCTCGAACGCGTACGGGTACGCCGACACCAGAGCCAGCACCGTGCGCCGGTTCGCCGCCCGGGAGGCCGCCAGCAGCCGCTCCTGATGGGTCGGCAGCCGCAGCGTCGTGCGGTCCTCGGTCTCGCGGCCGTTGATGTGCGGGTCGTTGCCCGCCACCACCACGACGACGTCGGCGCCGGCGGCGACCCGGGTCACGGCGTCCTCGCCCCTCTCGACGAGGACCAGCTCGAAGACCTCGGGCTCGGCCCCGGCGACGGCCTCGGCAACCTGCACGCCGTCGGCGGCGACACACACAGGGCGACCCGTGCCCACGTGCAGCAGGAGGTGACCGTTTCCATGCGGTTCGAGGCGGAACGTCTCCTGGACGATCCAGCCGCCGGGCTGGTCGGCGGAGGCGCGCAGTCGGCCGTCCTCGGCCACCGAGAGGTAGCGACCGTCGGGGGCGCGCAGTGTGAGCACTCCCTCGCCCCATTCGACGAGCGCGAGCTCCGAGCCGACGGCGTCCGTGGTCAGCGGCGGGAGGTCGGTGCGCCCGGCGAGGAGCGCCGGGTCGAGCGCGCCCTCGGCGCCGCGCACCGCGGCCGCCGCCTCGGGGGCGTCGGGGACCTTCAGGAACGTTCCGGCGGAGGTCCGCAGCAGCACCCGGTCCACGCCCTCGGCGAACTCGACCCGCTCGGGGCCGAACCGCTCGTACAGCCCCTCCAGGGGAGTGGAGCGGTGGATCAGCGTGCCGCTGTACCAGTCGAGCTTGCACTCGTCGGCGAGCAGGCCGACCACCGCGATCCGGGCGTCGGCGGCCAGCGGCAGCACGCCGTCGTTGCGCAGCAGCACGACCGCCCGCTCGGCGGCCTCCTGGGCGAGGGCCCGGTGGGCCGGGGTGTCGAACGCACCGGCCTCCGCGTGCGGGTCGTGGTGCGGGTCGAACTCGCCCAGGCGGAACCGGACCGACAGCTGACGGCGGACCGCCGCGTCCACGTCCGCCTCCGTCAGCAGGCCCTGCTCCAGGGCGCCGCCGACCCGGGCCACGATCGTCGAGCCGTCGGTGCCGTGGTCGGTGAAACTGTCCACGCCGGCCACCAGCGCCGCCGCCGTCGCCTCCTCGTGGGTGTCGAAGTAGTGCTCGGAGTCCACCAGGTTGGAGGGCGCGCCCGCGTCCGAGCAGACGAGCAGTTCGTCGTCGGTCCAGGCGCGCAGGTGCTCGCGCAGATACGGCGAGACGTGGTTGGGGCGGCCGTTGACCAGGTTGTACGCGGGCATCACCCCGGCCACCGCGCCCGCCTGCACCGTCTCGCGGAAGGCACGCAGGTCGTACTCGTGCAGCACGCGCGGGCGGACCGACGACGAGGTGACGTCCCGGCCCGTCTCGTTGTTGTGGGCCAGCCAGTGCTTGAGGACCGGGGCCGTGCGCCAGTACGTGGGGTGATCGCCGCGCAGCCCGCGCGTGTAGGCGGTGGCGATGGCCGAGGTGAGCTTAGGGTCCTCGGAGTAGCCCTCCTCGTTGCGGCCCCACAGAGGGTGGCGCAGCAGATTGACGGTGGGCGACCAGACGTTGAGGCCGACCCGCTCGTCGCGGGCGCGCATCGCCCGGACCTCCCTGGACACCGCCTCGCCCACGCGGCGCACGAGGTCGGTGTCCCAGGTCGCGGCGAGACCCACGGCCTGCGGGAACACCGTCGCCGGGCCCATCCACGCGACGCCGTGCAGCGCTTCCTGTCCGGTGCGGAACGCGGCGATGCCGAGACGCTCGACGGCGGGCGCGTACTGGTGCAGGAAGGAGACCTTCTCCTGCGGCGTCAGGCGCGACAGCAGGTCGTCGATGCGCTTCGCGAACGGCAGCTGCGGATCGCGGAACGGCGGCGTGGGCGGCGTGGGTGCGGTCACGGTGGGATCCCTCTGCAGTGGACCGGGAAGGGTCTTTCGAAGCGCTTCGATGCTCATTCGACGAGAGGGTGAGTGTCAAGAGAACCTCACGCTAATTTCAAGCAGGCCATACCCACACGTCACTCCTCACGCCTCGGAGGAATCTTGGGGACGACCCTTGTGCACCCCCGAGTGTTCACTTAACCTCGCAGCAACATCGAAGCGCTTCGACTGAGTTCGACGCCAGGGACGTGTCGGGTGGTGTCGGGCATGGTCGGTCGAAGGGCGCTTCAGCTCAGCCAGTTCCACTCGAGACACCGCAGCCGACGGCCACCGCCGGGTGTCCTGGTGCGCCATGAAGGGTTGACGCAATGACGCCGAACGCCGCTTCCCCCTCTTCAGGTCCGTCCGGGCCCAGCCGGAGAAGCTTCCTCGCCTCCACGGCGGTCGCCACCGCAGCGGTGGCGGGAGGGATGCCGCTGCTGGCCGCCTGCGGGGGCTCGGACAGCGGCTCACGCGAGGGCACCACGTCGGGCAAGGACGCGAAGAAGATCCTCCCGGCGTTCGTGGCGAGCAACGTGGTGACGCCGGACATCCCGGCCAAGAACGGCTCGGCGATCGGCTTCACCGGCAAGCTCGACCTCACCACGCTCAAGACCTCGGTGCCCGAGAAACTCGGCAAGGGCGGCAAGGTCACCGTCATGTCGCCGTTCTGGGGATCCCCGCCCAAGGCCGGCAACCCCTACTACCAGGGGATGAACTCGCTCATCGGCGTCGACGTCGTCTGGCAGAACCAGGACGGCAACACCTACGACCAGAAGCTCGGCGCGGTCCTCGCCTCCAGCGACGTGCCGGACGTGGTGGTCGTCCCCGGCTGGAACATGACCGGCCGGATACCCAGCGCGATCATCAGCAAGTTCGCCGACCTCGGCCCCTACCTCTCCGGGGACGCCGTCAAGGAGTACCCGAACCTCGCCGCGATCCCCACCGACGCCTGGCAGCGGTCCATCTTCGGCGGGAAGCTGCTCGGCCTGCCGCAGCCTGCGCCGTACGTGACCGGCATCGTGCCGCTGTACCGCAAGGACATCTTCGACAAGCAGGGGTACACCGTCCCGCGCTCCGCGGACGAGTTCATGGCGCTGGCCAAGGAGATCACCGACGCCAAGGCCAAGCGGTGGGCCTGCCTGGACATGAAGTGGACCGCCTGGCAGATGTTCGGGGTGCTCTCCGGCAGCGAGAAACCCCTCGGCTGGAACCTCGTCGACGGCAAGCTCGTCAACCGCGTCGAGACCGACGAGTACCTGGAAGCGCTGGAGTGGACCCGCAAGCTCTTCGCCGCCGGGGTCGTGCACCCCGACGCCAAGCTGGGCAAGACGGCCCCCGACCCCGGCCCCAAGTTCGCGGCCGGCGAGTTCCTGATCTACGCCAACAACATCAGCCAGTGGTGGGGCCGCACCGCCGAACAGGCCACCCAGAACCCCGAGTTCAAGATCTGGGGCATGGACGTCTTCGCACACGACGGCGGCGACCCCCATCTCTGGGCCGAACAGCCCGCCGGCATCTTCGCCTTCGTCAACAAGAAGGCGTCCGAGTCGGTCATCCGTGACGTGCTGGCCGTCGCCAACGTCACCGCCGCTCCGTACGGCACCAAGGAGTACATGATGACCAACTACGGTGTGGAGGGCACCGACTACACCGTCAAGGACGGCGTCCCGGTCAAGACCGACAAGGGCAACAACGAGGTGTCGAACGCGTACGTCATGGTCGCGAGCCCCGCCGCGACCATCGCGCACCCCGATTTCCCCGCGGTCGCCAAGGCCCAGGTCGAGTGGCAGCAGCACGCGGGCGCCTTCACCAAGAAGTCCTCCTTCTACGGCATGCAGATCACGGAGCCGGCCCGCTACACCAACCTCTCCGACGGCTTCGAGCAGCTCGAGGACGACATCACCCGCGGCCGCAAGAAGATCAGCGACATGCAGCAGGCCGTCTCCGACTGGAAGAGCAAGGGCGGCGACAAACTGCGCGACTGGTACCAGAAGCTGCTCGACGACAACGGCACGGCGGCGAGCTGACCGGCAGCGAGGCAAGGAGAACGCCGTGGCCCACAGCACGGTGCCTCGGAACGAGGCCGAGGCGGACGAGACGGCGGGCACACCGGCGGCGCCCGGTGGCGAAGCGGACGCCCCGCGAAAACCCCCCTCGGGGAAACTGAGCCTGCGTCTGAGGTTCCGACGCGACCGGGTCCTGCTCCTGATGACCCTGCCGGCCGTCCTCCTCGTCCTGGTCTTCAGCTACCTGCCGATCCTCGGCAACGTCGTCGCCTTCCAGGACTACGACCCCTACGTCAGCGACAACGGGATCGTCTCGATCCTGCACAGCCCCTGGGTCGGGTTCGACAACTTCCAGCGGATCTTCGCGGACTCGGCGTTCTGGGACGCGGTCCGCAACACCCTGGTGCTGTTCAGCCTCCAGCTGGTGCTGTACTTCCCCATCCCGATCATGCTCGCGCTGCTCATCAACAGCGTGGTCAGACCGAAGGTGCGGGCCCTCTCGCAGGCGATCCTCTACTTGCCCCACTTCTTCTCCTGGGTCCTGGTCATCGCCGTCTTCCAGCAGTTGTTCGGCGGCGCGGGCCTGCTCTCCCAACTGCTGCGACAGCACGGCTACGACGGCCTCGACATCATGACCGACCCAGGGACCTTCAAGTTCCTGATCACCGCGGAGAGCGTGTGGAAGGACGCGGGGTGGGGGATCATCGTCTTCCTCGCGGCCCTGGCCTCCGTCCCGACCGACCTGTACGAGGCCGCGGCGATGGACGGCGCCGGCCGCTGGCGCCGCATGTGGCACGTGACGCTCCCGGCCCTGCGCCCGGTGATCGCGCTGCTGCTGGTGCTGAGGGTCGGCGACGCGCTGACGGTCGGGTTCGAACAGATCCTGCTGCAACGCGACGCGGTGGGACCGGGCGCGTCCGAGGTCCTCGACACCTTCGTCTGGTGGAACGGTGTGCGCAACCAGGACTTCGGCTACGCGGCCGCCGCCGGTCTGGTCAAGGGCGTCGTCAGCCTCGGGCTGGTCCTCGCCGCGAACAAGGTGGCCCATCTCATGGGCGAGCAGGGGGTGTACAAGAAGTGAGCGCGACTCTGGAGAAGCCGGCGCGCAAACCGGCCGGCGCGAGCGGGTTGTGGTCCGCCCCGCCCCGGCCGTCCTGGGAGGAGGAGCCCGGCGGGGCGGGCCTCGCGGGCAAGGCCCTCGTCCTGTCGCTGGCCTGTCTGGGGATTCTCTTCCCCATCTGGATCGTGGTCGTCACCAGCCTCTCCTCCCGAAAGACGATCGACGAGGCGGGCGGCCTGGTGATGATCCCCAGGGGCGTCACCTTCGTCGCCTACCGGGAGCTGCTGAGCGGCGGGCAGGTGACCCGGGCGGCGGTGATCAGCGTCCTGATCACGCTGGTCGGCACGCTGTTCTCGATGGCGGTGTCGGTGCTGTGCGCCTACGGACTGTCCCGGACCGGGTCGCTGGGCCATCGCTGGCTGCTCCTGGCCCTGCTCGCCACGATGTTCTTCAGCGCCGGCCTCATCCCGACGTACCTGCTGGTGCAGTCGCTCGGTCTGACGGACAGCTATCTCGCGCTGATCCTGCCGAGCGCGATCAGCGTCTTCAACATCCTGGTCCTGCGCGGCTTCTTCATGGGCATCTCGCAGGAACTCATCGACAGCGCCCGCATCGACGGGGCCGGCGACTTCAGGATCCTGTGGCAGATCGTCATGCCGCTGTCGCGAGCGGTCCTCGCGGTGATCACCCTGTTCTACGCCGTCGGGTACTGGAGCGCGTGGTTCAACGCCTCGCTGTACCTGAACGACCAGGACATGATGCCGCTGCAGAACGTGATGATCCAGCTCGTCCAGAAGCAGGAGGCGCCGGTCGGCCTCGGCCAGGCCATCAAGACCGGTCAACTGTCCGGGCTGGCCGTCCAGATGGCGGTGATGGTGATGGCCCTGCTGCCGGTCGCGGTGCTCTCGCCGTTCGTGCAGAAGCACTTCAAGAAGGGCATGCTGACGGGGGCGATCAAGGGGTAACGCCGCCGCCCGGCAGAACCGCCGGCCGCCGGACTCCGGCCGCCGGACTCCGCGTCGGCCGCGGCCCACCGGCGCCCGGGGCGCGCCCCCCCACCGCGCAGCGACCCGGCCGAGCGCCCCCGGCCGCCCCCAGCACCCCGCCTCACGGCGGCGGGCAGCCGTGCCCGGTGGAGACCCCCGCCGACGCGGGCGAGCCGCCCGCCCCCGCCCCCCCGCCGCCGCGCTCACCGCCCTGCCCCCCCGAGGTACCCCCATGCAGGCATCCCGCCGTACCGTCCTCGCCGGCACCGCAGCCGCCGCCGCGCTCACCGCCCTGCCCGCCCTGCAGGG